>NZ_JBXAHY010000003.1:0-200767 GCF_058795655.1 Chryseobacterium sp. GW823-FHT05E08 | reverse complement strand
TGATCCGGTAGTTCAGCTGGTTAGAATGCCGCCCTGTCACGGCGGAGGTCGCGGGTTCGAGTCCCGTCCGGATCGCAAGATCTATTTAAAAACTCTTCAATTTATTTTGAAGAGTTTTTTTTGTTTATAACTATTGATAGAAAAAGTTGTAGCCACTTACAAATGAACTTGCAACCATTTTTACTTAACAATTCAATTTAATATTAAGAACCCGATCTGAAAAGGCTGAACAGAAGAACTATCTGTTTCAGTAGAAGTCTGGCTGTACTAAATGCAATTTTGAATATTTATTTTTGGGGATAATTGGGTTTCATGCAAATGAGGGAATACATAAATCCGAATTACAGATTATGGTTGACTACTTTTCTATTAAAATTTGCAAAAAAACAAAATCTACTGATTGCAAATATTATAACTGATTTTAAGAACTCTAAAAAACCAACATACTTTGATTAGCAACCCATATCTTTCTACGTACAAATTTTTCAAGCTGTACCTGTAAAAACGATCTTGCTTTTTTTGCAAAAAAAAGGAAAAAATTCAGAACTCGTTTTTTAAAATTGATATGATTTTCTATTATTTTATCTAATTGGACTCCAAATATAATTTAAACATAAGCATCCACAATTAGCTTATCAAATATCCAGAATTAAAAAAGAATTAATCTTTAAAGAACTCCCATAAATTCCAGATAAGGAGTCATCAGCTTTTTATCGAAAACAGGAGGTATTAAATTGGTATCCGCTAAAAACTGCTGTGTATTGCTTCTGTCATAATAATAAGTATTTTCGTAGGCTTCTACTAATGATTTTCCTTCGTGTACATCTTCTGTGAACAGGCTTAGTAAAGGATAAATAGGTAAATTACTGTCATATTTCCATTGGTTGAGCCATTGATGATATTCCATTCCTTTTAAATTGATATCATAATATTCATTTATTTTGGCACAGAAATCGGTGAGCGAAACATCATTTTCAGGTAAAGGAGAAAGATGGAAATTGAGTCCAATCGCTTCTTTCTTTTTACTAATATGCATGATCGCTTTACACATGTAATCTACCGTCGTCAGTTCATCTTTTAATCCCATGACAAGCGGAAATGAATTAAGCTCAACACAGCTTCTAATAAGCGATCCCCACCACTGATTCATCACGGTTGCCCCGGAAGTACTGTGACAAACTGCAAAACCCAACCTGAAATTCGTAATAGGAAGCCCTTTTTGTCGCGCTTTTTCAGCAATACTTTCCATCACCCATTTGCTTTTTATATATCCCAGATCTCTGGAAACTGCTGCCATATTTTGGTCGATAGAATCGTCTTCATACATCCAAGTTTTTTTTGTGAATGGTCTTCCCCAGCTAAATACGCCCATGGAAGACAGCAGCATCAGAAATTTTATTTTTCCTGTTACCGCAAGATCAATGATATTATGTAAACCATCAATATTCGATTTTTTAATTAAAGAATACGGCTGTACATAGCTCACCGAACTTCCCGAATGATAAATGACTTCAATATGATTTGTAATGAAACTGTAGTTTTCATTTTCCATACCGAAACAAGGCAAGGATAAATCTCCAATCATCGCAATAACACGACTGTCATAATCGATCAACCATGATAATTTAAATTTTTTAAAAGTAGCTTTAATACGCTCCAGTCCTTCTTCCGAGGATGAAGCACGGACTAAACAGTAAATATTTGCTGAAGTCTGCTGTAAAAGCTCTTCTAATAAATGAGATCCTACAAAACCTGTTGTTCCTGTTAAAAAAAAACTTTTAGGATTCGTCAAAATACCTGGATCAGGCGATTCATCTATACTGAAATCAATATGTAATTCCGAATCTTTTATCAATTCGCTAATCATCATTTCAGCTTTACTTTTTTGCGAAATTTCTGTTTTTACCATTCGATTTTCAACCTCTTTAACAAAAGCTGAAATAGTGGTGTAGATATAAAGTTCCGGTAAACTGATCAAATTTCTGACAGGTTCAGGAAGTAGCATATGCAGCTGAGCAAGCAACAAAGAATGGCCTCCTAATTCAAAAAAGTCATCTTCTTCATTAACTTCTTCCAGCGAAAGAAGATCTTTCCAGATATGCGCCACGATTTGGGTTAAATTATCTTCTTTCCATTTCGGCAGATTAATGTTTTTTGTTTGATTTTCGGGGACTTTTAAGAGTTTTTTATCAATTTTTCCGGCATGGTTCAACGGCATTTGATCTACAATAAAAATCTTGTCAGGAAGCATATAGGCAGGCATCACCTGTTGTAGTTTAGCTTTTATATTCTGTAAAACTTTTGTCTGATCTTCATCGGTTGCAAGCTGAATAAAAGCAATTAAAGCAGGTAAACCATTTTCTTTTCTCTGAACTTTAACCGCACTTTGAGTAATCTGTGGCAATTTTGAGATATTATATTCAATCTCAGCAAGTTCGATTCTGTAACCTCTGATTTTAACCTGATCGTCTTTTCTTCCATTAAACTCAAGATTACCATCTTCTCTTCGCAAAGCCATATCTCCCGTTTTATAAAGCGTTGTGCCTTTATTTAATTGATCCAAAAGCCATTCCGGAGCCTGGATAAAAGATTTTATAGTGTCTTCTTCACGATGTAAATATCCTAACGCCAGTTGAGAACCCCCAATATAAATTTCTCCAACAGTACCTTCTGCAACAGGCTTCAAATTTTCGTCTAATAGAAATACATCAACAAATGGTATTGCAGACCCGATAATTTTTGGATTAATTTCTTCTTTAAATTCAAAATTACTTACCGCAACAGTGGCTTCAGTTGGCCCGTAACTATTAATTAAACGTATCTTTTTGTACCATGATTTTATAGTGTTTTCAGTACAGGCTTCTCCTCCGATCGCTATTGTTTGCAGGTTTCCGATAGGTTTATTTAAAGGCAACGATGCCAACACCATCGGCGGCATCAAAGGAACGGTGTCGATATGATGGGAAACAATAAAATCTAAAAGCGGTTCGCCCACAATTTTATTATTTGGATATAAATGTATGGTAGCTCCTTTAATTAAGGGCGTCCAGATATCTATTATAGCAGCATCAAAGCTCGGAGAGGCAAATTGCAGGGTTATATTATCAGCCGATAAACCTAAAACTTCTGCCTGATATTGTACAAAATTATAAAAAGAATGATGTGAAATAATCACTCCTTTTGGCATTCCTGTACTACCGGAGGTGTAGATTACGTATGCAGGATTATCTGGTAAAATATCAATTAAAAGATTGTCGGTTGACTTATTTTGAAAACTTTCATCAGAAACTAAAGAATCTAATGCAATAGTTTGTGTCTGATCATTATTTACTTTATCTAAATATTGATCTACGCTGAGCATCAGTTTGATTTTTGAATCATTAATCATCATCTGGATTCGGGCTTGTGGTAATTCCCCATCAATAGGTAAATAAGTTGCTCCCGACTTTAAAATGGCTAAAAAAGCAATGATACGGCTTGTTGATTGAGGAATACAAACTCCGATCAATCCTCCTTGTTGAACATTCTGAGTTTGTAAATAATGTGCTAATTGATTGGCTTTTGCATTAAGTTTTTGATACGTGGTTTTTTCAGAACCATCGACGATGGCGTTTTTTTCAGGATACTCTTTCGAGATTTTCTCAATTTGTGTTACAATATCGACTGCATTATTCTGAAATTTGTTTTCCAAAAAATCATTCGAATAAAAGTTTACTGTGTCTAATTCTTTTTTCATGGTTTAAAATTTTATGTTAAAAATTGGTATTAGTGTTATCCATAAAATTAATTAAAAAAGACATCCAAAATTATAATAACAAAATAAAACTCGAAATTGTGAATAAAAGTTATTCTGTGATTTTTTTAAGGCTTTATAAGTAAGAAAAATTTTGTGGAAACTAACTTTTGTACTAATTTTAAATAATCAGAAAACTCACTAATTAAAACCGCTTTATTTTGAATACATGCAGATATAAAAAATGTTAAAAATACTATATTCATATATTGATAAGAATAAGCATGCCTTTTTTTTAAATAAAAAACTTGTTGAAATGCCTTTAGATTTTCAACAAAAAATTCTGAAATATAAAAAATGGGAGAATGTACAAGCGTCAATAATCGGACGTCTACTATTAGATAATCTGATAAAAACATTTGATTTGAATTTAAGTGTTGAAAAATTGGTGTACAATTCAAATCAAAAACCCTATTTTAAAAATACTAATATCTTCTTTACTATTTCGCACACTGATGATATTGTTGTTTGTGCTATTACAGATATAAATGAGATAGGTATTGATATAGAAAAGTTACAAGATATCAATATAAATAATTTTAACTTTTTTTTTACTAGGTATGAATGGGAATCTATACATAATTCTCAAAATGCTATGTATAGCTTTATCTCTCTTTGGACACAAAAAGAATCTGTAATTAAGGCTACAGGATACGGTCTTAGTTTAGATCTTGGATCATTTGAAATAGGAAATGATAATACAACTGTGATAAATAATACTATTTACTCGGTAAAAGATATATATATCAATCAAAAATATAAATGCCATATGGCTATTAAAGGTGATTTTCTGCAAACTGTTGAGATAGAATTATTTAATTTCCCGTAATTCATTATGAAAAAGGAAATAACCAAATGTTTTGATCCCTATGGAGTTTGTTGAATTTAGATAACATTCTGGTTTATAGATATAAACGGTTCGGCATTATGTAAGTCCGGATCGCAAGATCTATTTAAAAACTCTTCAATTTATTTTGAAGAGTTTTTTTTTGTTTCTAACCTTTTTGATAAACAGATTCTATAAGTCTAAAATTATGGTATTTTTGAGGCAACTCTAGAAATAACAATTCAGACGATAAAATATGGAACATTCAACATCAATAGGACAGTCAATTTGGACTCAATTCGGTGCAAGCCTGGATATGCTTGAAAATGCAATTGTAATGTGTCCGGAAGAACATTGGGATACAGAAAGAGAATTTTGGTATACTTCCTACCACTGCATTTTTTGGACAGATTATTACTTAACAACAGACCCAGACAAATTTGTTCCGCCAACACGTTTTACACTTTCAGAATTCGATCCATCTGGTAAACTGCCAGACAGAACCTATACAAAAACTGAAGTGCTTACCTACTTAGAGTATTGCCGACAAAAAGCATACTTACTGACATCAGAATTGACAACAGAAAAATTAAATGAACGATGGATTAACGAATACAAAAACTATTCATTACTTGAAATTTTGATTTATAATATTAGGCATATTCAACATCATTCCGCTCAGTTAAACATGTTTTTAAGACAGACAATTGATAATGCGCCGGGTTGGGTAGGCCAAGCTAAGAAACTTAGTTAAAATTGAGAAAAAAAAGTAAAAACGTATGAACGAAATAAGGATTTTATATTTGTTCTGAGAAAAAATATTTACTGTTCTAGCCATTTCTTGAATTCTGCAACTCTATTTTTACTGATGAGTATTACTTCATCACTTTCGGGTTTTACGACAAGTTTTAATTGATTTTTGCCATACACAAGGATGTTGTTAATCGCTTTTACATTAATAATAAATTGGCGATTGGCTCTGTAAAATGTTTGAGGATCTAAAGTTTTAATCAATTCATCAAGACTCGAGTTGATCGAATATTGATTTCTTGAGCATGTTTTAATGTAAACAATATTGTTCTCAAGAAAGAAATAAGCAATATCTGAGGTTTCTAAAGAGATTAATTCATCTTTATGATAAGTAATAATTCTTTTCTTCGAATTTTCGGTTGATTCTTCGCTTGTAAAATTGTTACTATTTTCTCTATGTTTTTCATGAAGCTGTGTATTGATTGCCGTTAAAGAATTAACTTCATCATTAAGATTTTTAATCTCATCATTTTTCTGATTTTCATATTTTTTATAAATCATTCGGATCAGAAAGAAGCTTATTCCGAGAATTGATAAAGTAGCAAGTAAGAATACAATTAAAAAAGTTAAATATAGATCAGAAATCTGCTTTTCGATTACCTCAATATTAGCGTGTGAAGCTACCATCCAATTACTGCCTTCTACAGGATAAAAACTTACAATTTCAGAGGTACGGTTTGAGTTTCTATTAAAATTATGTATTCCCGTATTGGCTTTTCCAGAATTTAGAATTTCCAGAAAATCAAACTGCTTATCGCTATCTACAATAAATTCTGAGCTGTTTTTCTCTACTTTACGACCAATTAAAGCTGGATTGGGATGACAAAGTTCAATACCCTTTTGATTATACATACAAATAAATCCGCTTTGAGTATCTGTATTAACAATGCTGCTTTGAAGATTCTGAATAACCGTTTCTTTTGAAAGACCTTGTTTAAGCTGTAGCTCTAACAATTTACCAATTTCACGCGCTTCTCTTTTCCCAGCTTCAAACGTACTGTCGAAAACATCCTTTTTAGAAGACGAATATAAATATCGGAAAGAAAAAAAACTGATAAGTAAAATAACAATACTTATTGCGAGAAAAGTGATGGTATAAAGATTAATCTTTTTCATTGATGATGCGAGAATTTCTAATTCGTTTCAAAATTACTCATTTATTCGCAAGAAAATATTCGCTTTTAAGGTCTTATTTTTCCCTTTCATTAATAAGTTTATAAGATAAAGTATTGATTTAGTATAACTTTGATTTCAGAATTTAAATAAACTATAAAATGATTCTCTCATGAAAAATAGAAATAAACTGATCTTGGTTTTGCTTATCGGATTTGTCGGTTTACAGTTTTTTCGACCTGAAGAAATTGATCACGGAACAAAAGCGCAAAACCTGACCAACGTTCCGAAGGAAGTCAATGCGATTTTGAGAAGCTCGTGTTTTGATTGTCACTCCTCAGAAACGAATTTAAGATGGTACGATAAAATCACTCCTGCCAATTTTCTGGTTACGTCTCACATTAAAGAAGCTCGCGGAGTATTAAACTTTTCAAAATGGGATTCCTGGCCAAAAGCGCAGCAGAATTCAACGATTTATTATGCGATCAACAAAGTTTTGTCCGGTGAAATGCCACTTCCGAGTTATGCAGCAATTCATTCATCTGCAAAATTGAGTCAGGAACAGATCCAAACGTTAAAAAATTATGCTTTATCACTTGCTCCCCGTAAAGTTTCGGATGATTCTCAAATAAAAGAAGCCGAAAAACAATACAATTCTTGGATAAATGGAGAATTGAAGAAACCTCACGTAAAAGATGCTCCGAATGGAATACATTATTTTCCGGATTATCGAAACTGGAAAGCCATCAGTACAACAGATCGCTTTGATAACGGAACAATGCGAATTATTTTTGGAAATGAGATTGCCGTGAAAGCAATTCAAGAGCATAAAGTAAATCCGTGGCCGGACGGGGCTGTCTTTGCAAAAACGGTTTGGAAACAACAGGTGGAAACTAATGGAAATATTTCTTCAGGTGAATTTTTAGCAGTAGAATTTATGATTAAAGATGCCGAAAAATATTCAAAAACAAAAGGCTGGGGCTGGGCAAGATGGAAAGGTAGTGATTTGAAACCTTATGGAGGTGATATTCCAAATTTTGAGCAGGAATGCATCGAATGCCATAAGCCTGTCGCAGATCGTGACTATGTTTTTACTCCACCATTATATTTGATTTCTCAACTTAAAAAAATTAATGCAAAATGAAAAACTATAGTTTATATTTAATTTTCGGATTTCTATTAATAGTTTCTTGTCAACAGAATTCTAAAAATGTTCTTAATGAAGAAGCATCCATTCAGCAAAGTGATGAATTGAAAGAAAATCCGCTTCTGATGAATCCTATCACATCTTCCATTCAGCCGAAGGAAAAGACAATGTCAACGTTGTATGGAAATGATATTGCATTCAATTATGCTAAAGCTAATTTTAATTCCAATTATCCCCAAAATGCAGTTCTTTACGAAGTAACCTGGAAACAGAAATCGGATGAATTATGGTTTGGTGCTAATATCCCAAAAGAGGTTGTTTCTGTAGAGAAAATTACTTTTCTGGACAAAGGAGTTACTGTATATGAAATATTCCAAGGAAAGGCTTTAAAAAAGGTAAAAATAAATGATAAGACTGATGATCAAAGAAAAAACTTAATCCTTTCTCAAAGAATGGCGGTCTCGCCGTAAAGGTTACCACCGTATTTTTACGGTATTTTCATTAAGGATAATTATTATTCCATTTTTAGGTCTGATATTTGTATTGAGTAGAAAAACTAAAAAAGACCAATTTTATTATAATGAACATATCTGTGAAAAAATCATTCCTATACAGCTGTATAATCGCATTATTTTTAATTTCATGTAAGAAAGAAATTGAAAAAATTAATGACACTTTAAAAGATACTTCAAGTTCTACATCAGAAACTCCTGCTGTAAAACAGGATTCCATTAAAAAAGATTCTGTAGTTATGAAAGAATCTGTACCTCCAACCATGCAGGAAACAGGCTTTTATAATGCTTTTATTCTTCCAAAGGATAAAAAAATGAGAGATTCTATATATTCTGAATTCAGCAAAAAGTATAGTGAGAGAGAGCGTTATGCTATTTTAGCTTTAAACAGATTAGATTCAAAAAATAAATGGAATGCCGACACGTTGGTTGTTCCTGCAAAAATAGATACAACTTTGATGTCTTATTCGCCTTTTCCAATGCAGATGGATGTGTTGAGTGGTGTGAAAAAGTTTGTTATTTTTTCTTACCCGATTCAGGCTTACGGTGTTTATTCAAACGGAAGTTTGGTGAAATGGGGACCGACAAGTATGGGAAAAAAAGCAGCACAGACAACAAGAGGTCTTACTTTTGCCAACTGGAAAAAGAAACTATCTACTTCCACAGTAAGCAGCGAATGGAAATTACCTTATAACTTCAATATTTTCAATACCGGCGGAATCGGATGGCACCAATATGACCTTCCAGGTTATCCTGCATCGCATTCTTGTTTGAGATTGCTAATGAAAGATGCGCAATGGCTGTATGGTTATGCAGATACTTGGGTTCTGAATCCGGGAGGAGCGACTACAAAAGCAAAAGGAACTGCCGTAATGGTTTTCGGAGATTACAAATGGGGCGGAAGAAAGCCGTGGAGAAAATTATTGAATGATCCCAATTCCAATAATATTTCTGTAGAAGAAATGAGCAAACTTATTGAACCTAATATTGAGAAAATCTTAAAAGAACAGGCTAACAGAGAGAAAGTAGTGGATTCTATGAAAATGGCAAAGGCACAAATTGAGCAAATGCCGGAGAATCCTAAGACTCTCGCTCCTTAATTATCCTGAATTTTTTCAAACTGTAATGTAGATTCTTCGGCAAATCGTCTGAGTTTCTGCATTTCATATTTGCCTTTGCTTTGCCCGAACCTTGCTGCTGCATACGTTAAAAGTATCAGGAAAATCATCACAAATGAAGCGGGTAATGCCCAAGGATATTCAAAAGTTTTGATTTGTTTTTCTACGTAATACATCGTGAAGAAAACCATCCAGAAGATCGAAAAAGAGAAATATAAGAACATAAAAAATGTCCAGACTGCTGAACTGGGGCCAAAAACCCCACGGATGACGGTCTGTTCGTCTTCTATCTCTATTCTTAATGACAGTCGGGGTTTCCAGTAATTGTCGTATTCAGTTTCAACGCAAATGGTTGCAACTTCTTTGTTGATGTTTCCTGAAAATTCATCTTTATGTTCGGCGAGATATTTCTTTAGATTTTCGGCATATTCTTCCTTAGTCAAATGTGTAAACATCTTGAATCTCGGTCGGGTTCTTATTTTATCTAATGTTGTTTCTTCAGTTTGCATATTTTTTTATTCTTGATAAGGGATAGGATCTTCCAGCTCGAAACTCAACGTTAACTGTGCTGTTTTTCTCTTTATGACAATATTAATGGTTCTGCCTTCATAAGATTTCATTAGCTCCATGATCTTTTCTAAGGTCATTTCTGAGGTTTTATTTCCATTAATGGTCAATACCTGATCATCTTTTTTAAAGCCAGCTTTCTCGGCAGGAGAGTCTTTTCTCACTCCGGAAATTGAAAATATAGGTTTTAAAGCAAATTTATATTGAAATTTATCACCTCCTGCAACGAATTCACTTACAGAACTTGTTGTTTTAGTCGTTTCAATTTTTACAAGGTCTTGCTGCCATTGAAGTCCATCCTGTTTAAAATCGAGTCCGCTCATATTAAAATGGAAAGGATCATAAAAACTCTTGTTTTTTCTTAGATATAATTTCTGATTGGGATAATCAAAACCAACCGTAAAACGACGCATGATCTCACCTCCAACAGAACCTTTTCTGTCTTCGACTAAATGTACATGCTGAATAGAATATTCGTCTGGCATTGCTGTGAGCGGCTTTTCAAACTTAAAATCTCCAAGATAAAAGTTATGAATTCTGCTTCTTTTCCCAAAAATATCTCCATTAAATCCTCTTCCCAAAAAATCCTCAATATTAGGTCTGTTATACACAAAATCTTTGATAAGTGCTGGAAAAAGCCAGATAGGATCACTATTTCCGAGGTCAATTAATAATTTTGAACTTTTCTTTTCGTTAGTCATTTCTATATCTGCGTAGATATAAGGTTTGCTTTTTTCAATCGTGATGGGAAGTTCTTCTGATTTTCTAACTTTTTTTTGAAACAGATTTTTGTCACTATAAATCGTTATTTTCTTTGAAGCATAATCTATTGAAATCGGATTGTCCTTAAATAAGTGATAGCCAATAACTCCATTCACGGGAATTCCCACATGAGAAGAAATATTGAATTCCTGATTAACGATAATGAAAAGGGTCATCGATTTATTAATGCAGTTCTTCCCAATTACACCGAGGTTTTTTTCAGATTTTAAACCGTCAATACTCAGATCTCCGCCCAATCCTGAAAATTTTATTTTCTCAATATTGGTGAGTTTCATTTCTTTATTTTCTAAACTGAAAAGTAAAGTTTCAGCAACACCTGTATCGAGTAAAAAAGTAAGTTCAACACCATTTATCGTAACCGGAATAAAGATTAAATTATTAATAAATTTAAAAGGAACAACGGTTTTTTTAGCATCTTTTATTTCAAAACTATTCTGGGCATTTACAAAAATGCTTAGGAATAAAATCATAATAAAATACAGTCTTTTCATTTACTGAATTTAGTAAAATTATCCGGACTGGAAGTAAAAAACATTCCCAATTTTGAGAATGTTTGAATATTTTATAATGAATATTTGTAAACGGTTTATTTTTCGTAAAATTGAATTACTTAGAGAAAAACTCCATCAGATCCATATAATTTTTTTGATTCACGCCGTGTCCGCTCATATATTCTCTGAAAGTAAAGTAACAACTCAGATCATACAACAGATCAGCCGCTTTTCTTCCCCATTCTAAAGGAATTACAGCGTCATCACTTCCGTGCGAAACAAAAAATCTTAGATGTTCTAATTTCTTTTTGTCTTTTACAATATTATCCAGAAGTTTTTCCTCAGGGAAACTGCTTAAACATGCTACGTAATTGAACATTTCAGGATATTTTAAAGCTAAAGAATAGCAAAGAATACCACCTTGGCTAAATCCACAAAGGTGAGTCTTACTTTCTGTTAATCCATATTTATTTACAATTTTAAGAATGTTTTCTAATACAGCATTCAAAGATTCTTTTGCTTGGTCTGTATCGATGAAATTCTCAGGATTATTAAAATCTATATCAAACCAAGAGTATCCTTCAAACTGAGTTTCTCTCGGCGCTCTGAAACTTACGAGGATCCAGTCTGCAGGAAGTGTTTCTCTGAAACTGAAAAGGTCTTGTTCGTTGCTTCCATAACCGTGAAGCATAAAAAGAATAGGAGTATTTGATGAAATGTTCTCAGGTTCTCTTACGATGTAATCTAAATTCATACAACAAAGATAAATAATAAATTATATTACGAAATCCTATATTTTCAAAATTTCGTTTAAAAATTACATCTTAAAATAAGCGTTTTATTATTTGATAATGAGTGTTTTGAATTGTATTTGAATATTAATATACATAATGAAAGAACTGTATGTTGTATTTTTATTGATTTGATATTATTTAGAAATCTTTGTTAGAAAATTTTCATAAAAGTTATTTTTATATTGATAAAAAACCTATATTTGAAACATTAAAAAATCTATTTGGAGAAATGAAGCAATTTTACAACCTTAAAAGTTTACTTAGACTTTCTTTTTTATTCATCGTATTATTTTCAACAATTTCTGTAGTTAATTCATGTAAAAAAGATGACGATGACGAGGAGTTTACTGATCATATCGTTCAGTTTGAAGCAAAAATAGTTCATGGTGGTACAACTGCACCTCCGCCTATCAGTTATTTCAAAACTGTGGTTACTCAGGTAGGAACAAATCAGCAGAATACTTTTAATCCTACGGGTTTAGTTTGGTCTAGCGGAGAGTTTTTTGTAAACTCTAGCCAATCTCAATTGAATTTAGGAGCTAATGCAGAACTTTTAAACACTGATTCTAAGCTTATCATAAGCATTTGGATTGATGGAGAAATTGCAGAAAGCGATACTGTAGTAGGGCAGGGAACAAAAAGTGCTACTATTGCACACAGTTTCTTGGAACTATAAGAAAAAAGTAATTAAATAATTATATTAAAACCATCCTGAAAGGGTGGTTTTTTTTGTTTTGTGCATATTAAATAGTATACTAAAAAGAAGCATTATCTATCAAATAATTATTGTTAAATATATTTTGAGAGAATAATTAATTAAACAATTAATTTATACAGGCTGAAAAATTTTAATTAAAATAAATAATTTAGAATAAAAAATAAATATCATGGCAATTAAATAATTAATAAAATGACAATATAAGTGTTGGGTTTAATATAATTTATCGTTTTTTATTATAATATTAATATTTTATTGTGTGTTTTGATAAAATATGTATATTTGATATGTGTTTTATAACTTTTGATTTTACTAACGAAATACGAATTATTATGAAAAAAAATTTCTTACTCATTGCATTTTGTACTTTTAGTACTGCAATATATGCTCAGGTGGGGATTAATACTGTTACTCCTGGAACTACATTGGATGTAAATGGTGCAATTACTAACCGTGAAACTGCGGTTGCTGTTGCTGGTAATGCTGTTACTATACCTGCGAATGTAAGCCAGGTACAACTTACCGGATCTGCAACGGGGGGGATAGCTATTACGGCTCCTGCAGCTCCTAATGCAGGACAGCGTCTTATCATTTATAATAACACAACAGGAGGTTTTGCTGCAACTTTGAACGGGAATTCTATTACAAACGGCCAAGCCATGGAATTTGCATATAGTAATGGTAATTGGAGAAGTACGAACGGGGGAGCGAGTGCAGGCAATCCAGCTTGGAATTTACTAGGAAATTCAGGAACCTTACCGGCTACAAATTTTCTAGGTACTACAGATAATCAGGATATGGTTTTTCGGACTAATAATACAGAAAAAATGCGTGTTCAGGCAGGAGGAAATGTTGGTATTGGCACAAGTACTCCTAACAGTATATTAGATTTAGGACCAGGTGTCGTAGATAAGAAACTGGCTGTTTATAATAGCACAGGAGGTACAGATTTTTATGGTTTGGGTCTTAGTGGTGGTCAGCTTAGATTTCATGTAGGTGCTGCTGCTGCCGATGCTGCGGATATGGTATTAAATTCTGCCGGAAGCTTAGGTTTGGCTATTGGAAATGTGAGTCCTACTAATAAACTTACTGTAAATGGTAATTCTTCAATAGGTACAAGTTATACCGGTATTGCGGCTCCTGCTAATGGTATGATTGTGGAAGGTAATGTAGGTATCGGGACAAGTACACCTGTAGCAACTTCTCATATTGTTAATAAAGGAGCAGCAGGTTCTTTTGTTGGTCTTACAGGATTTGCAAGTAATATTGGTCTGCGTCTGGAAAATAATGTAAACGGAAATTCTGTTATCCAGCATTTCTCTGCCAAAAATGCGAGTGGAGCTTCAAAAGATATTGTAATGGGTATTAATCCGATAGGTACATCAGGAAATGGTGTATTTGTTATTGCAAGAGATAATGCATCTGATTTTCTTATAGATTTAGGGAATGGACATACAAGCGTAGGTACTTTTCCGTCTGCAAGTACAAGGCTTGATATAGCTGATAACGCAGGAACCACCGAATTTCCTATTGCCCGAATTTCTAATTTAGCCCCCGTTGCTACAGGCAATAAGGCTATTTTAGGATTTAACTCATACAATGGAGGCGGTGCTACATGGGGTGTTGGGCCGGAGCAATTGAGTGCAAGTACTATTGACAGCCGATTTAATGTATATTATAGTAATGGAGGAAATTATATCCGAAGAATGACTATTGTACCCAATGGTAATGTAGGAATTAACAATACAGCTCCTGCTTATATGCTTGATGTAGTTGGTGACATTAATGCCTCAGGTAGTGTACGTGCGGCAGGTGTTGCACTTACCTCAGATGCACGTTTGAAACGTAATATTAATACTACATCTTATGGACTTAATACGGTAATGGCACTTCGTCCGGTAGAATATGAAAAGAAGAATAGTGTAGAAAGCAACGATTATAATCGTCACGAGATTGGGTTCGTTGCCCAGGAGGTTGCCAAAGTAATTCCTTCCATTGTAACTAAAGGAGCTGATGCAGATAAAACACTTGCTGTTTCTTATACAGAGATAATTCCGATACTTACAAAAGCTATTCAGGATCAACAAAAGCAGATAGAATCTCTGGAAGCAAGATTGAAAACGTTAGAAGGAAAAAATAATAAATCTTCTGCAATAGAAGAAAAAAAATAAACAGGTTCATTAAACGAATAATTAACTATTAGATTAACCACCTTTTAGGTGGTTTTTAATTTTCAATCTATGTAGTTTTGTAAACTAAGATAAATTTTGGAGAAGTTTAAGATGGTTTTAAAATAATTTATCTGTAATTATTTATAATCAAAATATTAGCTTCAAGAATACAAAAAAAGGGGAGTCATAAAATAATGATTCCCCTTTTATGTATTGTAAAGAATATTAAATTGTTTTTACAATGAAATAACTTTTTTTACCCTTTTGAAGTAATAAAAATTTACCATCAATGAGATCACTTTCATTAGCTGTGTAAACTTCATTTACTTTTTCTTTGTTGATAGAGATTGAATTTCCTTTCAACTCTCTTGTTGCTTCACTTTTAGACTTCAAAAAGCCTGATTTTTCAGAAAGTAGATCAACGATATTAACTCCCAAAACATCAGCTTTTGCCACTTCTTTTTGTGGAACTCCGTCAAAAACTTCCAAAAAAGTTTCTTCATCAAGACTTACTAGATCTTCTGCGGTAGAACGTCCGAAAAGTATTTCAGAAGCTTTCAACGCTTTTTCATATTCTTCTCTTCCATGAACCCAAACCGTTACTTCTTCAGCCAATCTCTTCTGAAGTTTTCTTTCGTGTGGAGCAGTTTTGTGATCTTCAATTAAGGCATCAATTTCTTCTTTACTTAAGAAAGTATAGAATTTAATGAATCTTTCCGCATCACTATCTGTTGCATTCAACCAGAATTGGTAGAATTTATATGGAGAAGTTTTTTTCTTGTCTAACCAGTAATTTTCACCGCTTTCAGACTTTCCAAATTTAGAACCGTCAGCTTTGGTGATCAAAGGAACTGTTAATGCAAACGCTTCACCTTGAGCTTTTCTACGGATCAATTCTGTTCCTGTAGTGATATTTCCCCACTGGTCAGAACCTCCCATTTGAAGCTTCACATTATTGTTTTGGTATAAATGAAGGAAATCATATCCCTGAATCAATTGGTAAGTAAATTCCGTGAAACTCATTCCGTCAACACCAGCGTCCCCGGAAAGTCTTTTCTTTACAGAATCTTTCGCCATCATGTAATTTACCGTGATGTTTTTCCCAACATTTTTAGTGAAATCTAGGAATGAAATATTTTTCATCCAATCATAGTTATTCACTAATTCAGCTTTGTTAGGCTCATTTCCATCAAAATTCAAAAATCTTGAAAGTTGATTTTTTAAGCAATCAACGTAATGTAAAAGGGTTGCTTCATCCAAAAGATTTCTTTCTGCAGATTTCCCTGAAGGATCTCCAATCATCCCTGTAGCACCACCTACCAAAGCAATCGGCTTATGACCGTGCTGTTGAAAGTGCGCTAAAATTTTTATCTGAATAAGACTTCCAATATGCAAAGAATCAGCAGTTGGATCAAAACCAATATATGCAGTAGTTACCTCTTTATTCAGTTGTTCATCGGTTCCGGGCATCATATCGGCAAAAAGACCACGCCATTTTAGTTCTTCTATAAAGGAATTCATTGATTTTTTTCTTTAAAATTTAATGTGCAAAGATAATAAATTCGAAGTTAAGTAGATAACCATTGATCGCTTATCATTTATATTTATTAGAAGCTATTTCCAGCTTTTCGCTATATCTTTTTGGTTACGGGCTTCGCTTCGCTCCGCCCGCAACCAAAAAGGATGCCGCTGCAATCTGGGCTAGGGTTGTGGTCGTTCTTTTCAAACAATCTCGTTCATTACAAATTTTGCCATTCTACACGAAATGAAATTTGCCTTTTTACCTAAAATAAATTATATTTGTTAGTAATGAACGACGAACAATTATTCCTGCTCATCAACAAAGCAAAGGAAAAAGACCAGAAAGCTCAAACCAAACTCATTAATGTTTTTTGGGTGGATGTTTTCTCTTTTGTGATGAAGAAAGTTGGGGATGAAAATGATGCAGACGAAATTACGGTGAATGTTTTCTCAAAAGTATTATCGAAACTAGATCTGTTTGATCCACATTTTCAGTTTAAAACCTGGATTTTAACGATCGCTCAAAATACAATTATCGATTTCTGGCGAAAAAAATCAAGAGAAAACCAAGACCCGACCGAAAATCTGGATGAGGTAAAAAATCAATACGCAAAATCTCCCGAAGAATTAATGATCTCCAATGAAGAGCAAAAAAAGATCATCAAAACCATTGAATCTTTGGATGCTAATTATCAGGATATTATCAAATTAAGATTCTTTGAAGAAAAAAGTATCAAAGAAATCGCAGAAGAATTGGGGATTTCCGTTGCCAACACGAAAGTAAGAGTAATGCGCGCCAAAAAAGTTCTTGCTGAATTATTGAAAAATAATGAGTTTGATGATAATTAATTATTATAAACTTTTAAACGCTCAGTTTGCCATTCAGAGCGGAACGAAGTGGAGCGTAAAATCTATATAGTAATTAAAAATAAACAGTCTCTTTCGTTTTAGGAAGTATAATTTTTCTCTGTTCCTCCAAATTTCTATTTTGAAGATTAATTTTCAATCCTTTTTTAATAAAAGTTTCATTTTTAGATTTTCCGTATTCTTGAGTATTTTCAACTTCTTTTTCGAATTTTAATTGTCCGGTTGAAAGGTTAAAATCCACATCCGTCCAATATTCCTCTGGCTTTCCGCTGCTAGAAGAATAACCGATCAATTCAAAATGACCGTTCTGAAACCTGTATTTATCGGTATAACCCCATTTCCAACTGCTTCCTCCTGCTTGAGTGATCTCCAAAATTCCCTTTTTTATTTCAGTATTTTGATAAGGATCTCCCATCATTCCGCCGGCATTACTACTCAGAACAGCATTTCTGGATTTCTCCAAAACGGTCCATTTTCCGTTAACTTTTTTCAGAATCTGAAGTTCACGGATATTTCCGTAGTCAGTGGTATCTTTTGTATTATAAATAATAACTTTTTCAGGAATATTGTCGCCGTCCAGATCTCCATCAACAGTTTCAATAATCTCTGAACCTTTCGGCTGAAATTCTTTTTGAGCAAAACAAAACGTACTGAAAATAATAGATAGAAAGCAAAATGTAGTCTTCATAGGAAATATTAAGGTTTAAATTTACAAAATTATCTGTTCTATCAATGTCGGTGTTTGATTGTTTCGATAAAAAAATCCTTAACTTTGAACCTTCAATTTGAGAAATAAATGGAAAATTTAGTTCAAGATACTACCGTTCAAAAACCAAAATGGATTCGTGTAAAACTTCCTACCGGAAAAAATTACAGAGAATTGAGAACTTTGGTTGATAAATATAAATTAAACACGATTTGCCAGAGTGGAAGCTGCCCAAATATGGGTGAATGCTGGGGAGAAGGAACAGCAACTTTCATGATCTTAGGAAACATCTGCACGAGAAGTTGTGGATTTTGCGGGGTAAAAACCGGAAAACCAATGGATGTAAACTGGGATGAACCTGAAAAAGTTGCACGTTCAATCAAATTAATGAAGATCAAACATGCTGTTCTTACGTCTGTTGACCGTGATGATTTGAAAGATATGGGATCAATCCTTTGGGGTGAAACTGTAAATGCTGTAAGACGAATTTCTCCGGGAACTACGATGGAAACTTTGATTCCTGATTTTCAAGGGCTAACAAAACACATCGACAGATTAGTTGATGTAGCTCCGGAAGTGATCTCTCACAACATGGAAACCGTAAAACGTCTGACAAGAGAAGTGAGAATTCAGGCGAAATATGAAAGAAGTCTTGAGGTTTTAAGATATCTGAAAGAAGCCGGACAAAGAAGAACCAAAACTGGTATGATGCTTGGTTTAGGAGAAACGAAAGATGAGGTTTTCCAAACGATTGAAGACATCAGAAATGCAAATGTAGATATTATCACTTTAGGTCAATATTTACAGCCGACTAAAAAACATTTACCTGTTAAACAATTCATTACTCCGGAAGAATTTGATGAATACGGAGATTTTGCAAGAAGTTTAGGTTTCAGACATGTTGAAAGTTCGCCTCTTGTAAGAAGTTCTTACCACGCAGAAAAACATATTCACTAAAAAATATAAATCGCTTCGTTTTCGGAGCGATTTTTTTATTGTCATTGCAAGGAGCGCAGCGACGAAGTAATCTCAAACAGAATTGTTACCACCCAGTTTGTCATTCCGGAGGAATCTATACTTTTACTTTACTTTGTTGAGATTCCTAGGGAATGACAAACTTTATGTATAAAGACTTTATAGGTAATGAATTTAAAATTAAATCATGCCTTCAACCTTATTCAAATGCTTCTTTTTAAACTCCGAGGGCGTTTCTCCCACATGCTGTTTAAATAATTTATTAAAATAAGAAAGACTTTCAAAACCCACCTGAAAACAAATTTCCGTAATACAGGAATTTTGGAGCAACAATAATTTAGCTTGATTAATTCTGTAATTATTCACAAAATCAGTGAAAGTCATATTGGTTTGTTTTTTAAAATATCGACAAAAAGCAGGAGTACTCAAACTTACAATTTGTGCAATTTCATTGACGTTGGTTTTCTTATCGTAATTTTCATTGATGTAATCGTAAATAGTTCCCATTCTGATTTTATCATTCAAAAACCATTTTATTCGGGTGTCTTCACTGTTGAGTTCTTTTACTTCATCTGAATTTGCGAGAATGTTTAAAATTTCAATTAAACCAATTAAAGATTCGAAAGAATTTTCATCTTTCATGCGATGAAGTTTTTCGACAACAATTTTTTTCGCTTCACCGCAAAAAGATAATCCGAGATAAGAACGGTCTAAAAGATGTTTGATATTTTCAAATTCAGGAACAGGAAAGATAAGGTCTTGCAGGAAATTTTCGCGCATTTGCAAAACCAGCTGTTTGCATTCAGTTTGTATTTTATAATCAAAATTAAGATGAGGAACATTGGAACCTATTAACAGCAATTCACTTTCCTTAAAATCAGAAATATTTTTCCCGACATGACGGATTCCGTTTGATGCTTCTACATAAACAAGCTCTATTTCAGGGTGATAATGCCAGAAAAAACAATTTTTCAGGGAGGGTGAAAACAGTTTAAAAGATTTTCCGTCTTCAAATGAAATGATCTCTTTCTGGATTTTCATTAGGTTCTGTTTTGATTGATTATGATTTTAAAATTAACTAAAAAGGTTAATACAGAGCAAATTTATATCATTTCAGTTAAAGTATAAAAGATTATTTCTTGCGAATTTTGCATCTTTAAAATATATAAATAATATCGGGATGATTGATAAAAGGATAATTCCACTCGCAATAGGTGGATTGGGGATCGGAACTACAGAGTTTACGGTGATGGGGTTGCTGCCTGATATTGCAAAAACGTTACAAATCACAATTCCGGAAACAGGACATTTGATTTCTGCTTATGCGTTGGGAGTCGTTGTTGGAGCACCAATATTAATAGGCTATTCAGTAAAATTTCCACCTAAAAAAGTATTGATGGCATTGATGGTCATCTTTACAATATTCAATGCTTTATCGGCTATTGCGCCTGATTATACATCAATGTTGATTATCAGATTCTTGTCTGGCCTTCCTCACGGAGCATTTTTCGGAGTGGGAACTGTCGTTGCATCAAGACTTGCCGGAAAAGGGAAGGAAGCATTTTACATATCATTAATGTTTACAGGACTTACGGTGGCCAATCTCGCGATGGTTCCGTTGGTAACTTATATTGGACATACTTTTCACTGGAGATGGTACTTTGCGATTGTTGCCGTCATTGGTTTGATAGCTTTAGTTTCATTAAAACTTTGGCTTCCTGCAATGGATAAAAATGAAGATACCCATTTCTTAGAAGAGTTGAAATTCCTCAAAGGAAAACAGGCTTGGTTGGTATTAATGATTACAGCAATTGGTTTTGGAGGGCTTTTCACTTGGTTTAGTTACATCACACCTTTAATGACTGTTGTTGCAGGAATTCAAAGCAGTCAGATGGCTTACGTAATGATTCTTGCCGGAGCCGGAATGGTTGTCGGGAACTTAGCAGGCGGATTTTTATCAGATAAATTGGGTCCTGAAAAAACCTGTTCATTATTACTTTTCTTAATGATGATCTCGTTAGCGGGTGTATTTTTCCTTTCTGAATATCAAAGTTTGGCTTTAGGTTTAACCTTTATTTGCGGAGCTTTATCAATGTCTGTCGCTGCACCAATTAACATCATGATGATGAAAGCAGCACCAAAAAGTGAAATGATGGCAGCCGCTTTTATGCAGGCAGCTTTCAATATTGCAAATGCGATGGGTGCTTTCTTTGGTGGAATTCCTTTGGAGCATGGACTATCATTCAATTATCCTTCATTGGTTGGCGTTGGAATGACGTTGATCGGATTAATCATAAGCATCCGATACATGTATCTGTATCGATCATCAAAATCTGAAAAACTCAATGTGGAATGCGTTCCATGTGATAAATAACAAAAAAGAGAAGCAATTTGCTTCTCTTTTTTGTTTTAGATTTAATCTTTGAAATATTTTCTGAGTTTCCAAGCCATTTTTTCATGCTCTTGCATCAGTTCGGTTAAAAAGTCGGAGGTTCCTGCATCTTTATATTTTTCGTCTGTATCGTCCACAAACTTTCTCAGCGCTCTTACAATTGATTCGTGATCGCTTACCAATTCTTTCAGCATTTCCTGATTGGTAGGGACTTTTCCCGGAGTTTCTTTTAATTGAGATTCGCTTGCAAATTCGGAAGTCGTTCCAATTGCGGTTCCTCCCAACGTGCTGATTCTTTCTGCAACATCATCGATACTTTGAGCAACAGCAGTATATTGAGCTTCAAAAAGTAAATGAAGTTCCATGAAATTATCACCTGATAAATTCCAGTGGAATTTTCTTAGTTTAATGTAAAGAATGTTCCCGTCTGCGAGAACGTTATTTAAAATACCATGAATAGCTTTCAGGTTTTTGTCTGTAATACCTAAATTGGGTTTCATATTATTTAATTTTTTAATGAGTGTTGAATATTAAATGAAGGATTTGAATTAAACTTCGACTTCATTTCCGTTTTTACACCAATACAAAGCGTTATATAGATTTTCTTTCGGGAAAGATTTGAATTCGCCAGGCATTAGAACACTGAAGATATCGGTGAAGTTCTGTACACCTTCTTTATCCGTTACAATGGCGGCTCGGTTCCATTTAGTTAGATTTTTTAAGCCTAAAAGCATATCCTGCAACCATGCTCCCGCAGTGAAATTACCAAGATCGGTATCGAGATAGAGGAGATAATTAAGCTCGTCGAATTCTTCAATTTTTTTATTCACATGAGGAATGACAAGATTTTCAAAATCTTCTTTTGTGATTTCGCCCGTGGCGCTGAACGCCGCAACATTTTCCGGAGCTTCTGGAATAATCGTTATCATAGTATATATTTTAGTGTGGTTTGAGATTATGTTAAATAACAATAATTAAACCACAAATATTTAGGAATAGTTAAAAAAGTCATAATTATTGCTATAATTGATTTAAAATATTAATATGGATTTAAAATCTAATGAACCATTTTGGCTTTTAAAAAACGGATTAATGACCTCATATCCATCACTGAAATCTGATGAAGAATGTGATATCTTAATTATCGGCGGCGGAATTACAGGAAGTTTAATTGCCCATCAAATGGTAGAAGATGGCTACAAAACAATTCTTATTGATAAACGTGAAATTTGCAACGGAAGTACCTCAGCAACAACATCTATGTTGCAGTATGAAATAGATGTTCCTCTTTATGAATTGATTGAAAAGATAGGAGAGAAGGGTGCAATTGCAAGTTATAAAGCCTGTTCAGATTCAATAGACAATATTGAAAAACTGACCAAAAAGATTAAATCTAAAGCTGGTTTTAAGCGAAAAAAATCTTTATACTTCGCATCAAAAAAGAAAGATGTTTCTTGGTTGAAAAAGGAATTTGAAGCCCGAAAAGAGGCAGGTTTTGATATAAAATGGCTTGAATCCAAAGAAATCTTAGATAAATTCGGTTTTGAAAACACTTTTGGAGGCATTGTTTCAAAGCAGGGTGCGAGTATCGATGCTTTTAAATTTGCTCATGAATTATTTGATTTAAATGTGAAAAAAGGATTAAAAATTTTCGATAAAACGGAAATGAAATCGGTTAAATATTTGAAAGGATATAATTTGGTTTCCACAACAAACGGTCCTCAGATAAAAGCGAAAAAAATCATTTATTGTATTGGTTACGAAAGTAAAGATTTAATTAAAGAAGACTTTGTTGATTTAAAAAGTACGTTCGCAGTCGTTTCTGAAATTGATCATGATAAATTCAAAAATATAACCGACACACTGGTCTGGAATACCGATGAACCCTATATTTACATGCGTACAACCGATGACGGCAGAATGCTGATCGGTGGCGGTGATGAAGATTTTCAAAATCCTGAAAAACGCGATGCTTTACTCGACAAAAAAGAAAAAGAAATTTTAAAAGTTTTAAAGAAAATAAAACCCGATTATCATTTTTACACTGACTTTGTCTGGGCCGGAACTTTCGGCGAAACGAAAGACGGACTTCCATATATTGGTGAACATCCAAAATTTAAAAACTCCTATTTTGTTCTAGGTTTTGGCGGAAACGGAATCACTTTTTCTGTCACCGGAATGGAAATGGCTTCTCAGTTTATGAAAAATAAAAAACATCTTTTGTCCAGATATTTTAAGTTTGGAAGATAAAATTTGGTGACTGAGGTTCTCGAAGCCACCATCAAATTAATAATAAGGTTTCGGGCTTCGGCGAAGCCGAAGCCCGAAACTCAAAAAAAGCTGCCCAATTCAGGCAGCTTTTCTAACAATTAAGAACTATATCCGTTTCTTTTAGCCAATTCAAGAATAGATTTCTCAATAGCTTTTCCAAGGTCGTCGGAATCTGCGCTTCCGCGTTTTTTCATTTCAGCATCAATAAAATCCTGACGTTTTTTAGATAATTCCTCAATTTCTTTCTGAATTTTATCGCGGGCAGCAGATTTTACGGCAACTGCTTTTTTCACTTCTTCTTTGCTTTTTCCCTTTAATTCGGCAGGAAGCTCATCTTCGTTTACGGTTGTAATAAAATTAGCGTCTTTTTCGGCACGGTCAACCAAATCCCAATGCTCATTATTGTAAGCATTTTTTTTAGATTTGGCTACCGTTCTCTCAACAGCATTGGCAGCGGACTGTACCTCAGCGTTTTTATCCTGAGCGATCTGTTTGGTTTTATATTCTGAACCTCTGCTTCCATAATAAATATAAGTGTCATTCAGTTTTGCGTTACATTCTGAAATTCTTACATCATAAGGAGTTTCAATGTACATCACTTTTCTGTCGCTGTCGATATTGAAATATTTTCCGTCACCCAAAGAAGCTCCGTTTTGCCAGAACGATTGAATTCCCTCATCTCTGTTTCCACAAAAGATCGTATTTGTATAAATTTTCTTTGTTTTTGCGGTAGAAATTACTTCTTTATAATTGATTTTTCCCTGATCAAAAGGTTCATTGCCTGCAATATAAATCAGTTTCATGCTTTTATCATTTTTGTCCCAATTCAGATTCATGGATGCATCACGAATAACGGCTCCACAATATTCGCTTCCGCCATTGGTTCTCAAAGCAAATAATTTTTCTGAAACTAAGTCCAAATCCTGCGTTAAAGGAGTGACCTGTCTGATGTAATTTTCATCTTTCAATCCATCATTTCCGTATTCGTAAAGGGCAATTTCTATCTGTGGAGGCTGTCCGCTGTATTTTAAAGTCGTCAAAGTATTCACGATATTCCAAAGTCTGGATTTTGCCTGATCGATCAATCCGTCCATACTGTTTGAAGTATCCAACAACAAGGCAACCTGAATTTTATTGTCTTTGCTGATAATTGATGGTTTCGGATCTTCATTTTGAACGAAATTTCTTTGCGCTGTAACTGTAGGATTTCTTTTGATACAGCCAACTTGTGAAGGGTTTTGAGCGCTTAAAAAAGCCACTGTTCCTATCGCTAATGTTAAGATTTTTAAAGTTGTCATAATTAATATTTTATGGGGTTATCTGCTGTAATATTGAATTTGCATTTCTTTCGGATATTTCACTTCATAAGAGAAATTAATTTTATCTGAACCTCCGCTGCCGACTTTTCTGTTCCAAAGAATACTTCCGGTTTTTTCATCAAGATTTCCGTCGCCGATCTCTAAAGTTTTCACTAAAATTTTAGAATTTTCGCTGATAGGAAGCTGATCCAGGATTTCGAGTTCAATGTTTTCTTTGGTGTTGTTTCTGATGCTTATTTGGTATGATTCTGTTTCCCATTTATTGATGTTGAAATTCTTTTGAGCGGTTTTATCTTCCAGTTTTATCCTTTTCACATTAATTCTTTCGTCGACGCCAAGAGAAATCGGGAATTCATCTTTCACATAATTGCTTGTAATATTGGTTTTTCCGATATAATTGTCTTCGAAATAGATATTTGCTTCACCAGAAATAAGGTTGAGATTCTGCCAGTTTTTAATAAAAGCCATCAGGAAAACCTGATTATTCAACTTTGGAACTACGTGATATTTATAAGTTGCATCAATTTCTTTTTTGTCGAGAATTACGTATTGTTCTTTTTCCTGACTTACAATGGTCTGGTTGTATTTCAATTCATACATCACATTCATTTGATTATCAGAAACAGTTGCCACAGGAATCTGACTTGGTTTTGCAACATCATCTCTCATTTGATAAGAATTGACTTCCGCCGATACCTTTTTCATTTTATAATCAGCAACTTCAGTTTCCGGATTGTATGCCTTGTATTCAGCAACGTAAAGCGGAGATAGAATAGGTCTGTTTTGATTATACGAAGGTCTGTAGGTCGAAACGAAAAGCTTTACATTATTCCAATCTTGTCCAGTTTTCTGGTAGATTTTTCCTTTATAAACCATTTCCAGAGGTTTTTTTGTAGACTCAGCTCTCAAATCATAAGACGGAATCCAACCTGCATTGGAAACGATATAACTTATACCTAAATCCAAATTCGTTTCTTTATCCGCTAAAATTTCAAGTAAAAGTTCTTTTTTATTGGTGTTTTTATGAGTTTGTTCTTCTGTAAACTGTTTGTTGATCTTTGCAATACTTTCATCCAAAATAGTTTTTTGTTCGTTCAGAAGAAATACCTGATTATCAATTTCAAGCATTCTTTTTCTGTAAAATTCAGTGAGCTTGATAAGCTGTTCCTGAGGTGTAACTTTATTGCTGTCTGAAATCTTTAAATTATCCTTAATAATATTCTGTTCACCCGATAAATTTGAAATCTGAATATTTAAAAGACTAACCTGTCTTTGCAATTTTTTTCTTTCAGTTTCTAATTTTTTCTCACCCTCAGATAATTCATCATTCTTCAGAAAATTACTTTGTGGAGTGATTGATAGAAGAGTCGTATTTTTTTCAAGGTTTATTTTATAGGTATTTTCATCAATATCGTTGGGAAGGTTGATAATTTTTACCATATTTCTTCCTTTCTGTAAACTTACATTGGTGCTTCCAAAAACTTTTGCACCCTGCAAAAATATCGTTGCCTTTTTTACATCAATCTCCTTTTTTATTTCCTGAGCTTTAAAAAGTGAAATTGAAAAAATGAGTAGTATTAAATAACGTTTCATAGTGTATTACTTTAAATTCCTACCGTAAAATTATCTGAATTAAATGCTGAAAATTCGTAAACTTGGTGAAATGGCATTTTCGCTTGGTGAACTTTGCAATTGACTAAAAAAAGAAAGACAGCCCTTTCGAACTGTCTCTTAAATCTGTTAATTAAAGAATCTCATATCTGGTTTTGATGCTGTATTTCAGCTTGATGTTTTCAATGTTATCGAAAGAATAATCTACTCCCGCGTCAGCAGCTTCCATTTGTAGATTGGCCATTCTGCTTTTGTAGGCTACAGGAAGAACTGAATCGCTCATATAGTCTTCAACTTCTACGATCTCAAGCGGAGTTCCTGTCTTTTTACCGATGCTTTCCAACAGATAATCTGCTTTTTCTCTGGCAGCTTTCAACGCATTTATTTTAACCGTCTTTCTGAAATCTGCAATTTTTGTATTCTTGATTTCTGCGATATTCAGATTGCTTACCCATTTTTGGTTCAAATCTTCAAAAAGCTTACTCACATTGGTTTTTGCATTTACTTTAAACTGAAAACTTTTCGTAAACTTCGTTGTTTTAGAGTAAAGATTTTGATACATCGATTTGAATTTGATATCTTCATTTTTCACTCCATCATTTTTCAACGTTTCAAATAAAAGCTTTTCGTTGTCTGCGAGCTGATTTTTATTGTCAGCTTTGATGCCGATGTTAAAGATGATTTCATCCGGTTCTACTTCCATTTCAGCAACTCCCGTTACTTCAATTACATTTTTCTTGATTTCCTGTGCATTGATCAGATTTCCAAATGTTAGTAATCCGATCATTAAAAAATGTCCTAATTTCATAATTTCTTGTTTTAAATTTTAAACTTCTAGAGTAAAATTAGGCACATTTAGAGCGTGAAATCGGAAGACTTGGTGAAATTAGGTTTTCACTTGGTGAAGTTTTGAGTAAGACTATTTTTTATTTTTTTTCAGGTCATATTTTACGGTAAGGCTTAGGATATACTGAATTCCAACTTCGGGGTTACTTTCATTAATCACCTTATCAAAACCAGAATAATCTGTTCCTTCATAATAATACGTTTTTGCTTTTCTTTCTTCTTTTCTAATGTATGAAACATCGTATCTGTTGCTCATATAGCTTACATCCGAGCTTTCAAAAGCAGAATAATTTTGATATTGACTTTTGGGAAATATATAAGAGAATCCTGAATTCGCTGTTGGGCTTCCAATAATATCTTTTTTAAATAAATTGAAATAATTGTCTTTCTTTTTATCTAAAACAGAATAAGCTTCTTTTAAAAGATTTTCCTGAATCTTATCGATATCCGCGTTTATATAATCTACTTTGATAACATCATAAATCTTAAAATCAGAAGCCTCGTAAATGATTTTTTCAATCAGGGGATATTTATCTACCGTAATAATGATGTTTTTCTTGGTTTCAAACCCTTTATTTTTTTGAGTAACCGTGTTTTGATTGGAATCAATATCATAATCGTAAATTTTAGTCTGTGAAATGAAATCGACAAAAACATTACTTTCTTTAATACCTAAAGAGGATATTTTTTTAATAAAACCATTGATTCTTTGATTAATTCCTTCAATTGATTTTTTAGGCGTTAAAGCCTCCTCATTTACTCCAAGAATGATTTTGTATTTATCCGCAGTCTGATTCATCAATACTTTTACATTGATTACCAAAGTGGAATCTGTCGTGTAATAATTGTTATTGGTTTCGGTAAAAGTTTTTATAGGACGATCGTACTGATTAGGGTTTCTGTAGATTTGATTTCCTCCGACCTGAGCTTTTGTATTCAGAAAAGTAAAAGCTGTAAGAATTGCAATAAATAATAGATTTTTGTTTAAAATAAAAATGTTTTTCATAATGATTAAGTTTAAATTATGCCACAAACTTAATCACGGAATCATTTGAAAAAATAGTGTAAATGGTGAACAGAGCGTTTCACTTGGTGAGGGTTCTTGTTCAATGAAAAGCGGCTTTTATCTGTTTGTCAGAATAATAGATTTGCCATTTGGAGTAATCAATTTCTTTTCTTTAGAAAATAGTTGTGTACTTATAACGATCTCATTTTTACTCTGAGAAATTTTATAAATATTTGAACTAAACAATGCATCGTTACTGAAATGCTCGAATAATTTAGTAGAATCTGACTGATGAACCGAATAAAAATCAACCTTATATTTGTTGATTCCCAGATGGTAAAACTTGTAGATAATTTGCTCGTTGAGATCGCTTGAAATCACTTTTGTTTCAATAAATTTATTTTGTTCAAGAAATGAACAGCTTTGGAGAAACAGAATAATTAAAAAGGAGAAAATAAAGATTTTTTTCATGGTAATTGGGTGTATTACAAATGTAAGGAAAGCAGATTCTGTTAATGTTAACTCAGTTTCAATTTTATTTTACTAAATGACTTTATATCAGATTTTTAATGATGAAAACTTGGTGAGTGACCAATTTCACTTGGTGAATAGTTTTTGAGCAAACTATATATATGTATATCTTTGTTTTATGAAAATGCTTCAACTTTTTGTACTTCTTTTTTTGATCTGCTCTGGGAATAAATTCTATTCTCAAACCACAAATGTTGCGCAGGAAGTTGTGACTGAAAGTAAAAAGCTAAAGAAAGCAGTTGATAATAAAGACATCTCTGCACAAGCCGATTCTTACTACAATATCGGGGAATCATTTTTCAATAACGGGAATTTTGCGAAAGGTGAAGAATATTTTATTAAATCTAAAAATATCTACGAACAGCTCAACGATAAACCCAACATCGAAAAAGTAACTCGAAAATTGGCTCAGTCACAGGAAAAGCAAAATAAAATCACTCCTGCGATCAGTAATTATAGCCGTGCTGCGGAAGTTAATTATTCATCAAAAAGTAAAGCGGTTAATTCTAATGATGCGGCAAGACTTTCTGCTCCCTCGCAGGATATGAAAGCCGAAGCAATTCAGAATAATATTGATCTTAGTCAAAAAGCGAATGAAAAAGAAGATCTTGCGGCGAGTTACAGTCAAATGGCAGATGTAAATATTCAGCAAAAAGATATTCCAAGAGCGGAGGAAAACTTAAATAACGCCTATCAGGTTTCTAAAAAAGGAGCACCTCAGCAAGCATTGGAAATTAATCAGAAACTGACCAAATTTTACGTTGAAAATAAAAATTTCGACAAAGCAATTGAAGCGAAAAAGAAAGTCTTGAAAGAAGATTTCGTTCAAGATAATTCTCAGGAAAAAGTCAATCAAATTCAAGAATTGGCGGATATTTATATCAAAAAAGATGATGCGGAAGAAGCTATCAAATTATTAAAGAGAGCGTACGAAATTGCACTGGAAAAAGGCCATACTTTGGAAGCTCAGAAGAGCGTCAAAAGGCTCGACAGTCTTTATAATACTTCAAATAATACGGATGCTTCCGTTCAATTGTACAGAGATTTTCTTGGAAAATTACCGAATTTAGTTTCTAAAGACCGAAGTTTGGTAGATAATAAAGTTCTGGAAGATACCGAACAGAGAATTTCTCAATTAGAAAAAGAAAGAGAATTAAAGGACGAGTTAATTCGCAAGAAAAATGTCTTTAATTACAGCCTGATCGGAGTTTTAATTTTGCTGACGGTATTGATTGTTTTTATTTTCAGAACATTAAAAAAAGTTCAGATCAAAAATAAAAAAATCGCGTTGCAATCGCTTCGTAGAGAGATGAATCCACACTTTATTTTTAACAGTTTAAATAGTGTAAATCATTTCATTGCAATGAATAATGAACTGGAAGCGAACCAATACTTAACCAAATTTTCAAAACTGATGCGCGGCGTGATGGAAAATTCTACGGAAGATTTTATTCCGTTTCAGCAGGAATTGGATTTACTTCAAAATTATCTCGCATTGGAAAAAACTCGTTTTTCAGACAAGTTTGATTATGAAATTGAGTTTGATGAAAATCTGAATATGCACAGTCTTCAAGTTCCCGGAATGTTGGTGCAACCATTTTTAGAAAATGCGATCTGGCACGGATTACGTTACAGAATCACCAAAGGTTTTTTAAAATTAAGTTTTGAAAAAGACGATCAAAACCTAAAAATCATCATTGAAGATAATGGAATCGGAATTGAAGAAAGCAAAAAGCAAAAGACGGAACACCAAAAAAACAGAGAAGGCCGCGGAATGAAAAATACGCTTGAAAGAATCACTTTGTTAAATGATTTATACAATCGCGATATTCAATGTAAAATCACGGATAAAAAAACTGAGCCGGGAGTTTTGGTTGAAGTAAGCTATAAATTGTGAAAAAGTGAACAGTCAATTGTAAGCGTTCAACATTTAGCTAATTCCTAAACCCTAATCCCTCCTAATTTTTATTTCCTAAACCCTAAAAAAATGAAAATAAAAGCCATAATCGTAGACGACGAGCTTATCGCAAGAGAAGTTTTGAGGAACTACATTACAAAATATTGTCCGCAAGTTGAAATTTTAGGTGAAGCAGAAAATATAAAAGAAGCAGTTCCTTTGATCGCTGAAAAGCAACCTCAACTCGTTTTCCTTGATGTAGAAATGCCTTTCGGAAACGCTTTCGATGTGTTGGAAGCAACAAAAGAATTTTCCTATGAAACGATCTTTATTACAGCGTTTTCACAGTATTCTTTACAGGCATTGAATAAATCGGCGAGTTATTATATTTTAAAGCCAATAGATATTCAGGAGCTTATTGTAGCGGTGAATAAAGTCGCAGAAAATATCGAAAATAAAGATGAGCTTAACCGTAATAAGATTCTTCTTGAAAATTTAAAGTTAAAACCCGAAAAACAACAATTAATCCTTCCCACATTACAAGGCTTTGATGTTGTAAAAACGGAAGATATTGTAAGACTTCAGGCAGATGGAAATTTCACACAGGTTTATCTTACGGACGGTTCTAAAAAGATGGTCTGCAGATTTCTAAAGCATTTTGATGACTTGCTGGAAAACCCTTTTGTAAGAGTTCACCGTTCTCATATTATCAATACCAATTTTGTAAAATCTTACCATAAAAGTGGCACAGCAACGCTTTCTGATAGTACGGAAATTGAGGTTTCCGGAAGTTTTAAAGATAACTTTTTGAAGGTTTTTTCTTAACTAATAATTATTTAAAAAAATTGTGATCTTCGCTAAGTGAAACGCCTTTGTGATCTTAAAAGCATTTAGTCGTTTTAAAAAAAAACTTTGTGCACTTTGCGTTAAAATTAATACCATTTCACAAATTAGCAATAAAATTTTTCAGGCATTATTTTTGAAGCTTTTACAATAACCACGAAATTTATATTATTATGAAAAATATTCAGAAAATTGCCATTCCCGTCTCGTTGGGAATTTTGGGTTTAATTATTCTTAATTCATGTTCAGCAGGAATTCCTAAAGGCGCAACAGCGGTTACTCATTTTAATGCAGATAAATATTTAGGAAAGTGGTACGAGATTGCTCGTTTCGACTATAGATTCGAGAAGAATATGGATAATGTTACCGCGACTTATTCTCAAAATCCGAATGGCACAATCCGAGTAGATAATAAAGGATACGATTACATCAAAAAAGAATGGAAAGAGTCAATTGGTGAAGCCAAATTTGTAAAAGATAAAACCGAAGCCCGATTGAAAGTTTCATTTTTTAAACCCATTTGGGCGGGATATAATGTGATTGATATCGATGAAAATTATCAATATGCACTGATTGCCGGAAGTAGCTTAAAATATATCTGGATTCTATCCCGAACCAAAGAAATCCCCGAAAGCATCAAACAACGTTTTCTAGAAAAAGCTAAGAAAATTGGTTACAATACAGGTGAATTAATCTGGGTAAAACATGATTAACAGCCATTGCGAGGAGTGTAGCGACGAAGCAGTCTCCTTAAAACAAAGTTAAACTTAACTTTTCTTAAACTCTTAATATAACTTAATGGTTCAAACTTTTGTATCATTAAGATTATCCCATAAAGTTTGTCATTCCGCAGGAATCTAAACCAAGTTTTATCTTGTGTAGTAGAGATTCTTCCAGAATGACAAACTTTGTGTATAAGTACACACAATAAATTTTATCGAAGATAAAAATCCTTGCGCCTTAGCGTTTAACCAACAACTCAGCACTAAGATTTATACTCCTTCCATTCCTCAAAACGATGATCAATGGCAAGTTTCATCAAGTCATAATTTTCATACGTATCTTCAATGTGATAGAATGTTTCATATTCGTAATCACTTTCCTCGGCTTTGCTGTCAAAAATATTAATATAATCTGTGGCAAAAGAACTGAATTTATCGGCAAAATCTGTTTCATCCACATAATAATCTTTTGCAAAGCTATTTCCAAGATCATTTAGCTCGTGTTCGGTGAATTTTCCGTCACATACTTCGAGAAGAAATTCTGCTCCGGTAATCTCTCTTCTTTTTAAACTTTCAATTTCATCTTTGAAATCTTCTTTCATTTCTTCAGAATGCAAGTTGTTGTGAATGCACCAGTTCAGAAACATTCCTGTATGCGTTGCGCCGTTTTTAGAAGGAAGCCCTTCAGGAAAATCTCCTCCATAATGCCATGAAGCATCATCATATTTAGACATAATTTTTAATTATAGTTTTAAACAGTTCAAACCAAAGATATAAAAAATCGTTTTCTTTTGTTCACTACACAGAATTTTCCGTCATTTGTAGCAGAATTTTTTCAAGAATTAAAATATGGAAAAAGCTGTTCTTATTACTATTGGAGACGAGATCCTTTCGGGAAATACTGTTGATACCAATTCTAATTTTATTGCTACTGAACTTAAAAATATAGGCGTACAAGTCTCACAAATTTTCACTATTTCAGATGAAATTGAAACCATTAAAAACACTTTAAAAGAGGCTTTTAAAATTGGAGATTTGATCATTACGACGGGCGGTCTAGGTCCAACCAGAGATGATAAAACGAAAAAAGCGCTTGCCGAATTTTTCAATGATGAAATTGCATTGGATGAGGTTACTTTTGAGCATTTAAGAACGTATATGGAAAAACGAGGTCGACTGGAAATTCTGGAAAGAAATCGCGAACAGGCCTTTGTTCCTACAAAATCTACGGTTTTTCAAAACAATTTTGGGACAGCACCTTGTATGATGATGGAGCAGGATGGGAAATTATGTTTCAGTCTTCCGGGCGTTCCTTATGAAGTAAAACCTTTAATTAAAGATCAGATTGTTCCTTATTTAAAGGAGAAATATAGTCTTAATTACATCACTACAAGAATTATTTCTGTTGTGGGAATTCCTGAAAGTATTTTGGCAGATACGATTGAAAATTGGGAACTTGCTCTTCCTGAAAATTTAGCATTATCCTATCTTCCAATCGGAACAAGAGTTAAGTTGAGACTGACTGCCACAGGAGAAAATGAAGTTTATTTAAAACAACAATTAGAAGAAGAGATTCAAAAACTACTACCTTTAATTAAGGATAATGTAATCGCCACAACTGAGGATAAAATTGAAAAAATTCTTGGTGAACTTTTAATTGAAAGAAAATTAACGATTTCAACTGCTGAAAGTTGTACAGGAGGAGAATTGGCAAAAATGATTACTTCAAATTCAGGAAGTTCAAAATATTTTCTGGGCGGAATTATTCCGTATGCCACAGAAAAGAAAATTGAGATTTTAAAGGTTAAAAAAGAAACGGTTGACGAATTTACTGTTGTAAGTGAACAAGTCGCTCAGGAAATGGCAAAAGGTTGTCAGGTTTTATTTGATACGAATATTTCCCTGTCTACAACCGGAGTTGCAGGCCCCGGAAAAGGAGAGGACGGAAAAGATATTGGAACCGTTTTCTATTCTATCAGGGTGAATGATAAAGAGCATAGTTCAAAATTATACATGCCACATCTGGAAAGGCTGGATTTTATGAATTTTGTATCACAGAAAATTCTACAGGATTTGGTGGGAATACTTATAAATGAGTAAGAACCAATTAATTTTTAATTTTTTTTTAATTAAATTTTATATACTTTTTCACGCTTTTTGACATTGAATCCGAAAATGTAAGAAAGTGGAAAAATCAAACCAAATTTTTCAAACCAATAACAAGAAACGCTGGAGAAATGTGCAGTGGGGATCTCGTATTTTTATCTTCATTGCAATACTGCTGTTTTTGGCGTTAGGGGTGATGATGAAATTGGATAAAAGTCCGAAAATTCCTTTCAAAGAAGATTATAAATCTATTATTACAGCGGCTAAACCGTATCTTCAGGAAAATAAAATATCGAAAGAATATAAAGGGTTCAGAAGTTTTATTTCAGAAAAAACAATTCATACCAGTCTTTCAAAAATTGAAAAAGCAAGAGCCGAAAGACTTAAAAATCAAAACAGAAGCTGGTCACAATTTCCGGGAGGAATTCGTTCTGCGTTCTATGTAGCGTGGGATCCGCAGTCTTTGATGTCTTTGAAGCGAAATATTAAACATATCAATTTAGTTTTTCCGGAATGGTTTTTCCTAGATCCTAAAACGGGAGATTTAAAAACAAATGTTGACCCTGAAGGTTACAAAATTATTAAAAGAACAGGTGTTGCAGCCATGCCGATCTTAAGTAATAACTCTGATCGTGAATTCCGCTCCGAAGGATTGGGGAAAGTTCTTAAAAGTCAACAACTGAGAACAAAACTTATTCAAAAACTGGCGCAACAATGCGTTAAATTTCATTTCAAAGGAATCAATATTGACTTTGAAGATATGAATCTGGATTCTGATGAGTTTCTTATTGATTTTATGCAGGAACTTTCATTGACGTTCAAGCAGAATAACCTTTTGGTCGCAATGGATGTGATGACGGATAATGATGATTATAATATTGAAAAGCTAAATCCTTACGTAGATTATTTTGTATTGATGGCTTATGATGAATATTCTTCTGACAGCGATGCCGGACCAATATCTTCTCAAAAATGGATCGAAGCACAAACCGGTAAAATTTTAAAGAAAACAACACCAAATAAAGTTATTTTAGGGCTTGGAGCTTATGGATATGACTGGAGCACCAACAAAGATGACAACACTTCCGTTACCTACATGCAGGCAATCACAAAGGCTCATGCCAGCAAGTCTTATATCAATTTTAATGATGATACTTTTAACTTAAATTATTCGTATACTGACTCTAATAAAAAGGTACATACTGTATTTTTTAACGATGCGACTTCCATTTTCAATACGATGCGTTTTTCTTCTGAATATCCGCTGGCCGGAACCGCAATCTGGAGACTTGGAAGTGAAGACAGCAGGCTTTGGAATTTTTATGATAAGGATCTTTCTTCGGCAGGAATGCAGAAATTTAGTTTTAAAACGTTAGAAAATGTGAAGGGACAAACCATGGTCGATTATATCGGTGACGGTGAAGTTTTGGATGTTTTAAACACTCCTCATGACGGAAAAATTTCATTGGAAGTAGATCCCAAAGAAAAAATCATTACTGATGAAAATTATGTGACTTATCCAAGTTCTTACGAGGTTAAAAAATATGGAAGCGCTCCGCAAAAAGAGCTTGTTCTGACCTTTGATGACGGCCCCGATGAGACTTATACGCCACAGGTTTTAGATGTTTTATCAAAATACCATGTTCCCGCAGCTTTCTTTTTAATAGGATTAAATGCTGAAAGAAATCTTCCTCTGGTAAAAAGAATTTACAGAGAAGGTCACGAGATTGGAAATCACACTTTTACGCACGAGAACGTTGCAAAAGTAAGTCCTCAAAGAGCATTATTGGAATTAAAACTGACAAGATTATTGATAGAATGTATCACAGGGCACAGCACGATTTTATTCAGAGCACCTTATAATGCCGATTCAGAGCCGACGACTTCTGAGGAGATTATTCCTGTGGCGTTGGCAAGACAGCAGAATTATTTAGATATCGGAGAAAGTATAGATCCGGAAGATTGGCAACCGGGGATAAAAGCAGATCAGATCGTACAACGTGTATTGGCAGGAATTAAACAGGAGAGAGGAAATATCATTCTGCTTCATGATGCGGGCGGAGATACGAGAGAAGAAACGATAAAGGCGCTTAAAATTTTGATTCCGATGCTTCAAAAACAAGGATATCATTTTACCAATCTTTCAAGTATTTTACATAAAAGTAAAAGCGAGTTGATGCCTGAAGTTCCTAAAACGAGATCATATTACGTAATGCAGCTTAATTTGGTGTTGGCAACGGTGATTTATGGAATCAGTCATTTTCTGGTAGCACTTTTCACTATTTTCATCGGATTAGGATTGATCAGATTATTGCTGATGGCATATTGGGCTATCAAAGAACGAAAAAAAGAGAAAAAGCTAGGTGATTTTCCTGTGTTGGAATCTTATCCAAAGGTTTCCATTATCGTTCCTGCTTACAATGAAGAGGTGAACATTGTTTCTTCATTAAAAAATTTATTAAAACAAACCTATCCTAATTTTGATATCATCATGGTGGATGATGGAAGTAAAGATTTAACATATGAAAAAGCAAGTTCAGAGTTTTCTAATCATCCAAAATTAAAAATATTCAGCAAATCCAACGGCGGAAAAGCAACTGCTTTAAATTTCGGAATTTCTCAAACCGACGCTGAATATGTAGTCTGCATAGATGCTGATACGAAGCTTGAACAAGACGCTGTAAAACATCTTATCGGAAGATTTTTAAATGCAGATCCAGAAGAAAAGATCGCTGCCGTAGCCGGAAATGTGAAAGTGGGAAATCAGGTAAATTGGTTAACAAAATGGCAGGCCATAGAATACACAACAAGTCAGAATTTCGATAGACTGGCGTATGCTAATATTAATGCAATTACCGTAATTCCGGGAGCAATTGGAGCGTTTAGAAAAGCCGTAATTCATGAAGTTGGAGGATATTCATCAGATACATTGGCGGAAGATTGCGATATAACGGTGAAGATTTTAAGAGAAGGTTACACTGTTGCTAATGAAAACAGAGCAGTTGCTGTAACAGAAGCTCCGGAAACAGTAAAACAGTTTTTAAAACAACGTTTTCGCTGGACTTACGGGATTATGCAGATGTTCTGGAAACAGAAACAGACCTTTTTAAATCCAAAATATAAAGGTTTAGGACTTTGGGCAATGCCGAATATTTTATTGTTTCAGTATATTATTCCGTTTTTCTCGCCGCTTGCCGATGTTATTATGTTTTTTGGAATCTTATCAGGAAACGGAGAAAAAATATTCAGTTATTATTTATTATTTCTCTTGGTAGATGGGTCATTGGCGATCATTGCTTTTATGATGCAGAGAGAGAAATTGGTAAATTTACTGTATGTAATTCCACAAAGATTTGGTTACAGATGGCTGATGTATATTGTGTTATTCAGAAGCTTAAGAAGAGCTTTGAAGGGTGAAATGCAATCTTGGGGCTTTCTAAAGAGAACAGGTAACGTTAAAGAAATTACAACTTCATGATATTTTTTTAAATTTGTTCAAATAAAAGTAACAAATAATTAAAAGAACATACATATTGTATAAATTGTTATCATAATGAAAAAATTAACACTTTCTTTGTTTCTATTAGCAGGAGTTTGCTCACTAAATACAGTGTCGGCTCAGTCTAAATCAAATAAAGCAGCAATGGCACTTACTGAAAAAGGAGGATCAGACAAAGGTTTAGACCTTAGTTTGATGGATAAATCTGTACGTCCGCAAGACGATTTCTATAACTACGTAAGCGGAACTTGGATGAAAACTGCCAAGATCCCTTCTGACAAACCGACTTGGGGTAGTTTCAACAAATTGGCTGATGATACGGATAATCATTCAATGACGATCTTGAACTCTCTTTTAAAGGACAAATTTGCTGACGGAAGCGAAGGTAAAAAAATCCAGGATTTGTACGCAACGTACATGAACATGGAGAAGAGAAATGCAGACGGAATTAAGCCTATCCAGGAAAACATCAACAAAATTGATGCAATTAAAAATCTTGCAGACCTTCAAAACTACTTTATTTCTGTAACGAAAGACGGAGAAAACACATTGTACGGATGGGGAGTTGATGCAGATTTGAAAGATTCTAAAATGAACGCTGTTTACTTAGGTGACGCTTCTTTAGGATTAGGAAGAGATTATTACCAGAAAGTAAACGAAAAAAACACAGAAGCAATTGCTGAATATCAGAAATATGTAGCTTCTATGTTGAAAGAATTAGGATATAAAAATGCTGATGCTGCTGCGAAAGGAATCGTTGATTACGAAAAGAGCATCGCAAAAACATATTTAACGAACGAGCAGAGCCGTGATAACACGCTTCAGTACAACCCAAGAACAATGGCTGAGCTTTCAACATTGGTAAAGGGTGTTGATATTCCTGCTTACCTTAAAAAAGTTGGAGTAACTACAGATAAAGTAATCATCGGAGAAATCGGATATTACAAAAACTTTGATCAATTGGTGAATGCTAAAAATCTTCCTGTAATTAAGGATTATTTGAAGTTCCACATGATCCACGGAAGTGCTTCTTATCTTAGCGAAAACCTTGGAAACATGAAATTTGCTTTCTATGGTAAATATTTAAGAGGTCAACAAGAGCAGAGAGCGCTTAACAAAAGAGGATATGAGTTAATCAATGGTTCTCTGGGTGAGGCTTTCGGTAAATTATATGTTGAAAAATATTTCCCTGCTGAAGCTAAAGCTCAAATGGTTGAATTGATCGATTACTTAAAGAAAAGTTTTGCTGTTCACATCAACAATCTAGCTTGGATGTCTGCTACAACGAAGGTTAAAGCAACAGAAAAACTGAACAAATTCACTGTAAAAGTTGCTTATCCTGACAAATGGAAAGATTATTCTAAATTAGAAATCGTTCCTGAATCTAAAGGTGGAAATTTATATTCAAACCTTCAGAACCTTTCGGAATGGCAGTACAACAAAGATTTAGCTAAAATCGGAAAACCGGTAGACAAAACAGAATGGGGAATGACTCCACAGACTGTAAATGCTTACTACAACCCGGTAAACAACGAGATCGTATTCCCTGCAGCTATTCTTCAGCCTCCATTCTTCAACCCACAAGCTGATGCTGCTGTTAATTTCGGTGGAATTGGTGCAGTTATCGGTCACGAAATGAGCCACGGATTTGATGATTCAGGTGCACAATTTGATGCAGATGGTAACTTGGTTGACTGGTGGACTCCGGAAGACAAAGCTAACTTCGAAAAAGCGACTAAAGCTCTTGCTTCTCAATATGACAAGTATGAGCCGGTAAAAGGAACTTTCGTTAACGGAACTTTCACAAACGGTGAAAATATCGCTGACTTAGGTGGAGTAAACATCGCTTACGATGCATTACAAATGTACTTGAAAGATAAAGGAAACCCTGGATCAATCAGTGGATTTACACAAGATCAGAGATTCTTCCTAAGCTGGGCAACAGTTTGGAGAACGTTATCAAGTGAGAAATACATGGTGAACCAAGTGAAAACAGACCCTCACTCTCCTGGATATTTCAGAAGTTTTGGACCACTTATCAACGTTGATGCTTTCTACAAAGCATTTGATGTAAAAGCTGGAGACAAATTATACAAAGCTCCTGCAGACAGAATCAAAATCTGGTAATAATCAGATCATAATATTACAAACCGTTCAGAAATGAGCGGTTTTTTTGTTTTTAAGGAGCTTTATCCCGCTTTCTGCTATATCTTTTTGGTTACGGCTCCGCTTCGCTCCGCCGCAACCAAAAAGGATGCCGCGCCAATCGGGGCTAGGGTTTCGGTCTGTTATTTAAACGGTAGTATTAGCCATGTCATCCTGAGCGGAGTCGAAGGATCTCATCAATAGGAACGGGCTTTAGCCCGTTTTCAATTTAAAGTTACAGAACAGGCTTTAGCCAAAACTCACCATCATTTATCAATTATGATTTATTATTTATAACATAAATTCGTATATTTGGTAAGTTTGTGTAAAATCAAAAATTATCTTTAATGAAAAAGCTAAATATTGGGATACTTGCTCTTTCGGGTATTGTATTTTTAAACTCGTGTGGTGCGACAAAAACTGCCGAAACAAGTACAAAAACAGAGCCTAAAGTGGTTGCTGTAGAACCGGTGAAAGAACAAGCAAAAGAAGAAGGGATCAACTTATCTTATATGGATAAAAGTGTGCGTCCACAGGATGATTTTTTTAGCTACGTTAACGGAAATTGGGTAAAAACCACTCAGATTCCTTCTGATAAAGCGAGCTGGGGATCTTTCAATGCGTTGAGAGAAAATGTGGATGATGCTTCTTTGGATATTTTAAACAAAATTTTATCTGAAAAGTATGAAACAGGTTCAGAGGGTCAAAAGATCCAGAATTTGTATGCATCTTTCATGGATACAAGTAAAAGAAATGCTGACGGTCTGGCTCCAATCAAAGGAGATTTAGCAAAAATTGATGCTATCAAAAACGTCAATGATCTTCAGAAATATTTGTTGGACGCTACAAAATTAGGCGACAATTCTTTCTACGGATGGAGAGTGGGCGCAGATATGAAGAATTCTGTTATGAATGCAGTATATCTTGGCGGTCCTGATCTTGGTTTGGGAAGAGATTACTATCAAAAAGTAAACGAAGCCAACACAAAAACGTTAGCTGAATATCAAGTGTATGTTGGAAAATTATTCGGAGTTTTAGGATATAAAAATTCTGATGCAGCTGCAAAAAATGTGGTTGATTTCGAAAAACAATTGGCCAATTATTTATTGACGCTTGAGCAAAACAGAGATGCCAATTTAAGATACAACCCTAAAAATGTATCTGAATTATCAGGTTTGGTTAAAAATGTAAATCTTGCAAAATATTTAACTGATGCAGGAGTAAAAACTGATAAAGTAATCGTTGGTGAATTGAAATATTACCAAAATATGGATCAGTTCATCACGCAGAAAAATCTTCCGTTATTGAAAGATTATCTGAAATATCATTTAGTAAATGGGAATGCTTCCAATTTAGATGAAAACTTAGAGCAGATCAGATTTGATTTCTATTCAAAATATCTTCAAGGCCAAAAAGAGCAGCGTCCGATGAATAAAAGAGGATTGACTCTTGTAAATGGGGTTCTTGGTGAAGCTTTTGGTAAATTATATGTTGAAAAATACTTCACTCCGGAAGCCAAAGCTCAGATGGAGACGTATATTCAATATATTTTAAAATCATTCAAAACGCATATCAATGATATGGATTGGATGTCTCCTGAAACAAAAGTAAAAGCTCAGGAAAAATTATCAAAATTCACAGTAAAAATCGCTTATCCGGACAAATGGAAAGATTATTCGCTGTTAAAAGTAGAATCTCCAAAAGCGGGTGGAACTTTATATTCTAATCTTCAAAATGTGTCTGAATGGCAATATCAGAAAAGCTTAGACAAAGTAGGAAAACCTGTTGATAAAACAGAATGGGGAATGACTCCACAGACGGTAAATGCTTACTACAACGGCTCAAACAACGAAATCGTTTTCCCGGCGGCGATCCTTCAACCACCTTTCTACAATCCTAATGCAGACGCGGCTGTAAACTTTGGAGGAATTGGAGCGGTGATCGGTCACGAGATCTCTCACGGTTTTGATGACAGTGGTTCTCGTTTCGACGGAGATGGAAACCTTAATAATTGGTGGACAGATGCCGACCGTAAAAACTTTGATGCTAAAGTAGGTCAGTTAGCTTCACAATACAACGCTTACGAGCCTGTAAAAGGAAGTTTTGTAAACGGAAAATTCACAAGCGGTGAAAATATCGGTGATTTGGGTGGAGTAGCAGTAGCTTACGATGCACTTCAAATGTACCTTAAAGACAAAGGAAATCCGGGATTAATCAGCGGATTTACACAAGATCAGAGATTCTTCATGAGCTGGGCAACAGTTTGGAGAACGAAATCTACAGATCAGTATATGACGAATCAGGTTAAAACAGATCCGCACTCGCCTGGAGTTTTCAGAGCATTCGGGCCTTTGGTTAATCAGGATTCTTTCATCAAAGCTTTCGATATTAAGCCTGGAGACAAAATGTATAAAGCTCCTCAGGATAGAATAAAAATTTGGTAATAGAGCCAAAAATTGTTAGAAAAGAAAAACGCATCAGAAATGGTGCGTTTTTTTATTTATTTTTCATAGTTTAGTGACATCGTAAAATCGTAACTTTAAGTTATTAATAATACGTATAATTAAATATTTCAAGAAAAATCTTAACAAAATTTTGTATGTTACAGTTTTTTTTTAAATTTAAACATTGGATTGGTAAGTTATTTGATGATGATAAAACCAATTCACACCAAAATCTAAAATCTCAAAATAATAATAATATGGCAATGTTTAATTATGGTGTTGGCGGAAACGAGGTAAAAGTAGACGCTAATGAAGCTATTCAGGAAATACAGGAGAATAAGTCGCTCATTGTGAGCCAGCTTACGACCGACGAAACCTATGTCCCTGAAATTGTAACAGGATTAAAGACTGTGGACGACGTCTTCAAACATTTCCAGCCTTCTGTATCTGTACAGCACGAAACAGAGGACGGCGGTGTGGTAGAAGAGGAATTCCGTTTTCAAAATCTTGCGGACTTCACTCCCAAAAATCTTACTCAGAAATCAAATTACTTACAAGAACTTAGCATGGAGCAAGAGCAATACAACAAAATTGTTCGCCAGCTGAAAACGAATAAGATTCTGCGTAATATGCTGGAAAACGATCAGACAAGAGCTGCGTTTGTGGAAGTATTGAAAGAAGTGGCACAAGAACTTGAAAAATAATCTAAAGACTTTACATTAATCATGGATAGTAAATTACAAGCGGCAGAAAACCAGCAACAAGGTCAACAGCAACAACAGGGAGGTCAGCCGAAAGGTAATCCGATCGCCGAACTCAATAAAATTGGAGGTTTCGGATTTGTTGAATCTGTTGTAGATGGTATCGCCAACATGAACCCTACAAGAAAAGCCAGGAAAGAAATTTTCCTTACCGATAATAATAAGACAGATGAAAGAAAAGAGTTGCTTCAAAAAATTAATCTTTGGGTTAATCTTTTAGAAGGTAACGAATCTGCGGATAAAATGGCTGATACCTGCAAAACGAAAGCGCAGCAGGCAGACCAAAGTTTAAAATCAAACTTAAAAAATACGCTGGACGCGGTTCGTCAGTTGGAAGTAAACTACAGAACAGTCGCTCAGTTTTACAAAAATACAGAACTTGATAAAGTTGATAACGTAAGTATCGTTAATGCAACTTTAGAGCAGGTTTCAGATCTTGATAATCCGCTTTTCATTGATGCGGTTTCTGATGAATTTAAGAATTACTATGATCGTTTGGATCTTAGAGATAACTATTCAATTCTGGCGATTCCGGGATATTTAGGATCAAATAAAGTGATCGAAAAATGGGCAAAAATTTGTAACGAAAACAAAGTAATGTTGGTTACGGATTTTGCTAACCTTGATAAGCCGGATGACGTTGTGGATCTATTCCATTCCGCAAATCTTACAGGTGGCGAATTACACAGAAGTAATGTAATTATGACGTGTAACTGGCTTGTTGGCCGTGGAAGAGCGGAAGAAGTAGGAGAAGAGGAAAACGTAGAACTTCCACCTTCAACTTCATTAGCAGGAAAAATCCATAAAACATTGATGTCTCAGGTTGCTGCCGGTAAAAAACATGGTAACATTAATGAGGTTGATGCCGTAAAATTCGAATTGAAGAAAAGTGAAATTTCTCAATTGGAAAAAATGGGATTGGTTCCTATGGTTAACGAATACGGTAAAATTATGGCTTTCTCTGCTAAAACATTGTTCACAGGAGATAACATCGGACTTCAGACGTATTCAGTTGTTCGTGTATTCGATTATGTAACTAAAGTTTTATTGGATTTCTTAAACAGAAGAGCTTTTGAAAACTGGAATTCTAAAAATGAAGATGATTTGAGAAGACAAATCGTTACATTCTTAGACGGTATCAAAGGTGCTGATAAATTGATCGAAAAGTTCAAGATCGTACGTTTTGAACAAGATAAAGTAAACAAAGACAGAGTATGGCTTGATATTCGTTTGACGCCTTATTTCCCTACAAAAAGTTTCGTTATTAAATTAGACGGACACAAAGGAGATGACGGAAACGAATGGGAGTCTCAATACACTCAGGACTAAACTAAATCAAATTTTTATACTAAAAAACCGATGCATTTTTTACATCGGTTTTTTTCTACCAAATCTCAAAATAAGTAATATGAAAGGCAGGCCAATATATCTTTTGCCGATTTTTCTTATGGTTTTTGCACTAAGCTGTGAAGACAAAAAACTTCAGGGCCCTGAGCATAAAATAGATCTATTTAAAGACCAGCGTCAGGAGGGCAAGGCATATGTAATGAGTGCAGAAGAATCTAGCCAGGCAAGTGCGATGGTGGTTACAAGTTCAAATGTGAAGCTTGTGGACAGCTATTCCGGACGTGGAAGACCTATTTTTATATATAAAATTAATTCTGGGGAAGTCGTGAAAACAACAAGAGATTCCATAGTAAGTTTTCCCTTTCAGTTTCTTTCTAATCAAAAACTGGATTTGAAAAAAGAGGCGATGTATATCTATCTCCAAAAACTTGAAGGCTACCGCTTTATCGCAAAAGATAAAAATCTTAAATATCAATGGTTAAAAGACGCTCCGGTTTATTCCGTGAAAGCTGATAAATAAAATTTTATCTTTGCAGAGGAGAATTAAAAATCTGTAAATTCAGATACTTCGACTCCGCTCAGCATGACAACGCTACAATATGCTGTAAAACAGTTAGTATTAGAAATGTCATGCTGAGCGGAGTCGAAGCATCTAAAATAATGAAGAAGAAAACCCTTTGGAAAAAATAGAAAACTCAAACTTCAAGCACATCGGCACCAAACTCTTGGCTTGGTACAAACAAAACGCCAGAGATTTACCTTTCAGACAAACAAAAGATCCTTATAAAATCTGGATCTGCGAGATTGTTTTTCAGCAGACAAGGATCAATCAGGGACTTAATCATTACAATAATTTCATCAAACGATTTCCGGATGTGAAAACGTTGGCAAATGCTGAGGAAGATGAGGTTTTGCTGTATTGGAAAGGTTTAGGTTATTATTCCAGAGCGATAAATATTCATAAAGCAGCCCAGCAGATCATGAATGATTATCAGGGAATTTTTCCTTCCGATTATGATGAAATTTTAAAACTGAAAGGTGTCGGAAAATATACTGCGGCTGCGGTTTCAAGCATTTGTTTTAATGGAAAAATGCCAGCTGTCGACGGAAATTTTTACAGAGTTTTAAGCAGAGTTTTTGCAGATGATTTTGATATTTCTAATTCCAGAGCTTTTAATTATTTTTCTGAATTGGCAACTTTAGTCTTGCCCGAAAATGTAGGAGATTTCAACCAAGCGATGATGGATTTAGGTTCAGAAATTTGCAAACCTAAAAATCCACTTTGCGGAGAATGTCCTTTAAATGAAGACTGTTTAGCTTTTTCATTAAATAAAATCTCTGAATTTCCTGTTAAAACGAAAAAAGTAAAAGCTTCAGATTTAGGTTTAAAATACTATTTCGTTCACAGAAACGGACAATTTTTAATTCAACAAAGAAAAGACGATTTCATTTGGAAAAAATTATTTGAATTTCCACCTGAGATTTCTGAAGAATTAATGCCTTTCATTAAAAGTGCAAAAACAGTTAATCACAAACTGACACACAAAAATTTAAGTATAGAAATTTTTAACGTAGAAGTCGATTCTGAAACTGTTTGGGCAGATTTCATTACTGAAAATAATTATATCATTACAGATTTTGAAGGTTCTCATGAAAAATCTTTCCCAAAACCTTTGGAAACTTATATCCAAAATTATCATACTGCGTATAGAATCCTGTGATGTCATTGCGAGGAGTGAAGCGACGAAGCAATCTTTAAAAATTAAATTGAGATTCTTTCACTACACTTCGTTTCGTTCAGAATGACATCAGTATCGTTCTTTGCTAAGTGAAACGCCTTTGCGAACTTAAAAAAGTTTAGTAGTTTAAAAAGATCTTTGTGCTCTTTGCGTTAAAAACAAATAAAAATAATATTTAAATAAAGTTCAAATCCAAAACTCATTGAAATCCTGAAATTTGTCTTCCTATATCTGAAATCTAATTTGTACTTTTGCAAAATGATTAAAAAGGTCATTTTTATATTTGCTTCATTGCTTTTAATATCATGTGGAAAAGATCCTGTTCTCAAACCTTATGGAGAACTGAGATTAGAGTATCCCACACCAACATATCAGAAATTTGAAAACAACTGTGCTTACACATTTGAATACTCAGATTTTGCGAAAATTACCGATGCTAAAAAACCATGTTGGTATTATTTGAATTATCCTAAAATGAAGGCAAAACTTTTCGTGACGTATTATCCGATTAATAATGACTTTGCCGAACATATCAAAGAAGCCGAGAAAATGGTGTACGAACATACCATTAAAGCAAGTTCAATAGATACAAAATCTTTTGAGTACCCTGAAAAAAAGGTGTATGGGAATTTTTATGAATTGAAAGGGCAGAGTGCTTCCAATCTTCAATTTTACATTACAGACAGCACAAAACACTTTGTGACTGCTTATTTATACTTTAATACAAGACCTAAACCGGATTCATTGGCTCCCGCTGTGGATTATATCAAAAAAGATATGAAACATTTGCTGGATACTTTCGAATGGAAAAAATAATTACTTTAAAAAATACATTGAAAAATATATGAAACTTTTAGTTGTTGGAAGCGTTGCGTTTGATGCAATCGAAACACCATTTGGTAAAACTGATAAAATTTTAGGAGGTGCTGCTACTTATATCGCGATCACTTCATCTGTTTTGGGCGTAAAATCCGGAATTGTTTCTGTAGTAGGAGGAGACTTCCCACAAGAACACCTTGACATGTTTACAAAAAGAGACATCAATATCGAGGGACTTGAGATCGTAAAAGAAGGAAAAACTTTCTTCTGGTCAGGAAAATACCACAACGATTTAAATACAAGAGATACTTTAGCAACTGAAGTAAACGTTTTGGAAAATTTTGATCCAAAAATTCCTGCTTCTATGCAAGATTCTGAGATCTTATTACTTGGAAACCTTCACCCGGGTGTTCAGTTGTCAGTTCTTGAAAAAATGAACCAACGTCCTAAATTGGTTATTTTAGATACAATGAATTTCTGGATGGATTCCGCTTTGGATATCTTAATGGAAATGATTGCTAAAACTGATGTAATCACGATTAATGATGAAGAAGCAAGACAACTTTCAGGAGAATATTCTCTTGTAAAAGCGGCTAAAAAGATCCACACAATGGGTCCTAAATATGTTATCATTAAAAAAGGGGAACACGGAGCGTTACTTTTCCACGATGGTAAAGTATTTGCAATTCCGGCTCTTCCATTAGAAGATGTGTTTGATCCGACTGGAGCTGGAGATACTTTCGCAGGAGGTTTTGCAGCATATTTAGCTAAAAAAGGAAAGATAGATTTCGAAACAATGAAGTCTGCTTTAATCGTTGGTTCTGCAATGGCATCGTTCACGGTTGAAAAATTCGGAACAGAGAGAATTGAGGAAGTAACCGAAGCTGATATGTTCAGTAGATTAAGACAATTCAAGGAATTGACGACATTTGATGTAGAACTACAATAAATACGTCTTTTTAAGAAATATTTATAATAAAAAATTTAGCATAATTCATTAAGAATTCTAAATTTGCAACTTGTTTAAAATAGTAAAATGACAAATAAACTAAAGATCACTTTTCTTTTTGGAATTTTCATGATTTTGTTCTCAGCAAATATGATGAAAGCTCAACTAAAACCTGGAGAACTAGTGGATGGGATTGCTGCGGTAATTGGAGATGAAATTGTTCTCGAGTCTGATGTGAACGAACAAATGAATTATGCAAAACAGCAGGGAGCTTCTAATACAGATAAATGTGAGTTTTTGGAGAACTTGATCAACAATAAACTTCTTGTTTACGAAGCAAAAAAAGATACTTTAATTGAAAACCGTTCTGCTGCAATCAAAGAACAGGCAAATGGGAAATATGCTCAGCTACTTTCTCAGTTTCCGGACGAAAAGACAATGTTGGCAGCCTATAAATTCAGAACGGGATACGAAATGAAGAATGCTATCGAAAAGATCGATACAGACACCTATTACGGTCAGGCAAAATACCAGAGAATTACAGAAAAAGCAGACGTTACTCCTAACGAGGTTACGGATTTCTTTAACCTGTATAAAATGCAGTTGCCGGAGATCAAAGACGAAGTTTCTTTGGCTCAGATTGTTATGAATCCTAAATTGACAGAAGCTCACAAGCAGGAAATTATCGACAGACTTACTAAAATTAAAAAAGATATTTTAGGAGGAGAAAGTTTTGAAAGTCAGGCAAGAATTTATTCTGAAGACCCGGGTTCTGCCCCTAATGGTGGTTTAATGAAGAATATTACTAAAGGACAGATGGTAAAACCATTCGAAGCAGCAGCTTTGAACCTTCAGGAAGGAGATATCTCAGATCCTATTGAATCTGAATTTGGATATCACATCATTCAGTTGGTAAGAAAAGCTGGAAAAGTTTACGATGCAAGACATATTCTTTTGATGGCAACGCCTACTGAAGCTGAAATTAAAACTGCTAAAGTAAAGTTAGACAGTATCAGAACATTGATCATCGATGGAAAAACTACTTTTAAAGATGCTTCTTTTAGATTTTCAGATGACAAAAGAACTAAATTTAATGCAGGGATCATTCCTGGAGCAGATGGTTCAAACAAAATTGAAAGAGAAAGTATTCCCGGATCAATCAGCTACGAATTGGCAGGTTTAAATAAAGGAGATATTACAAGTGCTTTTGATGATGAGGATGAAAGAAAGAGAAAGGTTGTAAAGATCGTGAAAATGGAAGATGTAATTCCTGCTCACAAAATTACAATGGAGACAGATTACGACAGAATAAAGCAGATGGCGCTTAACAAAAAGAAAAATGAACTGATTGAGAAGTTTGTAAATTCAAAATTACCGACGACATTCATATCAATAAACGGACGTTATGATTCTTGTAACTTCAAAGGAGCCTGGAAGAAACAGACAACCAAAAAATAAAATCAAAACCTTCAGAATTTCTGGAGGTTTTTTTGTGCTTAAAAGTCCCATGAAACCTTTGTTTTTATTATTTTTACAGCATGAGCAATTTTATAGATTTTAATTCAGCTAAAAAACTTCACGAGATGCAGCAAAGTCAGAATAGAATTTCAGAACTTTTTAATATACAATATCCGATTATTCAGGCGGGAATGATCTGGCATTCCGGATGGAAATTGGCTTCCGCCGTTTCTAATTGTGGCGGATTAGGTTTAATTGGCGCAGGAAGTATGTATCCTGACATTTTAAGAGAGAATATTCAAAAATGCAAGTTGGCTACCAACAAACCTTTTGGAGTGAATGTTCCTATGTTATATCCGAATTTGGATGAAGTAATTCAAATCATTCTGGAAGAAGGCGTAAAAATAGTTTTCACTTCTGCCGGAAATCCTAAAACATATACCGAAACTCTTCAAAAAGAAGGATTAAAAGTTGCTCACGTTGTTTCTTCCACAAAATTTGCAGTGAAATGTGAAGATGCAGGAGTTGACGCGATCGTAGCGGAGGGGTTTGAAGCTGGCGGGCACAACGGAAGAGATGAAACTACAACATTTTGTCTGATTCCGAATGTAAAACAACATATTTCTAAACCTTTGATCGCAGCCGGCGGAATCGCTTTAGGTTCCCAAATGAAAGCAGCCATGATCCTTGGTGCAGATGGTGTTCAGATTGGATCTCGTTTTGCTGCAACGATCGAAGCCAGCGCACACGAAAACTGGAAAAAGAAGATCACAGAACTTAATGAAGGTGACACTCATCTTACTTTAAAGGAATTGGCACCCGTAAGAATGGTTAAAAACAAGTTTTTTAACGAATTGGAGGGGATTTATCAAACCGGAAGAAATACGGAAGCTTTGGTCGCTTCTTTAGGCCGTGCAAGAGCCAAGCGTGGAATGTTTGAAGGCGATATGGAAGATGGCGAATTGGAAATCGGTCAGGTTTCAGCATTGATTCATGATATTTTAACTGTAGAAGCAGTTTTCAGTAATTTGTTAAGAGAATTTGAAGAAGCAAAAGCTCCGAGCTTTTAATTAAAGTTGATAAGAATGGAAGGTAGGATAATAGATGTACAGGGTGAAAAACTTTATATAGAACATGATAATTCATTTAAAAATAAACCAACAATTGTCTTTTTGCACGATTCTTTAGGTTGCACACAACTTTGGCGAGATTTTCCTGCCAAAATTGCAGGAGAAACTCAATGTAATGTTTTAATTTATGATCGTTTAGGTTACGGAAAATCTTTTCCGATGCTTTCTCACGAAAGGGAAAATAATTACATGGAGCTTGAAGCAGATGTATTGAATGAATTATTGGAAGAATTAAACATAAACAATGCAATTCTTTTTGGTCACAGCGACGGCGGAACAATTGCATTAATTGCCGCTTCAAAATATCCTGAAAATGTAAAAGCTGTAATTTGTGAAGCCGGACATATTTTCGTTGAAGATATTACGGTTAAAGGAGTTTCTGACGCTTTTGAAGCGTATAAAACAACAGATTTACCGGAGCGTTTAGCAAAATATCACGGGGATAAAGTTCCGATGATTGTTAAAGCGTGGACGGAAATTTGGCTAAGCAGCAGATTCAAAAGCTGGAATATTGAATATCTTTTAAAAAATATCACAAGTCCATTACTTTTTATTCAGGGAGAAGCGGATGAATACGGAACATTAGATCAAGTTGAGAAAACAGTTAATCAGGTTAGTGGAAAATCAGAAAAATATATTATTCCGAACGTTGGACACACGCCTCATAAAGAAGTTCCTGATTTAGTTTTAAATAAATCGGTTGATTTTATCAATGAAATAGTGGAAAATTAAGAGTATTAAACATCAATTTTATCAATAGGAGCGGACTTTAGTCCGCTTTTCAATTTTAATGTGTTGAATTGGCTTTAGCCAAAACTTATAAAATGCTAATTTCAAACTCAATATTTTCTCTCGCTTGAACTTCATATTTTTCTCTAAAATAATCAGTTTTGAAAATATTTTCCAATTCTAAGAAATGTTGTAGCACTTTTTTTCTTCCGGGTTTGTAAAGAAAATTGGGATAAATAGAATATTCTTTTCTGATCTTTTTGGTGTACTCAAGATAGGTTTCAACATCTTTTCCAAGGATTGAAAGATCTGCATCCAAAAGATAATTGGTGTCTGGATCATCAGATTTTTGATGCGCTTTTGTAGCAATAATTTGGTTGAAAATTGTATCAATCGATTGTTTATCAATTAATTTTTCAAGTCTAATCTTCGCATATTCTGCACTTTTTTCTTCATTGGATTTTGATGAAGCATCATAAATCACATCATGATAAAAAACTGAAAAAGAAATAATATTAAAGTCTGAAATTTTATCTTTCACAGATTCAAGTTCAGAAAACATTTTTTCCAAATGCTCAATATTGTGATAATGTCTGCCTTTTTCAGAATATTTCTTTTCAATTTCTTTCCAAAAATTTTCAATCAGGTTTTGATCTTTAGTGAATTGTAAACAAAGCTGATTGAATCTGTCTTTAAGTTCCATTCGAAGATATTTTAGATAAAAAAAGGAACTTAAAAAGTTCCTTGATTTGCTTCAATAGTTGCCTTTAGGTCTGCCCAGCCACCGCCGTTATAACCATCTTTCAAGCCTTGAGAATTAAGATATTCCAATGCTTTTCCGCTTCTGTTTCCACTTCTGCAGAAGATGATGACAGGCTTTTCAATTGATAAAAATTCTTCTTTTCTATCTTCTACTTCACCTAGCGGGATATTTTTTGCACCTTCTATATTTCCGTCCATTTCCAATTCCATTGGCTCACGAACGTCGATTAATTCATAGTTTCCTGATTTTAATACTTCTGTTAAAGACATAATTGTATTTGTATTTAAAGTTAAAATATAGACCGTGGATTTTTGAAAAAAAGTCCTGCTTTAATTCATTTATCCAAAGCCTAAACAAATTTATAAAATAATCTTAGTTTTGCAATGTAAAAATCATGAATTCGAATGCCGAAAAATATTCACAATTAATTAAATCCAAAGCCGAGCGTTTTGGGTTTCAAAGCTGTGGTATTTCTAAGGCTGATTTTTTAGAAGAAGATGCCAGAAATCTGGAAAATTGGTTGAAAAATAATTTTCATGGCGAAATGAAATACATGGAAAATTATTTTGACAAAAGACTTGATCCAAGATTGTTGGTTGAAGGCTCAAAATCAGTGATTTCGCTTTCCTATAATTATTTTCCAAAAGAAAAAATTTCAACATTAGAAAATTATAAGATCTCAAAATATGCATATGCAGAGGATTATCATGAAGTGGTAAAAGAAATTCTCCGCGAAATGGTTGATGGATTAAGAGAAGAGATCGGAGATTTTGATTGCAGAGTTTTTGTAGATTCCGCGCCGGTTTTAGAAAGAAGCTGGGCGAGAAAATCAGGAATTGGCTGGGTGGGAAAAAATGCAAACCTGATCACGAAACAAAATGGTTCCTTTTATTTTTTAGCGGAAATCATTTGTGATTTAGAATTAATTCCGGATCATGAAACCACCGATCACTGCGGAACTTGCAGAAAATGTATTGATGCTTGTCCGACAGATGCCATCGTTTCTGAGAAACTTATCGATGGAAGCAAATGCATTTCTTACGCAACAATAGAATTGAAAAACGAAATTCCCGATTCTTTTAAAGATAAAATGGAAGATTGGATGTTCGGCTGTGATATCTGTCAGGATGTTTGTCCGTGGAATCGGTTTTCTGCACCGAATCTTCAAACCAAATTTGCACCAAACGAATCGCTCAAAAATTTTAAAAAAGGAGAGTGGAAAGAACTTACTCAGGAATTATTTTCAGAAATTTTCAGAAAATCTCCTGTCAAGAGAACAAAATTTGCAGGTTTGAAAAGGAATATTGAATTTTTAGGAAAGACTTCAGATAAAAAATAGTTCAGATTTTTGGTGATAAATCCTCGTCTGGAATTTTTCGGTTCCAAAACAAAAGCGGTTAATCGACCATTCCTTATACTTTTTGTTGTAAAGGAGGGTAAGATATATTTAAGTAAAACTCAATAAAAGCCTTTCCTATAAAAGAAAAAATGACTTTCAAAAAGATAAAATCTCTTAGAAAATCAACGTTTTTTTTGAACTCTTTTTGGAGCAGTTTTTACTCTTACTTTCAATCTTTTTTGGGATTTGATGTTTTTACGCATATTTGTGTATATTTCGTAACTAAATTTAATCATTTTTCCGATTAAAACAAATACTTTTACGAAAAATTATTAATTAAATTTTATTCAAATACATGAATGTGAAGATGGTATTATTGTCTATCCTTAAAATTTTGGGTGTCATTGTAGGAATTATTGTTCTGTACGGTTTAATGGCTTATTTGCTGCCGTTTATTGAAGTTTCAGCAAAGGATGACGGAGAGAAAAAAGAAATTCCGATTTATATTTACACCAACGGGGTGCATACAGATATTGTCATGCCTGTGAGAAACGATATGCAGGATTGGAGCACGAAAATTCCTTTTGCCAATACAAAATCAAAGAAAACAGATTATAATTATATTGGAGTCGGGTGGGGCGACAAAGGTTTTTATCTGGACACACCGACTTGGGCAGATCTTAAATTTTCAACGGCTTTCAAAGCTGCATTTTGGTTAGGCGAATCTGCAATGCACTGTACGTATTATAAAACAATGAAAGAAGCGGACGATTGTAAAATAATTATGATCAGCAGATCGCAATACAAGGCTCTGGCAAAGTTTGTTGAAGGTAAATTCGACAAAGATCAAAACGGAAATTTCATTTTGATTCCTACCAATGCGGTTTACAGCGATAATGATGCATTTTATGATGCTCAGGGAAAATATAGTTTTCTATATACCTGCAACACTTGGTCGAACGATGCATTAAAAGCAGCCGGACAAAAAGCAGCGTTCTGGACACCTACAGATTCCGGAATTTTTCAGCATTATAAATAACTTTTGAAATAAAGAAAATTAACGATCTATAATTTAAAAATAAAGGAGCTGTGAGGGATACAGCTCCTTTTTGTGTTTTTAGAATCGTATTAATCTATTCTTACAATATTAATTGTATAATCAGTCGTATTTCCTCCTGAAGATCCATAATTACTAGCATTAAATGTAAGTTTATCACCTGCTGTCATTTTCACCAAAGTACTTGTAGTTGCCGTTTGATTAGTGGGCGCTCCACTAATCTCCGGATTAGCAACTTTAACTGCCGCCTGTGAATATGATGTTCCATTTAAATAAATATAGGCATAGCCCATGTATCCGTCCCCACCATCATTTGAAGAAGTTCTCTGATCAAAATTAATTGATAATTCTACCTTATATAATCCTGTAGCAGCTGCCGTAAATGTAGCACCACTAAACTCACTAAGATTATCAAATGTTTCTGTTGGGGTATTACCAGAATTAGTTAAAGTTGTAGTATTATTTGTACTAAGTGTTAGACTTCCTGTTACTCTCACTGCACTTATATCAGTAGAGGTTTGAGTTTGTACTACTCCTGTGTTGTTTACAACCAGAGTACCTACTTTACCAGATGAAGCCTGTAAACCTTCTAATCTTAAAGGATTCGTACCATTTACATGTAGCTTATTAGTAGGAGTAGCATTCCCAATTCCTATTCTATCATTGGAAGCGTCTACCGAAAGGGTATTTCCATCTACTGAAAAAGCATTAACAGCAGTTCCTGTGAATGATAATGTATTTGCATTCTGCTGTACCAATCTGTTTCCTGTAAGAGAACCGTTTGAGTTATAAATATTTACAGAAGAAAAGGTAGAATTAGTTGGGTTATGCAATTTCACCCATGCAGAGCCGTCAAAATAATAATATCCTACAGCATCTACATTGGCTGTGGTACCAGTTTGTGTTCCTGTAACAGCATTATTTATGTAAATCATTGTTGAAGTAGGAACAGAGACCATGCTTTGAGCTCTTTGCCTGTCTACCCGAGGGACTAGAAGTCCATCTACATTGTTAGATGCTCCTGTTGCATTTTTTGCTGTTACATCCAAAGTAGATTTCGGTAAATCTGTATTCATACCAACCTGCGAATACGCAGAAAAATAAGCAAGTAATGCTAATAGAAATAATGAATTTTTCATTGTTTAGTGTGTGTTTATGTTAATGAAATTTGAGGTGCAAATCTAATTATACAGGTATTTCAAAAAAAATAATCACCTATTACATAGATATTACATGGTTGTAACTGTTTGATTTTTAATTAAATGTATTGCATGTAAGTTTTGTTCTTATTTTTATTAAAATAAATGTTCAACAAAATATTTTCTAGTTGGTAAGCCTTGAAAGACATAAATTTTATTGATCTTTTAGGGAAAAAGATCCTGTAAATTTCGAAAAATACAAACACGAAATATTCACCAATGAAAATTGAATTTCAACGGAAAATTATAATTGAATTATAGAAATTTTATCTAAAAATAAGTTTGAGTTTCATAGTTAGAAGAAAATAATTAGATACTATTTTTAATCATTTTTCCTAATTTTTCAAGATCACTTTCTACACGATCTGTCCATTCCAATCCGTAATTTAAACGCATGCAATTCGTGTATTGATTATGCTGAGAAAACATTCTTCCCGGAGCAAAACTTATTTTTTTGCTGAAAGCTTCATCATAAAGGTCTTCTGTACAAATTCTTTTGTCGAGTTCCAACCAAAGCATAAAACCACCTTTAGGCTCGGAAACTTTTGTATTATCAGGAAAATAGGTTGCAACCGACTTTTGAATTTGAAGATAATTGGAATACAGTTTATTTCTAAACATTCTTAAATGATGATCATATCTTCCGTGTTCAAGAAAATCAGCAATAACATCAGAATAAAATGACGGACTGCATACGGTCTGAACCAATTTCTGACGAATAATTTTATCTTTAAACTGTCCTGGAGCCACCCATCCCACACGATATCCGGGAGCCAATGCTTTAGAAACCGAACCTACCCACATCACAAGACCCGCTTCATCATAGAACTTACAAGGTTTTGGCCTTTCTGAACCAAAATATAAATTCCCGTAAATATCATCTTCTATCAAAGGAACATTGTATTCGGTGATAAGCCTTACCAATTCTTTTTTATTCTCATCAGACATTTGAAAACCCAATGGATTATTAAAATTAGTCACAAAACAACAGGCTGATATTTTGGGTAAAACTTTTTTCAAAGCATCCAGATCCAAGCCATCAATTGGATGGGTCGGAATTTCCACAGCTTTTAGCCCTAATAAATGAATCGCCTGCAATATCCCAAAATACACCGGACTTTCAACAGCAACGGAATCTCCGGGTTTTGTAACCGCCATAAGACAGTGATAAATGGCGTTCATCGCGCCGGAGGTGATTACCAGATCATCTTCAGTTATTTTTCCTTCCAAAATCAATGACCATTTTGCAATTTCTCTGCGCAGGTGTTCGTTTCCTTGTACGGGTTCATAATTTGTTCCGCTGTCGTTTTTAGCTTTAACAACATTCAGCATTGATTTTTTCAATTTGGCTAAAGGAAGAAAGCTTTTTCCGGGAATTCCCAACGCAAATTGAGTAAGATCTGGATGAGAAATACTTCCGAAAACCTTATCTATTAAATCCTGATGCGGTTTTTCTAATCCTGATTCTTTAATTTTTACCACAGAAGGAAGCGCCAGTTTCCGCTGAGAGGTCTGGCTTACAAAATATCCGAATTTTGGCCTGGATTCAACAAGAGAACGGCTTTCCAATTCCATGTAGGCCAGTTTTATGGTATTCAGACTTACATTATATAATTTTTGAGCGCTGCGAAGTGAGGGTAATCTGTCGCCAAACTGTAAAGTCTCACTTTGTATTTGTTCGGTAATTATTTTTGCTATTTTAAGATATAAGACCTCTTTAGCCATAAAAAAGTAGGATTTTAAGTAAATGTATGGAATTCTTAGTCTGATTTTATCAAATATTCAACCAATTAATCATTCTTTCGATACTGCTTTTAAGTTGTAAAGGATCGCGGTAATTTGCGGAATTATTTCTTTTAAAATAGCTCTGAGCATGAATAAAAAAGTTTTCTTTTTCTTCCACATTTAAACTTGATTTTTCATAAATAACAAAATCAGTTTCTCCTTTTTGATTAATAATAAGACTTGCAAAAGCGATGATATTGTTTTTTTGCCTGATCATAAGAAAAGGAATACCAAAATTTTCATTCACCATTTCAAGATTTGAGAGTTGAAGAAAAATATTCTTTAGTTCTACTATATCTGCAATATAAACTTCAGAGATTTGAAGTTGTTTTTGAGGTTGAAAGGCAGTTTCCATAATACTTTGCTTTATATAGTACAAAGCTATGAAGTCTTAAATTATGGTTACAGATACAGAAGTGTGTATTATTGTGGGTACAGATTTTTATTTTTAAAATTTTAATTGAATTTCGATTTTTAAAGAAAATCGTAAACAAAAGAAAACCTCTGAAATGGGTTGGTCTCAAAGGTTTTTTAGAGAAAATATTGTTATTAATTTGAAAGATTCAGTTCATAAATAGAAGTAGCTATTCCAAAAGGTTCGGAAGCTGATTCTTTAACCAATAGAAATCCGTTATCTTTAAAAAATTCAAGCTGAGGATGATTTTTATTGATATTAATCCAAATACTATCTGTGAATTTGATTGCAGATTTTACCTTATTCCAAAGCGAAATTCTCACTTCTGATGAATTGTATTCTGAAAGTATTCCAAAATCTAATATCTCCGTCATTTTTCTACCTTCAGAGGCATCGGAATAGCTTGAACCACTTTTAAATAAACAATATCCTGCTGGTTGATCATCCACAAAAACCATGATAAGTTGATTCGAAAGATCATTCAAAATGTTGATCATTTTCCTGTGATCCAAATGTTCTTTGATGTAATTTTCTATTGCCTCAGAAGAAACAATTTCTTTGTAAGTATCTCTAATAAATGCTTTTTTCACATCAAAAAGATCATCAACACCTTTGTCGGATCCTACTGCGAATTTTGAAATTATTTCCATTGGATTCTTTTTTATTCGAAGGTAAGAGATTATTGAGCTTTAATTTAGATACAGTTATGAAAAATTAAATCGGTACAGTTATGAATTTTGTAATTTTGCTCAGAACAGTTAGACTCGAGACGTATGCAGACTTATAAATATGAAATATTTACTTCTATTTTAGAGGATCAGATAAAAAGTGGAGCAGTGAAGTTGGGTAGCCGTTTGCCGTCTGTTAGAGAAATTAAAGAAAAATATCATTTAAGCATAAGTTCTGTTCAGAGTGGATATGATTATCTTGTATTGAAAGGTTTGGTTGAAAATATTCCGCGTTCGGGCTATTTTGTGGCTTTTAATCAAAAGGAAACAATTCCTGAAAATACGGTGAAACAATTACCAATTTCAAAAAATTCTGTATTTAATAAAAACCTTGAGCTCACATCAACACGAAGTAAAGCTTTTGAGTATAATTCGTTTAATTCTACATCGCCAACAGATATTTTAATCCCTCAAAAACTGATTTTAAGAAAAATGCAGGAAGTAATTCGGGAAAAAGGAGCTTCACTTCTTCGTTACTATCCTCTAAATGGCTCATTAACATTGAGAGAAAAAATTACAGAACGTTCTGCAAAATACGGATGCATGATGAATGCAGAAGAATTGATCATCACAGATGGTGCGTTGCAGGCTCTTTATATCGCTTTGGCGTCTGTAACTAAGGTCGGTGATTTGATTGCAGTTGAAAGTCCATGCGTTTTTTCTGTTTTGGAGGTTATTTCTAATTTGAAATTGAAAACGATTGAAATTCCTGTACATTATAAAGATGGATTTGATGTAAATTATTTCAGGAATATTTGTGATGAAAACGCTGTTCGGGCAGTTGTCGTTACTCCGAATTTCCATAATCCTACAGGGATTCTAATGACAGATGATAATAAAAAAGAACTTCTTTCCATTGCTGAAATTCATCAAATCCCAATCATTGAAAATGATATTTACGGAGATCTTTATTTTGATGGAACAAGACCTTCCAATATTCGGAATTTTGATAAAACAGGTTTGTTGATGACATTTTCTTCCTTTTCCAAAACTTTGGCTCCGGGAATTCGCTTAGGATGGCTAAATCCGGGTAAATTTTTTGCTGAATCCGAAAGATTGAAATTCTCTCTCGGCAGATCTGTTGCTCCAATTTATCAGGAATTAATGATAAAACTTTTGGAAAGTAATAGCTATGACAGGCATTTGCGCTCATTTCGAAAACAACTGGAAAAGCAGTCAATAGAATTATTAGATACTTTGCGAAAATTTTTTCCTGAAAACTGTTATTTCCACAGACCTCAAGGTGGATATAGTATTTGGGGTGAGTTACCGCAAAATGTTGATATGGAAGCTTTTTATGAATATTGTGAAAGCCAGAAGATTTTATTCACTCCAGGAAATACTTTTTCGTTTACAGATGAATATGACCATCATTTTCGAGCAGTGTTTGCCGATCGTATAACTTCAGAAAGTATTATTTCACTGGAAAATCTTGGTAGAAAAGTTCAGGAATTTTTAGAATAATTTCCTTTTTAATTTAAATCAGAAATAAATATTTAATTAAATTCCAACGCATTATTTTTATTGATGTATTCCGATGGCGTTATGCCTTCTATCTGCTTGAAAACTCTATTGAAAGTAGATTGATTAGAAAATCCTGAAGCTGTATAAATGTACATCAACGTGATTTTATTGATGTCATTTTCCTGAATCAGTTTTTTCACATTTTCAATTCTACAAGTATTAAGATAGTGATTGAAATTAGAATATCCATTTGCTTTGATGGATTTTGCAATATATAAATTGTTGGTTTTTAAAATATTAGATAGTTGTGAAATAGAAAAATCAACATCTTTAAAAAGCGCCTTTTCTTCTACAACATTTTTTACCTGATCAAATAGGAGGATATATTTTTCAAGGTTTTCATTATTTTCAACAGAATTATTTTCTTTAAACTTAACAGATTCAGTGGATTCAGTAAAAATAGGGTCTGTGTTTTCACTTTCTAAATTTGCTGTGCTTTCGGAAGTATTTGTGCTTTTAATAAAGCTTTCCATAACCTCTACTTTTTTTATTTTTTCATTATAATAGAGTAGAAGAGCGAATACGATACTGTTTACGATTCCCACAAAAGTATCAGAAATAACCATGTACTGCACGTTTCGGAAGCTAAAATAATTAAATGAATAAAATTTTGTCAGAATACTTACAGCTACGATTATACTTAATATATAAGCCGAATAGATGTAAACGTACTTTTTACCCAACAGAATATAAGCTCCGAGCGGTAACGGTAAAAGCCACATGCAGGTCGCAGCAGAATATTTCCAAAATCCAAGCATAACAAATGCAGCAAACAAGGATGCGTAGGTTAAATAAAGATGGACTAATGTTTTGATGTTATAATTCTTACGAATGATCAAAAAAGTATAAAATAAAATAATTGAATAGGCAAAAGTGCACGTAGCAAAGAATACATCACCGATAATAAAATAAAATGCCAAAGCATATCCGAACAATATACCGGACATCAAATACACATATTGCGCGATAAGCTTCCTTTTTAATGTATCAGCAGATTCTATAATAAAATTTTTATCAGTTGCCATCTTAGTGTTTTTCAAAAAATGATTTATGTAAATTGTTGATTTTTAAATACTTGTAAAATGATAATGAAATTTAAAATTTTACTTATACTTGAAAATTTTGATTGCTTTTACCAACTAATTTTGCAAAATCAAGTTACAAATTTAAGGATATATAACGATATCCGGAATAATGGAAAGAATTTATCGGTTTTCATTTTGTTATAAGTATTTCTTTATCCAAAGAAATAGATACTATAGAATTGTGTTTAGTTAAAATTAAAAAAATCAAAAATTAAAAGGATGAAAAAGCAATTATTATCTGCCTTGGCAATGTTCTCATTTTGTTGTATTGCGTTTGCGCAAGTGGGCATTAACACTCCAAATCCACATGCAAAATCTGTATTGGATATTGTTTCTAAAAATAACAATACAGGGGTTTTGTTTCCCAGATTAACAACAGCTCAGCGAAACGCGATCGCTCCCGGAACAACGGACGCTTCTGTTGACGGATTGTGGATCTATAACACAGACACTAAATGTTATGAATTCTGGAACCGTACAAAGTGGGTTTCTTTATGTGACGGCAATGGTACAACCGATGTACCTCCACTTTCAGGGGTGAAATTATTATCTTACGAACAGGATGCTACATTCACATTTGCAACACCGGTTTTTACAGATTTTTTCAATTCATTTGACAATTTTGGACCGTTTCCTTCATCTACCATTCAGACGGATGGGTCTTCTTTAGTTCCTGATAAGATATCATACACGAATTTTGCTTCAATTAATTTTCAGAGTTATGATATTATTGGTGTTTCTTTTCGTCCGGGTGTTGATTTAACTCCTGCTGAAATTACCGCATTGGTAACTTTTGCCAATACTTCAGGAAAACATCTTTATTTTTTTACAGAAGGTTACACACAAGCCGGGAAATTATCTTTATTGAGTCAGCTTATCGGGGATATAACATTAACGACGAGCGATATTGTTGCAAGCATTGGGGCTAATGGGGATTCAAATTCTACGGCGCCATGCTATTATATAACTGGGGATGCACTTAATGATCCATTTGTTAATGGCCCGTTTGGTAAGTTACAGGCTAGTGTTGATAGATTTGTTGATCATGCCGGTTCATCCAATTCGTTTTCGTATGCTAAATTAAGTACAAGTTCTAATGTACAAATTATTGCTGCGGATGGTTTGGTAGGAGGTGTTCCTCAGCCGACTTCAAAGGTTGGAGTATTTAAAGTAAAAAATAAAAATGTATTTGTAATTGCTGATGGTGCCCCATTTTTCGGAGGAACTAATAACAGCGGACCTGCTTGTATGACAGCTTCTTCTGTAGGCGGAACGAGAGGAAGAAAGCCTCTTAAGTGCGATGCTGTTTCTGCAAACGGAACAAATTCAGGAGTTGGTATTTTAATGGCGAACATTGTTGCCTGGTCACTAAAGAGTTTATAAACGATTTAAGTATAGATTCAAAAAACACAAATTTTACTATTTAAAGATTTTCAGAGGACTGTTTTTAACAGATCCCAATAAATACGGTTCTCTGTGATCTTTTTTAGTTCCTCATTACACAAATAAAAATTATAATAACAAATGATTTAATGCATATAATCAATGTATTAAAGAAATTTCGTACGATTCTCTGAGTACAAACGATGAAAAAAAATTGAATATAAATGATGAAATATTCTTAAGATAATAAAGCCTACACAAGGGATTCCCACTAGATTTTTCAGACAATTTTTTTAATGTATTGATGTGCATTAAAACATACTTTGTGTAGTCTTTTATCTTGCTATGAAAATAATTAATAATATGAATTTCAAAGATATACATATTGGCTCATTGGTCAGTCAGCGGGTTTTAGAATGCGGAATTGATGTGTCCCGACTTTGTAAATATTTTAATGACACTGAAGATTATATTTCAAAAATGTATACCTATAAAAGTATGGACAGTGAAATTCTGTTGAAGTGGTGCCGCATTTTAGAGTATGATTTTTTCAGGGTGTATTCTCAAAACCTGATTCTTTATTCTCCGCCTTCAGCAATTGTTGCAGGGTCAAAATCTGAAAATCTCTCACAAATGCCACAATTCCGTAAAAGTATTTACACAAAAGAGGTGATTAATTTTATACTTGAAATGATTGAAAACGGAGAAAAAACAAAAAACCAAATTATTACAGAATACAATATCCCGAAAACAACTTTATATAAATGGATAGAAAAACACAGAAAATAAATCCTCCGAATTACAAAAAGATATATGCAGATATTTTGGCTAAAAAATTTCCGCATAAGGTCAAAGACTGTACATCTATTTTGCTGAAAGAAGAACTAAGTTTTTTAGATATCATTAAACTTAATCAACGAATTTTTGGATATAACGAGATATCCTCAATCAACCAACGGCTTCGGTCTTATGATAATCAGACTATCATTGAAATATTAAATTATCAAAAAACACACAAATTAAACAATAGTCAATTATCACTTCATTTTAAATTGAGTCGTAATACGATCGCAAAATGGAAAATGCATTTTGCTGTTTAATGATATTTAATTAAAAACATATTTAAACACTATACTAATGATTAAAATTATTTCGACAGTACTGCTCCTCGGTACTATCAGTCTAACGCATGCCCAAAAGGCAGGATATGTTGGGATCAATACAACTGTACCTGAAAAAGAACTCTCTGTGAACGGGACTATGAAAACATCAGGAATGATCTTAAAAGATCCTATAGAGAAATTGGGAGCAGATGAAAATTATTCTTTTTTGATCAAATCTCCGGCTCCGCAGAACAAAATCACTTCTTATAATGATTCTTTTGTGCCTACAACTCCGGCACCGATTAATCTTATTCAGTTTAAAATTACTTGCAACAAAAACGATAAAGACTGGGTAGATGAGTATGATACCAAAATTAATTCGGATAAGTTTTTAGTTATCATTGCCTCGCATGGATTTACGCAGCCTGTATTCACTTTTAATGCAGATTGGATCACACCAATGCCTTCTATTTTCGCTTATAGCTCAAACGGTACATGGAAACTTAGGGCAGATTATGTAGGATTTTCAACCGATGATTCTCTCCCGAAAGGTGTCTGGACGCTCAATTTATTGGTTTTTGACAGAGCTTATTCGAAAGAATTCAATTTCTCAAAGACAATTAATACCACAGGAATTGGTGCTGCCACAACTCCTTTAATCCAATAATTTTAAAATACATTATGAAAAAAATAACCACATTTTTATTTGTTACCTGTACTTCTTTGGGTATTAGCGCCCAGATTGGAATAAATACAGCAAACCCTCAAGGAACATTGGATGTTAATGGTGGAACTTTAATAGAATCTTATGTAATTGATACTGTTAACTCAAACGCAACAGGAAACTATTATCTTCTCACGCGCTCAAAAGATACTACACCAGTAGGAAAAGTAAAACTGCTTGATATTGCACTCCGAAATGTCGCTCCTGTTAACACGTATACTATTATTCTGAAAAATGTTAGTCAGGATGACGTTTTGAACCTAAATACAGGACTGGAAACAGCAAAATATGTTGTTGCCATTACGGGTGCGGTTTTTACAGATGCTACACCTGGTATAATTACGTCCACATCTTACAAATCATTTGGTGCCTATTCTACAGAAGTAACTTCCATAGTAAACGGAGGAAAAACTTATAATGCTGTTAATTTAAGCTTTCAGGGAGCAGGTACAACCTCTGCTCAAAACGGAACCTGGTCACTTACTCTTTGTGTTTATGAAAAGGCACTTGTAAAAGATTGGGGAACTTATACAGGAAACGTAAACAGTTCATTTACCGGAGTTTCAACTAATACACCAATAGGTCTTCAATAAAAAATTATGAAAAGAATAACATACACTACATTAATGACTTTTCTGGGATTGTTTTTGAACGCTCAGAATGGAAAAGTTGGAATTAAAACGGCAAATCCAACAGAAACATTAGATGTAAATAGCTCAAGCTACACAAACTCTTTATACCTTAGAAATCCCGGCGAACCGGATAAAACAGGCGGGCATTTTCTTGCCACTTCTGGCAACACATTGCAGCTTTATGACCCAACTCTTGAAAGCAGTGGATTATTTAATTATTTAAAACTTACCATTTCAGGAGTTCCTGCAAAGGGAATCACAGATTATGACACAAAAATAGATGCGACAAAATTTTTAGTAGTTGTGCATAATTATTCATTTCAGCTTAATAACGGTTCTACAGAGGTTGCTCTTGATTATGGAAGCAACGGAGTAAATGATAATAAGCAGGGATCTCCCAATGTAAATACGTTTAAAAGTAACGGAACCTGGCACATCAGAGCAAGTTTTACCAATAGTAAATTATTGGACTATACCACTGGATATGCGGACGGAACTTATAATAATTTTAAAGTTGATTTGTATTTAATGGCTTATAAATATCTCATCACTAAACAAAATATCAATGATACGACTAAAGACCTCGGTGGAACAAATGGTTCTACCCAGGCTTTGAGTAAGCCTTCGGGATTTTAATTTTCTAATCAATAAGTGTCTGCAATAATGTGGGCACTTATTTTTTGATATTAAAAGCTAAATTTTATCATTAAAAATAAAAACCTCCAAAATCAAATGATTTCAGAGGTTTTAGTACCCAGTACCAGAATCGAACTGGTACATCTTTCGATACTAGAGTTTGAGTCTAGCGCGTCTACCAATTCCGCCAACTGGGCTTGATGTTTGTTTTAAATTGGTGTGCAAATATAGAAACTTTTTTTTATGTTCAAAAGTTTTTACAGAAAAAATTTTAAAAATTTATCTCCAAACCATCGTAGGCAAGGTGCATTCCGAGCGGAAGTTGTTTATCTTCAACATCATGTAAACCTAAATGATGGCTGATATGAGTTAAAAATAACTTCTTAGGTTTTAACTCTTCGAACAGTTTTATAACGTCTGGAAGAATAAAATGCGCCGGATGCGGATCAAATTTCCGAATACAGTTCAACACTAATACATCTAAATTCTTCAGTTTTTCCTTTTCCGTGTCAGAAATAAAACCGGCATCAGTGATGTAAGCCATATTTTTAAACTTATATCCAAAAACAGTAATCTTAAAATGAATCACTTCAATCGGAGTGATTTCTGTATCTAAAACGGTGAAGGGTTCATTTTCAATTTCATGAAGATCAAAAGCGGGTGCGCCGGGATATCTTTCATCCGCAAAAGCATACGGAAAACGATTTTTTATTTCGTGTCCGACTCTTGGATAGCAATAAATCGGCATATTTTTTCCGCTTTTAAAAATAAGAGGTCGCATATCGTCAAGCCCGATCACATGATCATTGTGTTCGTGGGTAATAAGAGCAATATCAATCGTATTTTCATGATTTAGAAGCATTTGCTGTCTGAAATCCGGACCGCAATCGATCAGGATTTTTTTATTTTCTTCTGTAGAAATCATCACAGAAGATCGAAAACGATTGTCTTTGGGGTTTTGTGATGTACACACCTCACAGGTGCAGCCAATAACGGGTACGCCTTGGGAAGTTCCCGTTCCTAAAAATTTCAACTTCATTTTCTTTTGAGGTTGGTTTAATTTTGGTAAATTTACGAAAAATTTAATGTCCTAATGTATCAGAAACTAACTCCTAAACAAAAAGCATTAACAATTAATCTAGATCCTACTATTTATGGTACTTTCGCAGAAATTGGAGCAGGGCAGGAGACTGTTCGACACTTTTTTAGAGCAGGAGGGGCTTCGGGTACAATTGCTAAGGCGATGTCTGCTTACGACAAAGATTTTAGTGATGCCATCTACGGAAAAGAGGTCAAAAACAGGTATGTTACTCAAAACAGACTTCGTAAAATGCTTCGTTATGAAGTAGCCTTGATCGAAGAAAGAATTTCCAGAGATAACAACCCGAACAGAAAGTTTTTTTCTTACGCCAATACCGTTACAACGATTAACTTTGATAAGACTGTAAGAGGTCACGGTTGGGTAGGAATTCGTTTTCAGGTAAAGGAAAATGAAGATTATAACGAGATCGTTATTCACGTAAAATTCAAAGAGAATGATGCTACTTTACAGCAGGAAACTCTTGGAAACCTGGGGGTGAATCTTATTTTCGGAGCCTTTACATATTATGATAACCCAAGAAGATTAATCGAATCTCTTTTTGACGACGTTGCAACCGATAACCTTGAAATTGATATGATTGATTTCAGTGGACCGGCCTTCGCTTACGTTGACAACAGATTGATGTCGCTTCAGTTGGTTAAAAACAACATGACAGATGCTGTTATCTTCAATTCTCAAGGAAGCAATATGCTTCCGGCAGATAGCTTATACAAGAAAAATATATTTGCGATAAGAGGAAGTTTTAGACCTGTAACCAAGGTAAATATTGATATGCTGCAAAACGGTATTGATATGTTTTTGAAGGACGCAGTCTGTACCCACGAAGAAACGGAAATTTTAATTGAAATTACCATTTCCAACCTTAGAGCAGACGGAGATATTGACGAAAGAGATTTCCTTGATAGAGTAGACGTTCTTGGTAAATTAGGCTACACAGTTATTATATCAAACTTCTCGGAATATTATCGATTGATTGATTATTTTGCATCTTACACCACTGGAAATATTGGGGTAGCAATGGGTGTAAATAACTTGTTGATGGTGTTTGACGAGAAATATTATAAGAATTTATCAGGTGGAATTTTGGAAGCTTTCGGTAAATTTTTCAGAAACGGAATGAGAGTGTATCTGTATCCTTACAAAGATCCTGAGACTCATGAATTGCTTGATTCTGAGAATCTTAAAGTGGAAGAAAACCTTAAGGAACTTTATAAATATTTTAAACTCAACAACCGTATTGTAGATATTAAAAACTATAATCCTGAGTTTTTGGAAATTTATTCAAGAGAAATATTAAGAAAAATTGCTGGGAACATCAAAGGTTGGGAAAATCAACTTCCTGAAGGTGTTGCTGAAATGATAAAAGAGCGCGGAATGTTCGGATATAAACAAGAACTTTCGCTAAAACAATTCTCCTAAAAACAAATATAATGTCAGAATTAAAGAAAAGACTTTCTTCTATACTTGAAAGTCCAAAACATAATACTGAAGAAAAGCTTCAGAAAGTTTGCCATCTTTTGGATCAGGAAATTTCTTATTTTAACTGGACAGGTTTCTATTTTAAAAATGGAGATAAGGACGAGTTGAAATTAGGTCCTTACGTTGGAGCTCCGACAGACCACGACATTATTCCTTACGGAAAAGGAATTTGCGGTCAGGTCGCTATTTCTAATGAAACGTTTGTGGTTCCTGATGTTCATCAGCAGGATAATTATTTAAGTTGTTCAATTGATACAAAAGCTGAAATTGTAGTTCCGATTTTCAAAGACGGACAAAACATCGGTCAGATTGATATTGATTCTCACAAAATAGATCCGTTTACGGACGAAGACAGAGAATTATTAGAATGGCTTTGTAAAGAAGTTTCTAAAATTCTATAATTGAAAAAATACAAACTCCGATCTTTTGGTCGGAGTTTTTTTATGCTGATAATTGGTGGTTAGAATATCGATGGCTTCGAGAGCCTCAGCCACCGATAAATGAAAATCTTCGATTTTCAAAAAGCTTATGTGAACTTAATATTTTCAACCCAATTAAACTTAAAATAACTAAAGTGTTGAAAACCTTTTGTTTCTTTTGTGGTTAGAAAAAATAATGTAACTTGTGTTTAAACAAAATTCACCTCAGTAATCAATTCTTTAAAATAATTCTGACATTTCGCGATATGCGTTCCATACCAGGAAAATGCTTCTCCATCAACAATCATAATCTTCTTATTTGGATAAAACTCTTTTAATTCCTCAATATGTTTTTCTTTAAATGGAAATGGTTCGGAAGAAAGCATGATAATATCAGCTTCGGCGAGATCTTCAATTTCAATTATCGGATAGCGGGTTTTATTTTCAAATATATTTTTAAAGCCAATTTCAGATAAAATACGATGGATAAAAGTATTGGAGCCGATCGTCATATAAGGATTTTTCCAGATCAAGTAAGCCACTTTTATAGGAGAATCAATTTTAGCCTGGCTCAGAACTTCGTAGGTTTTAAGATTAAATTGCTGTGCTTTTTCTTCTTTATTAAAAAGCAAGCCCAGATTTTTTAACAGATAATAATTGTCTTCGATGGTTTCAACGTTTGTCACTACAACTTTAAAATCATCCATCAAAGCCTCAACCTGCTCTTTGATATTTTCTTCTTTATTAGCTAAAATTATATCGGGTTGTAAAGCTTTTATTTTTTCAATACTAATATTTTTTGTTCCACCAATAACAGTTACATTTTTTACTTTTTCTTCGGGATGGATGCAAAATTTGGTTCTTCCAATGACTTCATTTTCAGTTAGACCCAAATCAAATAAAGCCTCAGTAATTGAGGGAACTAGAGAAACAATTTTCATTGTGATATTTTAGAGGTTGCCTAAAATTACAAAAGTTTACCCGTTAAGAAAAGTCCAGCCACAGAAAAGTAAATAATAAGTCCGGTAACGTCTACTAAAGTCGCTACAAATGGAGCAGAAGAGGTTGCAGGATCGAGTTTTAATTTTTTCAGAATAAATGGAACCATAGAACCTGATATTGTCCCCCAAAGTACGATCAATACTAAAGAAACGCCAACACTTAAACCTACAAAGGCCCAATGAATTCCATAATTAAACAAGCCGATCTTATGCCAGATCATGATTCGCATAAATCCGATGATTCCAAGAATTCCACCAAGAAATAATCCTGTGAAAATCTCTTTTTTCATCACATACCACCAATCTTTCAACCCGATCTCCTGAAGCGCCATTGCTCTAATGATTAACGTTGCAGCCTGCGAACCTGAGTTTCCTCCACTGGAAATAATTAGAGGAACAAATAATGCTAAAACAACCGCTTTTTGAATCTCATCTTCGAAATAACCCATTGCCGATGCGGTCAGCATCTCAGAGAAAAATAAGATAACAAGCCACATTCCTCTCTTTTTTACCATTTCGATAAGAGAAGTCTGGGTGTAAGGCAAATCTAAGGCTTCAAGACCTCCAAATTTTTGGATGTCTTCCGTATTTTGTTGCTCAATTTGATCTAAAATATCATCAATGGTTACAATTCCGACCAAAACTCCTGCTTCTGTAATAATGGGAAGCGCAGTTCTGTCATATTTTTCAAAATAAGTTACCGCGTCTTCTTTTGAAGTCATTGTTGTGATAGCAACGAAATGATTATCAGTTAATTCTGAAACTAAAGTATCTTCTTCAGCCAGTAATAAACTTCCTAGTGCTAAGTCATCGATCAAACGATTTCTTTCGTCAACCACGTATAAATGGTTCATTGTTTCAACCCTTTTTCCGACTTTTTTGATCTGTTGAAGACATTTTTTTACCGTCCATTCCTTACGGATCTGGATGTAATAAGGTGTCATCAAACGGGCAATGGAATCAGAATGATAGCCCAATAATTTTAAGGCAATTCTTCTTTCCTGTGGATTAAGATGATTGATCGAATATTTAATAAGTTCATCCGGAAAGTCCTCAAACAGGGCAGTCCTGTCATCCGGAGTCATCGAGTTTAAGATCTCGGAAACGTCATCACTTCCGATACTTCTGATCGTTTCTTCCTGAAAGTCAGGATCTAAGTGTGAAAAAACTTCGGCTTTGTATTGTTTCGGAACTTTTAAAAATGCCAAGAGCCTCTCATCAGCGTGAAGTTCACTTAGAGTTTCGGCAATATCGGCAGGATTAAAGATAAGTTCGTCATTATAATTCAAAACGTGCAATTTTTAGGATATGCAAAAATAATTCAATTTTTTAGAACTGACCAATGATGTGGGAAATTTAAGGATTAATTAAAGTTTTATTCTTGCTAAGACTGAATTTTAGATTTGGAATTTTTATTTTACCACAAAAGTCACAAAAGATTATGACACTGATTATTTATGTTTATGATGATATAGAAATAAGAGCACATAAGTTTTTAAAAATCTTTGATTTTTATTCTTTTACAAGCTTTTGTTTTCAAAATAGTTAAACTTTAAATAGTTCAATAATAGCTTTTGTCTCTTTTGTGGTTAATTTATAAGAATCAAAAAAATAAATATTCGTAAACAGAATGTCCGAATTAATTATAAAATTTCAAACGAAATAAAAAATTTAAAAACCAGCTTCTGTAGATGGTTTTAATCTCCTCAACTCTTTCAGAATACCTTTTATTGCTCCGTTTGTACCGATTTTAATGGAGTTTTCTGCAGAACCCAGAAGACGCATGTTTTTTCGATAAGTATCATAATCTGATTCTGTAATATAATTTCCTGCAGCATCAAAAAGCTTCATGCTTACAACAACTTGGTTGGAGAAAACGTATTTTCCAAGACCAACTTTAAAATACCTTACTTTGGGAACGATGGCGAAATCAGCATCATTATTAATACAGTAATCGGCGATAGTTTGCTTATCAACACTGTCGAATGGAACCTGAGTTTCGGTTCTGAGCATTTTATTTCTCTTGAATCTGCTTAAATTATCAGAAACTGCACTGAAAAATGCATGATTAGTGGGTTCTTTGATTTCCTCAAGGTCGGGTTCTACCTCAGGATTGAAGTATAATACCTTTTTTATTTTATCTTCGGAAGCATTTCTTTGTGCCTTTACTGAAGCAATGCCGATCAATAAAAAAGTGAAAACCGTACTAAAAGTTAAAATTTTTCTCATTTGTAATTCGTTTGCAAAATTACTGTCTTTTAATGGTATGGCATAATTTTTTTAAGAAATTTTTAACATTTTTTTCTATCAAATTTGATACATGAAATCAATAATGTTTTGCTCAATAAAAAAATAGTCGTACTTTTGCACCCGTTACATAATAATCATTAAACAATATTGGAATGTACTTAACAACAGAAAAAAAGCAGGAAATTTTCTCTAAACACGGGAAATCTGCAACAGACACAGGAAGTGCTGAAGGACAAGTAGCTCTTTTCACTTTCAGAATCAATCATTTATCTCAACACTTAAAGGCTAACCGTCACGATTTCGCAACGGAAAGATCTTTGGTTAAATTGGTAGGTAAAAGAAAAAGTTTACTAGATTACCTTAAAAATAAAGATATCGCAAGATACAGAGCAATTATTGCTGAACTAGGTTTAAGAAAATAATCTACAAAGATTTTCAGATAAAAAGCAACTTCGAAAGAGGTTGCTTTTTTGTTTTTATGCTAGAGCTATTATAATGATTAAGAATTAATTTTTCTAATATTATATTTCTGCGTAAGAAGATTGCGTATTTAATTTATTATTTTGTAGTATTAAAAATAGTAAATATGAAAATACACATTAAAAATAAGGAAAAGGCAATATTAGCAAAACTGTATAAAGAGGAATATAGAGTTGTTGCAAAACAGGAAGATCTTGGAGGAGGGTATAGCTATTTAATTTTTAATGAAAATCTTCAGGAGATGTTGTTGAAAGATAATGCTGTCGAAATTATAGATGATGATATGAGTGATATGATTCAACGAAATGATCTTTGGTACGGAAGAAATTTTTATGTTAATGAGTTATTAGTGAATCTTTTACAGTTGGAACCTGGGAGCCATATAAGCATCGGTCATATTTGGCCTGCAAGTAAAGCTTTTAGATATTTTGAAAAATATAATTACGAAATTCCGGATAATTACAAGAGTACAGCACTGAATGAAAGCCATAAAATGGCACTTATTGAAGGTTTTCTAATGGCAATAAATCCTTATATGGAAAGGAAATTTATTGGTGGAAATTATTTTGAAAGCTTTGAATTTTATAAAGGAAAAGCTGTTTCTGAAATTGAACTTAAATTAGGTGAAAGTCTTATTGAACTTGATGTTGTGGACTATAAAGATCTTTTGAAAAGTTTTATTGAAAAATATTTACATAGTACGCAGCATAACGAAGAAAATTCTAAAATGTTTGCGGGTACTTTTTTTGTTTTAATTGATTCTTTTTTCATTTATGATATCACTCGTATTTTCTCTTATACAACTTTTTATAATAATTGTTTTGTAGTTGAACATCAGAATGAATATTATTATCTGAATAAATTTTGGTGGGGATAATTCTGGTTTGAAGGAGTGGTTTAATAAATTATTCCTTCTTTTTCCCAATTTTTCCCAAATGAGTATTTTGGAAACTGTCAGGATATTTCAATCCATATCCCAGCACTCTGTCAAAAGCAGAATGAGCAAATAAGATAGCACCGATCATATTTAAATAGGGAAGGGCTAAGAATGTTCCTGCAAGATATACTGCGATGGCAATTCCAAGATGATGGAAAAGATTATAACAAAATGCTCCTATTTTATTATTAACAGCATAACCTAACATGGAAATATCGGGAGCAAAAAATAATACTGCGAACCACCACCAGGAAAATTCAGTGTGAGCAAAAGCAAAAACTCCCAAGATTAAGAATGCAACGTATTCAAGTTGTAATTGAATTTTCATTGGTATTTTAGTTTAATTATTTGATGCTAAGATATATTTCTATTTTAGACGAAAGACTTTATTAAAATACTTTAAACAAAAAAAATGAGACACTTAAAAAGTGTCTCACATGATTTATATTTTTAATTAAAATTAATGTCCGGATTTGGATTCTGTAGTTTCTACATGTCCAAGATATTTTGTACAATACGCTCCAAAAATTAAGATCATTAAATAACAGAACACAGGAATAATAAATGAATGTTGAACTCCAAACTGATCTGCTAAATATCCTTGGAAAATAGGAACAATAGCACCTCCTAGAATTGCCATTACCACCAAAGATGATCCCTGACTTGTATATTTTCCTAACCCTGAAATCGCCAATGTATAAATATTTGAGAACATAATAGAATTGAAAATTCCAATTCCCAGAACGCTGTACATTGCTAATTCACCATGATTTACCATCGTTGAAATCAACAGAATAACGTTAATCGCAGCAAAGATAGAAAGTGTTCTTGCCGGAGCAGCCTTACCAATAAAGAATGCGATGAAATTAAGAACAATAAATACCAAGAAGAAGCTGATCTGCGCAAACGAAAGATTCACAATACTGAAAATCACTAAGAATACTAAGGTAGCAGCTCCCAACATATAAATAGCCTTCTTTCCTTGACTTATCGATTGGTTTAAAGAAATCGCTCCAAGAAAACGCCCGATCATTGCACCTCCCCAATACAGAGAAAGATAATTTTTACTGATCACTTCATCAAAGCCCATAATTTGTGGCTGTTCAAGGAAACTGATGATAAAACTTCCAACAGCAACTTCACCTCCAACATAACAAAACATAGCAAAAACCCCGAACTTTAAATGGTTGAATTTCAGCGCTCCCCAACCTTTTACAACTTCTTCGCTGTCATTAGTTTGGAATGACGGTAATTTTACTCTTGAGATCAATAAAGCGACCAATAAAAGAATACCCGCAAAGATTAAATAAGGAATTCTTGTTGCCACTGCACTGAAAGATCCGTCTTCCGCAGAGAATAATTCAAATATTAAATGTCCCCCCAAAACCGGAGCTATTGTAGTTCCTAATGCATTGAAAGCTTGCGTCATATTCAATCGGCTTGATGCAGAATCTTCTGATCCTAATAAAGAAACGTAAGCGTTTGCGGTAATTTGAAGTACCGTAAATCCTAATCCAAGAACAAATAAGGCTCCTAAGAATAAAGGATAAGAAGAGAAAGTAGCAGCCGGATAAAATAAGATACATCCAAAAGTTGCCAGGAAAATTCCGAAAAGAATTCCTTTTTTATAGCCTACTTTGTTGATGGGATCTCCTTTTGTAATAGAGATAAAGAAATAAATTAATGAGCCAATAAAATAAGCTCCAAAGAAACAAAACTGAACCAACATAGATTCGAAGAAGGTCAGTTTGAAGAGTTGTTTCAGGTAAGGAATCAAAATGTCATTCATACAAGTGATGAATCCCCACATAAAAAATAAAAGAGTGATGGTAATAAGCGGAATAGTGTAATTCCTGCTTTGCGATTTTACTTCATTATTATTCATATACACACATATTTAAACAAAAGAGTTTTCTTAGAACTCATTTAGTCGGTTTCAAAGAGAAATTTCTTTAAATTTTTCACATATTTAAAAGTCAGGCAAATATAGGGGAACAACTTTTTTTTTCGGCAACTTTTTTGGTCTTTTTTACCTTTAAATACAATATTTCTTATTTTGAGACAATAATATAATGACGGGAAGATTTTTACAGCTAAAATAATTTCAAATTAAGTTGCTTTTTGTTTTTTGAGGTTGATGAATAAACATTACAATTCTTGCAGTAATTTTATATTTGAAGCTAAATGTTTAGTTAGAGCATCAAAACCAGGGGCATTATTTATTCATTTGAAAATTTAATTATCTCATTATTATACCTTATCTTTGCAAACGAAAATTTAGACGAAATATCAATAATTAAAGCGCTCAATACGGAGTGCAACACAAAACTATTTATGAGTATACCTCAAGCAATTACAGAAACGATTACTCTTGCAGACGGCAGAGAAATTACAATTGAAACAGGAAAATTGGCAAAACAGGCTGATGGTTCTGTAGTCGTAAAAATGGGCGGAACAATGCTTTTAGCAACTGTTGTAGCCAGCAAAGAAGCAAAAGATGGAGTAGATTTTCTACCCTTAACGGTAGATTACAGAGAAAAATTCTACGCAGGAGGTAAGATTCCTGGAAACTTTTTTAGAAGAGAAGCTAGACCATCTGATCAGGAAATCCTGACCATGCGTTTGGTAGACAGAGTTCTTAGACCATTATTCCCTGAAGATTTCCACGCGGAAGTTCAGGTAATGATTTCATTAATTTCTTATGACGGAGTGTCAATTCCTGATGATTTAGCAGGTCTTGCAGCTTCTGCAGCAATTGCTATTACAGATATCCCTTTCAACGGACCAATGTCTGAAGTAAGAGTTGTAAGAATCAACGGTGAACTTTCTATCAACCCTAATTATGCAGATCTTAAAATTGCTGACCTAGACATCATGGTGGGAGCAACTAAAGATTCTATCGTAATGGTAGAAGGAGAGATGAAAGAAATCTCTGAGCAGGAAATGCTTGAAGCTATCCAGTTCGCTCACGTAGAAATCAAAAAACAAGTTGAAGCTCAGGAAAGATTAGCTGAAAAAGTAGGCAAATCATTCCCAAAAAGAGAATACAGCCACGAAAATCACGACGAAGCTATTCGTGAAAAAGTGTGGAAAGAAACATACGATAAAGTATATGAAGTAGCAAAAACTCCATCTGGTAAGGATGAGAGAGGAGAAAAATTCAAAGCGGTTCGTGAAGAATTTTTAGCACAATATGCTGAAAATATTGAAGAATTGGAAAGAGTAACTCCATTTGTAAAAGTATATTACCACGATGTAGAGAAAGAAGCGATGCGTCAGATGATTTTGAATGATAAAATCCGTCTTGATGGTCGTGATCCTGAAACAATTCGTCCAATCTGGAGCGAAATTGATTATTTACCGGGAGCTCACGGTTCTGCAATCTTCACAAGAGGTGAAACTCAGTCTTTAACAGCGGTAACTTTAGGTTCAGTTAAAGATGCGAACATGGTAGACAGCGTAATGGTAAATTATGACGAAAGATTTTTCTTACATTATAACTTCCCACCGTTCTCAACGGGTGAAGCAAGACCTTTAAGAGGAACTTCAAGAAGAGAAGTAGGACATGGAAACCTGGCTCAGAGAGCTTTGGCAAACATGATTCCTGAGGAAAACCCTTACACAATCCGTATCGTTTCTGATATTTTAGAATCAAACGGTTCATCTTCTATGGCGACTGTTTGTGCAGGAACTTTAGCATTGATGGATGCAGGTATTCAGATTTCAAAACCGGTTTCCGGAATTGCAATGGGATTAGTAACAGACGTTAAAACTGGAAAATTCACTGTACTTTCTGATATCTTAGGAGATGAAGATCACTTGGGAGATATGGACTTTAAAGTAACAGGAACTGCAGACGGTATTACGGCTTGTCAAATGGATATCAAAATCCAGGGATTATCTATGGATATCATGGAGAAAGCTCTTTTACAGGCTAAAGACGGAAGATTACACATCCTAAACAAAATCACTGAAACAATTGCAGTACCAAGAGAAGACGTGAAACCTCACGCTCCGAAAATGGTAATGCTTGAGATCTCTAAAGATTTCATCGGTGCTGTTATCGGACCTGGTGGAAAAATCATTCAGCAACTTCAAAAAGATACAGATACTGTTATTGCTATTGAAGAAGTAGGAGAAATCGGAAGAATCGAGATTTCTGGTGTAAGCAGAGAGAAGATTAATGCTGCAATCGCAAGAATCAACGAGATTACATTTGTACCTGTAGTAGGTGAAGTGTATCAAGGAAAAGTGGTTAAAGTAATGGATTTCGGAGCTTTTGTAGCAATTGCAAAAGGAACTGAAGGATTACTTCACATTTCTGAAATCGAATGGGCTCGTCTTGATAAAGTACCTTACAACGAAGGTGACGAAGTTGAAGTGAAGTTCATGGGTTACGATGATCGTAAGAAAATGAAACTTTCAAGAAAAGTTTTATTGCCAAGACCTGAAAGACCTGAGTCTAAGCCAAGACAAGAAGGAGACAGACCACAAGGTGATAGAAGACCTCAAGGTGACAGAAGACCAGAAAGACAGGACAGACCAGAAGGTGATAGAAGACCAGTTGATCAGGCTCCAAAGGAAAATCAAAATCCTTCATCTGAAGATTAAGATTAAATCTTAGATATATTTAAATCCCTCAAATTGAGGGATTTTTTATTGTATTAAAGTCAAATCTTTGAAGAATTTATTTTATATTTAAAAATAAAAAAACATATGAAAAAATTATTGATCTTATCTCTTATCAGTTTCTCTGCTTTTGCATTCGCTCAAACCGTAAATGATGTTCCACTTAAAGATATTGATGTTGATTATGTACAAATCATCGGAACCGGTCGCTCATTAAGCACAAAAGTGAATGTTGAAATTGATTTCGGACAGGAAACAAAATCCATCTCCTTTAAAAATGGAACGAGTATCAAAGATGAAAAAGGAAGAAATATTAAGTTTAATTCTATGATGGATGCACTTAATTTTATGTCTGCCAATGGATATGCTTTTCAGTTTGCATATACAACCAATGACGAAAAAGATCGCTCGATCTATTATATTTTAAAGAAGAATAAATAATATAAACCACCGTAATTTCGGTGGTTTTTTCCGTCATTGCGAGGAGCGAAGCGAGCCTGTGCTGAGCCTGTCGAAGTAAAGCAATCTCAATTAAATAGTAAATTTATTAATATCTCAACGATATAAATTTTCTCTGATTTCAATTAAAATTTTCGTCGTTTTCTCCAAATCCGGTATATCAGGAAGCGTGGAAATCGAATGATAATGCTCAATAGATTGTATCAAACTTTCTGCTTTCTGCATAACGGCATCGTAAGACCAGTTTCCTGCTTTTATATCTAATAACTCATCCCGATTTTCTACCCGAATATTTAATGAATTTGTTTTGAAAATCTGTTCACAAGACTGTAGCAAACGAATGGTGTGCATCATATTTTTGCTGTCGTAGTTTTGTCCGTGAGTTTGATTGACATTGTACCGGTCTTCATTTCTTTCGGAAACCCACTTCCAATATTCTCTGTAATCTTTGCAATAAGTGGAGTAGGCATCGAGGTTACAAAACAAATAAGCAACAGATTTTTCCTCTTTCGGAACAGATGATACAGAAACCTGATTTGCTTCTTCATGCTGAATAATTCCTTTATAGTTTAAATCTTTAGACTCATCGTAGAAAAGAGCAAACATTCCTTTGGTATTATCGATGCTTACCAATCCACACTGTTCCTGAATTTTTCCGTTTTCTGAAAGCCATTTTTTCAACGGAATTGAACCCTGATTCTGTAAAATATAACAGAAATCAAGAATAGATTTTCTTTCATTATCAATCGGATTGAGGATCTTTTTATTAAGACCTTTTGCTTTTTTGATCTGTGAAATAGCGTAACCCGCAAACGTATCTTTACATAATTTAGAAAGAAAATCTTCAGGTTTCAACAAATCCATCAACGGATTTTTATGTTGAATACAGTCTTCCGGACTTGCCAGAACTTCCAGAATATTCGGATTGTTTTTCTGTAATAATTCTATAAATCTACCGATTTCGTAATAGGTAATGTCGTTCGTTTCATTGGAAATTTGTGGAATATAATTTAAACCAAAAAAATCTTCTTTCGGTAAATAATATACTCCACGGATATCTGTATCCGAGTTTTCAGTTGCCAGCCCGAAAGAGCGGCTTCCGGAGATAGCTTCGAGGAGAATGAGGTTTTTATCTTTTGGATGGTCATTTTTAATTTGTGATATAACTGTGCTATTCAAATTACTTGGAATAACGTGATTTTAAAATTTCATATTGAGTTAATCCTCTATGCTTCGGAGAATCTTCTATTTTTTGCTTCCATGAAGTATCTAATTTATCCAAAATATATCCCAATGCAGCTCCTCGGTCATATGATGCATCCCTTTCAAGAAAAGTATAGTAGGCTTCATTTTTTAGTACAAGCTCTAAGCCTTGCGAAAAAGTAAATATTTTACCTTTGTCATCAGTAATAAAATGTCGGTTTTTCTTAATAAGATCAGAATATCTATATTCTAAATATCTTGCCGTACCTTCTATGGCTTCACTGTTTTTTTCGGCGATGAGTTGAGGCCATTTTTTATATCGGACATCACGAATTTCAACCCATTGCTTCATAATAGTATCAAGTTTGGCTATATTTCTAGTTTTTAATCCTTCGTCCAACAATGCGTATTCTTTTCTAAGAAGGTCAAAACTTTCCTTATTATAGGGATAATTATCTATATGATCTTCAGCATTTTGATCATAAATCCAATTTTTCTGTACATAAAGATGAAAGGCTTCATGAAGAGAAAAGTAGCTGAAATTGGGGAAAATATATTCCTTATTAAATAATTCAGGATAATACTTAAAAGCCAGCATTTCTTTATTTTCTAATGTTGAATAAAAAAATGCTGCAGGAAATGAATATTCTTTTGATATTTTGCCTAAAGAAGTTGCCCGATATACATCATCCAAATATGGATTGTCCGGAAAATTGATCTTCTTATATTTTTTGGTATCAATCCATTTACTGGCATTAATTAAATATATATACTTGCAACTTGATTTATTTTTGTCAGACCTAATTAAAATTAATGGTTCTTTATTATATTGATATGACGCTGTCCAAAGTTTATTTGCTGATTGATTAAAAGTTTTGTATTGTAAGGTCAATTCATCAAACATTTTTTGATCAGTTGTGTCTAGCTTAGGATAATTTTTACTAAATACTTTTTTGTATAAAAGATACCCTAAAATAATGGTAATAATTGTAAAAAAAATAATCAGTAAGGGTTTTGATTTCACGCTTTCTTTTAAGATTTTCATATTCTTTTTTCATTTGTATTTTCTTAAAATTAAACATTTTTATTCATTCCTTTTTTTTCTAAATATTTGAATAATATGCTGTTTATTCCTTTATTATTTAAAAAAATAATCATACTAAAATTTTGAATGTACTATTTGAATAAATTTTCCGTGTTTTAGTTTATATTTTTCTTTTCTATTTATTGGGATTTTGATAAAAAACGAACATTTGTAAAGGGTTAGTTTTTCACACAACTCTCGACAATCACCTCCAAAGCCTTCTCCGCATCACAAGCATACAGCCCCGAACACCAAGCCGGATTTGCTTCAATCAAAGCCCAGCCTTTTCCCTTGATAATTCCAAAATCAAGGACAATCGCTTTTGGTAATGTTTCAGAATAGTACTGGATGAAATTATTGAAAAACTTAAGCATATCTTTTTCCTCTGTTTCAGAAAGCAGATCAGTATCGAAAGTATCATTTCGCCAATAAGAAGAATAAGTTTTTATTTCATTATTTAATACAAAACATCTTATTTCGAGCTCCCATTCCACAACTTCCGAAGTGAAAACAGTGCTTTCCAAATCCAATGTGTCAAAACCTTTGATATTGGTAACTTTATCAAAAACTCCGGCTTTAAAACTTTTAAAATCAGAACATTTAATGAATATATTTTCTTCATCAACGAATTCTTTTAATCGTCCATAAGAAATTTTACGTTTCGTAAATTCTTCTGAAATTCCAGCTAACCAATTGTCTTCTGGTTTTGTCAACGTCAAATTACATTGTTCAGCAACAATTTCCGCATAAATATCTTCTCCATACACTGCAATCACACCTGAACGAAACTCTTCAGGAACGCTCCATTTTGCATTAAAACGGTTCAGTTCGTAAGGCGAATTGATCGATGCTTTTTTAAGATTGTTACTGTCTTCCGTGTAGATGGGAGATAAAGCTATTATATTTTTCATGCAGTTTATTTTGTATTTCCTAGTGTATTAATATTTCCCTAAAAACCCTCTCTATCTCAACTTTATCCGCCATTCCTCCACTCAAACTCTTCGCTCTTTCCTCATTATCTTTCACCATCTCCTCCAAAAAACCAAAAAGTTCCCAATCATTAGTATGATAATATGATTCTCCTTTGGTGGCTTTTAAAGCAACAAGATCTTTGATTTTAGTTTTCGTAAAATCGTCAACTAAAACCAACAATTCACTGAACAATACTGGCGGAACCGTTCCTTTTTCTAATATCCATTTTCCGGTTAAAGCTGTTCGAAGACAGTAAAAATAAGATTTCAATTTCACTTCATCGGTTCTGCAGGCTTCGAGATATTTTTTGCTCATGCTCAGATAATGATAAGAAACTGCTATCGGAGAAAAACATTCATCTGCCAAAGGTTTAAATAAGTTATAAAACTTTTCGTTTTTCATATAAACGATAGGAGAGTAAAACCAACTCAACAAAGCAGCATTTGATTTATGCAAAAGATGAAAAGTCTTTCGCAAGTCCCATCCGGAACCGTCCAGATCATCTTCGGTCATAAATTCTATCGTCTCATCTTTATCCCACGGCGAAAGATACCAGTCTTTTTCATGTCGGTATATGAAACGTATATCATAATCGCTGTCAGGTGAAGCAAACCCCCAAGCTCGGCTCCCTGATTCTACGGCAAGAAGTATTTCTATGTTTCTTTCTGCCTCTATTTCTTTCAATTTTTCTAATATTCTAGGTATCATTGTTTTTAATTTATAATGCAAAGTAAATTGAGAGGTGCGCAATGTTTTTACGCAGTTTTTTTGTTTGAGAGTGTTAGTGTAGGAGAGTTTGAGGGTCTTAGCGTTTGAGTGTTTTAGAGTGTGAATGTTTTAAAAAAAAATCAGTTGATTAAGAGGAGGGATATTCCGACATAGGAAAATGGAGCGTTAAGAAAATAATCTATGCGAACGTTAAGAAAATTCTACTGTTTGAAGCGCGAGACCAATTTTGAATCGAAGAACCAATATTGAAATCGCGCAAGTTTTAGAATTTTTAGAGAGCATAGATTATTTTTAGCGAAAGTTTCCAAGTCTTGATTTTTTGTTTCTTTTGTATCAAGACAAAAGAAAATTGTTTTAAAATATCAAATACTTATGATTTGAATGTTATAGAGCTAGAGGTTACTTGCTTTAAAGGAATTGAACTTTGACATAGGAAAATGGAGCGTTAAGAAAATAATCTATGCGAACGTTAAGAAAATTCTACTGTTTGAAGCGCGAGACTAATTTTGAATCGAAGAACAACTATACATTTCGCGCAAGTTTTAGAATTTTTAGAGAGTATAGATTATTTTTAGCGGAAGTTTCCAGGTCTTGACTTTTTGTTTCTTTTGTGTTAAGACAAAAGAAAAAATTAACTAATATTGCATTGTTCTCATTTAACATAATAATGAGAAATTCTATTCTTAAAAATTTACACTACATCAATGTTAGCACACGAATTACAGCACAAAATTGATTTCAAAACAAAACCTTTAGGCGCATTAGGATTTCTTGAGCAATTGGCTCATAAAATCGGTATGGTGCAACAAACAACTTCACCAAAATTAATTAAACCTCACATGGTTGTTTTTGCCGCCGATCATGGAATTGCAACGACTGGAGTGAGCGCATATCCGCAGGAAGTTACCTATCAGATGGTGATGAATTTTTTAGGTGGCCGAGCGGCAATCAATGTGTTTTGTAAACAGAATGATATTCAAATTAAAATTGTAGATGCAGGAGTGAATTTTGACTTTCCGCAAGGATTAGATTTAATTGATAAAAAAGTTAGAAAATCAAGCCGAAATATATTGGAAGAGCGTGCCATGACGATTGAAGAATATCAACAGGCTTTGGAGAATGGAAAATCTGTTGTTAAGGAAATTGCAGAAACAGGTTGTAATGTTATAGGTTTTGGTGAAATGGGAATTGGAAATACATCTTCCTCTTCATTAATGATGAGTCAATTATTTGATATTCCGATTGCAAATTGCGTAGGTAGAGGAACGGGTTTGAATGATATTCAATTACAGAATAAAATTAATATTCTTTCAAAAGTAATAGAAAAATATCCTGATCTTAAAAGTACTGATGAAATTACCCAAACTTTTGGCGGACTTGAAATTACTCAAATGATTGGAGCGATGCAGGAAGCTTACAATCAAAACATGTTGATATTAATTGACGGATTTATCGCTACAATTGCCATTTCTGTTGCCTGGAAAAATAATCCTGAAATTCTTAATAACTGTATTTTTTGCCATGTAAGTGATGAATATGCTCATATTAAATTGTTAGAATTATTAGGACAGACAGCATTATTAAACCTTAATCTCAGAGTAGGTGAGGGAACGGGTTGCGCATTGGCGTATCCAATTATCCAAAGTGCGGTTAATTTCCTGAATGAAATGTCAAGTTTTGAAAATGCTAATGTTTCAAATAAAGAATAGATGAAAATTATAAAAAATGAGTTGATCTATTTTGCGACGGCTTTGATGTTTTTCACAAGAATTCCGGTTCCTTTTAAAATTCCGTATTCTAATGAAATCATGAACCAGTCTCAAAAATATTTTTCATGGGTTGGATTGTTGGTTGGGTTGATGAATGCTATTGTTTTATATGGTTCTTTTCAGCTTTTCAATTTGGAAATTTCGATTGTTTTAATGATGATTTCTAACGTTTTATTGACGGGAGCATTTCACGAAGACGGTTTTACAGATGTGTGTGACAGTTTCGGTGGTGGTTATGGAAAAGAGAGAATTATGACCATCATGAAAGACAGTCGGGTAGGCGCATACGGCGCGATTGGGATTGTTCTTTTATTTGCATTAAAATTTTTCAGCATTAAAAAGTTAGGGAATTTAGATATAATAAAAACATTAGCGGTCATTATTTTAGCACATACTTCAAGTCGGTTTATTGCGGGAACAATGATTTATACGCATAAATATGTCACTGATATTGATTCAAGTAAATCAAAACCATTGGCAAATAAAGCATTAGATGGAAAGTCTTTATTCATAAGTTTTATGGCTGTTTTATTAGCTTTTTCTTTGATTCCGGATTGGCGACTGATTCTGGCTCTTGTTCTCGCTTATATAGGGAAAATATACTTGGGCTGGTATTTCAAAAAACATATCGGAGGATATACAGGCGATTGCTTAGGAACAGTTCAGCAGGTTTGTGAAGTGCTATTTTATTTAGGATCAATCGTCGTATGGAAATTCATTTAATTCGTCATACTGCGGTAGAAAATCCAGACAATCTGTGTTATGGATTTGCAGAAATGTCTTTACGAAAAAATTATGTTGAAGATTTTAAAGCTATCGATCTTGATCAAGATTTTGATTTAATTATTTCGAGCCCGTCTCAACGTTGTCAGTTATTAGCGAAATATTTTAAGCTTAATTATCAAATCGATGAAAAAATTAAAGAAATGAATTTCGGAGATTGGGAACTCCAAAAATGGACTGATATTCCTGAAGATGAAATCAATCTTTGGTATGAAGATTTTATTAATGTAAAAACCACAAACGGAGAAAATTTGTTAGAAATGCAAACCCGAGTTTCCGAGTTTTGGAATGAATTGATTTCTAAAGAAAATAGCAACAAAGTTTTGATTGTTTCCCACGCCGGAGTCATTCGTTTAATTTTGCAATCTATTTTACAGTTTCCTTTGGAAAATATGTTCAATATTCAAATCGGTTACGGAAAAAGAACTGTAATTGACGTGAAGGGAAAATTGATTTCAATTAAAAAAATAAATATATAAGTCTCTCGCAGATTTTGCAAATTAAGCAGATTTTTATAACACCACCATCTGTGAAATCAGTCTGATCTGCGAGAGATAAAAATCAAATAAAAGGCTTTGGATATGCAAATCCGCGCTATCGGGTACGCACCAGTGGGGGGTGTTTATTTCTTGAAACAAAAAGCTCCGAAGTCGGGAGACTTCGGAGAGCAGGAGCCTATCTATTATGTATTCGTTATATGAAATGATTTAATATGTTCTGAAATATCTTGATAAAACTTTGCTAATGGTCTTTTCAATATATCTTTTTTGTCTGAATAGTTTCCTAGCATAATTGTCTCAATTAGGTCTTTTTTATCTTTAGGATGATTATCTAAAATGTTTGAAAGTGAATCAAGATATATTTTATTAAACTTCATCTCTTTGTAAATTAATTCTTCAATAATATCCTTGTATTCATTGTATCTTAAATTTAAAGAAAATCTTTCAATAAAACTTTTCAATATCTTTTTATTTGGGTGATCAATCTCGATCACTAGCTTATTTCTATCTTGAGATGTAATGTAATCAGCAACATTTCCTTTTGAAAGAATGAATTTAAAATCCTGAAATAATGTTTCCGATTCTACATAAAAATCAAAATCAATAAATTGGTCTTTTTTTGCTTTGTTGCAAGATGAACAAATTGGAATTAAATTATAAAACGAAACACATAGAAATGGATATTTACTTTTTGGAAAATAGTGGTCTAATTCAAAAAAAGCTTTTTGACTTTTTAGATCTCCTTTCTTCTTTAGTTTATAATTTCTTATGTAATATTCATTAACAATATGGGTGGTTTGTGTATGACAATAAGCACAACAATTTATTTGTAGCTGTTTTATGCTCTTTATAAAATATTCTTCTCTAACCTTATTATAATGTAATGCTGTAACTATTTTGATATAAAAATTTTTGTCATTTGTGGGTAGAAGATAACGAGAAAACTCTGCTTTCATTTGCTTCGGCTTTAAAAGAATTATATCTTCCAAATTATTTAAGATATTTTCTACATATTCTTTTTTAGTTACATACTCTGTGTCGGCTATATCTAAATGATTAATTATATCGTTAAGTTTTGTTTCAATAATAACTTTAAAACTATTCAAAAATTCTAATTTATAGCTTTCTGCTATTTTTTCAATTTCTTTACTAATAAATAGTTGTTTCATACGCCGTATTTTTCATTTAGTCTTTGTATCTCTTTTTCTAATTCTTTGATTTTAGAATTTTTACTATTGACCCCAAATTTTTCATTAAATAAGCTTCTAAATGATTCACGTATTAACGAATCACCAATCATATTAATGAAATCTATAGCATTATCTTCTTTCCATTCATTGTTCATTATCTCTGTAGATTTCAAAAAATTACTTAATGAGATATATTTATTTTTTGAAAATTCACCTATAAAATCATTTAAGAAAAAAGAATGCTTTAATAAATCATAAATATTTTCGGAAAAAGTATTAATCCCTTCGTATTTTTGAGGCGTTGATTTCTCAGATTCTTTGTCGATGTCTAAAAATAAAATATTTTGTTTAGGTATATCTGATAAAATGAACGGAGAGTGTGTTACAAAGATAAAATTCAAATTTTTAATACCATTTGTGCTTAGTTGTAAATTATCAATACTTTCTAATAAGTAATTAATATATTTTCGTTGAAATTCAGGATGAAAATACAATTCAATCTCTTCAAAAATAATGTTTAAGTTTGTATACTTCTTTCTCTTATCATCATTTTTTACCGAATCTATGTTATTTAGATGATATAAAACTGTGCTAGTGGAGTGAATCAATTGTTTTTCCCCCGAACTTAAACTCCCAATTTCTATTTCAGTTTTGTCAATTAGGTTGCTTAAAATTATTTCCGAATCATAGATAGGCGGTGGTAATAAAGTTATTAATAAATTATTTGTGTCTGTTTCTTTATTCAAAAGAATTGATAATTGATTTATATCTATAATTACTTCATTTTCTTCAACATATTCCCCCCAAATTTTATCATAATATTTGATAAAATTAATTGTTTGATTAAGCTTATAAAAAATATGACTTTCATCCATTTTTTCAATAAATCTCAAAATATCTATTGTGTAATTTTCATCTTTTGAAATTAAAAAATCATTAAATGATGGATATTTATTACAAATACTTATCACCTTATAGATTATATAAAGATCTAGCTTATATTGATTAGGTATTTCAATTTCGGAAATCTCAAAATACTTTTTAATTTCGGAAAGAATTTCTAAAGGATTTGAAATTACACGATTTTGCTTTTTAAAAAGAATACTTGTTAAAACATTGTTTGATAAATCTGAAATGAAATTTCGTTTATCTTCCTCATTATCTTCAGTATATCGTTTCCCTTCTGGAGGAGTATCATCGCTCATTAAACTAAAATCTTTTGCACATTTTTTTGTTAATTTTATCTTAATTGCTCTTAGATTATCGCCCATATTTCTAAATGAGAAGGACTCATCTTTTGAATTTTTTAAAATATTTGCAAGTGTCCTTTGCTGTAATAGATAGTTTTCATTGTTGATGTCAATTACACCTTCCCATCCTTCGTTTTCTCTTTTAGGATTAAGTACTATAGGTATTTGGTATGCATCATTTTTATGAAATAAACCTTCAACAAATTCCATCGTTCTTGAATTATAAGCATAATGTGAATAATTTATTATTTCAGAATAGAAAAAATCTGAAAGTTCAAAATCTGCGGAGCAATCAATAAAAAAATTATCTTTTTCTATACGAAATTCGTATAGGCTTTTTAAAATTTTTAAATTATATCTGATATTTTCAATCTCAAAAAAAATTCACATTCAAAATTTTTGTCAAATTGTAACTGACAATCTACAAGTTCTGCATCTGTTGAAATTTTATTATCCTTCTTCAAAAAAAAAGATAATTGATTAACCATCATGATAAATAATTCAATCAAAGCGCTTTTGCCGCTTCCATTTTTTCCTACAATCGCAGAAATATTTATTTTTAAATTACCCTTATCATATAAATTTTTAGGAGTAGAGTCATTTTTATTTTCAATTTTGATCACATTCTTTGTTGGATCATTATCAATGTAATAAAATTCATAATTATTATAAAATTTATAAATCTGGTTAGGAATTAAATTTTTATAAAATCTCTCATCGCAATTTATAAGTGGTCTTATAGCAAGTAATTTAAAACTCATGGTTTTTGTTTTTCCCAAATATATGATTTCTATACAAAAAAAGATTACGGCAACCCGTAATCTTCTCATTATTTTCTAAACTTTTTCTTCCTCTTCCAAGGCGCATTCTTCTGAACATCCCCAGCCATAATACATCCGTAAGGCATCACTTCATCCAAAACTTCGCAAAGTCCGTATTCTTCAATCTGAGCTCTCACGTTTTTGGCGCTTTTATAAGCAGTCGGAAGTTCAGAAATATCAATTTCATTAGAGAAAAAACGGATATCTAATCCTTTGGTTTCTTCTTCAAAAACTTCTTCAATGGTTTTATGAGCCAATGATTTTTTATGTTGCGTTCTGCTGAAATTTCTTCCTGCTCCGTGTGGTGCAAAACCTAAATTTCTCTCATTTGTTTTTCCCTGAACGATCAAAACGGGTTCTGACATATTCAACGGAATCAATCTTGGTCCCGTAATATCCGGCATAAATTTATCATCAAGCGGAGTTGCTCCTTTTGCATGATAAAACAAATCTCCATCCTTGAAAACAAAATTATGTTCGTTCCAATATCTATCTTGTTTTTCGATTCCTAATTTATTTAAAGTAGCATCATGAATAGATGTATGGTTTTCTTTTGTCCATGTTCTTATTAATTGCAAGGCTTCCCAATATGATTTTCCTTCTTCAGTTTCATAAGGAATCCAGGCGTTTTCTCTTAACGTTTCAGGAGAAATTTCCAGTCTGAATCTATTTGCAACCTTCATTCCTTTATCATACAAAGCTGCTCCCGGAGCTCTCGATCCGTGGTGAGTCACCAACATTGTATTTCCTGTGTTTTTTGAAATTCCGACGAATAAGAAATGGTTTCCATCCCCCTGAGTTCCCATATGTGAACGGGAGATACTGATTAATTTTTCATCATTCAAAAAGTAATTTTCTCTAAAAGCATCCATCAATTCTTGTGACATTTCCATTTGTTCTCCTCTTGGTCTTCCTCCAGGTCCGAAATGTGTTATTGAATGCGCTGCATCCAAAACTTTTTTAGGATCTGCCTTTCCAAAATCTGTCAACATTACTGAACAACAGATATCTGCGCTATGAAATCCTGGGTGAATCGCATTTTTCGCCACCACAACTCCGCCAACTGGAATCTGACCTTCCGGACCTGTCGGACAGGCATCCGGCATGATTGCTCCAGTAATTAAAGTTGGCGTTTTCATCAAAACTTTCATGGTATTGATTACTTTTTCCACGTTATCATTTTCACTTTCGTGTTCTGCTCTGATATTAATGACGAAATCTTTTGCCGTTTCATGAAGCGGAATCAAGTCCGGTTGTTTGAATTGTTCCAAATAGGCTGTGATTTGATTTTCATCTAAATTATTTTCGTTGATATGTGCAATGGCTTCTTTAAACCATTTCGCTGATCTATATCCTAATTCTATTAAATTGTTTCCATTAAATTCCATGTGTTCTCTCATTTTGTTTATGCAAAGTAATAACACAAGTGTGCAATCTTTTTGCGTAGATAAAAATATTTTAATTATTTTTGATAAAATTTAAAAAAAATGTTGCTAGAACAATTAAAGACTTCTCCTGAAACGATACAATTTAAAGAGGTAATCTCATATATTGATGAAAATTACGATTTCACGCCAACAAAATTCATCAACGGAAATACCGTAAATGAAGCAAATCAGAATAATGGTTCTTGCAAAGTTTTCAGTTTTGCAAAGCTGAATAATTTATCAAAAGAAGAAGTTTTAAACCTTTTCGGAGAATTTTACAGAGAAGATGTATTGAAAAATCCTGAGGGAACAGATCATCAAAACATCAGAAACTTCATAGAATTTGGCTGGGACGGGATTTCTTTTGAAGGTGAAGCTTTGAAAACAAAATAAAATGAAGGAATTCCAATGGACTATAATTTTTAGTTTTGTCACACCAATATTACTTTTATTAGTAGTTTTTATGATGGGTGGTGGTCACGGAACTTATATTCCAACAATTATTTTATTTCCTTTTGGAATGATTGGAACAGTTTTTCAAAAATCACTTACAGTTCCATTTGTTGTTTTAGGATTATTCCAATTTCCTATTTACGGGTATTTATTAGATATATTAAAAAATAGCAAATACAAATATTTGATTTTAATTTCTCATATTCTATTTGTAATTATAGTTTTCATCTTTACAAATTTTAAATAATAAACTCAGATGTCATCCAACAAAAATGCTCTTATCCGCTACAAAACGCTAGATAAATGTCTTAAAAACAAATACAAGCAATACACTTTAGAAGATTTAATTGATGAATGTTCCGAGGCCTTGTTTGAATTTGAAGGCAAAGAATCTTTCGTAAGCAAACGAACTGTACAGCTCGATTTGCAAAATATGCGAAGTGAAAAATTTGGCTATGAAGCTCCGATCGAGGTTTACGAAAGAAAATATTATCGTTACAGCGACCCAGATTACAGCATTCATAATATTTCTGTGAACGAAAGTGATTTGAAAGCGATGAATAATGCAGTGCAGATTTTAAAGCAATTCAAAGATTTTTCAATGTTCAAAGAGATGAATGGAGTGATTCAAAAACTGGAAGATTCTATTCATGCAACCAATCAAAAATCAATAATTCATTTAGATAAAAATGAGCAGTTGAAAGGGTTGGAGCATATTGATGTTTTATATGAAGGTATTTTAAACAAAAAGGTTTTAAATATTCTGTATAAAAGTTTTAACGCAAAAGAATCGAGTAATTTTGTTGTGCATCCACAATTATTAAAGGAATTTAATAACCGTTGGTTTTTAATCTGTCTTCATAAAGGAAAAATGTACAATCTCGCTTTAGATAGAATGGAAAGCATTGAAACCGATGAAAAGATTAAATTTATTGACCAGGATCTGGATGGCGACGAATATTTTAAAGATATCGTAGGAGTAACCGTTTCACCAACGATGGAACCGAGGAATGTTGTCTTTTTTGTTGATTCTTCCAATGCGCCGTATGTAAAAACAAAGCCGTTGCATAAAAGTCAGGAGATTGTAAGTGAAAGTGAAGACGGCACTATTTTTAAGATCTGTGTGCAAATAAACAACGAGCTAGAAAGACTTTTACTGGGATTTGGAAATTGTCTGATTGTGCATAAACCCAGAAAATTACGTTTAAGAATGGAAGAAAAATTTAAATCAGGAAGCCAGAATTATGAAAATTTGATTGTTCCTGATTAAAGTTCAAATTTCCAGTGAATATGTTGTGGCTTAGAAATTGTATTAATCAAATTCTAAAATAAATAGTATGAAATCAAGAATATTAAAAACTGTACTTGCTATTGTAGCACCTTTGGTAATTGAATTTATCGTCAAGAAAATATCAGAAAAACTGGATAAAAAACCACAGGGAACTGAACCAAAACAGCTTCCTGCTTCAAATTAAAAGTAATTAAAAATTATAGAAAGAGACTGTTTTTGAAACGGTCTCTTTTTTTAAACAAAATCATAAACTCCATTTTTCCAGCCTAGAACTTTAGAAGAATCTGCTTTTAGCCAGTTTTTAAGAATGGTAGCGTATACTTTTCTGAAATCTTCGGTATAAATTAAATCACCTTCATTCAAATTCTGTAAATCGGGTAGTGCGTTCAGAAGTCCTTTCTTTTTCAATCCACCACTGATAAAAAACATTTGATTGGCTGTTCCATGATCCGTTCCATTGCTGGCGTTTTGCGCAACGCGACGACCAAATTCTGAGAATGTCATCAACAAAATATCATTGAATAAACCATTACTTTTCATATCGGCAACGAAAGATTTTACAGCTTCATTGATGTCATCAAAAAGCTTTTGCTGTCTTTCATTTTGATTAACATGCGTATCAAAACTTCCCACAGAAAGATAATAAACCTGCGTATTAATATCAGATTTAATCAGAGATGAAACGGTTTTAAAGTCTTTTCCTAACTGTGAATTTGGGTAGGTTTGATCCGTTTTTTTTGCTTTGCTTTTATCAAAAATATAACCTGCATTATTGATGGTTGAACCCAGTGTTTGATATAAATAAGACACCGTTTCATCTTCATGATGATGATCATAAAGCGACTTAAAATATTTCTCCTGACTCGTTTGATACAACCTTTTAGGATCTTTAAAAGCAAAAGCTTTATTATTTTCACCTTTTAAGGCTAAACTTAGCATATCATCAACTTCCAAAGCTTGTGTCGGATGGTCACATTTGTAACATTCTTCATCCAGAAAACGTCCAAGCCAACCTGTTTCCAAGAATTCATCACTTTTACTTGCTGACTGCCAGATATCCATACTTCGGAAGTGTGATTTATCAGGATCGGGATAACCGACATTATTCATAACAGAGAGCTCTCCATTATCGAATAATTCTTTAAAATATGACAAAGACGGGTTGATTCCTGCTTCATCATTTAGCTGTAAAAAATTTTGTATCGCTATTTTGCTTCTTTCTTTAAAATAAATATCATTTTTTGTAGGAATGATCGTGTTTAAACCATCATTTCCACCTGTAAATTGAAGAACAATTAAGATCTTCTGATTACGTTCCAAAGCATTATCCAGCGTCATTGATTTCAGGAAATTAGGAACCATTAAGGAAGCCGTTGCTAATGAGCTTATTTTTAAAAATTCTCTTCTTTTAATTAGCATAAAGTTAGGTTTTAGGGATTAGGATTTAGGGCTTAGTTTTTAGAGGTTGTTGGAGCCTAATTGCTAAGCCCTAAATCCTAATTCCTTATATTTACATTAACTGATATTCCGGTGTTGACATCAGGTTGATTACATTCATTTTCACGGTGTTGTCTGAGAAACTTTTTACAGAATCCATACTCAAAGTGTTTGAATTTTGAATTAAATAATCCTCACAATTTTTATTGTCGAAAGCTTTTTCAACACGAGCCCAATCGATGGTAATATTCGGATTTTTAAAGCTTTTGTTTAAGGCTGTTTCTCGTGATTTCATTCCCATATCAATATCATCATCTTGGCGCGGACTGTACTCTAAAGGCCTTAAACCCGACCAAATTTGAGGAATCTGAAGTCTCAGCATTAAAGTTGAACTGTCGATCCATGATTTTCCGTTTGGCCATCCCGAAACGTTGGGAGGATAGAGCAACATTTGACCTAATAATTTTTGATAAACGATGAGGTTTTCAGGATTTTGAATATGCATTGGTAACGTTCTCATCATTCCGACCATTAATTCTATGGGAGATTTTATTCTGTTTCCGATATTTTTTTTGTCATAAAACCATGAGCTTGAAAAAATATCATTCATCAATTTTTTGATGTCATAATTGGAACTGTAAAAACTGTCGCTTAACTTATTAACAATACTTTCATCCACATTTTCATTGACAAAGAATTTATAAATTTTAGCAGTAATAAATTTTGCGGTTGCTTTTTGTTCCAAAATAATATTTAAAGCATCTGTTCCTGTGAAATTTCCTGTTTTTCCGAGGAAAGTTTTTGTGGCTTCGTCGTGAAGTTTTTTTCTTTCTGCAAAATTTCCTTCTTTATCATAACCCCAGCCTGTAAAAGCTCTGGCGCCTTCCCGGATGTCTTTTTCGGTGTAATTTCCGCGTCCCATAGTGAATAGTTCCATCACTTCACGGGCAAAGTTTTCGTTGGGATGATCTTTTTTATTTTGTTGATTATTAAGGAAGTTCAGCATTGCCGGAGCCTGGCTTACTTCAAATAAAAGGTCTTTGAAATTTCCCAAAGAATTTTTTCTTATGATATTTAATAATTGTCTGTTGAATTTTGGGTTTTGAACTCTCGATGCAAAATGTCCGTGCCAGAAGAAAGCCATTTTTTCCCTCATCTGTTCGTTGCTGTTGATCATTTTGTTGAGAAAATTCAGGTTCAGTTCGTTGTTTTGCTCTCTGTTGATCCTTTGGATTTTCTTTTTCTTTTCTGCGGGGGACTTGTCGGTCATGTAGTCGATGGTCTCTACATCAGGCGTATCGTAAGTAACTTCCACAAAATTTTCTTCTTTAAATAAATCTTTAAGTAAAGTTTTGATGTCTTTATTTTTCAGATCTTCAAACTGGTTGATTCCCGCTCCGAAACCGGCACGCCAAAGAAGATGTTTGTTATTTAATAAGGATGAAAGCATCATAAGACAATTTATTTTTTGATGGTGGAAAACCAAAAAGGTTAAAATTATAACGGTTAAGAATTATTAATATTGTTATTTTTAATCTCAAGTTAAACATGTATTTAATTTTTGGTTGATTTAATTAATTGATATTCATTATTTTGCGATTTTTATTAATGTTAAAGTGAGAAAAGCAGGCTTCCTTGGCACGATTTTTACATCCTTCAGATTAGTAAAATTTAAAAAATCAGAGTTATGAAAATGTTTAAACAGGCCATCTTACTAGGCGGAATTTTAACGGTTGGTATAGTAAGTGCTCAAAGCTCACAAATGAATAATATGATCAAGGTAGGAGCGAATGCTGGTTTAGCTGTTCCCGCAGATAATGTTTCTGCTTCTGCTGGTGTAGACGTAGCTTATCAAAACTTGATTACTCCTGGATTTGGATTAGGTATCGCAACAGGTTATACCCATTATTTTGGTAAGGATAACAACGGTATCAATAATAATGATGTGGGCGTAATTCCTGTAGGTGCTTTGATCAGAATTTATCCAAAACAGACCGGATTTTATTTCGGAACAGATTTAGGTTACGGTTTCTTAGTGGGTGATGAAAAAGTGGCTTCCAACAGTACGGTTGACAGACCGGATGGAGGTTTTTACATCAAACCTGAGATCGGATACCACAACAGAGACTGGAATTTCTTTGTACAGTATCAGAAAGTATTTGTAGGAGACAAAGGCGATTTGCCAAACCAAGACTACAATGTGGGGAACATTGGAGTAGGGTTTTCTTACAATATTCCATTAGGGAAGTAGTTAGATTTAAATATAAACAATTATTAACCAAAACCTTTTCGTTTTTTTGAAAAGGTTTTTTCTTTCCCTATAGTATTTACCAAAACAATTATTATATTTGATAAAATTTGCTGATTATGATTTTGAACCCAAAATTTCCACTTTATTTACCAGGCGTAAAGAACAGTAATAATGATAATGTTTCTATCATTGGGGCAAACCTTCGTGAAGACACTACAACCTTGGGGTATTTTGTTTCCGGTAACGGAGGTCTTGAGGTGAAAATCCAGAGCGATTACCCAACGAAAGAATATACTTCTTTTTCGGATATCTTGAAGAAATTTATTCAGGATAATGAGTTGGGAAATGTAAAACGTTTAGGAATGGCTGTCCCGGGACCCGTTCTTAATGGGAAGAGTAGTCCTGCAAGATTAGGCTGGAACTTAGATCAGGAAGAGATCACAAGAGATTTCGGATTCGAGAAAGTAGATATGCTTAATGACTTGGAGGCTTCTGCCTACGGAATGGGACTTCTTGAAGATTCTGATATGGATGATATCTACACAAGCGGTCATCTTGAAAATGGTAACGTAGCGATCCTTGCTCCAGGAAACGGATTAGGTGAAGCAGGATATTTCTTTGACGGGAAATATTTAAGACCATTTGCAACAGAAGGAGGTCACTCAGAATTTTCTCCAAGAACCAATGTTGAAGTTGAGTTCTATCAATTCTTAAATAATATTTATGGAATTGTAAGTTGGGAAAATGTGCTTTCTAAAACAGGATTATTTAATATCTATAGATTCTTAAGAGACGTAAAAAGACACCCTGAACCGGAATGGTTATCAGAACGTCTTGCCAACGGAAACTTTGTTGAGGTGATCTACAAAGCGGCTGTTGAAGACGATGTTTTGATCTGTAAGATAGCTTTAGATACCTTCCTTGAGTTTTTAGCAAGAGAAGCAAACAACTTGACGCTGAAATTAAAAGCTACAGGAGGATTATTGATTGCTGGAGATATTCCGCAGATGATCAGTAAATATATGGATAAAGACAAATTCTACGAGAAATTTAGAATAAGTGATAAAATGGAGGATATGCTGAGAAACATTCCGATCTATCTGATCAAACAAAATCAGACAGGATTAAATGGTGCAGCGCTCTATACTGCTTATTACCAAGAATAAAAACAAGCTCCGAAGAAATTCGGAGTTTTTTTATGGCTGATATTATTCATAAAAATTATTGTTTTTATTGATATACATCAATGAAATCTATCATATAAGTTGGCTACATTTGCATCATTAACAAACAAGGTAAATAACTTATTCAAAATGAAAAAAATATTTTTATTAGCAGTTTTAGCTGGTGGTTTAGCTTTCGGGCAGTCAAAAAAAGTAGTAGCATCTGATGTTCACTGGTGGGGTTACAAAGTTGCTAAATCTGAGGCTAGCTCTCATGATGGTACTGTAAAAGTAAAATCTGGAGATATGGTAATGAAAGGAAACCAATTAGTAGGTGGTTCTTTCACTTTAGACATGACCTCTATCTCTTCAACCGATTTAACTGGAGAGTATCAAGGAAAATTAAACGGTCACCTTAAGAATGGAGATTTCTTCGAAGTTGAAAAATTCCCTACAGCTAGTTTCAAAATTACTTCTGTAAAGAAAAATAACGATAAGATCTATAGCTCTTTGGTTACAGGAAATCTTACCGTGAAAGGAAAAACAAATGAAGTTTCTTTCCCTGCAAAAATTTCTTACAGCAAAGGAGTTGTAAGTTTAGTGTCTAATAAATTCTCTTTCGACAGACAGAAATTCGACATTTCTTACAAGTCTACAATGCAGGATGTTTTTGTGAAAGATGAAATAGATATGCTTGTAAAAGTGACTGCTAAATAATTTAATCAAAAAAAGATTGTTAAAAGTGTAGAAGTTCTACACTTTTTTTTATTTTTGTTGAATTGTAAATAAAAAAGAATGAAAAGATTACTATTGTTTGCGATGATGTGTGCGAGCATATCATTTGTTTTTGCTCAAAGGAAATTTGATAAGGTATCAAAGGTCACTTCGTCTGAGGTCAGATGGTGGGGGTATAAAGTTGTAAAAACTGAGGCTTCATCGCATTCCGGAACGGTAAAATTAAAAAGTGGAAAATTCAACTTTGATAAAACGGTCTTGGTAGACGGAGAATTTGTGATAGATATGAGAAGTTTAATGGCTGGTGATGTTTCAGATGAAGACATGATCAAGTTGACAAATGATCTTAAAAGCACAAATTTTTTCGAGGTTAAAAAATTCCCGATCGCGAAATTTCATTTAACTAAGATTATTCCTCTGGCAAACAGTCAGTACAATTCAACAGTTTACGGTGATGTTACGATAAAAGGAGTTAGAAAAACAATTACTTTCCCTGCAAACGTATACGTTACTCAGTTTACGGTAGTGGTAGAATCTGCTAAGTTCTCATTGAACAGAAGAGATTTCAAAGTATTCTATCAGTCTTCATTGAAAGATTATTTCATTAAAGACGAAATGGATATCCAGTTTAAAGTTTCTACAGAGAAATTAGATAACGACAACAGAGTTCCTGTAAAAAAGAAATAAGACATACAGTTTTATAGATAAATGAATGAGTGATTTTTTAATCGCTCATTTTTTTTGTTTTAAATTGAATTTTAAAGATGCTTTTAAAGGATTGATATTTTTCATTGTTTCGGTTTTAATTATTGTTGTTTTTCATTAAAATTTAATTTGTTTTGAGTTTTCACTGCTGGTAATTAATTATAATTCATTCCGGTTTGATTTATTTAATGTTTTTTATACATTTGAAATTACTTACTACTTATGAAGGTGTATCATGTTTTAATTAAAAACAAAATACACTGTTATGAAAAAATTGATTATTATTTTCGCTTTTGCCTCTTTTTTAGGATTGCGGTCTCAGGTCGGAATAAATACAACAACACCTACGGCAACACTTGATATTAATGGTAATTTAAAAGTTAGAGAAACTCCTCAGGTTTTATCTTTGCCCGGTTATCAGATTATGGCTGTAAATCAGGGAAGTTTTGAAGTTGCGCAAGTGGAGCCACAGATGATAGTAGAAGCTGCAGCGGCAATGGCTAACAAAAATACTTCTGTTTACTCTGCTGCAAAAAACGGAGGGATCACCTTGCTTGGATTGTCTTTATTTTCAAATTGGAAACAGATTAATTTCACACTATCCGATAAAGGAGTAGGAATTTCCACTTTATTTTCTGAAACAGATTATTCGTATGTCGTACCCTCTTCAGGTGTGTATGCTGTGAGTTTTTATTTTCGCTATGGAAGTGGTTTACAAGCTTCTCTATTGACAGGGAATCCTGGAATTGGAATTATTAAAAATTCTGGCGGAATATTTTCAACGCTGGATATTCGGCAGTTTAGTGGTGGTAGTCTTGGTCTTGTAGCACTCACAGTATCTGAATCTGCAATAAATTCCATCTATAGCTTGCAGGCCGGCGATAAGCTTTATTTTGGGCTTGCAGGGACAAGTGTTTTGAATGCCAGTATTTTGGGTTCTACCAGTAATACTTCTTTTCATGTTTATAAGGTTTCGGACTAATTATAATAATTTTTTATTTTTTTTGTATTCGTTGAGTTTTGTTTTTAACTGGATTTGATTTTAAATAATTCTTTACAGGGTTAATATTTTGTATTTATTTTAATTTTTAAATTAATTTATTTTTATTCATGTATTTGTTTTTGTTTAATAATAATTAATTATTGTTGAGTTTTATTTTAATTATTTGAAATATTTTTCACATATTTGTATCTACTTATTACTTTGAAGGTGTATAATGTTTTATAGTAAATAAAAACAAAATACACATTATGCGAAAAAAAATTATTATTATCATTCTTGCGTCTTTTGTAAGAGTGAATGGTCAGGTCGGAATCAATACGACCAACCCTCAGGGTGTTTTGGATATCGTTTCTACCACATCAGGTGTTATTCTTCCTAGGCTAGCAAATCCCGGAACTATTTTGGCTCCTGTTGAAGGAATGGTGGCTTATGATACTACCAATAAAAGTTTACGTTTTTTTGACGGGTTGAGTTGGAGTAGTCTTATAGTGACGAAACTAACGAAGCCGAATGAAGGTGTCGTAAAAATTAATGCCGGAGGACTCGGTGCGGGAACAAAGCCTAGTTGGTCTAATGTTTCAGCTAATTCAACTCGACAGGTTATTTATTCCCTGCCTTTGGTATATGCTAGTGCACCTACAACGAGCTGGCCGGAAAATTCTTTGATTTCTGATGCTAAAATTTTTGTCGGAAATCAATTCCTTGAAAATGGAGTATTGGGGCAAGTTCATCAATGGCGTATTATAGTGAATTACACCAAAGATGCTAATATTTTAAGCCAGGATATAAGATTTATATTAAGAAATCCTTTATCTGGTTTTAGATCTGAAATAAGTGGTGTTATTCCGTCAGGTAAAACAAGTGGAATTTTGGTGTACAGTTTTACGACTATTGCTGATGGTGCAAGCTTGCCGGCTCCTATTGGTACCGGTGGCGGTTACATTTTAGAATGGGTAGCTTCAGATGATATTACGACCATTTCTATTGATAGCGTTACGCGCATTTCCTCCCATAAAGATTAATCAAAAAATATAAATGATATGGATAAAAGCATCTTTTTTGATGCTTTTTTTTTATTTTAGTAATATGAAAATTTATGTAGTAAGTGGCCTTGGTGCAGATTTTAAAGTGCTTGAAAGAATACAATTTCCCGAGCATTGCGAAATTGTTTTTATTGATTGGTTGATTCCTGAAAAAAATGAATCTCTTCCTCTTTATGTTGAAAGAATGGCTGAAAAGATTGATGTTTCAGAGCCTTTTTGTCTTTTAGGATATTCATTTGGAGGAATTATTGTTCAGGAAATCAATAAAATAAAACCGGCCGAAAAAGTAGTTATTTTAGGAAGTATTAAGTCTGATAGAGAAAAATCAAAATTCATAAGAACGGGTGAGGTTACAAAGATTCCAAGAGTTCTTCCATTAAGTCTTTTTAATGACAGGGCTGCGAATGTATATTCTGTGGTCAGAAAATTATTTGATCCTAAAAATCCAAAAATCCTGCAATATTTCAAAGTCCGCGACCCTTATTATTTAAAATGGTCAGTAGAAAAAGTTTCTGAGTGGAAATTTGAAGAAAATCCAAATGTTATTCAAATATTAGGAGATCGAGATCTTGTTTTTCCTGTTAAAAATTCAAAACCAAATTATATTATTAAAGGCGGAACACATTTATTTCCTGCGACGAAATATAAAGAAGTTTCAAAAGTGTTGAATGAGGTGTTTTTACTTTAAAAATTATGTTTACTTAAATTTAATATAAAATTTATAGGGGTTCTGTGTTTTAATTTATGTTTTTATGAAATTAATTCTTACTTTTGAAGGGGTTAAATTAAAATTTCATGAAAGTAGGGTTAAAATGGATTGTCTCATTTACCACAATTGCTCTTATTGCAATAGGCGGTTTATTTTGGAGTCCAATCGTTGATTTTCCAAATAACGGAGAGTTTTTAGGCGAAGATAAAATCGTTGGTGCCGATGTGGCCTGGATTTTGGCTGCTGCAGGTCTTGTTTTGCTTATGACTCCTGGTTTATCATTTTTCTACGGCGGAATGGTCGGTAAGAAAAATGTAATTTCTACAATGCTTCAAAGTTTTATTGCGTTGGGTGTAATTTCCATTCTTTGGGTGGTGGTTGGCTTTTCTTTATCTTTTGGGGATTCTTTAGGTTTTGAGATTAATGGGGTACATTATGGTATCATTGGAAATCCGTTAAGCTATCCTTTTTTCAGTCGTGTAGGAGTTTTACCTCATAAAATGATGGCTTCTACGATACCATTTGTACTTTTTGCTTTGTTTCAGATGAAGTTTGCGGTAATAACTCCTGCTTTAATCACTGGATCATTTGCAGAAAGAGTGCGTTTTATTTCTTATTTACTATTCATGGTGCTTTTCAGTATTTTCATCTATGCACCGCTTTGTCATATGGTTTGGCATCCGGAAGGACTTTTAAATAAATATTTTGGAGTTAAAGATTTCGCAGGCGGAACAGTCGTTCACATGAGTGCGGGGTTTGCAGCGTTGGCCGGAGCAATCGTTTTAGGAAACAGGAAAAATCCGCATCATGAGCCTTCAAATATTCCTTTTGTCCTTTTGGGAACCGGAATGCTTTGGTTCGGATGGTTCGGTTTTAATGCAGGTTCTGCTTTGGCTGCCAATGCAACGGCTGCAACCGCTTTTGGAACAACAACAATCGCTTCTGCATCAGCAATGATGACCTGGATATTTTTTGACAGAATCAATGGACGAAGTGTTTCAGCTTTGGGAGCCTGTATCGGCGCGGTTGTTGGACTTGTCGCAATTACTCCCGGATGTGGCTTTGTCTCTATCGCAGAAAGTCTTTTCATAGGTTTTATTTCGGCTATAGTTTCTAATGTAATGTTAAATTGGAAAGCTTTAAAAAAGATCGACGACACATTGGATGTCTTCGCCTGTCATGGAGTAGGGGGGATTATGGGAATGATTTTAACAGCAATATTTGCACATGGAGAAAATGCGAGCCTTCTTCACGGTGGTTTTGAAGTTTTTGCACATCACATGATGGCGTTGGTTTTGGTCTCAATATTTGCATTTTTTGGATCGTTACTATTATATAAAATCACGGACAGTATTATTACGTTGAGGGTTTCGGAAGAAGCTGAGGATATGGGACTTGACCTTTCTCAACACGAAGAAAGTATTTGCTGATAAGGTGAAAGGTGAATTGTCAATTAGTTTTGCTGTCAATTTTCTAAAATTCACTTGCGAAGCAAAATTCACTATTCACTATTGATATTTTAAATCATATTGCGTTCATATAGTTTTAATTTGAAAGCCGGAGTTGAATTTTCATCTCCGGCTTTTGCTTTTCGATTTATGGTGTATCTTTGTATGTAGGAAAAAATGATGAATCATTTATATGGAATCAATATCGGTTTTTGAGATTATTAAAGTAGGAATAGGTCCGTCAAGTTCGCATACGATGGGACCTTGGAATGCGGCGTCTGCATTTATCAGGATTATTAAGAGGGAAAGATCAATTGCTGAGGTGAAGGAAGTTTTTCTTGAATTTTTCGGTTCATTAGCTAAAACGGGAATCGGTCACGGAACCGATATTGCCGGAATGCTTGGTTTGAATGGTGAAGATTTTAAGACAATCAATACATCAAAAATTGATGAGAAAATAGAGGAAATAAAAAATACTCAAATCCTAAATCTGGGTGGTGAAAAAGAAATCCCTTTTATTTACGGGCATCATTTGGTTTTAAATATGCAAAAATCTCTTGATTTTCATCCAAACGGAATGATTTTCAAAGCTATTTTTGAAGATGGAACCGAACTTGTTCAGGATTTTTATTCTGTTGGAGGAGGTTTTATCGCAAGTCAGGAGAAAAACTCGATAGAAAAGCAGTGTGTGCGTACTTTGTATCCTTGTCATAAGGCTGCAGATATTGTAAAATACTGTGAGAAATTGGGCTTTAGCAAAATGTCAGATTTAATTTTAATTAATGAAGAAAGCTGGAGAACCCAAGACGAAACAAGAGCCGAAGCACTTTACATCTGGAAACAGATTAAAGAATGTATTTATAAAGGCGTAAACAAAGAAGGAATTCTTCCCGGTGGACTGAATGTTACCAGACGAGCTGCCGGAATCAACAGAAAATTATTAGGCGAAGATAAGATCTATAAAAATAAGGATGAATGGTTTCAAATGGTTATAGATGCCGAAGAAAACTTCACCAATATCAATAAATGGATTGCGTGTTTTGCATTGGCTGTAAATGAAGAAAATGCAGCTTTTGGAAGAATTATTACAGCTCCTACCAACGGAGCGAGTGGGGTGATTCCTGCTGTATTAATGTATTCTCAGGCTTTTACACCATTCAACAGTGAAGACGATATTGCAAGATTTTTACTCGTTGCGGGAGAAATCGGAACATTATTCAAAAAGAATGCAACAATTTCCGCAGCAATGGGCGGCTGTCAGGCTGAAGTCGGAGTTTCATCAGCAATGGCTGCAGCAGGATTAACGGAGATTCTTGGTGGAAGCGTTGGTCAGGTTTTAATGGCTGCTGAAATTGCGATGGAGCATCATTTAGGATTAACTTGTGATCCGATCAAAGGCTTAGTTCAGATTCCTTGTATTGAAAGAAATACGATGGGCGCTATAAAAGCAATCACTGCTGCTAATATCGCTCTTGAGAGTGATCCTACAAAAGCGAAAGTAAGCTTAGATCAGGTTGTTCAAACGATGTGGGAAACTGCATTATCAATGAATGACAGATTTAAAGAAACTTCGGAAGGAGGTTTGGCAATTGCGGTCAACGTCCCTGAGTGTTAAATTTTCTATTGAAATATCAGATATAATTACAAATAAAAATCCTTAAATCACACGATTTAAGGATTTTTTTAATTTATTTTAAACTCGCGTGAGTTTTAGAGATTTTAGTATTAAATTTTAATTTTTAGCCGAAGTTTCCAGTCTTGAATTTTTGTTTCTTTTGTTTCAAGACAAAAGAAAAATAACCTATTTATCAAGTATTCCCCTTATTTTATTCGCATTAGAAATCAATTCTCCTAAATACTCGTAATTCTCTTTTTCCAAGGCGACTTTGAACTTTCTTAACTGAGAAATATGCTCATTCAAAACATCTAAAACATTTTCTTTGTTTTGTTTAAAGATCGGAACCCACATTTCAGGATGAGATTTTGCCAAACGAACCGTGCTCGAAAAACCGGAACTCGCCAATTGGAAAATAGTTTCTTCTTCACGTTCCTTTTCTAAAACGGTATTCGCTAGAGCATAAGACGTGATGTGTGAAATATGCGAAATATAAGCAGTATGAACATCGTGAGCTTCTGCATTCATATAAATCAAATGCATATCAAGACTTTCAACAATTTTTTCAACTAAATGTAAAGCGTCTTCTGCAGATTCTTCTTTATTGCAGATAACTCCTGCTTTTCCTGAAAAACTCTCTGAAACAGCCGATTTCGGACCATTGTTTTCCGTTCCCCACATCGGGTGAAAAGCTACAAATCTTGAACGTTTTGGGTGGTCTTTTACGGCAGCAACAATTCCAGCTTTGGTAGAGCCTGCATCCATTACCGTTTGGTTTTCTGAAATAAGCTCTAAAATGCTAGGCAAAATTTTCCTTGCAGAATCTACAGGAATAGCAAGAATAATAAGATCGGAATTTTTTATTCCGTACTCAAGGTCAACTTTAGCATCGATTATTTTTAAATCTAATGCTTGGTTAAGATGTTCATTATTATTGTCGATTCCGTAAATGAAATCTGCAATTCCTTTTTCTCTTAATTTTAAAGCAATCGACCCTCCAATGAGACCTACCCCTATAATACTTATTTTCATCTTTTTAAATTTTAAAATAAAAAACCCCGTCCGAGGACGAGGTTTATGTTATGTTTACAAGAATCCCTATCCCAAATTTGAGGTTAAAATTCTATAATAATATGTTCTTTTGTTTATAATCACAGAGCGAAGGTATAAAATATTTCTTAAAATGTAAATATGATTTTAATTAATAATTACAGATTTGTTAAAAATATGGACTAAAATAAAAATCCCTGGGGTTAACCAGGGATAAAAACTAATAACCATGAAAACTCAAATTAAACATGAGTTGCTTGTCTATATTAAATAATCGTGCCAAAGATTAATTTTAATTAATGATTTATTTACAAATATCAAAAAAATAAAATAATACACATGAAAAAAACCAACTTATAAAGTTGGTTTTTCGTTTAAAAATACAAATCAAAATTATGGATTGGAGATGATAAGCGTCGATGGAATATCCGATAACCAAAGGCTTTTCGTGTCAATCAGGCTTTTCCAGCTTTTGCTGCTGATTAACATTAAATCTTGGGAATCCAGAAATTCTTTCTCGATTTTCTTCTCGTTATATAGTGTGATGTGATTGGGTGCAACCTGTTCAATGCTTCTGATCAATTCTTTAACCTCAATATTGCTTCTTATCTGTCCTCCGGCATCAAGAATAATGATCTGGGAATTGTTATTATTAATTAATCTTTTAGCATATTCAAGCAAATAAAAATCGCTTAAATTAAATATTGGAATAAAAACTTTATCTGCCGACTCAAATTCTTTTTCAACCAAAACTCCAACCGGAATGTTGGTTTTATCTAAGATCTGTAAGGTAGAATCATCAAAAGGAGAGTTGTTGAAAATGTAACCTTTGCCTTTTACGGTATTTAAAAGCTTTTCAGGATTAATGATTTTAGTTGTAAAACCTAATAATCTTCCCAACAAACTTCCCTCATACATTGATTTTCCAAGCATGATTATAAGAAGATCGTAATTTCCCTTGTTTGTAATGTTGGTAAGGTCATTTTCAATATCGGTTGAAGCTTTAAAAAGAGTCGTAACCTCAAGATTAAGCTCATTAGAAGTCTCTATTACATCCTTGAATTGCTCCTTTTCATAATTATCAATATCAAAGGCGTGAAGTTCGTCAATAGGAGCGATATTCATTGCTGTTACGCTTTTATTCCCATTCATTTTGTGGGTTAAGTTGTCAGCTAATTTCAAAAGTGTGCTTCCGGATTCTGCTGTTTCAAAAGATAAAAGAACTCTATATTTGGTATCATTATCTTTGTCTTCATCATCCTCGATCGATTTTTTACCTTTAAAGAGATAATTGATAAGATCAAGGCAAGGGCCTGTCATGAACGTAGTAAATAACGCCATGATAACAAGCATGGCAAACAATTCTGGGCCTAAAACTCCCAAATCATAACCAATATTAAGTACGATAAGCTCGGTAAGTCCTCTGGTGTTCATTAATGCACCAATGGTGAGACTGTCTTTCCAACTTAATTTCAGGAATTTTGCGGCGAGTGCGCTTCCTACGAATTTTCCGGTAACGGCAGTAAGAATGATGAATCCTCCAATTTTCCAAAGGTGAGGGTCATTTAATAATCCGATTTGCGTTCTTAATCCCGTGAATACAAAGAAAAGCGGAAGTAATAAAACTAATGCAACATCTTCTATTTTTTCTATGAAAAGGTTTCTGAATTTTACATTTTCCGGCATGATCGCACCAGCCATAAATGCTCCAAAAAGCGCATGGATACCAATAACTTCTGTTGCATAAGATGAAATAATCAAGATTAAGAAAAATACAGCAACCAATGCTTTACTGATGAAGCCTTTTCCTTTTTGTGACTCAGCAATTCTGGTAAGGAATGGTCTTACTGCTTTAATCATGATGAAAACGTAAAGAATCGCCATCAAAATAACGAATACGGATCCTGAAAAAGATCCTGCTTTCACAACTGCAATTACAGCGGCCAAAATACACCATGCGGTAATATCATCTGCGGCGGCGCAGGTAATAACAACGGTTCCTATTTTTGTTTTGTGAAGATTTCTTTCCTGAACAATTCTCGCCAAAACAGGAAAAGCCGTGATACTCATTGCAATCGCTATAAATAAGGCAAAGGAACTGAATTGAATGCCATCCGGCGCAAATTCTTTATAGATAAAATATGAAAGTCCAACTCCTAACGCAAAAGGAATAATAATACTTGCGTGGCTGATTACAACAGCGTCGTGCGCTTTCTTTCTCAGAACGCTCAAATCAAGCTCCATTCCTACGATATACATGAAAAGGATCAATCCGATCTGGCTCAAAAACTGTAAGTTTGGAAGTGATTCTTTTGGAAAAATAAATGCTGAAAGTTCAGGGAAGTAAAGTCCAAAAAGTGATGGCCCCAAAACGATACCGGCGATCATTTCACCAATAACTGACGGTTGTTTCAGCTTTACACAAACCCATCCGAAAAGTTTTGCAACCATGATGATCGTAACGATCTGTGCAAGAAGAAGTGCTAAAGGATGATGAAGATTCGTCATAAATGAATCTGCGAAATTCTCCCACATTGTAGCACCTGTAGCTTTACTCGGAGCAATGTTTTCTCCGATCTCTAAAGTTTTTCCTTCAACGAAGAACCAATACATCAGGCATGAAAAAAATGCTATTGTGCTGATGTAAAAAATTATATTTTTATATTTCCCCAAGTTCATAACTCCGTTATTTAAGTGTGTAAATTTCTTAAGAATATATGGATGACAACTATTTTTATTTCTGAAATGTAATAAATGTCATGAATAATGTAATGAAAACCTATTTGAAGGAATATCCCAGTCCGATTCCCATTTTCCAGGCACCATTTTCTGTTGCTGTTTTAGAATTATAATAAACCGGAAGTTGTAAAGCGATCTTTTTATAAATGACTGTAAGACCTGCGCCTAGATTCGGAGTGATCGCACTGTTTTTAGTTCCCGGAGATTTATCGTTTTTAATTCTCAACGAGGGAAGCATTCCCAGAATGAATTTAACATCTTTGTGGGTTAAGCTGATATTTGGTCCCGTAAAATTGATAAAAGCCCCATGATCTACATATCCGGCCACTGCAATTCCGTCAAAAAAAGATGCTTTTATTTTAGGAGCCGATTCCTGAGAAAAACAAAGTCCGGATATGAGAATTCCACAAGCATAAAGAAGTTTTTTCATTATCAAATCATTTAATCAAGGCGCAAAAATACGCTGACCAAATATTTTAAACAGAGGTGATGTAATGAAACGGATTAAATTTGTAATGAAACAGAAAACGTATGAAAAATCTACTTTCCAAACATCTCTAATAATGAATTTTTATAGGTGTCTCCGATTTGTAGCTTGATAAAATTCTCTCCATCTAAAGATATTGATGTAATAATTTCGTTGGTAGAAAATATTTTAATGGAAGATAATGCGATGATCTCTTTTTTATTCACCTGAGCGAAATCTTTTGTTGGAAGCATTTCCAGAAGTGATTTAAAACTGAGGTTTTTAAGAACAATTGTTGTTCCGTCATTTAGAATAATGTCTTTGTCGCGGCTGTCGATTTCAGAAGTTTTAATATAAGCAATTTGTTCTGTGAAAAGAATTGTTTTCCCGATGTTGGTATTCCATTCGATGAAATCTTTTTTTTGCGGTGCCGAAACCAATTCTTTGGCTTTTTCAAAAGCTTGGATCAACCTTTCCTTTTTGATTGGTTTTCTTACATAATCAACGACATTTAAATCAAATGCTTCTGCTGCATATTCCTTGTAAGCGGTCGTAAAGATGATTTTTTTTGAATCTGAAATAAGTTCGGCCACTTGAAGTCCTGTCATTCCGGGCATTTCAATGTCTAAGATGCAGAGATTGCAGTCGAGATTATCAATTTCGTTCAGGAAAATTTTAGGATCGTTGAATGCTTTTACAACCTCTACATTCTCAATTTGTTCGCATAGAAGTTTTAAATAACTGATTGCCAGTAATTCATCATCAAGAATAACGCATTTTATCATAGAATTCACCTAAATTAATTACTAATTCGGCTGTGAAGATACCGTTTTTTGAACTTTTAGTAAGCTGATAATAATTATTGTAGATCATTTTTAATCTTTGATCTAAAGACTGACTTCCAAATCCGCTTTTCTCTTTTTCCAACACATTTTTTAAGGAAGCTTTATTACTTACTTTCATCGTGAAAATTCTGCCTTCCAATTCTAATTGAATGGAAATAAATGAATCCTGTGCCAAGAAATCGGTATGTTTGAAAGCGTTTTCAATAAGATCAACAGAAATCAGCGGTGCGAAAACTTTTTCTTCAAAAAGCTCATCCGATTTATCAATTTTAGATTTGATTCTAAAATCAAAAAGTGGATTTATTTTTATTTTATTAATTTCAATTAAGCTTAAAGCAAAGGTTAATTCCTCTTTTGGACTGACGAATTTATTGTTGCTTTCATATAAAATATAATCCAGAACATTCGCTAATTTATCCAGTGACATGTACGTTTGATAGGCATGTGACTGAACAGAATTAAGGATGTTTTTAAACAAATGCGGGTTCAGTTTTGTGCCGATATGTTCCAGCTGAACTTCGTTTAATCTTTGTTCGATTATTTTATTAGCTTCTGAAAGTTTAGCATTTCGAATCTTAAATTTCTGATTCTGACTGAATAAATAAATACTCACCGTCAAAAAAAAGAAAATAGCAAAAACTCCAATGAATATTAGATAATCATTAATCATGTAGTAATTGCCTTCCATTGAAATTTTTATTTAATTTTTTTCAGACTGTTCAGCGTTACAATTTCCTCACATTTCTCAAATGTAACCTCGTAAGTCGGATTGTCTTTTGGATAAACCAATACGTAATCCGGACAAGGTTTTTTCTGAGCATGACTTCTATCAAAATCTACCTTTCCATTCGTGATGATTTCGTCTTTTAAGAATTTTTCGTTGATTTTGTACGTACTCATTTCGCTTTTGGCGCTGTCAGAATACTTAAAATCTTTAGAAAGAGTTTCTGCAATTACACGGCTGTTGGGTAAATAACCGCTGCAGCTTGCCCCTTTTTTGTTTAATATAAAAAATACAAGAATCAGTCCTGGAATAAGACCAATCATATAAAACTTAAGCTTTTTCATTAGAAAATTAAAAGATTGATATCGTGATAAGTAAGTCCGAAACGGTCGCAGATTACTTTTTTAGTATGTCTTCCTTTGTACATATATAAACTCTGCTTCATTTCGTTTTTGCGGGTCAGCATGTTTTCGAAACCGCCCTCTTCGTCGTAATTTAAAATGTAAGAAAGGAAAAAGTTTGAGATAGCTTTTGTAGTCGTTCTCGGCATTTTTGACGTCAGGTTCGGAAGTCCGCAATGGATTACACCATGTTTTATGATGTAAGGATTTTCCATTGTTGTAAGCTCTGATGTTTCGATTACTTTTCCGTTATCAATGGTGATATCGATGATGACGCTGCCTTTTTTCATCTTCATAATCATGTCTTCGGTAACGATCGGCTGCATATTTAACCTTGGAAGAGCGCCAATAACTACGTCTGCACGTCTTAATGCTTTGCTTAATTCCTTTGGATCAATGATGGAAGTTGGTACACGACTGTCAACAATGCTGTGAAGTCTTCTTAATTTAGATAAAGAATTATCAAAAACTCTTACACTTGCGCCAAGACCGATGGCTGCTTTGGTTGCAAATTCACCAACGATTCCTGCACCAAGAATAAGAACTTCGGAAGGTCGAACTCCGGTGATTCCGCCTAACATTAAGCCATTTGATAGAGCTAATAATTCGGAAGCGTATAAAATAGAAACGGTTCCTGCAATTTCGCCTATTAATCGTACTAATGCCAGTTGCTTGTATTCATCAACGATAAATTCAAAAGCAATAGCGTTGATTTTTTTCTCGGCTAATTTTATGAAATAATCTTTCTCTCTTAAATTAATTTGAAGTGCTGAAACCAAATAAGTATTAGGCTTCATATAATCAATCTCGTCTTCTGTAGGAGGGTTGATTTTCAGAATAAGATCCTGCGAAAAAGCTTCTTTAGGATCGTTCGTTATTTTTGCTCCGGATTCAGAATATTGCAGGTCTGTAAAAAATGAACCTTCACCGGCTCCAGCTTCAATAATGATCTCGTGGCCGTGCTCTACCAATACCTGTACTGCATCTGGTGTGATGCATGTTCTTCTCTCGTGAAGACAGGTTTCTTTAGGAATTCCAATACTGAATTGCTTTCCTTTTTTAATAACCTCCAATTTTTCTTCTTTCGGCATTAATTCTTCCTCAGTAAACGGAGTAAAAATATTTGTAGTACTCATTCTTTAAACTCAATTATGTCTTACAGATAATTATTTTGCTGTTGATTGATGAAGCAAAGATACATAATATTTAGTCGAATGTAACTTCTCGATGTTCGCCTGTGTTGTTAATGCTCATTGTGTGGTACTTGAGCCCGTAAAGTTCGTCTTCGTAGACTTCCGGCCATTCAATAATGCATAAAAAAGCGTTGTCGAGGTATTCTTCGATACCGATATCGTACACTTCTTCAATATTTTTTAAACGATAAAGATCAAAATGGAAAATTTTTCCTTTTGGTGTATTATATTCATTGACAATAGAATAAGTAGGAGAGTTGACTTCATCCTGACTTCCCAAATTTTTAAGCAAAAACTGGGTAAAAGTAGTTTTTCCTGCTCCTAAATTTCCTTTTAATAAAAAGATGTTGTGCTGTAGTTGCGGTATTATTTGGTCTACAACTTCTTGCCAGTCTTCTAATTTATTGATAATAACTTCCATTTTTAATGAATGATTTACTATAATTAATGTTCAAAAATAAGTAAAATAAAACTTGAAAATACATTGCGAAAAAGGTAATGTTTTTAGTATTGTGATTTATAAAAAAAATAAAAGCGAGAATTTTGAAATTCTCGCTTCCATAAATTAACTATATAAAAAATTATTGTTTTACTAGGCTAAATGCTTTAGCAATAGTATTATGACTGTCTTTTATAATTAATCTGTAAAACCCAGAAGGTTTATCGGAAAATGGGATACTTAAAAGTTTTTCTGATGTACTGGATTTGTGAATTAGCTGTCCTAAAGTATTTATAATTTCTACATGATAATTATTTTTAATAGGTCCGAAATCAATATTTAATTTGTTTTTAACCGGGTTAGGATAAATATTAATCATACTGACGTTGCTGTTTGTTCTGGTTACGCCTAATGTTGAATTCAGAGATGGAGTAGATCCGGTAATGGTGTAAGCTCCTAGAGAAGCATAACTTGTATAGCCTGTGTCTACAGTTCCGTCTCCAATGCCTGTGATGGCTAAATAGTAATTTCCTGCATTGAGATTGGTATTGATGTTAATTGGAGCGCTTAGGTCGGAAGGGGTTCCTTTATAAGTGCCTATTAATACGTTTTGGCTGTCATATAATGATGCTTTTAAAAGTAAATTACTATGCCTTTCTGTAGTTTCTATATTTAAAACTATATTTCCTCCACCGGTATTGAACTGAAACAGATCAATATCATCAGTATGATCAATAACGCCTTTGTTTTCTGCTGATCCTGACAGATTTAGAGTCGTTGCTGTGCTAATGGTACTTCCGTGAGTATCTGCTCTGTACCCTACATTATTTGTTGTATTTGTAATTATAGCAAGATCATCTTGATGATTTGTCGCATTTGTATAATCTCCTTTGCTCCATTGTGTTACGTTCTTATAGTAGCTTGCTCCCATGATCGGCGCCCAGTCTCCGTGTCCGCTGTAATAAGCGTATTGGCCTTGTCCGTCATGGTTTAACCCTAAGGTATGACCTAGTTCATGAGAAGCGATTTCACCAATAATCTTTCCTGAAGTTCCCGCTCCTGACGTGAATGCCCAACATGGCATGTCGCTGAAAGAAGAGAAGCTGTTAATAAGAGCAATCCCGGCACCTCCCGGAGATGCAACATCTGTAGTCGTAATAATACATCTTCTTTTCTTGTTTTGAGGATAGCTATTGAAGACTTCTTCGTCGGTTGTCACATTTAAGTTGAACGGACGATAATCTTCTGCCGTAATTTCCCAGGCTTCCAGAATTTGATCATCTGTCATGCCTGAAGGCGCTGCAACAATAGGATTTCCTCCATTCCAACCGCTGCCGGCGGGGACGGTATGCCCATTGAAATCTAATAACAGACATCCTGCTGCACCCGGAAAGCTCTGTAAAGTTGAAATATTAACATTTTTAGCCTCTTTGTTTGGATGGGTTGAGATTTTTTCGATATTAGAAATCGAAGTTTTAATGAAATCTACACACATCATATTATTAATGTCGATTTCTTTTATAAAAGCACTTTCTTTATTATCTGAATAATAAGAATAAGCTTTTTTATCTTTTAAAAGAATTATCCTTCCATCTAGTTTTTTGTTTTTAATGATAATGATAAAACTTCCTGCGTCTTTACTCAATATCTCACCTTCCAGATGGATTTCCGAAGCAGATTTTTCTTGTTGATAATTTACTTTTGCATCCAATGTTTCCGAATTTGATACCATGAGTTTTATTTCTTGGTTGTTTTTGGTTGTTTTGGCTAATTGTGTTTCAATTTGTCTTAAAAATTCACTGCTTTTTCCTAATGAATAAGGATTTTGTTTTTCTGTACTTGTTTGGGCATAATTATTACCTGTGGTAATAAAATAAATAATTACGAATACCCAACTTTTTAAGGTTTGATTTTTTTTCATCTTTTTTGATTTATGATTAATAATTAAGGCTTGAATAAATCAATTAATTTGTGTTTTGTTTTTTGTATTAATATTTTAAATAAACGTTTATGTTTGAAATATTATAATTAAATTTAGTTATAATCGTTATTTTGTGTTTATTTAATTGATATATAATGGAAATGATTTATATTTATATTATTAATAAAGTCTATTGATTTTCACGATTGGGATTGGTTTTTTCAATAATGATGAGCTTTTTGTAAGGAATTTTTGATAATAGAAATTTAGAATTACGAGTAAACTGTCTGTTGATTTTGTACTAAGAATAAAAAACTTATTGCTTATTTTTACACCATGATTTCTAAACAGACCATTGATAAGATATTTTCCACGATCAGAGTAGAGGAGATCGTGGGCGAATATGTGCAGTTGAAGAGGGCAGGGTCTAATTATAAAGGGCTGAGCCCGTTTCATGAAGAAAAGACACCCAGTTTTGTAGTTTCGGCGAGTAAACAGATCTGGAAAGATTTTTCCAGCGGACAGGGAGGGACGGCGATCTCTTTTTTAATGGAAATCGAAAATTTCACTTATCCTGAAGCGCTTCGCCATGCGGCAAAAAAATACGGGATTGAAATTGAAGAAGATCAGCGCGAATATTCAGAAGAAGCAAAAAATGCCCAGTCTGAAAGAGATTTACTCTATAAAATCCACGAAATTGCCAATGAATATTACCAAAATTTCCTTTGGGAAGTTGATGAAGGGCGTTCAATTGGTTTAGCCTATTTCAAAGAGCGTGAGCTTAAAGATGATATCATCAAAAAATTCCAATTGGGATATTCTCCTGAAAAGAAAAATGCTTTCACTGCTTTTGCTTTAGATAAGGGATATTCAAAAGAAATTTTAGAAAAATCCGGACTTTCCATTTTCCCTGAAAATTCTCCCGCAGGAATCGATCGTTTCCGAGAAAGAGTAATTTTCCCGATTCATAGTTTTTCGGGCAGAGTTCTTGGTTTTGGAGCGAGAATCCTTAGAAATAATGTCAAAACAGCAAAATATCTCAACTCGCCAGAAACGGAAATTTATCATAAATCAAATGTTCTTTATGGCTTAAATCAAGGAAAACAGGCGATTTCAAGAAAAAATATCTGTCTTTTGGTAGAAGGATATATGGATGTGATTTCACTGCATATGTCAGGAATTGAAAATGTTGTGGCAAGTTCCGGAACTTCTTTAACGACCGAGCAAATCAAGCTTATCAAAAGATTAACGGAAAACGTAACGATTCTTTTTGACGGTGATAATGCCGGAATTAAAGCCAGTTTCCGAAGCATCGATATGTTGCTGACAGAAGGGATGAACATTCGTGTTCTTTTATTCCCGGAAGGCGATGATCCCGATTCTTTTGCGAGAAAACATCCTCAGGATTATGTTGAAAAATTCATCGAAAATGAAGCGATGGATTTTATTGATTTTAAAGCTGAAATCCTTTTAAAAGATGCAGGAAGTGATCCGATCAAGAAAGCTGATGCCATCAGAAATATCGTAAAATCGGTTTCTTTTGTTCAGAATGCGCTTAAAAGGGAGGTTTATTTAAAGGAAGTTTCCAATAAATTCGGATTGTCTGAGCAGAGTTTGTTTAATGAACTGGATGTTCAGAGACAAGTAACGCAAAATCAGACGCAACATATTCAGCAACAGAAAGAACAGAAGCCTACAAAACTGGAAATTGTTCCGAAACCTGAAAAAGAAATAGATTCCGTTCAGTTCAATATTCTTCATCAGGAAAATAAGTTGATTGATACGATGTTGATGTTCGGGGACGTTGTTATTCACCGAGAAAATGATAAGAATGAAGAATATGAAGTAACGGTAATTGAGGAAATTCTTAATCATTTTGAGGAAGAACAGTATGAATTTCAGATCGAAACCAATCAAAAAATTATCGGTAGCATTAAAGAAGGTATTGAACATGATGAATTAAGATCAGGAAGCTTTTTCATCACTTTAATGGACGCTGATATCACTTTGAAAGTAGCGGACGCATTAATGAATCCAAATGAATTAAGCGATTGGACGACCAGAAATATTTTCCCGCCAAATATGGGTGATCACATTGCAGAAGAAGTGGAAAATAACATTTTAATTCACAAATATTATTATATTCACGTTATTATCAAGCAGACAACAGCACAGCTTGAGGATTATCGTGACACGGATCAGGAGAAATATTTCGATTCTATCAAGAAAATTATGATGCTTAATGACTTTTCTAAGCAGATTATTGATAAATTAGGCTGGTCGCCTGTGACAAAAAGTCCTATAAAATTTTAGGAACAAAAGTTGTAATTTAAATCTCAAATAAATTTAAAATAATACCAATAGAAATATGGACATTAAAAAAGAATTCAGAGATTTCTCTGTAAAGCATTTAGGAAATAGCGGTCTTGTTACCGATCAGTATATGGGAATGTATGGGCCAACCAATCTTACGCCGTACATCATGGAAGAAAGAAGAATGAACGTAGCTCAGATGGACGTTTTCTCTCGTTTGATGATGGATAGAATTATCTTCTTGGGAACAGGAATTGATGATCAGGTGGCGAATATTGTTACTGCTCAGCTTTTGTTCCTGGAGAGTTCAGATCCTTCAAAAGACATCCAGATTTACATTAACTCTCCTGGAGGAAGTGTATATGCTGGGTTAGGAATTTATGACACCATGCAGATCATTAAGCCCGATGTAGCAACAATCTGTACAGGTATTGCTGCTTCAATGGGAGCTGTATTGTTGGTTGCAGGTGAAAAAGGGAAGCGTTCTGCGCTTAAACATTCAAGAGTAATGATTCACCAGCCTTCAGGAGGTGCACAAGGTGTTGCTTCTGATATGGAGATCAACTTAAGAGAAATGTTGAAGCTGAAAAAAGAATTATATGACATTATTTCTGAACATTCTGGTCAAACTTACGAATGGGTAGAAAAAGCGTCAGACAGAGATTACTGGATGACTTCTACCGAAGCGAAAGAATTCGGAATGGTAGATGAGGTTTTACAGAGAGCAACTAAAGAAAAGAAATAATTTTCTTTAAAAGATAATTAAGAGAAACGCGTCAATTTTGGCGCGTTTTTTTGTTTGGTCATTGCGAGGAGCGAAGCAATCTCAAAATCCTTTTAATAGCAGATTCTCATTACCCATAAAATTTGTCATTCCGGAGGAATCTAAGCAAGGATTTTACAATTTGAGCTCTACAAAATGAGCCTAGATTCCTCCGGAATGACAAACTTTGTGGTTAACTGAATTTTGAAGCTATACTCAGAAAGAACGACAAAAATTCCCTGGTGGCTGAGGTTTTCGAAGCCACCATTCCTAAAACCCTAGCCCCGATTGCAGTGAAAATCCTTTTTTGCAAAAAAAGATTGCAACGGAAAGCGGGAAACAGCTCCTAAAAAATTATAAATAAAAGATTTAAAACAGATTTATCATTCCATTCAAGATCAGTTTACATTCAATACTTACTTTCGCAGCCATAAAAGTAAATATGAAAAAAATCTTATTACCTGTTCTTGCCTTCATGGCTTTAACGGCTTGTAACAATGATGATAATGTAAATAATCAGGATATCAATTATTCTAAACTTCCTCAGGAATTTCCGTTCACAACTTTAGCAACGGTAAATGGAGTGGATGTTATCAACGGAGGTTTCGGTTCGGGAGCAACGGCTCATCCAACAAGAAAGGGAGAATTTTATGTTATTACCGATCGAGGTCCGAATATAGCTTATTCAAACGGAATAAAATTTTTAATTCCAAACTTCACACCCACAATTATGCATTTTAAGATCAATGCAGATGGAAATATTGAAGTGCTAAAATATATTAAACTTAAAAATCCTTCAGGACAACCCATCACGGGACTTCCAAACCCTATCGGAATGGGAAGCACAGGTGAAATTGCCTACGGAGTTGATGGAAGTGTTTTACCAACCGATAATTACGGTTTAGACAGTGAAAGTATCGTTGCAGCAGCAGACGGTACATTCTGGGTTTCGGATGAATACGGCCCTCATATCGTTCATTATAGTGCAGAAGGAGTTGAAATTGAAAGAATAAGCCCAATCGGAGTAAATACAGGAACAAGAAAATTACCTGCCGTTTTAGCCAAAAGAAGACCAAATAGAGGAATGGAAGGAATGTGTATGACGCCGGACGGAAAAATGTTGGTAGGCACCATGCAGTCTACAATGTATGTTCCTACAAAAGTGTTGGCAACCAATACAACATTGACAAGAATTGTGACTTTTGATCTTGCCACAGGACAGACAAAACAATATTTATACAAGCAAGATGGAGGCGCTTCCGATTCTGTTTGTGATATTACAGCCATCAGCAACTCTGAGTTTCTGGTAATCGAAAGAGACGGAAACTTCGGTTCACAAGGCGGAACTAAAAAGGTTTATAGAATAAATTTAACAGGTGCTTCAGATGTTACAGGAACCGATCTTACAGCTGCTGACGGTTTAAAAATCAATAATAAAACCCTTGAACAATCTACTTGGGATGAGATCAATACTGCAGGATTAAAGCCTGTTTCTAAAACGTTAGCCGTTGATCTGGTTTCAAAAATAGGTTATGAACATGATAAGTTTGAAGGAATTGTCTATTTAGGCGGAAATAAATTAGCCATTTTTAATGACGACGATTTTGGAGTAGTTGATAACGGAAACGGAACTCCAAAAGCCAAAATTCTTCCTAAAACAGGAAAAGTAGACAAAGGAACAATGTATGTAGTCGATATTCAATAATTTTTAATTTATTTACAAGAAAAAGTCTCTCAGTTTTGGGAGACTTTTTATTTTAAATGGCGTTATTTGTTAGTGTACAAAATTAGTTGATCAATTTTCATAAAGAATTTAAAGTTTTCAAATCCGAAAATAAAAATTCTTCGTATATAATTTTTTAATACTAAAATAATAGGCTGACTATGTCATTATCTAAAAATAATTTAATAGATCTGATTGCGGTTGAGATTGAAAGGTTTCACGGGATTACAATTCCAGATTATACTGAAGAAGAGAAGATTATTTATCCACTTTCTAAGTCTTTTTCAGGGATTTACAAAAAAGAACTTTACGTTTATTTTCTATCCGGAAAAGCTTTTAATTATCAAGTCCATTATTTTATTTTTAACTTTAAAATATTCTGACAATAAAAAAACCACCAAATCTGGTGGTTTTCGATATTTTTTATTTCTATTATTATGAATTAAAACCTTCAATAATTTTAGAGAAATCTTCTAATTTCAAAGCTGCTCCACCAATCAAACCACCGTCAATGTCAGGCTGAGAGAAAATCTCTTTTGCATTGTCAGGCTTTACAGAACCTCCGTAAAGGATAGAAACTTCGTCAGCAACTTCCTGTCCGTATTTTGTAGCGATGATGCTTCTGATGTGTGCGTGGATTTCCTGAGCTTGTGCAGGACTTGCAGTTTCTCCAGTTCCGATTGCCCAAACGGGTTCGTAAGCGATCACAACTTTTTTAATTTCTTCCGCAGAAAGCGTGAAAAGTGCAACTTCAGTCTGGTTTTTTACCACTTCAAAATGTTGACCAGCTTTTCTTTGTTCAAGAGTTTCACCGTTACAGTAAACAGGAATTAACCCTTTATCCAAAGCTAATTTTACTTTTACGTTACAGTGAGAATCTGTTTCACCGTGGTATTGTCTTCTTTCAGAGTGTCCGATTAAAGAACCTGTTGCATCGATAGATTCCAACATTTCAGCAGAAATTTCTCCTGTGTAAGCGCCACTTTCATGCTCGCTCATATCTTGAGAAAATACACCGATTTCATCCTTTTCAAAAATATCTTTCGCCATCATTAAGTATAAAGATGGAGGTGCGATCCAAACTTCGCAGTTTGTTGTATTGTTGTTTTTATAACTTAATAATTGAACCATCAATTGCTGAGCGTCAATTATATTTTTATTCATTTTCCAGTTTCCTGCAACTATTTTTCTTCTCATAGTTTTTTATTTTTTATATAGAAGTTAGAGATTAGATGTTAGAAGTTAGAAATCAAAAATGACGTATAATTTTAAACTAATTTCTAGCTTCTAACATCTAGTTTCTTAATTAATTAAATTTTCCAGATATTTTTTAAAAGAATATAGAAAGTATGCTCTTCGTCTGTAACGATATTATCAGCCTTAATCAATGTTTTAGCAAATTGTACAAAGCTTAAACGCTCTTCTTCCGTAGAATCATCTAAGAAACATTGAGCGTGAAATTCGAAGTGACTTTTCCATTCTTCCGGCTGTAGTAAAGCGATTACTTCCAACTCATTATCCAAGTCCATTTTAAAAGGAAATTCATCTGCTAAATACTGTTGAACAAGCATTCCTTCTTCAGGAGCAAATTCTCCGTCTACAGATGAAAGAATCATCAGCAAATGGTAACCGGCGATAGATTTATTTGATTTTTGCATTATATAAATGTATAGTTTGTTGATAGTTTATGGTTGACGGTTGATTGTTAAATTGACAATTCACCATTCACAATTTTTTATTTAACATAGTCTTTTGCAGGAATTTTATCTACAATTTTTCCTTTTTCTAAGATCAATATAAAAGGATTGCTTCTTGCGATGGTTTTAATGGCAGTGCCGTCCATCATTGCATTTTTAATAGTTTTGAAAGTGTTCGGATCGGTTGAAACTCCGTAAATAACAGCTCCTTTTTGAGCCTTTACTTTAGCTTCAACTTGTTTGAATAGATCTGCTGAAACTTCTTTCGGATGATAAGAGAAAACCAAAATCGCTTTCGGTGCATTGATTACTTCATCAGTCACTTCAAGACCCGTAGGATCTTCAATTTTAAACTTAACGATCTCAGATTTGTAACCTTCTTTTATCAAAACAGATTCGTTTTTTCCTTCCTCGATTTTCCATGGAGAACCTTCTGCCCAATATTTTGTTTCTTTAATATAATCGTCCTGATTTACCTTTAAAATTTCTCCTGTTTTTTGATTTTTAAGAGAGTAAAAAGTTTTGTATTCGGACGGATTTTTATTAATTTTTTCTTTTTCACTTTTAATATCAGTTCCCACTTTATAATCACGGAAATCGATTAATGGTTCATGCATAATTCCCTGAGCCATAATGTAGATCATTCCTAAAGAAAATATCCCTAAAAGAATATATTTAAATGTATTGGAAGGTTCTTTTTTAGAACTGAAAGTATAACTGTCTTTTTTCTTAAATTCTTTTCTGTAAAGGATGAATACGATGATTAACCCAACCAAAAGCACGACATCTTTAACGAAACTCTGCCAAGGCGTGAATTTTATTGCATCCCCAAAACATCCACAATCCGTTACTACATTGAAATAAGCTGAATAAAAAGTAAGGAAACCAAAGAATATACAAAGCGCGATCAGTGCTGAAAGAGTGAATTTAAGTTTTAATTTTAATAAAAGCATAAATCCAAGCAAAAGCTCTAAAACAACGACAATGATCGAAAATAATAAAGCAAATTTTTCCAAAAATGGCATGTTGAAAACAGTAGGAGAGAAGTATTCTTCCATTTTGAAGGAAAAACCTACCAGATCTACCGCTTTTACAAAACCCGAAAGGATGAAAATAACAGCAATAACGAAACGTAATAAACCTTTGATCATAATTAACTTGTTTTAGGTTGGAAGTTGTCTTGTTTTTCAGAGAATTTTATCAGACAGAAAACGGCATAATTCAGCATATCGAAATAATTAGCATCTAAACCTTCAGAAACGATGGTAATACCTTGGTTATCTTCAATTTGCTTCGTTCTTAAAACTTTTTGATAGATAAGATCCGTGATCGAAGAAATTCTCATATCTCTCCAGGCTTCACCATAATCATGATTTTTTCTTTCCATCAAAGCTTTAGCTTCGGCGGAATATTTATCGTAAAGACTTAAAATCTCTTCTTTATTTTCGTTAAAATCATTAGAAAGGCCTTTTTCAAGCTGTATCAATCCGATGATGGAATAGTTTACGATCGCGATAAATTCGCTTTCTTCACTTTCATCCACCATTTTTACATCAGTCATCTGTAACGTACGGATTCTGTTGACTTTAATATAGATTTGATCTGTAATTGAGCTCGGTCTTAAAACCCTCCAAGCTGCACCGTAATCCTGTAATTTTTTGCTGAATAATTCGTGGCATTCATTGATAACTTTCTCGAACTGTATTGAAGTTTTTAGCATAAATTCTCTTAATAGCCCAAATATACGAATTAGGTTTTAGGTAGCAGGAATCGGGGATTGTTTTTTTGAGTTTTAGGGGTTGGGTTTGGGAGTTGGAGAGTTGGAGTGTGTGAGTGTTTTAGTGTTTGAGTTGGGAGTTTAATAAGAACTTGTTTCATATTATTGAATGGATAATTTATAGTTTTTATCTTTGCAATCTAAAGCTTTATTATTTTTAATAAATAATTTTAAAATTACAACTCCAACACTCAAACTCTCCAACCCTAAAACTCTCATGCACTCCAACTCTCCAACTCTCCAACCCTCAAACCCTCCGACCCCCAAACCCTCCCACTCCATAAACTGCAACGGAAGACTTATCGATTTAACCACTCCAAAAATCATGGGAATTTTAAATCTTACTCCGGATTCTTTTTCAGACGGAGGAAAATTTAATAATGAAAAATCAGCATTACTTCATGCAGAAAAATTATTGAAAGACGGAGCTGAAATTATCGATATTGGGCCACAATCTACACGTCCCAACGCAGAGTTTTTGAGTAGCGATGAAGAAGTAAAGAGAATTGGAACATTAATTTCTCAGATTAAAAAAGAATTTCCCGAAGCATTAATTTCATTAGATACTTTTTATGCTGAAACAGTGAAATTTGGTTTTAATGAAGGAATTGATATTATTAATGATATTTCGGGCGGACAATATGATGAGAAAATGTTTGATACAGTGGCCGAAACTAAGCTTCCATACATTTTGATGCACGTCAATCCGTCTTATGAAAAGATGCATGATAAAATTAAATTTGAAGATATTACGCTGGAAATCAATCGTTATTTTTCTGAAAAAACAAATGAACTTTTACAAAAAGGAGTCAATGATATTATTCTCGATCCGGGTTTTGGTTTTGGAAAAACAGTTGAAGATCAAATGAAAATGATTGATGAAGTTAAGTATTTAGGATTTGAAAAATTTCCTTTATTAATCGGGATTTCCAGAAAATCATTTATTTACAAACCTCTGGGGAAATCTGCTTTGGATATTAATGAAGAAACCCAAAAGTTACATTTAAAAGTTTTGGAGCAAGGTGCTAAAATATTAAGAGTTCATGATGTTGCAGAAGCAGCACAGACGATCAGTGACTTTTTACAACACAAACGATAAAAAATTATTATGACAGGAGAAAAAGACCTTAAAACATTATTACAATCCATGAAACCTCATTTAAATGATGGCGAATATGTTTTCTGTACCGTAGAAAAATTACCCAATATTGATCTGAATGAAATCATTTGCTTTTTTAAAGAACAAGAGGGCATTACTTTTATTATTAAAAAAGAACTGGCCGATCAGTTACATTTCAAATATGAATTTGTAGCTTCTTGGATTACTTTAGAAATTCATTCTTCACTTGAAGCAGTAGGTTTAACGGCTGCATTTTCCAAAGCGCTTACTTCTAAAAATATTAGCTGTAATGTAATTGCAGGATATTTCCATGACCATATTTTTGTTTCTGTGGATGATGCAAATAATGCAATGGAAGAATTAAAAAGATTGTCTGAAGTTGAAATTTAAAAATTTTATAATAAAATGCTGAAATTTTGAGGATTCATGATGTTTCGGATAGCTAAAAATAAAATCAAAATTTTGTTTAAAAAAATAAAAAGTATAAAAAAAGTTAAAAACTCTTGCGGAATATTGAGAAGTTTGTACATTTGCCTCATGAATTTTAAGAATCAACAAAATATTATTATCGTTTCTATTATTGGAGCTATTGTGATCAGCAATAGTCAGGAAGCGGTATTATAAAAATAAATTTGTTTTAAATTATAGAAGCCGTTTCATTTTGAAACGGCTTTTTTTATTTCATAGATTATGCAACATTTAGTAGTTATTATCATCGTCATTATTATTCGCTTACGGCTGTGAGACGGAAGATATAACCTATTTATATATTCATGCCTTCTCACATTTTGAGAAGGCATTTTTTATTGTAACAAAGAAATTAAATATTAAAAAATGTATTACGACAACGAAACCCTTATTTATTTTAACGGACAATTTGTAAAAGCAAAAGAGGCAAGTACAGATCTTTACGGGCAGTCACTTCATTATGGTTATTCTGTTTTTGAAGGAATCAAATCCTATAAAACCGAGCAGGGAACAAAAATTTTTAAAGCTAAAGAACATTACGACCGACTAAAACGTTCCGCTGAGCTGATGCATATTCCGTTTGAATATACAACTCAGAAACTTACAGATCTTACCTACGAACTTTTAGAACTGAATAATTTCAGTGACGCTTACATCCGTCCGTTGGTTTTTTGCTCTCCCAATATGTCTTTATCCAAAAGCAAAGAATCTTCACTTACCCTTTTAGCATGGGAGTGGAGTAATGGATATTTAGCCAATAAAATGCGCATTATGACTTCAAGTTTTCAGAGACCCAATCCGAAGGCTTTTTTGGTAGAAGCTAAAGTCGGAGGGCATTATGTAAACTCAATTTTAGCCTGTCAGGAAGCCAAAGATAAAGGGTATGACGAAGCTTTGGTACTGGATGAAAAAGGAAACGTAGCCGAAAGTTCAGGAGCCAATGTTTTTTATGAAAAAGATGGCGTTTTATTTACCCCTTCAAAAGGAAATATACTACCCGGAATCACCCGTGAAACGGTTTTTGAAATAGGTAAAGAATTGCAGATTCCTGTTAAAGAAAGCTTCTTTAAACCTGAAGAAATGAGAGGTGCTGATGCCGCCTTTTTTTGTGGTACTGCCGCCGAAATTGTAGCGTTGGATTCTTTGGATGATGTTCCTTTTACTAAAGACTGGAAAGATACGGAAAGTAACAAGATACAGCAGGCTTATCAGAAACTGGTAAGAGTTTGATCATTGTAGATTGTAGGAGTGTAAATAATTAAATATCAAATAAATACATCTATTTTCTAACAATTGAATATTGTAATTTTTATAAAATTGAAAATAAAAAAAATATTACAACCAGTAGCTTTGGGTCAAAATTAAGTAAAGCTTCATTGATGAATTTCGAAAAAATTGGAATTTCTGATACTATAAAAGAGATGATAAGAACAGCAAACGAAGGATAATATGTTAAATAAATATTCAAAAACATTCACACAGAACCAAGAGCAGCCAGCCGCAAAAGCAATGCTATACGGAATAGGATTTACCGATGAAGACATGCAAAAAGCCCAGATCGGAATCGCAAGCATGGGCTACGACGGAAACACTTGCAATATGCACCTCAATGATCTGGCGCAGATCGTTAAAAAAGGAACTTGGAAAAACGACTTAGCTGGCTTGGTGTTCAATACAATAGGGGTAAGCGACGGAATGAGCAACGGAACAGACGGCATGCGCTATTCTCTAGTAAGCCGTGACGTTATTGCTGACAGTATTGAAGCAATTTGCGGGGCACAATATTATGACGGGCTTATCGCGTTGCCAGGTTGTGATAAAAATATGCCGGGAACGATCATCGCAATGGGAAGATTAAACAGACCATCAATAATGGTATACGGCGGAACAATTGCTCCGGGATGTTTTAAAGGAGAACAGTTAAATATTGTTTCGGCTTTTGAAGCGTTGGGGCAAAAAATAGCAGGTGAAATATCAGAAGAAGATTTTAATGGAGTGATTAAAAATTCCTGCCCGGGAGCAGGAGCTTGTGGAGGGATGTATACTGCAAATACGATGGCTTCAGCGATTGAGGCGCTAGGAATGAGTCTTCCGTATTCGTCTTCAAACCCTGCTTTAAGTATAGAAAAGAAAAATGAATGTCTTGATGCAGGAAAATTTATCAGGATTTTATTAGAAAAAGACATCAAACCTTCAGATATCATGACGCGTAAAGCGTTTGAAAATGCGCTCCGCCTGATCATTGTTTTGGGTGGAAGCACCAATGCAGTATTACATTTTATTGCAATGGCAAAAAGCATCGGAGTTTCCGTTACACAGGATGATTTTCAGAAAATGAGCGATGTAACGCCTGTTTTGGCAGATTTAAAACCAAGCGGAAAATATTTAATGCAGGATCTTCATGAGCATGGAGGAACGCCCGCAGTTATGAAATATTTATTGAGTGAAGGTCTACTACATGGCGACTGTCTTACCGTTACAGGGAAAACACTGGAAGAAAATTTAGCACAAATCCCTTCTCTGGATTTTTCAAAGCAAAAAATTATTAAACCGATTTCTGAACCCGTAAAACCAACAGGCCACATCAGAATTCTCTACGGCAATCTCGCAGAAAAAGGAAGTGTTGCAAAAATTACAGGAAAGGAAGGTGAAAAATTTGTTGGTAAAGCGAGGGTTTTTGACGGAGAAAAAAAACTGGTCAGAGGAATACAAAGCGGAAATGTAAAACATGGCGATGTCATTGTTATTAGAAATGAAGGTCCAAAAGGCGCACCGGGAATGCCTGAAATGCTAAAACCTACAAGCGCTTTGATCGGTGCAGGGTTCGGAAACAGTGTTGCTTTAATTACAGATGGGCGCTTCAGTGGCGGAACTCACGGGTTTGTGGTAGGACATATTACCCCAGAAGCACATGAAGGAGGTTTAATAGCATTTGTAAATGATGAAGATATCATTGAAATCGATGCGGTGAACAATACGATTCAGCTTAAAGTTTCCGAAGAAGAAATTAAGAGACGAAAAAAAGATTGGGTAAAACCTGAATTAAAAGTAAATAAAGGATTGTTGTACAAATATGCGATGACAGTTTCTTCAGCAGCAGAAGGCTGTGTTACAGATGAATTTTAAAAAATACACAAAATGAAAAACCCAAATCTGATAATTGATAAAAATCAGTCGCGTACAGAAAAAGAGCTTAGCGGAAGCCGCATCGTGCTGGAAACTTTTTTAAAGGAAGGTGTAAAAACTATTTTTGGTTATCCCGGAGGTGCAATCATTCCTATTTATGATGCTTTGTTTGATTATAAAGAACAATTAGAACATATTTTGGTGCGCCATGAGCAGGGTGCAGTTCATGCTGCTCAGGGGTTTGCAAGAGTTTCAGGCGAGGTTGGAGTTGCTTTGGCGACAAGTGGACCCGGCGCAACAAATCTTGTGACAGGTTTGGCAGATGCATTATTAGACAGTACGCCCGTTGTCTGCATTACAGGGCAGGTTTTTGATCATCTTTTGGGCACGGATGCTTTTCAGGAAATTGATGTCATCGGTATCACAACTCCCGTTACCAAATGGAATTATCAGGTTACCAATGCAGAAGAGCTTCCCGAAGTTTTGGCGAAAGCTTTTTACATTGCAAAATCCGGAAGACCGGGACCTGTTGTTATTGATATTACTAAAAATGCTCAGTTACAAAAGGTTGCATATAAAGGATATGCATCATGTTATTCTGTAAGAAGTTATCAGCCTGAATCTGAACCGAATGATGAAAATATTAAAAAAGCAGCTAAATTAATTAACAACTCAAATCGCCCTTTCATTATTGTGGGTCAGGGAGTTATTTTAGGAAAAGCAGAAGAAGAATTTTTAAAGTTTGCAGAAAAATCAGGGATTCCTGTTGCGTGGACGCTTCTGGGGATAGGAGTAATTCCTACACATCATCATCTCGCTGTCGGAATGGTCGGAATGCATGGAAATTACGGACCTAATTTGCTGACAAATGAATGTGATGTTCTAATTGCAGTCGGAATGCGCTTTGACGACCGCGTGACAGGAAAACTGGATGAATACGCAAAACAGGCGAAAATAATTCATTTTGATATTGATAAAGCAGAAATTAATAAGAATGTAAAAGCCGATGTTCCCATTTTAGGAAACTGTAAGGAAACACTGCCCTTAGTGACGGATTTAATTATGTCTAAAGATCATTCAGAATGGCATGCAAAATTCAGAAACTGTCATGAGATCGAGCAGATTAATTTGATCAGCAATGAATTAAACCCTTCCGAAGGCGATATCACGATGGGAGAAGTTATCAGAAATATCAATGAATTAACAAAAGGAGAAGCTGTAATTGTTACAGATGTCGGTCAGCATCAGATGGTTGCCTGCCGATATTCCAAATTCAATCATTCTAAAAGCAATATTACAAGCGGAGGGTTAGGAACAATGGGATTTTGCCTTCCTGCTGCAATTGGAGCTGCTTACGGAAATCCCGATCGACAGATTATTGCGATCATGGGAGATGGCGGAGCTCAGATGAATATTCAGGAGTTAGGTACCATCCTGCAGTATAAACCTGATGTGAAAATTATCATTCTCAACAATTGTTTTCTTGGAATGGTAAGGCAGTGGCAGGAATTATTTCATGAAGAAAGATATTCTTTTGTAGATATTCAAAGTCCTGATTTTGTACAGGTTGCAAAAGGTTACGGAATTAATGGTAAAAAAGTAACAGAAAGAAAAGATTTAAAAACAAGTGTTGAAGAAATGCTTAATCATAAAGGAGCTTATCTGCTGGAAGTAATGGTTGATAAAAAATACAATGTTTTTCCGATGGTTCCACAAGGAAAGAGTGTGTCTAAAGTTGTTTTAAACAATAATGAAATTTAAAATAAAAATATGGAAACAGATAAAAAAGAATTTACCATAACCACTTATACAGAGAATTATTTGGGAGTGATAAGCCGGATCAATAATATTTTTTCCAGAAGGAGAATTGTTGTTGAAAACCTCAATGTAGGTCCTTGTGAAGTAAAAGGTATTAAAAAATTTATCATCGTGATTAATGAAAATGAAGAAGCCATAAAAAAATTGGTGAACCAGATCGAAAAACAGGTCGATGTTCTGGAAGTTCATTATCACAGAAATCCTTGTATGACGGTATTAAGAAATGCAGGGAATTATTAAAATCAAAGTAGTAACGCAATAAAATAGTAAATAAAATGGCAAAATTAAATTTCGGAGGAATAGAAGAAAACGTAGTAACAAGACAGGAGTTTCCATTAGAAAAAGCTCAGGAAGTATTAAAAGATGAAGTAGTCGCAGTAATCGGTTATGGTGTTCAGGGGCCGGGTCAGGCTCTTAATCAAAGAGATAACGGAGTGAATGTAATTGTCGGGCAAAGAAAAAATTCAAAATCCTGGGATAAGGCTGTTGCAGACGGTTTCGTTCCCGGAGAAACACTTTTTGAGATCGAGGAAGCTTTAAAAAGAGGAACAATCATCTGTTATTTACTAAGTGATGCCGCTCAAATCGAATATTGGCCTAAAGTAAAACAGCATCTTACTCCAGGAAAAGCATTATATTTTTCACACGGTTTCGGAATTACATTTAATGAACGCACGGGAATTGTTCCACCCGCCGATGTTGATGTTTTTTTGGTAGCTCCAAAAGGTTCCGGAACATCTTTAAGAAGAATGTTTTTACAGAATAGGGGACTGAATAGCAGTTTTGCTGTGTATCAGGATGTTACAGGGAAAGCCAGAGATCGAGTAATCGCTTTGGGAATCGCGGTAGGAAGCGGTTATTTATTTGAAACTGATTTCAAAAAAGAAGTTTACAGCGACCTTACAGGTGAACGAGGAACCTTGATGGGCGCTGTACAGGGAATTTTTGCCGCACAATATGAAGTTTTGAGAAATAATGGGCACAGTCCTTCCGAAGCATTCAACGAAACGGTGGAAGAACTTACCCAATCATTAATGCCTTTGGTTGCAGAAAACGGGATGGACTGGATGTATGCAAACTGTAGTACAACCGCTCAAAGAGGTGCGTTGGATTGGTGGAAACGCTTCCGAGATGCAACTTCTCCTTTATTTCAGGAATTGTATGAAAATGTAGCTGCAGGAAACGAAGCACAATTATCCATCGACAGCAACAGTAAGCCCGATTACAGAGAAAAACTGGACGCTGAATTGGCAGAACTTAGAGAAAGTGAAATGTGGCAAGCCGGAAAAACTGTTCGAAGTTTAAGACCGGAAAATAATTAAAATCATATGAAATACGAAGAGGAAACGCTTGTTTCGGTTCTTTACAGCGTACAGAAGGCCGCAGAAAGATTGAAAAACATAAGCATCAAAACGCCATTGTCTGTCAATAATCATTTGTCTGACATTTTTAATGCAAATATCAGCTTCAAAAGAGAAGATCTTCAACGCGTAAGATCATATAAGATCAGAGGTGCTTATAATAAAATGGCAACTTTAAGTAAAGAACATTTATCTAAGGGTGTTGTTTGCGCAAGTGCAGGAAATCACGCACAGGGAGTAGCATTTGCATGTAATGCAATGAACGTGAAGGGGAAAATCTTTATGCCTTTAACAACGCCCGGGCAGAAACTTGAGCAGGTTAAAATGTTTGGTGGAAACTATGTGGAAGTTATTCTTTTCGGAGATACGTTTGATGAAGCAAAGGATACAGCAATGAAATTTTGTGATGAAAATCAGGGAGTGTTTATCCATCCTTTTGACGATCCTGCAATTATTGACGGACAGGCAACTGTGGCGTTAGAAATTCTGGAGCAAGCCGAAAAACTTATAGATTATCTTTTCGTTCCTTTTGGCGGTGGCGGTTTGGCGGCGGGAGTCTGTAAAGTTTTTAAAGAACTTTCTCCCAAAACCAAAATTATTGCGGCAGAACCTTCCACGGCGGCGAGTATGAAAAAAGCACTGGAAAACGGAGCTCCTTTTCATTTAGATAAAATCAGTCGCTTTGTGGATGGAGCGGCAGTTCATAAAGTAGGGGATCTTACTTTTGAAATTTGCCGTAACATATTATTCGATGTCGCAACGGTGAATGAAGGAAAAATATGTGAAACCATTCTTTCATTATATAATAAAGATGCAGTCGTTGTAGAACCTGCAGGTGCTTTATCGGTGGCCTCGCTTGAGCAGTATGCAGATGAAATTAAAGGAAAAAATGTCGTCTGCATTATCAGCGGAAGCAATAATGATATCACGCGAATGGAGGAGATTAAAGAAAAAGCACTTTTGTATGCAGGTTTGAAACATTATTTTCTCGTAAAATTTCCGCAGCGGCCCGGTGCTTTGAAATCTTTTGTGATGGATGTTCTGGGACCGGATGATGACATCACGAGTTTTGAATATACCAAGAAAAACTCAAAAGAGAAAGGGATTGCTGTGGTGGGAATTGTTTTAAAGGACAAAAAAGATTTTGATCCGCTTTTATACAAAATGAAAAAACTGGATTTCTTTGTAAACTACCTCAATAATGATCCTTCTCTGATGAACTTATTAATTTAAACAAGATTAAAATCAGGCTTAAAGTCTAAAAAACAATGATGGAAAAAGCTTCACAATTTGTGAGGCTTTGTTTTTAGGTGTTATCAAAATATTTTTTCATTAAAAACTGCTGTATTTTATTCAAAATATAGGTTTTAGTAAATATTAATTAATTCCAGTGTAAACCAAAAGTGTTTTAAGCTTTCCCGACTTGGGACGGAGTAAACTTATATTGGTTTTATAAAATCTGAACCCAAACCGACGCCAACCAATATTAGTTTGAATAAGTTTTAACTAATAATGAAGAGAACTTATTTTTTATTCTAATATTTAAATATTTTTCAGATTAGGACAGCATGATGCATAAAAAAAGCTGAGTTTTTACTCAGCTTGATCTATTTTAATTTCAAATTATCTCTCCAACGTAAAATTAGAAATCACTTTCGGACGTTCCGTTTCATTGGCTACTTTCCATGAAGTTCTGTACATCCATTCCGTCATTTTATAGAGTTTTTTATAATTGATATTTTCAGATTCGTCTTGTGGCGTATGATATTGATCGTGCAAAACGCTCGTGAAAAATATCGCGGGAATTCCCGCTTTCGCATACGGAAGATGATCACTTCTGAAATAAAAATATTCCGCATGACTAGGAGAATCCCAATCTTTCAGATATTTGAATTTCGTGCTTTCATTATTGGCATCTTCAGCCATTTTAACCAATTCTTCGGAGTTTTTATGAGGTGCATTTCCACCTAATAAAGCGGCTTCATTATTGTCATTTCTACCAATCATATCGCCATTCAGAACAGCAACAATTTTTTCTTTCGGAACAACAGGGTGAGCGGCGTGCCATCTTGAACCCAACAATCCTCTTTCCTCAGCTCCGTGAAAAACGAATAAAATACTTCTTTTTCCCGGCTGTTTTTTATAAGCTCTTGCCATGGCTAACATCGCGACACAAGTACTTGCATTGTCATCGGCTCCGTTGTAGATCGTGTCGTTTTTTACGGGATGTCTTATTCCGTCATGATCTTGGTGACCGCTTAGTAAGACGTATTCATCTTTTAATTTCGGATCGCTTCCGTCGATTTTCCCGATGATGTTTACAGAAGGATATTTATAGGTTTCTGTGATGAGGTTTAAAGAAATTTTAGGATTGTTTTTTACCCAATTGGCATTTTCTCTTTTAATCCAGAGAACAGGAATATTATTCGTTACTTTTTCTCTTAAACCTTCAACTCCGTAAGCTCCTCTTGTCATTTGAGGAAGAACTTCAACCCAGCTTTTATCAGAAGTATCATCTGTAATGAAAATGATGGCTTTTGCACCTAATTCAAAGGCTTTATTGTAATATTTCGTTCTTACAAATCCGGGATATCTTCTTACAAAAAGCGTCATTTCTTTGTCGATATTTTTATCGGATGCATTGATCGCAAGAATTTTTCCTTTGATATTTAATTTAGATAAATCCTCAGGTTCAGTAGTTCCGGCGTATACAATTTCAGCATCGATATTCGCATTTACGGGTTCTGCTACAAGGAAATCTTTCCATAATTTTAATTGATTATCACCAATTTTTAAGCTGCTTTGCGGGATGACCTGATGTCTGTATATATCAAAAAACTGGAAGAAAGTTCCGTTGTCTCCGGCGGGTTTCATTCCTGCTTCTTTGGCTTTGTCGGCCAGCCACATGGATACTTTTAATTCATCTAATGTTCCGGCTTCACGTCCCCAGAACTGGTCTGCAGCCAATTCGTACATATTTTTTCTGAGATCTGTTTCTTTGATAGCTGAAACGAGAGGTTTTTTATAGTTTTGAGCATTTCCAAAACCGAAAATGAGTAGAGTGAAAACGGATAACAAATACTTTTTTTTCATCGTGCTTTTTTAATTTTAATTAAAGTTAGCCAATTTTTCAGAAAACTGCTTTGAGAATTCTTTTCTGTCTTCTTCTAATTTCTCTTTATTTGAAGGTAAAACATAGTTGAAAAGTACTTTGTCTTCGTTATCTAAAAAGACGATCTCTTTTTCTTCTCCATCAATCATTTGGGCAAAGATCTCCCACATTGGCGTGTCTTTTAATCTTAATAATTCAAAAAACTGCTCTGCTTTTATTTGTATTGTTTTCATTTAAATTTTATTAATTGCTCGTTACTAATTACCGATTACTCCTATTTAAAACTCTAATAATTTAAGTTTAAACTGTATCGCGAAATTTTGCTTAAAATTCGGGGTTGTATAATAACCGACTCTGTAGAATATTCCTAAATTGAAATAGCTGGAAAGGAAATTCGTCCATTCCAAGCCAACTTCCTGATACAGATGATCTAACTTTCTGAAGTTGAACTGATGATATTCAGGATGTTTCATATCTCCGATGGTTCCTCTTAACACAAAGTCAAAACTTGAAACATTTTGCCCAAAACTTTTAAAATACCAAGGGATTTTATGAGTAAAATAATAGGCTACGAATTTATCGTTATAGTATTTTCCACCCTCCAACGTAGCAAAACCTAAGAAAGATGTTAAGTTGAAATTAAAATCTCTTCTCGGCGAGGCCAGACCGTTCATCGTGAAATTTTTCCAGATGGGAGCTTCACCGAAAACCATTCCGCCATAAAATCTTACACCGGTAGTTCCGAGCATTGTCTTAAAATTATGAACAAAAAGAGCATCAAAACGGGTATAATTAAAGTCTCCGCCTAATATTTTAAAACTTTGTTCATAATTGAAATACAGCTCAGGATATTTTTGATCAACAATAGATTTCCCCTGCGGAGTCATAATATTGGTAGAATTCGGAGAATATTTTAAGGTAAATAACGTGTTGAAATTTTCAAAAGCCGGACCGCTGTTTCTGAACTGATAATCAAACAATGCTTCTTCATAATTTCTTTTTGCTGCGAAAACCAGCGTCAATCCGTTGGTAACATCATTCAGATAAGAAACGGAAGCGCCTCTGTAATGGAAATATTTATCATTATTAATATTATTTCCATAGTTCATCATCCTCATTTTGAAGTTCCAGAGTCTTCTGTAAAACTCTCCGGAAGCGGTAACATCATTGTAATAATCGATTCTGAAAAAAGAGTTTTTATCAAGATTGGTCTTTATATCAAGACCGATTCCGTATTTTAGTTTATCATCTTTCAGACCATATGCAAAATAATAATCGGGAGAGAAGTATGGATTGAAATTTTCATTCACTTTAGCTTTTAAACCTAATCTAAAGCCTTCATAGGAGTTAAAGTTCACGATTTCATCAACTGCAAAATCTAAAACCCCGGATCTGATTTGCCCATTAATTAATCCTGTTAATACCCTTGCTTTACTGTCAATATTATATTTTTTTCCAAGGCTATCGATCGTTGTATAGGTATTTTTTTCTCTTTCTGTCAGAGGTTCTGTTCTGTATCGATCAAGTGTTTTTCCATCCGAACTTTTCACGGAAAAAGTATAGCCTTTAAAATCTTTGAAATCCTCTTCAATAGGCGATTTGAAATCAAAATATTTTGAAGACAGAAATGCATAAGTCCCGAAACTTCTTTTATCATTTTTCTCCGACTCATCTTCAGAATGACTTTTTTTGTCTTCCTGCATTGCCATTTTATTCATTCGGAGTTTTACGGTTTCGTGAGCCAAAAACCATTTGTTGTTATAGAAAATCCAAGTGCTGGTAATAATTCCGTCATTTTTATTTTTGCTGAAATTTTCTATTTTTTTGATTCCGTAAGTTTCAGTGTCAATGTAAATTGCTCCGTTGTATTTCCTTTTTTTATCAGGTTTCTTGTAATTCACTTCACGAAAACGGATGACGAAATTTTTTCTGCCATCCATCATAAGAGTATCAGTTAAAAAGAATCTGTACAATCCTCTGTTTTCCTGTTTAAGCTGATTGGGGATTTTATCTCTATTGCTTTGCTGCAGGGCGATCATCTCATAAATTGGTTGTTTAAGACCCGAAATTCTGTTGTCCAAAATATTGATCTTTTCACCATATTTTTTTGAGAATAAAAATTCCTGTGCTCTTTCCCAAAGGAATAATTTACTTTTTGAAAATATCTGTCTTGCCGAAATATTATTTAGCGAATCTTTTTCTCTTTTTTTCTTGAATAAGTTATTTTCTTCAAAGAATTGATTGAACTGAGAAATACTGTCCTCATCAATATCCAATGAAATTTTTTCGTAGGATTTATAGGTATAAGATTCTAAACTTTTCGGTGAATTTTTTGTAAATAACTGATTGACTTTTTTAAGTATTTCTAAAGCTCTCGGATCACTTTTATCTTCAATAATGATTTCTTCAATGGCTGTTGTTTTTGAAGATTTTTTAATCAAAGAAACGGTCATGTCGCTTTCTACAACTGATGTTTCTTTCTGATATTGGTTCGCCTCAACAGTAATACTTTTACATTTTGATTTAAATTCTAAAATGCCCTGAGCATCTGTTTCTCCCAATAATTTGTTATTGCAAAAGACTTTAGCATTGGGAATGGGAATTTTACTAGCATCATCTACTACCTTAATTTTTGATTGTGAAAAACCAAAAATAGAGATCAAGAAAAATATTATAAGTAAAACCCTTTTCATATGAAAAAACTATGTCAAAAGTAGTAATATTTCTTGTTTCGGGAAAGTTTTAATGATTGATATTGGCATGATTTTTAATAGAGATTATCTTGAAAAAATTAAAAGCACAACAAAATGAAAAATTATTACTTTGCCGGCATATTCGGTATGTCTTTATTGTTTTTTTCTTTAAATGTAAAAGCTCAATCTCAGAGTTTAAATACAATGAACCAACAGAAGGAGGTCTTGGAGCTTCAAACTAAACTGAAAAATAAACAAATCGATCTGGAAAAAGAAACATTAAACAATACAAAGATTTTAGAAAAAGCTAATGATCTTAATGGAAAATCGAATGCTAAGGCTGTAAATCTTAGCTCATCTGATCCGGATTCTGCTGCTGACAAAGCCAGAAACGCAGTAAAAGTTTTAAAGAAAACTGAGAATGCCAATCAGGAATTACAAAAAAGCAACAGCAAAATTTCATCCATCAAAAAAGATATTGAAAAGTTGCAAACTAAACTTAATAAGATGAATTACACTGTGGATCTTACTAAAAAATAATGATAAATGCCCGAAATTATCGGGCATTTAATTTTTTTATGTTTTTTTGAATTAAATATTCAAAGCCTTTTGATAAGCATTCTCCAAGCCATCAAGATTTTTTCCTCCAGCCGTTGCAAAACCTGGGTTTCCACCGCCGCCGCCTTGGATTTCTTTTGCTAAATCTTTAATAAGTGCTCCAGCCTGATAAATTCCTGCCAAATCATCAGAAACGCCAACGGTAATCATTGGTTTTCCGTCTGCGTCGGAAAGAATAACCGTTATAGAAGTTGGAATTTCTTTCTTCAACTGGAAGACGATATCTTTCACTGAACCGGCATCCAATGAAGTTCTTTTCACTAAAAGTAATTTATCTCCTTTTTGCTCATAAGCACCTTTCCAGTCACCGATTTCCCCTTTTGCTTTTTCTTTTTTGAAAGCTTCTACTTCAGATTTCAACGAAGCATTTTCTTCGATTAATTTCTCGATAGATCTTACAACATCTTTAGATTTCAACAATTGAGAAAGTTCAAGAACCTGCTTTTCTAAACCTTTGAAATATTCCTCAGATTTATCACCTGAGATCGCTTCAATTCTTCTGATTCCTGCTGCTGCAGAACTTTCGGAAGTCAATTTGAAATGACCGATTTCGCTCGTATTTTTAACGTGAGTTCCACCGCAAAGTTCTTTTGAACTTCCAAACTGGATCATTCTCACACTATCACCATATTTTTCACCAAACAAAGCCATTGCACCTTTATCAATCGCTTCCTGGATCGGAATATTTCTAAATTCCTGTAAAGCAATACTTTCTTTGATTTTTGCATTCACTTTTTCTTCAACCAAAGCCAATTCTTCCTCCGTCATTTTATTGAAGTGAGAGAAGTCAAAACGAAGATATTCAGGACCGACATAAGAACCTTTTTGCTCAACGTGAGTTCCTAAAACATCTCTCAACGCCTCATGTAAAAGGTGAGTCACCGAGTGGTTAGCTTGAGAGTTTTTTCTGTCTGTCGCATCTGCTTTAGCATAGAAAATAGCACTTGCATCTTTCGGAAGACCATTAATTAAAGAAATAATTAACCCATTTTCCTTTTTAGTTTCTAATACTTCAAAACTTTCCGTTGCGTTTTCAAGGACACCTTTATCACCAACCTGTCCACCACCTTCTGGGTAGAAAGGAGAGTTGCTTAACACAACCTGATAAAATTCGCCGTCTTTATTTTCTACTTTTCTGTATCTTGTAATATGTGTTTCAGCTTCAATTTGGTCGTAACCAACGAAGTTTTCTTCTCCTTCTTCTAATGTTACCCAATCGTATACTTTTTGAGCAGAATCGTCTTGGGAACGTTTTCTCTGCTGTTCCATTAATTCGTCAAACCTTTTAACATCAACTGTAAATCCATGCTCTCTTGCAATTATTTCAGTTAAATCTAAAGGAAATCCATTACTGTCAAATAATTCAAAAGCTAAATCTCCAGAAACAACTTTTAAAAGCTCATTTTCTTTTATTGGTTGTGCTGCCTTTATAAAAGCAATTGACTGTTCAAGCTTTAAAATTCCTGTATCAATTGTTTTTAGGAATGATTCTTCTTCACTTTTAATAACATCAGTAACTAATTTCCCTTGTTTTTCTAATTCAGGGAAAACTGATCCCATTTGATCTTTAAGAACAGCAACTAATTTGTAAAGGAAAGGTTCTTTCATATCTAAGAATCTGTAAGAATAAGAAATTCCTCTTCTTAGAATCCTTCTGATGACATATCCGGCACCTCCGTTTGAAGGCAATTGTCCGTCAGCAATTGCAAATGAAACCGCTCTGATGTGATCTACCACAACACGGATCGCAATATCTTTTTCGTCTTCTAAAATTCCAGTATATTTTTTACCTGAAAGTTCTTCAACTTTAGCAATTAAAGGTGTGAAAACATCAGTATCATAATTGGAAGATTTTCCCTGAAGCGCCATACAAAGACGTTCGAAGCCCATTCCTGTATCAACATGTTGTGCAGGAAGTTTTTCCAGAGAACCATCTGCTTTTCTGTTGAATTCCATGAATACAAGATTCCAAACTTCTACAACTTGAGGATGATCGTTGTTCACTAATTCAAGCCCTGAAACTTTAGCTTTTTCTTCCGGAGTTCTCAAGTCCACATGGATTTCAGAACAAGGTCCACAAGGTCCGCTTGCTCCCATTTCCCAGAAGTTATCTTTTTTGTTTCCGTTGATAATTCTGTCTTCAGAAACTACCGCTTTCCAGTAATCGTAAGCATCCTGATCTCTTTCAAGATTTTCAGAAGCGTCTCCTTCAAAAATGGTTACATATAAGTTTTCTTTTGGAATTCTGTACACTTCAGTCAGCAATTCCCAGGCAAAAGCAATAGCATCTTTTTTGAAATAATCACCAAAAGACCAGTTTCCTAACATCTCGAACATGGTGTGGTGGTAAGTATCTCTACCTACATCATCCAAGTCATTATGTTTCCCTGAGACTCTCAAACATTTCTGTGTATCGGCAATTCTTGGGGCGGTAGGCGTTTTGTAGCCTAAGAAAAAATCCTTGAACTGCGTCATTCCAGAGTTGGAAAACATTAGGGTAGGGTCGTCTTTCAGCACAATTGGAGCCGAAGGAACGATAAGGTGTTCTTTACTTTTAAAATAATCTAAAAATTTTTGACGTATCTCTTGTGATGTCATAATGATATATATTGCTTTGCTTTTTACAAATTTTCGATAAATGCAAATTTAATGTTTTTAAAGTAATGTAAAAATATAGTTTTACGTTTTAAGCTATTTGTAGACTTATAGTTTGAATATTGTCATTTCGACAAAGGAGAAATCTATTATTTCAATCATGTAAACTTCCATCACCCCGCTTCTAACTTCCTTTCTTTTTAGGAGCTATTTCCCGCTTTCCGTTGCAATCTTTTTTTTTCAAAAAAGGATTTTCACTCAATCGGGGCTAGGGTTGTAGCCATTATTTTCAAAATTAGAAGTACTAATTATCCATCAACTTTGTCATCCTGAAAGGATCTCAACGTCAAAAGATGATAAGTTCACTTGTCTCTTTGAGATTCGCTCCTCGCAATGACCAAATGATTTAATGAAATTTTTGCACTTTAGAATTTAACTTTCTATATTCGTTTTAATATTAAATAAAAACTCTTGCAGATTTTACACTCAAACATCTGTGTAAATTTGTGTAATCCGTGGTTAATATTAAATAGAAAATGACGAAAAACGAAACACTGAAAAGTTGGATAGAACAATACTCCGAACCTTTGCTGAAAAGAGCGGTTTATGTACTTTCAGATAGGATAGAGGCGGAAGATATTGTTCAGGAGGTTTTTATTGCTGCTTTTTCGTCGTATGATTCTTTTGAAGGGAAAAGCAAACCTTTAACTTGGCTGAATACAATTCTCAATAATAAGGTTGCTGATTTTTATAGAAAAAAATATAAATCAGAACCGGAAATAAGACTTGATCATTTTTTTGATGAAACAGGATCATGGAAAAATAACGATGTACTGAACGATTGGGACGCTTCCAATAAAGAATCTGAACTTCTGGATAATGATGATTTTAATAAAACATTGGAAGATTGTCTGGAAGATTTGCCATCCCGATGGAAAATTCCCATGAAAATGTATTATCTTCAAGAAAAAAAAGCACCCGAAGTGAGTCAGGAATTGAATATTTCTACGACTAATCTTTGGAAGATCTTGCAAAGGAGTAGAATGCAGCTTAGAGAATGTCTGGATTTTAACTGGTTTGCAAAATCGTAACGAGTAAAAATATGTTGAAAAAATTTATTCATATTTTATTTTTACCATGCAGTGAAGCGACTTTGCTGATGGAAAAAAGAAACGCCAATTCCATTTCTTCAAAAGAGGATTGGAAACTTTCCATGCACCTAAAGATCTGTAAATGGTGCCGGGCTTATAAAGAAAAGTTGGAAATTTTAGATGATATTTTAAAAAGAAAACTTTCTCGAGAAGAAAAAATTGAAATTAATGATTCTGAAATTCAATCATTTAAAGATAGGGTTGCTAAAAATTTAGATATTTAAATAAAATTTTGTCAGGATTTTGAAATTGTTCCGACTATACTTTTGAAAATAACAAAGTATTAATTCAAAATCTTAAAAAATGAACGGAACAACATCAATCAACAAAGAACTACCAACGTACAAAACGGGTTATTATATTTCGCTTTTCGGAACAGCTCTTATTTTGCTTTGGATCGGAATTTTCAAATTTACACCCACCGAAGCTGCCGGAATAAAAAGCCTTGTAGAAAACCACTTCCTTACTTTTTACGTATATGATATCATGAGCGTTCAGGCAGTGTCAAATGCTATCGGAGCGATAGAAATTATCATTGCCTTACTACTCATATTTAGTGCGAAATTTGCATACTTACGAAGGTATGCTGCGATAGGAATGATCGTGACTTTTCTTACAACGCTGAGTTATTTATTTACAACTCCCGGAATTTGGAAAGTAGTGGACGGAATACCCGTAACAGACTTTTTTATATTAAAAGATCTACTGTTTTTAGGATTTGGATTAATGATACTTCAAAATGATAAAAAATGAATAATAATAAAAAAATAAAAATGAAAAACATATTAATATTGCTCGGAATGGTGCTGGGCATCGCAGTATTTGCGACAAGTTGCGGAGATTCTTTAAAAAAGAAACCGATAGAAACTAAAAAAGATAATGAGACAGTTATGAACGACAAAAATTTAAAAGAAGTTTATTTTGCAGGTGGATGTTTTTGGGGAACAGAACATTTTTTTCAACAGGTTCGTGGAGTTGTAGGAACAGAAGTTGGTTATGCCAACGGAAAAACTCAGAATCCTACTTATGAAGAAGTGGTAAGCCATACAACAGGTTTCGCTGAAACCGTAAAAGTGAAATATGATCCTGAACAAGTTGATTTAAAACTATTAATTGATCTTTATTTCAAAACAATTGACCCTACAAGTTTAAACAAACAGGGAAATGACAGAGGAGATCAGTACAGAACAGGAATTTATTCTACTGATAAAGATACTGAGGCTATTGTAAAAGAAGAAGTTCAAAAATTAGCTAAAAATTACAGCAAGCCTTTGGTTGTAGAAACGATTGCTCTTAAAAACTTCTATAAAGCAGAAGATTATCACCAAGATTACTTGGATAAAAATCCGGGAGGATATTGCCACATCGAACCAGGACTTTTTGAAATGGCAAAAAATGCAAACCCTCTTCCAAAGAAAGATGCAACAGTAAAATATCAAAAAGAGGATAAAAAGGTTTTAAAGGAAAAATTAACGGCTGAACAATATAAAGTGACTCAGGAAAATGGTACTGAAATGCCTTTCAAAAATGAATATTGGGATGAAACCCGTGAAGGTATTTATGTAGATATTACAACTGGCGAACCGTTATTTATTTCAACAGATAAATTTGAATCTGGTTGTGGATGGCCAAGTTTTTCAAAACCAATTACTAAAAAACTGGTTGATGAAAAATTAGACAGATCTGCAGGAATGACAAGAGTTGAAGTAAGAAGCAAAACCGGGGATGCTCATCTGGGACACGTTTTCAATGACGGGCCAGCGGACAAAGGCGGACTTCGTTACTGCATCAACAGTGCTTCTCTGAAGTTTGTTCCAAAAGCAGAAATGGAGAAAAAAGGGTACGGAGATTATCTTTCCCTGTTAGATAAAAAGTAATGTGAAAGGAAGGTTGTCGAAAGGCAACCTTTTTTTATTTTAAATTTAATTGAAATCTTTCTTTAATGCTCAACATGGAAATGTTTAGAAATAATAAGAATCCGAAGATAATGTAATAAGATTGCTTAGGAAGTCTTTTAATATCTGTGAAATTAAGACCTTCTTTTTGTTTATAATCTGTTTCTCCACCAACTACGCCACCGCAAATAGCATAATTTTTATTTTGATCTTTATAAAAATGAACCACAAAAAAATGACCGGTATTTCCTACATCAACCCCGTAAGTTTCTTGTTTTGCTAATTGCATGGTATTGATCAAACTCACTAAATCTTGATAATTATTTTTATCATCAATTACAAATTCAATTCCTGTTTCTTTTTGATTTCTCTGCTGAAGCTTTTTAAGTTCAGAAATATAATAATGCTGGTTTTGTAGCACTGTATTAGGTTTTACAATAATCTTTTTATAATTCCAGTTTCGTACATGCTCAAACGTGTTATCAATACTGTCATTATATTTATATTTTGCAGGAATCCCAAGATCAAGTATGGTATAAGGTGGATGAACTCTTTGACCTGCATAATACCAAAATAAAATTGGAATCAACAAAGCACTTATCAATCCCGGAAAATAATATATTTTCTTACGATTCCTCATATTTTTAATTATAAATCCACATCAAAACGGGCTTGGAAGAATTCTGCAATATAGGATCGATCTTTTTTAACGCATCGTTAGAAACTGTCGGACAACCCCAGCCTTCAGGCGATCCTTTTGGAAAAACTTCATCATTGCTCATTTTATCCCATGAGTGAAAAACAATTGTTCTTTTTAAGGCATTATTGTTTGTTTTTTCCAAACCGTGCATTAAATATTTTACATTAATTCCCCATTCACTTCTTCCTCTTTCTCCGATTTTATATTTTCCTAAAGCTGAAAGGTGGCTTCCATCTTCATTGCTGAAATCTGGGCTATCTTTTGATTGGTCCCAACTCCAGATATTATTTCCGCATCCGTGACCAACCAAATATTTCTGAGTAATTTTCTTTTGTTTAAAATCATAAATAAAAAACCTATTGATTCCTGAATGTAAACTCATGTCAATCAAAATACAAAACTCTGTATTAAACTTATTTTTCTTACAAAATTTAAGAGCTTCTTGTCCTTTTTTATCGGTTTTATTAAGGTCAAAAGTAGGTTTTGCAACAGACTTTGGTTTTATAATTGAAGCTGTTTTTTCAACAAAATTTTCCACTTTTTGATTACATGAAGTAATTACAATTAATGATAATATTGAAAATGTTGCTATAAAAAAGAAGGATAAGTTTTTCATCATTAGATTCAAAGAAAATTAAAATTAAACAAAAAAGTGATTCAAAATATGAACCACTTTAATTTTTTATAATGTAAAAGCTTGAATTGGCTTACCAATCTCTTTTTTTCAAGATCCAATAAGATCCGATAATGAAAATTCCACTCCAAATAATACAGGCAACGAGGCTTTCTGTTGGGTAAGTAAATTCGTATTTTAAGCCTAGCATTTTTGCAGCATTAAGTCTTAACATTGGATTCGGGATCAGGCTGGACATGCTTTCCAACGGCAAAACTTTAGTGAAAAAGAAATGACTCTGGAATTTTGTTTCCAATGCTGTTCCGCTCAATCCGGTTAAAACGATGTTTTTTTCTATTGCCTGAAGAATTCCTTCAACGATCCAAAGTATAAAGAATGTCAAAAATACAAACATCGATTTTCTCAGTAGAATAGAAAGAAACATTAAGAAACAGAAAAATGTGAACAGTTTTAAAAAGTAATTTCCGATGTAAAATATTTCCTTAAACATACTTTCTGAATCTGTTACAATAGAATATTTCTGTCCCAAAAACAACGTGATAACGAATACAATAAGGGTAGAAATTATAGTGAAGATCGTTAGCGTCAATAATTTTGAGCTAATAAATTCTTTTCTGCTCAGCCCGTCAATGGTATTTTGTTTAAACATTCGGTTGCTGAATTCCTGACAAATCGAGAAAACAATGATTAATCCTAAGAAAATCTTCAAAAGACCGACAATCCATGTCGTGAAATTCCAGATTTCAGGAAAATTATATATTCCCTGTTGTTTTAAGTTGATTGGATTCCCAAAAAGATCCAAATCTACGAGACCGATAAAAAGCAATGCAATCAAAATTGCAAAATATAGGATGGTGAAAATCTTGAATGGCTTGTAATTCAGGTTTTTATAATATTCGAGTTTTAATAGTTTAAGCATGATTCGTGTTTTTTACAAGTTCAAGGAATTGAGTTTCAAGAGATAATTTTTTCTTATTTAAATGGGATAAGAAAATACCTTTTTCTGCCAGTTTTTGATTTAAAGCTGAAGTCGAAATTGAAGCATCATCACGAATTTGAGCTTTAATAATTTCTCCGTCTATTTTCACGGAAGTGAACCATTGGAGTTCTTCCAGTGCGCTTAAAAGTTGAGTATTATTGTCTGCTTTTAATTCAAAATATCCTTTGTCACTGGTCATTTCATCCACTCTTCCGGAATAGATGGCAGTTCCTTCTTTTAAAACAATAACATGACTGCATATTTTTTCAATTTCATCTAAAAGGTGACTTGCAATAATGATTGTAATTCCCTGTTTAGCAATGCTATTGATGATATCTCTGATCTGGATAATTCCCTCAGGATCAAGTCCGTTTGTAGGTTCGTCGAGAATAAGAACTTCAGGATTGTTTAAAATCGCAGAAGCTATGGCCAGACGTTGTTTCATCCCCAATGAGAACGTTTTGAAAGTGTCTTTTTTTCTTTCATAAAGATTGACGGTTTTCAGGACTTCATCGATTCTTTCGTAGGGCGTTCCTTTGATCTCGGCAACAATTTTCAGGTTGGTTTCTGCACTTAGATAAGGATAGAAATTAGGTTGCTCGATAATCGCTCCGATTTTTTTCAGAGTATCGGAATCTGTTCCCTTTTTTCCAAACCAGAACCAGTCGCCGCTTGTAGGATTTATGGTTGACAGCAACATTCCGAAAGTGGTTGATTTTCCGCTTCCGTTAGGTCCTAAAAGACCATAAACATTGCCTTTCTCAACATCAAAAGATATATTGTTTACCACAACTCTTTTGAATTTTTTGGTGAGATTCTTTACTGATAAGATTTTTTCCATGTAATTTGTTTTACATAGTAGTAGTCTATATAAATTAGAAATTGTTACAAAAATTTTAAATTATAAGTTATGAATTGTGAATTTTTCAGCTTACTGCCTAAAGCTTATAACCTACTGCCTACAAGGTATTGCTCATTCACATTTTAAATACTAAATTTGATAGAATTAATCGGTAATTATGAAGTTAATTGATTTGGCAAAGGAGCTCCACATTTCTGCAGAAGCTATAAAACGATTTATACAGGATTTTGATCTTGAACTTGGAGTGTGCATCAGCACCAATTTTGAAGTGAAGAAAGATTTTGAAAAATTCGCCCGCGAAAATTCAGATTTTTTAAAAGAATATGAAAAAGATCTTGATGAAAACAAAACATCAGAGCAAATCGCGGAAACCATTAATAAATCAAAGCAAAAGGTAGAACAGGCCATAAAGGAATCCAATCCAAATATTTTCGATAATGGTTTCTTTAAATCTTCTATTTCAAGCTACGGAATTGATAATAAATTAGGCGGAAACTATCAGTTTGTCTATAATTATTTTGGGCATAAAACGAGTCTTCAACACAGGGATTTTATTGGATACAGGGATCTGTTCTTTTACATTTCAAGTGTTTTGGAACCGTTTTTAAATCCACAACAGATTAAAGATTGGGGAATTAATAAACCTGCCGGAATGATTTTGTACGGTCCTCCGGGAAGTGGAAAAATTTTCTGGGCTAATAAAATTGCCGAAATCATTAATTATCAATTCAAAGAAGTTAAAAAACACTACTTGGGAACCTCTTTCGTAGATGGAAATAAGACCAATTTCAATGATTTTCTTTTAGAAATGATGAAAGAAGATAAAGTTTTGCTTTTCATGGATGATTTTGATGAAATTATGATGCAGAGAACAGCCGAAACCGACATCGCTTCATGCAACCTTGAAACTCAGGAAATTATTCTTCACTACATCGGAAAGTTCGAAAAAGAAGACATGTTGATGGTTGGTTCTGCCAATACAGTCTCAGAAATTGATGAAGAAATTCTGGCTCCGGGAAGGTTTGATGTGATGATTCCCGTTTTTCCACCCAATGCTTCTGAGCGTTCGGAAATCATTCTGTATGCGATGACGAGAGGTCTTGAACAAGATTCTTTACTCTATAAAATTCTTAAAAATAATAAAGCAGATAAAATTCCTTTCTGGCAGGGTATTTCCTCCGAAATGAAGGTTTTCAGCAATACAATGTTGATCGATTTTACGCAAAGCTTAAAAAAACGCATCAAAAATCTTTATCAGAGAACAAGAAATGAAAATCTTAAGATAGATGAAACGCTTCTGAATGGTGCTTTAAGAGATGCCAAAGGAAAGCTAACGGAAGAATATCTTGAACAGATTGCAAGATTTTTAAGTGATGTAATTATCAATAATTCTGACGATTTTCAATATAGAATCCAATCTTTAAGAGTTGAGCTGGAATCTTATAGAATTGTTGAAGAACCAAGAAGAGAAATTGGCTTTCAGCATAACGAAGACGAGAAAAATAAAGGCTGATAAAAAGGTCAATTGTGAATTTTGCTTTGCAAGTCAATAGTGAATATTTTCACGCATAAAAAATTCACAAGCGAAGCAAATTGACCATTGACCATTCACTAATAAACCATTCACAAAATTACTTATTACCAATTACTCATTACTTATGAAAAGCGTCTGGGAGCTTGAAACATTTTACAGAAAACGGGATATTATCATTGTCGGAAGTGGTTTTACAGGACTTTGGACTGCTATTTCGATTAAAGAAAAATATCCTGAAAAATCGGTTTTAATTATCGAAAGAAACTCTGTTCCGTTGGGAGCTTCAACAAGAAATGCATGTTTTGCCTGTTTTGGAAGTTTAACCGAAATCATAGCTGATTCTGAAAAAATGGGTTGGGAAAAAACGTTGGAATTGGTAAAGATGAGGTTTGACGGACTTCAAAAAATTCAACATTATTTTAAAAATTCAGAAATTGATTTTGAATTAAGCGGAGGCTACGAAATTCTGAATAACGATCAACCTTTACAGAAAATAGATGAGGTTAATGAAAAACTGAAACCCATAACTAGAATCGAAAAAACATATTCTTTACAACAGCAAAAAATCAAAGAATTCGGATTGGGAAAATCTGAGTTTTTAATTGAAAATCTATGTGAAGGAAGTTTGCATTCAGGAAAATTGTTACAGAAACTTTTAGAAAAATGTCATGAATTAAAAGTTGAATTCCTTTTTGGAACCGAAGTTGAAAATATTATTGAAAATTCTAATGAAATTGAAGTTTTGCTTTCTGAAAACTTATCAATTAAATCAGATCAAATTATTCATTGCACGAATGCTTTTAGTTCAAAATTTTTAGACAAAGAAAATATTATTCCGGCTCGCGGACAGATTTTATTAACCGAACCTATTGAAAATTTAAAGTTAAAAGGAACTTTTCATTACGATGAAGGATTTTATTATTTCAGAAATTTAGGAGATCGAATTTTATTAGGCGGTGGAAGAAATCAGGATTTTAAAACCGAGGAAACAACGGATTTTGAAACGACAGAATTTTTGCAAGATCATTTAGAAAATTTCCTCAAAGAAGTTATCCTTCCGAATCATCATTTTAAAATTTCCCTGCGATGGTCAGGAATTATGGCAATGGGCTCTGAAAAAACTCCGATTGTAAAACAGCTCTCTGACAGACAGTTTTGCGCGGTAAGATTGTCAGGAATGGGCGTTGCTTTGGCTCCGAAGATTGGGGAAATTGTTGCTGAAATGATTTAATTTAGATATAAAATACAGAAAGTTATTTTTCGATATCAATTGTTATTTATCATTTAAAAAATTACACATAGATGAAATATTTGCCTTTTGAACATATAATTTATAGAACTGATTTATCAAAAAAAGATGTAGCAACAAGGCTTTCTGATTTTATTGATACGAAGCGAAAAGGTTTTATTTTCAATAATGGATCAACAAAAGAATATGAGGGTTTTATGGATGGTGATAATTTTGAAATTAATAGAATTATAAAGAATAGAAATTCTTTCTTACCTCAAATAAGTGGATCAATTCAAGAAAATAACAATGAAACACAAATTGAAGTAAAAATGAAACTGAACTGGCTTGTAATTATTTTCTTAATATTTTGGTGTTCGTTCGTATTATTTTTTTTAATAACTATATTGCTAGCGAACGAAAAAATATCTTCAGATCTAATTCTTCCTATATTTATGTTAATATTTGTTTATGCGTTAACAATGTTAGGTTTTAAAATTGAGAGTAAGAAATCAAAAAAAGACTTGAAAAAAATATTTGAAGCGAAATAGTTTGTGATTAATTATAAACATTCTTTACATAAGAATTTGTGCAAATTCGTGAAATCTGTGGGAATACAACAAATATCCGTATTTTTGCAAAAAAGAATAATTTCGTGATCAACAACGACCAGATAAAAGAAGTTCAATCCAGAATTGAAGACCTATATAAATATCTTCACATAGAAAAAAAGAAGATAGAAATTTCCAATGACGATGAAAAAACGGCTGCACCTGAATTTTGGGATAACCCTAAAACAGCTGAAACTTTCCTGAAACAACTTCGTTCTAAGAAGAAATGGGTGGAAGGTTATGACGAAATCAGCACTCAGTTTGAAGATTTACAGGTTTTGGTTGAATTTGCCAAAGAAGATCCCGATTCTGAAAAAGAATTGGACGAAACCTTCCCAAAATTAGTAGAGAAAATCGAAGATCTTGAATTTAAAAACATGCTTTCTAACGAAGGTGATGAACTTTCTGCCGTGTTACAGATTACAGCCGGAGCGGGAGGTACAGAAAGTTGCGACTGGGCGGCCATGTTGATGAGAATGTACACAATGTGGGCGGAAAAGCAAGGCTACAAAATCAAAGAATTGAATTACCAAGAAGGTGATGTTGCGGGAGTAAAAACCGTTACTTTAGAAATTGAAGGTGAATACGCTTTCGGATATCTAAAAGGAGAAAATGGAGTTCACAGATTGGTAAGAATTTCGCCATTTGACAGTAATGCAAAACGTCATACAAGTTTCGTTTCGGTGTATGTTTATCCTTTGGTGGATGATACGATTGAGATTAATATTAATCCTGCCGATATTTCATTTGAAACGATGAGATCTTCCGGAGCAGGTGGACAAAACGTTAACAAGGTTGAAACCGCTGTTCGTCTTCGTCACGCACCGACAGGAATTATCATTGAAAACTCAGAATCCCGTTCACAGCTTCAAAATAAAGAAAAAGCGATGCAGTTGCTTCGTTCAAGATTATATGAAAAGGAATTGGAGGAACGTTTGAAAGCCCGTAACGAAATTGAAGCCAATAAGATGAAAATCGAGTGGGGTAGCCAGATTCGAAACTACGTCATGCATCCTTATAAATTGATAAAAGATGTACGCTCAGCTCACGAAACCTCAGATGTAGATTCTGTGATGAACGGAAATCTTACGCCTTTCCTGAAAGCATATCTGATGGCAGACGGAACGGGAGGCTCAGCCGATGACATGGACTTATAAATATCATGTCATCTTTTAGTTAAATTCTTATAATTAATTTCCTTTTGAAGTTTATTAGACTTATTTTTGTTAATTATCAATATATATGGAAGATTTCAATAGCTGGAGAGATTTATTAAACCCTGAACTTTATATAAAAATGGGAGGGTTTTGGCTTGTTTTATTTATTGTTTTTGCTGAAACTGGTCTTTTTGTAGGATTTTTTCTACCTGGAGATTCTTTATTGTTCGTTTCAGGAATTTACGCTGTTGATATCATCAAAGAGACTTTTGGCTCTACAGGGAGCGATTTCTTAGATACTACTATTTTGGCTTCGGCGGTTGCCCTTGCTGCGATTATTGGTAACGAAGTGGGATATTACTTCGGGGTAAAAGCAGGACCTGCTTTATACAAAAAGAAAGATACGATGTTGTTTAAGAAAAAATATCTGTATCAGGCGCATGATTTCTTCGAAAAACATGGAGCTTTGGCTGTTATTATGGCTAGATTTTTACCTGTTGTAAGAACTTTTACACCGATGGTTGCCGGAATTGTGAAAATGGATAAAAAAGAGTTTTTAAGAGATAATGTGATCGGAGCGGTTCTTTGGTCATTCATATTGATCTTTGCAGGACACTATCTTGATAAATTGTTCATGGATCAGTTTGGAATTAATTTAAAGGAAAAACTGGAATATATAATCATTATTATCGTTTTAGTAACAACACTTCCGGTAATTGTTAAATTCTTATTCGGTAAAAAAGAAGATCATTCTAAATATGAAAATCAAGATCAAGATCCTGAATAAATAAAAACATTATAAAATAATTAATAACCCGCTTTTGAAGTGGGTTATTTTTTTATCCATTCAAGAATATTGGGATAGATGATGCTGTCTCTTTTCTTTTTATTGAAAAATCGTGGAACGTGACCTGTTTTTTTCATAAAGATCAATTTATGAGGAATATTTTTCTCAGTAAGAACAGAATCCAATGATAATCCCTGATGTTGATTAACCAAGAAATCCGTATTTCCCTGAAATAGAAGGGTAGGAACATTAGAAACATTCGCAATTGGACTTGCTTTTTGAAATTCTTCAGACAGATTTTTTCGGTCAAATTTTATTCCCACCACTTTTTGAAAAGTCGGAGAGGTATATTTTGAGTAAAATGAATTTAAATAACCTTTAGAATAAAAATCCGTTGGCCCGCTCAGGGAAATGATTTTTTTTATCTCATCGGGATGTTGATAACCATAAAGCAATGCTAAATGAGCACCCGCACTTTCTCCGAGAAGAATATAATTGTTGGGTTGTAGCTCGGCTTTTTCAGCTAAAGAATTAAATTTAGTAATTGCAAAGCTTATATCTTCCAACTGTTCTCGGTATGTAATTTTTTTAGATTTTGAAACCAGTCTGTAATTCATATTAATGCTCGGAATATTATTTTCAAAAAGCATTTTCTGAACCTGAATCATATGCTCTTTTTTTCCTAACGTCCACGCACCGCCATGTACAATAAGAACGACAGGAGAATCAACAGAATACTCAGTTGGTAAGAAAACATCCATTTTCTGTCTTTTATGTTCTCCGTATTTTAGATTATATATTTTCTGTTGATTATTGGTTCCCACCCAGACTCTGAATTTTGTATTACAAGAATTTAATAAAAAGCTGATACACCCTAAAACAAAAAAATGATATCTGAGAACAAGCTTTTTCATAGATTAAATTTACATAAAATATTAGATAAAGAAAAAGCTAAAATAAATGATTTTTAGCATTCATAACTGTTGGTTAAAATTATTTTCCCAATACAATACTTGGAGACTAATATAAAATATTTGTTTATTGCAGTATTTATGTAAAAAATTAATATTAATAAGTTTTATTGCGTATAATTTAATATAATTGAAAAATACTAATGATTTCGTAATTTTTATATTGAAAAATCATTTTTTTTTTATATATTTGCCATGTAAAATACAAACACATAAACGAAAGATGAAAAAAGCTTACTTAGGCTCCCTATTACTATTAGGGACGCTCTCCTACGCGCAAGTAGGAATTAAAACTTCTGATCCTAAATCTACTTTAGATGTCACGGCAACAAATTCTACAGGTACTTCTAGTAATGTAGATGGTCTTTTGGTTCCCCGTGTAGATAGGCAAAGAGCTCAAAGCATGACAGGAACTCCGACTTCCACGATGGTATTTATTAACAGTGTAAGTACTGGTACCCAAACCGGAACAACTGTGAATGTAGATGCTGTAGGGTACTACTTTTTTAATGGTTCTGTCTGGGTGAAATTAGATAACCCAAGCAATTCTAGTTCTGCTTCTGTAAACATTTATAACTCAGATGGATCTCTTACAGGAAACAGAATTGTAACTCAAGGCGCACATACCTTGGCATTTAACGGAACTGCTGCCAACGCATTTTCTGTAGACGGAACTACACTATCGGTAGATGCTGCTAATCACAGAGTTGGAATAGGAAATACAAATCCTACAAATAAGTTAACTGTGGTAGATGCTACAAATACTAATCAATTTCAAGGGATTGCTTCAATTTTAGCTAATAACCTTACTCAAGGAGTTGGAATTGGTTGGAATGGTATTCAGTCTATAGGAACTAACACTAATGCAGACCTTTCTCTTAATGCAAAGAATACGGGTAATGTTGTCATGCAGACGCAAAGTGCTGGAAATGTAGGGATTGGTACTTCTTCACCTGGAGTTAAGCTAGATGTAGCTCAGGCAATTGGTACATCCGAAGCAACTCAGTTCCGTATTATCAATACCTCACCGGTAGCTATTAATAATACCGCTTTGATGGGCTTTAATTCTTATAACGGCGGTGGAGCAACTTGGGGTATGGGAAGTATTCAGAATAGTACTACAAATATTGATAGTAACTTTAATATATTGTTCAGTAGTGGAGGAGCTTATAATAAATTCTTTACAATAAGACCAAATACAGGAAATACAGGTATCGGAACTGCAACACCTCAAAAGAAACTTCATGTTAATGGAGATTTGCAAATTACAAGTGAATTGAATGTTGGAGGAAATGCAACTACCGCAGGAAGTGCTGGTACAGCAGGGCAAATCCTTACTTCAGCAGGTGCAGGAGCAGCTCCTACTTGGCAAACACCTGAAGCAGCACCAGCTAGTGTAAATATTTATAATTCGGATGGTACGCTTACAGGAAATAGAATTGTAACTCAGGGAGCGAATACTTTAGCTTTTACCGGAACTGCAGCTAACGCTTTTTCTGTTGACGGAACTACACTGTCTGTAGATGCAGCAAACAATAGAGTGGGAATTGGTACTGCAACGCCTGAGAATAAGTTTCATGTAGTAAGTACAGCAGCTGTTGCCAATAGATTTTCACTTTTCGATGCTCCTGCAGGTACTAATCAGCAATCTATTATGGCAATAAGAAATACATCTCCGGTGGCAACTGGTAATTTTGCTCTTTTAGGATTTTCCAATACAGGACCTACAGGTGGGGGTGCAAACTGGGGAATAGGAAGTTTACGTACTGCAACTGGTGAAGATTTCTTCTTTGGAAACTCTTTAGGATCTTCTTATTTAGAACGTATGAGAATTACTTCTGCTGGAAGAATAGGTATTAATACATCAACTCCCCAAGAGACATTACATGTTAATGGTACTATGCAACTTACTAGTGAACTTAACGTAGGTGGTAATGCCACAACGGGAGGTAGTCCGGGAACTGCCGGACAGCTTCTTACATCAAGCGGAGCGGGTGCAGCTCCTAAATGGACTAATTCGCCAATTGATGCAGATGGAACTGTTAATATTGCTAATGTATCACATCATGTTATCAATGTCAATAGTGAAGCTAATGGAACCTATGTTTTAGATCAAACTAATGCTCCTAACTATACAATTTGGGTTACGCATCCAAGAACATCAGGATGTGATGTTCAGTTACCGGATCCTACTACTCAGCAAAGAAGAACAATTAATATAGTTGCAGCTAACGATACTAAAAGTGTGAGAGTATGTGGTGCTCCATTATTTGTAACTGGAACTACTTCGATCAGCGTAATACCAGCAGGTAAGAGAGTTATGATAGGAGCTTCAAATATTTTTGGTGCAATATGGTATGTTACTATGAAGGATTTTTAATATTAAAAAAGGATATAAAAATAGCTAACTATATAGATTTTAAGCAAAGGAACTCCGTGTTTCTTTGCTTTTTTATTCCATTAATTTAATGAGCTAAGTTTTTTCTGTTTTTAAACTAATTATTTTAATTCAGCAACCGTCAAACCGTCTGGTCTTCCGCCAATATCTAATTTTTTTATAACTTCCATGGTATTGAGATCAATTACAGAGACAGAATTGTTGGGAGTACAAGACATAAAAAGTCTGTTTTTTTCTTTATCCATCAACATGGCAGCGCCTTGTCCTGCATTTATTCTTTTAACTTCTTTTCGAGTTTTGCTGTCATAAAATAACAATTCACCGGTTTTTACACTCACAATACAAACATATTTACCATCTGGAGTAAATTTTAACCGATGAAGTCCCAATACTTTTGCATCAATATCAGCCTTAACTTCTCTTTTTTCGAGGTTAACAATTACAATATGTCCGTCAGGTCTTGCGGTCCACAATTCTTTTCCATCGAGAGAAACATCAAAACCTTCTGCACCTTTTCCAACATTCACTAAAGTTTGAATCCAGTCCCATCTCGGTTTTGCATTAGGAGGTAAAACTCCGGTTGGTGGCATAGTAGGTTGCAACAAAACATGATCGAAAATACTTACTGTTCCCGATTCTACATTGGTTGTATAAAAATGTTCGGCATCCGGAGTTACATATAAAAGATGAGTGATATTTTGTCCGGTTCCCATTGACCATTCAAGTTTGTCTTCTTTTACATCATATCTTCCAACGGCTTTGGAGCCTTGGGCGGTGAACCAGAGTTTATCTTTTACATAAGCCAATCCATGAGAGCCATACAAAGGTCTGGTGTCAATATTTTTAATTGGTTTAAAAGTTTTCAAATCTATAACATTGATTTCGTGTGCAGTTCCGTTAACTGTATTGGCAATATATGCAACCGAACCATCATCAGAGGTTACCACTTCATGCGGATCTTCTCCTACAGGGATTTTCGCAATAATTTCAAGCGTGTTGTAATTTAAAACAACCATTTTTTTGTCCGCTTTTGATAATGCTAAAATATATTTTGTTTGGGCTGATGCGAAATTTGAAATAAGAATTGAAAAAAATAGAATGAGAATCTTCATAATAGTACTTTAAAGTCTCCTTTTTGATGAAATTATTTCTTGTTTGTTAAATCTACATGTTGTTTTAATTGTTGATGTTGTTTCGGCTAATTTTTAAATTGACGGCTGTAACCCTAGCCCCGATTGCAATGAAAATCCTTTTTTGAAAAAAAAAGATTGTAATGAAAAGCGGGAAAAAGCTTCAAATAAAAGTTTCAATAAGTTGTCTCTTAAAACCTTTAATAATCATGAAAAAGTCGAATTAAATAATTATTTTTGCTCTTTAACAATTATTAAAAAAACATTAAAATATGGCATCTGGTTTTTTTGCAATTTTGGATGATATCGCAGCTTTGATGGATGATGTGGCGGTTACAAGTAAAATAGCGACTCAAAAAACAGCGGGAATCTTAGGAGATGACCTGGCTGTAAATGCAGAAAAAGCTACCGGCTTCCTTTCTTCACGTGAGATCCCGGTTTTATGGGCGATCACAAAAGGATCTTTTATCAATAAATTGATCATTTTGCCTATCGTGTTTTTAATCAATTGGTTATATGCTCCAGCGATTAACTATGTGTTGATTCTAGGAGGACTATATTTAGCTTTCGAAGGAGTTGAAAAGGTTATAGAATTTCTTTTTCACCGTGACAAAAAAGGGCATGAAGTGGTAGAAGAAATTGAAGAAGACGGAAAAAGCTCTGAAGAAATAGAAAAAGCTAAAGTTAAATCGGCCATTACAACAGATTTTATTTTATCTATCGAGATCGTAATTATTGCTTTGGGAACTGTTTTGGAAGAAAATCATCCTTTCATTACGCAGATTTTAGTAACGAGTCTGGTTGCATTTATTGCGACTGTAGGAGTTTACGGAATTGTAGCTTTAATCGTAAGAATGGATGATGCCGGATTTAAATTGATCAAAAAAAGTAATGATAAAGGCTTCTTCGGAACATTAGGTCATTTATTGGTGAAGGCTTTGCCAATTGTTATTAAAATTTTAGGCGTAGTTGGTACGATTGCTTTGATAATGGTAGCTGGTGGAATTTTTGTACACAGAGTAGAATTTCTTCATCATTTACTTCCAACATGGCCGGATGTCTTGAAAGAACTTACTTTTGGGATCGTTGGCGGATTGGGAGCTGTGGCACTTTTCACTTTAGGGAAAAAAGTGGTTTCAGCGGTTAGGAAATAATTTTATGAGAAGCTTATCAATTGATGTATTAAAAATAATTCTGGCATTTTTTGTCGTTTTTTTGCACATGCATCTTTTGAGAGATGAGTATCCGTCGTTAAGTTATGTTCTCGTCAACGGACTTTTTAGAATTGGAGTGCCTGTTTTTCTAATTATCACGGGATATTATTTTTACTTTGTTGATACTTTTGATAAGTTGAAAAAATGGACAATAAGAACATTTTTGCTCTATTCAATTTGGTCGATAATCTACATTCTGTTGTGGAAAGAGGGGATGGGTTTCACTAATATTGTTTTTGGTTATCACCATTTATGGTATCTGATTGGGACTTTATTTGCTGGAATTCTTTTGTTTGCTTTAAAGAAAAAATCGACTTCTACGTTGGTTGCAACCATTATTGTTTTATTCGGCATCGGTTATACCATTCAGCTTTTGGGAAATCTGCATTATTTTACAGGTGAACTGGATTCAACATTGAATTTATATCCGTTTTATAGGAACTTTTTATTTGTCTGTTTTCCTTTTTTGGGAATAGGTTTTTTGATTAAAAAACTGAATATCGATGTCAAACAAAAACCTTCATTATTGCTAGTTTTAGCGTCGATCGCTCTTGTTATTTTTGAATCTTTTTTAAATTATAAAGTCATTCATTTAAACCAAAAAGAAAGCATTGATTTATTGATTTCTTTATTAATGGCTTGTCCGCTGGTATTTTTATACTGTAAAAATTTACCTTTTAAAACGGATTCTAAAATTTTAGCAAGTTTATCGACTGCAATTTACTTGGTACATCCATTAATTATGAACTGGATCTTTGATCTGAATCTTCCATCATTTGAATTTGTAATTTTTATTGCGGTTCTTTTAGTTGTGAGTTTGCTCTTGGTTTTTGTGAATAGAAAGGTAAAATATTTACTTTAACCCTGTCCATTCATTGTTTTGATCAGACCGTTTTCATCATAAACAAGTTCTCTTACTTTTAGACTTCTTAAATGATTTTTTCCGCCAGAAGGTTTGCTGTCGTGATAAAATAAATACCATTTATTATCGATCTGAACAATGCTGTGATGAGTCGTCCAGCCAACAACGGGAGTCAGTATTTCCTCCTGAAAGATAAACGGTCCATAAGGTGTGCTACCGATTGCATAAACGAGCTTGTGAGTATCTCCGGTAGAGTAGGAAAGATAGAATTTGTTGTTGTATTGATGAATCCAAGCTCCTTCAAAAAAACGGCGGTCGTTATCACCTGCTTTCAATGGGTTTCCATCTTTATCAAGAATTTGGATGTCTCTTGGTTCTTCCGCAAACTCGGTCATGTTTTTGTTTAATAAAGCTATTTTTGGAGATAAAGCATTTTCCTCTTTTTTAGGTTCAATGGAATTTTTTAAAGCTTTATTATTCCTGTATTTTTCCAATTGTCCGCCTTTCAGACCTCCGAAATAAATGTAGTAATTACCCTTGTCTTTTAAAACTGCAGGATCAATGCTGTAGCTTCCTTTGATTGGATTTTTTTCTGCTTTAAAAGATCCTTCCGGTTTGTTGCTTACTGCCACACCGATTTTAAATAACCCATTTTTATCTTTTGCAGGAAAATAAAGATAATATTTACCATTTTTCTCCACACAATCAGGAGCCCAAAGTTGTTTTTCTGCCCACGGAATATCTTCTAATTTTAAAATAATTCCAAGATCTTTTGCCTTTTCCTGTTGAATATTGTCCATCGACAAGACATGATAATCCTTCATATTATAATGACCTCCGTTTGTAGGATCTTTTACTTCCGTATCAATATCATGAGAAGGGTAGATGTAGATTTTATTATTAAAAACATGAATTGAAGGATCTGCAAAGTAGAGATCACCAAATAAATATCTTGGTGTTTCCTGTGAATATAGCAACTGTGAAAGTAATAAAAAAGATAAAATTTTCTTCATACAAATATTAACTTTAATTAATTGAAAAGATATGGTGAAATTTTATTTAGTTATCAAATAAAATTTCCACCTCATTGGATAACCTTTCCTTGAACATATTCACAGACTCAATATTTAAAATATATGGCTTTACTTTTGTATTAAATTTATTATTAAGAGTTGTAAGTTGTAAATATTCAATTTTAAAAGGAATTTTATTTTCTTCTAAAAGCTTATTAAATTGGTTTATTTTTTCTATATTATATTCTTTTACAAAAACTCCCCTTTGTGCTTTTGATTTAAATTGGGGAATTGTTATATCATTATTTAAAATTTCATCAAAAATAAAAGAAGTGATTGCATTTTGCTGCTCATCATTAATATCAAAACGATTTTCTGTAAGTGCTACAGTTTTTTGATGAAAAAAATCAAAGATTTGATCGCAAAAAAAATCACTTATAATTAGAAACTGCTGATTTATAACTTTTTCATATTCATTGTTATCTTTTCCTAAAATTTTCTCGCCAACACTATTTAACATTGTGCTCATTCTTAATGTAATATTATTAAGCTCTTCTACACTATTTAAAACTTTAGAAACCTCTTTTTGCTTTTGTAAACTGTCTAAATATAAATAAAATAAACCTGCAAATTGATTTTGTAAATAATTTTCAATTTGTTCAATTTTTTCAAAAGTTTTAACAGGTTTAGTTATAAGTAAATCAATAAACCTAAAAATATTAACAGAATCTACATGTGCAAATTTAAAATTAGGTTTAGATTTATTCTCAATATTTTCATAATAATTTAAATTTTCTAAAAAATCTTGATTTTCTTTAAAGGTCCTATATTCAGAAAAGACATTTTTTTCTATAAATATAAACAACGGAATATTTTTTTCTAATGCAGTTTCGAATTCTTTTCGTGTAACAGAAATATATTCCTGTTCATATTTTTTTATATCTTCAGTTGTATTTCCATTAGTTGCTGTTGAGCCATATCTACCACCTACAATTAATATCATAATATGACATAGAGATACTTCATTATATGCTGAAGAATCAATAGGTTTATCAAATTCATAAGTTACTTTATCGCTTTCAAAAAGAACGGATTCAAATCCATAATTATCAATGAAATGTTCAAGTCTTTCCCTAACGTGTTTAAGATCATAATATGTTGAACTTACAAAAATGCGTGGTTTCATGTGTTAATATTTTTTTTGCAAATTAATAAAAAAAAGAGACTTGCAATAAGTCTCTTTTAAATATTTTTAGTTGAATAAATCTTTCACTTTATCAAAGAAAGTTTTTTCTTTTCCGGAAGGTTCTGCAATCATTTCTCCGCTAGACATCTGCTTTTCGAAGAAGTCTTTCTGTTCTTTCGTCAGTTTTTGTGGAGTCCATACATTGATGTGGATAAACATATCTCCTTTTCCATAGCTGTCGATGCTTGGTAAGCCTTTTCCTGCCAGTCTTAGGATCTTTCCGGATTGTGTGCCAGGTTCGATCGTGATCTTCACTTTTCCACCAACAGTAGGGATTTCTCTCTTAGTTCCCAATGAAGCTTCAGCAAACGAAATATATAATTCTTGGTGAAGATTATCACCTTCTCTTTTAATTACTTGATCTACTTCTTCCTCTACAATCACCAATAGATCTCCGGGAATACCTCCAAATGGAGCGTCATTACCTTTTCCTCTTACATTAAGCTGGATTCCGTCTCTAGCTCCTGCAGGAATGTTGATAGTGATTTCTTCTTCATCTTTTATTAAACCTTGTGCATTGGCACCTGCAGGAATTTTATCGGCAACTTTCCCGATTCCCTGACAAGTTCCACAAGTGGTCTGTGTCTGCATTTGTCCGAACATTGTGTTCATTACTTTCAGTTGAACACCAGAACCGTTACATGTAGGACACGTTTTTGAAGTAGCACCAGGTGCTGTCTTCATTTTTTTTACTTTAAGAGTTTTTTGGGTTCCGTTTACCATCTCTTCAAGGTTCAGCTTGATTCTGATTCTTAAATTAGAACCTTTCACTTGCTGTTGTCCTCCGCCAAAGCCACCGCCACCGCCGAAATGACCACCGAAAATATCTCCAAACTGACTGAAAATATCCTCCATATTCATTCCGCCTCCGAAACCGCCTCCGCCGCCAAAGCCACCGTTTCCGCCAACTCCTGCATGACCATACTGGTCGTATCTTGCACGTTTATTGTCGTCGCTTAATATTTCATAAGCTTCTGCTGCTTCTTTGAATTTTTCTTCGGCTTCTTTATCTCCCGGATTTTTATCTGGGTGAAATTTGATCGCCATTTTACGGTACGCTTTCTTTATTTCTTCGGCTGATGCAGATTTGCTAAGTTCAAGAACCTCGTAATAATCTCTTTTTGACATGTCTTTTTATAATTGATTATCGATAAATGATAATTGATGCCTATTGCTTCTGGCTTATAGCCTATCAATTATCTCTCATCATTTATCATTGATGAATTTAGTTTCCTGTTACTACTTTTGCAAAACGAATTACTTTTTCGCCTAACATGTATCCGGTTTCGATAACGTCTACAATTTTACCTTTCAAGTCTTCAGAAGGTGAAGGGATTTGAGTAATAGCCTCGTGAAGATCTACATTAAAAGTATCTCCGGCTCTTACTTCCATTACTTTCAAACCTTTTTCAGTAAGTTTATTTTTAAGTTTCTGATAAATAAGCTCAACGCCTTGAAGGTCTGCTTCGTTTCCGTTTTTAGCGATCTCTTTTAAAGCTCTTTCAAAATCATCCAGCACACCAAGCATAGATACCATCATGTCTTGATTTGCATATTGGAAAAATTCCATTTTCTCTTTAGAAGTTCTTTTTTTATAATTTTCGAACTCAGCGTAAAGACGGATGTAACGGTTTTTCTCTTCTGCCAAAAGTTCTTCCGGACTAGGAGTATTTGTCACATTTTCTTCAGCAACTGTTTCGTTCTGAGTATTTGTATCTTGTTGTGTATTGATGTTTTCTTCGTTGATATCCTGATTTTCCATTTTCAATAACTATTTTAATGAATTGTTTGGCAAAGATACTGCCAAAGAAAAAATCAGGACATTAAGGCAGGATTAGGAGTGAATTGGGAGTTGTAAATTGTCAATTTTTCCTATTTAATTAGTTACCTTTTTCAGACTAAATATTTTTCAGGAGCTTAATCTCGCTATCCACTCATACTCCTCGCGCCAGCACACGCCAACGCTAAAATCCTCCAACCCTCTCACTTTCTTGCTGTGGGGTAACCGTTACTATCGAGGCTAAAAAGTGAATGGTGAATAGTCAATTGTGAATTTACAATCAAGCTGGAAAAATTGACTATTCACCATTCACCTTTAAATCTATTCTCCAAAAAAAGTTTGATATAATAAATAAAGATTTAAAATAATAATAACAAATGAAATAATCCAGATGCAGATTTTCATCAAAGGTTTATTTACAAATTCGCCCATTTTTGCTTTGTCATTGGTAAACATTACAAGCGGAACAACAGCGAAACTCAATTGCATAGAAAGGATAACTTGACTTAAAACTAATAACTCCGTAGTTCCTTTTTCACCATACAATATCGCTACAATCAAGGCCGGAATTACTGCGATCAATCTTGTGATCAATCTTCTTAACCAAGGCTTTAATTTAATATTTAAAAAACCTTCCATTACGATTTGTCCGGCAAGAGTTCCTGTTAATGTCGAGTTCTGACCCGATGCTAGTAAAGCAATCGCAAAAGCAATACTCGCCATTGAAGCTCCTAAAATTGGAGTCAACATTTTATAAGCATCATGAATATCTGCAACATCATGATTTCCTGTAGTATGGAAAGTCGCAGCGGCTAAAATAAGGATCGCAGCATTAATGAAAAAAGCAAGCATAAGAGAAACCGTGCTGTCAATTGTTGCAAATTTTATCGCTTCTTTTTTACCTTCTGTATCACGGGTATAATCTCTTGTCTGAACAATACTGCTGTGTAAATAGAGGTTGTGGGGCATGACGGTAGCTCCCAAAATTCCGATCGCAATATAGAGCATCGCCGGATTTTGCAGAATTTCTTTTTGAGGAACCAATCCACCTAAAATTTCATTAAAAGCAGGTTGAGAAATTACAATTTCATAAATAAAACAGGCTAGAATGATGAAAATAAGTCCACCAACAATACTTTCAATCCATCTGAAACCTTTTGCCTGAAGTAAAAGTATAATTAAAACATCTACAGTTGTAATAACAATTCCCCAAGTCAAAGGAATATGGAAAAGTAAGTTCAACGCAATCGCTGAACCAATAACCTCGGCGAGGTCACAGGCGGCAATGGCTATTTCACAAAATACCCAAAGCATAAAATTGGTTTTCGGACCAAAATGATCTCTACAGGCCTGAGCAAGATCTCTTTCTGCAACAACGCCCAATTTCACAGACAAATGCTGTAAAACCATTGCGAAAATATTCGAAATAAGAATTACGGATAGGAGAGTATACCCAAATTGTGCACCACCGGCAATATCTGTAGCCCAGTTTCCAGGGTCCATATATCCGACAGCAATCATCAATCCGGGGCCTGCAAAAGCCAGATATTTCCTCCAAAAACTTCCATTTTTAGGGACTTTTATTGAAGCATAAACTTCTGATAAAGAGTGGGATGTTTTATCTTTACGCCAAGCGTTTTTTAAATTCAGATTCATAAATGTTAGAAATGACTAACAAATTTAATTAAATAAATGAAAATACAATGTATATAACAAAAAAAATCCCGAAAAATAATTTTCGGGATCTTATGTGTTGATGAAGATTATTTTGCGAATCTTACAGACATTTTTCTGTCAGCTGCTCTTTCAGCATCAGAAGCTTTTGCATCTACTTTAGCAAATTGACTTCCGTATCCTTCAGCTCCTAAAACTTGTCCACCAAGATTTTGTTTTGCCAACCAATCTTTGATGTAAGCTGCTCTTGCAGTTGAAAGTTTTACGTTACTCGCTTCGTTACCTGTTTTGTCAGTATAACCACCGATTTTAATTTTAGCATCCGGGAAAGCTTTTAAAATAGCTGCTAAATTCTCCAATTGTCCTTGAGAACCAGCCTCTAATTCTGTTGAGCTTCCTAATTTAAAGTTTACATGGTCAAAATCATACCATTTATCTTTCAAAGCACTGTCGTCTGCAGCATTTTTGTAGCTGTCAGATTTTAGGAAAGCGATCATTTGATCTTCCATTCCACCTTTGTAACCTTTAAGAGCTGTACCGTTAAGGTCGATGTTTTCATCAACTTTAGCTGATGCAACTCCGGCTGTAGTATCAGTTGAAGTAACCGTTGCTGCCGTATCAGCAGGCGCCGCAGTTGAATCTGTTGCTACTGTTGTTGTTGTGGTTTCTTTTTTCTCACACTGTTTCCATAAGAAATAACCAGCTGCAAGAAGTAATAATAGAGGAAGTAACCATTTCCAGATAGATCCGCCACCGTCAGAATTGTTTCTGTCCGGGTCTGTTCCTACAGGAGTCGTACTTCTTGTAACCTCTACTTTAGGCTCTTCGCGTACCGTTTGTTTTATCGTATCAGCATCATTGTCAAACTTATAACCTTTCGCCCAGTCTCCAATATTTAATGAAGCTAAAGAAAGTCCTGCAGGCAACAATGTTGAAACAATCCCTTTTTGTTCACCCAGTAAATTTGAGATCCCTGATTTGTCTAAATTGTTATCTGCCGCGTATTTTCCAACCGATCCAAGCGTAGCTCCAGTCACTAAATTCAATAGTGAGCTTGAAGAATTATTACTAATTCCGGCATACGTTGCAATGGCGTTTACTATTCCGCTTACTTTGTCTCCAAAGATGGAAGATAGTAAAGTGCTTATCCAAGAACTGTTTGCGGAGTTACCCAATAAATTCCCTAAGATTCCACTGGAAGAAGCATTCGAAATGGCGTCCAAAACAGCAGGATTATCTGAGTTATTAGCTAATCCGCCCACGATCGCAGGTAATAAACCTCCAATTGCTTTTGAAATACCAGATTCACTTTCTCCAAGCTGAGATGCAGCCTGAGAGACCAAAGCAGGACCTAATTGTCCTTTAATTAAATCAATGACATTTAAAGACATAATAAATTATTTTGAGATTAATGTTGATATAAAATTAAACAAAAATCTGTCCAAATATAGATTTAAATGAAAAAATCTTTAAAAATCACGAAAATTTTTAAAGATTTATCAATTTATTATGTTAAATATTAATAAGCTTTTGCGAATAAAACTCGACGTTTAGATGGTTTTCCTGAAACAAGAGAAATACCTTCTTCAATGTCATCATCCAAAGGAATACATCTGATGGTTGCCTTAGTTTCGTCTTTGATCTGCTCTTCTTCTTCTTCCGTACCATCCCAATGTGCAGAGATGAAACCTCCTTTTTCTTCTAAAACTTTTTTAAATTCTTCATAAGTATCAACTTTAGTGATATTTTCTTGTCTGAAGTTATAGGCTTTAGTATAAATATCTTTCTGAATTGTTTTTAATAATTCTTCAATGTAAGAATCTAAACCTTCAATAGGCTGAGTTTCTTTTGTAAGATTATCTCTTCTTGCGATCTCAACAGATTTATTTTCCAAATCTCTTGGTCCCATTGCGATTCTTACAGGAACACCTTTTAATTCGTATTCTGCGAATTTCCAACCTGGTTTGTTATGAGTATCATTATCAAATTTCACAGAAATACCTTTAGCTTTCAGTTTAGCCTGAATATCTAAAGCAACTTCACTGATTTGCTCTAATTGCTCTTCTCCTTTAAAGATAGGAACAATCACCACCTGAATTGGCGCCAAAGTTGGAGGCAATACCAATCCTAAATCATCAGAGTGCGTCATAATTAAAGCTCCCATCAAACGGGTTGAAGTTCCCCAAGATGTTGCCCAAGCGTGTTCTATCTTACCTTCTTTGTTGGTGAATTTTACATCAAAAGCTTTAGCGAAATTCTGACCTAAAAAGTGAGAAGTTCCTGCCTGTAGAGCTTTTCCGTCTTGCATTAATGCTTCGATACAATACGTTTCATCAGCTCCTGCAAATCTTTCAGATGGAGTTTTTACCCCCTGAATTACGGGCATTGCCATAAAGTTTTCTGCAAAATCTGCATATACTTTATTCATTTTTTCAGCTTCTTCAACCGCCTCGTCTTTTGTAGCGTGAGCGGTGTGACCTTCCTGCCATAAGAATTCTGCCGTTCTTAAAAATAAACGGGTTCTCATTTCCCAACGTACAACATTTGCCCATTGGTTAATTAATATAGGTAGATCTCTGTAAGATTGAATCCAGTTTTTATATGTACTCCAGATAATTGCTTCTGATGTTGGACGAACGATCAATTCTTCTTCCAGTTTAGCATCTGGATCTACGATAAGCTTCGCAGGGTTATTTGGGTCTGTTTTTAATCTGTAATGGGTAACAACAGCACATTCTTTTGCAAAACCGGCAGCATTTTTTTCTTCAGCTTCAAACAAACTTTTGGGCACAAAAAGCGGGAAATAAGCATTAACGTGACCTGTTTCTTTGAATTTTTTATCCATTTCATCACGCATTTTTTCCCAGATCGCATATCCGTATGGTTTTATAACCATGCATCCTCGCACCCCTGAGTTTTCAGCTAAATCTGCTTTTACAACCAATTCGTTATACCATTTGCTGTAATCTTCGCTTCTTGAGGTTAATTTTGCCATTATTCTTAAAATTTTTTTTAACTTTTCCCTATTATTGTTATCTAAAAAATAAAATCTATTTTTGATAGATTTTATTGTGGATATTTTGGTACATTTTTGGTACCGATTGCAAATATAATTTAAATTAAAAATCTTTACGTTATCATGAAAAGAAATATACATAAAAATTTGCTTGGTATGTTGAAATCTAAAGGGATTTTGGCGGTGTCAGGCGGGTTACTGCTTATGTCTTGTGGGGCTCAGATGGGCGGATACACGGAGACAGATGGGGTTTATTATGACCCGAATAAAGATACACTACCTGAAGGCGTTATTATTAATAATGATAACGGTAATAGAGTAGGTGAATATTATGATTATTACCAGGATTCAAATATTGTGCAAAATGCACAGGAGAATTCTCAGGATCAAAATAACAGATACGACTCTTGGAGTGACAATAACTGGAACTCAAATGCCACAGATTCTGACTGGGGTAATTTTGCCGGCGCTCAAACTAACTACTACGACAATTCTTGGGGTTCTCCTTGGGGATGGTATGGAGGTTACAGCCCCTATTGGGGTTGGAACAGAGGTTGGGGCATGGGAATGTCCTTCGGATGGGGTAGCTCATTCGGTTGGGGATGGGGAAGTTCTTGGGGATATAGTCCTTGGGGTTATGGATACGGAGGTTTCTATGATCCTTTCTGGGGTGGTGGATACTACGGAAACCCTTACGGGTACGGTTATGGAGGTTGGTACGGCGGTGGATACTGGGGTAATGGTTATTACAACAGAGGTATCTACAGAAGAAGCGGTTCTAACGGAAACAGCTTTAACAGAATGAGCAATGGTTTCAAAACTGGTAATAACGGTGGAAACGGGTTTAGAAATAATAATGGTGCTTTCAGAAACAATACTGGAAATAATGGAGGTTTCAGAAATGGATCTACCAACGGAGGTTTCAGACAGCAAGGAAGCAATGGCGGTTTCAGAAACAACGGACAAGCCGGCGGATTTAGAAATAATGGGCAAGCTGGTGGATTCCGTAATGGAAATTCTCAACCAAGACCAAACTACAATTATAATCAACAATCACAACCTAGAAGAAATGATGGCGGATTCAGATCCAATGATAGTGGAGGTTTCAGATCTAGCGGAGGTTACAATTCCGGAGGAGGCGGTGGCTTCAGATCAGGAGGTTCTTCTGGCGGTGGAGGAGGTTTCAGATCTTCCGGTGGCGGAGGAGGCGGTGGCTTCAGAGGCGGTAGATAATATTTCAAAATTTAATAACTATTCAAAAAAATAATGTTAAAAAAATCTTTAGTAATGATGAGTATTTCTGCGGCATTTTTTGCGCAGGCTCAGGATATTTCTATATTAAGAAATTCTGTTGATGTTTACTCTAATTCTCCAATGATCGGGTCTTCCAAGTTTAATGCGATGGGAGGAGCTAATGGAGCTTTGGGTGGAGATGCCAGTTCTTTATTAACCAACCCGGCAGGTTTGGGAGTTGCTATCTCTGGTGAGGTTTCGGGGACATTGTCAATTATGGGTAACAAAAATACTTCAACATTGGCAGGTGCTTCAACAAGTTATAATAATACGAAAGGCGATCTTGGAAATATTGGTGGTGTAATGACTTTCCAATTGATGACAGAAAGCGCTTGGAAGTTCATTAATGTTGGGGTAAATTTCTCGAATCAGTCACTTGATAATTACGTTGAAACTTCTGGAAACAGCAATATACTTTTTACTGATGTAGATACAAGTAATTCGTCATCATTCGGTAGACATGCGTACAATAGATATGGTAATTTATCTAAAACAAGTTTTGGAGTAGGTGCAAACTATAATAATAATTTGTATATCGGTGCGGGTTTGAATTTCTTCAATGCATCGCTTGATCAATCAGATACGGCTTCTTTAAATTCTACAACTAATAATTCTACAGAATTTTTCAGCAAGAACGGAACACCTTATTATGAAAGATCTAATGGTTTTTCAGCTTCATTAGGGGTGATTGGCAAATTGAGCCCGAACTTTAGATTAGGAGCTTCTATTGAAACACCTACTTTCTGGACTATCGATAAAAGCTATAATTTCTACAATGATCCTGTTTACGGAGATGATATTGGCCTTGAAAGCAATAAATTCACTTCGCCTCTTAAAGCAACGGTGAGTGCGGCATTTGTAGCCAGTAAAAATTTCTCTTTGGACGTAGATTATACATTAGGGCTTACAAAGCCTAAGTATAAAGTATATACTCAGACTGAAACCGACATCAATAATTTCTTCAAGGATAATTATAAAAACTTATCTGAATTAAGAGTTGGTGCAGAATACAGAGTAAAACAAGTGAGATTGAGAGGTGGGTATTCTTACGCTTCAACACCGTTTGATGCTTTGACTATCGGAAGATATACGGATGGAGGAGATCAGGTTGATCAGTCTTATGGTAACCTTATTCTTAATAACAGAAATGCGTTGTCATTCGGTATCGGATATGATTTCAAATCATTCTATATCGATGCTGCTTATCAGAATATAACTTCAAAATATACCAATCCTTTTATGTTTGGTGTATTGGATGATAATAATAATTCTGCTTATTACTCTGCAACGAATAGTGTAGCGAGTGATTCGTTCATTGTTTCGGATGTGAAGAATATCAGAAATAACTTCTTTCTTACATTGGGATGGAAATTTTAATTTTCTCCGGTATATGTAATGAGTGATTAAATTGAGGCTCCGAATCTTTGATTCGGAGCTTTTTATTTCAATTTATTTTAATTGATTATTAATCAGGATTTTGAATCAAATTTGGTTGAATTTGAATCTGCTGTTCCGGAATATATTCAATAATTCTGTTGTTGGTATAAGGCATTGTGTAAAACGGATTAGTTCCATTTAAATGAGATCCCGGATATTCCCTGTTTAAGTTTAATTTATTTCTGAATACATCATATTTTCTCTGTGCTTCAAAAGCCAGTTCAAGTCTTCTTTCCTGAAGAACGGCTTCTAAAGTAGTTTGTCCTGCGGGAACTGAAGCATATGTAGGAATTCCGGCTCTTGTTCTAATGATATTTACATCAGCTAATGCAGAAGTTGTCATTCCTTTTTTTGCGTAGGCTTCTGCTCGGTTCAGATATATTTCTGCCAATCTTATTACAACAGGAGACCATAGTTGCGCAACGCCTTCCTGTAATGAACATTTTAGGATATAAAACTTAGGATATCCGTTTCTTTTATCCATATCATTATCTAAAGTAACGTAGACTTTTACACCACTTGAATTATTAAAATAGTAATTCGTTTTGTTAGGTAAAACCTCACTGTATACCTGATAATTCACGTTATTCATGGTGAAATAAGTGTTTCCGCCTTGCTGAAACGTTTTCTGGAAAACATAACTATAAGTAGTTCCGCCCGTTGCATTCGTTCCTTTTTGTACCCAATAAGCAACCGGAGTTAGCGGACTGCTATATTTAGGAGAAATAAATTTCAGTCTTGCATCCTGAGGATTTTGTCTGATCAGGTCTAAATATGAAGAAGACGCATACATTTCACCCCAACCAACACTTTGAATATTGGCATACATGGAACCTATTGTGTACCAGCCATCACTGTAATCGCCGTCTTTGTTATATTTAAATGCAAAAATGGTTTCATTATTGTTTTCCGGTGTTTTGGTTGCGTAAGAAGGAAGCTCAGAATTAGAAAGCATCATGTATTTCCCGGAATTAATTACTTTATCAGCATATTCAATAGTTTTATCATTGTTTTCCATGTAAAGATAAACTCTGGAAAGTAAGGCCTGAGCAGCTTCTTTTGATGCGTAAATATTCTTTTTATCAAGAGTCATTAACTGTTCTGCCTTTTTCAAATCGCTAACGACCTGATCATAAATTGCTCCGACTGTTGCTCTTGGTGGCAGTTCGTTCACATCATCAGAAGTCTTTAATGGTACTCCGAGATTTCCTGTTCCTTGATTGTAGGGTTTTCCAAACATATTCACTAAAGAGAAATAAACATACGCTCTTAAGAAATAATTTTCACCAATTAATTGATCTGTATCTGCATCTTTTCCTTCGGGAAATTTAGATATAACTCTATTACAGCCTATGATAGCTTTATAACCTGCATTCCAAATTACGTTAGATCGTCCGTTGTTTTTAATGCTTCTGTAATTGTAATAATAGAAAAATTGATCGGATGTTGTTCCGCTAATATCAATGTTATCTCCACCGTATTCTCCAACTCTGTATAAGTTGTTAAAAAATCCTCCTCCGTTAGCGTCGCCTTTCAAAAGAGCGTAATTTCCTAAGGTTATGGTTTGCAGTCCTGTTGGGTCATTTAATATTACATCAGACTCCTTAGAATCGAACGGTGATCGATCTATATTACACGCAACTAATGTTAATACTATGAATGGTATAAATATTTTTTTCATAATGTTTTAAATTTTAAAAAGAGAAATTAAAGCCTAAAGAAAATCTTCTTGGAATAGGGTAAATTGATTCTGCTCTACCAGAATATGTAGTTTGGCCGCCTACTGCTCCAACTTCCGGATCAACACCTGAGAATTTAGTAATCGTAAATAAATTCTCACCCATGATATAAATGCTTGCAGATTTAATTTTTATCATTTCTGTTAGAGAAGCTGGGAAATTATATCCAAATCTTAAAGATCTTAATTTAACATAGCTTGCATCTTCTAAATATCGGGATGAAGGTCTGTTGGTTAAACTACTGCTGTTATAGCTTGCTACAGGATGTGTTGCAATGTCTCCAGGTTTTTCCCATCTTGTCCAACCATCTTGTAACACCATTTGGTTGTAATATGGATAAGCTCCATCCGAATCAAATAATTCTCTATTCGCATTATAAATCTGCCCTCCCTGTGAGAAATAAACACTGGCATTCATGTAGAAGTTTTTCACAGTAAGATTCGTGTTGAAAGATCCATAATAATCGGGTGTAGCATGACCAACGATTTGCAATGTTGCCTGATTGTAATTGGATGTTAAAGTTCTGCTTCCATCTGCATTTACAACTTCCCATTGGCCAGCGCCGTTATCAGGATTTACACCCATCCATTTTCTCATATAGAAAGAAGTTACATCATATCCTGTTATTGCTGCTTGACTATTGCTTAAAAGCTGAGTAGCATTATTTCTGGTAGAAAGAACAGCATTTTTATAAGTACTGACATTGAATCCCAGATCCCAAGTCACGGTTGGAGATTTAATGATGGCATAATTAAAGTTAAATTCCCAACCTTTATTTTGCACGTCGCCAATATTCAAATATTGTCTGTCAACCCCTGTTAATGAAGAAAGTGTAGCTAATATTAGTAAGTTTTTAGTCTTATTATTAAAATAGTCAACATTTAAAGTCAATCTATTATTAAATGCTGAGATATCTGTACCCAAATTATTTTGATAAATAGACTCCCAAGTTAGATCCGGATTTCCTAGTTGGTACCATGTTGCTCCAATTTGTCCATCATATACTTGTGTCAAAGCATATAAATCCTGCCATCCGTAATTTGGTGATGGAGTATTTCCCACAAGACCTCGGCTGGCTCTTAATTTCCATTCATTGATAGCTTTTACGTTGAAAAATTTTTCTTTATGAATATTCCAGCCTAAACTATAAGAATAAAATAATCCATTTCTGTGATCCTTACCAAATGCGGAAGAAGATTCGCTTCGTAAAGATCCCTGAATAAAGTATTTTTTATCATAAACATATTCTGCATTGAATAAAAGGGCATTATAAGCTCTTTCAAATTTTGATCCAGAAGGCTTTTGTCCTGTTGTAGCTCCGTCATCAAAAATATCTGTTCCCGGAACTACACCGTAAACACCTGCTCGGGATATTTTATAAAATCTGTCCGAATATTCGTAGGCTGCTAATGCATTTACATTATGAACGCCAAAATCTTTATCAAATCTCAACATCTGATTGAAGAATTTACTGATGTCTTTTACGTATGATTCTGTCAGTCCTCCTTTGTTACTCTCCCCGGAAATAGACCTTGGGTCTGTGTAATACATGTCATCGTAGTTTTTATACGTGACGTTGTTGGTTGTGATAAATTTCAGATAGCCGGTAATCTTAACTTCTGCATCAAGATTTCCTAGGAGATCCAATTGATTACTTTTACCATAATTCCATTGCAGATCATATAAATAATTGCTGTAATCTCTTCCGTACCAATCCCCTGTATAAGTATTTGGATTAATTAAATTTCCATTGCTGTCTTTCGGATTATCCCAAGGTATGTTGAGATACATTTCGTAAAGAGATCCTTGATTGTCTTTCCCTGTTGTGTAGGATAAACTAACTTTTGGTTTTAAAGTTAACCATGGTTTTATTTTTTGTTCATGATTGATTCTAAAAGATAGTCGGTTGAATTCATAAGTTTTAACTGTTCCGGTTTCATTGTAATAATTTCCGGAAATGTAGGTTTTAGAGTTTTCAGATCCGCCTCTGAAATCAATCGTATAATTTTGTACAACTCCCGTTTGGGTGCCGTTTTTCAACCAGTTATAACCATCCTTTCTAAGTTCTTCGGGTAGAGGAGGAGCGTTTTTTAATGAGGTGAAGTTATCGTATAATTGCGTTCCGTTCATTAGCTTGAAACGGCCGTTAGTAAATGTGTTGAAAGAATTATTCATTGAAAAGCTCAGTGCACCCTTTCCTGAGCTTCCTGATTTTGTGAATACCTGAACGATACCATTGGCACCTCTAGATCCATATAAAGCTGTTGAGGTAGCGTCTTTCAGTATATTAATGCTTTCAATTTGGCTGGGGTCTAAATTCGGGGTTCCAGTCATCATTACGCCATCTACCACCCATAAAGCCTGACTCGGGCCGTTGATCGTAGAAGTTCCTCTGATTTTTACTGAAGCGGTAGATCCCGGAGCGCCGCCACCCAAGTTAACCTGAGCTCCGGCAGCTTTTCCTTGCAGCATGCTGGCTACATCGGAAGTGCTGGCATCTTTTAGTTTTTTATCAGAAATTGTAGAAACGGCTGCAGTAAGACTTGATTTTTTCTGTGCTTTATAGCCGATAATAACTACGTCTTCAATTTCTTTTTCTCTCAGGGAATCTTTGTCTTTTACTGTCTGTGCGGATACAATGCCGGACATTAGGAAAAAGCAGACTCCCACTTTTTTAAAATTTTTGATTTGGTTTTTCATACATGTGCTATTTATAATTGCTAATGTACAAAAAATGTCAAATCGTTTATATTTTATATCTTAAATTATGTTAATTAATTAAATTATGAATAATTATAATGTTTAAATATTAATTAATTATCAAAAATAAATGTAAAATAAATACTTTTTTACAAATAATTAAATTGAATTTTAACTTATTTCTTTCTTAACATTAATGTTTTTTATGTTAAAAATAATTTTTATTGCAAGTTAAATCAATACGAAGAGATATATTTTAAAATCTGTTGCTTAAGATTATTCTTAATCTTTTATTTCCTGAATATTTTTAAATAATTAAATGTTAAATAAATGATAGAAGAAAATCAATGAAAAATAGCCATTTGTAGAAAATGGCTAAGATGTTTTTTTATAAAATATATCGTTCTTTTTTACAATGAAAAAAGATGAAAAATTCTAGTGATGATGTCCAACATGGTCATGATTGTGGAAAAGATGCATTAATAAAGCTAGGGAAACTCCTAAAATTACCAGTCCAATTTTCATCCAGTCAATATTGTGGTTTTTATTGCTTTCAAAAATAATTACAGATGATATATGTAAGAAGATTCCTCCAACAATAGCTAGGAAATAAGGCTGTAAATCAGGGTTGAAATAATTCCCCAACAACATTCCCAAAGGTGAAGCCAAAGCAAATAATGCTACAATCAACATCGATGGATAAGACGATCCTTTAGAACCTTCCTTTCTGTTGAATAAAAATGCTCCCAAAATAAACGAGATCGGAAGATTGTGAAATAAAATCCCCAAAAGATAAGGTGAAAGCTCATGTTCTTCGTTCGCCAAAGGAATTCCCTCGATAAATGCGTGAACAAAAAGTCCGACCATTAAAGCAACAGGAAGAATATTATGATCACTGTGATGATGAACGTGCCCGTGTTCGAAACCTTTGGTTAGAGCTTCCAAAATCATTTGTAAAAGCACGCCGGCAATGACAAATATTCCCAAATTGCTACTTCCTTCAACAGCGTAAACCTGAGGGAATACTTCATTTAAACAAATCGTGATCAGGAAACCTGCACTTAAAATCAATAGATTTTTCGCCAGTTTTTCCTTTTTCCCGAAGTGTTTTCCAAGAAATACACCTACAATTACACTTAAAATCAGTAAAAAAACGGTTATCATGCTTTTTTCTTAAATAAATTGATACAACGAGTTGAAACATCTTTGTCGAAATCATTCAATTGATAATCTCCCCAAATTTTAATTCTTTCAAAACCGCAATCTGTTGCGTAAGAATTGATGGCGTCCAACGTGTGAAGTTTTACTTTTTCAAAGAAATGAAAAGGTTTTCCGTCTGCTTCAAACTGAATATCTTTAACAATATGTCTTCCTTCAATTTTTTTGCAGATTTTAAAATCAATATCACCACGAGTGATGATAGATTCCGGAACGATGTTTTTTCTTACATATTCTTCATTAAGATAATCTAATACAAAATATCCTCCTGGTTTTAGAACATTATAAACCGATTGGAATACATTTTTATCATCTTTTTCGTTATCAAAGTATCCAAAACTAGTAAATAAGTTGAAAACTGCGTCCATCGGATCCGCATCGATAGGATTTCTCATATCGTGAACATCAAAAAGTAAGGTCTGATTTTCAAACTGTTTATCAAATTCTATACTCTGTCTGGAAAGGTCTAATCCCAACACATCATAGCCTAATTTATTAAGGAAAACCGAGTGTCTTCCCTTGCCACAAGCCAGATCGATGATCTTCGAAGAAGGCGGTAACTCAAGCTCTGAAGTAAGCTTTGTAATGAAGTTTTCTGCCTCAGTATAATCTCTGTTACTGTAAAGCAAATGATAATAAGGTGTATCAAACCAAGATTCAAACCATTCCATAATGCAAAAATAACTAAATTTGTGGTCTTAAAAGAAATGTATTTGAATATTAAAGGATTGATAATTTCAATAAATTGTAGAATTGAAGCCTTAATCTTTTCGTTTTTAAATCATTAAATCTTTTAATTATAAAATTATGGATATAGAAAATCTAAAGATTCAGATCAAGACATTCTTCGGTCTGGAGCCGATCTTGGCGGAAGAGATCAAAAAATTAGGTGGGCGTAATGTCGAAATTAAAAATCGTGCAGTAAATTGTGAGGGAGATTTGGGTTTCCTTTATAAAATTAATTATTCTTCGAGAACAGCTTTAAAAATTTTAGTTCCTATTTTGGAATTTAAAGCTTTTAACCAGCATCAGTTTTACGATAAATTGTTTAAAGTGGATTGGGAGGATTTCATGGATGTAGATCAGTCTTTTGCGATTGATTCAACGGTGAATTCTGACACTTTTAAACATTCACAGTTTGTAACCTTGAAAATGAAAGACGCAATTGTTGATTATTTTCAGGAAAAAGTTAAAAAACGTCCGAATGTGGATTCTAAAAGTCCACAAATCAAGTTTCACCTTCACATTGACAGAGAATTGGTAACGATTTCTTTGGATTCTTCGGGTGATGCTTTATTTAAAAGAGGATACAGAAAAGAGCAGGGTGAAGCGCCAATCAATGAAGTTTTGGCAAGCGGAATGCTTCAATTAGCTGGTTGGGACGGAAAAGGGAACTTCCTGGATCCAATGTGTGGTTCTGGAACGCTTTTGATTGAAGCGGCAATGATCGCATTAGATCTTCCTGCACAGATTTTCAGAAAAAGATTTGCTTTCCAGAACTGGCAAAATTATGATTCTGATTTATTTGCAAGAATTAAAGAAGTAAGAATCGGTAGAATTAAAGAATTTACAGGTAAAATTGTAGGTTACGACATCGACGGAAGAATGTTGAGCGCTGCAATAACCAATATTGAAGCGGCAGAAATGGAAGATATCATTGAAGTGAAAAGACAAGATTTCTTTGAGACTAAAAAAGAACTTTTCCCTTTATTAATGGTATTTAATCCACCTTATGATGAGAGAATTTCCATTAATGATGATGATTTCTACAAAAAAATAGGAGATACTTTCAAAACACATTATCCGAATACATTGGCTTGGCTGATTTCTTCTGATTTAGAAGCTGTGAAGAAAGTTGGACTTCGACCTTCAAGAAAAATCAAACTTTTCAACGGAAAACTGGAAACAAGATTTTTACAATACGAAATGTACGAGGGAACGAAAAAAGTTCATAAACTTGAAAATCAATAAAAAATATTTAAATGAAACCTTCCAATTTTGGAGGGTTTTGTTTTATTTTGAAAATTTTATTTTTGCTTAAAATGTAAAACGAATATATGTCTTGGAATATTTTTGAAGTTGTGGAGTTTGTAGTTGATGCTTTGAGTCTTTTGAGTAGTGATTCATCAGAATCAAATTCTGGAACAGAAAAGCCTTTGAAACGTAAGAAATCCAAATATCTTGTAGAGCAGTTCAGTACGGCTTTTACATTGATAAGTTGTATTTTTCTTTTCTTCGTTTTTAAAGATCCTTTATTAGTTCAAAATCCTTTTCAAACTGTATGTATTGCCATTCTGATTGGTATGGTAATTACGTTTTTATGTTGTTTTGCTTTATATCTTTTAGAATCTTTCTACTTCAAAAGTTTCTTTTCAGTGCTGTTTTTCTGCACTTCCTTGATTTTATTGGGGACGGCTTCTGTTTTGTTCCTTTATTTAAGATCAGGATTGTTTTAATATATTCCTGCATTTTCCGTTCTATAATTTATTACAAAGAGTTTGCGAGTTCCTTTATGAATAATTAATTTTGAAAAATTTTCAATTTGAAACCTACAATTTCCATCGTCGTTGCTATTTTTAACCGAAAAGATGAGCTTTTTGAGTTATTAAATTCTCTTACCCAACAAACAGATAAAGATTTTGAGATCATTATCGTTGATGATGGTTCATTGATTGACCTTAAATCTACAATAAAGAATTTTGAAGAAATTTTAGACATTAAATATTTCAGAAAAGATAATTCGGGGCCTGGTTTATCGAGAAATTATGGAGCAAAAAGAGCAGAAAACGAATGGCTTGTTTTTGTCGACAGCGACGTGATCGTAGAGAAAAATTATATTGAAAATATAAAAAATGATATCGTAGAAATTCCATGTGATGCTTTTGGTGGAGCAGATAAAGCACACAAAGGCTTCAATTTAATGCAAAAAGCAATTTCGTATTCCATGACCTCTGTTTTTACAACGGGAGGAATTAGAGGAAGTAAGAAAGCAGTTTCAAAATTTCAACCGAGAAGCTTCAATATGGGCGTAAAGAAAGAAGTTTTCGAAAAAGTGGGCGGATTTTCTGAAATGAGAATCGGTGAAGATCCGGATTTATCAATGACACTTTGGGAAAACGGCTTTACCACTGCTTTTTTCGATAATATTGGGGTATATCATAAGCGTAGGGTAGACTTTGGGAAATTTTCAAAACAAGTCTATCAATTTGGTTGTGCAAGACCGATTCTTAATCAAAGGCATCCAAATTATGTAAAGATTTCTTTTGCTTTCCCGACCTTATTTTTATTAGGTTATATCTTCGGTTTCATAGAATATTTTCTTTTGAAAGAAAGAGTTGTTCTTACTTTTTATGGTTTCTATACCTTTTTAGTATTTTTCCATGCGTTGATTGTGACTAAAAACATAAGCATTGCCGGAATGGCGGTTATTTCAACCTATATTCAAATGTTTTCTTACGGATACGGATTTTTAAAATCATGGTTTTTATTAAATGTTATGAGAATGAAACCAGAAGACGTTTTCCCGAAACATTTTCATCAAAAATAATATTTAAACGGAAAAAAAATAAAAGCTGTCGAAATTCAACAGCTTTTACAACAATAATTAGTATATAGAGATGGTTTCATGGTTGAGAACGCCTGTTTTTTGCATGCATTCCTTCATCTTTTCGTAGGTTCGTGCGATGTCGTGATCCAGTCCTATTGAGAATCTGATCAGTCCATCGGAAATTCCCATTTCAGCACGTTCCTCTTCCGGAATTTCAGAAGAAGTTGAGCTTCCTGAGCATGAGAATAAAGTTTTATAAAAGCCTAAACTTACCGCCAGATAACCTAAGTTTTCCTGTTGCATCAGTTCCATCAGCTCGTTGGCTTTTTCTGTAGTTCCTGCGTCTAAGGTCAATAATCCTCCGAATCCGTACTCTTCGTGCATCATGCTTTTCATTAATTCATGATTTTTGTGAGATTTCAGACCGGGATAAACGACTCTTAATCCGTCTTTTTCAAATCTTTCGGCCAGATACATTGCGTTGTAGCTGTGCTGTTTTATTCTGATATGTAAGGTTCTTAAATTCTTTAAAATACTTGCAGATCTGAAGCTGTCCATTGTTGGACCAAGCAACATGCAAGCTCCGTTATTTACATTTTTTGTATCATTGATAAACTCTTGAGTTCCGCAATAAACGCCTCCGACAGTATCACTGCTTCCGTTGATGAATTTTGTCAAACTGTGAATAACGATATCTGCTCCAAGCAATGTTGGTGAAATTGAAAGAGGAGAGAAGGTATTATCAACAATCAATTTTAGATTGTATTTTTTACAGATCTCAGAAAGTCTTCTCAAGTCGGCAACTTCAAGAAGCGGATTGCTCACACTTTCGCAATAAATAACCTTTGTATTGGGTTGAATAGAAGCTTCAAGAGCTTCGAAATTATTAATATCTAAAAATGTAGTTTCAATATGAAAAGGAGGAAGAAAATTTTTCAGGAAAGCGTACGTTCCACCGTAAATTGTTCTGCTCGAAATAATATGATCCCCACTTTTACAAACCTGCATCAAAACAGAAGTAACGGCGCCCATTCCGGAAGCTGTAACGTTGGCTGCTTCTGTGTTTTCAAGTTTTGCCAAGGCTTGAGCCAAATAAAGATTCATTGGGGATGAATGTCTTGAATATAAATAGCAACCTTCTGCATTTCCTTCGAAAGTATCGAACATCGTTTTTGCAGAAAGAAAAGTATACGTTGAACTGTCTGAAATCGATGGATTTACTCCACCAAATTCACCAAAATATTGTAAATCCTGTATTTCATTTGCTGCGTTAAAGTCTTTCATGATGTTTTCGATTTTGTTGGGCTAAAAATGAATTAATTCCAGAATTATTACAACTGAATTTTAAAATATTAGAATATAAAACTGTTAAATTTAATTTAAACCGAAAAAATGTTTGTTATATTTGATTAATATAAACTTTTGCCAAAAATATATCTATGACGTTTGATGAAATTGATAAAAAACTACTTCTTTTCTTACAGGAAGATGCTAAACAAACCACCAAAGAGCTTTCTTACAAGCTTGGTCTGTCGGTAACGGCTGTTTATGAACGAATTAAAAAGCTTGAAAATTCGGGTGTAATTTCAAAATATGTAGCGATTCTTGACCGGAATAAAATTAACAGAGATTTTATTATTTTATGTCATGTAAAATTAAGTCAGCACAAAAAAGAATACGTTCTTCAATTTGAACGTGAGGTTATGAATTTACAGGAAGTCACAGAGTGTTTTCATGTAAGCGGAGATTACGATTATATCCTTAAAATCGGTGTTAAAGACATGACGGATTACCGTAATTTTATGTTGACCAAATTAACTACTTTACAGCATATTGCGAGTACTCACAGTTCTTTTATGATCTCTGAGGTGAAAAATACGACGGCGATTGTTTTGTAAATCTACTGTTTTTCTATCCAGCGAAATTCATCTCCTTTTGTACTCCACTGAAATTTCCACATATCACCTGTTTCATCATTTACGAGATAAAATTGGTACATACTTGTAAGAGGTTGGATTGTAAATTTATTACTTTCAGTATTTGAAAGTTCTTGAGGATTTATTATCCAAGATGATATATATTCAGTTCCTTTTACACTATATTGACATTGCCAAAGTTTCCCAGAAGACTGGTCTAGGAGTATATAAGTCCAAATATTTGTTGTTTTATGTAATCTATATCTATTTGGCTTATCATTATTTGACATAATTGCTTCCTTAATTAAAAATGTCTGTCCATCATCTTGAATTTGGTAGACCTCGCCAGTCTTAGTGTTAAGTTTTAATTGATTATGTATATTATCTGTTTGATAAAACTTATAAGTTTGAGAACTTATTTTTAAACTTGTAAATATCATAAAGAAGGTTATTAATTTTTGCATAACTAAAATGTTATTTTTAAACCAAAACTCCGTTTTTAGATGAAATAGGATCAGGAAGGTCTGTTTCTCCCGTCATTTGTAAAAGGTCGATCTCGATCGTTCTGCAAATAGAAAGCATCGGAACATCAAACATCAATCCTGCAAACGGATTTTCGGAATAATCTCCCACTAATTCCATGATAATGTATATCCAACCGATGGTGATGCAAAAAGGAATGGAAGTCCAGATTCCCCAATCGCCCAATTTGGCAAATTCATTAACCAAACCTAATGGAAGCAAAAGAATAAAAAGAATATTGAAAACGAATGCTGTACTTGCAAATTGCCTTGGTGACGGAAATTTTTTGATTCTTTCTGCCTGTCCCTGAAAATTATAAAATTCATTTAAAGAATTTTGCAATTGAACTTGGTTGAATTCAGAAATGACTTTATCATTTTTTAATTCGTTGATCTCTTTTGCCTGTTTTGAAATCAAGAAAGTCGCAAAATTTTTATAATCAGACTGTAGTTCAAATTCTTCTTCTGAAAGATATTTATGCAGGAAAATCGGCGTTCTTCCGTAATCGGGAAAGCCAGCTTTGATCAACCTGTTACGTTTATGATCAACATTTTTAAAACTTTCATCTTCATGACTGATGTGCTCCCATTCTGTAGGAACCAAAAGCTGTTCACGGAAAGCGTAAAGCCATGCAATATGACGATACACGATTTTTTTTCTTCGATCTTCGAGATCAAAACTGCCTATTTCTTCATTTTTAGTATCAAAAGCATAGATCATCGAAGCAAATGATCGGCTTGAATTCACAATTCCTCCCCAGATTTTTCGGGCTTCCCAAAGTCTGTCGTAGGCCTGATTATTTTTAAAACCAACCAAAAATGCTTCCGCAGTACCGATCAACGCAACCGGAACCCACGGAATGGTCATCCATTGCCAATTGAAAAAATAGAAAAGAACGGCGATCAATGTACACCAGACCGAAATCCAAATCAAATGATGACCGGATAAATTTAAGACCTGTTTGTAATTGACATATTTGGTAGTAATCATCTGTGCGAATTTTTAATGTGGAGGAAATAAGGTTAACAAAATAAATACCAATTTAAATTTAAGATAAGTTTTTTAATTAAACTTATTATTTTAACCACAAAAGTCACAAAAGATTAACGTTGATAATTCAAGCTTAAGTAAGAACACATGAGTTTTCAAAAAAATATTTAATTTTTATTCTTTTGTAATCTTTATATTTTCATAATAGCTCATCTTTAAATAGCCCAATAATAGCTTTTGTATCTTTTGTGGTTAAATTTTATAGGCTTTAAAATAAATTAAGGCATAAAAAAACCTCTAAAAATTTAGAGGTTCTGTTGTTATGTTTAGTTTTTTAACATTTCTTCGATTTTCGCAGCTAATTTCTCCGCATTTGGAAGCATTTCTTTTTCCAATATTAAGTTGATCGGAACGGCTGGTGTATCAAGAGATCCCATCGTTTCTACCGGAGCATCCAGATATTTGAAACAGTTTTTAGAAATACGATGTGCAAAGGCTTCTGCAAATGAATTATTTAACTGCTCTTCTGTTAAGACGATACATTTTCCGTGAGCTTTTACTCTTTCGAAAACCAACTCTTCATCTAATGGAATTAACGTTCTTAAGTCGATCACTTCAACTTTTCCATTGAAGTTTTTCGCGGCTTCTTTAGCCCAGTAAACTCCCATTCCATAAGTGACAACTAATAAACTTCTGCCTTTTTCAACTTCATTTTTATCAGCTTCGATAATGATTTTCCCTTTTCCGAAAGGTAGGATATAATCTTCTGCCGGTTCTATTGTTTTTGCATCTTCCGTTCCCGGAACTTTGCTCCAATATAATCCTTTATGTTCAAGCATTACAACGGGATTCGGATCGTAATAAGCTGCTTTTAATAAACCTTTAAAATCGGCTGCGTTACTTGGATAAGCGATTTTTATTCCTTTAATATTCGCTAAAATACTTTCAACGCTTCCACTGTGGTAAGGTCCGCCACCACCGTAAGCTCCGATTGGAACTCTGATGATATTGCTTACTGGAAATTTTCCGTTGCTTAAATAGTTTGATTTTGAGATTTCAGTAATTAACTGATTGATTCCCGGATAAATATAATCTGCAAACTGAACCTCAACAATTGGTTTTAAACCAACTGCACTCATTCCTGTTGTAGAACCAATAATATAAGCTTCCTGAATGGCTGTGTTGAAAACTCTTTTGCTTCCGAATTTCTTACCTAAAGTCACCGTTTCACGGAAAACTCCACCGATTCTTTCACCAACATCCTGTCCGTACAATAAAGCTTCAGGATGTTTCCACATGATCTCTTGGATCGCATGAATAGCGGCGTCAACCATTACAATTTTTTCGCCACCTGCTGGCTCACGGGTTCCAACTTCCTCTGTAATTGGAGTTGGTGCGAAAATATGTTGCATTACAGTTTCAGGCTTCGGATCTTCAGCATTTTGAGCTCTTTGGAAGGCTTCTTCGGCTTCTAATCTTGCCTTTTTTGTAATTTGTTTTAATAATTCTTCGTCAGCGCCAGATTCAAGTAATTGATTTCTAAGAATTTCTCCCGGATCTTTTGCTCTGTGCTTTGTTAAATCTTCTTCATCTCTATAGAATTCTCTTCTAACTCCTGAAGTATGGTGACCGATTAAAACTGTTTTTGCACAAACAACTAAAGGTTTTCTTTCAGTTCTTACAAAATCAACTGCTTTTTTCATCACTTCGAAGCTTTCCGTGAAATCTGTTCCGTCAACCCTCATTCTGCTTAAGCCAGTGAATCCAGCTACGAAATCGTACGCATCACAAGTTCTTGCTTCTTCTTTAGTTACGGAAATTCCCCATTCATTATCCTGAACCAAGAAAATGATTGGAAGTTGGTGTAAAGCTGCAAATTGTAAAGCTTCACTTACTTCACCTTCAGTCACAGAATTATCTCCAAGGCTACAAACTACGACAGGATTGTTTTCAAATTGTTGTAATTCGAAATCCTGAATATATTTAATACCTTGAGCAACTCCGGTTGTCGGAATAGTCTGCATTCCTGTTGCAGAACTTTGATGAATAATTTTTGGCATATTTTCATCCCTGCTCGAAGGGTGAGAATAATATGATCTACCTCCTGAAAAAGGGTCGTCAGCTTTTGCCAATAATTGTAGCATCAATTGGTAGGGCTCAAAACCAATCCCAAGAAGGATACTTTCGTCTCTGTAATAAGGAGAAACCCAGTCTTCTTTTTTTAATTGATATGCTGTTGCAAGTTGAATAGCTTCATGACCTCTAGAGGTACTATGAACGTATTTACAGATGTTTCTGTTTTCTTCATAAATGTCGGCCATTGCTTTCGCAAGCATCATATGGTTGTAAGCCTTTAGCAAAATATCCTGAGAAACTTTTTCGTGAAGTGTATTTTCCATAGGAAGCAAATATACATAAAAAAACAAAACACTAACAAGTGTTAGTGTTTTGTAGTAATCTATTTATTGTATTGATTATTCTTTGATAACTTTTTTAGAAATTACGTCTTTATCAGTTTTCACTTCAATGATGTAAATTCCTTTAGTGTAAGAAGAAATATCGATTGCTTCTTTGTCGCTATTAATTACGCCATTTTGTAATCTTTTACCAGATAGATCGTAAATAGTGAAAGTAGATTTTTTAGGAGCTTTCAATACGTTTACGATATCTTTAGTAATTGTTGGAGCGATTGCAATACCACTGTCTTTAACAGTTTCGCCAGTTGCTAAAACTTGTTGTGAATATCCTGTAACGATGATAGAGTAGTTTTGAGGAGTGGCTGCACCTGCATTATTTACTAAAGTTCCTTTATTACCGATTTCAATTCTGTAGTCTCTACCTAGAACCGGAGCGTCAATTACAACTTGTTCTACATTATCAACTGTATTATCTCCTTTTGTAGCCGGAGCTGTTGGAGCTAATGCATTTAGTTTCCAAGGCTGGTAAATTGTACCTGTTACTGTGTCTACAATTCTTAGATCTAAGTCATTTACTAATCTTGAAGATCTGTTGTTGTAAGCTTGTGCCCATGTTAGGTTAGCAGGAACAACATATTCAGGATCAATCCATGAAATTGTAACTTTTAATGGCTCAGTACCAGAAGCAGTAACTTTTTTCATGTTAGGAGTACCACTCGTTAATGTTTCATTGTTGAAAATAACAGTGTTGTTAGATTTTCCAACTAATATTTCAGCACCTTTTTTAGCGTTAATATATCCCCATCCAAACAATGCATCCGGACCAATGTTTCCAGCTTCAGAAGCTGAGTGAACCATTAATGTTTTTGCACTTGCAGCATTTAATATTTGATTACTGAAAAGATCTTTGTTGATTTGAGTCCACAAACCGATAACTCCTGTTACTACCGGAGCAGAATAAGAAGTCCCACTTCCGTAGCTATATGTTACACTTCCTGTAGTGTTTTCTGCCGTCGCTGCAGAGAATACATTAGTTCCTGTAGTAGAAATATCCGGTTTAATTCCTCCGTCATCTCTTGGTCCTGCACTACTGTAGTCAGAATGAACAACATCAGAAGCTGTAGTATATTTAAAGTTATTGGTAGAGATAACATCTGTAGCACCAACCACGATAATGTTTTTTGCTAAAGATCCTGGTCCAATACAATCAGCTCCATTGCTACAGTTTGTTGTAGGAAGTGTATCTGTTGCAGCGAATTGAACTAAAGTATTTGTGTCATCAGTATAATATTTTGGAAAAGCTGCTGTTCCTGGGTAATCTGGTCCGTAACCGAAATAATTACCAGAAGATTTTACAATAATATATGAAGGGTTGTTATATACAATCTGATCATAGCTCTGATCGTTGCTAAAATAAGTCCCCTGTAAATCCATAGCAGTAGTAGGAGTGTCAAAAACACCGCCCCATACCCATGCATTAGTACCACTAACTGTTTTTAGATCCCATCCAACATTACTTCCGTAAGAGTGGTTAGATAGGTTAGGCTGAGCTACAAGTATTTTTTGAAATACAGTACTTGTTGCAGTATTTCCAGGTAATGTCGTCGTTGCAAACCTGTAAGAATCCATTGTAGAATTTATAGCGATTCCTTTAATATCACCACTAAGACCACCTCCACTTATAGCAATACTTTTACCACCAATAAAACTAGCCACACCAGTTGAGTGCGCACTGTATATGTTAGTAGCTGCTTCTTTATTTGTAATTCTTCCTGCAATATTATTGAAAGCAGTGTGTGCTGCATAAACTCTACCACCGTCAAAAATAGTGTAGTTAATACCTTCACCATTATAAGCATTAGTTAATCCACTTACTCCGCCTGCAGTGTTAAGATTGTCAGCATTGGCATTAGCAACTTGTCTAACATCCTCATTTTGATAAAAATAAGGTTTACCATTTGGTGTAAATCCGGCTAAGTTACTTCTCTGCTCTTCAATTTCTTTTAAAGTTTCCGGCGACCTGTTTGTTCCGTAATGCTTTGAAACATAAGAGTCAAACTTTGCAGTATTCTCTTTGTTTTGTTTTTCAAACTCTCTTTTTAATCCTTCATTGTTTTGCGCACTTAATAATGTAATTGCCAAAGTGCCGACCAAAAGTAAATGTTTCTTCATAACTTTTTAGTAAATTTTTAAAAACGGTATATCAAGCAAATGTATATAAAATTATTTGTTTGGATTCATTTTATATGAATTAATTTGAAAATAATATTGTTAGGTTTTGAAAACACTCAAAATACCATAAAATTATATCATTCTAATAATTAGAGCTTAAATGAGAAATGTTTAAAATTTATTTGTTTAATTGTTATTTGATTAATTAAATGTCATTGCCCAAATGATTTAAATTTTCAAAAAAATGAAGTAACTTTACATTCTCTTTTTTTAATAAAAGCTAGAAAAATTACATGTATTTAGTTTTTGACACAGAAACCACAGGTTTACCAAAGAATTTCAACGCACCACTCTCAGATTCAGACAACTGGCCAAGAATGGTTCAGATCGCATGGCAATTACATGACGATAATGGAGTTTTAATTGAAAACCAGGATTATATAATAAAGCCAGAAGGTTACGATATACCATTTAACGCCGCGAGAATTCACGGTATTACAACAAAAATTGCTAATGAAGAAGGTCGTGATCTACAGGAGATCCTAGAAGAATTTTCTAAAGTTTTAGATCGAGTAAGAGTAGTTTCAGGCCACAATGTTGAGTTCGATTACAATATTGTCGGGGCAGAGCTATTCAGAAAAAATATAAAAGACAATCTTCAGGAAAAGCCAAAAGCGGATACCATGATTTTAGGGACAAACTTTTGTCAGCTTGGAGGTGGCCGTGGAGGAAGATTCAAACCTCCGAAATTGGAGGAGCTTTACGAAAAACTTTACGGAAATAAATTCGATGAAGCCCACAATGCTGCAGCCGACGTAAATGCAACGGCTCAGGTTTTCTTCGAGATGATGAGAATCGGGATCATTCCTGCTGAGATTCTGAAAACTTCTGAGGATCAATTGGCGTATTTTAAAACGTTATATCCCGACCCTATAAAACCTTTCGGAATTGTTATCAGAAGGCAGGTTGCGGATTTCAATAATAAGAAAAAGCAGAGTGACGTTGGAAGTATTGATGATATTGATCTTGGAAGATATTTCAATTTTGATAATCACAGTGTTTTCTCAACGTTGATGGCGACTTCGAGTATCTCAGATTTAATTAAAAAAGCCTCTGACGATAATTTCCCTGCCGTTGGAATGGTGGATATCGGAAATATGATGGGTGCTTTCAAATTTGTTTCGGCAGTTGAAGGAGCCAATGGCGACCGAGCAAAAAAGCATAAAGAATATCTAGCAAAAAAACAGGAAGCAGAAGAAAACGGAACAGAATTTAATGAAGATGAACCTGTTTCTGAGCCTTTAATCCCTGTTGTTGGCTGTGAATTTTATATTTCAGACCGTTACGAACAGAAACAATTTACCAAGGATGATCCCGACAGAAGAACGCAAGTTGTTCTTTTAGCTAAAGATTTTGACGGATATAAAAATTTAGCAAAACTTTCAAGTATAGGATTTTTAAAAGGATTTTATTTTGGAGTTCCGAGGATCAGCCGAGAGTTGATTGCTCAATATAAAGAAGGACTAATTGCCCTGACTTCCGGAATCAACGGAGATATTCCCGATGCAATTTTAAATACAGGGGAACAAAAAGGGGAGGAGCTTTTCAAATGGTGGAAAGAAACTTTTGAGGATGATTTTTATGTTCAGATTCAAAACCATAATCTTCCAGAAGAAGAGCACTTAAATGACGTTTTATTACATTTTGCAGATAAATATGATGTTAAAATTTTAGCTCAAAACGAAACTTATTATACGGATAAAGACGATTCTAATATTCAGGATATTGTAAGCTGTATCAAAGATGGAGAAAAACAAACAACGCCTGTAGGGAAAGGTTTTGGTAAGAGAAGAGGTCTTGTTTCAGGAGAGTATTTTATTAAAAATTCTCATGAAATAAAAGAAGCTTTCTTGAATTATCCTGATGCTTTTGATGCCTATGAAGAATTTACGGCAAAATTTAAACCTTATACCTTAAAAAGAGACGTTTTACTTCCTAAATTTGATATTCCTGAAGAATTTATTCATGCGGAAGATGATATTGATGGCGGAAAGCGTGGTGAAATGGCGTATTTAACGCATCTAACTTACGAAGGAGCAAGAAAAAGATATGCTGACACAGGAATTACAGACGAAATTAAGGAACGTCTTGATTTTGAGCTTGAAGTTGTTGCCAATACAGGTTATCCCGGTTACTTTTTGATTGTACAGGATTTCTGTAACGAAGCCCGGAAAATGGGAGTTTGGGTTGGTCCAGGACGTGGTTCGGCGGCAGGATCTGCCGTTGCATATTGTACGGGAATTACCAATGTTGACCCTATTAAATACGATTTGCTATTTGAGAGATTTTTGAATCCGGAAAGGATTTCGATGCCCGATATTGATATTGATTTTGATGATGAAGGTCGAGACAAGATCATTAAATGGGTAGTTGAAAAATACGGTAAAAATCAGGTAGCACAGATTATCACTTATTCAGTTTTAGGTGGAAAATCTGCTATTAAAGATGCGGGAAGGGTTTTAGACCTTTCAATTCCTGATACGATTAATATTGCTAAACTTATTCCTTCCACACCAGGAATGAATATTGCGAAAGCTTTAGCAAAATACGATAAATTAAAACCTGAGGATCAGATGCTTGTCGATGAGATGAGATATGTTCTGGACAGTCCTGAAGATCCCCGTTTTGATGTGCTTGCGAGTGCAAAAAAAATGGAAGGATGTATCAGAAATACAGGGATTCACGCTTGTGGAGTTATTATTACGCCGGAAGATGTGAGTAATCTGGTTCCGGTGACGATTGCGGCTAAAGATGCTGATATTTTGGTTTCTCAGTTCGATAACTCGGTGGCAGAAAGTGCCGGACTTCTGAAAATGGACTTCTTGGGGCTTCGTACTTTAACGATCATTAGAGATGCTTTAAGGCTGATTAAAGAAAGACATAATGTTGATATCGATCCGGATACAATTCCGCTTGATGACACGAAAACATATCAATTATTTAAAGAAGGAAGAACGGTCGGGATTTTCCAATATGAAAGTCCGGGGATGCAAAAATACATGAGGGAGCTTAAGCCGACGGTTTTTGCCGATCTTATTGCCATGAACGCCCTTTACCGTCCGGGTCCTATTAAATATATCCCGAACTTTATCAACAGAAAGCACGGAATTGAAGAAATTGTTTACGATTTACCCGAAACCGAAGAATATTTAAAAGAAACTTACGGAATTACCGTTTATCAGGAGCAGGTAATGCTTCTGTCTCAAAAATTGGCCAACTTTACAAAAGGTGAAGCTGATACATTGAGAAAAGCTATGGGTAAAAAGCAGATCGATGTATTGAATAAAATGTACCCGAAATTCATCGAAGGTGGTAAGAAAAACAACCTTGCTGAAGATCCGTTAAATAAAATCTGGAATGACTGGAAAGCCTTCGCAGAATATGCCTTCAACAAATCTCACTCTACCTGTTATGCCTTAATTGCATATCATACAGCTTATTTGAAAGCAAATTACCCCGCAGAATACATGGCGAGTGTAATGAGTAACAACATCAACAATACGGAATCGATTACCATGTTCATGGAAGATTGTAAAAGTATTGGGGTAGACGTTTTAGGGCCTGATGTTAATGAATCTCAATATAAGTTCTCAGTAAACGAAAAAGGACAGATCCGTTTCGGGTTGGGAGCGATTAAAGGTATCGGAGAAGGCCCGAGTGAGGGAATTACAAGAGAAAAAGCCAACGGAAGATTTAAAAATATTTATGATTTCTTTGAAAGGATCTTACCTTCTCAAATGAATAAAAGAGTTGCGGAAAGTTTAGTATTGGCCGGAGCTTTTGACGAATTGGATTCTTTCCACCGTGGTCAGTATTTCGATATTGATATGGCTGGAAGAACAAATTTGGAAAGGTTAATAAGATACGGACAAAGCTTCCAGGAAGGTAAAAACGAGATGGAACATTCTCTTTTTGCTGATTTTGCGGATGAAGTTCAGATTGAACAGCCAAAATTAGCACCTTGCCCGGAATGGCCGAACATGCACAAGCTTAATAAAGAAAAAGAAATCATCGGTTTCTATCTTTCTGCGCACCCTTTGGATGAATTTAAATATCATTATCAATTTATGCAGGGACAGCTTTCTAAAAAAACGGTTTTAGAAAAGGATGAAGAGGAAAAAGTTGTAGCAGAAGTCGTTCCGATTCTTGAAAAAGATACTGTTGATGAGGTCGCAGATCTTATAGAAATTGTTTCTGATGAATTATCTATCGGTGAAGAGGAAATTATAGAAGAAGTGACCAAAAAAGCCGAGCCAAAAGGTAATTTTTCATTCTTAAATCTTGATGAGGTTGATGCTTACAAAGAGCAGGCTTTTGCCAATAAAGGAGAAGAATTATTTGAGGAAAAGAAAAAAGACTGGAAAACTTTACAAAAAGAAAGAGAAAACGGAGGTGCCGGAAAAGAATACACGGTTGCCGGTTTGATCACGGAATATGTAGTAAAAGATGGTTTTAAAAGTGGTGAAAAAGTAGCTTTTGTTACATTGGAAGACTATTCAGGATCGTACTCATTCAGGTTGGGGGACAGAGATTATATGCGTTTGAAAGAGAAGCTTGAAGTACAGCGTTTTGTTATATTTAAAATAAAGTTTGCTCAGGTAAAAGACGGACGTGTTTTCGTGAATGTAAACGATGTAATCGAACTTCAAGAGGCCTTCGAAAGATTTGCAAAAAGTATTTCGCTGGTGATGGATGTGATGGATTTCAGACCTGAAGATCTTGATTTTTTCAGAACAGTGCTTGATAGAAACAAAGGAGATCAGAAGTTGAAATTTTTCATTAAAAATATTGAGGATGATTCTCATTTAGAATTACAATCTATGAAACATTCGGTGGATCTCAACGGTGATTTGATAAAAGAAATACAGTTACTCAACAAATATGAGTTTTATCTCAACTAATTTGAATAAAAATAGAGTTAAAAAAGTGGCGTAAGTCACTTTTTTTGTTTAAAAATATCCACTTATTTAATTATTTAAGAAAATTTTAATAATTAATATTTTTCACTTTATCCGATTTTGTTTGATTAAAAAATATCTCCACTTTTTTCGTTAACTATTTGGTAATTAATAATTAATAAATAATTCATATAATGAGGATAATTTTAATTAGTTCAAATGTTTGTTTAATTATTGATAATGAATTAGTTAAATTACTTTTCTTAATGTAAAAATTTATGATATTTTTTGATATTAATTGAATTAATTTTCTACATTTACCCTCTAATTTTTATTTTACTACGTATGAAAAAACTTTTACTCGCGTGCTTAATGGCTTTTGGGATAGGAGCCTCCGCACAAACAAACATTGCCAGTTATTCCTTTAATAAAAGTACAGGTGTAGCATATACGCCAATTACTGCTGGAACAAAAGTATTTCCGTCAGGGACGAATACAACATATGATGATGAGGTATCATCTGCTATTACACTGTCATCACCTTTCACTTTTGGTGGGGTTGCAGTTACTACTGTTTATATTAGCTCAAACGGATTTATAACTTTTGGAGCTGCACCATCGTCAACAAGTTATACACCTTTGTCAACTTTGGGATCGACTACCGGAGCAATTTCTGCTTTTGGACAGGATGGAGGTTTCTCATCTTCAGATACTACACAGCCAACAGGTACACATGAGGTTAGATATCAGGATACAGGAACTGAATTCGTTGTTCAGTGGCAGGATCACGCAAATTATGATAACAGAGCTACGGAAAGGCTTAATTTTCAAATTCGTTTGAATTATGCAACAGGTGCAATTAACATCGTTTATGGAAACTGTACAGATCCTGGAACTGTTTCAACTAGCAAAACTCCACAAGTTGGGATTAGAGGAAACAGCACAACTTTCGCTACCAATGTAAGTCCGCTTGCAATTGGTAATGTACCGGCAGGAACAACTTGTGACTGGTCTAAAGCTGTTACAGGGAATGCAAATTCAACCAATTTACTTTTCTCTGGTAGTACGAATGCGAATGTTAAAATTCCGAACGGATTACAATATACTTGGACTCCGGGTACTCAATTACCGGTAAGAACTTTTGCTGCTACTACTGCAGTTACAAATGGTGGTGCAACTGTAAACTGGACAGCTCCAACAGGTGCTACAACTTATAATGTTCAATATAGAGCTTTAGGAAGCTGTGATTGGACTAACTTTAGTGGTAACCCGGTTTCAGCAGCTACTGCATCAATTACAGGTTTATCTCAAAACACTACTTATCAGGTTCAGGTTCAAGCTTTAAATGGTACTGCTCAGGCAATGTATTCTCATATACCAAATCTTGCAGGATCTGGTAGTGGATATGCTGCAGCAGGATCTTTTACAACTTTAGCTAACTGTTCTAGTACTGTTACAGGTCTTGCTTCATCTGCATTAACACCGGATACAGCAACGATCAGCTGGACAGCTTCTACAACTCCTCCTGCTAACGGATATGAATATTACTACAGTACATCATCTACTGCTCCTGTATCTACTACAACACCATCAGGCGTAACTGCAGCAGGTGTTGTTACAACAAACTTATCAGCATTAACTCCTGCTACGCAGTATTATTACTGGGTAAGAACAAACTGTAATGGTATAGATAAAGGTGTTTGGTCTAGCTCTGCAAACTTTACAACATTAAGCCTTTGTCCTACAGTTACATCTCCTGGAGCTGGTGAAGGTGGGGTAAGTACTACTCCTACAATAACTTGGACTGCTGTAAACGGTGCAACAGGTTATAAAGTAAAAGTTGGAACTACTTCTGGAGGAAATGATATAGCTGATGTAACCTTAGGCGGTGCAGCAACAAGCTATACACTTGCAACAACGTTAATCAATTCTACAACTTATTATTATTCTGTAACTGCGAATACTGCTACAACGGCAGCTCCGGTTACACCTTGTACGGTAAGAACGTTCCAAACAGCGTGTAATGCAACCAATGTACCTTATGCTTTAGATTTTGAAGGCGTAACGATTCCTGCATTGCCTGGTTGTTCTAGCGCAATTAACCCGGGAACTGGAAATATTTGGACATCAGAAGCGGGATACGCTCCATTTAATACTACAGGAAAAGTATTAAGATATAAATGGAATTCTTCTGCAGCAGCAAATACTTGGTTCTTTACTCAAGGTCTTAATTTAACGGCTGGTACATCTTATACAATCAGATATAAATATGCAAATAGTGGAACTACTTTTGCAGAAAGATTAAAAGTTGCTTACGGAACTTCTGCTAATGTAGCTGGAATGACTAATCCTATTGCGGATTATCCTAATATTGTTGATGGAGTAATACATTCAGAATCTATTACTTTCACACCTGCTACTTCTGGAGTTTATTATTTCGGATTCCAGGCTTACTCAATTGCTGATAGATTCTATTTAATGGTGGATGATATTAGTATTGATTTAACATCAAACTTAGCAACGACTGAAGTAAAAGGTACTAAAAATGATATTAAAGTATATCCAAATCCTTTCGCTGATGATCTTACTATTTCAGATATCTCTAAAGTGAAGTCTGTTTTAGTAACTGATATTTCTGGAAGATTGGTTAAAACGATCAGCAATCCAAGTTCTACTCTTCATTTAGGAGATTTAAACTCAGGAATGTATCTGGTAACTTTAGAAATGAAAGACGGTACAAAACAAACGATTAAAACAATTAAGAAGTAAATTTCATAACCTATAATTAATTGTATAACGGCTAAATTTTTTAGCCGTTATTTTTTTTAGTTAAATATTAGATTTTAGAGTGTGATATGAAGGTATTATTATTAATTTAGTGGCAAATCAGCAAAATACATTCGTTTATGACAAAATTTTTACTTTCATGTTTATTAATGATAAGCATGACGCTTAATGCCCAGATCAATTTGGGTACAGGAAGTACCGATGTTGGAGTCGCTCCAATAAGCACCTATTTTGGATATTCTTACGTTCAGCAAATTTTCACGAAACAGGAAATTAATGCGAATGCGGCAGGAAATATTACAGGGCTCAAGTTTTATCTTGATCCTACAATGTCGATCGCCAGCTCTTCAGATTGGGTGGTTTATTTAGGTCAAACTGCAAAAACTTCATTTGCTACAGAATCAGACTGGATTCCTGCCGGTCAGTTAACACAGGTGTTCTCCGGAACCGTAACCAACACAAATGGAGTAGTGGAAATTACTTTTGCCACACCATTTCCTTACAACAATACCAGCAATTTGGTAGTTGCAGCTGAGGAAAACTCTGGAGGTTATGATTCTAATGATTATGATGAAGTGATGTATGTTTATCCTTCAGCTCCAAATTCTACCTTGTATTTTAGAGATGATAATGTAAATCCGGATCCTTTTTCTCCATCAGACGGGAACTTGGAACCTTATAAATCTGTGATTACATTTAATGGATTAACTCCAAGCCCTATTCCGGCTTGTCCATTGGTAACATATCCTGGAAATAATTCTATTTTTATTCCATTATCTCCTACAATTACATGGAATAACACATCGGGAGCTACAGGATATAAAATTTCTATCGGTACAACTCCTGGAGGAACAGATATTGTTAATCAGCAATCAGTAGCTGTAAACAGTTTTACGGTTCCAACAGCTCTTAATTCAGGTGTTAATTATTATGTAAAAGTTGTAGCTGTAAGTGGAGCAGGGGAATCCTCAGGCTGTTCTGATACGATGTTTACAACAGTGCCTCCACCACCGGCAAACAACGAATGCTCGGCAGCAGTTGCTTTAACTGTAAATACTGATCTAAATTGTGGCGCTGTAACTTCAGGATATACATTGGGTGCTACAGATTCAGGTTTAATTCCTGACCCTTGTTATGGTAATCCGGATGATGATGTTTGGTTTAAATTTGTTGCTACGGCTACCTCTCATAGAGTTTCGCTTTCCAATATTGTTTCTGTAGGCTCAGATGATGATACAGATACCTATTTCCAGGTATTTGATGGATCTTGTGGATCATTAAATAGTATTTTATGCTCAGATAATACTACATCTACAGTTTCAGGACTTACTGTGGGAGGAACTTATTATGTAAGAGTATACAGTTATTATGGTGCAGGAAGTAACCAAAGTTTTGATATCTGTGTCGGAACATTTCCACCGCCACCAGCTAATGATGAGTGCTCCGGAGCATTACAGGCAACTACTTTCCCATATAATTATACACAATCTGACGGAGAAGGTGCTACTAATAATGCAGGATACGTTACAGCTTGTTCTAGTAGTATGAATGACGGTACATGGTTCTCATTTTCAGGTAATGGTAATGCACATGTTATTACGGTAACAATGCCTTCAGGAAGCAATTTTGATCCTGCAATTGGTGTTTATTCAGGTACTTGTGGTAATTTGGTTTGTGTAGATCGTGTTGATAATAGCGGACAGGGTGGTACAGAAACTATTTCGATACCAACAGTTGCCGGCGATAAATATTTTGTGAATGTAGGATATTACAGCGGTTTCTCAGATGAACCTGAAGGAACATTTAATATTAATATTACTAACGGAACATTAGGAACTTCTGAAGTTGCCGGAGCTAAAAACGGTATTAAAGTATATCCGAATCCTTTCACAGATGTAGTTAACATTTCAGATGTTTCTAAAGTGAAATCTGTCATTATTTCTGACATGTCTGGAAGATTAGTGAAAACTATTGATAATCCGGGGGCAGTTATTCATTTAGGAGAATTAAAATCCGGACTCTATTTGATAACGCTCACACTGAAAGATGGTTCAAAACAAACGATTAAAACTATTAAGAAATAATTAAATTTTGTAGAATAATTTAAAGGCGACCAATTTGGTTGCCTTTTTTTATTGAAAAAAATATATTTATTTAAATTCTGGATGCGGCTGAATAGTTGTTGATTATTTATTAATAATAAAATGAAAATTTAATAAATAATCAATTTTTTGATTAAATAATTAGACTATTGCTTTAACGTTTATTCACGCGGAGGTGTACTATTTTCCCATTTTTTTTTTGAAAAGATTTAGGATCTTCCTAACATTGCCCTATTAATATTTAAATAATTTACAAATGAAAAAACTTTTATTTCTTCTTTTAGGTTTACCAGTGGTAAGCTTTGGACAATGGACCGAAAATTTTGATGCAGGAACTACCTTGCCTGCTGGTTGGGCAGTAGTAAATACTGATGGTGGAAATACTTGGATTTTTAATGTGCCAGGCTCTGGTGCGGCACAATCTGGAGCAAATGTAGCTACTATTACTTACGATGCAACAGCACATGATGATCATTTAATTACAAAAGCAATCAACGTACAGGCGGGAATTAGTGATAGAATTTCATTCTACATTAAATCTAGAACTGATGTTTTCCCGGAAAATTATGAAGTTTTGCTTTCTACAACCAACCAAACGGCTGCTGCATTTACAACTGTACTTCAGGCTACACAGCAAGCACCAGATACTTGGACTCAGAAAACATTTAATTTATCATCTTATGTAGGGCAGACTGTATATATTTCTATTCATGCTACAGATACAGATCAGTTCCAATTATATGCAGATACATTTGTAGTAGATGGAATACCAACTCTAGGAACTTCTGAGATTTCAGGAGCTAAACAAGGTATTAAAGTATATCCAAATCCTTTCGCAGAAGTGTTGAATATCTCAGATATAAACAATGTAAAATCTGTTTCTGTATCTGATGTTTCAGGAAGATTGGTTAAAACGATTGATAAACCTGCTTCTACTCTTAATTTAGGAGAATTAAAATCAGGATTGTATTTAGTAACATTAAATATGAAAGACGGTTCTAAACAAACCATCAAAGCAATTAAAAAATAATTACAATTAATTCAAATAAAAACGAGACGGCTATTAAGTCGTCTCGTTTTATGTTTAGATTATTTGTCTGGAACAGGTTGTATATCACCCGTATTCATATGTTCAAAAACTGTCGGGAAAAACATCACGAGGATAAAATAAATAATGATCATTAATACAATTAAAGCAAAAAGAATAATTACTAAACTGCTTGGCTTGTTTTTCTTTTTTGGTTCCATGATTTTGCGGTATTTTGGTTAATAGAATAAACTTATAAAAAGTATTAAGCTAATTTCTTGCCACACTGCTTGCAATACCTTGCATCATCATCAATATCTTCATTTCCGCACCTTTCGCATATCTTTTCAAGATTCTGTCTTTTGTTTCTCATTTCGGCAGTTACAATCCCTGTAGGAACTGCAATAATGGAATAACCTGCCAACATCAGAATAACAGCAAAAAATTTACCCATGGGTGTAATCGGGGAAACATCACCATAACCAACTGTTGTCACCGTAACCACTGCCCAATAAATAGATTGCGGAATAGTTTCAAATCCAGGTCTTCCGCCTTCCACCATAAACATCAGAGAACCAACGATCACCGAAAAAATAATTAAAAATAAAAGGAATATATATATCTTTCTTGAACTGTTTTTTAAAGCTCTCACAATAACAGTTCCGTCATTCATAAAATCAAGAAGATTGAAAACTCTGAAAACCCTCAACATTCTCAACATTCTGAAAATCAGGAAATATTTCGTCACTGGAAAGAAAAAACTCAAATAAAACGGAACCAAAGCCAAAAAATCAATAATTCCGAAAAAACTGAAAACATATTGTTTTTTATTTTTTACAACAGCAATTCTGCTAAAATATTCAGCCGAAAAAAATATAGAAATGATCCATTCAAGAATAATAAAGGTATAATGAAACTTTTTATCAAGTTTAGGTACACTTTCCATCATAATGATGAAGGTGCTTACAAGAATTAGGGATAATAAAATAATGTCGAATAATTTTCCGAGTTTGGTATCAGAACGGTAAATAATTCGGTAAAGATGCCTTTTCCAGAGCGCGTCTCCGGGAACTAGGTTGTGCTCTCTTTCCATTTTTTTAATGCTTTTTTTAAATTAACAAATAATCGTTATTTTCGTAGCAAACATACAGAATAAAATGACAATAAGTGAAGTAATTTCTAAAATAGAAACACGTATTCCGTTGCAGCAGGCAGAAGATTTTGATAATGTTGGATTGCTGTGTGGAATTCCGACCCGTAACGTAAGCGGAATTTTAGTTTGTCACGATGCCTTGGAAAACGTTATAGATGAAGCAATTGAGAGAAATTGTAATCTTGTTGTATGTTTTCATCCTATTATTTTTTCAGGATTAAAATCTTTGACAGGAAAAAATTATGTGGAAAGAGCAGTTTTAAAGGCGATCGAAAATAAAATTGCCATTTATGCCATTCACACCGCCTGGGATAACGATTTTTTTGGAGTAAATGCAGGAATTTGTAATCATTTAGGCTTAAAAAACCTGAAAATTCTTCAACCCAAGAAAAATAATTTAAAACAATTAACGGTTTTCGTTCCCAAAGAACATTCAGAACAGGTAAAAGAAGCACTTTTCTCAGCAGGAGCAGGGAATATAGGCTTTTACGACGAATGCAGCTTCACAATTCCCGGAAATGGAACGTTCAGACCAATTGAAGGTTCAAATCCGTTTTCAGGACAGCAAAATATCCGTGAAAATACCGATGAAAATATGATTTCGGTCATTTTTGAAGGTTATAAACAAGGTCAGATTCTTTCCGCTATGAAATCTGCACATCCATATGAAGAAGTTGCTCATCAGATCTATAATTTAGATAATGAAAACCAACATTCAGGCTTAGGAATGTACGGAGAATTCGATGAAGAGATGGATGAAAAGGACTTTTTGAAATTTGTGAAAGAAAAATTTAACCTTGAAATCATTAAACATTCAGATTTTAATAATAAAAAAATAAAAAGAGTAGGAGTGTTGGGTGGTTCCGGCGCAAGTGGAATAAAATCTGCCCTATCCAAGAAATGCGACGCCTATCTTACGGGAGATATCAAATACCACGACTATTTCCTGGCAGAATCCAAAATGCTGATTTGCGATATAGGTCATTATGAATCAGAGCAATTCGTTACTCAACAATTATTTGAAATTTTGTCACAAAAATTCACTACATTTGCAATTTCGAAATCTAACGAAAAAACAAACCCAGTAAATTATTTCCTTTAGATATGGCAACAAAGACCAACGATATTTCAGTTGAAGAGAAGTTAAGAGCTTTATACGATTTACAGATCATAGATTCAAGATTGGATGAAATCCGAAATACAAGAGGAGAATTGCCAATTGAGGTTGAAGATCTTGAAATCGAGATTGAAGGACTTGAAAAAAGAGCTGAAAAATTTCACGCTGATATCAAAGATCAGGACGATCAGATCAAAACCAAGCATGAAGTGATAAACCATGCAAAAGCTTTAATTGATAAATACAAGTCTCAACAAGACAACGTAAGAAACAATAAAGAGTTTGAAGCATTAGGAAAAGAAATGGAATTCCAAGATCTTGAAATTCAGCTTGCTGAAAAAAGAATCAAAGAATTCGGAGTTAAAATTGCTCACAAAAACGAAACTTTAAGTGAACTGAATACAAAAATCAGTAATCTTAAGAACCACTTAAAATTCAAAAAAGAAGAATTGGATGGTCTTATTTCTGAAACTCAGAAAGAAGAAGACTATTTGATCGAGCAGTCAAAAGAATACGCAGGTAAAATCGACGAGAGATTACTGGCTTCTTATACTAGAATCAGAACAAGTTCTCCTACCGGTTTGGCAGTTGTAGGATTAGAAAGAGGAGCTCCGAAAGGATCATTCTTCACTATTCCACCTCAAAAGCAAATGGAGATCGCTCAGAGAAAGAAAATTATTATTGATGAGCACTCAGGGAAAATCCTTGTAGATGACGAGTTAGTAATTGAAGAAACTGAAAGAATGAGAACTGTAATTAAATTCTAATTATAGATTTTAATCACTTCTGAAAGTTCTATTCAGATAAAATTAAACTACCAAGCCGGAGCAAAGACATTTTGCTCTGGCTTTTTTATTTCCTAAATTGTCATTGCGAGAAGCGCAGCGCCGAAGCAATCTCAAATACAAATCCTTTCCAACCCTCAAACCCTCCCACTTAAGAATCCTTAGGAGCTTCATCCGGCTTTCCACTCTATCTTTTTGGTGACGGCCTCCGCTTCATTCCGGCCGCCCCAAAAAAGGATGCTGCTCCAATCCGGGCTAGGGTATTGTGTGTTGTTATTGCTATTTTCTTTTAATAGAATTTTTTCTCAGACATTAATCATTTATCAATCCACATTCTATTTTCTTTCCCCAATCCTAAAATTGATCTATAAATCTATAGGCTCCTCCTCTCAAATCCTCCCACACTAAACCCTAATTTTAAGATCTGTGCAAATCTGTGAAAATCTGTGGGAAATAAAAAAGCATTTCTCAAGCATAGCCTCTCACGACTTCCAACCTGTTAGGTTTTCAAAACCTAACAGGTTTATTTACGCATTTCCGATAGTATACCTTATATATAGTATATCCATTATATAAAAGGAAATCCTTTCAATTCCCATTACAAGCTCCAAAACCCTCCCAAACGCCCATTCCCACACCTTTCAAAAAGATAATCGAATATTGTGGATAACTGCGGGATATTTCATAAATATAATTATATCAATAAATTACAGTTAAAATTTTTCCACAATAGGAGTTTTATACGAACATTATGTTAAATAGATTTGGAGTGGTAGGGTATAATGGAGTACTTTTGCCCCACTGAAAAACGAGATGTGGATCGGTAGCGCAGAAGGAAGTAACAGAGTATAAAGACTACGAAACAGATTACAACAAACATTAAAATTTTTATTAAAT
>NZ_JBXAHY010000002.1:0-981818 GCF_058795655.1 Chryseobacterium sp. GW823-FHT05E08 | reverse complement strand
GGGTTTCGGCGGCTCCGCCGCCGAAACCCGAAGCCCTGAAAAATAGCGAGTGCGGAAAGCGGGAAAAAGCTTCAAATAAAAAAACAAAAGCAGCCTGACAATAAATTATCAGGCTGCTTTTATATTGAACAAGATTAAATTAATTATGCAGTAACAGTTCCTTTAAACGAAAGTGTTTTAGGAGTTTTACTTTCGCTTGTTGTAACGTTAACCGTTTTCATGAATGGGCCTGCAGCTGCAGCATTAAAACTAGCTTCTACAAATCCTTTTTTACCAGGAAGAATTGGAGTTTTAGTGTAATCTGCTGTAGTACATCCACAAGATGGTGCTACATTTTCGATAACAATTGGCTTTTTAGATGTATTTGTAAATTCAAATCTGATTAATTTTGGTTTTCCCTGAGGAATATTTCCAACGTCAATAGATTCTGATTTCCATGTGATATCAGCTTTAATTGTTCTCACAACAGGAGTTCCTTCTGCAGGAAATACATTTGCATAAAATGGTGAGCATGCTAACACTGCTAAAAGAGCTGTAATTTTTAAATTTTTCATGAGTATAAATTTTATTAATAGTTAAATATAAAAAACAATTATTATTTTTTGATATAACAAATGTAAAGCTGATTGTTACTTCAACATGTTAACCGCTATCAAACATTTGTTAATAAGTTGTTAATGATAAAAGATTAATAGATATTTTTGGATAATATTGCTTCATTAAATGGAAATAAAGAAACTCAATATTATTATTACCCTCGGCTTTGTTGCTATTATCGGAATCTTGATAGCCCAACTTCTATGGACAAGACAAGCCTATAATATTGAGGATGAAAAATTTAACCAAACCGTAAATATTGCTTTACTCGAAGTCGTGGAAAAATTGTCGGGAGGAAAAACTTCTTTTAGTGAAAATCCGGTTCAGAATATTTCCAACGACTATTATGTGGTTAATATTAATAATGAATTTCATCCCGAAGTATTGGAATATTATTTGAAAACAGAATTCACTCGTTTACAGATAAATACCGATTATGTTTACGCATTATACAATTGCCAAAGTGATAGAATGATGTATGGAAAATATGTTTCTAAGCATCAGGAAAGTCCAAATATGGCTATTAAATTTCCAAAACATAAAAATTTAGTCTATTATTTTTCTATACGCTTTCCCGATAAAACGACGTATCTGATCAGTTCATTACGTTTTTGGTATGTACTCACCTTTGCTCTTATTATCATTCTTTTGGTATATGTTTATTCTATTTATACTATTATCCAACAGAAAAAATTCTCTGAGCTGCAGCGTGATTTTATCAATAATATGACACATGAGTTTAAGACTCCTCTTTCTTCTATACTTTTGGCTTCAGAAGCGCTCACAAAGCAAGAACTCATTAAGGAAAACCCTAAGCTACAGACCTACACTTCTATCATTACCGATCAGGGTTATAAGCTTAATAATCATATTGAAAAAATATTGAATATCGCTAAAAATGATGCTTCCGGACTGTCATTAAAACCTCAGAAAATAGTTTTATTGCCGTTTATTCAGGAAATTGTCGACACAATAAAACAAAAGAATGAAAATCTTTCCGTTGAAATAGAAATTGATAGTAATACGTCAATCATTGCTGATGAATTTCACTTTACAAACATCAGTTATAACATTTTAGACAACTCCATCAAATACTGCGAAACGAAACCTACTATTATAATTTCTTCTTTTAAAGATTCAAAAGGTTTATATTTAAAATTTAAAGATAATGGAATGGGAATTCCGCCTAAAAATATTCCTCATATTTTTGATAAATTTTACAGAGTAAATACAAAAAAAAGTGATGAGGTAAACGGTTTTGGATTAGGTTTATTTTACGTAAAAAAAATCGTTCAGCAACATAACTGGAAAATTTCAGTTGAAAACAATAAGGATGAAGGAATTACGATAACTCTATTTTTACCGTCTTAAAAACATCAGCGCAAACCATGGAAAAATCTAAAATTTTATATGCAGAAGATGACAATACAATCGCTTTCCTTATTCAGGATAGCTTGGAGAGTTATTATGATATAGATTGTTATCCTGATGGAAAATCGGCATTGGAAGCATTCAATACCAAAACTTTTGACATTTGCCTTTTAGATATTATGATGCCCGAGCTCAACGGGTTTGAATTAGCACAATGCATCCGCGATAAAAACTCCGAAATTCCCATTATTTTTATTTCAGCAAAAGCTTTGAAAGAAGATAGGATTAAAGGATTAAAAATTGGCGCAGACGATTATTTGGTAAAACCTTTCAGTATTGAAGAGCTCATTCTAAAAATTGAAGTTTTTCTAAAACGTTCAAAGAAAACAAACACCACTCCATCAAAATATAAGGTGGGGAAATATGACTTCGATCCTAGAAACTATACTTTACAAGATTCATTAAGTACAATCACTCTTACCCAAAGAGAATCTGAACTGTTATTATATTTTATTAATCATAAAAACAGCGTTGTAAAAAGACAAGATATCCTTAAAGCAATTTGGGGAGATGACGATTACTTTATGGGACGGAGCTTGGATGTATTTATTTCAAGATTGCGAAAATTATTGGCTGATGAACAAAATGTAATTATTGAAAATCTACACGGAATAGGTTTTAGGTTTTCTGAAAAATAGCCTTTCAATAATTTACTACATTTTTGTTTTATCTCTAAATCTTAAATTCATTGAAAATTTAACCGCAAAAGGTACAAAAGCTCTCTGCAGATTTAACCATTGTTTAATTGTTAGAAAACAAAAGCTACTCAAAAGAATAAAAAATCAAAGATTTTTAAAAACTTATGTGCTCTTATTAGCGGTTTAATAATTAACTTAAAATACTAAAGTGTTAATCTTTTGTCTCTTTTGTGGTTAAAATAAACACCTTTTTTAAATAAATAATTATTCTTTGATTTTGATTACTTTTATCATTCGAAAATTTACTTATCCATGAAAAATTCGGGAACTTCTGTTTTTCTATTATTTTTATTATTTAGTTTACATCTTAAAGCTCAACAATTCGAAAAGCTCTATCAATATGTAAATCCATTGATTGGAACTGAAAAAATGGGACACACCTATCCCGGAGCAACGGCGCCGTTTGGAGCAGTCCAATTAAGTCCAGAAACAGATACAATTTCCTACGAACTCAACGGAAAATACAACGGTGATGTCTATAAATATTGTGCCGGATATCGTTACGAAGACAAAACAATTGTAGGTTTCAGTTCTACCCATTTTAGCGGAACAGGACATTCTGATTTAGGAGATTTCCTCGTAATGCCAACGGTTGGAAAATTACAATTGAATCCCGGAACTGCTTCAAATCCTGAAAGTGGTTATAGAAGTAGATTTTCTCATCAAAACGAAAAAGCAGAAGCCGGATATTATAAAGTAAAACTTGACGATCATAATATTTTAGCAGAATTAACAGCTACAACAAGAGCCGGAGTTCATCGCTACACATTCCCAAAGTCTGACCAAGCCCATATTATTTTGGATTTGATGGCTGGAATTTATAATTATGACGGTAAAAATGTCTGGACTTATGTTCGTGTTGAAAATGGAAATATCATTACAGGCTATCGACAAACCAACGGTTGGGCAAGAACTAGAACGGTTTATTTTGCGATGAAATTTTCAAAACCTTTTAAATCTTACGGTCAGAAAAATTATGACGGAAAACAAGTTTACAATGGTTTCTGGAGAAAATTTGACCAGACTAAAAACTTTCCAGAGATCGCAGGAAAGAATCTGAAAATGTATTTTGATTTTGATACCAATGAAAATGAAGCTATTGAAGTTAAATTAGCAATTTCACCTGTAAGTCAAGTCAATGCATTAGAAAATTTAGAAAAAGAAGTGGGTAATTTATCTTTTGATGAGGTGAAAGCACAAACTCAGGAAACTTGGAATAAAGAATTAAATAAAATTGTCATTAAAGGTTCTGAAGCTGAAAAGACAAATTTCTATACTGCGATGTATCACACTTTTATTAACCCAACAACGTATACAGATGTCAATGGAGAATATAAAGGTTTAGATCAAAACATTCACAAAGCAGAAGGTTTTACGAATTATACAACATTCTCTATTTGGGATACTTATCGTGCGCTTCATCCATTTTTTAACATTATTCAACCCAAAAGAAATGGAGATATGGTAAAGTCGATGATGGCTCATTACGATCAATTTTCGATGAAAATGTTGCCGATTTGGTCTCATTATGCGAATGATAACTGGTGTATGAGTGGTTATCACAGTGTGAGTGTAGTTGCCGATGCGATTATTAAAGGAAATTATAACGGCGACGCAAAAGCTGCGTTAATGGCTTGTGTAGAAACAGCCAACAAAAGAGATTATGAAGGTATCGGACAATATATTGATTTGGGATATATTCCTGCAGAAAAAAGTGGAACTTCTGTTTCCAACACCTTAGAATATGCGTATGATGATTGGGCCATTGCTCAATTGGCGAAACATTTAGGTGAAACAGAAATTTACAATCAATTCATCAAACGTTCTGAAAACTGGAAAAACAATTTTGATAAAACCATCGGATTTATGCGTCCCCGTTTAGCAGATGGAAGTTTCAAGAAAGATTTTAATGCACTGAGTACACACGGACAAGGTTTCATTGAAGGAAATTCTTGGAACTACAGTTTCTTCGTTCCTCAAAATCCGGATGAACTAATTAAAATGATGGGCGGAAAGAAAAAATTCGCTTCAAAATTAGATGAGCTATTCACAATGCATTTACCCGACGAGTTTTTTGCAGATACAGAAGATATTACAAGAGAAGGAATTATCGGCGGATATGTTCACGGAAACGAACCGGCGCATCATGTTGCTTATTTTTACAATTGGGCTGGGCAACCGTGGAAAACTCAGGCGCAGATCAGACGAATTTTAGAAATGCAATATAAAGCCACTCCCGATGGATTAGGCGGAAATGATGATACCGGACAAATGAGTGCCTGGTATATTTTGAGTTCACTTGGTTTTTATCCTTTAGCTCCGGGTTCGGAAGACTATGCGATTGGAAGTCCAGCTGTAGATCATGCCGTTCTGAATTTAGAAAACGGAAAAACTTTTGAAATTGAAGCGATCAATCAAAGTCCGAAAAATGTATATATTGAAAAAATTCTATTAAACGGTAAAGAAATAAAAAACTTTACATTGAAGCATTCTGAGATTATGAATGGCGGAAAATTGAGTTTTTATATGAGTTCTAAAGCTAAAAAATGATTTGTTTAAACACAAATAACACTAATATTTTACACTAATTTTCACAAATAAAATCTGCAAAGCTGTCATTCAGAGCGGAACGCAGTGGAGCGTGGAATCTAAGCATAGCTTTAGTTACATTGTTTAGATTCCTGCGGGATAACAAATATTATATAAAACTATACCACGGATTTCACGGATTTTCACAGATGATTGTGTATATTTTTTTTAATTGAAAAAAATACAATCCGTAATTTGAATACGACAATCATGGTTTTGCATACACCCGATTCTTAATTTCTGTCCAATTTTGTACTATAAAATCAACAACAAGAATATGGACAAAGTAAAATTAGGAAATCAAGGATTAATCATTCCGAATATCGGTTTGGGATGCATGGGAATGACCGGTTTTGGTGATGCAGATATGTATGGTAAAACCGATGAGAAAGAAGCGATTGCAACGATTCATCATTCTTTAGAATTAGGTGGGAATTTTTTAGATACAGCAGATTTGTACGGTCCTTTCAAAAATGAGCAATTGATCGCAAAAGCTATTGAAGGTAATCGAGATCAATATATTATCGCAACAAAATTCGGATGGGAAATTGATGATAACGACCAAGTAACCTGGAAAATTAACGGAACTAAAGATTATGTAAAAAAATCTGTCGAACGTTCTCTTAAAAATCTAAAAACTGATTATATCGATTTGTATTACATGCACCGTCTCGATAAAAACACTCCAGTTGAAGAAACAGTAGAAGCGATGAGTGATTTGGTTAAAGAAGGGAAAATAGGTTATATCGGTTTGTCTGAAGTCTCTTCTGAGACTGTAAAAAAAGCGCATGCCGTTCATCCAATTACAGCTGTACAAAGTGAATTTTCTCTTTTCGAAAGAACGGTTGAAGAAAAAGGCGTAATCAAAACTTTAAACGAATTAGGAATCGGTTTTGTTGCCTATTCACCTTTAGGAAGAGGATTTTTATCCGGACAGATCCGTTCTATTGATGATTTGCCTGAAAATGATTTCCGAAGAGGAATTCCGCGTTTTCAGGGGGAACATTTCCATAAAAATATTGAATTGGTAGAAGCGATTGAAAATCTGGCAAAGGAAAAAGACATCACTTCTTCACAACTGGCATTAGCTTGGATTATCAGCAAAGGAATTATTCCAATTCCGGGAACTAAGCGAAGAAAATACTTAGAACAAAATATTGAAGCAAGTAAAATTGTGTTAAGTGAAGCTGATCTTCAAAAACTGGAAAGCATTGTGCCGTTGGGTACAGACACCGGAGCAACATATGACGAATTCGGAATGGGACTTTTGGATTATTAATTTGTAACTTTAATTGTTAAAAATAGCTCAAACCTCATAGGTTTTTGAAACCTATGAGGTTTATATTAAAACGCAATACGATCGCGCCCCGGCTTGAACGGAGCTCTTTTTGTGGAGCGAAGCGGAACAAAAAAGCGGGAGTGGAAGACGGAAAAAGGCGCCATAAAAGATAAAAAAGTTAAAAAATTATGAACACGATACAATCTATTTCGGCATTTCACAGGTTGCTTTCACTTCCTGAACCTAAGCATCCGATGGTAAGTGTCATTAATCTTCATGAAAGTATTTTTATTGAAGATGATGTCTGGAAAGGTTTTGTAAGCAGATATTATTGTGTTGCCTTGAAACGAAATGCCACGGGAAAAATAAAATACGGTCAGCAACATTATGATTATGATAAGGGTGTTTTGAGTTTTACAGCACCCAATCAGGTTCAGTATCTGGATTTGCAAACGATGGATTGTGAAAACACAGGTTATCTACTGATTTTTCATGAAGATTTTCTGCTGAAACATTCGCTGGCAAAGACAATTTCTTCTTATGGATTTTTCTCGTATGCCGTAAACGAAGCCTTGCATTTGTCTGAAGATGAAGAGAATGATTTGCTTGAAATCATGAATAAAATCGATAAGGAATGTCTGCATATCGACCATCATACGCAGGAAATTATTTTATCGCAGATTGAATTATTGCTGAATTATTCGAAACGATTTTACGAAAGACAATTTATTACCCGAAAAAGTGGAAGTCATCAGCTTCTAACAAAATTTGAATCTTTTTTGAATGATTATTTTAATAAAGAATCTTCTGACAAAGGTCTTTTAACGGTTCATCAAATTGCCGAGGCGATGAATCTTTCTGCGAATTATTTAAGTGATCTTTTGCGAGTTCATACGGGACAAAATACACAACAGCATATTCACGAAAAGTTAATCAGTAAAGCAAAGGAAAAGCTTTCGACGACTGAGCTTTCGGTAAGTGAAATTGCTTATGAATTGGGATTTGAACATTCGCAGTCTTTTTCTACTCTATTTAAAAAGAAAACGAATATGTCGCCTTTGGAATTTAGGCAGTCTTTTAATTAATTCTCCCACAGATTTCTCAGATTTACACAGATGATTGTGTTTAAAAATTTGTGAGCAAAAATTATGTTTTGGCTAAAGCCAAATTTGAATATTAAATGAAAAAGCGGGCTAAAGCCCGCTTCTATTGATATTTTTATTCCTGAACTTCAAAAAGCAATCGCTCTCCGAATTTTTGTTCATTAATTTTTCCGTTATCGTAAACCAGATTTCCATTAACAAAAGTTTGGGTCACTTTAGAATGGAAATTCGTTCCTTCTAACGGGCTCCAACCACATTTATACAGGATATTTTCTTTGGCAACTGTCCAATTTTCATTTAAATCAACTAGAACTAAATCTGCTTTGTACCCTTCTCTTATAAAACCTCTTTTTTCAACTCTAAAAAGAATCGCAGGATTGTGAGACATTTTTTCAACGATTTTCTCTAAAGAAATTTTTCCGTTGATATAATTCTCCAACATCACAACCAAAGAATGTTGAACCAAAGGCGCTCCGGAAGGACATTTTGTATAAACATTTTGCTTTTCTTCCCAAGTGTGAGGCGCATGATCTGTTGCGATCACATCAATTCTGTCATCCAACAAAGCTTCCCAAAGTGCATCTTTGTCTTTTTGCGTTTTTACAGCAGGATTCCATTTGATTAATCCTCCTTTTGTATCGTAATCTTCATTCGTGAACGTCAAATGATGTACACAAACTTCTGCTGTGATTTTTTTATCTTTTAAAGGAATGTCATTTCTGAAAAGTTCCATTTCTTTTGCAGTTGAAAGATGGAAAACGTGAAGTCTTGCTCCTGTCTTCTGTGCTAATTCAATTGCTTTTGAAGAAGATTTATAACAAGCTTCTTCACTTCTGATCAAATGATGAAATTTAACCGGAATATCCTCACCATATTCATCAAGATATTTTTGAGTATTTGCTTTAATTGTGGCTTCATCTTCGCAATGAACAGCGATCAGCATTTTTGTATTGCTGAAAATATTTTCTAATGTTTCAGGATTATCAACCAACATATTTCCCGTTGAAGAACCTAAAAACAACTTAATTCCGGGAACATTTCTGGGATTTGTTTTCAAAACTTCTTCCAGATTATCATTGGTTCCACCCATCATGAAGCCATAATTGGCATAGGCTTTCTGAGAACCTATTTCGTATTTGTCAGCTAATAATTCTTGCGTAACGGCATTCGGAACAGTATTTGGCTGATCGATAAAACTTGTAATTCCGCCTGCGATGGCAGCTCTGGATTCGGTTTCAATATCACCTTTATGAGTTAGTCCCGGATCACGGAAATGCACCTGATCATCAATCACTCCCGGCAAAAGATATTTTCCTTCACCCTCAATAATTTGATCAGCCTCTTCCGAGATATTGGAATCTATTTTAGAAATTAAATCATTTTCAATTAAAATATCACCTTCAAAGATCTGGCCTTCGTTAACGATTTTTACATTTTTGATTAAGGTCTTCATTTATTTTTTTAGAAATTAGATGTTAGACATTAGAAGTTAGAAAAAGTTTTGAGTTATAAATTAGACGAATTTTTACCACTAATCTCTAACCTCTAATTTCTAGCTTCTACATAAAAGCAAAATTAAGGTTTATGAATGAATTTTAAGATCGTTCACAAAAATCTATTTCTAAATATTTACATTTGCAGAAAAAATTTCGACATTGTATAAGAAACTATTAGGGCAGACAATCATATACGGAGTAGGTGCAATTGCGCCAAGAATTATTTTATTTATTCTTAATCCACTTTTGATCTATAAAATTCCCAATGAAGGTTTTGCTACTTTCACACAGCTTTACGCATGGATTTCGTTTGTGAACATCATACTTTCTTTTGGTTTTGAAACAGCTTATTTTAGATTTTCTGCAGAAGAAGGAAATGAGAAAAAAACTTTCAATACTTCTTTTTGGTTTTTATTTTCAACCTCTACTGTTTTCCTTGCGTTGTGTTATTTATTTAATCAGCAGTTAGCAGATTATGCCGGATATCATGATAATCCTGAATACATTAAATGGTTCGCTTTAATTGCATTTTTTGATAATTTACTGGTGATACCTTTTGCTTGGTTACGTTTTCATAATAAACCAATAAAATATTCAGTAGTAAGGATCGTTCAAGCGATTTTTCAGGCGATTTTTACGGCTGCGTTATTTTTCTGGATTCCACAAAGTATTTCAAGAAGCTTTGGACTAGACCAAAATGTAGATTATCCCTTCTTTAGTAATCTTGCGGGAAGTGCATTAGGGTTTTTATTATTGCTTCCGATTATAGTAAAGGTAAGATTTCAATTCATTACTTCTTTGTTTAGGCGAATGATCAAATATTCATTCCCATTGATGTTAGCTGGTTTAGCATTTATGGTTAATGAGAATTTTGACAAATCGATTCAAAAAGGTCTTATATCAGATGAAGAGGCCGGTGCTTATGGCGGTTGTTACAAATTAGCCGTTTTGATGACACTATTTGTTACCGCTTACAGAATGGGTATTGAGCCTTTCTTTTTTAAACAAATGGACAAAGGCGATTCTAAAAAAACGTATGCAAAAGTTGCTGAATATTTTGCATTTTTTGCCTGCGCTGTTGCACTAGGAATTATTGCGAATATTTCTTGGTTAAAAAGCGTTTTTATTCCTAACAAATCTTATTGGATCGCGATAGATATTATCCCAATTATTGTCCTAGCTAATCTTTGCTTCGGAATTTACTATAACTTTTCGACTTGGTATAAAGTAACAGATAGAACAAGTGTTGGAACGATTATTTCTTGGCTTGGAGCGGGGATCAATATTGCATTGAACCTTTTAGCCTTAAAATATTTCCACAGCATGGTTGGTTCTGCATGGGCTACTTTTGGTGCTTATGTCATCATGATGATAGTTTCTTATCTATTAGGTCAGAAATATTATCCGATACCTTATAGAATGAAAAAAATGTCTTTCTTCCTGATATTACTTGGTGTTTTCAGTTTTATCATTGTGAAATATCTTAACTATAATATCTTAATGAGTAATATACTATTCTTAATTTTCATTGGAATTTTATTTTACTCCGAAAAAGATATGATCCTCTCCCGAATCAAAAAAAGCTAAAAATTGGTCTCTCTTTTGATAGTAATCAATTCTGTTTTTAAAAATTAAACAAACTCACTAAAGCTGATAAATATTACGAATAACAATAGTTTTAATTATTATCTTTAGCCGACAAATAAAAAATACTTAAATAATAAAACACTTAGAATTATATAAATGAAAATTATAGTACCTATGGCTGGACGCGGTTCCAGATTACGTCCACATACATTAACTGTTCCAAAACCTCTTATTCCTATCGCAGGAAAACCGATCGTTCAAAGATTGGTAGAAGATATTGCAAAAGTTGCTGGAGAAGAAATTGAAGAAGTTGCTTTTATCATCGGAGATTTTGGTCCTGAAATCGAAAAATCATTACTTCATATCGCTGAAAAATTAGGTGCAAAAGGAAGCATTTATTATCAGAATGATCCACTTGGAACGGCTCACGCTATCAAATGTGCCGAACAATCCATGACAGGAGACGTTGTGATTGCCTTTGCAGATACGCTTTTCCGTGCAGATTTTGTTTTAGATAAAAACTCAGATGGTGTAATTTGGGTAAAAAGCGTAGAAGATCCGTCTGCTTTTGGTGTTGTAAAATTAGACAACTACGGTTTCATTACTGATTTTGTTGAAAAACCTACAACATTCGTTTCAGACTTAGCTATTATTGGTATCTATTATTTTAACAGTGCCGAAAAATTGATGAGCGAGATCAATTATATCATGGATAATGATATTAAAAACGGTGGAGAATATCAATTAACGACAGCATTAGAAAACTTAAGAGCAAAAGGTGCAAAATTCTCACTAGGAAAAGTAAACGACTGGATGGATTGCGGGAACAAAAATGCAACCGTAGAAACAAACAGTAAAATTCTTGCTTACGAGATTGAAGAAATGTCAACCTACCCGGCTTCGGCAGTTATTGAAAATTCATTGATCATCCAACCTTGTTTTATTGGTGAAAATGTGAAAATTTCGAACTCAAAAGTAGGTCCTGGAGTTTCTTTAGGAAATAATACAATCGTTGTGAATTCAAATATTGAGAACTCGTTGATTCAGGAAAATACAAGAATCAACCACGGAAACCTTTCTAATTCTATGATTGGAAATTCTGCTCAGTATTTTGGAGTTTCAAGAGAGATTTCTTTAGGAGATTATTCTGTTTTAGATTTTTTGTCTAGATAAGATCAGAATTTATTATATTTAAATAACATATCTTCAAACCACACAAAATGTTTTGTGTGGTTTGGCGTTAATATTGCAAAGTATTATTTTAATCCAAAAGATAAATACATGAAAAACTGGATACCATTAATTTTACTGCTTCTCGTTTTGTCGTCCTGTAAGACAAGAAATGCCGCTAAAAAGAACAGCAACAACATACAAGACAGCACTATCGTAGTAAAAGACGATGGAAATCCTAAAGACGCCAATGAACCTGTAAGAGATAAGATTACATTCTTTGAACATGTAATTATTCCACCAAAATTTGATCAGATAAAAATCAGCAGTAAGGTAAATGTTGAAACAGGAAGTTTCATCCCGACTCTTGACGCTACCATTTATATTGAAAACAATAAAAAAGTTTGGATGAATCTTCAGGCATTTTTATTTACTGTTGCACGAGGAATTGCAACTCCTGAAGGAATAAAAGGGCAAGATAAAACCAGTAAATCTTATATCGATTCAGATTTTGAATATCTTAACAACTTATTGAATGTCAATTTCATTGATTATAAATCTTTGGAAAAAATATTGATGGGAAGAACGTTTGTAAAGATCAGTGATTCACAGTTTACGCTTACAAAAAACGCTCAGGGATTTAAAATGACATCCAATGGAAATCAAAAGATCGTCACTGATGAAAAAACACGGGAATATAAAATTACCTTGCAGTATGATACGAATTACGATTTATTGAATGTAAATTTAAAAGATGTTTTATCTCCTGATGAATTAGAAATATCTTACAGCAATTGGGATGAATATAATGGAATTCGTTTACCTAAAAATGTTAAAATAATTATAAAAGGGTCAAAAAGCAGTCAGATTTTACTAGAAAATACGAAATTTGACTTTTCCCCGATGGAAACACCGTATTCAGTACCATCCAGTTATAAGAAAATTGAAATTAAATGATTAAAAAATTTAGCTTTTTAATAGGTATTTTGCTGTTCTCATTGCAATATGGGCAAAAAAAAGAGCAATTACAAAGCCAGAATGCTGACCTTAAAAAACAAATTGCACAAATAAATTCAGATTTAGCTAAAACCAGAAGCGAATCTAAGCTTTCTATAGCATACCTTACCAACGTCAATAAAAAATTAGTTTTAAGAGAAAAAGTATATACTAATACTCAAAAAGAAAAACGTTTTATTGAGGATGACATTTACCTTCGTCAGTTGGAAATTAACCGTCAAAACAAAGAATTAGCGATTCTCAGAAAGAATTACGCTGAAGTTTTGGTAAATGCCTATAAAAATAAGGGAGTACAAAATAAGGTAACTTTTATTCTTTCTGCCAAAAATATGGGAGAAGCAATAAGAAGGGTTCAATATTTAAAACAATACGCTGATTATCAAGATAAAAAAGCTGCTGAAATTTCAAATGCTGCAGCCAAGATAAAAAACACCATTACGCAAAGACAAAAATCTATTAAAGATAAAGAGCAGCTTTTAGTAAATCAACAAAAAGATTTAACTACAATCAATGCTGAAAGAGCCCAAAAAGAACAACTTGTTGCAGAATTCAAGAAAAATGAATCTCAGTTAACGGTTGAGCTTAAGCAAAAACAAACTCAGTCTAAAGCTCTTGAAGGACAAATCAGATCTATTATTGCTGAAGAAATCAGAATCGCAAAAGCTGAAGAAGAAGCAAGAAGAAAAGCAGAAGCTGAAAAAATACGTCTTGCAAAAATCGCTGCAGAAAGAGAAAAGGCTAGAATTGAAGCTGAAAACAGAGCGAGAGCAGAAGCATTAGAAAAAGAAAGATTGCTGGCAGAAGCAGAAGCCAAAAGAGCAACAGAATTAGCTGCAAAACGAGCTGCTGAAGAAAAGAAACGTACAGAAGAAGCTGCAAGAGCAGAAGCTAATGCAAAAGATGCTGAAAGAAAAATAGCTGCTACTAAAGCGTCGGAAGAAGCCAATGCAAGAGCAAGAGAAGCATCAAACAAATTGATCGCTGCAAGAGCTGCAGAAGCTGCACTAACAAAGAAAAAAGACGACGAGAAAAAAGCTGCAGAAACCAAAGTAATGACCAACTTTGGAGTAAATTCTACAGTTGCAGGAAATAATTTCGCAGAAAACAGAGGAAGGCTAGGTTTCCCTGTAGATAAAGGACAAATTACCCACCGATTCGGAAGACAGCCTCACCCGGTTTTCAAAAATATTGTTGAAGAAAATAATGGGATCAAGATATCCGTGCCTTCAGGTACACGTGCAAAATCTGTATTCCCGGGAACAGTTTCTTCAATCTTGGCTAATAGTGACGGTACAAAAACCGTTATGATCAAACATGGAAGCTATTTTACAATCTATTCCAACTTAGGTGGTGTAAATGTTTCTAAGGGACAACAGGTCTCTGCAGGCACTCCGGTAGGTGTTGTAGGTCAGGATTTTGACGGATCTTACACCCTTGATTTCCAGGTATGGAGCGGAACTACACCAGTTGATCCATTAGGTTGGGTTTCCTATTAAAAAATAGATTAACTTTGTAAAAAATTAAGCAATGCAAACACTAACAATATTAGCCTTATCTTGGCAACATATCCTTATCGTAGCTGTACTTCTTGTGTTACTTTTTGGAGGTAAAAAAATTCCGGAATTAATGAGAGGTGTTGGTTCGGGTATCAAAGAATTTAAAGATGCGGTAAAAGAAGAAGACAAACCAGGTTCTGAAAAGAAATCTTCTTCTGATAATAATCCTACCAGCAACTAAAATTCTACAGAATTAATGAACTTTACAGAGATTGCATGGCAAGTCTTTAATACTTCTATTGAAGATTATCACGTGCTTGATGACGTTAACACTCTAATTAATAACCCGTTCGAAAAAGATAGTTTGGAACGAATTTTGTATGCAAAGAACTGGATTGATACCGTTCAATGGCATTTGGAAGATATTATTAGAGATGAAAATATAGACCCGACCGAAGCTCTTCAATTAAAGAGAACTATCGATGCTTCTAATCAGAAAAGAACTGATTTAGTAGAATTTATAGACAGTTGGTTTCTTACAAAGTATGAAAATATAACTCCTAAATCTGATGCAAAAATCAATACTGAAACTCCCGCTTGGGCTGTAGACAGATTGTCGATTCTTGCATTAAAGGTTTATCACATGTCATTAGAGGCCAACAGAGAATCCGCTTCTGAAGAGCACCGCCAGAATTGCCAGGCAAAACTAGATGTGCTACTAGACCAGAAAGAAGATCTGTTTACTTCTATTAATCAGTTGCTTACTGATATTGAGAACGGTAACGTTAAGATGAAAGTGTACAAACAAATGAAAATGTACAACGATGATAGTCTTAACCCAATCCTTTATCAAAAGGGGCAAAAATGAAACGACTATTTTTTTTCGGAGTACTAATAATTCTAACAACTTCCTGCGCAACGGAAAAATTAAATTTTTCTCCGCTGTCTAATAATTTTTATAGCGAAGCCAAAGGTTCAGATTCTGATAGAGGAGTAAAGAAAAGCATAGACATCAACATTAAAGAAAATGTAAATGCATCTGAGATCTCTAACCTAATTTCAACTTTTCCTAAGTTTAAAAATGCAGATTTGAATGAAGAAGTTACAAACTTGAAATACAGTTTGCAGAACTATCTTTATGCAATCGATGCAAGCAATGTGTCAGGAAAAAACAGATCTATTAAAAGCTTCGAAAAGTCTTATAAAAAAATTCAGAAACTGAGACAGAATCTTAACAAAGATGATGACGAAGTACTTAACAGATATTTGGTAAGATTAAAAACCAATATCACCGTTATCGAAGATTCCTTAAAAGGAAATTAAAACAACAAACAACAATTGAGCTTTAATGATTAAAATTCAGGCGGAGGCCAACGTTCCTACAGAACACGGCAGTTTCCGAATGATTGCTTTCTCTGAAAATGAAAATGATTGGATGCCTCACATGGCTATTATTGCCGAAAACACAGACTTTTCTAAGCCTGTAAATGTACGTTTCCACTCAGAATGTATTACCGGAGAAGTTTTCCATTCAAAAAAATGTGAATGCGGGCAGCAACTTGATGCCGCAATGAAATATACCCATGAAAATGGAGGAATGATAATTTACCTTCGACAGGAAGGGAGAAATATAGGAATCATCAATAAGCTTAAAGCTTACTCTCTTCAGGAAAAAGGTTTTGACACCGTAGAAGCTAACCTAAAACTAGGACTTCCGGCAGATGACAGAAACTTTGAAGTAGCCATTGAGATTCTTAATATACTAGATGTAAAAGATATCAACTTACTTACAAACAATCCTGAAAAGGTGAAACATGTAGAGAAAAGTAATATTCATCTTAATTCAAGGATACCTTTACAGATTCCAGCCAACGAGAACAGTAAAGAATACCTACAAACAAAGAAAGATTATTTTGGACATCTTCTGGATGACAACGATAATTAAAACTTAATAAAAGCAAAGGCTCCGAAAGAATTTCTTCCGGAGCCTTTTTAATTATAAAAAATTGAAAAGATATTCTTAATTTACTTTAGTGTTGCTAACATTAGAATCATTAAGATTGTAATATTTAACTACGGCGTTGTAATCGTTATAATCTACACTTGCAGATTTAGAAGCTTTTCCAGCAGCATTAGCAGGAACAAGTACAATTCTAAATGTCTGGTTTGTTAAATATTGATTTGTTTCTGTCCCTGTCATCTGTGTTGCCTGATTAAAGTTAGCAGTAGTTCTAATTTCAACATCCTGAGATGTAAAATCGAAATTATAATCTAACTCTCTACCTGTTGGCAAGTTTTGAACATCATCTAAATAATATGTCTTAGGTATAATTTGCCAAACATTCCCTACTCTTCTATATACTAAAACTACATCTGTACCTTCAATATTAATATCTAATCCAAGTGTAAAGTTATTACCACTTGAAAATGTGCCTGTAGCGTCTTTCATTACAGCAACAGTATCACTGTCAGCATCATCATTATTATCACAGCTAAATATGAATAAGCTCACAAAAGCTAATAGTAAAATTGGAAGAAATTTTTTCATTTTATAAAAGTTTAATTTATTATTGATATGGCTTATTCAAAACATATACCAAAAAACTCAAAAACTTTGTTTTCATCATTTTTTTAATTGTATTTTTGTTCATATTCAAAAAGTCATGAAGAAAGCAGTTTATATTTCCCTCTTTGTATTCTTATGTATTGGCACAAAAATTACAGCGCAATACCAGCCGAAAAACATTTCCCAAGCAGACATAAACAAAGCCAATCAATGGGTTGATGCAACATATAAATCTCTTTCTCAGGATGAAAAATTAGGTCAGCTTTTCATTGTTGCTTTATACACCAATAAAGATGAAAACCACATCAATCAGGTAAGAAACATTGTTTTAAATGATAAAATCGGTGGTTTGATTCTGATGCAGGATGATGCGGCGAGAGAAATTAATTTGGTTAATGAATTTCAGCAAAAATCTAAAATTCCATTAATGATCGGGATGGATGCAGAATGGGGTTTATACCAAAGAATTGCAGCTGCACATAAATTCCCTTGGGCAATGACTTTGGGAGCTATTCAGGATAAAAATTTAATTGAGCAGATGTCTGCCAAAATAGCCGAAGACTGCCACAGAATGGGCATCAATTGGGACTTTGCGCCAGTTGTTGACGTAAACACAAATCCAAATAATCCGATCATCGGAAACAGAAGTTTCGGTTCTGAGGTTGATAATGTAATTAATTCGGCATTATCTTATTCGAACGGACTTCAAAATAACAATATTCTTGCTGCAATAAAACACTTCCCGGGACACGGTGATACGAGTACAGATTCGCATCTTGATCTTCCTGTAGTTTCTCATAGTTTAGAAAGATTAAACAGTATTGAATTAGCACCTTTCAAAGCGTTGATGAATAAAGGAATCGGCGGTGTAATGGTGGCGCACTTGTACGTTCCAAGTTTAGAATCAGGAAAAGGAATTCCGGCTTCTGTTTCTAAAAATATTATTACAGGTTTATTAAAAGAAAAACTAGGCTACAAAGGTTTAATCATTACTGATGCCCTAAATATGGGTGCTGTAGCCAACAAATACAATCCGGGAGAATTAGATGCAATGGCCTTCAAAGCCGGAAATGATATTATGCTATTTTCTCAAGGTGTAGCTAACGGTAAAAAACTAATCCAAAAGGCAATTGACAACGGAGAAATTCCTCAATCTAGAGTTGAAGAAAGTGTAAAGAAAATTTTATTGACAAAATATTATTTAGGATTAACCCAATACACTCCAAAAAATCCTGAAAATGTTAATCAAGATCTTAATAATGATTCACATAAAAATTTAGTTCAAAACCTTTACGCAAACGCTTTAACATTACTAAAAGACGATAAAAAACTGCTTCCATTGAACGGAAAGCAAATATATTATGTTCCATTGGAAGAAGCACCTTATCAAACATTTGCCAATCAATTAGGTTCAAATATTATCATTAAAAAAGCTGGAGAAATTAATTCGATTCCAAAGAATTCTACTGTAATTGTTGGTTTTCATAAAGACAATTCAACAGCTTACAAACCTTATAAAATATCAGAAGCTTCTAAAAAAGTTTTATCTGATTTAACGAAAAATCAAAAAGTAATTTTAAATGTTTTTGGAAGCGCTTACGCTTTGAAAGACATCGATATTTCAAAAGTTTCAACCGTTCTCGTTTCTTACGAAAATAATGATGATTCAATGACTGCAACAGCAAACGCATTCAACGGAAAAACAAAAATCTGGGGCAGACTTCCTGTTTCAGTAAATGATAATTTGAAAGCAGGAATGGGAATTGATTTAAATCCAACTTCCGCTTCCAATACAAAAGTAAGTTCAACAGTGTTTACAACATCCAAAAAAACAACAATAAACTAATGAAAATAGGCATACTTTGCTATCCAACATACGGCGGAAGCGGAATTGTAGCTACAGAACTTGGAATGTCTCTTGCCAATAAAGGTTATGAGGTACATTTCATCAGTTCCGCGCTTCCCGCAAGACTAGACATCACCAATCCGAATATTTTCTTTCACAGAGTAAATGTTCAGACTTACCCGCTTTTCCAATATCAGCCTTATGATATCGCGTTAAGTTCGATGATTTACCGTGTCGTGAATCTTTATAAATTGGATTTACTTCACGCTCATTATGCGATTCCTTACGCTTATGCGGCTTTTACGGCTAAGCAAATGTTACAGGAGGACAACAACGACGTTCCATTGGTAACAACGCTTCACGGGACGGATATTACGCTTGTCGGGCAACATCCAAGTTACAAACATGCGGTAGAATTCTCAATTAACCAATCAGACGCGATTACTTCTGTTTCTGAAAGTTTAAAAAGAGATACGCTACAATTTTTCAAGATTAAAAAAGAGATTCAGGTGATTACCAATTTTATTGATAATTCTGAATTTGATGAACCAAGTGATTGCCAGAGAACGCAATTTGCAAATCCTGATGAAAAAATATTGATTCACGTATCCAATTTACGTCCTGTAAAACGTGTGGAAGAGGTTCTTCAGATTTTTAAAAATGTTCAGAAAAAAGTAAAATCTAAACTGATCATCATCGGAGAAGGTCCGGATATGGAAAAAGTGAATCAGTTTTTAGAAGAAAATCCTGATTTGATTTCGAAAATCCGTCTTTTAGGAAAAGTGAATGATCTTTACAGAATTCTTCAGCTTTCAGACGTGTTTTTATTGCCTTCTGAGCAGGAAAGTTTCGGTTTAGCGGCGTTGGAAGCAATGGCAGCAAACACGCCGGTTATCAGTTCAAATGCAGGTGGAATTCCGGAAGTTAACATTCAGGGAGAGACAGGTTTCTTGGCAGAAATTGGAAATGTAGAAGCGATGAGCAACTACACAATCAAATTATTGAGCAACGAGGAACTTTTAACCCAAATGAAGAAAAACGCGAAAGAACAGGCTATAAAATTCGATTTGAAAAACATTCTTCCTATATATGAAGAAATGTATAGAACAACGATAGAAAATTTTAAAAAGGAGTTGTCTAAAGTATAGCAGTCCGCTATATTTGTAAGACACTCATGACGGAAAAACTACTTCAATATCTTTGGAACTTTAAGGTTTTCAAACATTTTGACTTCAAGGATATTGAAGGAAATTCCGTTGAAATATTAGATTTCGGCAAATGGAACACCGATTCCGGACCCGATTTTTTATTGGCGAAAATTAAAATCAACAACGTAATTTTTGCCGGAAACATCGAACTTCACGTAAAATCCTCCGATTGGATTTTCCACAATCATTCTAAAGATCCCAATTATCAAAACATCATTCTTCACGTCGTCTTCCAAAACGATGCTGATATTGATGAACTGAAAAATAAAAATATTCCAACGCTAGAATTGAAAAATTTCATCGATGAAAATATTCTTTGGAAATATGAAAAATTGGTGAGCGAAAATCAATTTATTCCTTGTGAAAATATTTTTGATCAAACTAAAATTCCAGTCAATTTTCATGAAGAAAACGTTCTTAAAAAACTTCAGCAAAAATCTTTAGAAATAGAAAAAAGTTTAGAATTACATAAAAATAATTTCGAAGCTGTTCTTTTCCATAACCTCGCCTACTCTTTTGGTTTAAAAGTGAATGCTTTTATTTTTAAACAAATTGCAGAAAGCATCAACTTCACGACCATCAATAAAATCAAGCAAAATGAAACTCAGCTTGAAGCATTATTCTTCGGGGTTGCCGGTTGGTTAGAAGTTCCAAAAGACAACCAAATGCAAATTTGGAAACGAGAATTTGATTTTATTAAAGCTAAATTCAATATTTCAGAATTAAAATTTCGCCCAAAATTTTTAAGATTAAGACCTCCGAATTTCCCGACCATTCGTTTGTCACAATTGGCGAATCTTTATCATCAGCATCATTTATTTTCAAAAGTAATTTTTGCAAAAAGTTTTGATGAATTATTTGAAATATTTAAAGAGATAAAAGCTTCAGAATATTGGGATAATCATTTTAATTTTGGGAAAATTTCCCCAGTTGATCAACCTAAAGTTTTGACTAAAGATTTCATTGAATTAATTATTTTGAATACAATTCTTCCTTTAAAATATACCTATCATAAATATCACAATGAAGAAATCAATGATGAGATCTTAGCATTTTATACAAACATTTCATCAGAAAAAAATTCAATTATTGATCAATGGAAAAATCTTGGTTTAAAAACTAAAAATGCCTTAGAAAGTCAGAGCTTGATTTATCACTATAAAAATTCCTGTGAAGAAAAAAATTGCTTAAATTGCAGTATTGGATTTAAACTTTTAAAAGAAACCTAAAATGTTCGATAATATTCGCCATAAAATGGAAAGAGAATGGTTTGGCGTTCTTACGAGAATGGGCGCTAAATTGGGAATTCCTGTATCTAAACTTAGGGTTTTCTTTATCTACTCTACTTTTGCAACGGCAGGTTTTTTCTTTCTTATCTATTTAGGATTGGCATTTACCCTTTGGATCAAAGATATTTTTATCACAAGAAGACCCAGCGTTTTCGACTTATAAATTATGGAATTTTTACCGATTACATCACCAGACGACTTTAGAGTCCAAGAAATTTATTCTTCATATTCAAGTACTTTCCCTGAAGATGAAAGAAGAGATTGGAATAAATTTAAAAACCTTTTTTCAAATTCGAACGTTAAAATAATTTCTGTTTTACACGAATCAAAAACAGTTGGTTACCTCATTTTGTGGGAATTAAGTAATTATGTTTTTGTGGAGCATTTTGAGGTGTTTGAAGAATTTAGAAGTCAGAAATTCGGATCACATATTACAGGATATTTATTTGAAAACTATCCTAGAATTATTTTAGAAATCGAACCTGAACATTTAGGTGAAGACGCTAAAAGACGCTATTCCTTCTATCAGAAAAATGGCTTTAAACTTCTTGATGAAATGTATGTGCAGCCAAGTTATGGTGAAGGTAAAAAACCGCTAGACCTTTGGTTATTATCGAATTATACTCCTGAGAATTTGAAGGAGGTTAAAGATGAAATTTATGATATTGTTTATCATTAAAATATAGTAACGCTGGAAATTATTCTGGCGTTTTTTTATTTCCCACGGATTACACAGATTTTCACAGATGTTTATGTAAAATTTTATCTTTAAAAACTATGCGCAATCATCTGTGAAAATCTGTGTAATCCGTGGGAGAAAAAAATATTTTCAATCAATAAAAATTTAATTCACTTCATATTCCAATTTAATCGTAATACTCGCTTCTTTTTCTTTAGAAGAAGTATTAAAAGTTCCGCCGTAAGAATAATCTTCATTAGAATTTGGAGCTGTAATTTGAATAACTCCCATTGTCGCTTTTTTAAGATTCCCTAACTTACTTCCAGAATTTTCCGCAATTTTTTCGGCTCTTTCTTTCGCATCTTTTGTTGCGGAAGCAATCATTTCCTGCTTTACAGTCGCTAGTTTGGTATAAAAATAAGAAGGTGAAGAAGAAGTAAATTCTATTCCACGATTGATAATTTCTGTAATATTTCTGGAAAGGTTTTCAATTTTCGCAACCTCTTTGCTTTCAATAGAAACCCTTTGTGTTAGACTATATCCCGAAAATTCTCCCTGTACATTGTTTCCATTTGAATCCGTATAATTTCTAAACTGCTTCTGAATATCTACCGAAGAAAAAACGATTTCATTCTGTTTGATTCCTTTTGAAATAAGATAATCGTTGATAACTTTTCTGTCCATCGCCAATTCATCGTAAGCAGATTTCAAGTCGGCGTTGTTTTTAGAAAAACTTCCCGACCAGGTAATTAAATCGGAAGTAAATTGTTTAGTTCCAAGACCGGTAATTGAAATAGTATTTTCAGATTTATTTCTGTTTTTAATAGCACTTCCTAAAAGTCCAAGACCAATAATGAAGCCTAAAGATGCAACCGCGATTGCAATAATGTTTTTATTCATAAAAATTCGTGAATTTGGTTGATTTTAATTCTATGAGTATATCAATTTCTATTCCGAAATTTTAAGATTTTATTAACATTTAAATTATTGCTTAATTTGCTTTAATCTTTCGGCATAAAGAGGGATTGTTTCTTCGAGACTTAATAATACTCCGGAAAGGTTTTTGGCTTTAACGTAAGTTCTCGTTCGAGGTTTTGTCAGAAAAGAAAACTCTATAAATTCCGAAATTCTTTCAATAGGAATTCCCGCTTTTGTAAAGTAGTCATCGTCTACTCTTTTACGAATCCACAAAATATGTTCCTGCAGATCATCATATCGATATTGTCGTTTTTGTCTTCTCGCTTTTCCGCTCACCAGATCATAAACGCCCTGTACATTAAGATTTCCCAAAAGGATCGGAAGTAAAACGCTTTTCACTTCGGCGGGCGTTTCTCTCATTTTACCAATAGGTTGTGGAAGTCCAACCGCCTGTTGAACGATTTCGCCTTTGTCCACTTTTGCGACAGCTCTGGAATCATCAGCCAAATCACCTGTCAATTTTTTGGCGACTTTAACCTCTTCTATTTCTTCAGGAATTTTAATGAGTGTGATAAATAATTGAGAATTTATTCCGTCCGTCATTACTCTTTTGGAAACTCTTTCGTAGCCGGCTCTGACAAATCTTAATTCATTATTATTGAAAGCTTCAATAGAAAATTCTCCTTGAGAATTGGTATATACTTTTTGGTCTGTCGAAATATTAATTACCGTAACAGAACCGAGATTAATATCATTATCGTCTGTAATTTTTCCCGTGACAATTTGTTGGGAAAACACATAATTACTCAAAAATATAAGGAACAGAAAAAGTTTCTTCCAGCCTGATAAAAATGTGTATTTATTGTTAAATTTCACTATTTTGTTTGCTAATTTCTATTTTCCAGCTTTCTATTCATCTGCTATTATCTTTGAGTTTGAGGAGCACGATAAGACGAAATTCTCGTTAAAACAAATCGTTGAAATCTATACAAATCTGCATCACTGCAATACCCATATTTCAAAATATTCTTTCTCTCAAAACCGCCTGCAAAAACATAATAAATAAAATTTTGAGTTAGTGCTTTATCAATCTTTAGATCTATAAAATACTGTTCTCCCAAAGCCTTTGTAAGATAATCCATTAAATCAACATCATCCCATTTATTTTTAATCTTTCCGATAGAAAAACCTTGTCCTTTCGGCTGGACAAATTCTCCGGCTCTTGCAGCCAGAAGCCTTGGATCAGATTTTTGAGACATATAAACTGCCAGATCGCTTTTTAGCTTCTCAACTTTTTTTGGTGGATTAAGATTTTTAGAATCAATTTTTAGATCTCCGGTGAGTCCTTTTTTAATTTCAACCTCAGCAATTAATGCAGCAGATCTTATCAAAGTAATATTGATCGCAGAGCTGATGTTTTCTGAAGTTACCTTTTTATTCAACCTTTCATAACCCGATTTTACAAATCGGAGTTCATCGCCCTGTCTTCCCGAAATCATAAAATGTCCGTCTCGGTTTGTGGATATCCTTTCATCAGTTCGGATATTGATTACCGTAACATCGGGCATTTCAATATTTTCTTCAGAAGATATCTTCCCAAAAATATAATCCTGAGCATTGATATTGATGAAAAATATGGTAAATAAGAAAAAGAGTAGTTTAAATTTCACGGAAAGTTTTTTATAACGCAAAACTAAAGCTATTTTTAAATTAAAATACAAGTTTAACCACAGTTAACGCGTTTTAGGAAATTTTTGTGAATTTTCTGTTTCCAAATTGTTAAATAGTGAATTCAAATTGTTAAAATTTCACTTAAAAATTAGCTAACTTGCACTCTCAATTCTTTCAAAAAAATGCAAAATTCTTATACAGTTATCAACGCTTCTGCGGGCTCAGGGAAAACGTACGCCTTGGTTCAGAGACTTTTGATGATCTGTCTTCGTTATCCTAATCAACAACACGCCATCAGAAATATATTGGCTTTGACCTTCACCAATAAGGCCGCCAATGAGATGAAAGAAAGGATTTTATCTTGGTTAAATAATTTCGCAGCAGATACTTTTGCTGACAATGCGGATTTAAAAAATATTCAAAAAGAATTTGAAGAACAGGGTTTAAGAATAACGATTGATGAGTTGCATGTTCGCTCTAAAAAACTGTTAGATTACGTTCTTCACAATTATTCTACATTAAATATTGGTACGATTGACCGTTTCAACGCGCGATTGGTAAGAAGTTTTTCTTATGAATTAGGTTTAGCTAAAAATTTCAATCTTGAAATTGATGCAGAACCTTTTTTGATTGAAGCGGTAGATAAAATGCTTGATCAGATTGGGGAAAACGAGTCTATTTCCAATTCTTTCATGGATTATGTAGATTACAGTCTTGAAAATAATGAAAGAATCAACCTTAATAAAAACCTTTACGACTCGGCAAAAGAGTTTGTAAAAGACATTCATTATGAGCAACTGAAAAACAATAAAAGTTTTGATGATACGAATTATGAAAGTATAAAAAATACAATCCGAAAAGAGATTATTTTTAATAAAAAGCATTCTTTGGAGATTGTAACAAAATCAATTGAATTATTTAAATCAAGAAATATTGAGATTGAGGATTTTGCACAGGGAAAAAATGGAATTGGAGGATTTTTTACTAAGGTTTTAGATTTTTATAATCAAAAAAGACCAGGATTCCCGTTCCCGACAACTCAGGAAGAATCGGTTGTTAATAATTACAGAAAAGGAGCTTCTACAAAATCAAAAAGTAAAGAATCTGAAATTTTTGAAATCTTAGAGCAATTGCTAGAAAACAGAATGCAGTTGATTCTTTTATTCATCGAAACTCAGAAAAATGAGAAAATTTTATCAGCTCTACTTCCTTTGAAAGTTAATAAAGACATTCAGGATGAATTGAAAAAAATTGAAGATGAGAATGACCTTGTTTTGCTTTCAAAATTTAATATTTTAATTAACGAAAACCTTAAAAACGAGCCTTCTGCCTTTATTTATGAAAAAGTAGGCTCACAATTCCAGCATTATTTCTTTGATGAATTTCAGGATACCTCTGAGCTTCAGTGGCAGAATTTTGTTCCGTTAAGAGATCACAGTGTTTCAACAGACAATACATCTTTTACGTTGGTTGGTGATCCAAAGCAAAGTATTTACCGATTCCGTGGTGGAGAAAGTAAATTGATGCTCGATATTATCAATAAAAAAGAGATTTCGCCCAAAGAAGCAGAGTTACTTGTTTTAAAAGACAACTGGCGAAGTGCAAAAAATATTGTTCATTTTAATAATGAATTGTACGAATATCATTCTATAAATCTTGAAGAAGAACATAAAAATATTTTCGGAACCGACGCCGAACAAAACGCAAAATCAGCACATGAAGGTCGCGTAAAAGTGAATCTTATTGAAAATTTCACCAACGAAGATTTCTATAACGATACTTCCGAAAGAATGAAAACAAATATTCAGGAATGTCTGAATAATGGTTTTAAGTTTTCTGATATTACGATTCTATGTCGTGGAAATTTTGACATTTTCAGTTATTCTCAAAAATTGGGGAATCTTAAAGTCAATTATCGAGGGGAAGAAACGAACATCAAAACTATTTCTGATAAAGGATTAACCTTAGAACTTTCCAACACCTTACAGGCTGTTATTGAATTTTTGAAGTGGGAAACCAATCCGAAAAACAAACCTAATCTGATCATGATGATGTATCATCTGAATACATTAGGAAGAGTAAATATGCCGGATTTCACTTTGGAAATGAAGGAAATTCTAGATATTGAAACGCATGAGGAGATTTTGCAATTTCTTCAACTAAAATATGCTTTACAATTAAAACAGGAAAATTTCCCGAGATTTAATTTATACAACTTTGTAGAATATTACGTTAATGAATTTTCTATTGAGAATAAAGAAACCGACTTTCTTTTGAACTTTTTGGAAATGCTTTTCAACTTTACGCAAAATGCAGGCGCAAGCACCAAGGAGTTTTTAAAATATTGGGATGAAGAAGCTTCGACATATACGATTCAGGCTTCGGAAAATATTGATGCGATCCAGATCATGACGATTCACAAATCTAAAGGACTGGAATTCCCTATTGTTTTTATTCCGATGATGAATAAAAATCGTGACAGTGAATTTACTAACTGGTTTGAAACGAGCAGCGATGAGGCGTTGAAATCTGTTAATATCAATCAGTTCAGTAAAAATCTTGAAGTTTACGATCAGGAAATTGAAAAATTCAACAAACAAAATTCTTACAAAAACCTTGTCGACAGGCTTTGCCTGCAATATGTTGCGACTACCCGACCTGTTGAACAATTATTTTTCTATCTTCAAAAAGCAAACAAAACTTCAAACAATTTGGAGCTTCTTGAGTTTTTGCAAACTAAAAACGTCAATGAAAGTGACGAATTTGATTTGTATGAAGTGAAGCCAGAAATGCTGAAAAAGTATTCGAAAGATAAAACGTCTTCTTTCAAAACAAAAAATATTGAGAATCTTAAAAATATCAATGAAAAAAGTAATTCCATAAAAATTGCGACTCCATCAAAAAATTATCAGGTTCGAAATGAGAAAGTGAGAATCGGTCTTTTCGTTCACGAATTATTATCAAAAATCAATACCGAAAAAGATATTACCAAAGTGCTTGAAAGTTATCTTTTGGAAGGACAAATTACCTTGGAAGAGAAAAATGATATTCAGGAAACGTTGCAAGAGATCGTCCATACTCATTCTGAATTTTTTGATGAAAAATGGGAAGTGATCAATGAACAAGATATCATGATCTCAGAAAATGGAGAAAGCCGAATCTACAGACCCGACCGAATTTTGAAAGGTAGCGAAGGTTATATTATTGTGGATTTCAAGACTGGTGAAGAAACTGCGAAGAATGATCGACAGATTGAACGATATAAGAATGTTTTGGAGCATCTGGGAAGAAAGGTGTTGAGAACTCAGCTTATTTACTTGTAACATGATTGATTTTCTTAAGAAATATCATGCATACTTTTGGATAATTCTTATTATTGGTCTTATACTTTCAGATCATCATTTTAGGAATAAGTATAAAGAATTATATAAAACAGAGGGATTTTATACTGTTGGAAAAATAAGAGATGTAAAGCCTTACGGAAGAGGTACTGGATATGATTTTGTTTACACTTTTCAAATTAATGATAAAGAATATGAATCTCAATGTGACGTCGGAAATTTAGATTTTAACGACGCAAAAAAATATAAAGAAAACACTTTTCTAGTTGTCTATTTAAAAAGCAATGTTCACGTCAATAGAATATATGTTTCTATTCCTGTTTCAAAAGATTTGAATCAAATTCAATTGAAAAATCTGATTCATAACAATACAGATTTAAAAAAGAAACTCGATACCATTCCTTATCCTAGCTGGTTTTGGAACAATTATTTTTAATACTTAAAATAGTTTCGGCGGCACCTTTGGTGCCCCCGAAACTGTTATCTTAAACTTTATTTAAAGTTAAATCTAAGCCGTTGCATTCGCCACAAAAACTCTCTGTGACAATTCCTGATCAAAAAGATATAATGCAGATGGATTATCAGAAACCATTTTGATTTTCGTAACGTATTGAGACGCACTTGCCTCCTCTTCTACCTGCTCGTTGATGAACCACTGTAGGAAAGAAGTTGTAGCAAAATCTCCTTCGTCATTCGCATTTTTAACGATATTGAAAATACTTTTTGTTACTTTTTTCTCGTGCTCTAATGCTTTTTCAAAAATGTCGATGGCATTTGCAAATTCGTGTGGTGGTTTTGCAATTTCTCCGATGATGATTTGTCCTCCAACATCATTTAAATAATCAAACATTTTATCAGCATGCATCAATTCTTCTTTGCTTTGTACTCTGAAATAATTGGCGATCCCATCAAGGTCTTTGCTAGAAAACCAAGCAGACATTGAAAGATAATATTGTGCGGCGTATTGTTCGTGAGCTATTTGTTCGTTAATTAATTGTGCAATTTTATCGCTTACCATAATAATAAATTTTACAGTAAAATTATGGAATAAAACCCCGAAATCAAAAGATTTAATCAAATTTAATACAAAAAGGACGGAAATACATCCGTCCTTAACACATTAAAAAATCAAAATTGAAAACTCTTAATTCACAGCAGGAGCGGCCGTATCCATTGATCTCTTCATTTTTCCACCCTTCATTCCTCTGTCTTTCATTGCTGCTTTTCTTTGCTCCATTTTAGCCTGTCTGTCAGCTTGCCATTTACCGTACTGCTCAGGAGTTAAGATTTTTTTCATATCTGCATCCATTTGCTCTCTCTTGCCTTTCATCTTCTCCATTTTAGCTTGTCTTTCTCCTTTGTTTTTATCAAACTCAGCTTTCATTTCAGCTTTTCTCTTTTCGTGAAGACCTTTTATCTGAGCAACCTGTGATTGATTTAAGTTTAAATCTTTTTGCATTTTATCTAAATGCTCTTGCTCTTTTTGTTGCATTTTCTGCTGCATTTCTGCTCTCTTTGCTTGTTTGTCCTGAGGAGTAGTTTGTTGTGCCATTGCAAAACTTCCCATTCCGATAAATGCTATTGCTAATACTAATTTTTTCATCTTTTTAAATATTTAATTATTAATTAATTGTTATACATCTTTTTGATACTTAATTAAAACAGAAGTTAAAGCCGAATATTCATAAAAAATGTTAAATTTTAATATCAAAATAATAAAACACAAAATAAAAAGGACAGATTATAAAAATCTGCCCTTCACACCACTTAAATATAATATATGAAAATTAATTACTCGTTAATCTGAAGCCTCCGGAAGCACTTCTGTTTCCTCCTCCATTATTACCTTGTCTTGGAGCCGAACTCTCAGATCTTTGCTGTCTGAAACCTCCGTTGCTTTCTCTTGGTGCAGAACTTTCTCTTCTTGTTTCAGTTCTGAATCCTCCAGCGCTTCTGTTTCCACCGCTATTTCCTGCGTTTCCTCTAAAACCACCGTTATTTTCTCTAGGAGCAGAAGGTTCTGTTCTCACATCATTTCTGAATCCTCCTGTATTTCTCGTTCCGCCAGTGTTTTCAGTTCCTGCTCTAAAGCCTCCGTTATTTCTTGTTCCGTTATTTCCAGAATCACGGAAACCTCCTGAGTTATTATCTCTCTTAATAGACTGATTACGGAATCCTGAGTTATTATTATCTCTTCCAGATCCTCTAAATCCGTTATTTTCTCTTTGGCTCGTTCTTGCAATATTAAAGGAAGGATTATTATTTCCTCTAAATTTTGCTCTGTCTACTCTATAAATATTGATATTTACGTTTCTATAGCGAGGCATTGGTCTGCAAATGGAAGCATAATGTGTTCTTCTGTAATTTTGAAAATACACAACCGGGCTAGCTCCTCTATAATAATTGTTTTGAAAACTAATAAAAATCTGCGGTCCCATAATTCTTTGTAACGCATAGAATCTATCATAATACCATCTGTCCGGATTGTATCTGTAGTAGTTATCCCATGTTGAAAAGCTTACGTACAGATTATTCAATCTTAAGATTTGATCAATTTGCCAACGGTTCAATCTATTCTGATTAAAGAACACATTCCAGTTGACATTTACGATACTGCTTCTGTAATCGTTATAGTTATTCTGGTAATAATCTTGAGGATAATAATCCTGAGGATAGTTGTAGTAATAATCATCAGGGAAATAATTCTGATCATCTTCGTTAGAATAATATCCGTCATTACTTCCATAGTTGTTATTTTCATAACCATTATTTCCGTAACCGTTATTGTATCCGTCGTTACCATTACCGTAACCGTTGTTTGGATATTGCTGAGCAAACGACAAAGTCGCCAAACTCAAAGCAAATCCCAAAAATATTTTTTTCATTCTTATTGTCGTTAATTGGTTAATATATAGTAGACTATCTCTAATCTATCTTTTGGATATAAATAAAAAAAAGAAGTTAAATCTTTCGATACAACTTCTTTTAATTTATTATTAACTAATTGATAATCAAATGTTAAATTTACAATCTCCCACTGTCTTTAACCCAATATTTTATTTTTTGGTTAAAATCTGTACTGTTTTTTAAATCTTCTAACTTTAAATGCATTCTGTAACGCCAATAATGCGGAAATACTGCAGGATTATTGATCCTTTCATTTTCCATTTTCGGGTTGGTAAGCTCTTTATCCGTTGCAAAAAACTCCTGAATCGGGAAAATAGCCAACATTGCATTTGTATAAAGATGTTGCTTCATAATAATCTCGGCAAGATGAGTATCTAATTCTTGTGGAGCTTTTCCGTATTGAATTAATTGTTGATTAAAATATTTCTGCGTCAAAGCCGGATCTTCCTTCCACCATTGTCTTAACGTTGAACTGTCATGTGAAGAAGCCGTAATTACATTCAGATATCCTGCATTTTTAGGATTATAAAAAGGGATATTATCCGAAGGCATACGCTGAACTTTTAAGGCTATGATCGCCAATTCATCCATTACAGCAGGTACGCAATCAGGAACCATTCCTAAATCTTCACCACAGATCAGCATTTCGGTTGCATTTAAGATCATTGGAAGTTTTTCCATTGCCTTTTCGCTCCAAAGTTTATCCTGTCTCTTGAAGAAATAATCGTGATACAGATCGTAAATAGACTTCTTTTCCCAATCCGACAAATATTTGTAAGACTCAGTATTATAAACATTAAATCTTGGATGATAAACTGTTTCGCCTTCTCTTTCTTCAGTTAAAAATAAAACATTCGCACAAAGGGCAATTAATTGTTCTTCAACCGAACCTCTTGGATTTTTCTTAAAGAAATCTGATAATTTTCTCTGAGTATCAAATTCTTCTTTGAAAGAATACGTTCCGTTAGAATTATTATTGATGAATTCAAGCGCTTTTCCGTGATCTTCTCCGAAATAATTCCAAAGAATCTGATCATTAATAAACGGTTTGCAATACCTGTTAAAATCAAAAGGAATATGCCAAGCCTTAAATTCTTCCTCAGTAACTGGAACTGCAGGATAAAAATACCCCAAAATCCCTTGAGTAGCAGAAATCGGCATTCTCCAGATTCTGAAAAACCCTAAAATATGGTCAATTCTCATCGCATCAAAATACTGTTCCAATGCTTTGAATCTGTTTTTCCACCATGTATAATCATCAGCCTTCATCGCTTCCCAATTATAGGTTGGAAATTCCCAGTTTTGACCCAATTCCGTAAACTGATCCGGCGGTGCTCCGGCTTGGAAATCCATACCGAATAATTCAGGCTCCGTCCAAGCTTCAACAGAATGACGGTAGATCCCGATCGGTAAATCTCCTTTTACGGAAACGCCTAAACTATGTATATATTCAATCGCCTCTTTTAACTGCTTATGAAGTTGATATTGCACCCAGGCATGAAGCATTGAGGCATCATACTCTTTATTTTTTGCTGAAAAGAATGGTGAAATTTTTCCTGCAATATATTTTTTATGTGTCTTCCAGTCATTGAAATTCGGAGTTTTATATTTATCTCTCAACACACAAAATGCAGAATATGGAATCAGCCAATCTTCATTATCTTTTATAAATTTCTTAAAGTTTCTGTCTTTATAGATCTTTTCTTTTTCTGTATTGAAAACTGCTTTCAAAAATTTCCATTTTCCGGAAATCATTTCTTCGTAATCAATTAATTCTAAAGAATTTAGTTTTAATTTTTCAGCATTATATTCTTCAACTAAATCTTTAGGCAACTTAAAATCAAGATTCTCCAAAGAAATATATTGAGGGTGTAAAGCATACACAGACACCGCTGCGTAAGGATAAGAATCCGTCCAAGTATAGTTGGCCGTTGTATCATTGATCGGAAGAATTTGGATAATTCCTAAACCTGTCTCTTTTGTCCAGTCAGCCAATTCTTTCATATCAGAAAATTCTCCGACACCGAAACCATTTTCACTTCTCAAAGAGAACACAGGAACCGCAACTCCTGCATCATGATACATTTGATATAGTTTGAATTTAAAATAATGACTTGAAACAACCTGCAAAACATCTTTCTGTTGATTGGCAACCGCAAATCTGTTTTCTCCGGCTTCTACATCAATTACTTTACCTTCATTTTTGTCATAAAGACAATATTTAAATTGGATAAATTCGTTCTCAGGAATTTCAACCGAAGTCTCCCAAATACCGAAATCCGTCTGAGATAAATGAATTACTTTCTCATAGTTCCAATTTCCCAGAGAAGCCGTACTTCCGAACAATACAATCTTCCAATTCGGATTGTACACCGGAGCTTCTAATCTGAATAAATGGGTATGTTTTTTTAAGACCGAAATCTTTTCAGGAACAAACTGATTCAGTTTATTATAAAGAATTTTATTATTTAAATAATTTTCGGGGAAATTTTTATTGTTCCATTCATCGAAAATAGAAAATTCTTTATAGTTGTGAGGGAAATTAAGATGATGCAAAACAAATTCTTCTCTAAGAATACTTTCTTTTTCACCCGCAAGCTGATATTTATAAGAGATTGATTTTGAAAAATAGTCTACTTCACATTTCCACAAACCGTTCTCGGTGCAAAACATTTTATGAGTTTTGGGTACAGCTCCTTCTTCATTGATGATCAACTGCAAAGATTCCCCTGTTTTTGCGCTGTAACCTATATTAAAGTATAATTTCATCTATATTTTTTTATAAAAATACATTTTAATCTCGAAAAACAAAACTTATTGAATATCAAATATTCATTAAAAAAGCCTTCTCAGATATTTGAAAAGGCTATGATTTTAAAGAAAGCTAAAAGATTATTCTGTTACAATAATTTTCTTGCTTAATAATATTTTTCCGGACTCATTAGCGATACTTACAATATACGCTCCATTGATCAGATTTTTCAAATAAACCTGTTGGTTTAATGAACCGTCTTTTACGGATAAATTCTGTTGCATTACATTCTTACCCGAGATGTCAAAGATCGTAAGTTTAAGATTTCCTTTTACCGATTTATCATTCACATTTACGTTGATTAATTGCTCATCAACTCTGGTCGGATAAATATCTAAATTTGCCAAAGCATTATTTGAAATTGCTTTATCATTAGCGAAATATTTACTCGCCAAATCATAAATATGTAAATTTAAATTTCCGGGAAGTTGTTTTGCCCGTAAATCATTTAAATTCACTTCATATAGAGGCGCTCCTTTTGCACTTGCAATCACAACTTTTCCGTTAGAATTCACCGCAGCTCCGTTTACAGAATATCCTTCGGGAATTCCTGTTATTTTTCCGACAAATTTGGACTTTAATTCTTTAGTTGAAACTTTAAAAACATTTCCTGAAGTTGCAAAAACATAGAAATTATTATCTGCATCGGCAATCATATCACCTCCAAAGCCTGTTTCAATTGTTGTGAAAGAATTTTTTCCATTTGAAGAATCATCTTTAACAATCCCAAGATCATTTACAACATATTGATTGTTCTTTTTACTGATCTGTAAAAACTGTGTTCCGGAATTATTCATCGCGTAAATATTACCGTCATATCCGGTCGCCATTCTCGTTATGTGAGAATTAATATCGCAAGAAGTTACTCTTGCAACACTGTTCTCCACCAAAGTGATTTCTTTCGTTTTAGAATTTAAAACATAGATATTTGATGAAAACATCGGCATATAAACCAGATTATTATTTCTGGAATCGTATGCTAAAGTCGCCATAGTTGTTGCCTGAGAATTGTTGTAAGAATTTTTATCCTCAGTTACAGAGCCGTTTCTTGTCTGCGAAAATATTTTTGCAGAAGAATCTGCCGTGAAGACAGCTTCTCCGGGAGTTCCATTTACTACATCAATGGCGCGAAAGTCATTGAAAACAATACCTGGAGTATCTTTTCCCGTCAATGCAAAAAAATCTTGCTGGGCATGAGCATTTGCTCCTAATAGTATCAAAAATAAAGGGAATAAATGTTTTTTCATAATAAGTTGGATTTAGATTCGTAATGATTTTACTATTACTAAGTTACATAATTTTCAAATTGAATAACAAAAAATCTCTATTAATTGAATAACATTTACAATAATTTAATTTTAATGATGTGATTGTGATAATTTGGAGAATGTTTTAAGCCTAATATCTTTTTATACTTAAATTTTAACCATTAAGATTTTATTTAAGGTGTTAAGGTTATTAAGATAGGGATTTCTCCTTCGTCGAAATGACAAAAACACGCATAAAAAAACTCCCACAAATTTGTGAGAGTTTAAGTATATACTATTTTTTAAAATTTTAATTTAAAACGTAAGTTGTTCCGTCTCTTCCGTCTTTCAATTCGATGCCTTCAGCAAGTAGTTTATCACGGATTTGATCCGAAAGGTCAAAGTTCTTCGATTTTCTTGCCTGATTTCTCAGTTCGATTAAAACCTGTAACGTTTGATCCAACTTTTCATTGTTATTTTCTTCAACCGCCTGAAGTCCTAAAACATCAAATATAAGAGCATTTAAAGTTGATTTCAAATCCTCTAAATCTTTCGTTGAAATGGTTTCTTTCTCATCATTTAAAGCAAAAATAAATTTCACAGCTTCAAATAAATGAGCAATCAAAACCGGAGAATTGAAATCATCATTTAAAGCTTCGTACGCTTTATTTTTCCACTCTTCCAGATTAAAACCTGATTGTTTTTCATCATTCGGAGTGATTGAATTCAATACTTTTACCGCTTCCATTAATCTTATGAAACCTTTTTCGCTCGCAATCATTGCATCATTAGAAATATCTAAAACACTTCTATAATGAGCCTGTAAGAAACAAAAACGTACAATCGACGGATGGAAAGGTTTTTCAAAGAAATCATTATCTCCCGTAACCAACTGCATTGGTAAAATGTAATTTCCTGTCGATTTACTCATACGTTGCGTATTCATTGTCAACATATTGGCATGCATCCAGTAATTTACCGGAGCGATATCATTGCAAGCTTTTCCTTGAGCGATCTCACATTCGTGGTGTGGAAATTTCAAGTCCATTCCACCTCCGTGAATATCAAATTTTTCACCTAAATATTTAGTGCTCATCGCAGTACATTCAAGATGCCATCCCGGGAAACCTTCTCCCCAAGGCGAATTCCATCTCATGATGTGTGCAGGTGAAGCTTTTTTCCAAAGGGCAAAATCCTGTGGATTTTTCTTTTCTCCTTGTCCGTCCAAATCACGAGTGTTGGCAAAAAGTTCTTCAATATTACGTTTTGAAAGTTCGCCGTAATTAAGGCCTCTTTTATTGTATTCAAGAACGTCAAAATATACAGATCCGTTGCTTTCGTAAGCGAACCCTTTTTCAATTAATTTTTGAGTTAACTCGATTTGCTCAACAATATGACCAGTTGCTGTTGGTTCGATGTTTGGAGGAAGTAAATTAAACATTTCCAAAACCTTATGAAAATCAACTGTATATTTTTGTACGATCTCCATCGGTTCTAACTTCTCAAGACGGGTTTGCTTTACAAATCTGTCGTTGTTTACGTCTCCATCGTCTGTAAGGTGCCCTGCATCGGTAATATTTCTTACATATCTCACTTTATATCCCAAATGCGTTAAGCTTCTGTAAATAAAGTCGAAAGAAAGGAAAGTTCTCACATTTCCCAAATGCACATTGCTGTAAACGGTAGGTCCACAGACATACATTCCGACGTTTCCTTCTAAAATTGGGTTAAATATTTCTTTTTCCGCTGTAAGCGAGTTGTATATTTTTAATTGCATTGTGTTATATTTGATTTAATGATTTTAAAATTTAGTTTAAAGTTTAGATATATTAAAAGACCAAAATCTTTTAACAGCAGCATTTACAGCAACAACAAATAATTGTCATTACGAAAATTTTATCCGAGCTTTTTTTAAATTTTATCATTATTAAATTGCTTTTAAGTGATATTTTAAATGATCAACATAATCCTGAATAATAAATTCCAAAGTGAAATTCTGAGGATTTGTTTTTGTGGTATCGCAAGTTCTTTGCAATGCCTCATCCGGAATATTTTCAACGGTATGAACAATTTGAAAATTCAAAAATTTCCAAAGATTGATCACATCCTGAGTGGGAATATTCTGATAATTCTGAGCTTTTACCCAAAAATCCTGATCATAAACAATATTCTCGTTTTCTTTATATTGAGTGACTACAAATCTTCTGATGTTTGTAATTGCACTATCACAAAGATGACCTAAAATTTCTTTTTTTGACCATTTTTCCGGCGAAATTTTATAAGACCAATCTTCTTCATAGATCTTTTCGAATCTAAGAAGTTCTTCTTCAATAATATTTTTAAGAATCTGATAGTTCATTACAATCGAATTTAATCCAATTTAGCATGACTTCCTACATAATGTAAGAATTCCTGTCTTGTAATAGGATTTGTCTTGAAAATTCCGCTAAGTTCTGCTGTGATGGTAGAACTTGCCGTGTCTTTAATTCCTCTACAATTTACACAAAGATGTTTAGCATCAATGATACAAGCAACATTTTTTGTACCTAAAGCTTCTTTTAAAGCGTTCACGATCTGCATTGTCAATCTTTCCTGAACTTGTGGTCTTTTCGCGTAATAATCTACAATCCTGTTAATTTTTGAAAGTCCAATTACTTCACCATTTGAAATGTAGGCAACATGCGCTCTTCCAATGATCGGTAAAAAGTGGTGTTCACAAAAAGAATATACTGTGATATCCTTTTCAACCAACATCTGACTGTATTTATATTTATTGGAAAACGTGGAAATTCCCGGTTTGTTTTCAGGCAATAATCCTCCAAAAATTTCATTTACATACATTTTAGCAACACGCGTTGGAGAATCTTTCAAGGAATCGTCTGTCATATCCAATCCAAGCGTTTCCATAATCTCACCGAAAAGTTCAGTGATCTTTTCTATTTTTTCCTGTGGCGATTTATCAAAAGCATCTTCCCGTATAGGCGTATGTTCTTTTCCTGTGAAAATATCATCGTCGTTATCAGTAAAATCAACCATTTTTTATTTAATTTGCAACAAAAATACGGATAATATCTGTTCGTATATTTCAATTTAACCCAAAAATATTACCTCATCTCCTCATTCGTATAAAAGTTATGATTATTGCTGAAGAAGTACACCATGAAAATCAGAAAAAGGAATTTCTAGAATTCCCTGTCAGACTTTATCAACATGACAAAAACTACATCAGACCTTTAGATAAAGATATTGAAGCTATTTTTGATCATCAAAAAAATAAATTCTTCAAAAACGGAGAATGTAAAAGATTCATATTTAAAAATAAAGACAATAAAACTGTTGGAAAAATAGCGGTTTTTGTTAATCAATTATACAAACAAAATCAACCTACTGGAGGAATTGGATTCTTTGATTGCATTAATGATCAGGAAACAGCTAATTTTATTTTTGATTATTGTAAAAAATGGCTTCAGGAAAGAGGAATGGAAGCGATGGATGGACCTATAAATTTCGGTGAAAGGGATAAATTCTGGGGATTGCTCATAGATGGATTCATAGAACCTTTATATGGAATGAATTATAATTTTCCTTATTACAAAGAGCTTCTTGAAAATTATGGTTTTCAAATTTATTTTGAACAGCTTTGTTTTTCAAGACCTATTTTCGCGGAAGTTTCGAGAGTCTTTACAGTTATGCATGCAAAACACAGTAAAAATCCTGCAATTTCAGCAAGACCATTGAAAAAGAATAATCTTGAAAAATTTGCTAAAGATTTTACTGAAATTTATAACAAAGCCTGGGCGGCTCACGGAGAAGGGAAACAAATAGAGGAAGTAAAGACTTTAAAAATGTTTAAAACGATGAAACCCATCATCAATGAACATATTTCATGGTTCGTTTACGAAAATGAAAAACCTGTTGCGATGTGGATGAATATTCCGGACTTGAATCAATGGTTTAAATATATGAATGGGAAATTTGGATTTATTGAGAAACTAAAGTTTTTATGGATCAAAAAATTCAAAAAAAATGAAAAAATGGTTGGTCTTGTTTTCGGAGTTGTACCCGATTGGCAGAAAAAAGGACTTGAAGGCTATATGATTTGGGAAGGTACCCAACACCTAAGAAAACATACCGATTTTAAAGTTACCGAACTTCAATGGATCGGAGATTTTAATCCAAAAATGATTAAGATTGCGGAAAATCTGGATACAGAGGTGACTAGGAAATTGGCGACTTATCGGTATTTGTTTGATAGGGGAAAGGTTTTTGAAAGGCATCCAATGTTGTAAGATAGAGTTTCGGCGGCACCTTTGGTGCCGCCGAAATTGTTTATAAATAAAGTAAATTATTATCTCAATCTCTGTATCAAGATCAAACTTCTGTAAGAATTCCCCGTACTCGGACTCTGACTTGATGCTGTCGTAAAAGTATTTGTTCCAGGAAGTATCGTAAAATCAACAGTTTGTGCCGATCCTGTGATATTAATGAAATCATCAAAATAGTAAGTTGTAGTCTGATTTGAGTTATTGGTAAAATTTACCAAAGAATATTCATTATTATTTACAATACTTTTCAGGAAAAGATTATTTAATGAACTTGTTGCTGCAAAATTTCCTACAAGTCTCACCTGTATTTTATATATTCCAGGCTGTAATAAAATCTGATCTGCAGTTCTCGCCGGCGATCCTTGTCCTGCAGGTGCAGACACAGCATCATTTATCGTTGCTCCTACAATGGTATTAATAAAATTGGGTGCAGTGTTGGGCGCATTTCCCATTTCTGCTGTACTATCATTTGAGTTAAACCTTAGTCCAACTTCACTCACTGTTGTGTAAGTAAATGCATTCAAACCTATTCTTAGAATCTGACCTTCTACCGAAACTGTATTATTTTTATAAATATCCCCGTTTGTATCAATAACTAAACTAGTCGCAGCTGTGTTAGTCGGTAATGTTGCTAAGCTTTCAAATCTTACAGCACTTGAATTGGCATTTACATGAAGTCTTCTAGCCGGAGTGCTTGTTCCGATTCCTACGTTTCCTGCAGAAGTAATTCTGAAACGTTCATTTAAACCTCCACCTAAAGAATTCCCTACATAAAAATCTTCCTCAGTACCATTTACAATCGTTGCACCAGTACGAATACTTCCCAAAGCCCAATTGGCACCGCCGGATGTAGGTCCGCTATTGGTAAATCCTAGTAAAGAATAATTACCTGTAGCCAAAGGAGAAGTATTTCTTAATGCTAAAAATGCATATTGATTAGTAGAATTGGCAGCATCAATAATATTATACCTATTAGAAATTGCAGTCCCCGAAATCACCTGTAACTTTGTTTCGGGTGTTGTGGTACCAATTCCAATTCTGTCAGTTACAGCATCAACAGAAAAAGTATTTCCATCGACAGAAAAATGGTTTGTTCCTGCAGTTGCAGAATTTGCAAAAGTTAATGTATTTGTCCCCTGCGAAACGGTTCTGTTTGTAGTAAGAGTTCCATTTGCATTGTAAATATTTGTGAAACCTGTAGAATTGACAACCTGCTTCCAAATTGAACCATCAAAGTAATAATAACCTGCTCCTGCAACTTCTGCAACTTGCGTTAAACTTGGAGTTGTGCCTGAAGGAGCCGTAACATCTGTAACATAAACCAAAGCTCCACTTTCTGTTGCACCGTAAACTCCGGCAGATTTTGCTGCTAATTGCTGCTTTGTAATTCTTGGAGCTCTAAAACCATCTTTGATGCTTGCAGATGCCCCATTTCCCACAACATCTAAAGTAGTTTGAGGTGTTGGGGTATTGATACCAACTTGCGCATTAAAAGTTGTAGCTAAAGAAATAAAACTTAGAAATAACGTTATTTTTTTCATGAAAATCGAATTTGAAATGAAAATAATAATTATAATTAATAAATTATGTTAAAAAATATATTTTAACATATTAATTCTATGGCAATTCATACTTATAAGTTTTATATTCCTTAATCATTAAATAAATCAATAATTTTTAAATATAAAAGCCCTGCTCAAAGCAAGGCTTAAAAAAATCAAATATCATTTTTACTTTAGAATAGCTCTCCAGCTACTTTTTTAATATTGTCACTTTTCCCCATTGAGTAAAAGTGTAAAACAGGAACTCCAAAATCTAGAAGTTCTTTGCATTGATTGATTGCCCATTCTACTCCAATTTGTTTTACGGCTTCATTGTTTTTAGCACTTTCCACTGCATTAATTAAATCTTCCGGTAAATCGATTTTGAAAACCTGTGGCAATAACTTTAAATGTCTTTTTGTTGCAATCGGCTTAATTCCAGGAATAATTGGAACTGTAATTCCCATTTCTCTAGCTTTTGTCACAAACTCGATAAATCTTTTATTATCAAAAAACATTTGAGTCACGATATAATCTGCTCCGGCATCTACTTTTTGTTTCAGCCATTTTAAATCGTAATTCATGGAAGGTGCTTCCATATGCTTTTCAGGATAGCCGGCTACTCCAATGCAAAACTTGTTATTTTCTTCACAAGCCTGCTCGTCATGAAGGTATTTCCCTCTTCCGAGATCATTGATTTGATGAACCAAATCCATCGCACTTTCGTGACCTCCTTTTGTAGGCTCAAAATATTGATGACCTTTCATCGCGTCGCCACGAAGTGCCATTACATTATCGATTCCAAGATACATACAGTCTACCAAAAGATATTCTGTTTCTTCTTTCGTAAACCCTCCACAAAGCAAATGCGGAACAGTATCTACATTATATTTATGCTGAATTGCCGAACAAATCCCCAATGTTCCGGGACGCATTCTGGTAATTTTACGTTCCATCAAACCGTTGCCTTTATCAATGTAAATATATTCTTCACGAGAAGTCGTTACATCAATAAAAGGAGGTTTAAACTCCATCAAAGGGTCTATATTTTTATACAAATCTTCAATCCCGATTCCTTTCTGGGGCGGAACAACTTCTAAGGAGAACAAAGTTTTTCCGTTTGCATTTTTTATGTGTTCTGTAATCTTCATTTTATATTTTTGTTGAGTATTGATTGTTACTCGTTGATTGTTTTAAACCAGCAACAAACAACTATCAACCATTAACTATTTTTATTAATCTGCTAAATTAGGTGACAACCATTTCCTCGCTTCCTGTAAAGAAATTCCTTTTCTCTTCGAATAGTCTTTCAATTGGTCTTCTGTAATTTTTCCGAGTCCAAAATATTTTGCATGCGGACTTCCGAAATAATACCCTGAAACTGCTGCTGTCGGGAACATTGCTAAACTTTCTGTAAGATAAACTCCAATATTTTCTTCTACTTTTAAAAGATCCCAAATGGCATGTTTTTCCAAATGATCTGGACAAGCCGGATAACCTGGTGCGGGACGAACTCCTTTATATTTTTCAGCAATTAAGTCATCATTGCTTAAATTTTCCTGATTGGCATATCCCCAATATTCTATTCTTACTTTTTTATGTAAAAATTCGGCATAAGCTTCTGCAAAACGGTCAGCCAAAGCTTTTACCATGATTGCATTATAATCGTCATTGGCTTTTTCATACTCATCTGACAATTCATCAGTTCCAAAACCTGTGGTCACACAGAAAGCTCCCACATAATCAGTTTTTCCTGAACTTTGAGGAGCAATAAAATCGCTTAATGCTAAATATTCTTTGCCTTTAGATTTTTGAAGTTGTTGTCTTAATGTGATAAATTTAGATTGCTGCTGATCATTTTCATCAAATATTAAAATATCATCATCTTCAGTTGAATTTGCTTTGAATATTCCGAAGATCGCTTTGGCTGTCAATGACTTTTCATCTAAGATTTTCTTTAAAATAACCTGAGCATCTTTAAATAATTCTTTAGCCTGCTCTCCTACTACCTCATCATCAAAAATATTTGGGTATTTACCGTGAAGATCCCAGCTTCTGAAAAACGGTGACCAGTCGATAAAAGGAACCAATTCATTTAAATCTTGACCTTCGAAAACCTGTATTCCTAAATTATTCGGTGTGAAAATCTCTTCATTTTCCCAATCAATTTTAAATTTATCTTTTCTTGCATCTTCAATGGAAACATATTCTTTGTCAATCTGTCTGTTCAGAAACTTTTCACGGAAATCTGAATAGTCACTCTTTAAATCACTTACATATTCTTTATTCCTATCTCCCAATAAAGAACTCACCACATTTACCGCTCTGGAAGCATCGTTAACGTGAACAACTGCATTTTTATATTTTAAATCTATTTTTACGGCAGTATGTGCTTTTGAAGTCGTTGCACCACCGATCAATAAAGGAAAATTAAGATTCTGACGCTCTAATTCTGATGCAATGTATACCATTTCATCTAAACTTGGTGTGATCAAACCACTCAGACCGATAACATCAACATTATGTTCAATCGCAGCCTGAATAATTTTTTCGGCTGGAACCATTACCCCAAGGTCAACAATTTCGTAATTGTTACAACCCAAAACAACGCTCACAATATTTTTACCAATATCATGAACGTCACCTTTTACTGTTGCCATTAAAATTTTACCGTTGGCTGGTCTTTCGCCATCTTTTTCAGCCTCAATAAAGGGCTGTAAATAAGCCACCGCTTTTTTCATTACCCTCGCCGATTTTACAACTTGTGGCAAGAACATTTTTCCGCTTCCGAATAAGTCGCCGACTACGCCCATTCCTGTCATTAAATTAACTTCAATAACATGCAAAGGTTTAGCAGATTGTAGTCTTGCTTCTTCCACATCTTCTTCAATAAAACGGTCAATTCCTTTTACCAAAGAATGGGTGATTCTTTCCTGTAAAGGTCTGGTACGCCATTCCAGTTCTTCAACAACTTCTTTTTTGACAGATTTATTCTTTTCAGAATAATCCAACAACCTTTCTGTTGCGTCTTCTCTTTTATCGAGAATTACATCTTCTACAAGACCTAATAATTCTTTATTAATTTCATCATAAACCTCCAACATCGCAGGGTTTACAATCCCTATATTCATTCCCGCCTGAATTGCGTGATAAAGGAAAACCGAGTGCATTGCTTCTCTCACCGTATCATTTCCACGGAAAGAGAATGAAACATTACTCACTCCCCCACTTACAGACGCATACGGAAGATTTTGGCGAACCCATCTTGTTGCTTCGATGAAGTCGATTGCATTTCTTCTATGCTCATCCATTCCTGTTGCAACAGGGAAAATATTTAAATCAAAAATAATATCCTCTGCCGGAAACTTCACTTCATCCACTAAAATATCATACGACCTTTTTGTGATTTCAAGTCTACGATCGTAAGTATCGGCTTGTCCGTCTTCGTCAAAAGCCATGACAATAACCGCCGCACCATATCTTTTGATAGCTTTAGCCTGTTTGACAAACTCCTCTTTACCACCTTTTAAACTGATGGAATTCACTACAGATTTTCCTTGAACAACCTGTAATCCAGCTTCCAAAATTTCCCATTTTGAGGAGTCGATCATGATCGGAATTCTGGAAATATCCGGTTCTGAACCTACTAAATTCAGGAATTTTATCATGGAAGCTTTTCCATCGATCAATCCGTCATCAAAATTAACGTCAAGGATCTGTGCGCCGCCTTCAACTTGGTGACGGGCAATATCCAAAGCTTCAGAAAATTTCTCTTCTTTAATTAATCTTAAAAACTTTTTGGAACCGGCAACATTCGTCCTTTCACCAACATTGATGAAATTACTTTCCGGCGTTATAATAAGAGGCTCAAGCCCCGATAATCTTAAATATTTCATTAATTGTGTATTCTTCTAAAATAAATTAGTAGCGTTAATCCTAAGCAATAAATGTTGAAAAATTTATACAATTTCTCTCACTTTTCTTGGCTCATATTTATCAACCAAATCCGCAATTGCTTTGATGTGATCTGGTGTTGTACCACAGCAACCTCCGATGATATTGATGAGTCCTTTTTCTACATATTCTCTGATTTGTTCTGCCATAAATTCTGGCGTTTCATCATATTTTCCGAATGCGTTGGGAAGACCAGCATTGGGATACGCTGAAACAAAGAAATCTGAATTATGCGCCAATGTTTCTAAATAAGGAGTCAACTGATTGGCTCCTAAAGCACAGTTGAAACCAACACTCAATAAATTTAAGTGTGAAACTGAGATCAAAAATGCTTCTGCAGTTTGTCCGCTCAGCGTTCTTCCTGACGCATCGGTAATGGTTCCTGAAACCATGATTGGAATTTTAATTCCTCTTTCTTCGCTAATTTCATCAATAGCGAAAAGAGCAGCTTTTGCATTTAACGTATCGAAAATAGTTTCTACCAATAAAATATCTGAACCTCCATCTAATAAAGCTTCAGACTGTTGTTTGTAAGCAATTCTCAATTCGTCAAAAGTGATTGCTCTGTATCCTGGATCGTTTACATCCGGACTTAAACTTGCCGTTCTGTTCGTTGGCCCGATTGAACCTGCTACAAATCTTGGTTTATCAGGATTTTGAGCTGTAAATTCATCACATGCTTTTCTCGCAATTTTTGCGGACTCATAATTCAGTTCGTACACAAGATCTTCCATATGGTAATCTGCCATAGCAATTGTTGTTCCTGAGAAAGTATTGGTTTCAATAATGTCTGCGCCTGCTTCCAGATATTTTTTATGAACTTCCTCGATCGCATGAGGTTGCGTTAATGAAAGTAAATCATTATTTCCTTTTACAGGGTGTTCATAATCCTTAAACCTTTCGCCACGGTAATCTTCTTCCTCGAATTTGTATCGCTGAAGCATTGTTCCCATTGCTCCGTCTAGCACAAGAATTCTTTCGGATAATGCTTTATATAATTGTTCTGAATTTTTCATTTTATTTATTTTTCATTGGTGAATTAATCCGTTGATTGATATTTTTCCACAGGTTTCACCTATGGCTATTGTTGTTGAACCCTTCGGGTTCTTTTGCAGCCCGACTTGAGCGGAAATCCTTTTTTATCAGGCAAAAGCGATGGAAAAAAAGATTGGGAGCGGAAGGGGGATACAGCTGCCCAAATAATTAATCCAATGCCTGTTTCAGATCTGCGATGATATCGTCTACATTTTCCAAACCTACTGAACAACGAACTAAGCCGGCTGTAATTCCTACTTCATTTCTTTCTTCATCTGATAATTTCGAGTGCGTGGTAGAAGCCGGATGCGTAACAATTGTTCTGGTATCACCCAGGTTTGCAGAAAGAGAACACATTTTTATTTTATCTAAAAAGTTTCTTCCGCCTTCAATTCCGCCTTTGATCTCGAATGCGACGATATTCCCACCCAACTTCATTTGTTTTTTTGCCACTTCATAACTTGGATGCGATGGCAGGAAAGGATATTTTGTCAATTCTACATTCGGATGGTTTTCTAAAAACTCGGCCACTTTTAAAGCATTTTCACAATGTTTCTCAACACGGATTGCCAACGTTTCTAAACTCTTTGACAAAACCCAAGCGTTGAAAGGTGACATTGCAGGCCCCGTATTTCTTGCAAAAAGATAAATCTCACGAATCAAATCTTCTCTACCAACAGCTACTCCTCCTAAAACACGACCTTGTCCGTCAATTAATTTTGTTGCTGAATGAACAACAACATCTGCACCATATTTAATCGGCTGTTGAAGATAAGGTGTTGCAAAACAATTATCTACAATAAAAATAAGGTTATGTTTTTTCGCTATTTTTCCAAAAAACTCTAAATCTAATACTTCAATTGCAGGATTTGTAGGGGTCTCAAGATATAAGATCTTGGTATTTGGTTGAATATATTTTTCTACATTTTCGGCATCTTCAGCTTTGAAATAGGTTGTTTCGATATTCCATTTCGGGAAATATTTTGTGAACAACGTGTGAGTAGATCCGAAAACCGACTGACAGCTTACAATATGATCTCCAGCATTTAACAAAGTTGCAAACGTTGAATAGATCGCTGCCATCCCTGTTGCGAAAGCATACCCTGCTTCTGCGCCTTCCATTTTCACAATTTTATCTGTGAATTCCGTTACATTAGGATTTGAAAATCGGCTGTATAAATTCTTTGGTTTTTCTTCTGCAAAACTCGCTCTCATATCTTCTGCATCCTGAAAAATAAAGCTTGATGTAAGATATAATGGCGTTGAATGCTCGTCAAACTGGGTTCTTTCAGTTTGCGTTCTTATTGCGAAGGTTTCAAAATTTTCGTTTTCCATTTCTATATTTTCCGTAGGTTTTATTTACGGTTGTTTGTTATTATTTCGTTACATAGGTTTCACCTACGGCTATTAATGTTGAACTCTTTGGGTTCGCTGATTATTTCGTTCCATAGGTTTCACCTACGGCTATTGATATTGAACCCTTCGGGTTCACTGATTATTTAGTTTCACTTACTCTTAAAATATCTCCGAAAACTCCTCTTGCAGTAACCTGAGCTCCGGCTCCGGCTCCCATAATTACGATTGGGTTTTCACCATAACTTTCTGTATAAATTTCAAAGATTGAATCTGAACCTTTTAATTGTCCTAATGCGGAAGTTGCAGGAACAGAAATTAATTTTACATCCAATTCACCTTTGTCTTTTTGTAAATCACCATGCAAATCTCCAACATATCTCAATACGTGACCAGGTTCTTGGTTTTCTTTGATTTTTTGATATTCTTCATCCAATTCATCCAATTTGGATAGAAATTCCGGTTTTGAAACGGAAAGTAAATTTTCAGGTACCAAATTTTGAACATTGATGTCATCGAATTCATTAATTAAGTCAAGTTCTCTCGCCAAAATCAATAATTTTCTCGCAACATCGTTTCCTGACAAATCTTCTCTTGGATCCGGTTCTGTAAATCCTTTTTCTAGGGCTTCATTGATGATTGTTGAAAATTTATCATTTCTTAAAGAAAAATTGTTGAAAACATAACTCAATGTTCCAGAGAACACTCCTTTAATTCTAGTAATATTTTCTCCTGAAAGGTGTAAAAGTTTTATGGTATCAATTAACGGCAAACCTGCACCAACATTGGTTTCGTATAAATAACGTCTGTTATTTTTGTTCAACGTATATCTTAGTTTACGATATTCTTCGATCGGAAGTGTATTGAAAATTTTATTGGAAGAAACCAAGTCAAATCCATTTTCTGCCAATGCATGATAGTTATGAACAAAATCTTTGCTTGCCGTGTTATCAACAACGATCAGGTTTTCTAACTGATTTTCTTTTGAGAATTTAATTAATTCCTGAACATCTGATGGGCTTTCTGCAGCTAAAACCTCATCGCTCCAATTACTATCAAAACCTGTTTTATTGAAGGCAATTTTTCTTGAATTTGCAACCGCTACCACTTTAAGATCAATCTTTTTACGTCTTCTGATTTCTTCTGACGACTGTAAAACCTGCTCTATCAAAGTCTTACCAACGTTTCCGTGACCGATAATTGCTAAATGAACCGTTTTTGGTTTTTTAGAGGTCTCAGATTCGATGATATTTTTTGCTTTTTCGTCTTGCGAAGACGTTACCACGATATTGATACGCTTTTCGCTTCCTACTTGATTTAAAAGCAATGGAAAAACGTTGTTTCTAGCTAATTCAGCCAACACTTTATTTAAATCTTCTGCAACAAAACCTATTACAGAAACATTATTTATACTGTAAATCTGGGAAACTTTTCCCGATTTTCTTTCTGCTTCAAACTCGTCAATCAGACAATTTACCGCTTTTTCGGAATCAGCTTCCTGAACCAAAATTGATAATCCGTTTTCAATTGCCTGTTGAGAAATTACCCCAACACTTATTCTCGCTAAAGTAAGCGCTTTAAAAATTCGTCCGTCAATCCCGATTTCACCTAAGAAATCCTCCCCTTCAAATTTGATGATTGATCTGTTTTTTAAAAATTTTATTTCGTTAGCATTTTTCATCGTCTATAAAATATTTTTAATGATGTTATTTAATTGTTCGTATTCCATTAAGAAGGCATCGTGCCCATGAATTGATTTGATCTCGTGATAGAAAACATTTTCCTTTTTTTCTTTAAGCTTTTCAAAGCACATTCGGATCTCGGAAGCAGGAAAGAATAAGTCTGTATCAACGGAGATCATGTGCATTCGCGCCTCGATTTTTTCCAGTTGAGCTTCTTCTGCGTTAATGTTCATTAATAAATGGTTCATCAGTTTATATGATTCTAAACTAAACCTTTCGTTTAATGAATTTCCGTGATAAACAAGCCAATCTTCCGATTCTAAAAGCTGTTTTTCCGGATTGTATTTGTTTTGAAATCTATCGTTTAAAGATTGTGGTGTTCTATAACACAACATCGCATGAATTCTGGCTTTTTGCAGTGGTTTATCATTTCCATTTAATAAAAATTTCTGAACCAGACATTGTGCATGAAGCCAATCATGAGTTTTGTAATCGCAGGCAATAGGAATGAAAATTTCGGCAAGCTGTGGGTTTTTCACCAACATTTCCCAGCCAATTCCTCCTCCTAAAGAACCTCCAATAATGGCGTACAAGTTTTTTATATTAAGCTTTTCAAGGCCTTTTAAAAAGATATTGGCAATATCTGAAGGCGTGAAATCTTCATATTCATCAATTAAAAAATTATCATAGCCGTTTCCGGGAATATTGAAACACAGAACTGTGTATTTATTTGTATCAATAACCTGATTTTCACCAATCAGCTTTTTCCACCACCCCTTTTCTCCTGAAACATCTGAATTTCCGGTTAAGGCATGATTAACTAAAATGATAGGTGCTGAAAACAGGTCTTTCCCGAAAAGCTGGTAGCTCAACGGGATATTGTATTCCTTATTGGAATTTGTCTGATACGAAAGATTAATATAGTTTAGTTCTGTTTTCAATTCTATTATACTTTTTGATAATACAATTTGAAAATGCCATTAGAAATGGCTGAAAGAACTTCAGTAAGTTATCTGTCCAAAATTATATTTGGTAGAACGTAGCACCTTCTTCGCTTGCGCAAAGGGTTGCTAAGGTTTCACAGGGTCTATCCCTCAACCTTTCTTGATAACATTTTCAATATGTGAATGATCGAATGCTGCAAAGATAAAACATTTATTTTAAAAATTTATAAAAATTTAATTTAATCTCGAAAAGCCTTTAAACAAAAGAGCTTCAGGGATATGTTACGTTTTATTCAGATTCCAAATGTTGGAATTATTTTTCAAAAAACTTACCTTCGTAATGAAAAGTGATGAAATATGAGTGTTGAAAAACAAAGACTACAAGATAAAGACTGGAAAAAATGGGGACCGTATGTAAGCAACCGACAATGGGGAAATGTGCGTGAAGACTACAGTCCGGACGGTAATGCGTGGGGATCTACAAGTCATGATAAAGCGGAAAGTTATGCTTACAGGTGGGCAGAAGAAGGCATCGCCGGAATCTCGGATCCGAAGCAGCTTTTATGTTTTGCCCTTTCTTTCTGGAACAAAAAAGATAAAATGGTAAAAGAGCGATTTTTCGGGTTGAGCAATCATCAGGGAAATCATGGCGAAGACCTCAAAGAACTCTTTTATTACTTAGATAACACACCTACTCATAGCTATATGAAGATGGTGTACAAATATCCTATTAACGAATTTCCGTACGACCAAATTATTGCCGAGAACGGAAGACGAAGCAAAAAAGAACCCGAATACGAGCTTTTTGATACTGGAATTTTCAACAATGACGAGTACTTCGATATTTTCATTGAATATTGTAAAGCTGAGCATAATGATATTTTAGTAAGAGTAACAGTTGCCAACAGAAGTCAGAAAGAGGCTCCTATATTGGTTGCTCCGACCGTATGGTTCAGAAATAACTGGAAATGGGGATACAACGTTTACAAAGGTCAGCTGAATGCTTCTTCGGAAAACTGTATCGATATTAATCACGACAGTATTTCCATTAAAAAATTCTATTCGAGAAAGAATAATTCCAACAGTGTTTTCTGTGAAAATGAGACGAATGCTCCCAAATTATACGGAACGCTTTATTCAGGAAATACCTATTTTAAAGACGGAATTAATGATCACATCATCTACGGAAGCAACACTGTAAATCCTGAAAAACAGGGAACAAAAGCTTCTTTTTTAATTGATGAAATGATTGGAGTGGGAGAATCAAAAACGTTTGATTTCAGACTTTCTCCGAATGAAACAGATGAACCATTTAATCACTTTGATGAAATTTTTAATGCAAGAATTTCTGAAGCTGATGAATATTATAACGAAATTCAACATGATGTAAGCAGTGAGGACGAAAAAAATGTGCAAAGACAAGCCTTCGCAGGGTTACTTTGGAACAAACAGTTTTATCATTACAATGTTGGAAAATGGTTAAAAGGTGATCCCAATTTTGAAGCTCCGAGAGATTTCAACAATTATGTAAGAAATACGGAGTGGAATCACATGCACAACAAAGACATCATTTCGATGCCCGACAAGTGGGAATATCCCTGGTATGCAACTTGGGATCTGGCTTTCCACTGTGTCCCTTTTGCTATAATTGATGCCGAATTTGCCAAAAACCAACTTCTTTTATTAACCAAAGAATGGTACATGCATCCCAACGGGCAACTTCCGGCTTATGAATGGAATTTGAGTGATGTAAATCCGCCTGTTCATGCATGGTCTTGTTTCCGAGTTTTTAAAATCGATGAAAAAACAAATGGAAAACCGGATCTTTTATTTTTAGAAAAAGTTTTTCAAAAACTGCTTCTTAATTTCACCTGGTGGGTGAATAGAAAAGATAAAAGCGGGAATAATATTTTCGGTGGAGGTTTCTTAGGTCTTGATAACATTGGTGCTTTTGACCGGAATATGGAGTTGAAGGACGGTCAACACCTCGAACAAGCAGACGGAACAAGCTGGATGGCGATGTACGCTCTGAATATGATGAGAATGGCAATGGAGCTGGCTCAATATTATCAGGTTTATGAAGATATGGCCATCAAATTCTTTGAACATTATCTTTATATCGCTGAAGCCATGGAAAACATGGGAGATGGCAAAGAAGGCTTGTGGAACGAAGAAGACGGGTTTTTCTATGATGTTTTACAGCTAGGAAACGGCGAAAGTGTTTCTTTACGCTTGAGAAGTATTGTTGGATTAATTCCATTGTTTGCGGTAGAAGTTATTGATCATCATTTGCTTGATAAAATGCCAAATTTCACCACAAGAATGGAATGGATTTTAAAAAACAAACCTGAACTAACGAAATTGGTTTCTCATTGGGAAGAGGAAGGACACGGGAGAAAACACTTGATGAGTATTCTCCGTAAAAACAGACTCTCAAAAGTATTGACAAGAATGCTTGACGAAAAGGAATTTTTGAGTTCTTACGGAATCCGTGCAATGTCTAAAGTTTATGAAGAAAATCCGTTTGTATTCTCTGTTCATGGAAGAGAAAATATGGTTTATTATACTCCCGCAGAAAGTGACAGCAGAATGTTTGGAGGAAATAGCAATTGGAGAGGTCCGATTTGGTTTCCCATCAACTTTTTGATTGTTGAAAGTTTGCAACGCTTCCATTTTTATTATGGGAACAGCTTAAAAGTAGAGTTACCAACCGGAAGCGGAGATAAAAGAAATCTTGATGAAGTTGCCCAAAATATCAGTGGAAGATTGTGTTCTATTTTCTTAAAAGATGAAAATGGAGAACGAGCTTTTAACGGCGGAAATGCTAAGTTTAATTACGATGTCAACTTTAAAGATTACATTACTTTCTTTGAATATTTCCATGGAGATAATGGTCGCGGAGTTGGTGCATCACATCAAACAGGATGGACGGCCACAGTCGCAAAACTGATGAAACCTAGAATGACAATATAATGTAAAGCCTCTTTTTAAGGGGCTTTTTTGATACACATAATTCATCGATTTATATCTAAATAATAGAGCCGCGAGATATTGATAATTTATTTATATTTGCATCAAGAAAACACAAATAAATGAACACAAATTTTTCACCTGTGTTCCTAATATACTTATTAGGAATCCATAAACAGACCTTAAAGCAATCTGTTCTCTATCTTAATTTTACGTCAATAAAATCTCACTTACAAGCTATTATTTCTGATAAAATGTTATCGGAACGTATTTTCTTTATTGCTTAAAATTCAGAAATATCTAAAATTTAAAAACACAATAAAATCATATAATGAAAACAAAATTATTTTATACTCTCCCTTTTCTATTGACTAGCTTGGGAATGAATGCTCAAAGTTTGGATTTGGATGGAAATTTTAAAGCAAAACTAGTTGCTTCTTCATCCGGAAATACCATAGCAAAGAATCTTAACGGAAATTATTTCGCAGTTGATGCAAATGCAGATGGAGATATTAGTAAAGATGAAGCTGAAAAAGTAAGTGAACTGAATTTATCAAATTCTAATATATATGGGCTTGGTGGAATATTTCAATTCAGAAATCTTGTAAAACTTGACTGCTCTAACAATACTATTCAAAGATTAGAACTACAAGGGCTTGAAAGTCTGCAGACAATTATTGCCAACAATAATAACATCTCTGGTGCTTATTTTCAATATTCACCAAACATAAAGAATATTAATTTAGCTAATAACAGCCTTATCTATATCAACGTATCGAATTTACCTAATCTTATTACCGTTAATTTATCCGGAAATCAGCTTTCAGGTTTATCTTTTATTGATGCGCATTCAAATAATATTCAAACACTTAATGTTTCAAACAATCCTGCTTTAACGGAAGTTTTAAAAGACAGTTCTGATATTTTGCCATCCACAGGAAGTATTTCACAAACCATCAGTACAATACCCTATCTTGATCCGGCTTTTAAAGCAGCATTACTTTACTCATCCTCATCTAATATGGTTGCAAAAAATCTTAGCAATCAATATTTTAAAATTGATGCAAACGGAGATGGTATTTTACAATTGTCTGAGCTTTCTCAAATTAGAGAATTGGATTTGAATGAATCATTTCCTATTACTCCTACATCTTTAAGCTCCATCAATACTTATGGAATGATTAATTTGAAAAAAATTAAATGTGATGGTGGCGGGTTAGAAAATATGGGGCAAACACAATTCTATTATTGGGGCAGCTTATATGATGTAGATTTAAAAGGCTCTCCAAATCTAGAAACGATAGCTTTTAATAATCATCCTTTAAGAGGAATTGATGTAAGCAATATGGCCAACTTAACTAGCCTAGAAATGAGCATTGAAAATAATTCTTTTATACTGACTAGCTTACCCGAACAAGGAACGAGGTTAAAATATTTAAACGGGGAAAACTGTACATCACTTATAAATATTGATTTGAGTTTTCAAAGTGCTTTAGAAATGGTTAATCTGAAAAATTGCATTTCTCTTACTCAATTTAATCATAACCATCAAGATTATTTTGGTCCGAATCATATTTCTTCCCCGGAAAAATTGGCTTTAAAAGAAGTGAATCTAGAGGGTTGTACAAATTTAATTTCCACCAATGTTGCGAGAACAAGTCTTACCAATCTAAATGTAAAGAACTGTCCAAGCTTACAAGAAATTATTGCCTATAAAGGCTTGCTTACAACCACAGACAATATTTTGATGGATAACAGTCCAAATATCAAAGCATTATCCGTAACGGCCAATAAAATTACAAATGTGGACTTATCGAAAATGCCAAGTGTAGAAATATTAGATTGTAATTCTAACATGATAACAAGCATTCAAGGAAGTTCAAACAAATTAAAAAAGCTTCATGTTTTTAATAATAATCTGACTGCCTTCAACATTCACAGTACTCCAAACTTAGAGTTGATTTCGATTGGATATAATAAATTCGTTGATATAGATTTTAGCGGACATCAGAAATTACAATCAATTCTTATTAAAGACTATGGTTACAATGAGTTTTACGACACTAACGTCCCTGTTATTAACAGTGACAACTATTTAAAAAGCCTCAATGTAAATAACTGTCCAAGCATGCAGAATATTTCTGTAGCATCTTCGGTATTGGAAAGAATGTATATAAAAAATGGAGCTAATGAATTTATTGACTATTTTATTTTATCTCCAACCCAATTTATCTGTTGTGATGCAAGCGAGGCTACAGACGTTCAAAATCAACTTGATTTAATGAATAATACAACGTGCGCTGTTTATACCGATTGTAATGTAACTGGTCCCGTATTATCAACAAATGATATTTCAAACAATAAAAATTCTGTAAATGTTTATCCAAACCCTACTAAAGGCGATGTCAATATCAACGCATATTCTAAGATTAGTTCAATTGAAATTTATGATGCACAGGGAAGAATTACCCAGAAGCAAACAGGTATTAATTCTCAAAATACAAAGATTTCAATCCACGGGAATACTTCGGGAACTTATATTCTTAAAATAAGTACCGAAAAGGAAACATTTATGAAAAAAGTGATTAAAAATTAAAACATACAATAAAAACACATAATGAAAACAAAATTATTTCTCTTGCTTTCTTTCTCAATGAGTATTTTGGGATTAAAAGCACAAAACATCAGTATTCCAGATGCAAATTTTAAAGCCAAACTTCTATCTTCATCAGCAAGTAATACTGTTGCTAAGGATTTAAATGGAAATTATTTTAAAATTGATGCTAACAGTGATGGGCAAATACAGCAGAGTGAGGCTAATCAGGTTGGAGCTTTAGAAATTATTGATCTTAATTCAGGTTATAACAGTACCAATCCTATCCAAAATTATCAGGGAATTTTATCTTTTGTGAATGTAAAAAACATCAAAATTGATTATTATAATACTCCCAGTTCTGGTATTATGGTTTCAAATCTTAACTTATTAGAGAATTTGGATATTTCATTCGGGAGTTTTGACAATGGAAATGCATCTGTAGCTAATTGCACAAATTTAAAGAGTTTTTCTATTAAGGGAATTAATCTTCAAAGCTTTTCAAATACTCCGTTATTAAAAGATGTTCGTATAGATCTTCCGCTAAATGTAAGTTATATTCAAAATATTTTAGCTTCTATCCAAACTTTAGCCAATCTTGAAAATCTTACCCTAAACGGTAATACTTTTTTTAGTGATCCAATTTTTGGTAATGAGACACTAAATCTTAGTAATCATCAATCTTTAAAACAGGTTAACATAAATTATTTCGGTTTATTAAAACTAGATGTAAGTCATTGTAATTTATTGAATACTATAAATATAGAGATGGGATATAATTTCCCTAATCAAAATTCTGTTTATTTTGGAACATTGGATATGAGTTATTGCCCACTTTTTACAAATTTAATTATTGATGGAAATATAACGGGACTTGCAACTAATGGCTGTCAAAATCTACAGAGTATAAAATGCAATTCTCAATATTTAAGTCATTTAAGTACAAACAATTGTCCAGCTTTAACTGAAATAGACTTGGCAATGATTGCCAGCCAACCTCAAATAGCAAACTGTCCAAATTTAAAAAACATTTCGATAGTTGATTATTGGTCTGATACTTTTGATGCAAGCCCTGCTGTAAATCTTGAAAACCTAGACCTTGCTTATCATAATGCATATAATAATTCCCCCGGAAGCCTTCAAAATTTAAATATTAGCAATAATCTAAAACTGAAGACACTTTCGGTGCACAATCATGTCTTAACTCAATTTAATTGTAATGGATTACCGAATTTGGAAAATGTATCAATAACTGCCCCCACTTACAACCAAATAAATTCACCTATTCTTGATTTTAATACACAATTTTTACAATCCGTAAACATAGAAAATTGCCCTTTGCTCGCCAATATTTCTTTTGATAAACAAGAAGGATTAAAGAATGTTATTATTAAAAACTGCCCCAGCTTACAACAGTTTAATCACAGCAGCACAATTAATAGCATTTATTTTTCTACCCCTCCAATTTGGAGCTTACAAAGTTTAGATATTGAAGACTGTAATGCTTTAAATTCAATAGACGTAAGTTATAATAAACTGACTCATCTAAAGGTAAAAAATGCCTCGAATTTAGAAGATGTAAATACAGCAAGAAATGAACTGGCATCATATGAATTTGTCAATACAAATAATTTAAAAAAATTACAGTTTCAAGCCAATAAGTTAACAAGTTTCAATACATCAACTATTCCAAGCCTTGTTACTTTAAATTTAGAATATAATCAATTAAACAACTTAACAGGGACTTCTAATATTCTTAAAAACTTAAATGTCGTAAGTAATAATCTAACAGACCTGAATATTAATAACTATCCTAATTTGGACTCTTTGGTTATGGGTAGAAATAGAATTATAGATGTGGATTTCAGTGGACATTCTAAAATAAGAGCAGTTTCAGAAACCTATGCAGACACATCCTTTGGGCTTACAGGATTAACTCCTACCAACGATGGTACATTTACAAAAACATTCAATGTAAATAATTGTACTAATTTGGAAGTGGCCTCTTTTGAATCTTCATCAATAGAGAAAATTTTTATGAAAAATGGGAAAAACGAATATCTCATGTTCCCAGACAATTCCAACCTTCAATATATCTGTTGTGACGTTTCTCAAATAACTGATATTGAAAGTTATCTTGCCTCAATGAACATAGTTGCCAATGTAAATGATTACTGTAATTTCGCTCCCGGCGGAAACTACAATACCATCACAGGAACTGTAAGATTCGATGAAAACAACAATGGCTGTGATACTAATGATGAAGTTTTCCAACATATGAAGCTGAAAGTAAATAACGGAACAACTACCGAAGAAACTTTCGCTAAAATTGATGGAAATTATAATTTATTTGTACAAAATGGAAATTTCACAGTAACAGCGGAGCCTGAAAACCCATCACTTTATACAGTAACACCTTCAAGCTTCACGACAACCTTTGCAGATAACAACAATAATATTTCAACTCAAAACATCTGTGTTACCAAAAATGGAAATGTAAAAGATTTGGAAGTTGTTTTTGCTCCTGTTACTGATGCAAGACCTGGTTTCGATGCAGTTTATAAAGTGATCTGGAGAAATAAAGGAAATACGACTCTTTCTGGAAGCGTAATAGTTAATTTTAATAATTCTAAAATAAACTTCCTTTCTTCATCATTGCCTTCTACGGCTTCGGGAAATCAAGTGACGTTTAATTTTTCTAATTTAAAGCCTTATCAGAATACAGCTTCTGAAATTACATTTAATGTGAATCCTCCAACCCATGCTACAAATCCTGTGAATATTGGAGATATTCTTAATTTCTCAGCGAATATCACTCCTGTTTCCGGAGATGCAAATCAGGATGATAATCAATTTGTGTATAAGCAAACTATTGTAGGTTCATATGATCCGAATGATATTACTTGTCTTGAAGGAAATACAATTCCATTAGCAATGGTCGGAAAATATCTTCATTATATGGTTAATTTTGAAAATACAGGAACAGCTCCGGCAACGAATATTGTTGTAGAAATGGAGATAAATCCTGATGATTTTGATATTTCTTCATTACAGTTACAAAATACATCTCATAATTCTTACACTAAAATTACAGGTAATAAAGTAGAATTCATGATGAAAGACATCAACCTTGCAGCTTCTGCCCACGGAAATATCGCATTGAAGGTTAAATCTAAAAATAATTTGGTATCGGGTGACAGTGTAAATAATAAAGCCAATATTTATTTTGATTATAATTTCCCTGTAGAAACCAATGATGCAGTTACAAACATTGAAGCATCAGCGTCATTATCTGCTGTAGATAGCAGTAAAGATAAAACCTCGGTAAATGTTTATCCAAACCCAACAAAAGGAGATGTAAACATCAATACTGATTCTAAGATCAATTCAATTGAGATCTATGATGCACAAGGAAGAATTATTCAGAAACAAATAGGAATTAATTCTCAAAATACAAAGGTTTCAATTCACAGTAATTCTTCGGGAATGTATATTCTTAAAATAATTACCGAAAAAGAAACATTCACGAAAAAGATCATTAAAAACTAAAGAAATAATTTTCAATATTCTACCCTTTCATTTTATGAGAGGGTATTTTTTTTATGATTATTTACCAACTTAGCATCAACAAATAAAATATAGGTACTTTAAAAACCATTTTAATCGAAATTTAATATTAAATTTTAATTTTTATTAAATTATTTACAACATATTACATATATTAGCACAACAAAAACCATTATAGCTTTTATGAAAACAAAACTACTACCTCTTACAGGCTTGGTGTTATCAAGCATGTTCATTAATCAAATCAAAGCTCAAGAATATCAACCGATCTCGATTCAAAGTGGATTTAATGCCGATGTTATCGCAAACGGAGTTGGCCCTTCTGCTTCATCCACCAACAACGATGTAGACGGAGTAAGTTATGCCTTTATATCAAAAGATTTTCAACTGACTTCTTCAAGTACTGCGCTTAGTTACGGGCTACCAATTAACAGAATTATTAATTCGGCAGTTGGTTCTACTTCAGGATTGAGTTATCAGCTTGCACCTTATAGCTCCAACAATTCTTTAAGACTGCAAAACGTAAACGATTCCGGAACATTGACACTTTCAACGCCTACTCCCGTTCTAAGCCTATACATGCTGGCAACCGGCGGAAGTGGAGATTGTACAGTGAATGTTACCGTTAATTTCTCAGATGCTACCACTCAAACCTTCAGCGGAATTGCTATCTCAGACTGGTATTACGGTTCCAATTTTGCCATTCAGGGGATTGGAAGAATTAATATAAATAATGACAATCTAGAAGCCGGAGGCGGAACAGATCCCAGATTATATCAAATTCCGTTAGCTATAGACGCAGGGAATCAATCTAAAAATGTACAAAGTATTACAGTAACCAAAGCATCAGGCGGAGTTCCTAATATTTTTGCTTTTTCAGCGGATCTTTATGCTGCATGTGCGTCTCCTTCAAATATTACTTACACTTCTACAATGACGAACGCTACTTTAAGCTGGACGCCTTCTGCCAGTGCGCCTTCGTCAGGATATCAATATTATGTAAGCACCTCTCCTACAGCCCCAACAGCAACAACGACACCAACAGGAAGTGTAGCAGCTGGAAATACTTCTGTAACCTTAAACAATTTAATAACAGGTCAAACTTATTATTTCTGGGTAAGATCAAACTGTGGTTCATCACAAGGTTTCTGGAAAATGAAAGAATTCACAACCGGACAGGTATCTACAACCTACACAGCAGGAAACATCAACACCATGTACAGCAGCGGTACGCCAAGCATAACATCAACAACAAACTGTCCTGGCTTACTTACAGTTGCAGTTCCGGCAGGTTACAAAATAAAATCTACGAGCGTATCTTACACCATGACCACGCAAGGAAACGGATGGATGTCTGAACAAAATAGTTTGCTGGTTTGTACTACCAACAATACTTCAGAGCCATCTATTACAACAGGTTCAGGAGGAAATACAGGAACTTTTTCATATGAAAGATCAGGTTTAACTTTAGCGAATAACCTTACAGGAAATGTAAATTTCGAGCTGAGAGCGTGGAGAACATACGGAGGATCTGATTGTAACGCAGACTACAACCAAGTTGATGCTAACACATGGAAAGTAAACGTAACCTTAGAGCCATTGGTTTTAGCGACAAATGAAGTGAAAGCTGAAAAGCAACTAACTGTTTATCCTAATCCTTTCACAGATGTTTTAAATATAGAAAAATCAGACAACATAAAACGTGCTGTGGTAACGGATCTTTCCGGAATTATAGTAACAACTTTTGATAATCCATCTTCTGGATTGCATTTGGAAAGTCTAAAAACAGGAGTTTATATTTTAACGTTAACAATGAAAGACGGTACTCTAAAAAGTACGAAGATCATTAAAAAATAATTTCACAAACAACTTTATTGATAAACAAAAAACCGGACGTAGAGTCCGGTTTTTTTATTTCGTGATGTAAAGAAAAAATAATTAAATTTTCTCTCCATTTACATAGACTTCATATCCAATTTCTACATTCGGCTCTAAGGTTTTAGAAACTGAACAATATTTTTCAAAAGATAATTCCGCTGCTTTTTGTGCTTTTTTAGGATCGATATTTCCTTCCAGCAAAAATTTAACTTTAATAGCTTTAAAAGGTTTTGCATCATCAACCTGAACTCTTTCTCCTTCTACTTCTGCTTTGAAATCTGTGATTTCCTGTCTTTGTTTTTTCAAAATAGAAACTACATCTATTCCGCTGCAACCTGCAACTGCCATTAAAACACTTTCCATTGGCGAAACTCCTTTTGCTCCCGGCTGTGTTGTGTTATCCAAAAGAATGGAATTCCCTTGAGAATTGGTGCATTCAAATAAAAAATCGTCGTTTATTCTGTTGAGTGTTATTTTCATTTCTATTTAATATTTTTCTTATTCATAAATTAATCCTTCTGCATCCATTTCCTTTTTTTCATTAGGACTCATATATTTTCTTATGACCTTTATGGTATAAGCTCCTTTTACAACATTTTTGTCATTATACATCCAATCACTTATTCTCTCAGGGATAACTTCAACAGAATCTCCTAACTTAACCGTTATTTTCGCATCAGCAGGTTCATTTTGAACTATTCCATAATACTTCCCTTCTTTAAGCTGAATATCACCTATCCAAATATGCTCACCTCCTCCATCAGATGTGTCAAACTTTTGCTTTAGAGTAAAATTGGAATAATTAGGATTATCACTTTGTATTGCTTTTTCAAATTCAGGCAAAGTTTTTTTTGCACTTTCTACGGCAGCATTCATTTCCTCATCCGAATTCTTAAAATATACAACATCCGGCTCTCCTTCTCTTTTAAGCTTTTCATGCTTCTCCTGACAATTAATTACTAAAGCCAGAAGGCAAATAACTACTACTTTTTTCATCTACAAAATTATAAAATTCCTCTCGCTTTTATCTCTAAATATTTATTAATAACATCGATATTTAAATTTTCAGGAAGCGTGTAAACCGTATAAATCCCATATTTACGAAGCTCCTGAATGATTAATTTCTTTTCAAATTCAAATTTCTCAGCGATAATTTCATCATAAATTTCCTGCATGCTTTCAGGATTTTTATTGATCAATGTGTGAAGTTCTGCATTTTTGAAAAATACAACAACCAACAAATGGTTTTTCGCAATTCCGCGTAGATATTTTAACTGACGGTTGAGCCCGTCCAATGTTTCAAAATTTGTAAATAATAAAATCAAACTTCTTTGATTGATCGAGTATTTTACGTCCTGATATAATCTGTTAAAATCACTTTCAAAAAAGTTGGTATTGATATTATAAAGTGCTTCCGAAATCTTTTTAAGCTGACCTGATTTATTTTCTGCCGCAATTTTATTCTCCGTTTTTTTTGAGAACGTCATCATTCCCGCACGATCACCTTTTTTCAAAATAATATGAGACAAAGCCATCGTTGCATTGATTGAATAATCTAAAAGACTCAATCCGTTGAAAGGCATTTTCATCGTTCTACCGGTATCAATCAACATAAAAATACGTTGTGATTTTTCATCCTGAAATTGATTAACCATCAAACGGTTGGTTTTAGAAGTCGCTTTCCAGTTGATCGTTCTGATATCATCACCGGGAACATATTCTTTGATCTGCTCAAACTCCATCGTGTGACCGAGCTTTCTTATCTTTTTAATTCCGCCCAGTAAAAATTCACTTTGAAGTGCCATTAATTCATACTTTCTGAGATGTACAAATGACGGATAGGAAGCTAAATTGGCATCTTTCTGAAACCTAAATCTCTTTGAAATAAATCCGATCGGAGATGATGCATAAATATTTAAACTTCCAAAATTATATTCGCCTCTCTCCTTTGGCTCTAAAGTATACTGAAAATAGGTATTTCTTCCCGACTCTATCTGCTTTCTGATCAAGAAATCCCTCTTCTGAAACTGGAATGGAATTTCATCAATAATTTTAGTATCAATCTTAAAACCGTAATTATTTTTGACATCAATTTTCACAGGATTTTCATCGCCGTTGGATAATTTTTCCGGTAAAATTCTTTGTGCTAAAACTGCCTCTTTTTGGTTAAAAAGCAAGAGATAATCAACCATTGCCGCAAGAAAACAAATCAATAAAACAGCATGAGCCAACACCATCAAAATAGGGAAGAAAAACGCCAAGACATAAAGAATCCCCACTCCGATGAGCGCGACGAAAAAGCGAGTATTTATGTAAAGGTTTTTAAGCATTTTATCTAGGAATCTCTATTCCTTCTAATATTTGTCGGATTATTTCATCGGCAGTTAAGCCTTCCATTTCTCTTTCAGGAGAAACGATTACTCTGTGTCTTAAAACAGCGTAACTTGCTTCTTTGATGTCTTCTGGTGTTACAAAATCCCTCCCTCTCAAAGCTGCGAAAGATTTTGAAGCTGTTAATAAAGCCAAACTCGCTCTTGGTGAAGCTCCCAAATACAAGAACTGATTTTCTCTTGTATTAATAATGATTTTCGCAATATATTCTATCAAATGAGTCTCAACAATGACTTCTTTAACTAATTGTTGATAACTTTTCAACTGTTCTGCACTAACCACTCGGTTTACAGCTTCCGTTTTGTCCTCTCTTTTGCTTTCGTGCTGATTTTTAATGATGGTAATTTCCTGTTCAAGATTAGGATATCCAACATTAATTTTGAATAGAAAACGGTCTAATTGAGCTTCCGGAAGCCTATACGTTCCTTCGTGCTCAATAGGGTTTTGTGTGGCAACTACCAAAAACGGTTCTTCCATTACGTAACGGATTCCGTCCATTGTAATTTGTCTTTCTTCCATAACTTCAAACATTGCAGCCTGAGTTTTTGCAGGTGATCTGTTGATCTCATCGATCAGAATAAAGTTGGAAAAAATTGGTCCTTTTTTAAATTCAAATTCAGAGTTTTTGACATTGAAAATTGATGTTCCCAGAATATCGGAAGGCATCAAATCCGGCGTAAACTGAATTCTGCTGAAACCAACATCAATTGTCTTAGCCAACAATTTTGCAGTAATCGTTTTTGCAACCCCCGGCACCCCTTCGATCAAAACGTGACCGTTGGATAAAAGTGCAGCCAAAAGATGTTCGATCATACTTTCCTGACCAACAATAACTTTTGCAATTTCAGATTTTACTTTTTCTAAGCTTGCACGAAGTTCAATCATATCAATTCGAGACTGAAAATCGTTTTCTTTTTTATCGAGATTTATAGAATTTTGATTTTCTATATTTTGGTTTTCAAGGTTTTCCATATTGTTTTAATTTAACAATGTAACAGTTCTATTTTAATTTGATTGGACTTCATCCAACGCTGTTTTATGTCGTCCCTTCGGGACTCCCTGTTTTTATTTTAAAATTTCGTCAAGCAATTTATTCATTCTTGCTAGATCTTCTTTCATCACATGAGCGTAAGGATCTTGCGCTTTTCTGATCAGATTAATGGCTTCATTAATCATTTCGATTGTTTTTCCTGTTTTTAATTGAAGCTTTTTGGCAAATTCTTCATCTAAATTTTGGGTGTCAATGAGAAAATCAAGCCTTACTTTATTTAGGAAATATTGGGCTTTTTTTGCCATCATATCATGAAAATCGCCTTCCTGAAGATAGAGATTTCCGATACTTTTCACAAAATCTACCGAGGTATTTTTTAACGGCTCAATGACAGGAACGATACGCTGCTTTCTTTTTGCATTAAAGAAAACGAATAACACCAATCCTCCCAAAAGTACCCACCAAGCGTATTTCAAGGCCGGATTCGACAAAATAAATCTCATAAAGAAACGAGAAACTTTCGCATTACTTTCTACAAACCAAATCGTTTCCTTATCGTCAAGATACGAAAAAACATCTTGAGCATATTTTATGTTTCCGGATTTCAGCAGGTAATAATTCGTCATGAAAAGAGGTTCGCAATGAACATAAATATTTCCCTTTCCGAATTTAATTTTAATGAAATTAGCCTGATCCGAATTGTTTTTTTCAACTGTTTTTCCAAGAATTTCAACTTGTGGTTTAATATAAGAAAATCCTCTGCCCGAAGGAAATTTATCTAATTTAATAAAATCGTTCTGGTATTTTTTATCAGTTAGTTTCAACACATTTTCATCCGCAAAAGATATTTCTGAATCATAATATCCGATGCTGTCCGAAACCTCTTTTGGAATTTGACTTACAACCAACATCGCGTCTGAACCTTTGGAAACCTGATCTAAAATCTTGTTCCAGGATTCTGTATCGACATCGGTTTCTACAACCAGAATATTATGTGATTCTTTTTTATGAGTATTGTAATAATCGTAAGGTGTCTGATCTACTTTTTTCAGTTTATTTTTAAAAAGATCTTTTGCTTCATGATCGAAAATAAACAATCCGAAAGGCGATTTTTCATTCGTATCGAAATTCTTACGCCAATCTGTAACTTCTTTTTTGTTCACTTCAAGCAACGCCAAAATCAACATCACAACGATGAAAATTACAGCATATATTTTGAAAGTTTTATTCATTGTAAAAAGAGTTTAATTAAGGTTTAAAGGCTTGATATTGGGCTTTGAATTTCTGATAACTCTGCTCATCAATATTGAATTCTCCGTACCAAACGTATTCGAAAATGTAGGATAAATTAGAAAAATCATTTTTCAGATGAGGAGCTTTCAGTTCTGTAACATAATCTTTATTGGTCTTTTCAGGATTCCAATTGATGGATTTTTTATCACTTAATTTTTTCAAGACAAATAAAAACTGATAACGAACCGCCGAACGGTAATCTCCTTCCCTTTCAAACTTAGCAATACTTTCCGGGAAATTGATCTCATGAATATTTTCATGAAGCTCTTCATCTTTAATAATTACTTTCTTATTCTTTTTTCCGAAGATAAAATCTCCGTCTTTTCCAATTAAATATTTAATAATAAAATACAAAAGAAAGCCGACCAGAATAATGGCAAATATTCGAATTAAAATTCCTGCAATATTGCCAGATTTCGTGAAAACGGTATCGCCAAAAATACTTTGCAATATTTTATCAATCTTTCTTAAAAGCTTTTGCCAGAAAGATTCTTTCGGTTTAATGGTTGTGTAATCAAACTCATATCCTTTGTATCTCGACTGAATATTTTCCTTGAACTTCTTTGGATAAACCGTGTTTTCAGAAACTGGATTTTTAAGCAAAACAGAATCTGCACGGTACATATTTTTGTAATGCCCAGTGCTCAATGAATCTATATATGCTTCCGCAACAGGCGGCGGACCTGTCTGATCCTGAGCAAATGAGGATTCAAAGGAGAAAAATATCAGTAAGAAAAAAAGAATTTTATTCATTATTACCGATGGTGTCTATTTCTGCTAATTCTACTTTTTGATGAAGGTCTGTTCTGCTGTCATAATACATCAATCCTGAATTTACGTACAGCATATTTGAAAGGAAAAACGACACAAGCATCGAGATTCCGTACAATATAAAGAAAAATATTCCGGCTGTTCCTGCAAACGGATTCTGTTCAAAATTACCATCCGGAGCGGAAGTTAAAAGTGATCCGTAGAAAAACATCATCGGAACAAACGTAAAAATTGATGTTACAACATATAAAATGATTGAAACAATGATCGTTGAGCCCCAATATTTCCAATAGGGTGATTTTTCACGTCCGTTTGGATAAGAAAACTGAGATCGGATGGAATAGCTTAAACTTTCGAAAAAGCCTCGGTTAGAATTAAAATAATCATACATCAAAAATGTAACAACATTGAATAACGTTGGGAAAACCAATAAGATCAAGAAGATTCCTATTACAATCAAAACCAACACATAAGAAAATCCTATGATGATAAATGACAATGGTGTAACGATAAACATCATGCCTAAACAAAGCTTAACAATTTTGCCAGCATTATTTTTAAAATCACTCAGAATATCATCTGTTTTGATCTTTTCCTGTCCTTGTCCCAGTCTTTTTAGATAAAAAACAGGAAACAAATAATTGATGATCATTAAAAGCAAGAAAAGAAGAAAGGTAAAAATCCCAACAACGATCAGCATTCCCAGATTGTCCTCAAAATATTGTTGAAAATAATAGCTTTCGCCACTAAGATTAGAGCCTAAAATTTGCGAGAACAATTCTCTGTATCCTAAAACAAATACAGTTACCATTAGGATCATCAGCAAACCATTCAGTAAAATGTAACTTTTGAAATAATTTTTACCGTATAATTTGAAAAAATTAAAACTGTCGCTTATAAAAGTTCCGAAATCTCTTTTTTTATAAAACTGCATCATTGATTTGGTTGTTAGTTTTTTTGTTGACAATTGACGGATAAATAATATAATAAAATCCTATGATCGCCAGTGTCCCGAAAATAATAATTAAATTCAGAATCAAAGGCATTTTTAAAGCATGTCTTGTGATATATCCCTCAATAATTCCTGCACAAACCGTAAATGGAATCGTGCTTAAAAATATTTTAAATGAATCTTTAAAACCGTTTTTAAAAGAATTAAATCTCGAAAAAGTTTTCGGAAATAAAATGGAAGCTCCCAAGATTAATCCGCACATCGCCTCAACGACCATCGAGAAAATTTCAAAAACTCCGTGAAGCCAGATTCCTCTTGCACTGTCTTTTAAAGCTCCATAATCATAGAAAAAATATTGAAATGAACCCAACATCACACTGTTTGAGAGTAAAGCGTATAAAGTTCCAACTCCGCCTGCAATTCCGTAGATGTATAATTTTGCACCGACTCCGATATTGTTGAAAATAATTCCGATCGTACTTCCCCACGTTGAGCCGCTTTGATATATTCCGACCGCGTTTCCTTTTTTAATATTTTCTATGGTTTGATTGACATAATCTTCGCCAAGAATAATATTCGTAAAATCCTTATCATAAATCGCGGAAAGAACTCCAATCAGTGTAAATAAAGTGAAAAACAGAAATGCATATGTCAAATATCTTCTGTATTGATAGACCAGCAAAGGAACTTCAGTTTTGAAGAAATATAAAATCCTATTTTCCTCTACTCTTTTAGTTTTATAAATTTTTTGAAATATCTGAGAAGATAAGTGATTTAAATAAACCGTTGTATTACTTTTGGGGTAATAAGTCTGCGCAAAAGAAAGGTCATTGATAAGGTTGATGTACAACGAAGACAGGTCATCAGGATTTTTTTTAATTTTCCCTTGAATAACCTGTTCAATTCCCAACCATTTTTCTTTATTTTGTTTAATGAAATAAACCTCTCTCATAATTGTAAGGCTAAAATAATAAAAAATATGTCTCAAATTGCGATTAATACTTCACAAAATGTAAATATTAATTTCAACATCGCCAGTGTTGGAGAAAGGATGCTTGCGTTTATCATCGATCTTCTGATTAAGGTTGCGTATGCAGTGATTGCTTTTTACGTATTTTTTAATTTTTTTGATCTTGGATATTTATTAAATGGTCTCGATCAATGGTCACAAATGGCAATTTATATTGCGATTACATTTCCTATTTACATTTATCCTGTAGTTTTAGAAAGTTTGACGGAAGGCCAGACTCCCGGAAAAAAACTAATGAAAATCCGTGTGGTGAAAATTGATGGTTATCAGGCAAGTTTTGGAGATTATTTGATTCGCTGGATGTTCAGATTGATTGATACTTCTTTTGCGGGAGTTGTTGGTTTAATTTCTATGATCGTTTCTAAAAACAATCAGCGTTTGGGAGATATTGCTTCTGGAACGGCTGTGATTTCATTAAAAAACAGCATTAATATTTCTCATACGATTTTAGAAAATATTAAAGAAGATTATATCCCATCATTTCCACAGGTTATTGCGTTAACCGACAATGACATGAGAATTATTAAAGACAATTACACAAAAGCTTTGAGAGTTGATGACAGACAGATTATCAGCAAACTTTCCGATAAAATAAAAGGGATTTTAAAGCTTGAAGTTGATGCTACAAAAATGACGGAAAGACAGTTTATTAATGTCGTTATTAAAGATTATAATTATTATACGGGAAAGGATAGTTAAAATCTGGCTTTAAGTTTTGGCTAAAGCCAATTGAATCCATAAAACATTAAACGGGCTAAAGCCCGTTCCTATTGAAATACAACATTGTGTTATTTGTGAAAAAAATTAGTGTAATTTGTGTTTAACAAAAGCTCGGTGCAGTTTTTGTATTTAATCAACAAAGCCTTAATTATGAAATTTGAAAACAATAAATCCGGAAACGGCGGAGTTCTTACGCTAAATAACGAAATCAAAGAAATAGGAAGATTGACTTATACGATTTTCCCTGAAGATAATAAACTGATCATTTCTTTCGTCTTGGTTCATCCAGAATTTGAAGGTAGAGGAATGGGGAAATATTTGGTTGAAGAAGCCATCAAATTCTCAAGAGAAAATAAATGGAATGTTTATCCACACTGTTCTTACGCAAGAGCTGTGATGACGAGAATGAGTGATGTTGATGATATTTTTTTAAAGAATTAAAACTTCATTCACCAATATTTGCTCAATATCATCCGGGTAGTCAACTTTCAGATGATGATCGGAAGCTACCCAATCCGTTATTTCATTTAAATCTAAAACTTTAGAATTCGGGATTCCCATTTTATCTAAAGCACAAGCATTACATTCCTGTTCGTACTGATTATGAATCGGAATAACGAATAATTTTTTATCCATAAAAAGAGCTTCGGCAGGGGTTTCAAAACCGGCGTTGCATAAAATTCCTTCACAGTTTTCAAAGGATTTTAAATATTGAATTTCATCAATTGGGAAAACTTCAACATTTTTTACTTTAGATTGAATTTTACTGTGCTTAGAAAATACTTTCCATTCAATAGGAATTTGTTCTAAAACTTTAATGATATTTTCATCAGAAAAACTCGGTAAATAAACAAGATAATAGCCTTTTTTATCGGGATTGAGATTTCTGATCTTATGTCTGATAACAGGTTTTTTAATCTGAGGATGGTAATTTTCAAAATGGAAACCTATCTTTCTTTCACTCGGAACATAATATTCCAAAATTAATTCTCCAAGAAAATCTTTCTTTTTGGGTTTAGGAGTTTCAGGAAAACTCATTGACGCCTGATGACTTAATTCGATCATTGGAAGCTTATTTAATTTAGAAGCCCAACCCGTCAAAGGTTCGTAATCGTTAATAATCAAATCATACTGTTTTAACTCTAATTCTCTGATCGTTTTTACCGCTTCAAGAAATTTATTCTCAAAAAACGTTTTTCGATAGGATAATCCTCCGGTTTTATTATAAAGCAGCGAAATACCTTTATGTTGATAGTTAATGTCGAAATCGGCCTTTAATTGCGATTGATGCCCGCTGATCAAAGTGTCAACCGAAGCATATTTTTTTAGAATAGGAATAATTTCCTGCGCTCTTGCGACATGTCCGTTCCCGGTGCCCTGAAATGCGTATAAAATCTTCATTTAAGAAAAATTGGTTACTATTTTTAAAAGCTCAGTGTTATCCATCTCCTGAATTTCTTCAACTTCATCATCTTGCAGCAAATGTTTGTGCTCATCGTAATAAAAAATCTTCCATTCGTTATCGTTGTATTCCAATGCAGAAAGGTTTTCAATCCAATCTCCGGAATTAAGATAAGTGCAAGACCCTTTTTTAGTTACAACTTCACGGATTTGAGGCTGATGAATGTGACCACAGATAACGTAATCATAATGATTATCAATGGCCAGTTCAGAAGCTGTTAATTCAAAATCTCCGATATATTTCACTGCTTTTTTTACGTTGTTCTTTATCTTTTTTGAAAATGAATATTTCTCTTTACCCATTTTCTCTAAGAACCAATTTACAACATTATTGATTACAATTAATAAATCGTAGCCTTTTCCACCCAATTTCGCAATCCATTTGGAATGCTGAACAGATGCATCAAAAACATCTCCATGAAAGATCCAGGTTTTCTTTTGATTGATATCTAAACAGATTTTATTGCAGACTTTAAGCTTACCCAATTGAAAATCGGTAAACTTGCGGAACATCTCGTCGTGGTTCCCTGTGATGTAGTACACATCCGTATTTTTGGTGGCCAAAGAAAGAATTTTCTTGATCACCTTTAAATGAGGTTTAGGGAAGTAAGACTTTTTGAATTGCCAGATATCAATAATATCACCATTCAAAACTAAAGTTTTAGGCTGAATAGAGTTCAGATATCTTAATAATTCTTTAGCCTTACATCCATAAGTTCCCAAATGAACATCCGAAATAACAACTAACTCAATATCTCTTTTCATAGTTTTATGCAAAGAAACTAATTGAAAGTTAACTGTATATGAATGTTATATTATTTTTATAGAGAGTTCATCAACTCTTCTGTAATTTCCATGTTATGATAAACGTTTTGTACGTCATCATCTTCCTCGAAACGGTCAAGCATTTTCATATTTGCCTTAAACTGCTCTTCTGTAACTTCTTTTGTATTGTTGGCGATTCTTTGAAGTTCTGCACTTTTAACCTCGATTTTAAGTTCATCAAGTTTGTGAGATAAAGAACCGAAATCTTCAAAAGCAGTTGTAATCATTACTTCTTCGTCATCTTTTTCTACGTCTTCTGCTCCACCGTCGATCATTTCCATTTCGAAATCATCCCAATCCATTTTGATCTGAGCGATATCGATACTGAAAATACCTTTTCTGTCGAAGATAAATGCTAATTCGCCATTCTTACCAAGATTACCATCAAACTTATTGAAAATAGCTCTTACGTTAGCTACCGTTCTAGTAGTATTGTTCGTAGTACACTCTACGAAAAATGCAACACCACCTTGTCCGTATCCTTCATAAGTGATCTCTTCATAATTTTCTGCATCTGCACCACTTGCCTTTTTGATCGCTCTTTCAACGTTATCTTTTGGCATGTTTGCTCCTTTCGCATTCTGGATACATCTTTTCAATGCCGGATTTGCTTCAACATCAGGGCCACCGGCCTTAACTGCTAATGCAATGTCTTTACCTATTTTAGAAAAAGTCTTGGCCATTTTATCCCAACGGGCCATTTTAGAAGCTTTTCTATATTCAAACGCTCTTCCCATTTTTATTTTTAAATTTTCAACAAAATTAATTAAAAGTAAACAAAAAAAAAATACCCCCAGAGAACTGGAGGTATTTATATTTAGAAAAATTAATTATTTTTTCTTTTTAGCTGTAGCTTTCTTAGCCGGAGCTTTTTTCTTGCTAGTAGCTTTTTTCTTAACTTTTACTGGAGTTGGATCTGCGTAATCTCTTTTTTGAATAGAATTCCACTGAGCAGCATCTTCAACAGCAGTTACAACTACTTTTCTGTCAACTTGTCTTTCAGCATCAGAAGCTGTAGCAGGAACTGTAGCTTTAGCTTTACCAACACCGATAGATTTAAGAGCGTTAGCGTCTACACCTCTTGCATCTAAAGCAGCAACTACAGCAGCAGCTCTTTCTCTAGATAGTTTCAAGTTATAAGCTTCAGCACCTTTAGCATCAGTTCTACCTTCTAATAGATAGTTACCTCCGTCTTTCTTAATTAAGTCAGAAGCAGCATCTAAAGCTCCTTTAGATTCAGCTTTGATTGTAGCTTTGTTGAAATCAAAGAATACACTTCCAAAGTTTTTCTCTAATTCTTCAGCTGTTACTTTCTTAGGCTTAGGACATCCGTTGTATTCTGGAAGACCTGGAACTGTAGGACAAGCATCATCTTTATCAAGGATACCATCACCGTCAGTATCTGGCCAAGGACAACCATTGTTTTCAGCAGGACCTGCAACTGTAGGACAAGCATCATCTTTGTCGATTACACCGTCACCGTCAGTATCTGGCCAAGGACAACCGTTGTTTTCAACTGGACCAGCAACATCTGGACACTGATCGTCTTTATCTGGAACTCCATCACCGTCAGTATCAGGACATCCTTGGAATTCTGGTAAACCTGGTGTATCTGGACATAAATCGTCTTTATCTAAGATACCATCCTTATCTCTGTCTCTGTTTCCGAATCTGAAGTTAAGAGAAGCAGAAGCTTGCCAGAAGTTAGCAACAGTAGACTTGTCACCTGGAGTTGAAACGTAATCTCCTTGTACCCCTAAACCGAAGTTTTTAGTCAACCAGAAGTTTACACCAGCACCAGTAGAAACTGTAAAGAAGTTAGCTTTACCGTTTTCGTTACCGTTTTCTCCATTCTGTACCCACTCTCCGTTAACATCAGTTCTAGGGAAAGTAAGAGCAGTATAGTCATGTCTTAAGTAGTTAGCACCAACTCTTAAATATGGATCAAACCAAGATTCTTCGTTCCATAAAAGACCTGCAGCCTTTACTTGTAAACCAAGACCTGTCATCAACATAAACTCTTTACCCATGTTGAATCTTTTGTTTTCAACATTACCAACAGTAGTCTGCCAGTCTACTACAAAACCTTTAGCTACGTTTCTTGCAACTGTAAGTTTAGATAGTGGAGGTGTAATAGAGAAGTTGTTCGTATTGAACATTGTCTTCGTTAAATTCTTTGCAGCAAAAGTGTTACTGAATGTATTTCTAACTGCCGTGTGGTTCTCTGCATGAGCACCAACTCCGATCATCCACGGATTGTTGGTAGTCTGAGCGAACACAGTAGAAGCAACAGTAAGTGCCAATGCTGAAATTCCTAATTTTAGATTTTTCATAGAATTAAATGATTAAATAATTGATAATGCAAAATAAATATAATTTTTCTTTATATACAAAGTTTTTCAAATGATTTTTAACTTTTCTTTAATATTCTGTCCAGATTTCGTTTGTTTTCTCTATCTTTTATGCTCTCCCTTTTATCAAAAAGCTTTTTCCCTCTTCCCAAGGCGATCCAGACCTTTGCTTTTCCTCGATCATTGATATATAGTTTTAGAGGAATTATAGTGTTTCCTGCATCTTTTAACTTCTTTTCGAGCTTTTGCAATTCTTTTTTGTGCAACAGCAATTTCCGTTCCCTTTTTGTTTTGTGATTATAAAAAGTCCCCAATTTATACTCATCAATCATCATATTAATGATGTACAATTCCCCATCAATAAACTGACAGAACGATTCCGTTATAGAGGCTTTAGAAGAACGTAAAGATTTAATCTCAGTACCGGTTAAAACCATACCTGCTTCCATTTCTTCGATAAATTCATATTCGAACCTAGCTCTTCTATTTAATATATTGACTGTTTTTTCAATCTTCATTTTAGTATTCCTATAGTTACATTAAAATTGAGTTTTACCCAATCCTATACAGAGTTATCCCCTTTGGAACTCCCTTTTTTAAATTTCATTAATGAAATATATAAAAAATACCCCATATTAAAAACTTGAATATTACATTATTACGAAATACCCAATTTCTTTTCGTATTTTTGCGCCAAATTTACAAAACTATATGTTAACAGTATCTAACTTATCTTTACAATTCGGGAAAAGAGTTCTTTTTGATGATGTAAACATCATGTTTACAAAAGGAAACTGCTACGGAATCATCGGAGCAAATGGTGCAGGAAAGTCTACATTCCTTAAAATATTAACAGGAAAGCAGGATCCAACGACAGGACATGTATCTCTGGAACCAGGGAAAAGAATGTCAGTTTTGGAGCAGGATCACTTTGCTTATGACGAATTTACTGTTCTTGAAACTGTTTTAAGAGGAAATAAAAAATTATTTGAAATAAAAGAAGAGATGGACGCTTTGTACGCCAAAGAAGATTTCTCTGATGAAGATGGTATCAAAGCAGGTGAACTTGGTGTAGTGTATGATGAAATGGGTGGATGGAACTCTGAATCTGATGCACAAACGATGCTTTCTAACGTAGGTATCAAAGACGGTATGCATTGGCAGATGATGAGCGAACTTGAGAATCAGGACAAAGTAAAAGTTCTTTTGGCTCAGGCTCTTTTTGGAAATCCTGATGTATTGATCTTGGATGAACCTACGAATGACCTTGACATTGAAACAATTGCATGGTTAGAAAACTTCCTTGCAGACTACGAAAATACAGTAATTGTTGTATCTCACGACCGTCACTTCTTAGATACGGTTTGTACAAATATCGGGGATTTAGATTATGCTAAATTAAACCTTTATACAGGTAACTACTCTTTCTGGTATCAGGCTTCTCAGTTAGCGACAAGACAAAGAGCTCAGGCTAACAAAAAAGCAGAAGAGAAGAAAAAAGAACTTCAGGATTTCATAGCAAGATTTAGTTCAAACGTTGCAAAAGCTAAACAGGCTACTGCGAGAAAAAAAATGATCGATAAATTAAACATCGATGATATTAAACCTTCTTCAAGAAGATATCCTGCAATTATTTTCGAAATGGAAAGAGAAGCAGGTGACCAAATTTTAGATGTAAAAGGCCTTGAAAAAACGAAAGACGGAGAATTATTGTTCTCAAACATTGATTTAAACCTTAAAAAAGGGGATAAAGTTGCTGTACTTTCTAAAAGCTCTTTAGCTATCACAGAATTTTTCGAAATTCTTGCTGGAAATACTGAAGCAGATAAAGGAACTGTTGCTTGGGGAGTTACAACAAACCAGTCTCACATGCCTTTAGATAACACTAAATTCTTTCAGGAAGATATTAGCCTGGTAGATTGGTTGAGACAATTCACTAAAAATGATGAAGAGCGTCACGAAGAATTCATGAGAGGGTTCTTAGGCAGAATGTTGTTCTCTGGTGATGAAGCGTTGAAATCTTGTAAAGTACTTTCAGGAGGTGAAAAAATGAGATGTATGTTCAGTAGAATGATGCTTCAGAAAGCAAACGTTCTTTTACTTGACGAACCTACGAATCACTTAGACCTAGAAAGTATCACAACGTTGAACAACTCATTGTCTAACTTCAAAGGAAATCTTTTATTGTCATCTCATGACCACGAAATGCTTTCAACTGTCTGTAACAGAATCATCGAATTAACTCCTCAAGGAATTATCGACAGAGAAATGACTTACGACGAATATCTTGGTGATAAAAAGATCAAGGAATTAAGAGAAAAAATGTATTCTTAATCATTAAGAATTCCATCAATAAAAACAAATAGCTACTCGTTTGAGTAGCTATTTTTATTACTAATTTAGTAATTAAGTTATTATTTTTTAATAAACTTATGTGTTGAAGAAGTTCCGTCTGCATTTTTCATGGTAAGGATATAAGCTCCTTTAGTTAAATGAGAAACATCAATTCTTTCTTCTGATTTATCTGAAGATAAAACAACTTTACCTGAAACATCGAAAATCTTGATTCCTGCAACTTTCTTATCTCCTTTTATATTTAAGTAATCACTTGTTGGGTTTGGATAAACCTGTACCCCTTTTGCTAACAAGTTCTCTGAAGTAGATAATGAACTTGTAGTTAATGATATATTATCAAGCATCATAAGTCCAAAACCTGTACTCATAGCTGCGGTTGTATATACATTAAATCCGAAATAATAAACTCCGCTCGTCGCAGGTGTGATTGTAAAAGATCCGGTTGCATATGTAGTTACATTTACGTTAGGATAATCACTAATTATGTTAGTCATTGAAGTATTTACTGGCGAAGTACCATATGCAACTTTAAAATTTTGAGGATCGTAATTAGCATAATCAAACGTAAAGCTATAGGAAGTTCCTGCCTGTAGATTAACACCATTTGTATAGAACCAAGTGTTTGCATCCGTTGTATCGTTGGTTGAAGTATAAACTACATTAGACGAAAATCCGGATAATCCAGTAGCATCATCAACAGTCCAATCTCCTCCCGGATTTATAATCTGCTGTGAAGTACACATTGGCAGAGTTCCAGCTGTAGTGGAATCAAAATCTTCTGTATATGGAGTATTTACAGAAGTACAAGATGTCGTAAAATTGGCCTTTACAGGACTCCAATCACTTACGCTTCCTCCTCCACAGTTCGATCTTACCCATACATTATATGTTGTAGCGGGAGACAATCCTGTAATATTTTTTGTTGCAGCTGTTATTCCTGTATCTGTTGGTGTAGTAGAACCCGAAGGAGCTACAGTTGAAGTACTTCTATAAAGCTCATAAGATGAAACTCCGGAAACGGCAGACCAGGAAACTGTAGCCGAATTTGAAGTCAAATTCGATGGTGTTACAGAATCCGGTGCTATACATGAATTTGCAACTTGATAAGAAAATCCGAAAACACAAAGAAAGCCTGTAGCAGATGATGTTTTTGTTACCGAAACATTAGAAATGTTCTTTGACTGATTAGCTGCACTTATATTTAAGGAAATTTCATATAATCTAGGGTCATTAACATTATTTTCGATAGCATCCGTAACCCTACTTGCGCGACCGATACCCTTTATAGCAAATGAAGAACCTCCATACCAATCACTTACTGACTGATTAGTAAATGTTTGACTGGTACCATCTGTAAAATTAACAACTACGCTTGCAACCGATGTCCCACTTCCCGTTGTTGCCAACATAAATAATTTTGAAGCTTTTGGTGTTGATCCGAAATTTAAAACTCCTGAATCATTTGTACTTGCCAACCTCAAAGCGTTATTTGAAGTATAGGGAGCCATTTGAAATGATAAACCTGTGGTACTTGCGGAATTAATTAATCCCGAACTTGGCAATCCTGAAGTTGGCATTGCTCCTGTGCCATTCATAAAATCTGTAGACATAAACACATAACCATTGGTTGGCGAGTCTACACTTTGAGTTGTGCTGGATGATGCTATACCCGATCCATTTGCAACAAGATCTGCATTGTAGCCACTGGTTACATTTAATGTTTGATAAGTCTGAGCGTTAATTTTGCAAAACAACGAAGCTGTCATTAAACAAAAGAAACCTACTGTAATTTTTTTACTCATAATGTTTTTTTATTGTTTAGCAAATATATATTTTTATTACACAATAACTATATTTTAACTTATTTTAACAAATTAAAATCAATTTTAAAACATAAAAATTATATTATAAATAATCAAAATTACGAAATTATTATAAATCAACATTATCTTTTAAAGAATAAAATTTTCTCAATTACAGATTCAAATTATTTTCATTTTTTTATAAATATTTTCATTAAAGAGCTTTTCCATTTCCTTTTCAAGTGAAATAAAATAGCATTGAAAATTATTAAAAATGAACTATTTGCGTTTTTAAAAACATCAAACAAGTTTATTTAATGAAAGGAATTAATAAAGAAAATATATTTTAACAAAAACATTCAACAAAAAAAGCCTCAAAGTAACTTTGAGGCTGTATGATAAAAATTTGGTCTTGATTATTTCGTAAGTTTCACTGTTGGCAACGTAACCGCTCCGGGATCTTTCCACAAACCGTCTTTTTCTGCTTTTTTCTTAATTACCTGAGCTCTTTTTTCGCTGTCAGGGTGAGAATTAAACATTTTCTGAAAACCGGATTGAGTACTTCCTTCCGAAAGCAATGCTAGCTTTTTGAAAGCAGTGTAAGCCCCAACAACATTATATTTATTAGCCTTCATGAAATCATAAGAATAAGTATCAGCTTCGGATTCCTGTTTTTTACTGTGTGAAGCATCCAGAAATTCATTAGCCATTTTACCAACCTGACTGTCATTCAATGTCGCCACAGAAGATGAAGCCGAAGAAGCCGCATCTAAGGCAGCAGCCTTTAAATAAGCAGATTTAATAGCATCTTTCGTATCCTGATTTTTAACGTGACCAATTTCATGACCAATTACTGCAAGCAATTCATCATCTGTCATAATATCCATCAAAGAAGAGAAAACACGTACACTTCCGTCTGCACAAGCAAAAGCATTAATATCTTTTACTTTGTAGACTTTATAGTTAAGATTAAGGCCGTCCTGAGTTTTATGTTTCCCGAAAAGTTTGTTCAACCTTACTGTATAAGGATCTTTTGGTCCTGCGATAGCATTATTTTTATCCATATAATCTACCGATTCTTTAGATAATTTTATAGCATCTTCGTTTGTAAAAGTAAGCGCTTTTGAACCTTTAGATACTACATCCACCGCTTTTCCAAGACTAATTTTTTGTGCATTGACGCCACAAATTGTGCCCAATAAAAACACACCGATAATAATTTTTTTCATAGTAATAATTTTTAAGTTTAGTCTGGCGAATATATCATTTTTAAATGAAAAATCCTTCTCCAGAAAATTCTGAAAAAGGATTTTACACCTAATATTAAGAAATCACTTATACAATAAACAAAGATGCAATTGCCGTTGCGTCACTACCACTTAAAACTTCGTCGTAAGCAGCAGAACCAGCAGCAGCACCAAAAGCGTTTGCCGTATTGAATCCAGCTTGATTTGTATTCCCTTCACCTGCATATACAGCATTCGTTGCAGCAGGCATATTTCCACCATCTGCCAATTCTATCCAGCCTTTATTAGCTCTCATTCTTCTCACCTGAGAAGCATGTCTTGCCTCAACTGAGTGTATCTGTAAAGCTGCCTGTAAAACTGCTTTGTTCGACATCACATTTCCTGCCTGTCCTTTATATGCTCTAACTCCGGTATCTTCAAAAGCCTGAGCCAGAATAAGGAATTGATTATAATCTGTAAAAGGAGAAAAATTACCACCAACAGTAAAATCGAAAGTTGGTTTAGCTATAGGCGTTACGTTTAAAGAAGTCAATGTACTTTTCAAAAAGGCAACGTGAGCCGTTTCATGTTTTGAGATCTGCATAAATACAACTTTGTCCGAACTCGGAATAAGTCCTGCAGTACCCAAACCTTTTGCATAATATTCGTCTTCAAGATATTCTAAAGTTAAAGCCAGCTGTAAAGCATCTGTTAACGGAGTTTTAAAATAAGTTCCTGAAGTTGTTGTGGTTTCAGCTTTAGCCGAAGTTGCCATTAAAGTTCCCAATCCTAATGGTACAGCAGCAACTGCTGCTTTTTTACCGATTGAAGATATATTCGTAAGAGTTTCTAATCTTGATGATTCTGTAGTGAAAAATTTATCGTTAGAAAGCTTATCTAGTAATTTAAGAATGTTCATAATTGTTGATTTTGAAGATGAATAATTTAGCTAATACCTCTTTCTTTCCAAGTGAATGGCGTTTTGATGAATCCTCCGGCCACACTTACAATTTCAGTTGGCTCTTTAGCAACATCCAACCCGGTTGCGTTGATTACATCATCTCCTGAAAAATCAGCAGAACCAGGATTAATCAAATTTCTGATTGCAGAGGCATGTCTTGCCTCAACAGAAACGATTTTCCCTGCAATGACTAAATAATCCGGATTTGTAATATATTTTCCTGCTCCATTATAAGCAGCTACACCAGTGTCTTCCAAAGCTTTTGCCGTAGCTAAAACTGAAGCTCTGTTACTGAAATTCACGTTTGGATATTGAAATTCCAAAGTTGGCAACACATTGGTTGTTACTCCGCTGAGGGCAGCTTTAAAGAAATCTCTGTGAATCACTTCATGATGATAAAGATCTGTAAAAAGTGTTTTTTCGGCATCAGAAATCCCTGAGTAAAAGCTGTTTACTACTTTGGTATAAAAATCTGCTTCAAGTTGTTCAAGTGCATACGCATAGTTTAAAACGCCAACATCTCCTATACCGAGATCAAATCTATTGGCTGGATCCATGTACTGATAATCAAACTCATTATCTGAACATCCTACAAGGGCAAGGCCTGCCATAGCAATACCAAGTCCTCCAAGTTTAAGAAAGTTTCGTCTTCCGGTATCCAAAGTGGCACCTTTGTTTGAAACACTGATCGTTTTTTTCATAATATTAATTTTTTAAGTGTTATAACCTTACTTACGAGAGCAAATCTGTTTCGGTTTTCATTATTTCAAATTTTATTGAATTTTATTTGAAAAAGTTTCAACAAAACAATCAAAACACTGATAAACAATAGATTATTAAATATTTCAACATTTTTTTTATGATAACAATTCCTCGTTTTTAAAATATATTTTCCTTATTTTTGTGAAATGAGTCAAAAATGGATTTACAAGCCTGAACCCGATGAGGATATAGTGGATGGATTAAGTTCGTCACTTGGTTTTGGAACTTTTGAATCTAGGCTCCTCGTTCTTAGAGGGATTGACGATTATCAAAAGGCCAGAGAATTTTTCAAACCTAATCTTACCGATATACACAGTCCGTTTTTAATGGCAGATATGCAAAAAGCCGTTGAGCGCATTGCAAACGCTATTGAAAATGGAGAAAAAATAATGGTTTACGGAGATTACGACGTAGATGGAACTACGGCCGTAGCTTTAATGTACCTATACCTCAGCAAAATTGTTGAGAAAAAATACCTTGATTTTTATATTCCGGACAGAAATTCTGAAGGATACGGAATTTCCACAGAAGGAATTGATTTCGCCAAGCAAAACGGTTTTTCGTTAATTATTGCTTTAGACTGTGGAATCAAAGCACTTGATATGATCAATTATGCTCAAAGTTTAGACATTGATTTTATCATTTGCGACCACCATTTACCCGGAGACGAAATTCCGAATGCGGTAGCTGTTTTGGATCCGAAAAGACGCGACTGCAGATACCCGTTCAAAGAACTTTCAGGGTGTGGAGTTGGTTTTAAATTATGTCAGGGTTTAAATACCATTTACAAACTTCCCGATGCCGAATTATTTGAATTAACAGATCTTCTGGCGATTTCTATTGCTGCTGATATTGTTTCTATGACCGGCGAGAACAGAGTTTTGGCTAAAATGGGACTTAAAATTCTTAGAAAAACGAGAAATTTAGGGTTAAGATTATTAATTCCAGAAGATAAATTATCTCATTTCGAGATTTCGAATATTGTTTTTGAAATTGCTCCGAAAATCAATGCTGCAGGAAGAATTTCTCATGGAAAAGCTGCCGTTCAGTTGATGGTTTCGGATAATTTGAAACATGCTAACCAAATTGTTGGTGATATTATGAACCTCAACGATGAAAGACGTGAACTCGATATGAATTCTACGCTTTCTGCATTGAATCAAATCATTGAATCTCAACAACAAAGCAAATTAACAACCATCGTTTACCATCCGGAATGGAACAAAGGTGTTATCGGAATTGTTGCTTCAAGACTTATTGAAACCTATTACAAACCTACTCTGGTTTTCACTGATGGGAACAATGGTGAAATGGTAGCTTCTGCAAGGTCTGTTTCGGATTTTGACGTTCATGAAGCATTGGATATCTGTTCAGAATATTTCCTGAAATTTGGAGGACATCACGCTGCTGCAGGGCTTTCAATGGAAAAAGATAAGTTTGATGCTTTCAAAATAAAATTTGAAAAAGTTGTTGCCGAAAAGATCAAAGAACATCAGAAAGAACCTTCTATTTTGATAGATTCTGAGATTCAGATCGATGATGTGAACAGAGAGTTTATTAATTTCCACAGAAAGCTGGCTCCATTTGGTCCTCATAACATGAAACCGATTTTGGCGATCAAAAACCAAAAACTTTCAGGTTATGTAAAAACGATGGGGAAAGATAATAATCACGTTAAGTTTTATATTAAACAGGAATCTACAGGCCGAAATATTGAATGTGTAGGCTTCAAATTGGGTCAGTTTGTAGAAGATTTTAAAAATAAAAATTTCGATATTGTATTCACTTTAGAAGAGAATCATTGGAAAGGAAATGTGACGCATTATCTTAATATTAAAGACGTTAAGTTTAGGGATTAGGAATTAGGAAACAGGAATTAGGTTTTAGCAATGGGAAATTATAAGGAATTAATTGTTTGGCAGAAATCTGTAGCACTTGTAACAGATATTTATTCCAGTACAAAGAATTTTCCTAAAGAAGAAATTTACTGTCTTACGAATCAAATTCGTCGTTCATCGATTTCAATTCCGTCAAATATTGCTGAAGGACATTCGAGAAGATCTCAATTAGATTATATTCAGTTTTTGAAAATTGCCCGTGGAAGTTCTGCTGAATTGGAGACACAATTACTTATTTCCAAAAATTTAAATTATTTAAATTTGGAAGAGTTTCAGATTCTCGATGAAAAGCTAACGGAAATATCAAAGATGTTGAATGCAATAATTTCAAAACTACAAACCAACCCTAAACCCTAAAAGCTTATTCCTAAGCCCTAATGAAATATGAAAAAAATAGGCTTATTTTTCGGTTCGTTTAATCCAATTCATATTGGACATCTGATTTTAGCTAATTATATTTTAGAAAATTCAGATATGGAAGAATTATGGTTTGTGGTAAGTCCGCAAAACCCTTTCAAGGACAAAAAATCCTTATTGAAAGACCATAACAGACTGGATATGGTACAGCTTTCCATTAAAAATTACCCGAATATGAGGGCTTCCAATGTAGAATTTTCTCTTCCAAAGCCGAGTTATACGATTGACACGCTGACTTATCTTCATGAAAAACATCCTGACTATTCTTTTAGTTTAATTATGGGTGAAGATAATCTTAGCAGTTTACACAAATGGAAAAATTACGAAACGTTGATCAAAAATCATCACATAATTGTTTATCCAAGAGTTTTTGATGGAGAGAAAAAAGATTCTGATTATCTTCAAAATGAAAATATTTCTTTAATTAAAGCTCCGGTTATTGAACTTTCTGCAACGGAGATCCGAACGATGATTAAAGACGGTAAAAATGTAAGACCTATGCTGCCTCCGGAAGTTTTTGACTATTTGGACGGTAGTAATTTTTATAAGTAAATTTGCAGGCAGGAAAATGGTTTAGAAATTAAGGTTTAAGCTTTAATTCATAACTTATAATTCATCATTCATAACTCAAGAAATGGACTTCATCGATAAAATTTTCTCAAAATATTCTCAGGAAAAAATCATTAAATGGTTTAAACAAATCTGCGTGGCAGAAGCAATTTCCTGTGTTTTATTATATGGAGTTGCCATGATTTGGATTCGTTATGATGAAAATTTATATTCCATCATTTTCATAAGTGTTATTGGAAGTCTGCATGGACTTTTCTTTACCCTTTATCTTTTACTTTGTCTTCCGGCAAGAAAAATTTATAATTGGGATGATGAAGATTTTGTTTTCGCACTATTATCCGCTTTCTTTCCTTTCGCGACTATCTGGGTTGATAAAAAATTAGCACGTTTCGATAGAGAATAAAATTTATTTTTAACAATTTCACTTTTCGCTGTAACAAAATCCTTGTTACAGTTGTCTTATTATGTAGAAAATCAAAGTACATCAAAATTTTTATTTAAATTTTAGCTACTGTAAATCAGATTGTTAAAATAAGTATGAAAATATTTTTACTACTTTGTATTGCAAGATACTAAATTTATTACATATCTTTGCAATGTAAAATAATAACAGATACAAGCTATTAAACTCTCTAAAACGATTATCATGAAAACTCAAATTCTTATCGCAGCCATATTTTTCAGCGGATTGACCTTCGCACAAGAAAAAAAATCAGATACTTTAAAAACTAAAAATATAGAAGGTGTTACTTTAACGAAACAGGTTTTCAAAAAACAAAGTGACCGTTTTGTGTATGATGTTGCCGCTTCACCAGTTACGAAAGGAAACACGACTTTCGATATCTTAAAGCAGACTCCACTACTCTCTTCTACTGACGACAAAACGTTGAAAATTGCAGGAAAGAACAATGCTTTAATCTATATCAATGGTAGAAAAAGTAATATGGATGCGGATTCTTTGGTTCAATTCTTAAAAAATACGCCAGCAGAAAACATTCAGAAAATTGAGGTAATTACTGTTCCGGGAAGTGAATATCAGGTAGAATCTTCAGACGGGATCATCAATATCGTTTTAAAGAAAAAGATGAGTGATGGTTTGAGCGGAAACATGAGAATGTCGAATTCACAAAACAAATTCAACGGAAGCAATGCGAGTTTCTCAGCAAACTACAGAAAAGATAAGCTGGGAATCAGTGCTAATTTAAGTGGCGGTGAAAATATTCAGGGACAATCTTATGTGTTAAGAAACGGAAACGATTTATCCTCAAACGAATCTGTAGGTGACATTAATGATCCTAACAAAAATCTTGGTGGTTATTTAAATGTTGATTATCAATTAAATGACAACAGCAATTTAGCTTTATCATGGAATACTTGGGCTAATAAAAGCTATAATTCTACGGTGGATTTATTTAACACAATCCGTTATTATGATGAAATAAAGAAAGAATATGTTACCAATTATACTAATTCCAGAAACAAAGAAGATGCGAGATCATACAATAATTCAGTTAACTTAAACTATGAATTGAAAACAGATTCTTTAGGAAGTAAGTTAAATGTAAATGCGGCATACCTTAATTATAAAAGATTCCAGTTTACTGACAATAAAACTTATCTGGCAAATTCTGCAGGCAACAATACCGACCTTAGCCAGACAATTTATCAGGATCTTCCTCAAATCATTAATAACTTTTCAGGTACAGTAGATTACATCCAGAAATTTAAAAATGATTTTACAGTTTCTGTAGGTGGAAATTATAATAAAACAAAAACCGATAATGACACCAAAAATGACACTTATAGAGAAAACGCAGTACTTCCTATAAAATCCGAAGAACATCAACCCAATCATTTTGTTTATGATGAAAATATTTACGGATTTTATATGACTTTCGAAAAGAAATTTTCAGACAAATTCTCAGGAAAAGTAGGTGCCAGATATGAGATCACCAGCAGCTTAGGAACAGCAGATGCACCTTTAAATGATGAACCAACAATGCGTCATCAGGAAATAAAAAGAAATTACAATAACTTCTTACCGTATGCAAGCTTTAATTATGCTATCAATGAGAACAATAATATTTCTTATTCATTCTCAAGCAGAATGAGAAGACCAAGTTTCTGGGAAATCAATCCTGTAAGAAATATCCTGACAGAAAATAACTACACTCAAAATAACCCATTTGTAAAAGCATCTTCTACGTACAATCAGGAATTAACGTACATGTACAAAAGCTCATATTTCTTGATCTTAAATCACTCTTATTTCAAAGATCAGATCACTCAAGTTCCGTTGCAGGGTTATCCTGTGTCACCAAATGGAACAGTAGGCGAACAAAATGTACTACGTTACATCAGAACAAATTTTGGGGACAAACAAGAAATGTCTGCCATGCTTGGAATACAGAGATCGTTCTTTAAACAATATTTAACCATGAATTTCAATGCGGGAATTCAGCACAATATCAACAACGGAACTCTTGCTCAGGACCCAACAACTGGGGATACTTTTGTAGATAAAGAAGGAAATCCTTTAGTTTATTCAAACAGTGTAAAATCTACAAGTATCATTATTCAAACCAACAATACATTACGTTTAGACAAGAAAAAAACTTGGTTCTTAGGAGTTAATTATTTCTATGTAGACAAACAGCAAATAGAATTAGGAATGTTGAAAAGCCTAATGAGTCTAGATCTAAGTTTAAAGAAAAACTGGAACGATTGGACGTTTGCAGTAAACGTAACTGACGTATTGAGAACAAACGTTGTGGAAATCGAGGATTTCCAAGATAACGGAAATTATAATTACGTAAAAAATGACCAATTCAGAAGAGGTATGACCGTAAGCATCACTTACAACTTCGGAAACCAGAAAGTGAAAAAAGTAAGAGACATCGAAGGTGCTTCTGACGCCATCAAAAGCAGAACAAGATAGAAAACAATCATTATCATTCTTCATATAAATTATTTTGTACAGTAACTCGTTGAGAAATCAGCGAGTTTTTTATCTTTAATGTCTATGAAAAATTTAATTCTAATTTTCGGATGTTTCTTTATGTTACTGTTCACCACAAGCTGTAGGAAAAAAACGATAAATCTCGGTAAGGAAGTTTCTTTTGAAAGCGAGGAAAATGTTTCTTATGGAAAAGATTCAGAACAAAAAATGGATCTTTACATTCCGAAAAACAGTTTAAATTCTAAACCTGATGTTTTTATCATCATACATGGCGGCGGCTGGCGCGGAGGAGAAAAATCTCATTTATCATTCTTCACTTTATCAATGATGCAGAAATTCCCAAATCATATTTTTGCTAATATTGATTATCGATTGGCTTCAACTTCACGTTTTGCAATCCCAAATCAGACCGAGGATATAAATAAAGCAATGCTTTATTTAGAAAAAACATTACAATATAAACCTAAATTTATTCTCTTAGGAAACAGCGCAGGCGGCATTTGTCTATGCTGTATGCTTATAAATTTGATCAGGCTAAAAAAGTAAAAGCGGTAATCAATATTGTTGGCCCATCCGATTTGTCTGATCCCAATTTTAAAAAATATACGGATTATTCTTTTGTTGAAAAACATTTAATTGATCCTAAAAGTCTTTTTTCTGATGTATTAATGATAAATTTTGCCAGTCCGACACACTGGATAAGCAGTACCTCAGCTCCAACACTTTCCTATTATGGAAATAATGATCAGATCATTCCGTTATCTCAAAAGCAAATATTAGATTCTCTTTTAAATAAAAACAAAGTCGTTAATGAATCTTTCGAGTTTAATGGAGGGCATCTTGATTGGGACAAAGAAAATAATGCTCCTTTTTTAATGAATAAAATTGATGCATTTCTAAAAAAAATCGACAAAAAATAAACGCTCTGAAAAATTTCAAAGCGTTCTATTTTATATTTAAATTTTTAATATCCGAGTACTTTTTTCACTTCAAGACCTGTGACATTTAAGGTATTCAGGCATTTTGCAAAATTGGCAGTACTGCTCAAATCCCAATACGGTAATAATACAATCACAGAAACATCATTGGTTGGATCATACGTCATTAAGGATAAATACCCTTCTGTAGCCCCGTTATGACCATATCCGATGCCTGCAAAATTAGAACATCCCAACGCGTAACCGGAAGTTGTAGCTGCACCTTTACTCGTCCTCATCAGTTCAGCACTTGAAGCATACAAAACATTCTGACCTTTCATTAAACTTCTGATATAATCTGTAAGCATCACCATTGTTCCTACTCCATTTCCCTCTCCGATGTGGGCACTTGCGTTCTTTTGATCGGTGATTTCGTTATGATTGGCATATTTAATAAAACCTTTTACATAAGGTGAAGGTAATTGTTTATCCGATGCTAACTCAGGAAACTTGATATCGAGAGGCTTTTTTGTTCCAGGGCCAACAATATGATCATACATATAATTCCCATACGTTTTTGAAGAACTTGTTTTTTGAGAATAAATCCTTGCAATTATCTCGCTTAAAATAGCAAATCCTGTGTTTGAATAATGATAAACAGAATTTGGAACTCCATACTTAAGGTTATGATCTTTCAAAATTTTGACATATTCACTTGCTGTAAACTGATGATCCGGGAAGTTTTCCAGCATATAATCTGTATACGTTTCACCATTCACATCATATTGAGAAGGATCATTCGTTACGTCATAAATTCCTGCATTATGCTGTAAAATCTGACGAATGGTTATAAGATTCTTATTCGGAAAATCCCAATCCGCAACATCAGGTGTATAAGGAACAGTCGTTCCCGGAATGTTTGCTGTGATTTTATCATCAAGTTTAAGCCAACCGTCCTGCATCATTTTCAGAATAGCAGTTGAAGTAAAGTTTTTGGTATTGCTCGCAAAACGGAAATACGTGTTTGGAGTAACAACAGAACCGTTGGTTCCTTTAATTGTACTAAAATAAGTCCCTTTTGGAGAAACGACATAAACGCTTAACGAAGGAACATCAGTATTAAGATCCTTTTGAAGGTTGGCATGAATATTCTTTACAGCTGCATCCACTTCAATTTGATAATCTTTTTCAGTTTCATTATCACTACAACCTAAAATAAAAGGCAGAAATAATGAAAGTGACAGAAGTTTAAGTTTTTTCATGGTTTAGTTTTAAATATTTTACACTGTAAATTTCGGTATTTTTTTAGAAATATTTCATCTAATAGAGATTATGTGTTAAAATATTTATCAATTTATTGAATATGAATGCCACACTAAAAACAAAACCTCCCAGAATCAAATCCTGAGAGGTTTAAATAAATATTTTTAAAATGTTATTCTGATTTTACAACTTCCGTTCTTTCCGAAATACCATTAGCATTAAAAGCTTCAATCTGGAAATAATAAGAATCTACTCTGTCTGCTCCGGTAAAGAAATATTCATTCTTTCCGTATACCATGATGCTACCGTACATTTTATCAGGAGATTTACCCCAATAAATAACATATCCGTCTGCATCCTGATTTTGCTGCCATTTCATCCAGATGCTTCTTCTTTCACCATATTTTTTAGGGTCAGCTCTTAACGGAACAAAGTTTTCAACCTTTGCAGGCGCTGTTCCGGCTCCTTTTCCGAATACTCTGAAACCGCTTAATGCAAATTTTCCTGTTGGCATTTTTAAGTTTTCCATTTTCAGGAATCTTGCTTTGGCAGGTTTCTCCAATTCTACATAATCGTGAGGAACATCTTTGGTATTTTTGCTTTTATCAACAATCACAGTCCATTTTTTACCGTCGTCTGAACCGTAAATTTTATACTGATGCATTTTGCCTAAAGTTTTACCCATAAACTCAACATCCTGATCCGCATAATTAATCTGAATCGCATTGATCGTAGAAACTTCTCCTAGATCCGTTTGAAACCATTCTCCTGAATTTCCAGTTTTTGCGCTCCAATATGTTTTAATATCTTCATCCACTGCATTATTTGAGTGATAACCACCTAAAGTAGATGAAACCTGAACAGGTTTATCGTAATTCAACAACATCCAACCTGCAAAAAGCCCTTTAGAAAAGTCTTTTCCCTGAGCATATTGTGGAAGGAATGTAGGATAATCTCCATAAGCTGTATTCGTGTACATCACATCATCCTTATCAAATCCCGCTGGCCAAATCCCTAATCTTCTTTCAAAATTATTTTTTGTTGAAATAAATATTGTTGAAACGTGCCACCAGTTCTTGAAATTATCCTCAAAAGTAGCTCCATGCCCCGCACCTCTCGCAAAACCACCCGGTTTATATGAAAATGGGTTATGTTGTTGATATTCGAAACCTTCCAAAGGATTTTTACTCACATAAACTCCGTCAGAATATCCACTGAACTCAGTTGCCGGAGCGCCATACTGCATATAATATTTTCCGTTGTGTTTTGTAACCCAAGCTCCTTCTACAAAAGGTTGCAAGAAAACATTATCATTATATTCTCCGAAACGTTCCCAACCGTGATCTTCAGGTTTTAATCTTAAAATAGGTTTCACAAAACCTTCAGACTGTAAATTTTTAACCTTTACTTCTGTACCTAACAAAGGCCATTCATTGCTTGAACCCCAATATAAATAAAGTTTGTTTTTGTCTTCGTCATAATGAAAAGCAGGATCCCAAGCTCCAACTTTTAAGGTATCGACAGCAATATGCCAGTCATCTTTTGTTGGATTTGTACTTTTCCAGATCGGGAAATCCTGTTCCCAAGTTGAGCCGTACACATACAAAGTATCTTTCATCGCCCAAACTGCGGGTGCATTAAGATCGTGGGTATATTTGTTGTCTCTAAGGAATTTTCTTTTTACAAATTTCCAATCCAGCATATCGTCGCTGTACCAATAACCTTCCTGATTGGTTGAAAAAAGGAATAATTTATTTTTAAAATTAACGATCACCGGATCAGCCGTCGCACGGTGCTTCCCCTGATTCGAAAAATTCTTGAACGGCGTATATCCGTAATCAATATTGATCGGGTTACAAAATGTTTTTTGCTGAGCATTGATAAAAAAGAATGGCAGCAGAGCCATCAATAGCATAATTTTCGTTTTCATAAGCACTTTTCAGTTCATCCCGGTTAATAAATATTATTTTAAATTGAATTTTTACAAAGTTAAATGATTTTTTTAGGTTTTCTCCAAATGAACCCGTCTAAAAGATAGTGTGTTAACTGAGGAACAACTAACAATGGCACTACAAACTGAAACCAATTTAATGAAATTTGAAAATCAAATGAAAAATGTTCGCGCCAAATTAAAATTTCCCATAAAAATTCCTCGAAAAAAGCAAATCCAATAATTACGGCAATAAATAAAAAAATTCCGGAAGTCGATTTAAAAATTGAAAATGTATTGAGATTTTGAGTTTCTTTTTGTTTAATTTCTCTTATGTAAATCAAGGCAATGTAAGGTATGCCGTGAGAAATTACATTTAAAAAAGTAAAGACCAAATCATTATTAAAATAAACAATCCCAAAATACCATGAAAGATAAGTTCCTGAAATCAGGGCTATTTTGGGAACGTTGACGGATTTCGTTTTAAAAATTTCAACGACCGTTTTGATAATCCAAACGAATAAAATAATGAAGTAAATTACTGTAATGAAATTAATATAATCCGGAAGATTATTAAACCAATAAAATTCGTTTTCAACAAACCAAGTGAAAGCTCTTGGCGTTTTAAACCAATACATCATCGGAAAAATCGTGGCAGAATAAACCGCCACCTCATCTATTTTTTTACTGAAATTATTGGGTTCAAATCTCGCATAAATTCTCATAAAACCATACTGTTGCCTGATAAAATGAAAAACTGCGATCAAAGCCAGAACCGACCAAAATATTAAGCTTCCGAATTGATATAAAATCAAGCCTAAAATCCAGCTCAAAGCAGGAATTCCGTAGTACAATAATTTTCTTTTTCGAACTTCTTCTTTTACAAAATAGGTTTTAAATAAAGTAGAATAAACGTGGGCAACATCCACAAAAACAATTAAAAACAGCCAAGTGTAGAAAGAATAATGATTTTCTAATCCCTGAATTTGTTTCTGAAACAGAAAAATAATCAACAAAATAAGAAAAGGTGGTGATAAAATAAACCAACCATCTGTTTTTGCATTATGTATCCAAGGTTGTTTCATATCATCTTTTTTGCAGTTCTCCAACCTTGATAAAAGGCTTCTTCAAAAATTGAAATTCCTGATAAGTCTGAATGGGCAAAGAAAATTTTATCATCAATTGGTTGTTTTGCCTCTTCTGAAATTCTGCCAGTAATTCGATTGGGAACCGGAGCAATCATTGCGTGACCGATTTTGTGAAATTGCATTTCAATAATAAAATCTTCAATCAAAGGATGCGCTTTTTTAAGATCATTTAAAACTAAATCTTTAAGTTCAGCTTCTTTCATCGAATATAATTTCCTTCTGGCTTTTTTACAATCGTCGGTGGAAAAACTTCTGTAATAGGTGATCACTTTTTCGCCAACGTTTTGACCAATATTTTGGTGTTGATCATAAATATATCCCAAACCATCCGAACCATAGATCACATTATCCCAAGCCAATTCATTGTCTCCGCCAAATTCATTTTTAAGCGTTATCGTCGTTAAAAGCCACGGAACGTAATTAAAATTTTCAGCTCTTTTATTGTTAAAAATTCTCTCATTCACGAATTGTGGTGTTGCAAAAAGAACTTTTTCAGCGATAATTTTTTTTGTTTTTTTCTGATTGTTATCGAAGCTCAAAACCTCAACATGATTTTCATTAAATTTTACATCAAAAACCAAATGATCAAGTAAATTTTTATCCTTTGTATATTTTGAAAGGTGCTTGGATAATCTTGCATTTCCCTCCGGCCAGGTGAAAACCTGATCTTTATATTTTTTGCTCCAATTGTTTTTTCTTCCTGCAAAATAATGAATACCCGCCCAAGCTGAAACGTAGTCGATTCCCAAACCGTAATCATCCCGACAGGAATAATCCAGCAGCCAAAGAAGCTCTTCTGATTTAAAATTATGGGTAGCGAGAAAACTTTTAAACAGCATTTTTTCCAACTGAACAAAATCAGGTTCTTCAAAGCTGGAATCTTCAACTGGAATGGCGAAGTAATAATTTCCTTTGGAATCTTTTTTATCTCGAAAATTATCCATTAGCTTAAAAAATCGATCAAATTCCTCTTGAGTTTCAATGGAAATTCCTTTTTGGGGAACAATATCATTTTGCCACGAATTTTTATAGAATAATCTTTCCTGCTGTGGAAAAGTCATTTGATATTCATCTAAAATCGGGTCGCCGTTTTGATCGTCTCCCTGATAAATTTCAATTTCTTTTAGAAACTCAATGATCTCTGTATTTTCTTTATTAGGCAACGGCAAATAGTGAGCCCCTAAAGGGAATTTTGAAAATTTATTTTGTCCGTTTGATGAATTTCCGCCTAAATGATTTTCCATTTCCAGTAAAAGGAAATCATTTTCGTTGTTTTTGCTAAAAAACCTGCAAGCCGACAGCCCAGAAATTCCACCACCGACAATTAAAAATTTAGTTTTAATTTCTTCTGAAGCTTTTGGGAAATCTTTTGCCCATAAACGATGCCCTAAAACAGAGTTTGTTCCGGTAATTTTAAGTAAAAATGACTTTGTTTTCTTTTCACAATACTGTAAAAAAGACAGCGCGATTCCTCCCCAAAACAGGGTTGTCAGAAACTCTTTTCTATTGTACTTTTCCCCACTCTTCATCGAAATACCTTACTAAGATTTGATTATCCAACCTATTGACCTCAACCTCTTTCACCATCATATCTTTACTGAAATAGCTCATCTGCGGGAAATTATAATCATAAAACCTTAAACCCGGAAGTTTTCTCATCACATGATTATTAATCGAATCATTTGAGGCCATACAATATCCCCATTCCCCAAAAGACGGAACATACGTGTGATAAGCCTGAACAAAAGGAAATACCTGATTCAATGTTTTCTGAATGCACCAGAATGATTTCGGAGCAAAATAAGGCGATGTCGTCTGTACAACGATTCTTGTATCTTGGGTCGTCAGATTTTTTAATTCTTTATAGAACTGCAATGAATATAATTTTCCTAAACTGTAATTTGATGGATCAGGGAAATCAATGATAATGACATCATATTTTTGAGTGGAATTTTTTACCCAAACGTACGCATCTTTGTTGATAACTTTCAGTTTTGAACTAGAAAGAGAGCTGTTATTAAGCTTACGCATGGTTTCATTGTCCTTGAAAAACTTTGTCATTTCTCCATCAAGATCAACTAATGTGATATCTTTTACCTCTTTATATTTTAACACTTCACGGACTGCAAAACCATCTCCACCACCTAAAATTAAAACATGATTAACCTTTTTTGCCATAGACATTGCAGGATGAACCAATGCTTCATGATAACGATATTCGTCTGTGGAAGAAAACTGCAAGTTATTGTTTAAATATAATCGAAACTCATTACTATTTCTCGTCAAAACGATCCTTTGATAAGGCGAATTATTAGCATAAACGATGTTTTCACCGTATAATTTCTCTTCAGAAAATGCTAAAATTTTATCTGAAAATATAAATAAAACAAGCAATAATAGAAATGCTCCAATTGATTTTACTTTTAATGAAAAAGGCTTTACCAAATCGTTTTTTAAATAAAAACAGAGAAAAATAGCAATGGAAATATTAATTAAACCAAAAAACAAAGGTGTTTTAATGATTCCCAGATTCGGAATTAAAACCAATGGAAAAAGAATGGAAGCGAGTAAAGCTCCAACATAATCAAATGCAAAAACATTGGAAACTAAATCTTTAAACTGAACTTTATCTTTCAGAATATTCATTAACAAAGGGATTTCCAGACCGACTAAACATCCCGTTGAAAAAACGAATAAGTATAAAGCCCACTCAAAATGTCCAATTGTATTGAATAAAAGGAAAAGCACAACAGAACTTATTCCGCCGACAATGCCGACAAGGATTTCAATTTCTATGAACTTATCGATTAAGCTTCCTTTGATAAATTTAGCCAAATACGAACCAACGCCCATCGAAAAAAGATAAACCCCAATAATGAAAGAAAACTGCTTTACAGAATCTCCCAAAAGGTAACTTGCCAAAGCACCCGCAACCAATTCGTAAATAAGTCCGCAGGTTGCGATTACAAATACTGATGATAAGAGAAGAATTTCTAAGGACAGTCGTTTTCTATCCATGAATCGCTGCTCCTATAATGATCGAGATCCCGATAATGAAAGCTCCAAAAACAATTGCCAATGCTGTATTTTTGTTTTGAGAAATTTCATGCCATGTTTTTTCGGGCGTTATTTTTTCCAGAATAAAATAGCAGATCAGCAGAATGATAATTCCAAGAAATGAATATAAAACGGAATTGATGACGGGTAGAAAGTTTATATTTTCCATAGTTATATATTTTTATTTGTGATAGTATCTGTAAAATCCTCTACCGGAAGAATGGCTTCTTGTAGTTCCGTCGCGGTAGGTTTCTGTTTTTTCGCAATCACAGAGCTGATTTCCTGCGTAGGTAAGATAAGTAAATCCACCAAGAAATGTACTTCCTACTAAAAGGATTAACCAATTTTCTTTTATATAGTTTAAAATATTTGCCATATGTTAAGATTTTGGATAAGGTGAATTTGAGCTGTTATTCCATTTTGAAACATTGAAAAGATGTCTTCCCCAATAGCATACAATAAAAAAGACGACCATAACACTAAGGATTATTCCAAAATTCCAGAAAGAAACAGGAAACCAAGTTGCATTTACATCTATTGAACTTTCGTCCGCTGTATTTGCCGGTGAGGACTGAACTACCGGATTTAAGGCTAAAAGAGAATCTAAATTTTTATTCGGAAAAACCTGCTTAACCAATTTTCCCATATCACTTGAATCTTTTTCCAATGTTTTTACATCACCAAATGAAACAGTTTGTTTTGTACTGTTATCCAATACATTTACTATTCCCGAGCCTTCTTTGGTTATGGTTAAGCCCGTATCCGAACCTGAAGTAAATATTGCACCTGTTGACTGTTGAGATTCGGCAGAAACGACAAAATGATATTTCCCGGGAGAAACTCCGCAAATATTAAATTCTTCGGTAGTTTTACCCTCTCTCCAAACTTCTCCATCCTCATATCCGGAGTATTCTTCTATGTCTTTAGAAGCATAAACAGCTTCGTTCGTATTTTCATTTACAAGACTTAATTGAAGATTTGCCCATGAATTATCCACTTCAGAATGTGCAATGATCTTCAAAGGCGCTGAACCTCCGGAAAGTGTAAAACTTTTAGAAACCATTTCCTTATTTTTCACATCTCTAAACTTGATTGTATCCTGAAAAACAGAGGCATTTGTTCTGGATGAATACACGTAAAGCTGTAGTAAGCAAATTAAGAGTGCTGCAATTCCCAGAACATTTATTAATTGTTTAATATCAATATAATAAGGCTGAACAATCCCAATTCCGGAATAATTCGGCATATGAGAAAGTTTGAAAGTTTTTTTAATGAAATGTTTAGAAATATGTTTTCCTCCGAAATACTGAATTTTATTTCCGTATTGTTCCTGAGAAATCATATTCGTGCCATTCACGTATTCTTTATAAGTAGCAAGATTGAAATTAAGTTTTTCCTCGAAAAAACCTGTCGCAGCATGAATATTACACGGAGTAGTCTCATACCAACGGTAATTTCTGGTATGAACAGTCATTGTCTTGGAACTTCCTTTCTTATTTACATCATCAGCGTGAATTGAATGTAGAAAAACCCAATGCCCATCGCTTTCGCTCAAGAAAGCATCGTTATTCTTATAATCTTTCAGGTAATATTCTCGCCAGAAAATGTTTGTGCCATATTTACGGACTATAATGGCAACAACAGTATATTCAATAAGATCTATTATTCCTTTTTGACCAATATTTAAAACTACATTTTCTATTGGTTTTTTAATAATAGATTTTGCGTTGTTTGTTTCTACATTAATAATATTTGAGCACGATTTACACACATACTCTTCTATTGGAAATGTAAGGTCATGTTTATTTTCTGTATTACAAACGGGACAAGTGTAATGCATTTTTTATCTGTAAATCTTGTGTTTTTGAATGATTTTAGCTTTAAAATATTCACAGATCTCATCAGCGATCAATTCTACTTTTCCGGTATTATCCTGAAGATAATTACAAAGAAAAACATCGAATGTAAGTTGCTTAAATTCCGGCCAGGTGTGAATACACATATGGGATTCTTTAAGACATATTGCCGATGTAAAGCTCAGATTTTCAAAAACATGATCTGTTATACCAACAATTTCTACATCTTTAGTTTCCAGAATAGCTTTTGCATATTCCAAAAAACCGGCACTGTCTATTAACAAAGATTCTGACTCTGTTTCCAAAGTCAGAAGAATATGTAAGCCTTTATTGCTTAATGAGTCCAATTAATTATATTTTCCGCAAATATATTATTTTTTTGGTAAGAAAACTTCGGCAAGCATACAACGTGCACTTCCACCGCCGTTTACTTCAATTGTATTTAAATCCGAATAAATGATCTCACAGTACTTTTCAATAACTGAAACTTGATTTTCATTTAAAGATTTAAACGCAGTTTGACTCATTACTAAAAATTTTTCTCCGTCTTTATTCTGAACCTGAAGCATGTTTCCTGCAAATTGCTGCATTTGCTCTTCAGAAATTTCAATGATTTCTTTTCCTGAATTTTTGATGGTTTCGATGACTTTGCTTCTTTCCAATTCATTATCAATACAGTCAAGGCAAATTACCACAAATTTATCTGCTACACACATCATAACGTTTGTATGATAAATCGGTAGTCTTTCTGAACCTACTGTCTGAAAAGAATGAAAAACCACAGGCGTAAAATCATATTTCTCACAAAATTCTCTGAACAATCTTTCATCCAATCTTAAAGAAACCGAACCGTAAGCCAATTTATTGTCATGGTCGAAAATCATACTTCCCGTACCTTCCAAAAAGTGACCCTGGATTTCCGGCAATGACCAGTCATCAATTTCGGAAACCTCAAAACCTTTTTCTTTAATCGTTTCAATAATATCTTCTCTTCTTTCTACTCTTCTGTTGGAAGCGAACATCGGGTATAAAACTACCTTCCCATCCTTGTGAAAACTTACCCAGTTATTCGGAAAAATTGAATCCGGTGTGTGAGGATCTATCGTGTCTTTTATCGTAATGACATTAATTCCCTTACTTCTTAATTTCTCAGCGAAAATATTAAATTCTGCCAAAGCTTTAGATTGAATATCAGAACCTTTCTGTTCAACTTGAAAATAATTATTTTCCGCTGTCTCTGCGTTATAACCGAATGCAATCGGCTCTATCATTAATACTGTATCTGTTGTCTGCATCTGTTTTGAGTTTGAGGGGGGGGGGTTGAGAGTCTGAGTGTTTTAGTGTTTTAGTGTTTTAGTGTTTTAGTGTTTTAGTGTTTTAGTGTTTTAGTGCAAAATTATTTTTCTTCCTTATTTACTGATGAAAATGAACACCAACTTTGTGACTGACTCATCATATTGACCAACATCCCAATTATTTGATTATACTGATTGTTTAAATTATTAAATTGTTCTTCATTAATGTAGTTACATTTTAGAGCAAATAAAAGCCATGTTTGAGTTTCCCTCGCTTCACCTTCAGAATCTGTAAGTTTGGCAACAAAAGATTTTTCATACTTTCTTTTTCCCCAAGCTTCACTGATATTTGCAGAAACAGATCTTGAAGATCTCCTGATTTGATCGGTAAGAGAATAAAGTTCTTCCTTAGGAAAAGATTTTGAAAGCTCATAAATAATCATTGCGACATCAACCGATTTTTGAAAAACCTTCAAATCCTGATGAAATTTAATTATTGACATATTTGTATTTTCAACTAAAATAGAAAAAAAACAAATACTTTTTATAAACCCTCAAACACTAACATTCTCCCACTCTCCAACACTAAAACTCTACTATGCTCCTACTCCCTAACAAGCGGCATCGTTGAACAACGTAGAAGCCCTCCCATTTTAGAAATTTCTCTGTACGGAATTTCTTCAACGGTCATTCCCCATTCGTTTCTCAGGTGATTATTCATTCTTGTGAACGCTTTATCTGACACTACAATTTCCGGAGAGATTGAGAAAATATTCGGGCACATTTCAAACATTTCTTCGTCTGTAACGTGGAAACAGTTTTCTTCCCCGAAAATATCGATGATCAAACGGTAATCACTTTCATCCACAAAACCGTTTTTGTAAATGATACATTTATCTTTTCCAACCGGATTGAATGTACAATCTAAGTGTAAAATTCCCTCGTATGGAATTCTGTCATTTTTCTTTAATTCTAAATCGATAATTCTCTTTTTTGGAAAATATTCCTTTAGAATTTCAATCGCGTATTCGTTGGTTCTGGCTGTTTTATAATTTCTGTAATCTTCACTGAAACATGTTCCGATGAAAAGAAAATCGTTCCAAACAATTACGTCGCCACCTTCAATGTGGGCAGTTTCTGGAAGGTTGATTATTGTTCTCCATGCTACTTTTTCGTAAACATTTTTGTAAGCTTCCTGCTCATCGGCTCTGTCTGCAATGACGTTTGAAATGATCATTTTATCATCAATCACAAAAGCTACATCTCTTGCGAAAACCTGATTGTAATCTTTAATGATACTTGGACGAAGCACTTCTACATCATATTTTTTCAAAACTGCTTCAAAAGCATTCATTTCATTGATGATATCCTCTTCTTTTGGATACATGTTGTTTTCGATTGAGTAATATGACTTGGCATCATAACTTTCCTCAAGTGTGGGAACGGGTCCCATTGAATTGGGTTGGCCTAAAACTACTGATCTCAGCCTCCCCGTTTCGTTTTTAATGTTTAGTTTCATAAAGATTTATGCAATACTACAAATATAAGTAAAGGTCTGTATTTAGGAAACTTTTGAGCTGTTTTATAAACAAGCTTTAATTTTATACTGCAAAATCTCAGTTCTACAGTTTTTAGTTAAGTTTTTTTGAATTAATGGCAGATTTAATTGCTTTCATCAAAGCGTTTGAAAGATAATTTTAGATCTAACATATTGCTAATTATTAATTTACATATAAAATTTTATTCACATTTAAAATAAATTCATATATTAGTGATATAGTTTTCGCGAAAATTAAACTTAACTATTAACATCAAATCACAAAATCATGAACAAGAAAAACCCAGTGCTGAAACACGCACAAAAATTAGGAAGAGATCAACAAAAATCAATTGTAGGAGGCATCGCAATCGGTGGAGCAAGACGCTGCTGCGAGTGGGATGACTCAGGAAAATGCTATATCTGGACTTGTAACAACTGCCAATGTCCTTAATTAAAAATAAAAAACCTGCTTACACCAAGCAGGTTTTACTTTTATCAGATATCATTTTTTTAACTTTTTTCTCCTGAAATATTTTCTAATCGATTAAGAATAACTGTTCTCAGACGTTCTTCATTTTCGTCTCCCCATTGTCCTAAAACAGAGATCACAGGTATCAAAGTTTTACCAAAATCGGTAAGACTGTATTCAACTTTTGGGGGAACGACGGCATAAATTTTCTTCGTAACTAATTGGTGCTCTTCCAATTCATTCAATTGGATATTTAAAACTCTGCGGGAAGCATCCGGAATTTTCCTCTGCAACTCACTTGGTCGCAGAAAACCTTCATTGATAAACCATAACAAACGGATTTTCCATTTGCCATAAAGAACTTCACCGATCAGATCTAGTCCACAATTTAAATTTGGCGGAATTTTTCTTTCATACATATTACAAAATTAGTCAATGTTCTAAAAACAGCAATAGGGGAAAAATTTATCCCTATATGAATCGTATTTCCGTACTTGTATAAACTCATCATACTCCTGAAATTTGTACCAAACTTTAAACATATGAACGAACAATTTAATTTTAATAATGAACTAAGCAATAAAATAGCCTTAGTAACAGGTGGAACAAAAGGCGCAGGAAAAGCCATTGCAGAGAGACTATTAATTGCAGGTGCAACAGTAATCGTGACGGCAAGAAACCAACCAGAAATCATGAATGAAAACATTCATTTTATCGCTGCAGATCTGAGTAAAGCTGAAGGTACACAAAAAGTTGTAGAAGAAGTTTTGTCAAAATTCGGGAAGCTTGATATTTTAATTAATACTCTTGGCGGTGCGGAAACAAAAGGCGGCGGATTTTCTGTTTTAACGGATGAAGATTGGGAAACATCCATTCAAACAAATTTATTAGCTCCGGTTCGTTTAGACAGAGGATTTTTACCCCAAATGATCGAACAAAAATATGGAGTAATTATCCACATTGCTTCCATTCAAGGGAGATTACCGTTGTATGATTCTACTTTGCCTTATGCAGCTGCAAAAGCGGGTTTAATTAATTACAGTAAAGGTTTATCTAAAGAAGTTTCTTCAAAAGGGGTTCGCGTTTTGACGGTTTCACCGGGCTGGATCATGACAGATTCTTCGACGAGAATGATGGAAAGAATCGCTGAAAGTTCAAATTCAACGATAGAAGAAGCAACCCAAAGTGTGATGGATGCACTGGGCGGAATTCCCATCGGAAGGCCTGCTCAACCGGAAGATATTGCTGAATTTGTCGGATTTTTAGTTTCACCAAGAGCAAGTTATTTAACCGGAACTGAATATGTAATCGATGGAGGAACGATTCCAACAATTTAAATTAACCAAAAAAAATATAAAAATGGATTTACCTATTATTTTAAAAAATTTATTAAAAGCTCAGGAAAACTTTGACAGTATTTCATATTCAGAGTGTTTTTCGGACAATGCACAGGTCTTTGATGAAGGAAAAACCCACCAAGGAAAAGAAGAAATAAAAGACTGGAACGAAAAAACCAATGCAGAATATAAAACCAAGCTAGAAGCTATTGATGTTTTTAATGAAGATAAAATGACCGTTTTAACAACTAAAGTTTCGGGAACTTTTGATGGAAGTCCGATTGTTTTAAAGTATAACTTTGAGATTGAAAATGAAAAAATTTCAAGTCTGAGAATTACTAGCTAATTTTTCATTATTTAAAACAAAAAAAAATCCCAAAGCACAAAACTTTGGGATTTATATTTATCTGAAACAAATATTATCTGTTTACTAAATCGATATAGTCTCTTTTTTGAGCTCCTTGGTAAACCTGTCTTGGTCTTCCGATCGGGTCTCCTTTTAATCTCATTTCTTTCCATTGAGCGATCCATCCCGGAAGTCTTCCTAATGCAAACATTACTGTAAACATTTCTGTAGGAATTCCTAAAGCTCTGTAGATAATTCCCGAATAGAAATCTACGTTTGGATATAATTTTCTTTCGATGAAGTACTCATCTTCCAATGCTACTTTTTCTAACTGCATAGCAATATCAAGAGCTTTGTCTTCAATTCCTAGTGCAATTAATAAATCGTCAGCAGCTTTTTTGATAATTTTCGCTCTTGGATCGAAGTTTTTGTAAACTCTGTGTCCGAATCCCATCAAACGGAAGCTGTCGTTTTTATCTTTCGCTTTTTCAACCCACTTGTTAACATCTCCACCGTCTTTTTCAATCAATTCAAGCATTTCGATAACTGCTTGGTTTGCACCACCGTGAAGTGGTCCCCAAAGTGCAGAAATACCAGCAGAAACTGAAGCAAAAAGACCTGTGTGAGCAGAACCTACCATTCTTACAGTAGATGTAGAACAGTTTTGCTCGTGGTCTGCATGAAGAATTAATAATTTATCTAAAGCAGCAGTTACCACAGGGTTGATTTCAAACTCTTCATTTGGTAATCTGAATGCCATTTTGTAGAAATTCTCTACATAGTTTAGGTTGTTATCTCCGTGGTTTAATGGTAAACCTAGAGTTTTTCTGTACGTCCAAGCAGCAAGGTGAGCAAATTTAGCAATAAGCAATTCTGCAGCAAGATCCATTTCTTCTTTAGAGTTTACGTTAACCGCTTTCGGGTTGAAGGCAGTTAAAGCAGAAGTTAAAGAAGATAAAACTCCCATTGGGTGAGCAGAACGAGGGAAAGCATCGATGATTTTTTTCATCTCCTCTGCTACGAAGTTATATTTTTTAATATTACCGTTGAAGGTATTGAATTGGTCTGAAGTTGGTAATTCACCGTGTAACAAAAGGTACATTACTTCTGTGAAGTTAGACTTTTCAGCAATCTGCTCAATAGGATATCCTCTGTAGAATAATTCCCCTTTATCACCGTCTAAGTAAGTAATGTCGCTAAGTGTAGCTCCTGTATTTTTGTAACCTAAATCTAGAGTGATTAAACCTGTTTGGTCTCTTAGCTTTGAAATATCGATCCCTCTGTCTCCGATAGTACTATCCACGATTGGATATTCATATGAATTACCGTCGTAATTCAATATTACTTTGTTGTCTGACATTTATTTATTTTTTTTCTAAATTTACTAAATTCCATAAAATACGGCAAACAAAAATTATCGCTTGCCGTTATTTATAATTTCGATTATCTTTTGATCTTAAATGCACCTAATCCTGGGAAAATTGCTGTTTCTCCTAGAGCTTCTTCGATTCTCAATAATTGATTGTATTTCGCCATTCTGTCTGATCTTGAAGCAGAACCTGTTTTGATCTGTCCGCAATTCATTGCTACAGCTAAATCAGCGATTGTAGAATCTTCAGTTTCTCCTGATCTGTGAGACATTACTGAAGTGAATTTGTTATGTTGAGCCATTTGTACAGCTGCCATTGTTTCAGAAAGAGAACCAATTTGGTTTACTTTTACAAGGATTGAGTTAGCAATTCCTTCTTCAACACCTCTTGCTAATCTTTCAACATTTGTTACGAATAAATCGTCACCTACCAATTGTACTCTGTCACCGATCTTGTCAGTTAACATTTTCCAACCTTCCCAGTCATTTTCCTGCATACCATCTTCGATAGAAATGATTGGGTATTTATTTGCAAGATCAGCTAAATAAGAAACTTGCTCACTGCTTGTAAATTGTGCAGCATCCGGAGTCTGGAATTTTCTGTAATCATAAATTCCGTCTTTATAGAATTCTGAAGCAGCACAGTCTAATGCGATCATTACATCGTCACCAGGCTTGTAACCAGCTTTTTCAATTGCCTGAAGCAAAGTATCCAAAGCATCTTCAGTTCCTTTGAAAGTTGGTGCAAAACCACCTTCGTCACCTACCGCAGTAGAAAGACCTCTTGAATGAAGAATTGCTTTTAGGCTGTGGAAAATCTCAGTTCCTTTTCTCAACGCGTGAGAGAAAGAATCTGCTTTTACCGGCATTACCATAAATTCCTGGAACGCGATAGGCGCATCAGAGTGAGAACCACCGTTGATAACGTTCATCATCGGAACAGGAAGTGTATTAGCATTAACACCACCTACATATTTATATAAAGGCATTTTCAATTCTGCTGCTGCTGCTTTTGCCGCTGCCAATGAAACTCCAAGGATTGCATTTGCTCCAAGACTTCCTTTATTAGGTGTACCATCAAGCTCGATCATGATCTGATCTAAAAGATTCTGATCAAAAACCGGAAGACCAACTAACTCAGGCGCTATTACTTCTCTTACGTTTTCAACAGCTTTAAGAACTCCTTTCCCCAAATATTCTGAACCACCATCACGTAATTCAACCGCTTCATGTTCTCCTGTAGATGCTCCCGAAGGTACTGCAGCACGACCCATTGCGCCACTTTCTGTAAATACATCTACTTCTACTGTAGGATTTCCTCTTGAATCCAAAATTTGTCTCGCTTCTATGTAAGAAATGTAACTCATTTTTCCGTTTTTTTTATAGTTTATACAAATTTAATCAATTTTTAACTTTTTTGATCATAAATGGACTGCCTTTTCGACCAATTCCAAGTTAAATTTTAGTTAATATTGAAAAGCAAAAAAGACAGTATTTCATCTTTTAAACAAAATTAGTTCCTGATATTTTTATTTTAAAATTTTTAGCAATAATTAATTAACCAATTGATCAAGAATCGGAGTTTTTATACTACTAATTTCAGAAATATTATTTTCATTGATTTGTTCAAAAATCTGAATCGTATTCTTTCCTTTATTTAGCCAAACTCCAGGAACATACAAAGTAAGTTGCGGCCCGACTCTGCTCCAATATCTTCCAATATTTTTACCGTTAATAAAAACAATTCCTTTTCCAAATTTTCGCATATCGAGAAATGTATCTCCTGTTTCTTCAAGTATGAATTCACCTTCCTTTAAGGCCGGTGTGCTTATGGCAATATCTTTTTCTTTATAATTGATCTTTGGAAATTTATCAAAAGGTAACGGATACATTTTCCAATTGCCATTAATTTCATTTCCATTGATGATTACGGGACTGATTATTCCTTTTAAATTATGAACAATCTCAGCTCCATAATTTATTCGTCCCATGTTTTCGACAATAATATCTAAGGTTTCGCCTTTTTTAATATCTATTTCAAGATCGTATTTTTTGTAATATCTGTTGACTTCGCCTTTCCATAATTGATTGATATAAATATTGGCGTAATCTCTCAATCCTTTTATCTCGAGCTTTCCTTTGTAATCGACCTCAAATTTTCTTCTGTATAAAATGTAGCCGTGGCCAATATTAAGATCTTCAAATGTCAAAGGTTTATCTGCTGAGATTGATTTTTGCTGATCAATAATATCAAATAATGAAGTTGTTTTTAATTTTATATCTGAAAAAGAAATTACTTTCATCGGTTTTGGAACATCAGGAAGTTTTTCTTTATTTAAATTTTGAAAAACATTTCTCAACGCATCATATTTTGGAGTAGTCCAGCCTGCTTCACTGATCGGAGCGTCATAATCGTAACTTGTAATGTCGGGCTGAATGTCGCGGTCTTTATCATAATTCGCACCGCTAGTAAATCCAAAGTTTGTACCTCCGTGAATCATGTAATAATTAAACGAAATTCCATTTTTTAAATATAATTCTGTCTGCTTTACAACATCTTCTGTGGAAACTTTTACAAAAGGTTCTGCCCAATGATCGAGCCAGCCCGGATAATATTCTGCAACCATGTACGGACCTTTACCTCCGTGATATTCATTGATACTTTTTTTGAGAGTCTCGATATTACTTTCTCCATTTGCAGTTGGTAACGCTCCTTCAATAGAACCTCCTTTGAAAAGAGAACTAGCATCAGAAGTAAAAAATGGAACTGAAATTCCAGATTTCACCAATAGATCTTTTATTTTATGGCTGTACTTTCTGTGTTGTTCCAATGAAATATCTTTTCTTTGGGCAACATAAGATCCAAATTCATTTTCAGCCTGAACCATAATTACAGCACCTCCATTATTAATCTGCATCGGAATAATCTGCTTTGCCAATTGATTGATATATTTCTCACATTCTTTAAGAAAAGCTTTATTATCAGTTCTAATTTCTAAATTTTTATCTTTTTGCAACCACCAAGGATATCCTCCGAATTCCCACTCAGCACAAACGTAAGGGCCGGGACGAATGATTACATACAGTCCTACCTCCTGTGCAGTTTTTATAAATTTCTGTAAATCTTTTTCACCAGAGAAGTTCCATTTTCCTGGACTTTCTTCGTGGTAGTTCCAGAAAACATACGTGGTGACTGTATTCAGTCCCATTGCTTTCATCATCTGTAATCGATGTTTCCAATATTGGGAAGGTACTCTTGGATAATGAAGTTCACCAGAATAAATGTTGAATTGTTTTTTATTCAACCAAAAATGTCCGTCTTTAATTTCAAAACTTTTAATATTTTTTTGGGAGAAAGCTGAAATACTGATGAGGATCAATAGAAATATATACAAATATTTAAACTTGATTTTCATAACAAATGTGATTTTTACAAATCTAAATAAAAAAACAAATAATTGATTAAAATCTTATGATTTAACCATTTTTGAAAATTTAATTACACATTTACTTAAGATTTTATATTTAAGCGATAATTATTGGTTTGTTTTTTGTTTTATTAAATTTATTCTAATTTCTTTACGACAGAAAATTAACTTTCAAATACATTAAAAAGAATAAATAACATGAAAAAAGGACTTTTAATCACAGCTTCTCTTGTAGCTTTATCATTAGTAAGCTGCAACAAGACTGAAAGTGGAAACAAAAATATCATCAAATCTGATAGTTCGGAAACAACGATTGTTGATAATAATGGGAAAATAGATTCTTCGACGGTAAATTCATCTACGATAATAGTTAATGGACAGAAAACAGAAAAGACAGATTTTGTTTACAAAGCAACAGATGGTGCTTTAGTAAAAGTAGTTTTCAAAAATGATCCGAAAGAAAGTACGGTTGCCATTACAAGCAATAAAAAAACTTTCACACTGGAAAAGAAAGAAACAAAGGATGGCGAAACGGTTTATAAAAAAGATGATATGACAGCAAGAGTAAAAGGAGATAGTATTCATCTTGAGCAAGGCAATAACGTGATTGAACTGAAAAGGACAAAAATCTAAAACATAAAAAAACCGTTCAGAAATCTGAACGGTTTTTTATTTATTTCTTAATTACCTTTTCTAAGTATGTCTTATCTTCAGTAATAACTTTTACAAAATAGTTTCCTTTTTCAAGATCAGAAATATCGATTGAATTTGATTTTGGGTTCCCTATATTTTTAAAAATTCTTCCAGAGATATCAAATACTGTAATATTTTTAATCTGATCTTTAATATCAAAATATAAAGTTGAAGAAGTAGGATTTGGATAAATTCTTATTTTATTATTCGTTTCTAATTTAGGATCGTTGGTAGAGAGGTTCCCAGTCACAAAATCCAATACATAAAAACCTGTATATCCTACTGCAACCATATAGTTTTTAGAAAAAGCGACCTTGTTTATATAACCACCGGGTGTAAGCAATAACTGTGTATCTATAATTTTCAGCCATGAAGCGCCATAGTTTGTTGTTTTATAAACATCTCTTTCGTCGTCCATCGCATATCCAGTACCATCCGAAAAAACGTCATAATCTTTAAATGACACCATTGGTGAAGGCACAGAATTCCATGTACTTCCTAAATTCGTTGTATAATATTTTCCGAAATAAACCCTTGAAGAGTTTCCAAAAACAATATTTCTTACATCTGCAATTGCTCCGGGAAAGTTTGTAACGGCACTCCATGTTAATCCTCCGTCCAATGTTTTCATGATCTTGGTTTGGTTCACAAGAAATCCTACATTGTCATCAATAAACTTCATGGAAGTAACTTCAGATTCTACATTTACCTGAGGAGTCCAGCCCGTTGCAGCAGAATATGTAGAAACAAATCCTGTAAACGCAAATGAATTAGTACCCATATTGGCAATTGCATAATTTCCGTTTGGTTTCATGGCCGGAACTCTTAATTGCAAATTGGGTGATATTTGCTGAGTCCAGGTCAGTCCATTATCATCTGTGATCCAAAATTGGGACAGTCCTAAAGAAATTCCTTTACCATTGGGTAATATATTCATTGGCCCGACCGGATAAGGATTGTATAATGCCGCTGTCCAGGTATATCCTCTATCCTGAGAAAAATATCCCATTGCAGGTACAGCTGCATAATTTTCAAATGCATAAACCTTATTATAAGGTTGTGAATAGATCCATTTAATGTTTAATGGATTCCATGTTAATGCATTATTTGTACTTTTAAAAATTGTATGGCGTAAAGTATAAGGATCATCATTATTTGTCCCTGCAAGAATAAAATCCGGGTGGATTGCCAGACATGTAAAACCATGAAAAGAAGAAGGGTACATATCTCCTGTATTTGTCCAGGACTCTCCGGTAGCAGTTTTATATAATTTATTCGGATTTACTATGGCAATATATTCATTGTTATAAACTTTAATGTCATTTACAGTTCCAATTCCTGCCGCTTCATTCCACGTATTTCCACCATCTAAAGTATATAAAGGATTTCCGCCATATTTTACAGCAATTCCATTCATTGAATCTTTAAAAGTAACTTTCGTAAACTCAACAGAGCTTGTATTCATTTTAGTCCAGGTCTGTCCTCCATCGGTGGTCTTAAAAATAAAACTGTTCCCACTAGTTGCATCTGTAACGCAAAATCCAGTATTGGCATCAGTAAAATACACACTTGTAATTCTGTCCTGGTATACTGTCGGAACGATGGCACTCGTCCATGTCGCTCCACCATTAACGGACTTATACATTCTGCTGTTTCCACCACTTACGAATATTGTATTATCATTCAATACAAAAATAGATTCAGCATTACCGGGAAAAGTGTAAGAAACTCCAGGAGTTGAAAACTTAGGATCAGTGATTCTAAAATCTGTCCCTATTACAGCATATCCTTTATTATTATGAACCGTAAAATCGTAAACTGTTTTTGCATTATCATTAATCTGTCTCCAGGTCTTCCCATTATTTTCAGTAATAACCAAATCATCAGTACCGTTATTCTTCTGGACAAGATAACTTCCGTCTGGTAAGATTTCCATTTTCATGATCTCTTCCAGGCGTAAAAAAGGTGTTACAAGCTGCCAGTCTAAATTTGTCTGAGCAAAACTTATAATACAAAATTGTAATAAAATAAAAAGTAAAGTTTTTTTCATGGTCATAATTTTTATAAAAATAAAGGAGCCTGTAAATAAATACACGCTCCTTTTATATTTTGAAGAAAATATTATATTATTCCTCAGTTTTCTCTTCAGTAGAATCAGTTGCTTCAGCCTTAGGCTCTTCAACTTTTTCTTCTACTTTAGGAGCATCAGCAACTACAGCTTCTTTTTTAGCAGTTGTAGCTCTTCTACTTCTTCTAGTAGTCTTTTTCTCTTCAGCATTAGGATTGTAAAGTTCGTTGAAATCAACTAGCTCGATAAGAGCCATATCAGCAGCATCACCTTGTCTGAAACCAGTCTTGATGATTCTTGTATATCCGCCGTTTCTTTCTGCGATTTTAGGAGCTACTGATCTGAAAAGTTCAGTAACCGCTTCTTTACTTTGAAGATATGAAAAAACAATTCTTCTATTGTGTGTAGTATCTTCTTTTGCCTTTGTTAATAGAGGTTCAACATATACTCTTAAAGCTTTCGCTTTAGCTACAGTAGTGTTGATTCTTTTATGCTCAATTAGAGAACAAGCCATATTAGAAAGTAAAGCACTTCTATGAGAAGCTGTTCTTCCTAAGTGATTGAATTTTTTACCGTGTCTCATTATTAATTATTTATCAGCGTCTAACTTATATTTTGCAACGTCGAAACCGAAGTTAAGACCTTTTGAATGCACTAATTCTTCTAGTTCTGTCAAAGATTTTTTACCAAAATTTCTGAATTTCATCAAATCAGACTTACTGTAAGAAACCAGTTCTCCAAGAGTTTCTACTTCAGCTGCTTTTAGACAGTTAAGGGCTCTTACTGAAAGATCCATATCTGCTAATTTAGACTTAAGAAGTTGTCTTGTGTGAAGAGTTTCTTCATCGTACTGGATAGATGCTTTTACAGCTTCAGTCTCCAACGTGATTCTCTCATCAGAGAACAACATGAAGTGATAAATTAATATCTTAGAAGCTTCTGTTAAAGCATTCTGAGGGCTGATAGAGCCATCAGTTTCTATATCTAATACAAGTTTTTCGTAGTCTGTCTTTTGCTCTACACGATAATTCTCAATACTGTATTGTACTTTCTTAATAGGGGTAAAAATAGAGTCAATAGCAATAGTTCCTACAGGAGCATTGTTTGTCTTATTTTGTTCCGAAGGAACATAACCTCTACCTTTCTCTACATTGAAGGTGATTTCGAAAGTTACATCACTGTTTAGGTTACAGATTAATAAATCCGGATTTAAAATCTCGAATCCATTGATTGATTTACCTAAATCTCCAGCAGTAATAATCGTTTGTCCCGAAACTTTAGCAACAACCTGCTCATTTGTCTGGTTTTCTGCCGTAGCTTTTAGTCTTACCTGCTTAAGGTTAAGAATAATTTCGGTTACGTCTTCGATTACTCCTGGAATAGTTGAAAATTCGTGCTCTACACCTTCTATTTTGATAGATGAAATAGCATATCCTTCCAGAGAAGAAAGCAACACTCTTCTCAAAGCATTACCGATTGTAAGCCCGAAACCTGGTTCTAGAGGTCTGAATTCGAATTGACCTTTAAATTCATCAGAGTTAAGTAAAATTACTTTATCGGGTTTTATGAATTGTAAAATTGCCATATTATTGGGTTGAGCAAAAATTTGATTAAAAAATTATTTAGAGTAAAGTTCGACGATAAGCTGTTCCTTGATGTCTTCCGGGATTTGGATTCTCTCAGGAGCAGAGATGAAAGTACCTTCTTTCTTCTCATCGTTGAATTGTAACCACTCATAATTTGCTTTAGCAGCTAATGAGTCAGTAACAACTTCAAGAGATTTAGATTTCTCTCTTACAGCGATTACGTCACCAGCTTTTACTAAATAAGAAGGGATGTTAAGGATCTCACCATTCACAGTAATGTGTCTGTGAGAAGTTAACTGTCTAGCACCAGCTCTGGTTTTAGCAAAACCTAATCTGTATACTACGTTATCCAATCTTGATTCACAAAGCTGTAATAGAACTTCACCTGTTACACCTTTACTTCTGTGTGCTTTATCGAATAAGTTTGCAAACTGTCTTTCTAAAATACCGTAAGTATATTTAGCTTTTTGTTTTTCAGCTAACTGAACTGCATATTCTGATTTTTTAGCACCTCTTCTTTTGTTAGGACCATGTTGTCCTGGCGGTTGGTTTTTTCTCTTTTCGAAGTTTTTATCATCTCCGTAGATTGCAGCACCAAACTTTCTAGCAATCTTAGTTTTAGGTCCAATATATCTTGCCATAATGGGTAAATTCTAAAAATTAAACTCTTCTTCTTTTTGGTGGTCTACATCCATTGTGTGGCATAGGAGTAACGTCAATAATTTCGCTAACTTCAATACCTGAATTGTGAATTGTTCTGATCGCAGATTCTCTACCTGCACCAGGACCTTTCACATACACCTTTACTCTTCTTAGTCCAGCTTCGTGGGCTACGTTAGAGCAATTTTCAGCTGCCATTTGAGCAGCAAAAGGAGTGTTCTTTTTAGAACCTCTGAATCCCATTTTACCGGCAGAAGCCCAAGAGATAACTTCTCCGCTTTTATTTGTTAAAGAAATGATGATGTTATTGAAAGAAGCTTGAATATGCGCTTCACCAATAGCTTCAACTTTTACTTTTCTTTTTTTAACTACTTTACTTTGTTTTGCCATAATTCCTAACGATTATTTACTTGCTTTTTTCTTGTTAGCAACTGTTTTTCTCTTTCCTTTACGGGTTCTCGAGTTGTTTTTCGTTCTCTGGCCTCTTAAAGGTAGTCCTAGTCTGTGACGTATTCCTCGTTGGCATCCTATGTCCATCAATCTCTTGATGTTCAATTGCACTTCAGATCTTAATTCACCTTCAACTTTTACGTTTTCAGTAATAAAATTTCTGATTGCAGCCAATTCATCGTCATTCCATTCGTTGACTTTCTTATCTTCGCTAATACCGGCAGCTTTAAGGATTTCAGAAGAAGTACTTCTTCCAACTCCATAAATATAAGTCAAACCGATAACGCCTCTTTTGTTTTTTGGTAAATCAATACCTGCAATTCTCGCCATAATTTAATATTAGCCTTGTCTTTGTTTAAATTTTGGGTTCTTCTTGTTGATTACAAATAGTACACCCTTTCTGCGTACGATCTTGCAATCAGCACTTCTTTTTTTGATTGATGCTCTAACTTTCATTTGATAGTATTTATTTTTTAACAATAGCCAAATGGAAACCCGAAGACTCCATTTGGCGGTTGTTTAATATCTAAAAGTAATTCTCCCTTTTGTCAAATCATAGGGAGACATTTCTAGTTTTACCTTATCACCAGGTAAAAGTTTAATATAATGCATTCTCATTTTACCAGAAATATGAGCGATAAGCATATGCCCATTTTCTAGCTCTACACGGAACTGGGCGTTCGAAAGTGCTTCCGTAATAACGCCGTCTTGTTCAATATGTTTTTGTTTTGCCATAAATTAATATCCAGTCGTTCTTGACAGTTTAGACTGCATTAAGCCATCATAGTGATGGTTCAGCAGATATGTATTAATCTGTTGAACTGTATCCAAAATAACTCCCACCATAATCAATAGTGATGTTCCCCCGAAAAATAGGGCGAACGCATCTGTCTGAACAAAGCTTCCATGCACAATTGCTGGAAGGACTGCAAAGATAGATAAAAATATTGCACCTGGCAAGGTAATTTTTGATAAAATATCATCTAAATAATCAGCTGTCTCTTTACCGGGTCTTACTTTCGGTACTAAACCTCCATTTCTCTTCAAATCATCAGCCATTTGGTTTACCGGAATAGTAATTGCAGTATAGAAAAATGAGAAGATAATAATTAATAGCGCGAACAATACGTTGTACTGCCAGCTAAAAACATTCTTGAAACCTGCAAGAAAAGTATTAGACTCATCGAATTTAGTTAATAAACCAGGTACGAACATCAATGCCTGAGCAAAGATAATTGGCATAACACCGGCAGCATTAACTTTCAATGGAATCCATTGTCTTGCTCCTTGCATAAGATTTCTATTTACACCTCCTCTTGCTTGAGCTCTGCTTACATATTGAATTGGAATTTTTCTAACAGCGACCGATAGGACGACTGCTAAAAGAACCACCAACATCCAGAATATCACTTCAATAAGGATCATGATAGATCCCATTCCTCCTTTTCCGTTCTGCACGGCCATTTCCTGTACAAATGCTTCTGGAAGTCTAGATAAGATACCAACCATAATAAGGATAGAAATACCATTTCCGATTCCTTTGTCAGTAATTTTCTCACCTAACCACATTGCAAATACTGAACCGGCAACAAGTATAACAATACTTGGTAACCAGAACATGATAGAGTTTGGCTCTACATAGTATGCAGATTGGAACTGAGCATATGGTAAGAATAATTGAGTAATAGAAGTTAAATAAGAAGGTGCCTGTACAAGACAAACCCCAATTGTTAACCATCTAGTAATTTGATTCAATGTATTTCTACCGGACTCTCCATCTTTCTGAAGTTTCTGAAGATAAGGAATAGCCATCCCCATCAACTGAACAATAATAGAAGCTGAAATATAAGGCATGATACCTAACGCCATTACAGAAGCGTGACTGAAAGCCCCACCCGTAAACGACGAAAGCAAGCCAAGGAGACCTGCTCCTTGCTTGTTACCGCCTTGATTTTTATAATGCTCTAAGAGATCCCCTACTTCTGCAAGGTTAATTGCAGGCAACGAGATATAAGATGCGAATCTATACACAAGGATAATACCTAACGTAAAGAGAATTTTATCTCTTAATTCCTTTAGGCTCCAAATATTCTTAAGGGTTTGTATAAATTCTTTCATTAGTTACTATTATAATGTAATTGCTTGTCCACCTGCTTTAGAGATAAGCTCTAATGCAGATTTAGTGAATTTATCAGCAGAGATTGAAACCGCAGATTTCAATTCTCCTCTACCCATAATTTTCACTGATTCGTTTTTAGTAGCTAAACCGTTTTGTACCAAAACTTCTTTTGTAATATCTCCTGTTACAGATTTAGTATCAATTAAAGTTTGAATATCGTCTAGGTTAATAGCTCTAAATTCTTTTCTGTTTACATTTTTGAAACCGAATTTCGGTAATCTTCTTTGTAAAGGCATTTGACCTCCTTCAAAACCGATCTTCTGAGAATAACCAGCTCTTGCTTTCTGTCCTTTGTGACCTTTCGTAGAAGTACCTCCTTTTCCACTACCTTGACCTCTACCAATTCTTTTTGAACTAAAAGTAGAACCTGCAGCAGGTTTTATGTTGTTTAAATTCATTTTAATTTCTTTTTAAAATTATTTTTGAACTTCAAGTAAATGACTAACTGCAGCTATCATACCTAAAATAGAAGGCGTAGCTTCGTGTTCTACAACTTGGTGAAGTTTCTTAAATCCTAATGCTTCAAGCGTTCTCTTTTGGGTTTTTGTTCTACCAATAGCGCTTCTTACTTGTTTTACTTTAATTGTTGCCATTGTTTATTTATTAACCGTTAAACACTTTACTTAAAGAAACTCCTCTCATTCTTGCAATTTCTTCAGGTCTTCTGATGTCTAACAACGCTTTGAAAGTAGCTTTCACTACGTTGTGAGGGTTAGAAGATCCTTTAGATTTTGAAAGGATATCGTGAATACCAGCAGACTCCAATACCGCTCTTACTGCACCACCTGCAATAAGTCCTGTACCGTGAGAAGCAGGTCTCAAGAAGATATCTGCACCACCATATCTAGCAGTAGTTTGGTGAGGGATTGTATGGTTCATTACAGGTACCTTAACAAGGTTTTTCTTAGCGTCTTCAACTGCTTTCGCAATTGCAGAAGCAACCTCTTTAGATTTACCTAAACCGTAACCAATAACTCCTTCTTCATTTCCAACAACAACGATAGCAGAAAACCCGAAAGCTCTACCACCTTTTGTTACTTTAGTTACTCTGTTAACTGATACGAGACGATCTTTTAATTCTAATCCTCCCGGTTTTACTCTTTCTATATTATCTAGTCCTAACATATTTTCCGAAATTTAATGATTAGAATTTAAGTCCTCCTTCTCTCGCACCGTCAGCTAGAGCCTTCACTCTACCGTGGTATACGAAACCGTTTCTATCAAATACAATAGCTCCAATTCCTGCAGCAACTGCTTTAGCAGCAATAGCTTTACCAACAGCGGCAGAAACTTCACTTTTTGTACCTTTAGCGTCAACTCCTTTATCTCTAGAAGAAGCAGATACTAAAGTTTTACCGTCTTTGTCATCGATTAACTGAGCGTAAATTTCCTTATTACTTTTATATACAGATAATCTTGGCAATTCAGAAGATCCAGAGATTTTCCCTCTTACTCTTCTTTTTATTCTTATTCTTTTTTCTACTTTACTTAATGCCATAATACTTATAATTTATTAAGCAGATTTACCAGCTTTACGTCTAACAATTTCTCCTACGAATCTTACACCTTTTCCTTTGTATGGCTCAGGCTTTCTGAATGAACGGATCTTTGCAGAAACCATTCCTAGAAGTTGCTTGTCATGAGACGTTAAAGTAATAATTGGGTTTTTACCTTTTTCAGTCAATGTGTCGATTATTACTTCTTTTGGAAGTTCTAAAACGATACCGTGAGAGAATCCTAAAGCTAATTCAAGTTTTTGACCTGAATGAGAAGCTCTGTATCCTACCCCTACTAGTTCTAACTTTTTTGTGAAACCTTCAGCAGTTCCCAAAATCATGTTATTGATTAACGCGCGGTATAAACCGTGTAGCGCTCTGTGTTGTTTAGAATCAGACGGTCTGCTGAATGTAAGCACACCATCGTTTTGTTCTAAAGTAATTCCTTCTGTAAGCTCCTGAGTAAGTTCTCCTTTTGGACCTTTAACAGTTACTACACCTTCTTTTTCAGTGACAGTAACACCAGCGGGAATAGTTATAATTGCTTTACCAATTCTTGACATTTTCCTTTGATTAAAAATTAATAAACATAGCAGATTACTTCACCGCCTACTTTCTCTTCTCTAGCTTTTTTATCAGTCATTACCCCTCTAGAAGTAGAGATAATAGCGATACCCAAACCGTTCAATACTCTTGGAAGTTCAGTAGAACCTTTGTATTGTCTTAGACCTGGTCTTGAAGCTCTTTGGATAGACTTGATTGCAGGCTTGCTAGTTTGCTTGTCATACTTCAAAGCTATTTTGATCGTTCCTTGAACAGCGCTCTCTTCAAACTTGTAGTTTAAGATATACCCTTGATCAAATAAGATTTTTGTAAGCTCCTTTTTGATTTTCGATGCAGGAATTTCCACCACCTTGTGGCCTGCGCTTTGTGCGTTCCTTACTCTTGTTAGGAAATCTGAAATTGGATCTGTTACCATTTTTCTTTTTTAAATTATTGGTTAAAGACAATCAGTATTGAAGGGACTTGAAGATTAAAATATCAGACTTCAGAAAAACTTCGGTCTGATATTTATTTCTTTAGTATCCAGACAACTTAATTGTCCCGATTTTTAATTAGTATTGACTACCAACTAGCTTTTTTCACTCCCGGAATAAGACCGTTGTTGGCCATTTCACGGAAAGTTACTCTTGAAAGACCGAAAGTTCTCATGTAACCTCTTGGTCTACCTGTTAGTTTACATCTGTTGTGTAATCTTACAGGAGAAGCATTTTTTGGTAATTTTTGAAGTCCTTCATAATCACCAGCTTCTTTTAAAGCTTTTCTTTTCTCAGCGTATTTAGCTACAGTAGCTTCTCTTTTGCGCTCACGCGCTTTCATTGATTCTTTAGCCATTTCTTAGTTCTTTTTGAAAGGTAAACCGAAGTGAGTTAACAATGCTTTAGCTTCTTTATCTGTTTTCGCAGTTGTAACGAAAGTGATGTCCATCCCTTGGATTTTTTTCACTTTGTCGATTGCGATCTCAGGGAAGATAATTTGCTCAGTAATACCTAAGTTATAATTACCTCTACCATCGAAACCATCAGCTTTAATACCAGAGAAATCTCTAATACGTGGCAAAGCAGAAGCAGTAAGTCTGTCTAAGAATTCGTACATTTTGCTAGCTCTAAGAGTTACCTTAGCACCTACAGGCATACCTTTTCTTAATTTGAAAGCTGCTTCATCTTTCTTAGAAATAGTACCTACAGCTTTTTGGCCAGTAATATTTGTAAGTTCTTCTACAGCATAATCAATAATTTTCTTGTCTGCAGTAGCATCACCCAAACCTTGAGATAGGATGATTTTTTCTAATCTAGGTACCTGCATTACAGATTTGTACCCAAATTCTTCCATCATTGCAGGAACAATTGTTTCTTTATATGCTTTCTTGGGTCTTGCGATATATTCCATGTGTTATTTAAAATTATAAAGTTTCACCCGTTTTTTTGTCGATTCTTACTTTCTTATCTCCATCGATTTTGTAACCGATTTTGATAGCTTTTCCGTCTTTACCAACTAAAGCTATGTTTGAGATATGAATAGAAGCTTCTTTTTCTGTGATTCCTCCTTGAGGATTTGAAGCTGAAGGCTTAACGTGTTTTTTAACGATGTTAAGTCCTGCAACGATAACTCTAGGGTCTTTTCCTTCTTTTTTGATCACTTCAATAACTTCACCAGTTTTACCTTTGATATCTTTCTTACCAGTAGTAATGATTACGTTATCTCCTCTTTTTATTTTTAACTTTGACATTTTCGTTTAAAAATTTTTAAAATTAAAGTACTTCAGGAGCCAATGAAATGATCTTCATATATTCTTTGTCTCTCAACTCACGAGCAACAGGTCCGAAAACACGTGTTCCTCTCATTTCTCCACCAGCGTTTAGTAAAACACAAGCATTGTCTTCGAATTTGATGTATGAACCATCTTTTCTTCTAACTGCTTTCTTAGTTCTTACTACTACCGCTTTAGATACTTGACCTTTCTTTGCGTTTCCTGATGGTGTAGAAGCCTTGATAGTAACTACAATCTTATCACCAACTGAAGCATATCTTCTTCTGGTACCACCCAGAACTCTGATTACTAGTACTTCTTTTGCACCAGTGTTATCAGCAACTTTTAATCTTGATTCTGTTTGTAACATTATTACTTAGCTTTTTCAATGATTCTTACTAATCTCCATCTCTTACTCTTGCTCATAGGTCTAGTTTCTTGGATAAGAACTGTATCTCCTTCTGTGCATTCGTTGTTTTCGTCGTGTGCAGTATATTTTTTCGTTTTTAATACGAATTTACCGTACATCGGGTGTTTCACTCTAGTCGTCTCACTTACAACAATGGTCTTTTCCATTTTATTGCTGGAAACTATTCCGATTCTTTCTTTTCTTAAGTTTCTTTCCATAATGTATGAAAATCTTATTGTTGTTTGTTAGTTAACTCAGTATTTAGTCTTGCGATCGTTCTTCTCAAATCTCTGATTTGAATTGGATTTTCAAGTGGGCTGATTTTGTGAGCTAATTTCATTTTAGTGAATTCAGCTTTAGCTTCAGCCAATTTTGCTTGAATATCTTCAGCGCTTAGATTTTTAATTTCAGCTTGTTTCATTGTATTCAAAGATTATAGAGGTTTAACAAAATCGTTAGCAACTACAAATTTAGTAACTATCGGTAATTTTTGTGCAGCAAGTCTTAATGCTTCTTTAGCGATTTCGTAAGATACTCCTCCGACTTCGAACATAATTTTACCTGGCTTCACTACAGCTACCCAATATTCCACAGCACCTTTACCTTTACCCATACGTACTTCGGCTGGTTTCTTAGTAATTGGCTTATCTGGAAATATTTTGATCCATAGTTGACCTTCTCTCTTCATATATCTTGTAGCAGCGATACGAGCAGCTTCAATTTGTCTTGCAGTGATCCAAGCTCCTTCTGTAGCTTTGATTCCGAAAGTTCCGTAAGCAAGTTGATTACCTCTTTGAGCAATCCCCTTCATCTTCATCTTATGAACTCTACGGAATTTGGTTCTTTTTGGTTGTAACATAATTTCTTAAATTTTAGATTTTAGAATTTAGATTTTAAAAAAGTAACGGTCGTTTAAAAACTATCCTCTAAAATTTTATTAATTATTTTTTTTATCTCTTGAAGGTCTTCTGTTGTCTCTATCTCCTCTGTTTCCGCCTCCTGAAGGACCACCTTTCTTCTGTTGTCCTACTAATGGCATAAGATCTCTCTTACCGTAAACTTCTCCTTTCATGATCCAAACTTTAACTCCTAGCTTACCGTATTGAGTAAGTGCTTCACCGATATGATAATCGATATCTGCTCTGAAAGTTGATAATGGAATTCTTCCGTCTTTGAAGTTTTCAGAACGAGCCATTTCAGCACCGTTCAATCTACCAGAGATTTGAACTTTGATACCTTCAGCACCCATTCTCATTGTAGAAGCGATAGCCATTTTAACAGCTCTTCTGTAAGAAATTCTGTTTTCAATTTGCTTAGCAATACTATCAGCAACTAAAACTGCATCAAGTTCAGGTCTTTTGATTTCGAAAATATTGATTTGAATATCCTTTTTAGTAAGTTTCTTCAATTCTTCTTTTAACTTGTCAACTTCCTGACCTCCTTTACCGATGATAAGTCCCGGTCTAGCAGTAGTGATTGTTACTGTTACTAATTTTAATGTTCTTTCAATATAAATTTTTGAAATCCCACCTTTAGATAATCTAGCTTCAAGGTATCTTCTGATTTTGTAGTCTTCAGCGATTCTGTCTCCATAATCTTTACCACCAAACCAGTTTGAATCCCATCCTCTGATGATACCTAATCTGTTACCAATTGGATTTGTCTTCTGTCCCATACCTTGATTAATTTTCTTTATTACCTAAGATTAGTGTAATGTGGTTAGATCTTTTTCTGATTCTGTGTCCTCTACCTTGTGGTGCAGGTCTTAGTCTCTTCAATTGTCTAGCACTGTCTACAAAAATTTCTTTAATGATAAGATTCGCTTCTTCGATATCAGCACCTTCGTTCTTTGACTGCCAGTTGGCCATCGCAGAAAGTAATACTTTCTCTAATTTGTTAGAAGCGTCTTTTTTAGAATATTTTAGAATGTATAAAGCTTTGTCAACTTCTACTCCTCTGATGATATCAGCAACTAATCTCATCTTTCTTGGAGAAGAAGGGCAATCATTATGTAATGCTTTTACTACATCTTGATTCGTTAATTTACGTGCTAATGCACTTTCTCTTTTTCTTGATCCCATGATTATCTACTTCCTTTGTTTTTGTTACCACCATGACCTCTGAAAGATCTTGTTGGAGAAAATTCGCCTAGCTTGTGACCAACCATGTTTTCTGTAACATAAACAGGGATAAAAGATTTCCCGTTGTGTACTGCAATAGTTTGTCCTACGAAGTCCGGAGAGATCATTGATGCTCTAGACCAAGTTTTAATAACTGTTTTCTTTCCAGCCTCTATATTTGCCTGAACCTTCTTATCTAAAGTATATGCGATGAATGGTCCTTTTTTAAGTGATCTTGCCATAATTATTTACGTTTAGATATGATATGACGGTTAGACGCTTTGTTTTTCTTTCTGGTTTTGTAACCTTTAGCAGGCATACCGTTTCTAGATCTTGGGTGACCTCCAGATGAACGTCCTTCACCACCTCCCATTGGGTGATCTACAGGGTTCATTACTACCGGTCTAGTTCTAGGTCTTCTACCTAACCATCTGCTTCTACCAGCCTTACCTGAAACAGTTAACTGATGATCAGAGTTAGAAACAGATCCAATCATTGCATAACACTCAGTAAGGATCATTCTAGATTCTCCTGAAGGCAATTTGATGATTGCATATTTTCCGTCTCTTGAAGTAAGTTGAGCTGAAGAACCAGCACTTCTTGCTAAAATAGCACCTTGTCCAGGCTTCATTTCAACACAAGAAATAACAGTACCCAATGGAATGTTTTTCAATTTCATTGCGTTACCGATGTTCGGTTCTACGCTTTCTCCTGAAACTACCTTTTGATCTACTTTGATACCGTTTGGAGCGATGATATATCTCTTCTCTCCGTCAGCATATTCTAATAAAGCGATAAATGCAGTTCTGTTTGGATCATATTCTACAGTTTTTACCGTTGCTTCAACATCATGCTTGTTTCTTTTGAAGTCGATAATTCTGTATTTCTTTTTGTGTCCACCTCCGGTGTAACGCATGGTCATTTTACCAGTTTGGTTACGTCCACCTGACTTACTAATACCAACAGTTAGAGATTTCTCTGGTTTGTTAGTAGTAATTTCCTCAAAATTGTTTACAATTCTGAATCTCTGTCCTGGGGTGATAGGTTTTAATTTTCTAACAGACATTACTATTATTTATAATTAATAATTAATTTACAGCAAAAATATCGATTACTTCCCCTTCAGCAAGAGTGATAATCGCTTTTTTCAATTTGTTTGTCTTTCCTACTTGAAGACCTTTTTTCGTGTATTTCGAAGAAACTTTAGGCGCATAAATCATGGTTCTAACGTCTGCTACTTTTACACCATAAGCTTGCTCTACAGCATTTTTAATTTGGATTTTATTCGCCTTAGGTTGTACTAAGAAAGAATAAGCACCTCTTAAATCTGTAAGATAGTTCGCCTTTTCTGAAATAACTGGTTTAATAATTAGTGACATGATTTATTTCTTTAAATTTTCCTGGAATTTTTCAACTGCACCTTCTAAGAAAACGATCTCACCTGCATTGATTAAGTCATAAGAAGAAATTTCGTTGAATTTCATAACTTTAGTCTTAGGTAAGTTTCTTGAAGATAAATATACATTCTTGTTCGTATCAGGAAGAATGAATAAAGATTTAGTATCGTTCAATGCTAATGCATTCAAGATAGTGATGAAATCTTTAGTTTTAGGAGCAGCAATGCTCAATCCTTCTACAATTCTGATGCTGTTGTCTCTCATTTTCTGAGAAAGAACAGATTTTTTAGCTAATCTCTTAAGAGCTTTGTTCAATTTGAATCTATAGTCTCTTGGCTTAGGTCCGAATACTCTACCTCCACCTCTGAAAGTTGGAGATTTAATATCACCGTATCTAGCAGATCCAGATCCTTTTTGCTTCTTAAGTTTCTTAGTAGAAGCAGTAATTTCGCTTCTTTCTTTTGATTTATGAGTCCCTTGTCTTTGTGCAGCAAGGTACTGTTTAACTTCTAAGTAAACCGCGTGCTTATTTGGCTCAATTCCGAATACAGATTCGTCTAGAGTTACTTTTTTTCCGGTTTCTTTTCCTGATGTATTTAATACTACTAGTTCCATTTTCTGATAATTACATAAGAATTTTTAGCTCCCGGAACAGCACCTTTTACTACTAAAAGATTTTGTTCTTGATCCACTTTTAATACTTGAAGGTTTTGTACAGTTACCTGCTTACCTCCCATTCTACCTGCCATTCTCATTCCTTTGAATACTCTCGAAGGATCCGATCCAGCACCGATAGAACCTGGAGCTCTAAGTCTGTTGTGCTGACCATGAGTAGCTTGCATTACACCTCCAAATCCGTGTCTTTTAACAACACCTTGGAAACCTTTACCTTTAGAAGTTCCTGTTACATCAACAAATTCACCTTCAGCGAATAGTTTCACAGTTACATCTTCTCCTACTGTTACTTGGTCTACGAATTCTCTGTAGAATTCTACCAACTTAGCTTTAGGAGCTGAACCAGCCTTTTTAAAATGACCAGCTAACGCTTTACCAACGTTCTTCTCACTCTTGTCATCGAAACCTAATTGAACTGCTTTATAGCCGTCCTTTTCAATGGTTCTGACCTGTAAAACCGAGCATGGACCAGCTTGGATAACTGTACAAGGAATATTTTTTCCTTCTTCGTTAAACAAAGATGTCATACCGATTTTTTTACCAATAATACCTGACATTATTTATATAATATGTTATAAAATTTCCTTGGATACACTTTCATTTCGGGAAGGTTTGAGTAATTTCTACTTTTGATATAGGCATACTCTACCCCTAAAATGAGTGTGCAAATTTATGAATAATTTTCAAATTGACAAATTTTATTGCAAAATATTTTGATTTTTAGCAGTTTACAAAAAATCGGCAAACTCAGGGTGATTTATACAATAATTATTTATCAATTATTAAATTTATTTCGTAATAACAGAAACCCCTCTTTCTTCAAGTCCGCTTCTGTCTTCTTCTAAGATTTCGTCATCGGTTACCAGATAATCTATTTTATCGAGAGGAGCGATCTTTCCGAATCCTTTTTTATTAAGCTTTGAAGAATCTGCCAGTATCACCACTTTCTCAGAACATTCAATCATAAGCTGATTAAGGTGTGCTTCTGCGGCATTGGAAGTACTTATTCCAAACTCCATATCAATACCATCAACACCGAGGAATAATTTATTGCACGAAAACTGTTTAAGAATAGTTTCCGAAATAGAGCCTACAATAGAAGTAGAACTTTTTCTAACCTCCCCTCCTAGCTGTATAATATTAATGTTAGGATTATTGCAAAGCTCAAGCGCAACTCTTAAAGATGAAGTAAGTACGGTAAGCTGACCAAAATTCACCAACATTCTGGCAAGATAATGCATTGTTGTTCCGGAAGCCAATATAATACAGTCGTTTTCCTGAATCAATTGCAAGGCTGCTTTAGCAATATTTTGTTTTGCTTCTACATTAATACTTTCCTTTTCACCAACGTTCTTTTCATAAGCGTATCTCACATGTTTACTTGCTCCTCCATGATTACGAAACAATAAGCCTAAACTTTCTAAATACGTCAAATCCTTTCGAATCGTAACTGAGGAAACATTAAACTTTTCACACAATTCCTGAACAAGAACATAGTCTTTTTCGTCTATTTCCTTTAATATATCATTATGCCTGGGCTGTAACTTTTCCATTCATCAAATTTATTAATTTTTATTGAGACCTTAAAAATTTCATTTATTTTCCTTTTAGTTTCATTTTTAATTACTAAATTTGAAAACGAAACATAAACGAAGTATTATGAAACGAAATGAAGAACTCATTAAATTAGCCAATACCCAGGAGTGGGATTTTATTGTTATTGGTGGTGGAGCTAGTGGTTTAGGTTCTGCATTGGACGCAACAAGCAGAGGATTTAAAACTTTACTGATAGAATCTCACGATTTTGCAAAGGCAACCTCCAGCAGAAGTACGAAACTTGTACACGGCGGTGTAAGATATCTTGCTCAGGGCGATATCGGATTGGTAAAAGAAGCTTTAAAAGAAAGAGGCTTACTTGCACAAAACGCAGCGCATGTTGTAAAAAATCAATCTTTCATCATCCCCAACTATACTTGGTGGGGAGGTATTTATTATAAAATAGGATTATCCATCTATGATTTTCTTGCCGGGAAATTAAGTCTTGGAAGAACACAATATATAAGTAAGTCTAAAACTGTCAGTAAACTTCCAACGATTGAGCAGAAAAACTTGATGAGTGGAGTTGTTTATCAGGACGGACAATTCGATGATGCCCGTTTGGCCATTAATCTAGCTCAAACCATTATTGAGAAAGGAGGAAGCGCTATTAATTATTTAAAAGTAATCAATCTTATTAAAAGTGATGCTAATAAAATAATCGGCGTCGTGGCAGAAGATCAGTTCACTCAAAGACGATATGAAATTCATGCAAAGGTTGTCATCAACGCGACAGGAATTTTCACGAATGACATCCTTAATATGAATAACCCCAAACATGGAAAATTTGTTGTTCCAAGTCAGGGTATTCATTTGGTTTTAGATAAATCTTTCTTAAAAAGTGATGATGCCATCATGATCCCAAAAACGTCAGACGGAAGAGTTCTGTTTGTAGTTCCGTGGCACGATAGAGCTTTAGTTGGAACAACCGATACTTTATTAGAAAACGAAAGTTTTGAACCAAGAGCTTTGGAAGAAGAAATTAATTTCGTTTTAAATACAGCAAGACAATATTTATCTAAAAAACCAACCCGAGAAGATGTTAAATCCGTTTTCGCAGGATTAAGACCGCTTGCCGCTCCAAAAGGCGAAGGAAAAAGCACGAAAGAAGTTTCCAGAAGTCACAAAGTTATCACATCCGATACAGGATTAGTTTCAATCATCGGCGGAAAATGGACGACCTACCGTAAAATGGCAGAAGACACCATTAACAAAGCCATGGAAATTCACAATATGGGAATGACAACTTCTAAAACAGAGAAATTATCCATTCACGGTAATGTAAAGGCCGAGCAGGTAGAAAGAAGCAGTCATTTGTATGTTTACGGTTCAGATATTCCTTCAATAAAAATGTTGCAAAACAGCAATCCTATATATTCAGAAAAGATTCATCCGGATCAACCTTTCACAGTCGCAGAAATAGTATGGGCAGTAAGAAATGAAATGGCGGAAACAATAGAAGATGTTTTGGCAAGAAGAGTCCGCATGTTATTTTTAGATGCAAGAGCAGCGATCGACAGCGCACATAAAGTATCGTTGATCATTGCCGAAGAAAGAGGACTTTCAGCAGAATGGGCAAGCCAACAGGAAAAAGAATTCATTGAATTAGCAAAAGGTTATTTACTAATACCCTACTCTCCTAAAAACAAACAACCATAAATATACACAGTATGAGTGAAAAATTGATCCTCGCTCTAGACCAGGGAACAACATCTTCTAGGGCTATTTTATTCAATCACAGCGGAGAAATTAAACAAATCTCCCAGAGAAATTTTGAACAGATATTTCCGACTCCGGGTTGGGTAGAGCATGACGCAAATGAAATTTGGTCTTCTCAAATTTCCGTTGCAGCTGAAACCATTGCCAAAGCAGGTATTTCAGGATTAGAAATTGCCGCTATCGGAATTACCAATCAAAGGGAAACTACCATTGTTTGGGACAGAGAAACCGGAGAACCTATTTACAATGCTATTGTTTGGCAGGACAGAAGAACCTCAAAGTATTGTGACTCTCTAAAAGAAGAAGGTCATACCGAAATGATCAAAAAGAAAACCGGACTTGTGTTGGATGCTTATTTTTCGGCAACAAAATTAAAATGGATATTAGATAATGTAGAAGGAGCAAGAGAAAAAGCAGAAGAAGGAAAATTATGTTTCGGAACTGTTGATACTTGGCTTGTTTGGAAACTTACCCGTGGAAAAATGTTCATCACTGATGTTTCCAACGCCAGCAGAACGATGCTTCTGAACATTCACACTTTGGAATGGGATGATGATTTGTTAAAATTATTCAATATTCCTAAAGCTATACTACCGCAAGTGAAACAAAGCAGTGAAGTGTATGGTGAAACATCAACAACGTTATTTTCAACTAAAATTCCTATTGCTGGAATTGCAGGAGATCAGCAAGCCGCTTTGTTCGGACAAATGTGTACAACTCCTGGAATGGTAAAAAACACTTATGGAACAGGATGCTTCCTATTAATGAACACAGGAACAGAAGCCGTAGAATCTAAAAATAATCTTCTGACAACTGTTGCATGGAAGATAAACGGAGAAGTTAATTACGCACTGGAAGGAAGTGTATTTGTAGGCGGTGCAGCAATACAATGGTTAAGAGACGGACTTAAATTAATTAATTCAGCTGAAGAAATCAACACACTTGCCCAAACCGTTGAAGATAATGGCGGTGTTTATTTTGTACCCGCACTTACCGGTTTAGGAGCGCCTTATTGGGATCAATATGCGAGAGGAACCCTTGTCGGAGTTACCAGAGGAACAACCAACGGACACATTGCCAGAGCTACTTTGGAAGGAATTGCCTTTCAGGTGTATGATATCGTAAAAGCAATGGAAGCAGACTCGGGAACACCTAGTCTTGAGCTTAGAGTTGATGGTGGAGCTTCTGCGAGTGATTTATTAATGCAAATTCAATCCGATCTTTTTGGATTTAAAATTACACGACCAAAAACATTAGAAACAACAGCTTTAGGTGCAGCTTATCTTGCAGGTCTTGCCGTTGGATATTGGAAAAGTGTAGACGAAATTCAATCTCAATGGATCGTTGACAAAGATTTTCATCCAAAATTGGACAAAGAAAAAGCCGATAATATGATTCATTTCTGGAATAAAGCTGTAAAACGCTCTCAAAACTGGATCGAAGATTAAATTTCCTCTCACCTAAAAAAATACACATATGACTCCATTTATTGCAGAAGTAATTGGCACAATGCTTCTTATATTATTAGGCAACGGCGTTGTAGCTAACGTTGTTTTAAAAGATACTAAAGGAAACAATTCCGGATGGATTGTTATTTCTACCGCTTGGGCACTGGCCGTTTTTGTAGGCGTTCAGGTTGCCGGCCCGATTAGTGGTGCACATTTGAATCCGGCCGTTACAATCGGTTTGGCAGTGGCAGGAAAATTTCAATGGGATCAAGTTCCCACTTATATTGCAGCCCAAATGATCGGAGCTGGACTGGGAGCATTTCTTGTCTGGCTGGTTTATAAAGATCATTTCGCAATTACCGAAGATGAAGGTAGAAAATTGGCTTGTTTCAGCACAGGCCCTGCGATCAGGAAGCCTTTATCAAACTTTATCAGTGAGACTATTGGAACTTTCGTATTGGTTTTCGTAATCTTTTATTTTGCAGATCCGAGTCTTTCGCTGCAGAATGATACAACTGCCAAAATAGGGTTAGGATCAATCGGTGCATTGCCTGTGGCATTTTTAGTTTGGGCGATCGGACTTTCTTTGGGAGGAACGACGGGATACGCGATTAATCCTGCAAGAGATTTGGGGCCAAGAATCATGCACTCTATTCTTCCAATTAAAGGAAGCAGTGATTGGGGATATGCGTGGATTCCGGTTGCAGGACCTATTTTTGGAGCCATTTTAGCAGCTCTCCTCTACGGAGCATTAAATTAACCTAAAAAGTTTAAACAATGAAAAAACTTTTAACAAGTTTATGCCTGATAATATTGGGCATAGGGAAGCTTTTTGCCCAAGACGCAACAGAAAAGCAAGAGGATAACAGGCTGGATTTTACAGCAAACATTCAAAACAACCATCTCTGGAGAGGATTGATTATTACTGATAAACCTGTTGTGATGGGAAATCTTTCCTACGCCTTGGATGCAGAAAAAAAATGGAAAGTCGGAATCTGGGGAGCTTCTGCTTTAGCTGATGATAAAGATGGAACCCATTATAAAGAGATCAATTATTATGTTCAATATTCAAACAGGCGGTTTTATATTGGATTATGGGATTTATTTAATTCAAGAAATATCAACACGGCAGTCGCTTCGGACGACATTTTCCATTATTCTAACAGAAGAACGGCTCATATTATTGATTTAAGGACTAATTACACTTTCGGGCCTTCATTTCCGATTAATATTGAAGCAGACATCATGCTTTACGGAGGAGCTAATGCAGGAGAAGTTGTATTAGAACCGGACGGAAGCTATAAAAAGAATAAATACTCTACCTATGTACAGGTAAGTTATCCTGTGATATCTGGTAAGAAAGTAAATCTTGATGCTTTTGTCGGTGCCGGGTTTGCCCTTAATGACCAAACCTTTCTGTATGGCAACGGAAAAAATAGTTTCGATGTTGTGAATGCAGGTGTTAAAGCCAGTAAAACCGTTAAAATAACAGATCATTACAGTCTTCCTGTTTCTATGATGGCCATGTGGAATCCTTCGAACAAATATGCAAGAATTCAGCTAGCTGCGACTGTATTTTAAAATAAAAATTGTTAGTAATTTAATTTACAAGCCATTCCACTTTTGGGATGGTTTGTTGTTTTGAACATGTTTTAGCTTTAACCACAAAAGAGACAAAAGCTTTTATTGACCGCTTTAAAGTTTAACTATTTTGAAAATAAAAGCTTGTAAAAGAAAATCAAAGATTTTTTTAAACTTATGTGTACTTTTTAACAGAATAAATTTTAGCTTAAAAAACTAAAGCATTCAACCTTCTGTGTCTTTTGTGGTTAAAAATTTAGCTCCCAAAAATTTTCACACATGATTGTGCGTGTTTCAGCCAATCACCGTGTTTTTACGGTTTAATTTTTGCTGGAATATGTTTAATTTTGATAAAAAAAATATGAAAAAGGTTTTCAGCTTATTTATTTTATGCATCAGCATTTTGTCATTTGCTCAGGCTACAGCTCCATTTACAGGAAAAAGAGATTTCAATATCCTTGAAGGCTACAGCGGAACAGGAACTCCGGCTTATTATGTGGATGTAAAGAAAAATGGTGATGTTTATTTTGGTTTTGTACAGGTTAATCAGGCTAGCGGAGAGGAAACCAAAGAAGAAATAAATGCCGGAAAATACAACCCAAAAGTGATGAAAGTTCATTTCAAAACTTATAATGAAACCTTTTTTGTAAAATTTGATAAAGAAAAAATCTACATGACCGACGAAAAAGGAAACATTTCAAAATCTGAAGATTGTTGCTCGGTTTCAGAAACAGAAAGTGGAAGTTGTATTTGTGACAGCGCATTTTATCAATAATGAAAATATTAAAAATTTTATTCTTCCTTTTTCTTGTTGTTTCCTGCAATAAGAAAAATGACCATTTGTATACTTTCTATTACTGGAAAACGAAACTTTCATTAGATGAGAAAGAGAAAAAAGTTTTAGACAAAGCTACAGTTCCTTATTTATATACCCGATTCTTTGATGTTGATAAAGTTGATGGAAAATTTCAGCCGATTGCTGTTATTACGAAAGACAAAAGTTTCCAGACCGACAAACAAATTGTTCCGACTGTTTTTGTTACCAACAGAACTTTGCTGAATATTTCTCAGGATGAAATTAAATTTTTAGCTCAAAAAATCAATCAATTAGTTCAGAAGAAAACTACAGAATATCATTTAAATATCAACAATGAAATTCAGATCGACTGTGACTGGACTGCCGGAACACGCGATGATTATTTCAAATTTTTAAAAGAATTAAAAAAAATCTCAGGAAAACAAATTACCTGCACACTTCGTCTTCATCAAGTCAAAGATAAAGCCCAGACCGGAATTCCACCAGTTGAAAAAGTTTATCTGATGTGCTACTCTACTTCTTCACCTTTGGAAAATGCCGACATCAATTCAATTTTAGATGTAAATACTTTGAAAAGCTACCTTTCGAATATTGAAGATTATCCGATAAAGAAAATTGCCGTTGCGCTACCGATTTACTCGTGGGGAATTGTCACCAATCATTTGGGAAAACATAAACTCATCAATGCTTTATCTAAAGAAGATTTAAACAATCCTAATTTTCAGAAAATATCAGAAAATAAAATTGAGATCGAAAAAGACGGATTCTACTTCGGAAATTATCTTAATAAAGGTTTCAAAATAAAAATTGAAGAGATTTCTGATGAACAGCTTCAAACCGTTGTTAATTTCTTAGAGAAAAAAATACCGCAGTTTGATATCGTTTATTATCAATTAGATAGTAAATTTGTTGTTAATCAGAATTTTAATTTTTAGCTTAAATATTCCTGTGAAGATTTGTGGAGTTTTTTCTCCCGCGGATTACACAGATTCGCACAGATTATTGCGTTGATTTTTTTTTAACTTAAACTATAAAAAACACCTTACATAAAATGAAAAAGTATATTCTTTCACTTGCTGTTTTATCACTTTTCTATACGAAATCTGATGCCTGCGCTTGGTCTGATCCGGATTATGAATATTTTAATCTCTTCACGCAAAGCATCATTAAGGATAAATCGTATTTACCTTTTCTTCACAGCTATTCAACTCGGTTTTATACTGATTTCAAACAATCTCAAATTCCTGATGAAAATATTGAGTCTTGGAGAAAATTCTTTAATAATCAGTTAAGTTATGCTGAAACAGATTTCATGGTCAATAAAATGAGCATGAACGATCTTAATGAACTGAAAAAAGGAAATCCCAATAATGCTTTACTCACAAAATTGGGCACCGGATTCTATCAAAAATACAGTGAAGGAATTGATTATCTGATCGAGGCTAAATATCTGGAGCCTTACATGAAAATCAACTATGTGGAAAGTGCAGATTCTTTCTATTACAGAGAAAACAGCACGGATAAAAATGCCACCAATCTTGATTATCCTAAAACAATTTCAGCATTAACTTCTTTATATAATGCTGCGAAAAACCCTGAAATCAAGCAACGTTACGGTTATCAGCTTGTGCGTTTTAATCATTATACCAGAAATTATGATGCGGCTCTTCAGGCATTCAAAACTTATGTTGAACCTGTAAAATTAAAGGGAGCGCCTTATTTTATGTCGCTCGATCAATTGGCAGGCGCGCAAAGAGGTCTGCAAATGAACAGCGATGCGAACTGGAACTTTTTTCAGGTTTTCATGAACAGCAAAAGCCGTAAAGAATCTGCATTTGTTTCGATGAAACTTTCAGACACCGCTTCTTTTAATAACATCTTGAAAAGAGCCGGAACGAATGAGGAAAAAAATATGGGATATTTTCTTTTGGGATATGAAGATTTCACCAATCCGATTCCTATTATGGAGAAAATGTTCGACATCAATCCTGATTCCGAGATACTAAAAGTAATGGCCGTAAGAAGCATTAATGAACTGGAGAGAAGTTATCTTCCAACGTATTACTATGCTTCCACAGATAATGGCAATAATTCTACCGTTCAAAAAGGCACTTCAAATACAACTACAGATCCAGCTAAAGCCGAAACACCTGAGGTAAAAGAAAAAGAATTGTCTTTCTGGCAAAAGATCGTGCGATTCTTTAAAAAGCTTTTCGGAATAAAATCAGATTCAACAACAGAAAACAACAAGGCTGACCAAAGCGATGACGAATTGCTGGATAATCCGAACCGAATTCCTTTTTATACTAAAAATCAAAGTTACTACTATGATGAAAAGCAAAAAGATTTCTTAGACGATCTTGAAAAATTTACAAAAAAAACAAAGGCTAAATCTAAAGATGAATATTGGCAGATCGCAGACGCTTACCTGAAATTTTTGAAAAAAGACTACAAAGCTAGCACTGAAATTTTAGAAGATATCAAAACCAACAATCCCGAATATCTTGAAGAAATAAAGAGAATGAAAGTTCTGAATGATATCGTTTCCCAGCCAAAAATAACAGCGGAATATGAAAATCATTTAATGAAAGATTACGCGGAATATTTTGTTGAAAAAGAAGTTAAAAAAGACAGCATTCAATCAGATTACGATTCTTATTACGGTCCGGTTCCTTCAACGGCTTCTTTCCTTAAAGATGTTTTGGCCAACCGTTATTTCTTACAGGGAGAAGATGGAAAATCATTCCTGATGAGCAATAAACTTTCTGACCTTCAATATAATCCTAATTCAAATTTGGTGAAAAGTGTGGAAGATTTTTACAGAAAACCAAACAAGTCACAATTTGAGCAACAAATTATTGCTAAAAATATTAATGATGTAGGAAATATAGATGCATTTTTCAGTATAATTTACGGTGACAGAGCAATGAGAATGGCTGATTTTGAAAAGGCTAAATCTTACTATCAAAAAGCCCAAAGTTTCACAGGAATTCCAAGGCTGAATTATGAATGGACTGAAAATAATCAAAAAGTAACGCCTCGTCAATATGCCGGTGCTGAATATAATGGTTTTAAAAATGTTTCCAATCTTATTTTCGGGCACAATGTCTGGGAAAGTTTTGAAAGCGCAGACAATATCAGTATGGAAGCTGAAGATTATTCGGCATTTCCTTTCATTAAAAATTCGATGAATAAGCTTGAACTTTCGGATGCTTTAATTCAATTGAAGAAAATTGGAAGCGGGAAAGATGAAAAAGCAGCACAGGCCAATCAGCTGATCGGAAATTTACTTTATAACACTTCAATTTTAGGATATTACAGAGAAGTATTTGTGATGGATATCGACAACAGCAATGGCGGAAAATATGATTTCTGGAATACTGACAAAAAAACGCCATATCAATATTACTATAAAAACTTCCTAGACAGTTCTTACATTGAATCTGATAATTTTGATCTGGCAATTAATTATTATAAAAAAGCTCTTGACCTTTCGAACAATAAAAATCAAAAGGCAAGAGTTCTTTTCCAGATGGCAAGTGCCGAACAAGGAAAGTATTATCAATATGAAGCAAAAAATCCTTCAAAAATTGATTACTCCGATCCTAAATATTCTGAGAAAAGTGATGCTTATCAAATTCAGCTCAATGATATTAAAAACCAAAAATACAGAACCTATTTTGCCATCCTGAAATCTCAATATGCAGATGCAGAGGTTACGAAAAATCTTATGGGTAGTTGTTCTTATTTTAGTTATTTTATGAAGTAACTTAGTTTTTAATTATAAAAAAAATCTCTGAATTGCTTCAGAGATTTTTTTATGATCTTTAATTTATTTAAAATTATTTTTTAACAAACTTAGTTTTAAGATCTGTACCATTCTCATTTATATTGATGAAGTAAATACCTTTTACTAAATCTCTCACAACAATTTTACCATCTCCGATTGTTCCTTTTGAGATCAATTGTCCTGGAGCATTGTAAATTTCATATGTTGATTTTGAAGAAATATTTTTAACATTTAAAATATCATCAACAGGGTTAGGATAGATCTGAACAGTTTTTACATTTCCTGTTTCAGAAGTTCCTAAGTTTGCAACATTATTTTGTTTTACAGCATAAAATACGTTACCAATTGCAGAAACTCTTATATGCCCACTTTTACCCGCTAAAGATGCAGGAATTAAAACACTTGCAGTACCTGAGTTAGGAACAGAAGCAGCTAAAACCGTCCAAGTTGCACCACCATCAAAAGTATAATCTATTTTCACGTTGGCAACATTGTATGGAGAAGCAGTTGTACCAGAAACTACCCATGTAATTGTAGAGTTCGTATTTGGAGTTAATGTTGAAGCATTTACAGTAAATGCATTTGCAGAACCTACAACAATTGTCTGTGTAGCGTAAGCTGTTTGCGCTTGGCCTGCAGGTTTGTTGTCTCTTACTGTAACACGGAAATGAGTAGTTCTTGCTACCGTAGAAGCAGCTTCGAAATCAGTTGTATTTTTAACTACACCACTTAAAACTGTAGCTAATTTCGGGAAATATCTTGTTGGGCTTGTTGTAGCGATCCAAGATCTGAAACTTGCACCTGAAGTAGTATTTCCAATATTTGATTTAGTTACACCGTTATCCAGAATACTTGGATCCGTTTGTTCCCAATTGTATGTTAATGCATCTCCATCCGGATCTGCTGCAGAAGCAGTCAATACAAAAGCAGTTGATCTTGGAATTGTATAAGTAGTTGGCATTGCTGTAACAACTGGTGTGTTATTAGTAATTGGTGTTTCTATATCAACACTTACCGCTGCAAGATTTGTCTGAACCTGGTCGATACTTACACTATGGAAATATGGATCAGAATTAGACTGTACATCTGTTGTAGAACCTGTAATACCAGCATAACCCATAATTGTAGATCCCGATCCCGGTTCAACTTCCTGATCTAGGAAATCTTCATAAAAGCTATACGTATGAGAATCACCCAGTTGATGTCCTAATTCATGAGCTACATAATCTATGTCAAAAGTATCTCCCATCGGTACATTATCTGCGGGAGAAGTTATACCACTTCCTTTATAATTATCCGGAGCAATATAAGCATAACCACAACCTCCATTAGCTGCTGTATAACTTGTTGTAGTAACATCGTTACTTCCGATACAACCGATACAACCTGCGTTACCGCCACCTCCGGAAGCACCAAACAAATGTCCTATATCAAAACTAGCATCTGTAACACCATAAGCTCCACCGTGCAAAGTATTCATTAATTCATAATTCCATTTACACATTTGGCTTGAATTACTGTAAGGATCAGAAGAAGCAGTTGTAAAAATAAGATTCGGTGCGCTCACCACATTAAGGTGAAGGTTAAATTCCTGCTCGAAAACTCCGTTTACTCTTGTCAAAGTAGCATTTACCTGAGCCAAGGCATTTGCAGCTCCTCCAAAATATGCTGTATATTCTCCTGTTACAGACATTGCCAATCTAAGTGTATGATATTTTTTATCACTAGATTTTGAAGCTAAACCAGAAGCTTGCATTTGTTGAAGTTTAGCTACAGACTCTTTACTTTCTTTTGTACTACAAGTGAAAGCATGACCATTTTTACCACTTTTCCCGTGGATTGAATAAACAGATTTATCTTGTGTTGCAGGCTCAATGAATTCATACTTTCCATTGCTGATCGTCATTGACTGAAAATCGTTAGGAGCTACACTGAATCTGATATATTTACTCGGGTCATCAATTCCGGTTCCAACATAAGATCCTAATTGATATTGGCTTGCCATTGCTTCATCAATTACAGGTAAGCTATTAACTATAAACCTTTCTGTTTTCCCGTTTAAGGTTGGAATATTTACAGTAATTCCGCTTCCTTCTCCGTATTTCGGAGCTCTCAATAATTGTGTTCTTATTTTATCAATATCAAGTTGATAATAAATCGAATTGTCACTCTTTTTAACCACATTTTTCGTCGGTGTCGTCTTGCTCCATTGTGCACTTACCATAGAAGAGGCAACTGCAAACAATACAAGGGGTAATTTTGTCTTCATGTATAAAATTTAGGAAGACAAATGTAGTTTTTATTATTAATTTAATAATAAAAAGAAGTAATAATTTAAAAAATTAACTATTATATACAATCAATCTATTAAAATTCAATTTTTCAATCTATTTGTTGAATTTAACATAAAAAAAAGGAATCAATATGATTCCTTTTTCTGTTGTTTCTGAAGCCATTCATCATGCCTTTTTTTGAACTGATCATGCTTATAATCCTGATTTCTTTTAGCAGCATCAATTGAGTGCGAACTATGAATATCAGCATCTTCCTCGGCAAAATCTGCTAACTTTTCATAATAACAGTGAAGCTCATCTAATTCTTTTTCGGTAAGATCTTCAATGTCTACAATTCGATTACTTGCTTTTTCGTTGGCCGCGAGCAATTCATTCAGTTTTATCTGAATAGCTTTTGAATCTTTATTCTGTGCTTTCTGAATTAAAAAAACCATCAAAAAAGTAATAATGGTAGTTCCGGTATTAATAACTAACTGCCAAGTTTCAGAATAATTAAAAATAGGCCCTGAAACAGCCCAAACAATAACAATAAGTGTTGCTCCGATAAAAGCATAAGAACTTCCTGTAAATTTTGTAGCCCAATTTGAAAATTTTTCAAAAATGCTGTTATTTGATTTTGACATTTTAGTATGTATTAATTTTATGCTTTGTATTTGAAAAATCCCCTTAAACTCTTGCAGTATAAATTCATCAAAAACTCCGCCGAAATCGACGAAGTTTCTAAGTTAGGTAATATGTTGTGTATTCTTATTTTTTCTTTTTATTAATTTCCCGGATTCATATATACTTTTCTACCGTTTAAAGGCTGTATTCCACGGAAATTAGGATCTGTATAAATTGATGTATAAGAGTTAAATTGTGCATCAGAAAGTTGCTGTTTATTTTTAAATACAAACCAATCTACAGGACCTCCATTAGTTATATTAGAACTAGCACCGAAGTTTGGAGTTGTTAATGATCCACTGTAGGTGTAATATTCTCGTGTATTGGTAGGAAATAGATCTAACAAGTTGAATGTAGTATTCGGCGAATTGGTTCCATTACTTGTTGTTGGAGACTGTGCAAATAAATTTTGCATTGAAGAATTACCAGCTCCAATGTCTACCAAGACGCTAAGAACAGCATATGAATTGTCTGCCGATACATTTACGAAGTGAATCTCCATTTTGCTGTATTTTCCATCTACAGTATGCTCACTGCTGTAATGAAAATGAAAATTAACAAGGTTAAATTTCTTCCCTCCCACTGTAATATAGTTATTGGCATTATCTGCACCTGTAACATTTATTTTCAGGTTTTCTCCTGCATTATTTACCACAGAATTCAGGTTTACAGATCCGTAATGTATTGCAGGGTCTGTACTATGAAAAGCAATAGCACTGGAAGGAACAATATTAATAGGTGTTTGGGATTCTGCAACTGCAGCCGGAAAGTTAGAGGTAAAAATCGGTGTGCTGATAAGATCTGAGGGATAGGAATTCAGTTCATGCATATCCTCACTATTATTATCACTATTACATGATGTTAGCAGGACAACCGGAGCCAAGCTCAAAATAACAATAGCTCTCTTCACACTGGCAGGAACCAATGTATTCATTTTTTTTCTTTTCATTTGTGTAAAATTTAAAATGTTTTGTCTGATATCTTTTTTCAGACCATTATTGTTTGTGAAATATTAAGTATTAATTCAACAACAAATATAAAATATTGAATAACTAACTAATAAACAAGAAGCCTAGTTTTAATTAAATTTTAAAAAAATATAAATTCTTATAAACTGATTTAAAATTTTAATCTAAACCCATCAATAAACATTTAAAACAAATACATTTTAGAAATTTTACTTTATAATTAAATTTTAAGATAATTTTCAGTTAATACAAACAAAAAATCCGCCCCTTGAAAGGGACGGATTCTTATATAATTACGTGCAAAATATGCAAGTTATCACACTTTAATTTCCACGTCTACACCTGAAGGAAGTTCTAATTTCATTAGAGCATCAACAGTTTTAGAAGAAGAAGAGTAGATATCCATTAGTCTCTTGTGAGCTGATAATTGGAACTGCTCTCTTGCCTTCTTGTTTACGTGCGGAGATCTCAACACAGTGAAGATTCTCTTATTCGTTGGCAATGGAATTGGTCCGTTTACAACAGCACCAGTAGCCTTTACCGTTTTTACGATTTTCTCAGCAGACTTGTCTACCAAGTTGTAATCGTAAGATTTTAGTTTTATTCTGATTCTTTGTGACATTTCTTTACTTTAAAAAATTAACCTTTTGCTTTAGCAATGATATCTTCAGCAACGTTTTGAGGAGTAGCTTGGTACTTCTCTAATTCCATAGAAGAAGTAGCTCTTCCTGATGAAAGTGTTCTTAGAGTTGTTACATATCCAAACATTTCAGAAAGTGGAACTGAACCTTTGATTACAACGGCACCGTTCTTTTCTTCTTGTCCACTGATTGTACCTCTTCTCTTGTTAAGGTCACCAATGATGTTACCCATATATTCTTCCGGAGTTACAACCTCCAATTTCATAATAGGCTCCATGATTACTGGCTTAGCAGCACGTCCCGCTTCTTTAAATCCTAATTTAGCAGCTAATTCAAAAGAAAGTGCATCAGAATCCACTGCGTGGAAAGATCCGTCTTTAAGAGTAACTTTAATACCTTCAACTTCGAAACCAGCCAAAGGACCGTTCTTCATTGCAGCTTTAAAGCCTTTTTCAATTGCAGGAACAAATTCTCTAGGAACGTTACCACCTTTGATCTCATTGATGAATTCTAAACCAACTTTACCTTCGTCAGCAGGTCCTAGTTCAAATACAATATCAGCAAATTTACCCTTACCACCAGATTGTTTTTTGTAAACTTCTCTGTGTTGAGCAACTCTTGTAAGATTTTCTTTGTATTCAACCTGAGGTTGACCTTGGTTTACTTCAACTTTGAATTCTCTCTTCATACGATCAACAAGGATGTCAAGGTGAAGTTCACCCATACCTGAGATAATCGTTTGTCCAGAAGCTTCGTCAGTTTTAACCTGGAAAGTAGGATCTTCTTCAGCTAATTTAGCTAGAGCGTTACCCATTTTATCCTGGTCAGCCTTAGTTTTAGGCTCAACAGCGATACCAATTACCGGATCAGGGAAAACCATCGATTCAAGAACGATTGGGTGTTTCTCGTCACACATTGTATCACCAGTTTTAATAGATTTAAAACCTACAGCTGCACCGATATCTCCTGCTTCAATATATTCTACAGGATTTTGCTTGTTAGCGTGCATCTGATAGATTCTAGAGATTCTTTCTTTATCTCCTGAACGAGTGTTCAAGATATAAGAACCTGCATCTAATCTTCCAGAGTATGCTCTGAAGAATGCTAATCTTCCCACGAATGGGTCAGTAGCAATCTTAAATGCTAAAGCTGCGAAAGGCTCATCTACAGATGGTTTTCTTGTAATATCAAGATCTGTTCTAGGGTCAGTACCTTTGATATCATCTTTATCCAATGGAGAAGGCAAGTATTTACATACTGCATCCAACATGAACTGTACTCCTTTATTCTTAAATGAAGAACCACAAGTCATTGGGATAATAGATAAATCAATAGTAGCTTTTCTTAGAGCTTCGTTGATTTCTTCTTCAGAGATTGAATCTGGATCTTCGAAGAATTTCTCCATCAAAGTATCATCGTAGTCAGCAACAGCTTCTACTAGTTTCTCTCTGTATTCAAGAACTTCAGCCTTCATGTCTTCAGGAATTGGCACTACTTCGAAAGTAGCTCCTTGTCCTGCTTCATCCCAGATGATAGCTCTGTTTTTAATTAAGTCAACAACACCTTTGAAATCTTCTTCAGCACCGATTGGTAAAACGATTGGAACTGCGTTAGATCCTAACATAGTCTTAACCTGGTTTACCACGTTAAGGAAGTCAGCACCTTGTCTGTCCATTTTGTTTACGAATCCCATTCTTGCAACTTTATAGTTGTCAGCAAGTCTCCAGTTTGTTTCAGACTGAGGCTCTACTCCATCTACTGCAGAGAATAAGAATACCAAACCATCTAATACTCTTAAAGATCTGTTTACTTCTACTGTGAAGTCAACGTGTCCCGGTGTATCAATGATGTTGAAGTGGTAAGGCTTACTTTCAGGTAAGATTTTCCCTTGATCTGTTGGGAAATTCCAAGAACAAGTAGTTGCAGCAGAAGTAATTGTAATACCTCTTTCTGCTTCCTGCTCCATCCAGTCCATTGTAGAAGCACCATCGTGAACTTCCCCAATTTTGTGGTTTACACCTGTATAGAATAAGATTCTTTCTGTAGTGGTAGTTTTTCCCGCATCAATGTGGGCAGCAATACCAATGTTTCTTGTAAATTTAAGATCTCTACTCATTTCTAATTAGAATTTAAAGTGTGAGAAAGCTTTGTTAGCTTCCGCCATTTTGTGAGTATCAGATTTTTTCTTGTAAGCAGCACCTTCTTCTCTAGAAGCAGCTACAACTTCGTTAGCTAATTTCAAAGCCATAGACTTATCATTTCTAGCTGTAGAATATTTGATTAACCATTTCATTGCCATAGAAATTTTTCTATCAGCTCTGATTGGCATAGGAATCTGGAAGTTAGCTCCACCTACTCTTCTAGAACGTACTTCTACGTGAGGCATAACGTTAGTTAATGCATCTTTCCAGATTTCAAGGGCAGTCTTTTCAGTTTCTCCTTTTTTAGCTTCTACAAGGTCTAATGCATCGTAGAATATTTTGAATGCGATAGACTTCTTACCGTCTAGCATTAAATTGTTTACAAATCTTGTTACCAATTGATCATTAAATTTCGGATCTGGTAACAACGGTCTTTTTTTCGCTTTTGTCTTTCTCATTGCTTCTGTACCTTATTTAATGATTATTTTTTCTTTCCTTTAGCTGGTGCAGCTGCTGCCTGACCTGGTTTTGGTCTCTTAGCTCCATACTTAGATCTTCTCTGAGTTCTACCGCTTACACCTGCAGTATCTAATGCTCCTCTTACGATATGATAACGTACTCCCGGTAGGTCTTTCACCCTTCCGCCGCGTACCAATACTATCGAGTGCTCTTGAAGATTATGTCCTTCGCCCGGGATGTAGGCGTTGACTTCCTTCCCGTTAGAAAGTCTTACCCTTGCAACTTTTCTAAGTGCAGAGTTAGGTTTCTTAGGAGTGGTAGTATATACTCTCGTACATACACCTCGTCTTTGTGGACAAGAATCAAGGGCAGCCGATTTACTCTTCTTGGTGAGTGCGACTCTTCCTTTTCTTACTAATTGTTGAATAGTAGGCATTTAATTGCTTTTTATTTTAGGGTGCAAAAATATAAATAATTTTCCAATCTACAAAAACTTATATGAAAATTAAAATCAATCACTTACATCAAAAAGCTTCAATCTATGATTAAAGAAATATGCATATCATTATATATAGGAAGAAAAGCGAGGGAAGAAAGAGATAAATATAGCTGTATTAAATAAATATATTTTTTTTATTCTAAGATTTTAACTTCAACATTTTTATTCCATTTAAAATCTTTTACATTCTGTTTAAGTGATTCATGGATTTTTGGATTGATAGAATAAATAAAAACATGATCCTGACCTACAACTGCATTATTTTTAATGGTAAGAACTGCAACTTTTTTCCAGTTTTCAGGGGTTTGCCCTCTCAACCATTCTTCATAAGCTATGGCAAGCTGGTAATTGTTTTCTTTACAGTATTTCGTTAGATAATTTTTAAATCGATTATCCATAACTGCTCCCCTTTTACTGAATGGAATCATTTCTGTAGAACCCAAACCTACAAAATCAAGCAAATGAATATCCGAGAAATAACAAATTGCGCCGATATCATTAGCAACAACTTTAGAGTTATTATAATACTTCTTTAAGAATTTTGCAGACTGAATTTGCTGTTCGTAAATATTTTCGCTGCCTTGTGTTATTAATAGATGTGCAAAACCAAACTTGTAGATCAATAATATAAAATTAACCATAAGAATTGCACCCGTAAAATTTTCTTTTTTAAATTCAGATAAAAAATTTATAAAAAAAGGCTTCAATCTTGGAATCACAATCATTAAAAAAGCCGTTAAAAGGTAAGCTTCATATCGGAAAGGCCCTTTGAATTCTCCAAAAACACATTGTAAAATTAACGTAAGACTCCAAGCTATGATTAGAAAGTTATTAATAATGATCTTTTGAAAACTCAGTTTACTTTTATAATCTTTATAAATCAATACAACTCCTATCAACAAAGGAAATAGCGCAACTTGATAAAATTTTATATTTAAAATAATTTTCCTCAGTATTATTTCTTTAATCTGCTCAATATAATTTCCTGAAAAATTAAACGAAGTCCCTTTTACCACAACAGAATTAGGAAAGAAATATCCATCTTTTTGATAATTAAAGTATCCGAAAATTAAAATTGGAACGAAGCCTAAAATTAAAGTTAAAGCAACTTCTTTATACTTTCTAATCAATAAAAAAACAAAAGCCAGTGAAGCAAAATAGAACATACTTTCGAACCTTACCAATCCCAGCAGTAAAATAGTTGCATAAAACCAATATGATGAAAGCTGATCTTTAAAATCACTTTTAATCCATTTTTGAAAGTAAAAAACATTCACAACAATGATAAGAACCTGTAAACTATGTTCCATACCCGTGAAAATCTGAATATGCAGAACAGCAAAAAAAAGCGTGAACAAACTCGCAATAATGATATGTTTATTTTTATCAAAAAATGAAGAATAATGTCTATTAAGAAAGACAATAATTAATGAAGAAACAGCAACATTGAAAATTAAAGGAATAAGCCCGTTATTCCCAAAAACAATAATCAAAACACTTAAAATAAAAGTAAAAATGGGTGACGACGATGAAGACGAAAAAGAATATTTCGTCATTCCCCAAACATCATGAAGTGCAAAATTCTTAGCTATCGCCAAATGAATATAGGCATCATCTAATATATAGGTAAAATTGCCCTCCGTTTTGGAAATCATTATTAAAAAATAGACCAAGCAAATTCCGAAGAAAACAGAAGCAGAAATAATAAAGTTCTTCATTACATTTAAACCTTCACTTTAAAGTTTATTAATCCAAAATAAGTTGAGAGGTGTATAAAACCTGACTTTTATTTTTCACCGTATCAAATTTTATCCACTTTATCTGTGGATCTATACTCCCGACAAGAGATTGTTTCAATTCTCCTTTCTGCTTATTCGTATGTTGATAGCTGAAAGATTTATTAATGATAGGAATATTATAAATGGTAATATTTTTCACAGCCCTTTCATCATTATATATGTATTTTTTACCTTTAAATTTAGACACTTGTGAAAGTAATTGATTTTTATTTTTCAAATAATTGTCAGGGCTCTTTATACTGTATAACGAAAGAAATATTAAAAACGAACATCCAACTCTCCAAATCAGTTTATCAGAGTCTTCTTTTTGGAAATATAAAATAAGGAATGAAAAGAATAAGCAGAAATTTGCGGCAGCCAGCATTCTCGTGTTCATTTCTTCAATATTTTGAAGCCATCCAGAAATCAATAAAAATATAGCATAAGTAGTTGCCATTATCCAAATCAAAATATGGAAATAATATAATGATGTCTCTTTCGCCTTTTTATAATAGATAAGAAAATATCGAAATAATAGAATATCTATCCCCAAAATCAAGAATTGGAAACCAAAACTTGCCATGCTGTACGAAGCCGGTTTTATTCCAATATAAGGGTCTATTACATTAGAAAAACCTAAAAGATCACGTAACATATCCATCGGGATCAATTCTCCGGCCGTTCCCCTCAAATCTTCACCCGTAAAACTTCCAAAATATAAATAATTGAATAATAAATATCCCCCAATTCCTAATCCAGAAAGAAATGTAGTCAATAATAAAGGTGTAAAGAACCTTTCCTTTTTCAATTTTAGAAATGAAAAAAAGAGGAATATTAAAATTGACAGATAAATATAAATTCCCGAATATCTTACGGTGAACATACAAATCATCATCAGGGAAGCTCCAACCGCACTTACGTAAAGCTTTTTTCCGGAAAACATTTGATGCAAAAAATAAAACAGGAAATACAAGAAAAAGATAAAAGGACCTTCGGAAATTACTCCGCAAAACACAAAAAAGGCAGTCTTTCCGGCAAGTAGCAAAACCGTTTCTCTAAAATAGAATCTTTTAAAATATGAAAATGATAAAATGCCTACAATAAAGACAAAATTTAAAATTTTTGAAGCCCAAAAATAATCTTTTACAAAAAAGTTGCAGATTTCCAACAAAACCGGATAACCTAAAGGAAAAAGATTTGTTTTTAGATTAGGTAAATCCGAAGCAATCCCAAAATACGACAGACTATCCGCTCCTATTCCACCCGTAGGAAGAAAAAAAGGTTGAAAAAAATAGATAATTATGATTAATACAGCTAAAATTTTATACTTCATTACAGACTCTAGTGTTTTACCGCAATATTAAGGAAACTTATTCAAATTATTTTTAAAAATCCTCTCATAGTTAGGTTCTATTGACTATAAAAGTGGTTCGGTACAATATTTTCTAACTTTGTGGATATAAAAAATAAACATATGAAAAACGCAAGTATTATCGGGCTTCAGGAAGCCGACTGCAAAAACATTTCGGAAAAATTAAATATACTTTTAGCCAACTATTCCGTATTTTATCAAAATACAAGAGGTTCGCACTGGAACATTAAAGGTGATCAGTTTTTCACCCTTCATCCAAAATTTGAAGAGCTTTACAACAGCTTAGTTTTAAAAATTGATGCAATAGCAGAAAGAATTTTGACTTTAGGTGCAACTCCGGCACATAATTATTCTGATTATTTAAAGGTTGCTACTATTAAAGAAACTAAAGAGGTTTCAGATGGAAACAAAAGTGTAGAAAACATTTTGAATTCATTTAAAGTGGTTATTGATCTTCAAAGAGAGCTTTTAGACATCACAGATAAAGCGGGAGACGAAGGAACAAACTCTCAAATGAGCGACTATATCACAGAACAGGAAAAAGAAGTTTGGATGTACAACTCTTATTTAGGGAAGTAAACTGACAAAATCATCGAAATATTTAAAAAAATCGTCTTACATTTAGACGATTTTTATTTTTAATTATTAAATTTGCGTTAAAATTACACATATATGCACGACGTCCGATTAAACTCCATTCTAGATAATGATTTCTATAAAGTAACCATGCAAAATGCGGTGGTGAAATTATTCCCAAGTTCTATTGTAAAATACGAATTCATCAACAGAGGAAAACACCAATTTCCGGAAGGCTTTGACCTTGCTTTAAGAGAAGCAGTGACAAAAATGGCAGAATTAAAATTAACTAAAGACGAAAAAAAGTTTTTGGCAAGAACGTGCCCATATTTAGACCTTCCCTATTTAGATTTCCTTGAAGGTTATCATTACGATCCTTCTGAAGTTAAAATTCATCAGGATGGAACCGATCTTAGCGTTACTGTTGAAGGACTTTGGTACAGAACAATCCTTTGGGAAGTACCTTTATTAGCTTTAATCAGCGAACTTCATTACGAAATGAATCACATGGAAAGAGATTCTAACGAAGTTGTAATGAGCAAAACTGTTGAAAAAGCAGAATCTCTTACAAAACTCGGCGTTAATTTCGCGGAATTCGGTACAAGAAGAAGACATTCTTACAAAGTACAGAATCTGGTGATGGAAGCTTTAAATCAAAAGAAAGATTCTACATTTATAGGAAGTTCAAACGTTCATTTCGCAATGAAATATAATGTAAAACCTATTGGAACTCACGCTCATGAGTGGTTTATGTTCCACGGAGCAGAATATGGTTTCAAAATGGCCAACGAATTAGCCCTTGAACATTGGGTTGATGTTTACAGAGGTGATCTAGGAGTTGCGCTTTCCGATACTTACACGACAGACGTTTTCTTCCGTCAGTTCGACAAAAAATTCGCAAAATTATTCGATGGAGTTCGTCATGACAGCGGAGATGCATTGGAATTTGCAGATAAAACGATTGCTCATTATGAGAAAAACGGAATTAATCCTTTATTTAAATATATCATTTTCTCTGATGCTTTAAATCTTGAAAAAGTAGAAGAAATAACCAAATACTGTAAAGGTAAAATCGGAGTTTCTTTTGGAATAGGAACAAACCTTACCAATGATGTAGGTTTAAAACCAATGAATATTGTGATGAAATTAATTGGAGTTCAGGCACCCAATAAAGAATGGATTCCTACCGTAAAACTTTCCGACGAACATGGAAAATACACAGGAGATCCAAAAATGATAGAATTAGCCAAAGAGTTTTTAAGAATTAAAAACTAAACATATGCGACTAAAAATTTATTTATCCCTCTCTCTTTTCGTGGCAACTTTATCTTTCGCTCAGGAAAAGAAAACAGAAAAGCCAAAATTCAATCAGGAATTAGCAACATCTCTTGGCGCAGACAAATACGGAATGAAAGCTTACACAATTGTAATGCTGACAACCGGTTCTGCAAAAATTGAAGATAAAGCTAAAATGGCAGAATTAATGAAAGGACACATGTCCAACATCGGAAAACTGGCAGACGAAGGAAAAATTATCGTTGCCGGCCCTTTTCTCGAAAAAAATAAAGAAAACTACCGCGGAATGTTTATTTTCAATACAAAATCTAAAGAAGAAGCCGAGCAATGGGTAAAAACAGATCCAGCAGTTCAAACAGGAGTTTTCAGTTATGAAATTTTCCCTTGGTATGGGTCGGCGGCGTTGCCTTTGTATTTGAAACATCATGAAGAGATTTCTCAGGAAAATCCATAATGAAAATACTTTATGTTTTTTTACTTGTAATTATATTGAATAGTTGCAAAAAGAATCAACCAATTTTTAAAATTGAAACAGAGACCGTCAATAAAAATATTGTTGATGAATTGAAACAGCTAACTTTCCCTAATTCTCCAGGCTTACTTTATAATGATGAAAAATATGAAGTCTGGAAAAGCTGTTCTGGAGAATGGGGAGGCACAGTTTATTTTAAAAATAAACAAACTGGAAAAATTCGTTACGCAATAGCAACTTGTCCAGTGTCTGTAAATAAAATCAATGGAAAGTATTATGTTTCAAATTCATTATCTCATATGATCGGAAATTCTAATATTTTAGAAATTTCAGATCCTGAAAATATGAAACTAACAAATAAAATTCCAATTGATCATCCTGACATTATCACAAGAGAATATGAAGCTCAATCTCATCAAGGAACAAAAAAATTAATTGATTCTAATCAAGCTATAATTAAAACAAGTTTTGTTTATAATGGGAAATTATATTCAATTCTTTCAAATATTCAAGGGACAACAGCTACAGTATCGGAGTTGAAAAATAATAGGTTTCAAACTGTAGCAACGTTCCCTGAAAAACTATTTTATTCTGACCCAATAATTATAAAAGGTACAGGAAATTATCAAAAATTATACTTCCAGAGACCAACACCTTTAACTTTAGAAATTAATCGTAATAGTTTAAAACTTACTTTTTATAAGAAATAGTAAGCTGAAATACAATACAATTTTTAAACCTCGCAGATTTGCGAGGTTTTTCTTATATTTATTTAAAACAAAACCACCATGAAAACCATCGAAGAAGTCTTAAAAAAATTAGACGAAATCATCATCTGGAGCAAAGAAAACCAGAGCCCGGTAGGATATTTTGCATGTACGTACAGAATTATGACTGCACAGGTTTTAAAAGGAATCCAGCAGAAAAAATTTGAGGATAATCCAAGAATGACTCTTCTGGATCTGGCTTTTGCACAACGATATCTTGAAGCCTGGGACAATTACAGCAAAGGAAAAAAGTGCACTCAATCTTGGTATATTGCTTTTGAAGCGGCAAAAAATAAAAACCTTTTAATTTTACAGCATATTTTTCTGGGAATGAATGCTCATATCAATCTGGATTTGGGAATTTCCGCTTCTTCGGTGATGCCTTACAGAAAAATAAATCCACTTAAAAAGGATTTTGAAAACATTAATAATGTGATCGCGTCAATCAATCAAAAAGTTCAGGATTCATTAAATAAGATCTGTTATCCGGTTGAATTAATTGATAAAATTTCAAATGGAAAAGATAATGTTGTTTTAGATTTTGCTATTTCTAAAGCGAGAGATACTTCCTGGGCAACGGCAGTTATTGCTTCAAACACGCCTCTATTTCTGAGAGAATCTGTTATTAATATTGTAGATTACGCTGCTGCAAAAGTGGCTTCACAGATTATAAATCCAAAACTTCTTACTCCCGCATTAACCAAAGAACTGAAAAAATGTGAGAGCAGTGATATTGTGAAAAATATTGAGATTTTATCTTCAACAAAAAATATTTAAACAATTAATTTTTGAGGTTTCCCGTAAAGAAAATCCGTTTTTCTTTTTGTAATTTTGTAGCATGGAGATGACCTATTTAATTATTGGATTTATTGCCGGGGGAATTCTTGGTGCGGTAATTTTATATTTTGCGTTGAAATCATCGATGGTTTCACGAAGTTCTTATGATGAACTCAACAATTTACAGATTAAAAACAATTCGGATCTGGAAAATTCTAATCTTAAAATTCAGGAATTAAGCCAGAATATTAATAAAGAAAAAGAACTGAATCAACAGCAGACAGACCTATTAAACGATCTGAAAAACGAATTTGCAAAAATCTCAGCCGAACATTCATCGTTGAATTCTCAGTTTCTTGAGCAAAAACAATTCAACACAAAACAGACTTCTCAAATTGAAAATCTTCTGACAGAAAAACAGAATATTTTCGCTAAAAATTCTGAGCTTTCCGCCATCAATGAAAGCATGCAAAAATCTCTTGAAACCCAAAAAGGAGAAATCACAAAAATTCAGGAGGAGTCTAAATTGCAGTTTGAAAACTTAGCCAATAAAATTTTACAAGAGAAATCAGAAAAATTCACCGAGCAAAACCAGCTTAATCTTAAAAACATATTAAATCCCTTACAAGAAAAAATTAACAATTTTGAAAAAAAAGTAGAAGACACTCACAAAGAAAGTATTGATTACCATGCTGCTCTTCGTCAACAAATCCTCGGACTAAAAGACTTAAACATCCAAATGAGTAAGGAAACCTTAAATCTTACTAAAGCTTTGAAAGGAGATAGTAAGATCCAAGGAAATTGGGGTGAATTAGTATTAGAAAGAGTTTTAGAAAAATCAGGACTTGAAAAAGGTAGAGAGTACGAGGTTCAAAAAAGTCATGTAACCACCGAAGGAAACCGAGTATTGCCAGATGTCATTATTAATCTTCCGGATGGAAAAAAAATGATAATTGACTCAAAGGTATCTTTAATTGCTTATGAGCGATATATTAATGAAGAAAATGATGATGAAAGACCTCAATTTTTAAGGGAGCATGTTGCCTCATTAAAAAGACATATTGATCAACTTAGTAATAAGAACTATCACAACCTTTATGAGATGGCAAGCCCTGATTTTGTTTTATTGTTTATTCCAATAGAGCCTGCTTTCGCAACTGCTCTTAATGAAGATAACTTACTATACAATAAAGCATTTGAAAAAAATATCGTAATTGTTACACCTTCCACCTTACTAGCTACTCTTAGAACAATTGATAGTATGTGGACTAATCAAAAGCAACAAGAGAATGCCATAGAAATTGCTCGCCAAGCTGGTGCTTTATATGATAAATTTGAAGGTTTTGTTACTAATTTATTAAAGGTTGGAAAAAAGATGGAAGAAGCAAAATCGGAATATGAGGGAGCAATGAATAAACTGGTTGATGGAAGAGGAAATTTGGTAACCAGTGCTCAAAAGCTAAAGATTATGGGTGCTAAAGCAACAAAATCACTTCCTGAAAATTTAATTATTAGAGCTAAATCTAATGAGGAAAACATTCTGTTAGACGAACCAAATCTTCCTCCAAACTTAATTGATAATTCTAACAACATTCTAGAATCATAAAAATGATTGAAAGCTTTCAAAACGAAAAGATAAAAAACATCACAAAACTCCTTACAGATAATCGATTTAGAAAAAAATCTGGTGTTTTTGTAGTGGAAGGACAACAGGAAAATGAAAGGGCTCAGAAATATGATTTTGAAGCGGTAGAGTTTTTCATTTGTGAAACCATTTTTAAAGGTAAAGCTCCGGAAGGAAAAATACATTTTGTCAATGATAAAGTGTATGAAAAAATAGCCTACAGAGGTAGTTCTGAAGGAATTATCGGAGTTTATAAAGCCAAAGAGAATCATTTAAATACATTTAAACCTAAAGAAAATTCAACCGTAATTATTGTTGAAGGTGTTGAAAAACCAGGGAATTTGGGTGCAATTTTGAGAAGCTGTGAAGCTTTTGGTATTGATGCTTTAATTGTTGCAGATGGTAAAACAGACTTTTATAATCCAAACGTAATCCGTTCAAGTGTTGGTTGTCTTTTCGGAATGGAAGTATTTCAGGCTGAAAATGAGGAAACATTAGAATTTCTTCAGAAAAATCAGTTCAATATCTATACAACGATTATGGATGAAAGTTCTGAGGATCTTTATAAAAGAGATTTTACGAAAAAATCTGCGGTTTTATTCGGCACAGAACATTCAGGGTTAAGTGATTTCTGGACAGGAAAAGGAAAAAACACCCTAATTCCAATGACAGGAAGCATTGATTCTTTAAATTTAAGCAACGCTGTTGCCATTACTTGTTATGAAGCATTGAAACAAAAGAAAGGATAGTTTTTTTAGAAAGGAAGTTTGAAGCTTGAAGAGTGAAGTTTTTTAAGTTTAAAGAACAAATTATAATATAAAGGGCTTCTAGAAATTAAATGAACCAATAGTAACTTCCAGCATCCATCTCCCAAACTTCCATCTTTTAAAATATAAAGCATAAAAAAACCGATTCACTAGGTGAACCGGTTCTTTTATTTTTAGGTTGAGGCTAAAATTATTTTTTAGCAGCGTCAACAGCTTCTTTAGCGTCTTTAGCAGCACCTTTAGCAGCATCAGCAGCACCTTTAGCAGCATCAGCAGCACCTTCAGCTGTTTTCTTAGCAGCATCAGCACCAGCAGCAGTAGTTGCAGCAGCAGCATCTTTAGCAGCACCTACAGTAGCAGAAGCAGCAGAATCAACAACAGTTGCAGCAGAATCAGCAACAACAGCAGCTGAATCAGTAGTAGCTACAGCAGCAGAATCAGCAGTACCTTCAGTAGAAGTAGCTTCAGTTTTTTTACAAGCAACTAGAGAGATTGCAGCGATAGCAGCTACGAATAATGACTTTTTCATAATAAATTAAATTTAATTTTGTTAATATTGTTTTTTAAAATTTTCTTTCGTTCTGTTATTTGAACAAGACAAAGGTATAGCAGATACAAAAGTTGTTTATGAAAAATAATTGTAATACCTTTGTAAAATAGTTTTACAAATAAACTTAACTGATAATCAGTAATTTAATTATATTTAAAAAATTGACAGATTTAGATCTATTACATTTTGAGCAGCTAAAAAAGGATGTCCAAGCTCAATATTTGAAAGAATATACTCCTTCCTATGATGATATTTCAAAATGGAAGGGTATAGATATTATATATTTTCAGGAAGATCTTCGTAAAAAGGCTAAAGGAAACATTAGCGAAAAATCTTTTTATACCTATTTCAAAAACTCTCCGGTTACCAAATTACCCCGCATCGATATGCTCAACTTATTGAGTATTTATACGGGTTACGACTCATGGTATGAATTCAAAAAGCAACATCTTTTTGCAGGAGAATTGTTACAGGAAACGGAAGATTTAAGTGAAGAAGATATACAGGAATTAGAAAAAACACTTGAAAATTCACAAATTCTTCCAAATAATAAGATTCAGCCTAAAAAAACGGTTCAAAACGAGCAAGAAAATATTGATTTACAAAAATCAACTACTGAAAACCAAATAGTTAATCAAAATCAAGAAATAAAAACCCAATCTGATTTTGAGCCTGTAAAACCCAAGAAGAATTTCTTAAAAAAGAACGCTTGGGCATTTATAACATCAATTTTGGTGATCGCAACCGGACTTCTAGGTTTTAAGGATGAAATTTTTCTGAAAGAATATAAATATTGTTTTACCGATGCAGACAGAGGAACTTCCGTAATCAATACTTTAGAAATAAAAGTAATCAAGGAAAATGAATCCCCAATTCTTTATAGGATAAAACCTGGTGAATGTTTTAAATATTCAACAAAGGATAAAATCTTGAAAATGGAGATCAGAGCACCATTCTACGAATATTTAACGGTCAACAGAAGCTTAGAAAACGCTCCTGAAGAGGAAATGATAGAGCTGAAGCCTGATGATTATAAAATGGCTGTCAATTATTTCTCAGTAAAAGATGCCAATGGTAATCCTGAACTTCTTAAGCAGAAACGTAAGCAGCTGGAAAACCTAATCAGCAACAACGCTATTATTTATCAGGTTTACGATAATGCCACGTATGGTATTGAAACCTTAGATAAACAGAAATATATTACGTTAGTAACAACTCCTACTACTTCTCTTAAAAATCTAAGCGTAATCGAAATGAAAAAAGATAAAGGAAAAATAGTATCCATAAAATTTAAAATTGCAAGTACAGATGAAAAGAATAAATAATTTTTTAATTTTTGCAATAATGCTTCTTGCTCTCGCTGCCTGTAATAATAAAAAAACAGAAGTAAGTGATCTGGAAACACTTAGAAACAGTAATAATAAAAAGAGCTATCCTGCAGTAAAGATGGACAGCGCACAGGCAATAAATTTCATTACCAAGCAAAAGGTTCAGGAACTTTTAGACTTGTCAACGCTATATTTATCTGGAAACAAGAATACAGAGATCGACACAGTAATTTATTCTCAAATGGGAAGTTATTTCCATAAGCCGGATAGCATGACATTTAAAAAACTCTTCCGTGAACTGGATAGTTTAAAGGTAAAAAGTGTAAAAGTGAATAATTTATCCGTTTATAAAGATTATTATAAAAACGATACGCTGGATTATGCGAAATTTAATGTGGAATATTTTGACGACAAAAACAGATCATTGGGAACATTTGAGAAAAATGCACAATATATTTTAATGTCAACGCCTATTAAATTTAAAAAAGAATTTAAATTTTACTTCCTCAACTTCTACTCTTCTCCTTTGAAGAAAGACAGCACATCCGTCGGAGTAACCAAATAGTCTAAAGGAATATCATTTTCCCAGGCATCATCAATAAATTCATCGGGGTTAAAATAATTAACTCCGATTTTTTTTGTCTCGGGAGAAAGATTTTCAAAGAAACCATCATAAAAACCTTTTCCGTAGCCTACTCTATTTCCTTTTTTATCGCAATACAGCAAAGGAGTTATGACATAATTAAAATCTAAGACTTTAGAATCTACATTAGAAACAGGCTCTGAAATATCCCAATGATTAATTTCAAATTGAGTGTCTCTAAAAATTTCAACAGAAATTAATTTTGCATCCACAATTTTAGGTACAAAAACTCTGATATTTCTACTTAAAAAATAATCAATGAATATTTGAGTATCAATTTCTTTAAACTTCTCAATTGGAATAAAAATATGAACTTTTTGATCCGAAACAGGTTTAAAATAATTAATGAAATTCTCAAAAATATTTTCAGATAACAAGAAAGCCTCATCAGTTGACAAGGCTTTTCTTTTTTGCATATATTTTTTTCTAAGCTCAGCTTTTAGCATTCTAATTAAGCTTTTTCAGAAGGTTCTATAATTTTATATAATTTGTCTGATAAACGAACTTTAAATGGAAGTTCAAAAGTAATCTGATCTCCAACTTTCGCTGTATCACAAGGACCTCCATTAGCGAAAATTTCAGTAATTATAACTTCTTGCTCACCAGTTGTCGGCCCTGAAATTAATACTTTATCACCAATTGAAAGCTCTTTATTTTCAATTAAGAACTGAGCAATTTTTGATTTTGAGTAATAATGCTCTCCTTTTCCAATCAGTACCTTTTTAACCTTAATTTTCTGACGAATATCTGTAGTTTCAGTTGTTGTAGCTTTTGCTAAAGTTTGAGTGGATAAATCTCCGGAATTTTTAAACTTTAAAGCTTCAGATTTTCCTTTTCTGAACACTTTATTTCCAACCTGCAATCCTTTTCTTAAGGCAACTTGTTCTTCTCTAGGCAAATGTATGATTTCCAGACATTCTGTGGAGCATGTATTTTCCATCGCAGTTTTACACTCATCACATTGAATAAACAATAAGTGACAGGCATCATTAGCACAATTCGTATGATTGTCGCAAGGCTTACCGCATTGGTGACATTGCGAAATAATATCGTCTGTAATTCTTTCTCCTAATCGGTGATCAAACACGAAGTTCTTCCCAATAAATTTACTTTCAATATTTTCTTCTTTGATTTGGCGCGTATATTCAATAATTCCGCCCTCTAATTGGAAAACATTTTTGAAACCCTGATGTTTGAAGTAAGCACTCGCCTTTTCACAACGAATTCCGCCTGTACAATACATCAACAGGTTTTTATCTTCTTTAAAATCCTGTAACTGTTCGTTGATAATCGGTAAACTTTCTCTGAAATTTTCTACATCAGGAGTAATTGCTCCTTCAAAATGTCCTACTTCACTTTCGTAGTGATTCCTAAAATCGACTACAATTGTATTCGGATCTTCAAGCAAATTATTAAATTCCTGCGCTTTTAAGTGAATTCCTTTATTGGTCACATCAAAGGTTTCATCATTTAAACCATCGGCAACAATTTTATGTCTAACTTTTATTGTCAGTTTTAAAAAAGAATGGTCGTCTTGCTCAACTGCTACATTCAAACGGATTCCTTTCATGAAGTCATAAACTTCCAACGTATCGCGAAATGCTTCAAACTGATCCGCAGGAACACTCATCTGAGCATTAATTCCTTCATGGGCAACATAAATACGACCCAATGCATCAAGTGCATTCCAGGCTATAAATAATTCGTCGCGAAATTTTTTGGGATCTTCAATTTTGGCATACGCATAGAAAGACAATGTAAGACGTTCCTTACCAGCTTCATCAATAAGTTGAGCTCTTTCTTCTGCGCTTAAGGTGTTATACAGTTGCATGCTATAAACGTTTTAAGTGAGAAAAATATTTTTGCAAAGATAAGAATTTTTTGAATTGGTTGCTAGTTGATGGTTTTTGGTTGTTCGTTTTTAGTCATAAAAGCTTGACAAGGATGCTGACTTCAGATAAAATCTTAATTCAAAATTTAACCTTTATGACCATTCTGACATCTATATTATGTCAGATTGTCCTTTAATATAATTTTAAGTTTTGTTAATTGACCTTTATAATTATGACATAACACATAAATTATTGCTATTCCTGTTAAATTTTAGTTAAAATTGAAACATATCATACTAATCGCATACCTATTTAGCATTAAATTTGTTTACTGTAGAACATAAAATTAAAAGAAGATATACAATGAAGAGTACTTTAAAAAAACTATTACCATTTGCCGTAGTAGGAGTTATCTCAGGAGCTACTACCGTTGGCACAATACAATATTTCGGTCACAATTCTAATAATGAGGACCAAGGTTATTTTAAATCTGCCTCAAATGTTTCGTTTGCCGGGATGAATACTGGCGCTGTAGGTGACGATTTCGTAAAAGCTGCAAAAACTACGGTTCCGGCTGTGGTAACTATTAAGAATTATCAAAACAGAGCAGCTTCAGGAGGAAGAGCATCTGAACAGGATCTGTTTGATTTCTTTTTTGGTGATCCTTTCGGAGGAGGAAGAGGTCAAGGTCAGCAAAGACAAAAGCCACAGCAACAAGCACCTGATAATATGCCTTCAGGAATGGGTTCAGGAGTAATTATTTCGCCGGACGGATATATTATTTCCAACAACCACGTTGTAGCAGGCGCCAATAAATTAGAAGTTGTTTTAAGTAACAAAAAATCTTACATCGCAACATTAGTAGGAACAGATCCGAATACAGATATTTCATTATTAAAAATTGAAGAAAAGGGATTACCCTATTTAAATTTCGCAAATTCTGATAATATTGAAGTTGGACAATGGGCTCTTGCCGTAGGTAACCCACTTGGATTGAACTCAACCGTTACTGCAGGTATTATTTCTGCTAAAGGAAGAGGAATCGGAATCTTAGGAGGTCAGGGAAAAGCTGCTAATCCAATTGAAAGTTTTATTCAAACGGATGCTGCCATCAACCCAGGAAACTCAGGAGGAGCTTTGGTTAATACAAATGGAGAACTTATTGGTATCAACTCTGCAATCCAATCTACGACAGGATATTATCAAGGATACGGATTTGCTGTTCCGGCTAATTTGGCTAGAAAAATTGTTGAAGACATCAAGAAATTCGGAATCGTACAAAGAGGATTCCTTGGAGTACAGTCTCTAGATCTTTCTGATGACATGCAGGTTCAGGCTTATAACAAGCAGAAAAAGACTAACATCAAGTCTGGTTCAGGAGTTTATGTTACAGGATTCGGAGACAGCAGCGGTGCAGAAGATGCAGGTCTGAAAATTGGTGATGTTATTACTAAGATTGACAACTCTGATGTTACAGATTTCGCAGACTTATCTATCGCTATCGGAAGCAAACGTCCTGGTGATAAAGTACAGGTTGCTTACCTAAGAAATGGTAAAGAAAATATGACAACCGTAACCTTGAAAGATCAAAAAGGCGGAACTTCTACAAGAACAAAGGCTGATTTAAGTATAGGAGAAAAAATCGGAGCAGATTTTGAACCATTAAGCGAAAGATTTAAAACAGATTATGGATTGACGAGCGGTGTTGTTGCTAAAAACGTATCAGAAGGCAGCGAAATGGCCAAGATCGGAATCGTAGATAATTACATCGTAGTAGAAATCAACGGTAAACCTGTAAACTCTCAAAAAGACGTTGAAAAAGTATTAGACAAATACCAAGGAAACGTACAGGTAAAATTTGTAGATGAATACGGAAGAATTTATACTAAAGGTTTCAAAATGCCTTAATAAAAATTAAAACTAAACATTTTCATATCAAAGAAAAACCGCTACAGAATTTGTAGCGGTTTTTTTATTTATGATTTATTGTTCATTTTCTCGGCAATCCTTCTTTTCTTCTTCCGTTCATAAATAACTTCTACAATCTTACCTCCGATCCAAGCGAAAGGGAAAAACGTAAGGAAAATAGATATTTTATAAAACGTAGGATGATAAGGAAAAATAATAACATCCAACATGGCTATAAACAACATAATAAAGCCAATAAGGATAGCATAAGCCACTTTAGCATACTTCACGATGATTGCAGTCGCCACCCCTCCAAAAGTACTCCCTAATCCGGAAATAAACAAAAGGAAGCCAAAGAAAGCCTCATCATCTTTCATACTGTAAAGAAACCTCTGCCAATGCTCAAACGGAGCAAATGCTTCAAAAGTAACCCATTGCGGAAAAACTCTTATACCAAGAGTAATAATAAGCCCCGCGATAACGAGACCCACCAAAACCGCAAATGTATTTCTTATAAAGCTCATTAATCCTGGTGTGCGATCATAGAAATTTCAATGTCAACATTTTTAGGCAAGCAAGAAACCTGCACAGTTTCACGAGCCGGAAAGCTCTCTGCATCCAAATAAGACGCATAAATATCGTTCATTACTGCGAAATCATCCATACTTTTAAGGAAAATACTCGCTTTTACAACGTTTTTGAACGTCATTCCAGCTTCAGTAAGAATAGCTTCAAGATTTTTCATTACCTGGTGCGTTTCTTTTTCAATTCCTTCTACCAATTTACCAGTTGCAGGATCTACAGGGATCTGACCAGAAATATATAATACTCCGTTGGCAAGATTTGCCTGAGAGTAAGGTCCGATAGCTGCAGGTGCATTCACTGTGTTGATTACTTTTTTCATATGTAGGTACTTAATTTTTTCTAAGGTCATATGCAATCACTGCTTCTTGTATTGGTCTGTTAGAAAATTCAGTCAACAGTGATTTCATTAGAATTTATTTTGGGTGCAAATATAAAATTTATATTCAAATATCAATATGATATTTAGAAAGGTGAGTTTGGCTGCGTGAAACTTCTGTCTTTATATTTCAATGCATCACTTAAAATATTAGCTTTTATACCAATAAAAAAGTCATACACTTTATACTGTCCGAAAGGAACCCAGTTAAAGTTAATGGTAAAACTTCGCTGATCTCTTGAGAAACCAATTCTCGTATACGCCAATTCTTTCGTTACCATGTCGTAGTGGGTACTTCCGTTGATGTTCCAGAAAGGAGTCAATTTAAGACTACCGTCTAATCCCACCGATGCCATTCTTGTAGGAATTCTATTTCCTGAAGTTTTTGTATAGGCATAGTTTGCATTCACATTCAATGTCCATGCCTGATCGAAACGAGCGTAATTATCATCATCAAAATAATAATTCTCATTTCTTATTTCTCCTTTTGATTTATATTTTTTAGCGTAATCTGTTTTTTCTCCAAAAATCTCACTGCTTAAAGGATAAGACAATTGAACATTAAATCCTTGCACACTAAAATGACCAAATTCCTCTGTTCTGATACCTCCAGTATCCTGTCCCGGAAGATATATGATTTTATATGGATCTAAAGACAAACTTGTATTTACATTCAATTTATTATTGAAGAAAGAAGATTGTCCGTTGATCGTAAAAATTGACCAAGGGTGATCGTTAGCCGCAAAATTATAACTTCCGGAAAGGTTTAAAGATTCAAATATTTTGATCTTTTTTACTCCGGTAGAATCGCTTTTAGACTTCACTTTCATCTCAATATTGTTCCCGATATTGAATCCTAAAGCTCCAACCAATCCGCTCGAAGGACTTCCAACTATACCTCCCTCAAAAATTGAATAAGGCGTTAAAGCTCCCGTTGCATTGTAATAGTTTTTATAATATCCAAAGCCCGAACCTCCAAAATCAGGAGAATAAGTAAACCCGATACTTGGCGTCATCATATGTCTTAAAGCTTCTACGACAGCACCTTTTTTAAACTTCATCATTCCATACAACGTTGTCTGAATACTTGCTGTTGTTGAGAATGTAGAATATCCGGTAATACCTTTATTTGTTTCAGTAATGTCTTTATTGGCGATAGGATCGTAGAATTTATTGACCGTTTTTGTTGTTAAAGCGTTATCAACATTTGCTCCTAATGTGAAGGTAAAATATTTTGCAAGAGTAGTGTTTGTTGATAGAGCAATATTATTTTTAAGCCCTGTCTCCATTTTATCCCACATTTCTTTTTTGAAAAGCTCTCCTTCTTCTGTTCTTACGAAATTCGTTAAATTAATTCCCGTATTTACCGTAATATTTTCCAATAAACCTTGTCTTACCCCTGTTTTAGATTTAAATAAATAAAACTGATTGATCGCAACGTTCATTTGAGGCAAACGTAAATCCGCCTGTCCTGTTGCAAAATTTTGAGAATAAGAAGTCGTTCCAGTAATCGTAATTGGCAACTTCAAGAACCTTTTTGTAATGGTTACGGTTGAGTTTTGCTGAGTGTTTAATACATTCTGATTTAAAATATAATTGTTATTCAGTGTATTGTTATAAAATTTAGTACTTACAATATCTACTGATGCAGAGAACGTTAAGAAAGGATTTGCTTTCGTATCCTGAGTATGTCTCCACGCAATTCTGTAGGTACTGTTTTTATTATAATCATCAAGACCTTTGATTCCTCTCACCATCGTTCCGATATCTGCAGAGAAATTTCCGGAGTAGCGGTATTTCTTCAGATAATTCATTTCAGGTCTTAAATTCCAGCTCCCTTTTGTATAAATATCTGCAAGAACTTTAAGGTCAAAATGCTCTCCAATCGGTTGATAATATCCTATTCCATTTAAAAAGAAACCTACATCCTGCCTTTCCCCAAAACTCGGGATTAGAATACCTGCTGATCTTTTATCAGAAAAAGGCAAAATAGCAAACGGCATAATCAAAGGTGTCGGAACCCTTTCAATATATAATTGAATCGGCCCCGTTATGATCTGAGACTTTTCTTTAGTTTTAATTAATTTGATATTGGAAGCAAGCATGTGATAATCCGCCGCCGTATCTTTTTTCTTGATAAAATACTCATCGGTTGTATACAGTGCATTTTTCATTGCAAAGACAGAATCGTTATATTTCTTTGTCTTTTTAGCGATAATTACCCCTTCACTTTCTTCAGTTCGGGCATTAAAAGCAATTGCCTGCTTAGTTTTGGTATTATATTGAAACTCGTCGGTCTCATATTTTTTCCCAGCCTGAGTTGTAATTACAGGCTCGATAATTTTTCCTAAAGAATCCTGTTTACCTCTGGCATACATTAGACTTTTTTGCTCATCTATGGAGATATAATCTGCATCAATCTGCATATCCTGATACTTCACCTGAGCTTTTTTGTTCAGGTAAATCATCTTTTTAGGGAAGTCTCTACGGATATTATCTGCTTTAGTCTGAAGAATATCTTCTAAAGACTCTTTTTTTACAACAATGGTATCCTTTTTGGAAATAGTATCATTAACCGCATTTTTAGGCAATTTTTCAGACGTTTGCTGTGCTAAAAAACTGTTAAAAATTAGGATAATTGAAATTTGTAATATATTTTTGAAGACGGTTTTGACCAATTTTTGTATATATTTATAATGTATATAATTCAGGCTCAAAATTAATATAATTTTTAAAACTGTAAGATGCACAAACAAAATTTTAAAATAATTTTATCATTTCTCCTAATACTGGTCTGTAATTTTATTTTTTCACAGAAGAAATTTACCATCGTTTTAGATGCCGGACACGGGGGAAGTGACCATGGAGCCAATAGAAACTACGCAGACATCGGAAGAGTCGCGGAAAAGGATGTTACCCTAGCCGTTGTGTTAAAAATTGGTAATATGCTGGAGAAAAATAAGGACTTTAAAGTAATTTACACCCGTAAATATGATGAATATCCTTCTTTATCGGACAGAACCAACCTTGCAAACAGGAGCAAAGCAGATCTTTTTGTATCGGTACACTGTAATTCCGCACAAAGATCCGGAGCTTATGGAACTGAAACTTATGTTCAGGGACCCGATCAAAATGACACCAACTTAGAAGTTGCAAAAAGAGAGAATGATGTGATCTTTCTTGACGAAAAAGATAAACAGACATTTGGTTCTTACGACGCCAGTTCTCCCGAATCATTAATTGCCCTAAAACTTCAACAAAGCAAATATTTGGAATCCAGTCTTCTTTTAGGCGGATTGGTAGAAGGGAATTTTGTTGAAAAAGATAAAAGATTCTCAAGAGGGGTTTTCCAAAAAAACTTACACGTTCTTCGTATGAATGCGATGCCTTCGGTACTTATTGAGACCGGATTTATCAATCATCCTGAGGAAAGTCATTACTTAGCATCAGAAAAAGGTCAGGACGAAATTGCAATGAGTATCTACACCGCCATCATCGATTATAAAAAAGCGGTTGACAGAAAATCAGGAGGAGCGTACAGTTCAACCACAAAAAAACCTGAACCTGAAAAGCCAGCCGAGGTTGCATTAAAGAACGATTTCAGAATATTACTAATGAGTTCTCCTACCAAGTATAATGATAACGATCCTGCTCTAAAAGGATTAAATTACATTCTTCCTATCAAAGAAAACGGACAGTACAAATACTATTACGGAGTTACCAACATGGCTTCTGTGAAAGATATTAATCTTAGAACAGCCAAAGATGCAGGATTTAGAAATGCATTTGCGGTTGGATTTATGCCTAATCAAAAATTAAGCACCGGATATTACACTCTTGAAGTCTTTGTAGGTGAGAAATTAAATGGCAATTCATTCATCATTCAAACCCTGAAAGATGTTGAAAGAAACAAAGAAGACGGTACTTTCTACTATACTTACGGAAAACTGTTCACTTTAGAGGATGCTGTAAAACTTCAGAAAGAGATTGAAGCTAAAGGAGTTAAAAATACGGTCATTCAAAAAGTTTATAAATAGTAAAAAATAATTTTGAAGTTTAAAAGTTAATTTCTACTTTTGCAACCTCAAAATTTGGTCTATTCGTCTAGTGGTTAGGACTCAAGGTTTTCATCCTTGCAACAGGAGTTCGATTCTCCTATAGACTACAGAAAAAAGTATTCTGGTAAGCAAAAATGAGAGAAAATTGAAAAATTTTATTTAATTTTGCAACCGCATTTATTCTTAATGAGAGAAAATAGGTTAAAAACATTAAATCCCTAATGTTCTATGATCCCGAATTAAGAAAAAGCAAAATGATGAATACTAATTTATTAAATCCGAAGGATGTATTTCCGGAAAGATTTACAAATAATTTTATATCATGCCGGATTTAAAAATACAAGAAGCCAAGTTGCTTTTTAATAAAATCCACTCTAACCCAAAAAGTTACGATTTAAAGATCAATGAAGATGGGATAACAGGCAAGGATGATAAAATAAGTTTCAGACTTTACAAGAGTGGAGAAAGAGGAGCGATGGAAGTTACAATTGACGGACTCACCTTCACCAACAACACCGGAGAATGGAACAACGCAATGATAATGTTGGAAAATATTATCAAGAGAATAGATAAAGAACAAGAAAATTTTAAAATAGAACAAGCAATAGATAAGCTTAAAAAGTACCTTTCAGAAGAAAATTAAAAATTTTCAAAAAAAGTCAAAAATAATTTGGCAGGTATCAAAAAAGTTTTTATTTTTGCACTCACATTTAAACGATATGGCAAATCATAAATCAGCATTAAAAAGAATAAGACAAAACGAAGTTAGAAAAGTTCGTAACAGATACTATCACAAGACTGCAAGAACAGCTTTGAAGGTTTTAAGAAATGAAGAAGACAAAGCTGCTGCTGTAGAGCAATTGCCAAAAGTTATCTCTTTATTGGATAAATTAGCTAAGAAAAATATTATCCACAAAAACAAAGCTGCTAACTTAAAAAGCAAACTAACTAAGCACGTTAATAAACTAGCTTAATCAGTATAGTTGGCCCGTTCGTCTATCGGTTAGGACCTCAGATTTTCATTCTGGTAAGAGGGGTTCGACTCCCCTACGGGCTACAAGACTTAATTACTACTAACCGGGTAATTAAAATAAGAGTTGAAACTTATAAAAACAAAAATACTAACCCTGTAATCTAATTACAGTTTGGTAGATGGCCCGTTCGTCTATCGGTTAGGACCTCAGATTTTCATTCTGGTAAGAGGGGTTCGACTCCCCTACGGGCTACAAAAGAGACTTTATTTTTAAAGTCTCTTTTTTTTGCTTTTATATCTAAAACCTATTCTTTACATAATTTATTCTGCCATAACTATAAAAATGCCTATCTTTGCAATCATCAGATGATAAGACGTATATACTATGCAAATTCAAAGAAAAACATTAGCTCAAGAAGTAGCGGAAAGACTGATCGAGGGAATTCTTAATGAAGAATATCCTGTCGGTGAAAAATTACCCATCGAAACAGAGCTTATGAAAATCTTTGGTGTAGGGCGATCAAGCATTCGTGAGGCGATAAAAATTCTATCGATAAAAGGAGTATTGAGCGTTCAACAGGGTGTGGGAACATTTGTAGTTTCTAAAAACATTCAGGAATCATTGGATATTCAAATGAGTAAAGCAGAGATTGAAGAAGTTCTTGAAGTGCGTTCTCTTCTGGATTCAAAGATTGCAGCAAAGGCAGCCATCAATCATACAGAGAAAGAATTAAAAACAATTAAAGCTTACTTAGATCTTAGAGAGCAATTTGCTGAGGAAAATAAAGCACAGGAATGTTATCTGGCTGATATTAACTTTCATGTCTCAATTGCTGAAGCTTGTGGAAATACACTTTTAAAAGAAATCTATAAAATTGCGAGCAAAAATATTCTTAGAAGCTTCGAAACCAATCATAACAATAATACCCATTCTTTTAAAATTTCACAGAAGATACATACAGAACTTTATAACAGCATTGAAAGTAAAGATCCAGAGAAAGCAGCTCTTATTGCTCAAAAAATTGTTGAAAAATTATATTAGGAATCAAATAAATCATTAAAATCACAACAAAATTCATCAGATGACAAGATGAATTTAAAACAACCACTCTATGGATAACATACAGACTAAAACAATTGACACGAACAAAATTGTTTATCCAATCTTATTTATGATCAGTTTTTCGCATTTTTTAAATGACCTGATCCAATCTACCATCCCATCATTATATCCAATTCTAAAAGGCGAGTTTAGCTTATCATTTTCGCAGATTGGGATAATTACTTTGGTATTTCAACTTACAGCCTCAATTTTACAGCCATTTGTCGGAATTTACACCGATAAAAAGCCAAATCCAAGATCTTTAGCCATCGGAATGGGATTATCAATGGCAGGGCTTTTACTTTTGGCATCGGCTCATCAGTATTATGTCATTCTAATCTCCGTTGCTTTGATCGGAATGGGTTCATCGATATTTCATCCAGAAGCTTCAAGGGTAGCTCAACTCGCTTCGGGCGGACAAAAAGGACTTGCTCAATCTATTTTTCAGGTAGGAGGTAATTCCGGAAGTGCGATCGGTCCGTTGTTGGTTGCGCTTATTGTGCTTCCTTTAGGTCAGGGATATGTTGGATTATTTGCCATCGCCGCTTTTATCGGAATTATTCTTTTATGGAGAATCGGAAACTGGTATGCTGAAAGATTAGCCTTCAAAAAAACAGCAAAACATAAAGACTTGGTTGTTAATATTCAGTTATCAAGAAAAAAAGTAATCTTTTCCGTGAGTATTTTATTGGCTTTGGTGTTTTCAAAATACATTTATCTGGCTTCAATGACGAATTATTTTACCTTCTTCCTGATCGATAAATTTCATATTTCTGTAAAAGATTCTCAATTGTACTTATTTATGTTTCTTGCAGCAGTTGCGGTCGGAACTATTTTAGGCGGAAAATTGGGTGATAAATATGGAAGAAAGAAAATTATCTGGATTTCAATTTTAGGTGCTGCTCCGTTTACGCTTTGTCTTCCTTATCTTTCTTTAGTATGGACAATTGCATTTGCCGTTATCATCGGATTGATCATCGCCTCCGCATTTTCAGCTATTTTAGTATACGCAACGGATCTTATGCCTGATAAAATTGGTTTGGTTGCCGGATTATTTTTCGGGTTCATGTTCGGAATGGGTGGAATTGGTTCTGCCGTTTTAGGTGCAGTAGCCGATGATACAAGTATTGAATATGTATTTAAAATCTGTGCATTTTTACCTTTGATGGGAATCATCACCGCTCTTTTACCGAATATTCAAGGAACGAAAAAGAGTAAATAAATTTTAATAATTAAATCTTTATTATTCATGTAGTTTGTCATTCCGGAGGAATCTCAACAAAGTAATTAACAGAATAATTTTCACAAGCTATGTCTAGATTCCTCCGGAATGACAAAGAAGATGGATATTTTCTCGTTTTTTAATTTAAAAAATAAAAATTTAAGCTAAAAATAAAAAACCCTTTACTGCAATAGTAAAGGGTTTCGTTATCTAATTATTAAAAATAAAATTCTTTCTGAACTGTAATTAGTTCTTAATAAATTTCTGTTGATAAACTGCTTTATCAGTTACTACTTTTAAGATATACATTCCCTTTGTAAGAGAACTTACGTTGATTTGTCCATTATTAATCTGTGCATTGATCATCTTACCTGAAAGATCAAAAATTACAGCATTGGTAATTTTATCCTGAGTTTTAATATTCAAAACATCTGTTGTTGGGTTTGGATAAATAGCGAATTGAAGCTTCTTAACCTCAGCAGTTGCCAAAGTAGAATTAGTAGCATTCACGACAAGTGTCTTCTCAACAACTTTACCATTTGAATTAAAACTTAACACAATATCAGCCGTTCCTGAACCTTGAGGCGTAAGAACCAACTCTTCATTAGCGTTGATCACCGCAGAAACTACCGCTGAATTACTGTTTGATTTGATAGATTTAACAATAGCCGCAGCTAAGTTATCACCATCAGAAATTACAGTTTTCAAATCAATTGTAGATGTTCCGTTCACAGAAACCTGAGACGGGAAAGTATTGCTCAGCACAGGGTTCGTAGTATCAGGGAAAACCGTGATCGCTGGGAACCAATAGTAATCGTTTAAAACTTTTGTGTTGGTTAAAGTTCCTGTATTATTAAATGTATGAATCCAGTTTTTCTGGTAATGAGCACCATAACCGCTTTCTGTAGTATTTAAAATAATCTCGTCTGTAACAGGATTTACACGTAAAGCAGCTCCGTAAGGAATTTGTTTGTAAGTTCCTGTTTGTCCCGGAATTGCTGCAAAATTTTCGTTAAAAGTTTTTGTATTAACATCAAATTTCACGATCTGAGTTCCTGAAGCAAAACTGTTGATAGAATTGATCCAGTATAAAGCATTTTGTTGATTACTTGCCGTAAAGCTTCCCGCATTCCAAGCTCCCCAAGCTCCGATGTATTTTGTTGTCGGGATTGCATATTCTGTTTTCGCAAAAGTCACAGGATTGATATTTACCACTTTTTGATCCTGAACCGTCCAGATACTTCCGTCTTTAGCCTGAACAATAGAATGGAAAGAACCTGCAATGGTAGCCACAACCGTATCTGTATTAGGATTGATAACTAAAATTCCCGCAGCCTGTTTTACTGCAAAAACATATTGTGAAGTACGGATCATGTTTCCGATCTGTCCTGCATATTGGCTTCCTCCTCCGGTTGTAGGAATTAAACTTCCAACCGCTAAATTATCAATATCAAATATATAAATTCCGTTAGAAGCTCCGATATATCCTTTGTGTTCATTCACACCAACAAAAGATCTTCCGTCTCCTCCGCCGATATTATTAAATCCAGCAATTTTCTGCATTGTTGAAGTATTCGCAACAACTAATCTTCCTCCAGGTGTGTATTGAGTATCTCCACCGTCAGCAGCCTGTTTTGAGATGAAGTAAAATTTATCCCCGTAAATTGTTCCGTACTGAGTCGTTGCTCCAAAAGCCTGATTGTTATTAGCATTGCTGTACACACGGTAATTAACGTTTCCATTGTTATCAACAAAATTTACAGAACCATTCGTGTGACCGAACCATTCTTCATTCACGATAAAATATCCGTTGGTGAAGTTAGTTGAAGAAATATATGGTGAAACCGCAGTCATTGTTGAAGAAATAGGGAAATCTGAAAATCCTGCATTAAAATTCCAAACATCCCAAGATCCGTTTACTAAAGCACGGGTTGAAGCTCCAACTCCTGAGTATCCGAAATCTGCATCAGTAGGATCTTTTACCCAATATGACCAATATCCGTTGGTTGTCCATCCTGAAGACCAGTGATCTGCAGCATCTGCAGCGGTATAGTCATCAAAATCGTAAGCTGTCGTGTTTACAATTCCGTCAACAGGGTAATAAGGATAAGTAACGTTTCCGTTTTTGTAAAGAGCGTTTGTGTTTGCACCATTTAGATCAAAACCAAGTCCACCGATTGCCGAACCAAACTGAGTTCCCTGATACAACAAAGTATAAAATCTGTGATCTGCTTTTGCAATCGCTTTCAACATATCTTCACCTGTCGCGTTTCCATCCCATTTGAAACCCCAAACTAAGGCATCAGGATTTTTGCTGTCGTTCCATTGTACCACAAAAGCAGCCTGATTAGAACCTGTTCCAACCCAATATTGAACATCAGCAAACGTTAAAGTAGTATTGTTTGTCTGATTTTGAGTCGAAATATTCTGCTGAATATCATTTCGGGGCACTCCCTGAACTTTTACCTGCGCATTCGTAAAACATGCAAACAGAAAAAGTATCGTTAAAAGATAAAACTTTTTCATTTTTAATTAGTTTAAATATTTTATTGTTAAATTTTTTAATTTAAATGTAAATCGTAAGCTCCGGCAACCTCCGTAGAAACTTCTCCAAGCCAACCTGCTTCCTGATTGGTTCCTGTATACACTTTCACAAAATCTACCCCGGGAAGTTTTACATAATTACCGTTTTGGTCAACTGCCCAGGAAATATCAATATTGGATGCTTCATCATTATTCGGAGCATTATCTGCATATCCGAAATCATAGGACTTCCCTACCCAATAAGCTCCTGTTCCGCTTTGATCGTAAAAATTACCCTGAAGTCTGGTTCCTGTAAAACTGTAAGAGGTATCATTGATCCACAAAGGATAATAACTTTGTGCATGGAAGGTGTTTCTTGTTTTAAATCCTACATTCCCAAGAGTGTCCTGCCATTTAATATACTCAACATCAGTCTGCCAAAATTCAGTTCCGGGAACAGGTGGCTTGTTTTCGTTGGGTTTGAAATAAGTGATGCTATAGTTTTTAGCGGTTGTATTTTTAAAATATTCGCTTCCGGCGATCTCGTACCATTCGTTGTCATCGGGTTTTCCGTTTTTGTTTCTGTCGTAGGCCACCATGATAATTCCAGGTTCACAAGATCCAGAACGGGGCTGATTGGCTTCATTTCCGAAGAAAGCATTTCCAAGAACCTTAAAATCTCTTCCATTCATATTCGGGATCGTATGATCAAAACCAAAAACAACATAACCTCCATAACCTCCAAGCGTAACCATTGTAGAATTACCTCCAACCAAAGATTCTTTGGCTTTTTGGATCATGTCGTTTGCTGTATTTCCTGAGAGATATTCAGGAATTTCGTTGATAAACTGCCCTACAGCCGGACGAAAATCAAATACATTAGAAATATATTTACTGTAAGTTCCCGCTTCGTGATTGACTGAGATTGAGGAAGTATATGTTTTTACCGTTCCATTGTTCTCAACTTTCAATTTTAAAGGATACGTTTTTACAACAGGACTGATAAAATCCAATTCAGAATTTTCAGAAATAATAGAATCATTGATGCTCCATGTTAGTTTTCCATTTAATTTCGGGGTAATGTTTAAAACTTTGAAACGATCAATCGTATAGTTTTCTTTCAACCCTTCAAAAGAAGAATTGTCATTATTTACCTCTTCATCATTATCACTTTTACAACCTATAATTCCAATAAGAAGAAAAGCAAAGAATGTGGTTTTTAAAATTTTAAAAATATTTTTATCCATATTTTGGGTAATTTATTTATATAAAAAAGTGAAATGCGCGGGAATATTTCCGCCTTCGGTTTTCCATTTGAAATGTCCGTTTTTATCAAAACAATACACAAATCCTGTGGAAACATAATTTCTCGCGTCTGTAATGTAAATATCTTCTGTGATTGGGTTTACGGCAATTCCATAAGGTGTTTTTATTAGATCAACATATTCCTGATCGATCACTTTATTCGAAATGATCTGCTCTGTTTTAACATCAATAATTCCGAAAGATTTCTTGTAAGTATGGGTGTTGTAATTGAATTCATTTCCGTAATAATAGAGTTTATCATTAACGATCGTCATTTCACTTATTCCGATATGAAAATCTTTCTTCACCATTCCTGTGACAGGATCAACTAAATACAAACTCGACGAAATTGTATAATAATCACCTCTTGAAGTCACATACAAATCGCCGTAATTATCTTTTTTGATGTGATGAAGATTAATCGCAACATCTATTTTCTTGGTTTCTTTAAATGTTGTAAGATCAACCACAGAAACGGTTCTGTCATAATTGGGATATTTATACCCTCCGGAATTGGCTACAAAAAGTTGATTTCCTATAATTTCCATTTCTTCGGGCTGATATCCAACCGTCACTTCTCTTTGAATGGAAAGGGAAACCGTATCGATCTCCGCGACTTTACCCAAAGGCGCATTAGGATCAAGGGAAACAGGCCCTGCATAGCTTGACGCGTAGGCTTTTCCGTTTTTAAAAGTGATGTATCTGCAGTTTTCTAATTGAATGGTTTTGATACGTTTTGCCGTTTTAGCATCCAGCACTTCAATTTTATTGGAAACATTGATGACTGCGTACATTTTACCGCCATAGATCTGAATATCATTTCCAACATCTCCCAATTCCTTTACGACAGTCGGATTGATCTCTCCATAGATATTCCTGCGGTAAGTTCCTGTTGTATAATCAAAGAAATCTAGTGTGGCTTTATTGGTTCCCATATTTCCTTCATTCAAAAGATAAAAACCTTTGATCGCAGTATTTTCCGGCTGAGCCAGATTTTCCCGCTCTTCAAGAATGATATATTCGTCTGTACGGCATGAAACCAGAAAGACAAATACAAACAACAGCAGAGAAAAGTTTAATTTTTTCATAATGTATAACTTAGAATAAGTTTAAAAAATCTTCCCGGCATCGGGTAACTTAAGACAACTTCGTAGTATTGGTTCAGAGCATTATTTACTTCAAAACTTGCTTTAAACTGATGAGATTTCCAATTGAATTTTTTCTGTATCGATAGATCGTGCGTATACCAAGGCTGTATATGATTAACCGCGATATTGTTTTGATTGATGTCGTAACGCTCTCCTACATAAATGAAACTGTAATTGAAAGCCCAATTTTTATAATCCGCCATTAAAGTAAATGTTCCGCTGTGCCAAGGTGTGTATGGAATCTGATCTCCAAAGAAAGACTCTTCCCTGTCGGAAAAATCTCTTGCACTTTGATAAGTATAGCTTAATAATGGTTTGATTTTTACTTTTCCGACCTGCAATTCTGCCTGAATATTGACATCTGCACCCAAAATTTCAACATAATCAAGATTCTGCATCGTCCATCGGAACATACTTCCATTAGGAGAAGCAATAATTTTATCCTTCACCTGATTGAAGTACCCGTCTACTTTTACATAAAAACCTTTAAAGAAGTTATTATTATCGTAAAATTTTTGATAGGTAAAACCTAGATCGTATTGCTCCGTAAATTCGGGTCTTAAAGAAGAGCTTCCGATTAATGTGTAATACAGATCATTGAAAGTAGGCATCCTGAAAATACGTTTATAGAAACCACGCAAGGTAAAATCTTTAGAATCAAAAGGCTGATAGCTTAAAAATGCGGCCGGCGTCCATTCTGTTTTGTCGGGAGCTTTGGTGTTAAGTTCTACTTCTTCATGAATAAAAGTACCTAAAACACTTCCTAAAAATTTAAACCTGTTCCATTGATAAGTTGTTGCAAAAGCCACAAGCGAAGTATAACGGGTGGGATAAGAAAACTGCCTTAAATCGGCATCCAGCGTATTATACTGAAAATCTACGCTCGCACTCACATCCCAATTTGGCGTAATAGAATACAAATTGGACGATGAAAGATATAACTCCTTCTGGGTATACTGATTCTGAATCTTAATTGAAGAAACCGTATCTACATATTTAGTATAATCGTATGCAAATTTAGCTTTGAACTGTGTTTCAAATTTTGGAAAGATCTTTTTTCTGAAATTAGCCTGAACGAAATAATTTTCATCAACCATTCTTTGTCCTCTCGCATCAAAACGGTTGTTTACAATAGCTCCGGGAATTCCTCGGTTTGATAAATAGCCATAACCTCTTACATTCCAGCTTCCGTTATTTAAAATTCCGTTAACGCTGGTTTCAAAACGCTTTGCTTTAATATCAGAATCAAATCTTTTAAAAATCGTATCATAAGCAACTGCTCCGTCAGGATATTTCCGCGAATATCTATATTTATAAACACCATCACTCTGAATAAATTCTGAACTAAAACTTGCAGAAACTTTATCCGAAATTTTCTGTTCTAAACGAAATGACGGATTAAAAAGATCGATAGAACTGTTTTTTAATCTGACAACGAAGTTTGTTTTCTGATTTCCTTTAAAACTTGGAGTTTTAGGCTGAAGATAAATTGAACCTGACGATCCAAAATCCTTTGCAGGTTGAAAAATTTCACTTTTTTGTCCGTTATACAGTGAAATTTCCTCAATATCATCTAACGAAAAACGGCCAAGATCCACTAATCCGTTTTGTGCATTTCCTAGCTGAATTCCATCATAGAAAACTCCTACATGCTGACTTCCCAAACTTCGGATATTGATGGTTTTCATTCCGCCAATTCCACCGTAATCTTTAATCTGAACTCCGGAAAAATAACGCAATGCATCTGCAACCGACTGACTGTTCAGTCTTTCTAATTGTTCTCCCGAAAGGGTCTGCGCAGGAAGAATCTCTTTAAAATTCTTTTTGTAAATATTAACAGCCTTGATCGATTTCTCTTTTATACTGTCTTTTCTGGTTTGAGAAAAGTATAATTGAGCCATTAGCACAAAAATTGTGATAATAACTTTATGAAGTCCGGAAGTAAATTTTGATACCATTAGCTCTTTGAAAATAATAACGCTAATGGATATAAGAAAGCAGCAATGAAAAGCACAGCGATAACTGCACAGAATCATTGTTGTCCTAAGCTTTATTCCACGAAAGCGTCAAACGTTAAATCTTCTGGCAGGTCTTCTGACTTACTCCATTTTTGAAATCCTTCCCATTAAAAAAACAGTGGATATAATTTTCAAAAACTTTTTTGTGGAGCTTACAGCAGCGGGTCTGTTCCGGATTTACACCGAATTCCCTTTTAAGCGCTTTTTAGGGCTCACCAGATTTCGGCAAAGATAGAAAATTATCGGCAGATACAATATTTTGATTAATCAAATGATTCTCAATTAAATAACAAAAACATCCCGTTAAAATTTTAACGGGATGTAAATAATTATGTTAAATTCCAAAGTTGATAAAAACACTCAATCGGGATTTCGCTTCAATATCTCCTCCTGCCAAATTAGAATAGGCAGGAAGCATCACTTCACTTCCCAAACTAAACTTTTTATAAGAGGCTTCAAAGCCCAATTTTCCGTACAAAGCACTTCCTGCGGTATTGGGCAGATCTTCACGAAATTGTTTATTTCTGTCGTATACTTCTCCCTGCATTCCGGCTTTTCCTGAAAAAATAACTTTTTCATTGGCAATAAGTTGATAGAATCCGGTGGCAGAATAATTCCATTGGTTTCCAAAATCATAATGCTTTTTGTTCTCTGTTTTAATGGTATAATCTGTGTTTAAAAGAACAGCAACTTTATTTTTCTGAAATTTGTAATTCAAAACCATCTGATAATCCCAGCTTCCTGTTCCCAGCTGAAAACTCGGATTAACGCCTGTGATTCCTTTCTCGTCAAACTTTCCTAAGGGAACTTTCACTCCAACTCCTCCGTTTAATTGATGAATATTATCTTTTGAATTGATCAACTGATAGATTCCCATCAAGTTCAAATCTCCAATTCCATTGATCTTAATATCACCCTGCATTGTTTTCTTTTCATGAAAATGAAATGGTAAACTCGCATACACACTTAGCTTTTTAGTTAAAGGAATCTTTCCCCAAAGCTGAATGGTATTGAAGTATTGATCCTGCGTTAAATCCTTTACAAATAAGTTTTCTTTTGCTTTATAATGCTGTGCAAAATATTTAATTCCTATAAATTGTGGATTCAATAAAGACTCAAAACCAGAAGAACCATTTCCTGCAGCACATCCACAGGCATCACAATCATCAAAAACCATTGCATGAAAATCAGTAGGAATATAAAGACTGTCGCCGATTGTTTTAGCCTGAAATAAATTACATAAAATCAAGCTTATGATTAAAATTATTCTTTTCATGTTTACTTTAAATTTATTCAGCAAATTTTGGATTTGAAATGAAGTTCTTATCAGACAATGTTTTTAGAAAGGCAATAATAAACTGCTTCTCCTGATCATTCATTGCAATTCCGATATGACCGTTTTGTTTTAATTGAGGATCAAGATTGGGGTTGTCTTCCACATTATCTGAATAGAAATTAAGTACTGCATTTAAGGTGTAAAATCTCCCGTCATGCATGTAAGGTGCGGTATATTCGATATTTCGTAAACTTGGAACGCGAAATTTCATCCAATCATTTTGATCAAGCGTTACCCGATATCGTCCCGCGTCTTTGAATTGCGTATTGTAATACATTCCTGTATTTCTGAAACTTTCATCTGTAAATAATTCTCCGCTGTGGCATGAGGCACATTTATGCTGAAATAAATTCATCCCCTGCGTTTCTTCTGATGTAAAATTTTCTTTTCCCTGTTTAAATCTGTCATATTTCGAATCTGCCGAGATCATTGTCGCCATAAATTGTGACAATGCTTTCAAAACCCTTTCCCCTGTGATACTTTCATCGCCATAAGCAGACTTAAATAATTTCTTATATTTCGAATCTGCACTTAATTTTGAAATAACCTCAGGCATTGAACTATCCATTTCATCTTCGTTGGTTATTGGAATTATTGGCTGTTCATTTAAATTATGAATGACTCCATCCCACATATATCGTTTTAAAAATGCCATGTTTTGAATCGGCGGAGCATTTCTGATTCCTATTCGATCATCAACGCCATGACTTACAGTATGACCGTGATGGGTAAATGCATTTTCCTGAATATGACAGAAGCCACATGAGATGGTATTATTTCGTGAAAGTCTGCCTTCATAGAATAATTTTCGTCCCAACTCTACCCCATTTTTGGTAATAGGATTTCCAGATTGATCGAAAGTCATTTCAGAAAAATAGGACGGAAATTCAAGATTGTAGGCTTCGTCTTTTTCCAGCGGCTCAATTACCTCATCAGAACATGATACAATACTTAGTAGAAAAGAAAAAAGAACCAATCTCGTTTTTATTATTTTAATCATTGTGAACGTGATCTACTTTAAACATCTTCGTTAAGTTATTGGTTACGCTCACCAAATGCTGACTAGAGCCCATCATCATGTCATTGATAGAAGTCAAAGTAAGTGGCGTTTCTCCGCTCAGATATTGATTAAGATCGGCCAAAATGTGGATGGAAGGCGTAATTGTACTCGTAACTCTTGCCGTAGTCGGAAGATTCAACGTAACTTCTCGGTAAAGATCTGGAGTATTATTGGCTGTGGTATTTCCCATGTTTCCGGTGTGATTCATAAATTCTGTAGTAGGAGAACTTGTTCCATATTTCCCTTCCAGTTTTACGAAAACATAACCGGCTGCCCAAGACCACGACATTCCTTTCTGTTTGGCTTTATTCCAGAATTCTGCCTGCCCGTCTTGTCCCAACAGATAAGCATTTTGACTGATTCCCAATCCGAACTTTATTTTTTTATAATTGTTTTTTGGAATTTCATTTAGGTTGAGATAAATAATTCCGGCTACTGCGTCGGCTTGATCTACGATGAAAGCACCTTTGTCAGGATTATTTTCATTGTATTTAAACTCGTTTCCGTTTTCATCGAATAAACTAATGTTGCTCACCACATACTTTAGATTAGAAAACTGATGCTTTTGTCCTTGTGAAGAGGTTTGAATAGTTTGATTTAAAACAATATCTCCCAGATTATTAAACCCATTTTCAAATTTTATCTGAAGATTTCCCGGTGTTTCATTGATTGAATCGTCTTCGTCATTATTTCGACAAGAGCTTAAAGTGAATAAAGTAGCAATACAGAATAATGATAAAAATTTATAAATTTTCATTGTTGATTTTTTTTTAGTGATATAATATGTTGATACGCCCATCGCGATAGGGATGGAAGCGGTTATCCTTTTTTTAGATTCTGACGTAAGGAAGGATCTAAAAAAAGATATGAGCGGACAGCCCGACCCAAGCGGCTGGAAAAGCCAGGGAAAGGGGATCGCCCAAAAAGTTAAAATTATATACTAAAAACCGGTGGTCTGAAAATAGAGGGTAAAAACAGAAAAGAATAGTCTGCTTTGTACGAAAACTTGAAGTCAAAGAGAGATATTTTCTCAGTGTTTTGAATTTCTGCAATTTCAGGAAGAATGTAAATATCCAATAATTTCTGTCCTGAATTTTTTGTTTTGTTTAAAGGCGAAGAATCGGTATCATTGGTTTTTGCAAGCTCTTTGCTTAGGTAACATTTTCCGTTACAGTGAAGCTCGGGTTTACTTTTGTTGATACATAGAACATTCGCGATATAATCATAATTTACAGCATACTCCACCAATGGCACCAGAGGTCTGAATACCACAAATAAAGTGAGAAATATGCTGCAAATTAAGTTCATGAATTATTTCTTGCTTATTGCATCTTCATATCTTTGGCTTACTGATTTCCAATTAAGCACATTCCAAATCGCGGAAAGATAATCTGCTCTTTTGTTTTGATATTTCAAATAATAAGCATGCTCCCAAACATCAATTCCTAAGATTGGAGTTCCTTTTTCTTCGACAACATCCATTAAAGGATTATCCTGATTTGGCGTTGAAGAAACGAATAATTTTCCGTTTTTATCTACAGAAAGCCAAGCCCATCCAGAACCAAAACGGTCTGCTCCCGCCTTACCCATTTTTTCTTTGAATGCATCCATACTTCCGAAGCTTTCAGTAATTGCTTTCGCTAATTTTGCTGAAGGCTGTGTATTTTTTTCAGGCGTAAGCATTGTCCAGAAAAGCTCATGGTTGTAATGTCCACCCGCATTGTTTCTTACAGCAGGAGTAGATTTCGAAACCTGAGAAAGAATCTGAAATAAGGTTTGTTTTTCCTGTGGAGTTCCCGCAATTGCTTTATTCAAATTAGCCACATACGCTGCTGCATGTTTTGAATAGTGAATCTCCATTGTTTGTGCATCGATAGAACCTTCCAACGCATTGTATGCATACGGTAAAGGCGTCTGCTTAAACTGTGCAAACGCAAACTGCGCCGCAAAAACTGCACTTAGAGCAGCTATTTTCATAATCTTCATAACGTTTTGTTTTATGGTTTATATTTGGCTGGAAGCTGGGAGCTGGAGGCTGGAAGTTATATACTAACTGTTACAACTTCCCTCTTCCTACATCTAACTTCCTACCTTTACTTCAATAATTTCTTAATATCCTCGATCAAAATTTCTCTGTCGGGGTGATATTTACCCGTCAATTTTGGGATCTTTCCTTCTGCATCTTCGTAATTTAAACCGGAATAATATAAAATTGGCATATTATCCTTATTGTATCTGCATCGAATATTACCTTCTTGGTCTACGAGAGCAATCATTCCGCTGTGATTGAGATTTTCGCCTTCATCTTCTTTATCACCTACATAAATATCGAACTGATCTGCAACTTTTCCGATATAATCTCTATTTCCTGTTAAGAAGTGCCAGTTAGGAGATTTCACCCCAATTCTTTTTGCATGCTGTTTCAATAATTCGGGAGTATCATTTTCCGGATCTATACTTATGGAAATAATTCCAAAATCAGGATTATTGATCTCATCTTCGATTGCTCTCATATTGCTGTTCATCACAGGGCAAATTGTCGGACATCTGCTGAAGAAAAACTCTACCAAATATACTTTTCCAAGCATATCTTTATTCGTAATTTTCTTGTTGTTTTGATCGATCAGTTCAAAATTCGGAACCTTCATTACTGTATAAAGGCTCTTTTTAAAATAACTCATTCCTACCCCGATTCCCAAGAAAAGTAAAGCAATAATAGCAAGCGGAATTATTACTTTGCGCTTTGCACTTTTATTGGTCTTATTATTTTTGGACATACTTCTCTGGATTTTTTTTGAACTCGTCCTTACAGTAAGCACTGCAAAAACCGTACGTTTTATTTTTATACACAAATGTATCTTTCATATTTGCTTCTGTTGGCATGTGACAAATTGGGTCTTCAACGTTGGCAAATTTTACTTTTGTTGTATTTGATTTTGAAGAAGCAGAACTCTTTTTATGCTTTACTTTAGGCGTTTCCTGGGCACAAGCCATTAATGAAACAGACAATAATGCTGTTAAAATAATTTTTGATTTCATTTTAAATTAAATTGAAATTAATGTTAGTATTGAATGAAATTGATTGATTTTTTAAACTAAATTTAATATTGAAATTATTTTAAACGCAAAGTTCGCAAGGTTTTTATAAACTTCACACTTACACGTTCGCAAAGGCGTTACACTCAGCAATTGATAGCTAAGTTTATTACAATATTAAATTCAACTAAAAATTCAGTTTAAAAAAAAATTAAGCTAAAGGAGGACGGAATATTCGGGAAGAATATTCTGAAATATGGAAATTATGATAATCCGAATCAGGATTTTTTATTGAAATATCTGATAAGTTTTTATTGGAGAATGAAAATATTTCGTTGGATAAGAAAACATCTAATCCCGCAATTTTAATATTTTGAGAACTGTTCGATTGTTTTTCTGTCTTTGCCAATTCCTTTTCAACATAACATTTTCCTTTACAGGTAGATTGTGGAACGTTTCTGTTTTCACAAAGATTTTTTACGATGTAATCATAGTTTACCGCATAATTCAGCAATGGCAAAACAGGTCGTAATGCAATGGTGAAAATAACGAATATGGAAATGAAAAACTTCAATGATCAATTATGTTCTACAAATATACTACTGAAATTTGTTTTTATGATTGATATATGATGAAAGTCATTTTTCTGGTTGGTGATTGTTTGTTGATGAAAGAATTTGGATTTTATTTCCCCACAGATTACACAGATTTACACAGATGTTTATGCATATTTTTATTTAATTAAACTTAAAGATTATGCGCAAACATCTGTGTAAATCTGTGTAATCCGTGGGAGATAATTTTTAAAACTTCATTTTCTGAATTCTGACCGCATTTAAAATAGCCAATAATGCAACCCCAACATCGGCAAAAACAGCTTCCCACATTGTTGCTAAACCTCCGGCTCCAAGTATCAAAACAACAGCTTTTACTGCAAATGCAAGAATAATATTCTGCCACACAATTTTCTTTGTTTGCTTTCCAATATTAATAGCCATCGGGATTTTACTCGGCATATCGTCCTGAATTACAACGTCGGCAGTTTCAATAGTCGCGTCACTTCCCAATCCACCCATTGCGATTCCGACATCACTTAAAGCAACAACTGGTGCATCATTTACCCCATCGCCCACAAAGGCTACAGTTTGATTTTTCGCTTTAATCTCTTTAACTTTATTCACCTTATCTTCGGGAAGTAAATCTCCAAAAGCATTTTGAATCCCCAATTGATTAGCCACATATTTCACCACTGAAGTTTTGTCTCCACTCAACATGGTGGTTTGTACATTTAAGGCTTTTAATTTATCAATCGTTAATTGAGCATCCGCTTTGATGGAATCGGCGATTGTAAGATAACCTACAAATTGTTTATCATAAGCAATGGCAATCAATGTGTAGACAATATTGTCAGGTTGGATGTCATATTTGATATTGAATTTATCCAATAACTTAAAGTTTCCAACTAATAAATCTTTTCCGTTGATTGTTGCTTTTAAGCCATGACCCGCAATTTCTTCTACATTTTCTAATTGAATAGAATGATCAATTTCTCCCACAAAATCATGAATCGCTGTTGCAACAGGATGAGAACTTTTACTTTCTAAAGCATTGACAAATTTTAGGATTTCATCTTTATTGAATTCAGTTTTAAAATCAACTTCCTGCACTTTAAAAACACCTTCCGTCATGGTTCCGGTTTTATCCATCACCACATTTTGAACATTCGCTAAAACATCTAAAAAGTTACTTCCTTTAAATAAAATTCCGTTTCGGCTGCCTGCTCCAATTCCACCAAAATATCCTAATGGAATGGAGATCACCAAAGCACACGGACAAGAAATCACCAAGAATACCAATGCTCTGTACAACCAATCTCTAAACTGATAATCGGCTACAAAAAAGTAAGGTAACAACGTAATTCCAATCGCCAAAAACACCACAATTGGTGTATACACTTTGGCGAATTTTCTTATAAATAATTCGGTCGGAGCTTTTTGAGCGGTCGCATTTTGAACCATCTCCAAAATTTTGCTCAGTTTACTATCTTTATACGCCGTTGTTACTTTTACCTGGCTCACCGTATTGAGATTGATCATTCCCGCTAATACCGTTTCTCCTTTTATTTTGGTATCCGGTTTACTTTCTCCGGTAAGCGCAGAAGTATTGAATGAGGCTTTTTCAGACAGCAATTCACCGTCTAATCCTAATTTTTCTCCAGATTTTAACTGAATGATTTCTCCAATATTTACCTTTTCTGCTTTTACAGTTTCAGGTTTTCCATCTTTCAAAATCGTAACCTCATCGGGACGCTGATCGAGTAAAGATTTGATATTACTTTTTGCCCTGGTCACCGCCATCGCCTGAAAAACTTCGCCCACAGAATAGAAAAGCATTACAGCAACTCCTTCCGGATATTCTCCTATTGAAAAAGCACCAACGGTTGCAATTCCCATTAAGAAAAACTCTGAAAAAACATCGCCTTTAGTGATGCTTTCGTACGCTTCTTTTAACACAGGAAGTCCTACCGGAATATAAGCAATCAGGTACCAAACTAAGCGAACCCAGCCTGTAAACCAATTGGTTTTAATATAATTATCTAAAGCTATTCCTATTAATAACAAAGAAAAAGAGATGATCGCAGGAAGGAACATCTGAAACGTAGATTGATCTCCTGTATCATGAGAATGGTCGTGGTCGTGACCTTCATGACTATGATTATGCTCTTTTTTTGGTTTTGTACTGCAACATTCTTCCATAACTGAATAATTTTAATCAAAATTAGGTCTAAACTTAATGCAATACTATTGCAAACTTTCCAGACAGTTTTCACAGATTCCTTTGGCGAAAAGCCTGATCTCATCAGTCCTGAAATTCGTCTGAACATTCTCAGGAAAAGAAATATCTTCTTTACAGGTGGTCTGTTTACAAATCTTACAGTAGAAATGAAGATGCCAGTCTTTATGCGTACTTTCATCACATCCATCGTGGCAAATCTTATATTTCGTCGTGGTATTTTCCTGTATGCTGTGAACAATTCCTTTTTCCTCAAAAGTTTTTAATGTTCGGTAAATTGTGGTTCGGTCGGCATTATCAAAATAATTTTCAATTTCTGATAATGACAAAGCAGCTTCCTGAGAACTCAAAAAATCATATACCAAAATCCTCATGCTTGTAGGTTTGGTATTTTTATCTATTAATTTATTTTCAATGTCTTTTTTCATAATATTTGAAAATTAATGTTCGTGTTCTCCAGAGTTTGTGAGTTTAGCATTAATAAAAAATGCTCCTTTTGTTGCGATTTTTGTTCCTTCCGGAATAGATTTCACAGGTGTAATTGCCGTATAACCCATTTCTGAAGTTCCTTTTACCACTTCTATTCTCTCAAAGTTAACAGTTTTTTCATTGTGTTTCTCCTGAGATTTTTCATCTTTATGATCTTCTGCCTTTTTATCACTTACAAGAAAAATATAGTCTTTCCCGTCAGCACTTGTAATGGCTGTGTTGGGAACCGCAGACATTAATTTATTATCTAAACTTATCACCGCGGTGGCATTCATTCCATCAATCAAACCGTTTTTATTTCCTTTTACTTTACAATGAATCGGAATAGTTTTACTTTGATTTTCAAAAGCTGTTCCAATGCTGTACACCTCAGCATCATATTCTTCCACCGGATTATTGGTTAACGTAAAATGAATTTTCTGCCCCACTTTTATTGATGGTAAATCTTTTTCAAAAACCTGTAAATCGAGATGCAAAGAACTGTTATCAACAATTTCTGCAACAGGCGATGAAACATTCATATAACTTCCGATCTGTAATAAAATATTACTGATTGTCCCACTAATTGGTGCTGTAACAGCAAGTCCGGTTCTTAAATTTTGGTTGGAAACATTTCCCGGGCTGATTCCCATCATCTGAATCTGTCTTTGCAAAGAAGCTCTTTTTGTTCTTAAGGTTTTTAACTCTGCATCTGCATTTTGTAGATTTTTTTTCGCTCCGGCATCATTATCGAAAAGTTCTCTCTGTCTTCTGTATTCCTGTTCTGCAAAAGTGATCCTACTTCCTGTTGTTAAATAATCTTCCTGCAATTGAATAAACTCAGGATTAGCAATTGTAGCAATTACCTGTCCTTTTTTTACAAAATCTCCCACCTGAACATTCAATGTCTTAATGACGCCTCCATATAAAGAAGTTGCACTGGCTTTATTATTATTGGGAACACTCAATCCTCCGTTGGCTTTAACGACAGAAGTAAGTTCCTTCATTTCAATTTGTCCTAACGAAATCCCCACCGCATTCATTTGCTCTTGCGTTAGTTCTGCAAACTCCGAACTTTCATGTTCTGAATGTTCTTCGGTTTTTTGTTTTGGTTCTTCTGTCTTTTCAGATTTCCCACAACTCGTTAGAAATAATGACAGAAGAATAAGTATGATGATATTAAATTTGAATTTCATTTTATTTGTTGATTAAAGAATTAATGTTGACAACAGTTTGATTTACCTGCTGAATAGATTGCAAGTATTTCAGTTCAATATTGGTTGCTGTTTGAAGCGCAAACAAATATTCTACATAAGAGATCTCTCCTGTTTTATAGCCTAACTGAGCGGCTTTTACAATACTTTTCGCATTAGGAACCGCCTGATCTGTATAATATTGATACTGTTGAAGATCTTGCTGATATTGACTGAACGAATTCTTTAGTTGAGCATCCAATTGTTGCTGCTGAAACTTCGCGTTCTTTTCTTCCATCTGCTTTTGGTAATCCAACGATTTTATTCTTGCTTTTGTAGCACCGAAAGTCAATGGAATAGCCACCCCAACCGTCACTGCATTGAATCTATTCTCAGATCCATAATATTTTTCCTGTCCATTTAAGGTATGAAAACCTATCAAGGACTGATTGGTATATCCAATACTGAAATCTGGTAATCCCTGTGCCTTTTCAACATTTTTATTCTTTTCCAGCACTTCCATATTCTGCTTAAAGATCTGGATCGACGGATGATTTTCAACCGTTGCACTCTCTAAAAGATATTCAACTTTTAAAGGTTCATATTTTTGAGAATCGGGAATGGAAATATCTTCATCTCTATTTAATAAGGTCTTTAAATTTTTATAAGCATTATTTAGATACACCTTATTCTGCTGAAACAAAAGATTGATCTCTCCTTTCTGTGTTTCCGCGGTGTTGATTTCTATTTTCTTAATATCTCCTGCTTTAAATCTCACTGTTGCAATTCTGATAAAATCGCCATACAAACTATCGAGGTATTGCAGTTTTGATTGATTATACTGCAAATATTCAATCTGATAAAAATAGGTTCTAACCTGTTTTATCAATTCATTTTCGGTAACCTGTTTTTCAATCTTTTTGGTTTTAATTTCTTCCTGAATCAATTCCTTTCTGGCTTTAAACAAAGTTGGAAAAGGAATTGTTTGAGAAATAGAAAAAGACTGGTCAAATTTTGGGCTGTTGTATTGTCCGAGTTGCGCACTGAAATCCAATTTAGGAATTTCTTTTGCGGTTGGCTTCAATGCCTCAGAAGACTGAACACTTAAATCCTTGGCTTTTATGGACGGGTTATTTTCCTGTAACAATTCTATCGCCTGATTCAAAGAAATTTCTCTTGAATTTTGCGCTTTCAAATTTTGACCTAACAATAAAGTCCCTATTAAAATGATTACTGTTAAAGGCTTTTTCAGCAATTTATCTTTAAGATTAATTTTAGAATTAAAAATAATATACAACATCGGCAACACAAACAAAGTAAGGAAAGTTGCGGAGAGCAATCCTCCGATAACAACCGTGGCCAATGGTTTCTGAACTTCTGCCCCCGCGCTTGTACTTATTGCCATCGGTAAAAACCCGAAAGAAGCTACCGTTGCTGTCATTAAAACGGGTCTTAATCTGGTTTTTGTTCCTTCAATTACTCTTTTAAATACATCGGTAACCCCATCTTTTTCTAATTGATTGAATGTTCCGATCAACACAATTCCGTTAAGAACTGCCACTCCGAACAATGCGATAAAACCAATTCCTGCACTGATACTGAAAGGCATTCCTCTTAACAAAAGAGCAAAAATACCACCGATCGCACTCATCGGAATCGCCGTAAATATCAAAGTTGCCTGTTTGAAAGAGTGAAATGTAAAATACAGCAACATAAAGATTAGTAGAAGCGATACCGGAACGGCAATCATAAGTCGCTGACTTGCTTCTTTTAAGTTTTCAAACTGGCCACCGTACGTAAAATAATATCCTGATGGAAGTTCTACCTCTTTTGTGAGTTTTGCCTGAATATCTTTCACTACACTTTCCACATCTCTTCCTTTCACATTAAAGCCAATGACAATTCTACGTTTTCCAGCTTCACGGCTAATTTGTGCTGGTCCCAATTTATATTCAATATTCGCCACCTGAGATAATGGAACCTGAGTTCCGGTATTGGTTGGAACCATTAAATTACTCACATCATCAATATCCGTTCGATACAGGCTGTCTAATCTTACCACCAAATCAAAACGTCTTTCATTTTCAAAAATCTGCCCGGCTGTTTTACCTGCAAATGCTGTACTTAAAACATTGTTAACATCTTCAACATTCAATCCATAATTGGCAATTCTCGTTCTGTCGTACGTTACATTAATCTGCGGAAGTCCGCCCACCCTTTCCACCTGCGGAGAAGTTGCTCCCTCAACATTTTGAATGACTTTGCTCACTTTATCGGCATAAATGGAAAGTGTATCCATATTTTCACCGAAGATCTTTACCGCAACATCTTGTCGGATTCCTGTCATTAATTCATTAAAACGCATTTGAATCGGCTGATTCGCTTCAAAGAAAACTCCGGGAATTACTTCCAGTTTTTCTGTAATTTCATCTGATAATTCAGTGTATGATTTTTTGGATTTCCATTCTTTTTGAGGTTTCAATACAATGATTAAATCGGTAGCCTCCGGCGGCATCGGATCTGTAGGAACCTCAGCAGAACCTGTTTTTCCAACGACCATTTTCACCTCATCAAATTCTTTAATAATTCGGGAAGCTTGCATGGAAGTTTCGATACTTTGGCTTAATGAACTTCCCTGTGGTAAAATACAATGAAAGGCAAAATCTCCTTCCTGCAACTGTGGAATAAACTCCCCACCCATTCTGCTAAAAATCAATGCTGAGATTGAGAATAAAACAACGGTAAGTCCAACAATTACATATTTAATTTTAATAGCTTTCTGTAATAAAGGTTGATATATTTTTTGCAACCAATTCATCATTTTATCCGAAAAATTTTCTTTGTGAGATGTTTTCTTTGAAAGGAAAAGTGCGCACATCATCGGAATGTAAGTCAGTGAAAGAATCAATGCTCCCAAAATTGCAAAACCTACTGTTTGAGCCATTGGTGAGAACATTTTACCTTCAATTCCTACCAACGTAAGAATCGGAATGTATACAATCAGGATGATGATTTCTCCAAAAGCAGCACTTCCACGAATTTTTGAGGCCGATAGAAAAACTTCTTCATCCATTTCGCTTTGCGTTAATCTCTGAACCGATTTTCTTAATCCTAAATGATGCAAAGTAGCTTCAACAATAATTACAGCACCGTCTACAATCAATCCAAAATCGATCGCTCCCAAACTCATTAAATTGGCACTTACTCCAAAAACATTCATCATTCCCAAAGCAAATAATAAAGACAAAGGAATTGCCGAAGCCACAATTAATCCTGCTCTGAAATTTCCCAGAAATACAACTAAAACAAAAATGACGATCAGTGCTCCTTCAATCAAATTCTTTTCAACTGTGCTGATCGCTCGATCTACCAAATCTGTTCTGTCTAAAAATGGCTCGATCACAATATCTGCCGGCAACGATTTCTGAATGGTCGGAATTTTTTCTTTAATTCTGTTGACAACATCATTGCTATTCGCACCTTTCAACATCATAACTACTCCACCAACCGCATCGGTTTGTCCGTTATACGTCATCGCTCCGTAACGCGTTGCATGCCCAAAACGAACATCTGCGACATCTTTAATAAAAACAGGAATATTCCCTGTATTTTTTACCGCAATATTTTTAACATCCTCAATAGAAGTTGCTAACCCAATTCCACGGATGAAATAGGCGTTCGGCTTTTTATCAATATAAGCTCCGCCCGTATTCTGATTATTTTTTTCAAGGGCTGTGAAAATATCGGCAACGCTTACGCCCATTGCTTTTAGGCGATTGGGATTTACGGCAACTTCATATTGTTTCAGCTCGCCTCCAAAACTATTGACCTCAGCAACGCCTTCGGTTCCATACAATTGTCGGGAAACAATCCAATCCTGCATGGTACGGAGATCTTTAGCATTATATTTTTTCTCACTTCCTTTTTTAGGATGTAAAATATATTGATAGACTTCTCCTAAACCGGTGCTCACAGGTGCTAATTCGGGAATTCCAATTCCTTTAGGGATATTTTCTTCCGCCTGTTTCAATCTTTCATTGATTAATTGACGGGCAAAATAAATGTCTACTTTATCTTTAAATACAACCGTAATCACCGATAATCCGAATCTTGAAATACTTCGGGTTTCTTCTATATCCGGAACCGTCGCAATACTTTGCTCAATGGGGAAAGTGACTAATTGTTCTATTTCCTGTCCTGCTAACGTGGGACAAACAGTAATAATCTGTACCTGATTATTGGTAATATCGGGCACGGCATCAATGGGTAATCTGGTGGCACTCCACCCTCCCCAAATGATCAAAAGCAATGTCATTATACCTATAATAATCTTGTTTTGGATACTAAATTTTATGATTTTATCTAACACAAATTGAGATTTAATTTGTGATTGTCTGTTTTTTAATGCTGCTTAATTTTTTAACGCAAAGAGCGCTAAGTTTCTTTGACAAACTAACTGTTTTTAAGTTCACAAAGGCATTTCACTCAGCAAAGTTCTCAGAGAGACAATCGATTAATTTTAATTGAGAATATTTTACATTTCATTTAAAAATGAGACGCAAAAATATCATGAAGCCCTCTGCAACGGTATTGCAAAGTTTCATGGAATATTTAAAATCAATAAATTAAATCTTAGGAGGCTGCCAAATATGGTCGTAAACCTGATAGGCAAAATTGTTTTTCTGAAATAAAATTTTCTTGGAAAAATACGCTTGAATCTTTTGAGGAATGTTCATTGAAACATCCATCTTAAAAGCCGCCACCGTAATCTGACAACAATTGCAAACACATAACGGAGAACAAATATCTCCTTTGTCTTTTGAATGAGATTCGTCGATATTTAATGACAATTCTGTCTTGCTGGAACCCGATTCTTTATGTATGTCTTCGCATGGCATTAAGGATAACACCACGAAATACATCGCTAAAATCAATCTGAATAGGTTCATTATGACAAAGGTAGAGTTTTTTTGTAAAATCAAATTGTATTTTTATATTTTTGAGGATCTCCAATTAGAAATGACTGATATCGCTGATAACAAATTAATGACCGCTAAATCCCAGATAAATAGTAAAGAAGCTATTATCGCTGTGATAATTCTATTATCGAGAGTACCTTTCATATTTAATAGTTTGGGACAGGATCTTGATGGGTGGAGAGAAGTTTATTCCGGCAAAATTTTAAGTGAATATCATATTTACAATGTTTCACGCTTTCCGGGTTATCCATTCCCTGAGTTTGTTTTTTCTTTATTTCATCAACAGCCTTATTGGTATTTGAATTCCTTATCGATCCTATTTACAATGGGTGCCTGTGTATTTTTTTATAGAATTTTAGAATATTTTAAAATTTCACTGTCTCTTTTATTGGCTATCACATTATCTTTTGTTCCCATTATTTATCTGAACAGTACGGTTGTGATGGACTACAATTGGTCGTTATTCTTTATGCTGGGAAGTCTTTATTTTATATTAATCAAAAAGAAATGGATAGCAGTTATTTTCTTTGGTTTAATGATAAGCTGTAGATTAAATAATGCTATTTTCTTCCCTGCATTTGCCTTTTTAGCATATTTTCAGTTGGGTGAAAATCTGAAAAAGACTATTATATTCTCAACACTTTTAGTTTTATCTGCGATTTTCTTTTTCCTTCCTGTTATTGTAAGATATGAAGGCAATTTTCTCCATAGTTACGGTACGGAAAGTGTTTCTCTATTCAGCCTTTTCAGTTTGAGCACATTGTATGTTTATGGCACAATTGGTACTTTGGGAATTTTGACTTCATTAGTTATACAATTTTTTACAGATAGATTTAAAAATATTCAGCTTTTATTGAAAGATCATTTTATTGTTTTCTGCTTTTTAATGATCTTTATCAACTTTATTTTCTTTGTGAAATATCCTTTGGAATCGGGATATTTAATTCCATCTATTCCTTTTGTTTTAATAATTTTACAAAGAATTCTTTCTGATAAACTGATGAAATTTACTTTATTATCATTATTAATTTCGCCGTTTCTTATTAGTGTTAATGCTAAAAATTTTCAGATAAAAGGTTCAATTTTCGTAAATGAAAATTATGAAGATCAGGAATTAAAATACTGTAAAAATTTAATCCAGAAAATAAAATCCGCTCCTGAAAATTCGGTTATTCATGTAGGAAACTTTTATGAGCAATTGGTTTTAATGGGAGATTTCGATTTAAAAAAGATCAAACTTGTTAACCATCTTTCACCGGAAAATATCAATTCGATAAAAAAAGGAGAAAAAAAGCTTTACTATATTGAAACATCTGGCAGTGAAGCAGAAAATGAAAAAACTCATCTTTTTGATGAATTTGGAATGCTGCTTTATCCGAAGTTTGAATTGATGAGATAAAAAAAGAGCCATCACATAATGCAATGGCTCTTAAAAAAATCTAATCTAATATTAAAGGTTAGGATTATTCTCAATCTCCTTCTGCGGAATTGAAAACAAATAATATCTGCTATTCGCTACAAACGCTGACTGATCAGGGAAAGCAAAGATCGTATGACCTCTCCCGTTAACCGTTTTCACGACCCCCGCTGGAGTTGTAATTTGCACCTGAATAGCCTGTCCGTTTGAGTTTGTGTAAGATTTTCTCGCGACAGTTCCCTGCGTTCTGATAATATCTGATAACGAGAATCCTTCTCCGAATAATTCTTTTCTTCTTTCAATTAAAACTTCTTTAATCACATCATTTTGTGCTAAAGATCCGCTGTAAACATTGGCATTTCTTGCAGATTTTAATTGATTTAAAACTGTTACTGCATTCGTAACATTTCCGTTTCTGGCTTCGGCTTCAGCTTCAATTAAATACATTTCAGCAGCTCTCATGAAAACGATGTCGGCAATTAAATTAGCTTTAAATTTAAACTTAGCATATCTCAAAAGCCCTTCTCTTCCGGGATTTCCATCCCATGAAAACAAAGAATACCTAATATCATTCGTATCAAATAAATCTTTGAAATAAGGATCTGCCATAAAGCTGTAATAATAACTTCCCGAAGACGAAACATCCAAAAAGTGGAAAGCATAACTTTCACCGGACTGCTCCTGTGTCTGCCCGTGTCCCCAGATCCATTCTCCGTTGCTGATGTCGTTGAAGCCGTCTTTGTATTTTTCGGCAGTCATTAAAGCATATCCGCTTCTGGCAATTTTTGCAGAAGCTACAGCTTTCGTCCAATCGCCTGTATTTAGATAAACTCTTGCTAACAAACCGTTTACAACAGATCTATCGATTTTATCTTTATTGTTTCTTGTATAATTTTGAAGTAAATTGTCGGCATCTGTCAAATCACTTTTAATTAAAGTATAAATTTCTTCCAGACTTGCTTTTTTCTTTCCGACTGAGCTCGTCGTTGTAGGTTCTGTATAAATTGGAGCCGTCAATGCATTTTTATCTTTAAAATAACTGAATTGATAAAAACTCGCCAAGTTAAAATAACAAAATGCTCTCAACGCTTTTGCCTGACCTTTCACTTGATTTTTCTTGTCTTGACTTCCTTCTGCGGCATCAATTTTGGCGATCACATTGTTCATATTATTGATCACAGAATATAAAGAATTCCAGATATAAAGAGGTCGGCTGCCTGTATTATTCACCAAATCTGTGAAAGCATACGCTCCGGGAAAACCGTATTTGTTGGTCAAAACTGCAACATCACTTCCCATTGCATCACTCGTTCTCAGCACCGTTGAATAACCGATATTGGCGTACGTTGGTCCGTCATCATTGAATTTCGCCCAAGTTCCATTAATTACTGTTTCTGCACTTTCTGCCGTTTTAAAAACCTCCGCTTCATCGGCTTGATTGGTCGGAGCTGTTTCCAGATCATTTTCACAACTTATGAATGAAAATAACGTGATTAAAGCAAAAGATAGATATTTTAAATTTTTCATTGTTTTAATTTTAAATGTTTAAAGAGTTGCCTGTAAACCGAAAGTTATCGTTCTCATCGCAGGATATCTGTAATAGGTTGTTCCGTCTAATGTTTGTTCCGGATCCATTCCTTTATGTTTGTAGAATGTTAAAAGGTTTTCTGCCTGAACATACACTCTGAATTTTTTCAACCCTAATTTTCCAAAATAATCTGATGGAAGCGTATAGCCTAAACTCACATTTTTAATCCTCGCATACGTTCCTGAGTATAAAAATCTTGATGAAGTTGAAGTCCAGTTATTGGTTGTTGTGCTTAAAATCGGAACGTCTGTGTTTGTATTTTCGGGTGTCCATCGGTTTAACATTTCTGCGCTCCAAGCTCGTCCTCCTGAACTTCCGTTATGCATTAACATCGTGTAATCGGTATCTAAAATTTTCCCTCCGATACTGAAAGTCACCAATGTTGAGAAATCAAAGTTTTTATACGCTAAACTTGTCGTTAAACCTCCCATCACTTTCGGAAGTGATGAACCCTGCAATGTTTTTGTAGCTTTTGCATATTCGGAAGTTGTTCCTTCCACGGTATTTCCATTGGCATCGGTTGTAATTGTTTTCCAAAGTGGATTTCCGTTGTTAGGATCTACCCCAACCCATTCCGGAATGAAGAAATCGTAAATTGATCCTCCCACCTGTAACAGTTTTGTTCCGCTTACAATTGAACCTTTTGGAAGTTTCGTGATTTCATTTTTTAAAGTACTTAAATTCACATCAACATTCCATTCAAAATCGCTTGTTTTAATGGGTGTTGTGAACAATGAAAACTCAAAACCTGTATTTTTTAATTCCCCAATATTCGCCTGATAATCAGTAAAACCAAGTGACGGTGCCAAAGGCATTCCAAATAAAAGATCCTTACTTTGACGTTGGAAATACTCTACATTACCTTTAATTCTGTTTTTTAAAATCGCAAATTCCAAACCTACATTTAAGTTAAGATTGGTTTCCCATTTCAAATCGGGAGTTGGTAATTTACTTGCAACCGTTCCTCCTTCACCTAAATTATTGTAAAAAGTATACAAGCTTTGGTAAGCATAATAAGTACTTAATTTATCATTTCCTTGTCCACCGTAACTTGCACGAAGCGTTAACTGGTTGAAGAGATTTAAGTCTTTAATAAAAGTTTCGTTGGATGCTTTCCATGAACCACCGACTGACCAGAATGTACCCCATCTGTTTTCGGGAGAGAATCTTGAAGACCCGTCCGATCTTACTGATCCTGAAAGGAAATATTTATTCTGATAATCATATTCTGCTTTTCCTAAGAAACTCAATAATCCTAATTTATCACTGCTTCCACTAAAACCACCTAACAACGCAGCAGCATCCGGTTCATAATAATACGGAAGTGAAAATTGACTTCTGCTTCCTGAAATCGTCTGATATTCATAATGATAAAATTCCTGTCCACCTAAAATATTAATGTGATGCTGTCCGAATTTTTTATCGTAAGTCAAAATATTACTCGTCGTATAAGAAAGCGTTCTCGAGTTGGTTTTCGTCACTGAACCTCCAATTTCCGCACCTTCTCCTAATAATGGATTGGTGTAATAATGACCATTGTAATTCACTAAATCAACAGAGAAACTTGTTCTGAATTTCAGCTCCGGCAAGAAAGTAAATTCTGCAAAACCTTTTCCTGAAAAGTTATCTTCTCTGTTTTCGTTTTTATCTAAAGGCAGCGTTGCGGCTGCATTTTCATTCTGCAAAGCACTTGTTGGTCTGTATTTTCCGAAGTCGTAAATATAATTTCCGTTGGAATCCAGCTTATAACTTCCATCTGCATTTCTTTCATAATACGGATAGAAAGACGGAATCACTCTCGCTGCATTGATCACGTTATCCGTTCTTGAATCTGATGATGGCGGTGCTTCCTGAAGACTGTTTGTGTAGGCTAAATTGGCTCCAACATTCAACCATTTTTTGACTTCAGAATTGATTTTTAATCTCGTACTGTATTTTTTGAAACCAGATTCTATCGCAATTCCTTTATCATCTAAATATCCTAACGAGAAAAAATAATTGCTTTTTTCATTTCCTCCACTGAAATCTAAGTCGACCTGACTTCTGGAAGCTGTTCTTTGCAAAATATCTTTCCAGTTGTCATTCCATAACGCGGTTGCGCCTGTTAAAAGCTTTCCGTCTGTTCCGACTGGGTTTGGATAACCTGCTCCGTAAGGATTAATTCCCAAAGCATTCACCAAATTATCGGTTGCCATTTGTGCTGCCTGTTGAGAAGAAACCTGACTTGATTTATATCCATTTCTCAGCGCCTCCCAATACAATTCGTAATATTGATCGGTTGATACCTGTTCATAATCTTTAACTGCTCTGCTAGAAAAACCCTGACTGATATTGAAATTCACTCGAGCCTCTCCTTTTTTACCGGATTTTGTTGTGATGATAATAATTCCGTTCGCTCCTCTTGAACCGTATAATGAACTTGCTGTTGCATCTTTTAAAACACTGATCGATTCAATATCGTTTGGACTGATGGAATTGATATTTCCATCAAAAGGAATTCCGTCAACGACAAATAATGGATTACTTGAAGCACTTACCGAACCGATTCCACGAATTCTGATCGAAGCTGTTGACCCCGGCTGTCCCGAAGAACTTACCGCTTGAAGCCCTGGAACTTGTCCTTCCAAAGCTTTTGTAATATTGGTAACAGGTCTGTTGTTGATCTTTTCACTTGAAATCGTTGCTACAGAACCTGTATAACTTGTTTTTTTAGCTTTTCCGTAAGCTACAACTACCACTTCATCTATTTCTTTCTCACGAAGTGTATCTTTTTTTGTTTCCTGACCGTGTACACTGATAATTCCTAAGAAAAATACAGCAACAGGTGGAATCCAAATTTTAGAATTAATTAAACCTTTGCTAATCATAATCAATTTTATTTATCAAATATTAAAAATTTACCCTTTGCAGAAAAGTCAGCAAAGGGCATCGATAAATACGATTAACCAAATGCTTATTGTTCCTTTAAAGGCTGAATGTAACACCTTGCCAAGAGCAGGTTGTTAAGATTTCATAGGGTCAGTTCCCTCCATCTTTCTTTATAAGCCGATCGAAATATGAATGCAAAGCTAAAAACAAATAGTCTACAAAACAAGTAGACTTTAAAATTTTCAATTATAATTTTATGAAAATAAAGTTAATTTAAGCTTAAAAAACACTAAAATAGACAGTTATAAAAAATGTTAAATTTTTAAATATGAGAAATATCATTAAAAATAATGTAAAAGAGTATTTTCACTTAAAATGAAAAAATTAAGTCTTAATAGAAAAAAAAAATTAATTTTATAGAATGAAAGTTTTAATCATCAATGGTCCTAATTTGAATCTTTTAGGCACAAGAGAACCAGAAATTTACGGAACAGTTTCTATGGAAGATTATTTGGAAAATTTACAATCTGAATTTCCTTCTCATGAAATACAATATTATCAATCAAATATTGAAGGTGAGTTAATTAACAGACTTCAAGAAGATGATTTTGAAGCTTTGGTAATCAATCCGGGAGCTTTTACGCATTATTCTTATGCCATAGCGGACTGTTTAAAGAATATTCAGAAGCAGAAAGTGGAAGTTCACATTAGTAATATTTACAAAAGAGAAGAATTTCGTCAGAAATCTGTGACGGCTGCAAATACTGATGCGGTTTTATCTGGTTTTGGGATGGATGGATATCGATTGGCTATTTTGAGTTTGAAATAATTTTATTAACCACAGATTTTCACAAATTTGCACAGATTCTATAACGCAAACATCTGTGTTGATCTGTGAAAATCTGTGATTATTATATAAAAAAATCCTCAACGCAATGATGAGGATTTTTATTTTTAGTTTGTTGTCTGTTGTTGTAATTGAGGTCCGGAAGCGATAAGCTTTTTCCCTTCTTCTGTATTACAATACTGATCAAAGTTTTTGATATATTTTGCAGCAAGATCTTTTGCTTTTTCTTCCCACTCAGTAACTTCGCTGTATGTATTTCTAGGATCTAAAATACCTTCAGAAACGTTTGGTAATTCAGTAGGAATCTCCAAATTCATAATTGGAATTCTAGTTTTTGGAGCATTCTCGATAGATCCATCAATGATTGCATCAATAATTGCTCTTGTATCTTTTAGTGAAATTCTCTTTCCGGTACCATTCCAACCTGTGTTTACCAAGTAAGCTTTTGCACCATGTTCTTTCATTTTTCCGATCAATGTTTTTGAATACATTGTTGGATGTAATGTTAAGAACGCTTCACCAAATGCTGGTGAGAAAGATGGTTCAGGTTCAGTAATTCCTCTTTCAGTTCCGGCTAATTTTGAAGTATAACCGCAAAGGAAGTGGTATTGAGCTTGGTTTTCATCCAAAACAGAAACCGGAGGCAATACTCCGAACGCATCAGCAGAAAGATAAACAATCTTGCTTGCGTGACCTGCTTTTGAAGGCAAAACAATTTTATTAATATGATAAATCGGATAAGAAACTCTCGTGTTTTCTGTGATTGATCCGTCTGTATAATCAGAAATTCCGTTGTTTACGACAACGTTTTCAAGAAGTGCATCTCTTTTGATTGCTCTGAAAATATCCGGTTCTTTTTCTTCAGAAAGATCGATTACTTTTGCGTAACAACCACCTTCGTAGTTAAATACACCATTGTTATCCCAACCATGTTCGTCGTCACCGATCAAATATCTTTTTGGATCTGCAGACAAAGTAGTTTTTCCAGTTCCAGAAAGTCCGAAGAAAAGAGCAACATCTCCTTCTTCACCTACGTTTGCAGAACAGTGCATAGAAGCCATCCCTTTCAATGGAAGGTAATAGTTCATCATGGCAAACATTCCTTTTTTCATTTCTCCACCGTACCAAGTACCTCCAATAATTTGAAGTTTTTCAGTAAGGTTGAACATTACGAAGTTTTCAGAATTTAATCCTTGAGCTTCCCAGTTCGGGTTTGTTGTTTTAGATCCGTTGATTACTGTGAAATCAGGCTCACCGAAGTTTTCTAACTCGTAATGAGAAGGACGGATGAACATATTCGTAACGAAATGCGCCTGCCAAGCAACCTCTACAATAAATCTTACTTTAAGTCTTGTATCCGCATTCGTTCCACAGAAAGCATCTACAACATAAATTTTCTTAGAAGTTGAAAGCTGGTTCAACACTAATTCCTTACAAGACTGGAAAATTTCTGAAGAAGTTGGTAAATTAACTTTACCATCCCAGAAAATCGTGTCTTTTGTAACATCATCCTGTACAATGTATCTATCTTTAGGAGAACGACCTGTGAAAATTCCTGTTTTTACTGATACCGCACCAGATTCTGTAAGCTCTGCTTTCTCAAAGCCTTGGTTTTCAGGAGAAATTTCAGCTTGATATAACTCTTCATAAGAAGGATTATATTGAATTTCATAGTCTCCTTTAATCCCTAATTTTTCTAAATCTTGGATGATTTTAGCGTGTTTCATTTTACTTATATTTTCTATTTCTTTTTTGGGTTCAACAAAATTAATATTAATTAATTGTTAAAGGTGGTTTAAATATAATGATATAAGTCAGATTGGCAAATAAAAATAGGACTTTGTAAAACGCTGATTACAAATTAATTATATCAGACCATTCAAAAACAGTAGTAAAACCTTTTCCCCAAAAATAGTCCTTAAAGCCATCAAATTTGGCACTCATGACAAAATCTCCACCCCAAGCACCCAAACTTTTCACAAATGAAGGGCAATCGGCGAAAAACTTTTGTTTAACTGTGGGAATTTCAAGAAAATCTGATATTTTTTGCTCATGAACTAACATTAGTTCGGAAAAATTTTCCAATTCGTTACATAGTAAAATATTTCTTGTAAGATTCGAAAATTCATCGACTAGTTTTTGAGACTTAATTTTTGACTTGTAAAAATTGATTCCCTCGCGACTATCTTGCTTCTGATTTAGGTGAATAAAAATAAGCTCATTTTTAAAAGAAGGATCAAAATTTACCCTTTCATATTTAATCTCAGGCTTGCTTTGAAAAAGGACGGCAGATTTCTCTTTTGCCACGGCAATATCATAACCGCTTCCACCCAAACTGATAGAATTTAATTGAAAAGGATCAATTTCAGCCCATTCACCAAGATTATTCATCAAAGTAGAACTGCTTCCAAGACCATAATCGGCAGGAAACTGAAGATTTGTTTTTAAATGATAAGAATGTGTGCTTTTGAATTTGGTTTCAGAAAGACTCTGAACGTTTTTTAAGGTTTTTAGAATAAATTCAGCACTAGAAGTAATGTTGGTTTCTAATATTTGCCAATTTTCGTAATCGATGACAGCTTTTAACCATAATTTGTTTTGATGATAGGCTTCCCAGATGATCAAAGATTTCCCATCCGGATTTTCATCAAAGAAAAACTCTTGTCCTAACTTGGTGGGTACCGCTAAGACAAGAGCTCCGTCTATCGCGAAATATTCTGAAGTAAGCATCAGCTTTCCCGGTGAAAATATCTCGCCCATAATTTTTTTATTTGATTAAATTGCAGAAGCAACGTCTACAGAACCATCAATTTTCTTGATTAGTCCTTGAAGCGTTTTTCCTGGTCCAACTTCAATAAAGTTAGTTGCACCGTCTTTAATCATATTTTGAACAGACTGCGTCCATTTTACTGGGCCTGTCAATTGTGCAATCAAGTTTTGTTTGATCTCGTCAGGGTTTGTCACCGCTGTCGTTGTGATATTCTGATAAACTGGAATCGTTGCGTTTCTGAATTTTGTCTTTTCGATTGCTGCTGCCAATCTCTCTTGTGCAGGTCGCATCAATGGAGAGTGAAATGCACCATTCACAGGTAACAATAAAGCTCTTTTTGCTCCAGCTTCTTTCAGTTTAATACAAGCCTCTTCAACAGCTGCCGTTTCACCAGAAATTACCAATTGTCCGGGACAGTTGTAATTTGCAGGAACAACAATTCCGCTGATTTGCGCGCAGATTTCTTCAACTTTAGCATCTTCTAATCCTAAAATTGCTGCCATTGAGCTTGGATTTGCGTTGCAAGCGTCCTGCATTGCTTTTGCTCTTTCAGAAACTAATTTCAGACCGTCATCAAAAGATAAAACTCCGTTGGCAACTAGTGCTGAAAATTCTCCTAAAGAATGTCCTGCAACCATTTCGGCTCCAAGACCGTTCACTGCTTTCAACGCAGCTACTGAATGTATAAAAATTGAAGGTTGGGTAACCTCCGTTTTCTTAAGATCTTCGTCCGCCCCATTAAACATAATGGAAAGGATATCAAACCCTAAAATTTCGTTGGCAGATTCCATCAGATCTTTTATGTCTTTTCTAGAATCGTACAATTCTTTTCCCATTCCTACGAACTGAGAACCCTGCCCAGGAAATACAAGTGCTTTCATGTATTGATTTAAAATATTATGCAAATATAAATATAATGTTAACGTTTTTCATTAAATTGATTCAAATCATTTATGGAACCAATCTAATCACACGATAACCTGTATTTACATAAGCTCCGTTTGCTTTAGATTTTACAAACTCAAATTTTGTTGCCAATTGAGTCTGAACTTTATTCATTTGCTTGAAAATCTCTCCTTTTTTGTTTTCTCTGGTCAACATATCATTTACGACATCAAAACCTACGATTGCATATTTCGGTGGAGTTTTGCAATATTTACTTTTATACGCTGCAAGGATTTCTTTTTCAAAACCACCATCGGCATTGATTTTTCTATCCATTAAATACACCAAATTAGCCTGACTCAAATCATCCACTTTCTTTTCGAAAACTGGAGAATAGTACATACTGAAAGCTTTTACTCCCTGAACTTCTTTAGACAAAGCAATCACTCTATTAGCAAAAGCATCACCTAAAGCGTCATTATCATTAGCTAAGATCGCAATAACCGGAGCAGATTGTCCTGTCATCATATTTTGGTCAACCTGAATATCTGCAGGAGAGTTTACAATAATTACATTAGGATTTTTAACCGCTTTTTCTAAACCAGCTTTAATGTAATTCGCATTGTCTTTTTTAGTATCTGCAACTACATAAATTTTTTGGTCAGAATAAACACCTTTTACTTCCTCAATAATTTTATCCGCGTATGTCTGATCGTTTGTTTCAACAATAATTAAATTGCTGTAATTATATAATTCCGGAGAGTTGGCAAATGGTGCCACAACCGGGATTTTTTGATTTTTAGTAAAGTCTAGCACATCAATAACGTTAGACTTAAAGAATGGACCGATAATTAAATCCGTATTGTTAGGATTGATCTGAGTCATTGAATTTTTAAACGACGCCTCATTTCCTGAATCAACAATTTTAATATCTAATTTCTGACCGTTTCTTGCATTTCTTTCAATCGCTAATTTAGCGCCTGTAAGGAAATCCAAAGCCATTGTTCTGTATTGAGTTTCGTTGGTGCTGTAACCAAAAGGAAGCATTAAAACTACGCTCAACGCATCGCCATTTTTCTTAATATATGCAGGATCTAGTTTTTTAATCTTTAAAACCATTCCTGTTTTTAATCCGTGAGATAAATCTGGATTTAAGGCAATAAGCTCATCAATCGAAACTCCGAATTTATTTACAATGGAGAAAACAGTATCTCCCTGCACAACTGTATACGTTACATATTCATCATCTGAAGCAACGCTAGTATTTGATGAATTTGAAGAAGATTTTTCACTTCCTGAATCCATTGTAGTTTTTGTGTTAGCTACCGGTTCAGCAACTGATGTATTTGATTTTTTTATTTTAATAGACTCACCAGGTTTCAAACCTTTATCCTCTAATCCAGGATTTAAAGCAAAAAGTTCTTCTTTAGTGACATTAAACTGTTTTGAAATTCTGTAATAATTATCTTTTGCCTGAACAACATATAAAATATTATTCTCAGCAGGAACATTAGAAGTATCAACAGCCGTAATTTTCTCTACAGGTTTTACTTCTGTATGATTTGTCGCGGCAACTTGAGCCTGCTCACCACCATATTTTTTGATGCTGTCAAGAGGCAATGTGATCTCATCTCCGATCTTTAAATGAGAATCCAGTTCAGGATTTAATTTTCTCAAATCAGTTTCTGAGATGCGGTATTGTTTTGTGATGCCGTAAACTGTTTGTTTAGGCTGTAAAATAATTTTGCCCGTCTGAGAATTAGGCTTAGCTTTTTCTACAACAGCCGCAGTTGTTTTAGGAACTGAAGGTGTAGTTGTTTTATCCGATTTAACCGTAACAACGTCTCCGATCGCTAGTTTGCCGTCTTTAAACTTTGGATTTAGTTTTAGCAATTCATCTACAGTTATTCCGTATTTTTTTGCAATATTGTAAGGGTTGTCCCCTTTTACAACGGTGTGAGATTTCTGAGCAGACGCGCCCAAAAACATACATAAACTGGATAGAATAAAAAACCTCTTTATCATAGTCGATAATTATAATTTACAAAAATACTTCTTTAAAATTAAATGGCAAGAATTATTAATTTGGATTCTTCAACCACCATTTCTTCCAAACAAGTTTCAAGCCACGAATATCCATAATCTGCAAAGATTACACTAAAATTATAAACCCTTTCCTGCCAAGTCTTAGAAGGATGTACATCTAAAAATAGTTTTTCCAGTCTTTCTAACAATTCGCTTTGTTTGATTTTTTCAGCGTGAAGAAGACGTTTTTTCATCCTTTTGAATGATTTTAACTGTCTTATTTCTTCAGCTTTTACCATATTCCCAAAGGATTTTTCTGTGGTTTCTGCGATTGATTTTAATTCAGAGAAATTATTTGTTAAGATATTTTCTTTCTTTTCTAATAACTCTAAGATAGCATTATTGCTTAAAATTTTATTATTGGTAATTGTTGTGAAGTTTTGGAAAAAATCTTCAATTTTCAAATCTAATTTTTCAACTTTCCCGATTGTTTTCTCCTTTAAAAATAACATTGAATTTCTTGGAATCAAAACAGGAAACGGAATGTTGATCTTGGCGAAATAATCTTTCAACTCCAGCCAATACATGATCTCGGCATTTCCTCCGATGTAAGCCAAATTCGGCAGCACTTTTTCCTGATAAACCGGACGCATCAAAGCATTCGGGCTGAATTTTTCAGGATTATTTTCCAATTCATTCAAGATTTCTTCTTTAGTAAATTGAATATTTTTATCTACAACGATATATTTTTGCCCGTCAAATTCAATTCTGTCTCTCGTTTCTGAAAAATAGAACAAATTAATTTCGCGAGGATTTACCTGAACCTTACCGTATTTTTCAGTTAGAAAATCAACTTTATCTTTTGATGTTTCATGTAAGCTGAAATTAAGAAGTTCATCTTTAAAAACATCTTTAATCTGCGTTTTAAGCTCTTTAGAATCCCCATCAACAATCAACAAACCTAAATCCGAAAAAAGTCTGTTAACTAAAGTTTTGATGGCTTCAGTTAAGGTATTTCCGACTTTATAGGCTTCTTTCAACATCAAAATCAATTCAGTTCCAAAAACAGAATCTTTAAATTCTTTTTCAAATTCAGAAATGAAAAATGTATCGTTGATCTTTATTCTTCCAACCGGCCCGCCTGACTTTTCATTGATTTCGTAATAATTATTCTCGGTTTTAAAATGGTTGATTTCGGCAAAATCATGATCTTCCGAAGCCATCCAATATACAGGGACAAAATTAAAATCAGGGAAGTTTTGTTTTAAATAAGTACAGGTTTTAATCGTCTGCAAAATTTTATATACAAAGAAAACGGGACCTGAAAACAAATTCAACTGATGACCCGTTGTGATTGTAAAAGTATTAGGCTGTTTTAAATTATCTAAATTTTCCTTTTGCTTTGATGAAAGTTTAAGATCTTTTAGCTGGTCTTGAAGCGCATCAAATAAAACGTTTCTCTGATCTTGCGAAAAAGAATTTTGTTTTAGATGAATCTGCTTTTTAAAATTATCAAAAGAAAATGTATTTCCCTCAAAACCTTCAATTTTATGGCTCAAAAAATCTTTGATTAATTGAGGAATGCTTTCTATATCGTTAAATGATATTTTATTAATTGTTTTCAACTTTGATGTATAATATTAGTTGAACAAATACCAAACAATCCCAAGATTCAATCTAAAATCATAGACCGGATAATGTGGAAATGCATAGGCTTGATTGTGTGCAATAAGTGTCCCGATTTGCTGACCTTCAACAAAGAAGAACATTTTTTTAACCTTCATATTGAAATAAACGTCTGCGATCGGCTGTCCGCCAATCGAAAATGAACTTGAGTTGGGTAAAAGATATTCGTTAAGTATCGGGAAATAATCTCTTGATGCAAATTTTGAGAAATAATATACTTTGATTCCAGCCTGAATTTCTGCAGCATTTTTGAAAGCTTTAGACTGATAAAAAATATTCGCTCTACCAATAAAGCTTGGCATTGGAAGCAATTCTTTATTTGTTAAGGCGTTTTGGAACTGAACTCTCGTATTCAGATGAAAACGTCCGTAAGTGAAGGTAGCGTCACCTCCTATTTGAGAAATATTCAATGAGCTATCGCTTTGTCTAGGCGCTGCAAACTGATCGAAATACGTATAATTATCAATTCTGAAATAGTTTACAAATAACTCTGTTTTGAACCATTTTAAATTTACATTTCCTCCGATTTCGGTGATCGCCTGATTTTTTGCATTTTGAAGATAATAATTAAAATTATTATAACTCGATGTATTTAAAAGATAATTGAATGATGGATAAACACTTTGGAAATTAACTTTAGCATTTACGAAATAGTCTTTTATCGGTTCAAACTTAAGGTTATTTGTTGTCTTTAAATAGGTTCCGAATTGGCTTCCATTTGAAAATTCAAGGAATGAATTTAACTGTATTTTATCTAAAAGTTTTACCTGAAGATTTCCTACCGCTCCAATTCTATTTTCTTTGATCTCATTTGGAATTTCTAGGATTGGAAGCATAATCGGAGTTGCTCCAAACTTCAACATTTGATAACGTACTCCTGCATCAAGCTTGAATTTTTCATTATCCCAAACCAAACTAACCGTATTGCTTAAATTATCTGAATTTTTTTTTGTTGAAAGAGGAAAACCTGCAACAATTTCCTGTGGTGCATCGTACCAGTAGGGTTCCAAAGCTCCTTGAGCATAGTAATATTTGTTCCCTTGATGAAAGATTGTATGTCTAATTCTAAAAGGATATTTTTCTGAATTGAAAGGCGAAAACTGATGGCTTAAATAGTATCTTCTATACGAATATTGCGAGCTTGAAGACGCTAAATTAACCTGAGCATTTTGCCTGTTTTTATAATCACTGTCTCCACTTTGGAAAAGATCATCTTCAATGATTCCTCCATTTTCCTGATTGTTTACATTTTGGTGTAAATAATGGGCAAACAATTCATAATTTCCGCTTTTAGAAACATAGTGTCCGGAAAATAAAGTGTTATTATTGGCAGCCAAGAAATTCCTGTACATACCCTGCGAACGCAATCCTGTATACTCCAAAGCAAAATTGAATCTTTTACCTATGTTTTGAGTATAGGTTGATTTCAGCGCTGCTCCATTCTTCATCGCATTATGGTAAACAAATGTAGCGGTAGGTGTTTTTACATCGTAATACTGAACATCATTGATGCCTATAATTCCGTACGATTTATTCTGTGGTAATAAAGATAAGTTCTGTTCAGCATTCACTTCATAAGAAAGTGGATTAAAGCCAGCTCCAATATTAGCAAACTGTACTCTCCCAAAATTATCTTTGTTATTATACTGCGAAAAAATATAAGTCTTTTCAAAAGTCATAACCGTATCAAACACCTTTTTTTCTGAAAACTGTGTTTGATGCAGATAATCATTAATGGTAGGCTTAAATATTTTTAAAGAATCTTTTGTTCCAGAGTCAACCACTAAGGTATCCGAAGGATTTTCTTTAAGTTTATTAGAATCTGTTTTATTAACAACCTGAGCTTTAGAAATAAGGCTGAAGAAGATTATTATAAAAAGTATGTACTTCATATGTTCGTTTATATTATTCAAAAAGTCACATGCAACATGAAGTTCCCACATCAAATTTTGTACAGCAAAAATAAGAAATAAAAGGAAATAAAAAACCCTGCTTAGAGCAGGGTTTAAATTATATGATTATTGTTTGATTAATAACCAGGGTTTTGTGGTAATCCAGCATCTTTATTGATTGAAGATTGAGGGATTGGCCATTGCCATTTATTACTAGAAGCAGGAACGTTTTGTGTAGCTGCAGGAACTCCTGTTCCGTCAGCATTAGCACCTTCTCCAGTTCTTTGTAAACCTAAACCTAAACGCTTAAGTGTATAGAATCTATCAGTCTCAAATGCAAGCTCAAGTCTTCTCTGTAACATTATTTCGTTCCATAAAGCAGTACCTGAAAGAGTAACTGGCGCATAACCAGTATATCTTTGTGCTTTTAGAGTATTTAGCAATGTATTTGCCAATGGCTCATTTCCTGCTTTGAAAGCTGATTCAGCAACATTTAAGTAAACCTCTGCAGTTCTTAAATATTTAATTTCAATAACGTTAGCAGGTGTACCACCACCAGTGTTAACAGCATATTTTATAACACTATTACCAGTTAAGCTTGAAGAACCAGAAGTATATGTACTCTGTCTCATATAAGCTGCTTTTCTAATATCAGTTGATGTAAATAAGCTATAAACAGATTTAGGAACTACATACTCTGCACGAATATTTCCACCAGTTGCTGTTGCTCCTTGCTGATATACTACACCTGTTGTGACAGATTCGTTAAGAGAATTAAGTACTTTGAATAGAACTCCATCAGTATTGTTTGATGACCAAACTAAAGGAAAATTAGTTAATGAACCTACACTTGAAGACAAAGTGATTGACTGCTGTCCGTAAGTGATAGAGTTTTGGTAATCTCCTTTATACAAATATACTCTAGATAGTAATCCTAAAACTGCAGCTTTTGAAAGTCTTCCTTTATCAGTTGTAGAAGAGCTAATATTATTTGCAGCAAAAGTTAAATCATCGATAATTCTATCATAAACTTGAGCAACAGTTAATTTACGTCCTTCAGAAACAGCACTTGGATCATATTTATCTACGTAATCAATACCCATTGAAGCATTTGCATCAGCACTTTGCGTAGGTATTTTACAATATGCTCTCACCAAATCAAAATGAACCATACCTCTAATTGCTCTAGCTTGAGCAGCGATATCATTTTTATCAGCTCCAGCTGGTAATTTATCAATATATTTTAATGGAAGGTTAGCATAACTAATTGCCTGATAACCTACAATAAATAAATTTGTTACCGAACCTACATTTCCAGCATGATTCCAGTTATAAGCTAAAAAGTTAGTAGCTCTTCCTAGAGGGCTTATTACTAGGTTATCAGAAATTTCGTCCGGAACTCCTAGTTGACTAGTATCTCCTGCAAAGTAACCGCTATTTTTAAGAGCGTCATAAGCAGCATTTACTCCTGCCTGAAATCCACTTACAGTTTGGAAAGCATCTTCAACAGGAACTTTTTGAGGAGAAGTTTGGTCTAAATCTCTCTCGCACGAATTTAAAACTACTATTGCAGCTAGTGCTGTAATTAAATATTTTATCTTTTTCATTTTTGACTATTTAAAATTTAATATCAAAACCTATTGAATAAGTTTTTACAATTGGATAAGTATAAGCGTAGTAAGATCCAGGTACATAATTAGCTGTATTTTCGCTTAATCCAACAGCAGCTTCTGGATCTCCTTTAAATTTAGTCCACACATAAAGATTCTGACCTTGAACATATACTCTAAACGAGTTGATGATAGAGTTTTCTCCTAAGAACGATTTATCAAAAGTATATCCTACACTTAAGCTTCTGAATCTGATATAATCTGTTTTTTCTAAGAAATAATCAGTAGTCGTTAACCCTTGATCTGTTGGAGCAGGAAGTACATTTGTATCCCCTGGCTTCTGCCAAAAGTTTGTAGCATCTGTACTCTTATTGCTTGTATATTGAGCAGGATCTAATCTGTCTAACTCAGCATAGTTAAGAGCCCAACCTCCAAATTTATATGAGAATTCAGCGCTAATATCGAATTTTTTATAGCTAAATGATGTTCCAAATCCTCCAAATACTTTTGGAAATGGAGATTTATCTGTAATATTCTGAGCATCTGAAGTATTATAAACATTCGTTGCTTTTCCTCCTTCTAAATTATAGAAAGTTTCACCTGCATTTGCAGTCGCTCTATTTGTGTAGTATAACGCCTCCCCATTAGCCGGGTTAACACCTGCATATTTAACTAATTTAAACAGGTAAGGTATTTCACCAACAACCAAAGCACTATTTCCATAAGGACCAGTTACTCTTTCTGTTTCACCATTTTTTAATGCTAATAATTTATTTTTAATACTAGCTATGTTCCCATGTAGGTTCCATGTAATACTACTATTTTTAATAACATCATAAGATAGTTCAGCTTCGATTCCTTTATTCTCTAAATCACCAACATTGGCATATTGTGCATAACCTCCAGTAACATCAGATCCTGAAACCTGTTGGATAAAGTCATTTCTCTTTGTGATAAAATATTCAAATGAACCTCTTAATCTACTTCCGTATACGAAATCTACTCCATAATTCTGCATTTTTGCAACCTCCCATTTTAAATCAGGATTTCCAGCAGTTACCACATAGTTTGTTGGTGCAGCTCCGTATAATCCAAAAGAAGCATAATCAATATTTACATAATCAGGAAGTGGAGCATCATTTCCTACAGTACCGTATGAAGCTCTTAATTTCAATGTAGTTAATTTAGTATTAGCTAAGAAATTTTCTTTAGCAATATTCCATCCACCACTTACACTCCAGAATGTACCAAATTTATTATTTTCACCAAATCTTGAACTACCATCTCTTCTGATTGAACCACTTACAAAATATTTTTTCGCGTAGTTATAGTCTAATAATCCAGCAAATGAACTTAGTGTATAAGTAGTCTGAGTACCAGTTGTTGTAAGAGGAGTTGCGTAGTTTGTTAATTGGAATGGACTTAATAAAGCGTTATTTAAGTTTTGTTTTGCAGCAGTCATCGTATTTGATCTACCATTGTAGAACTCATGAAATGCAGTTGCACTAACATTGTGCTCTCCAAAACTCTTATCAAAGTCTAATCTATTATTGATTGTATAATTAAAAAGATCATTATTACCTTGAGATAACCATCCATTTGGATAACCTAGAATACCTCCTAATGTAGATCCTGGGAAAATAGCGGACCAACCTTTTAGTTGCGCATAAGTTCCTAATGCAGTTGATCTAAATTTTAAGAAATCAAATAGTTTATATTCTGCAAAGATACTTCCGTTTAACCTAAGGTTCTTATTGAAGTTTGGATTTGTATGTACAGCTTCCAAGAATGGGAATCCAGCAGACGTTTGGTTATACGACCCATCCGGGTTAAATACTGTCTCATATGGATTTGCAGCATACATAAAAAGGAAAGGATTCTGAGCATTATAGTTATCTCTTTGATTTTCTACAATTTGATACTGTAATGATGTATTCAATCCTAATTTTAATCTGTCAGATAATTGGCTTTCAAAATTAAATCTTGCTGTATATCTCTTTAAACCATCTAAATCACGAATAATACCTGAGTTATGGTCATAACCTAATGAATAATAGTATAAATCTTTTTTAGTACCTCCACTAGCACTAAACAAATATGACTCTTCTGATGAACTTTTCGTTACATCATTTTGCCAATTATGATTTAATGCAGATAGTTCGGCAATTTCTTCAGGCGTTCTCTGCCCTATACCTACTCCATCCGCAACTGAATTCTCCCAATTCAATTTATGGTTAGCGTCCATCATTTGGAAATTAAGCTCCTTATCAGAAACTTTTTTAGAGAATCCAAATCTAGTCTGGAACATATATGTTGGCTTACCACTAACACCTTTTTTAGTTGTAACCACTAGAACACCACCTGCTGCACGAGAACCGTACTGAGCAGTAGAAGCAGCATCTTTCAAAATAGTTACAGACTCAACGTCACTAGGGTTCAATGCATTATACTGAGCTATTGAAGAGTACATTCCATCAATAACAACTAAAGGATCTGAATTTGATAATCCAGAAAAACCTCGTATTTGAATCGATCCACCATCACCTGGCTTACCACTATTAGCCTGTACAAAAACCCCAGGAGCCTTACCCTGAAGCATGTTTGTCATAGACAAAGTTGATTGTTGTTCAGAGAACTCTTTAGAAGAAATAACAGATTGAGCCTGAATAATTTCATCAGCCTTTTTAGTACGGTAACCTGTAACTACAACCTCTTCGATTTGCTTTTCTTTAGGTAGAGTATCATTTTTAGCCTTTTGCGCGAAAGCTGTTTGTCCTAAGAAAAACAAAGCTCCAGCACTTAATACACGTAGTTTAACATTCATATTAACAAATTTTAATATATTTTAATGGGCAAATATGTTAATAAATATTAACACTTGCAAGTTTTTTAACTATATATGTGTTACTTTTTTTTAAGGGAAACTCTAAATTTCCTATAAAATAAATAGGATTCAACAATAATAGGCAGTTATTATTTCATAAAATGTATTTTTTTCATATCAAAAAAAACATTTAACATATTTTTTTTAAAATTTTAAATATTATTTAGAATTATTATAAATTAAAATCATTTAAGAAATAAAAAAACCACTTTATAAAAAAGTGGTTTTCATATAGTTAAAAACTATTTATTTCAATTTCTTCTTAACAGCAACTTCTTCGTAAACTTCTAGAATATCACCGTTTTCGATGTCATTATAACCTTTTAAGTTCAATCCGCACTCGTAACCTTTTGTTACTTCTTTTACGTCATCTTTAAAACGTTTTAAGCTTTCAAGCTCGCCATCAAATTTCACGATACCGTCACGAAGTACTCTTACTTTAGACTGTCTCGTAACTTTTCCTGAAAGAACCATACAACCTGCAATTGTTCCAACTTTAGAAATCTTGAAGACTTCTCTAATCTCAACATTACCAATTACCTGTTCTTTAATTTCAGGAGAAAGCATACCTTCCATTGCTTCTTTAACTTCGTCAATAGCAGCATAAATTACAGAGTATGTTCTGATCTCGATTTCTTCTCTATCTGCCAATTCTTTAGCATTACCACCGGCTCTTACATTAAATCCGATAATAATTGCATCTGAAGCAGTTGCTAGGTTAACGTCAGACTCAGTGATCTGTCCAACACCTTTATGAAGAATGTTTACATTGATCTCAGCAGTAGATAATCTCTGTAACTGATCTGATAATGCTTCAACTGAACCATCCACGTCACCTTTCAAGATAATATTCAATTCCTTGAATTCACCTAGAGCAATTCTTCTACCAAGTTCTTCAAGTGTTGTATGTTTCTTAGTTCTGATAGAAAGTTCTCTTTGAAGCTGCTCTCTCTTGTTAGCAATAGTTTTAGCTTCACCTTCATCTTCATATACTTTAAACTTATCACCAGCTGTTGGAGCTCCGTCTAATCCTAAAATAGTTACCGGAATAGATGGGCCTGCTTCCTTAAGGTTTCTACCTCTTTCGTCAAGCATTGCTTTTACCTTACCGTGGTTTTTACCTGCAACAACATAATCACCAACTTTTAAAGTACCTGTTTGTACTAAAATGGTAGCAACATATCCTCTTCCTTTATCTAATGAAGCTTCAATAACAACACCTTGAGCATTTCTATCTGGATTAGCCTTTAAATCAAGCATTTCCGCCTGAAGTAATACTTTTTCTAATAAAACATCCATGTTATTACCAAATTTCGCAGAAATCTCTTGTGCCTGAACATTTCCTCCCCATTCTTCAACTAAAATATTCATTCCAGAAAGTTGTTGACGAATGTTATCAGGATTTGCGCTCGGCCTATCCACTTTATTCAATGCAATAATCATTGGTACACCTGCAGCCTGTGCGTGAGAAATTGCTTCTCTCGTTTGAGGCATCACATCATCATCTGCCGCAATTACAATAATTGCAATATCTGTAACCTGAGCACCTCTGGCTCTCATCGCTGTAAAGGCTTCGTGACCTGGTGTATCTAAGAATGTAATTCTCTGACCATTTTCCAATTTCACGTTGTAAGCACCAATATGCTGTGTAATACCTCCAGATTCACCAGCGATAACGTTTGTTTTTCTGATGTAGTCAAGTAATGACGTTTTACCGTGGTCAACGTGACCCATTACTGTAACGATTGGAGCTCTTGGAGAAAGATCCTCCTCAGTATCCATATCTTCTTCAGATTCTACCTCTTCTAGGTCAGCATCTGAGAATTCTATTTTATAACCAAATTCGTCTGCAACTAATAATAAAGTATCAGCTTCAAGTCTTTGGTTCATTGTTACCATTACTCCTAGAGAGAAACAAGCAGAAATTACTTCTGTTGCACTTACATCCATCAAACTTGCCAATTCTCCGACAGTAATAAATTCTGTAACTTTTAATGAAGTATCTCTTGCATCTGCTTCCTGCTGACGCTCATCTTGTTCTCTACGGTAAGTTCTTTTATCTTTTCTGTGTTTAGCAGATTTAGATTTACCTCCTTTATTGGTTAATTTCTCAAGGGTTTCCTTGATCTGGTTTTTAACTTGCTCGTCGGTTAATTCAACAGGCATTGTTCTTTGACCAGGTCTGTTGTTGTTTCCTGGGCCGCCTGGGCCTTTTTTGAAACCACCACCTTGTCCTGGAGGACGGTTACCTTGGTTATTTCCAAAACGAGGACCACCTTGACCACCTTGTCCCGGTGGACGGTTTCCTTGACCACCTTGTCCTGGAGGACGGTTCCCACCTTGTTGGTTGTTTCCTTGCCCTGGAGGACGGTTTCCTTGAGGACCGCCTTGGTTGTTATTATTTCCTCCTTGTTGATTGTTTCCTGTGTTTGGCTGATTAGGGCCACCAGGTTTTTCAATCCTTTTTCTTTTCTTTTTAGCCCCAGAATTTGGTTTTGGTGCAAACTGACTTAAGTCGATTTTTTCACCAACAATTTTAGGTCCATCAAGTTTTTGATAAACCGTTTCAATTTTTTGAGACTCTTGAGGTTGTTCAGCTTCTACTATTTTAGGCTCAGCTTTTACCTCAACAGGTTTAGCTACGGGCTCTACAACGGGTTTTGGAGCTTGTTTCACAGGCTCAACTGGTTTTTCCTCCGCTTTTTTATCTTCCACTTTAGGTTTATCTTTTTTTACAGGTCTATTTCTAGATTCTATCTGAGACAAGTCTATTTTATCCAGAACTTTGAATTCCTGTTTTTCTTTTTCAGGAGCTGCCTTCACTTCTGGTTCAGGTGTTGGCGTTGGTATTGGGGTTTGTGGCACTACTACTTCTTCAACTTTCTTTTCTTCTACCACTACCGGTGCTACTGCTGCTGGAGCAACAGGAACTTCTTCAACTTCAGGCTTTTTAGGCTCCAGGTCTATTTTACCTAAAATCTTAGTTTCCGGTTTATTAGCTTTAGCTCTTATTACTTCAGGGGTTTTCTTTTCTTCAATTTCCAGTTTTTCTTCCGGAACTTTTGTGATCACCACCTCATGGGAAGCTTTACGTTGCTCGCCATCTTTGGCAAACTCAGCTTCCAATGCAGAATATGCCGCTTCTTCTAATTGAGCGTTAGGATTGCTTTCAACCTCGATACCCTTAGCCTGTAAAAATTCTACTAATCTGGACATCGAAATATTGAATTCCTTAACCGCTTTATTTAATCTTATTTTTGGCATCTATTATATTTACTATTTTTTTAATTCTTAAAATTAAAGTATTTCTTTTTACTGATTATTAAAATTTATTTAAAAATCTTAACTTTCGAATTCTTCTCTTAGAATACGTTTAACATCTTCAATCGTCTCCTCTTCCAAGTCAACCATTTTAATAAGACTTTCTGTATCTTTATCTAATACTGATTTCGCAGTAGTAAGACCTACTTTCTTAAATTCATCCAGAATCCACTGTTCGATATCGTCATTAAATTCTCTCAATTCAACATCATCATCTTCGCTAGACTCTCTAAATACATCAATTTCATATCCCGTTAACCAAGAAGCCAGTCTGATATTCTGTCCTTGCTTACCGATAACTTTAGAAATCTCTTCAACTGGGGTATAAACCAAAGCATAATTGGTTTCCTCGTTGATGTCAATTTTATTGATGGTAACATTTCCTAAAGCTCTCTTCACTAAAATCTCAGGGTTTTTAGACCACTGAATAACATCGATGTTTTCATTTCTCAACTCTCTTACAACTCCGTGAATTCTTGATCCTTTTACTCCTACACAGGCACCAACAGGATCTATTCTGTCATCATAAGCATCTACTGCGATCTTCGCCTTTTCACCAGGAATTCTTACTACCTTTTTCAACATAATAGTACCGTCTTGGATCTCAGGAATTTCCAGCTCTAATAACTTCTCTAGGAATTTAGGTGCAGTTCTGGAAATAATAATCTGAGGTTTTGAACCTTTAAAATCTACTGATTCTACAATAGCTCTGATATTTTCACCTTTTTTAAAGAAATCGGAACTGATCTGATTTTCTTTTGGCAAAATAAATTCATTCTCTTCATCATCCAACAAGATCACATGTTTGTGACGGATGTGGTGAATTTCTCCAATTACGATCTCACCGATTCTGTCTCTAAACTGCTCGTACAACATTGCGTTGTTGTGCTCCTGCAATTTAGTCGCTAAAATCTGCTTCAAAGTAAGGATATTTCTTCTTCCTAACTGAGCAACAGGAATTTCCATCGTAAAATCCTCACCCACTTCGAAAGTAGGGTCTATTTTCTTCGCCTCAGAGATTTCGATTTCCAAATCATCGTCTTCCGACATTTCGTCCTCTACAATCGTTTTATTTAAAAATATCTGAAAATCTCCTTTATCCGGGTTCACAATTACATCAAAATGATCATCTGAATCAAATCTTTTTCTCAAAAGAGTCTTCAGTGAATCTTCAATAATCGCCATAAGATCAATCTTACTGATCCCTTTTTCGTCTTTAAAATCACCAAAGGATTCAATCAACGCTATATTATCCATTTATTCTTTTTTCTTTTTAAAATTTAATTGCTACTAATGCTTTCTTAATCTCAGAGTAAGGAATTTCTTTTTCCTCCTCCACATCTACTTTACCTTTACCTACTTCTTTCGGTTTTCGGTAACGTAAAATAAGAGTGATCTTTTCGTCGTCTACTTTAGACAGTTCACCCTCAATCTCAGAAGAATCTGTAAGTAAAACTTCGATGTCTCTTCCTAGATTTTTATTGAATTGTCTTGGAGTTGCCAATGGCTCGCTTAATCCCGCAGACATCACCTGTAAGCTGAAATCATGTTCTTCGCGATCCATATTGAATTCTATTGCACGACTCGCATCAAGGCAGTCTTGCAAAGTAACTCCGCTGTCTCCATCCAAAATCACCGTAATATCATCCCCTGCCGAAAATTTTAAATCAATAAGAAATAAATCTTTTCTTGTGTCAAGGAATTCATTTAATAATTCTTCAATTTTTTTTCTAAACTCCATAAATAATATTAACCTTGGTTTACCTGTACGAAAAAAGGCTTTCTTCCGAAGCCTTCTCATTTTTTTCCGTAAATCCAATGCAAATATACAAATTTTTTCTAAAAAAGCAAAATCTCTTATAATCAAGCAGGTAAGTTAATATAGATTTACATTAAATTAAAAGTCGTGATGAAAGTATTTTTACTATTTTTGTCCTGAATTTTTAAAAACATACATTTTGAATATAACGATTGTAGGTACAGGTTATGTAGGATTAGTTACAGGAACTACCCTAGCAGAACTTGGCAATTCAGTATACTGTGTAGATATTGATGAAAAAAAAGTAGAAGGTATGAAAAACGGCGTAGTTCCCATCTATGAGCCGAACCTTGAGGAAATGTTTCTTAGAAACATTCAATCTGAAAGATTATTTTTCACTACCAATTTAAAAGAAGCCTTAGACAAAAGTGAAGTTGTATACTTAGCATTACCAACTCCTCCGGGAGAAGATGGTTCTGCAGATCTTTCTTACGTTCTGAAAGTTGCGAATGATATCGGCGAATTAATGACAGAATATAAAGTTGTTGTTAATAAAAGTACCGTTCCCGTTGGTACTGCAGACAGAGTAAGCGAAGTAATTGCGTCAAAAACAAAGATTCCTTTTGACGTAGTTTCTAATCCTGAATTTTTAAGAGAAGGCTTTGCTGTTGAAGACTCAATGAATCCCGCAAGAGTAGTTGTAGGATCAAGTTCTGAGAAAGCGAAAGATATTATGGCTAAAATTTATCAGCCATTTACCAACACTGGTATTCCTATTATATTTATGGATGAGAAATCATCTGAATTAACTAAATATGCGGCCAATTCTTTCCTAGCTGTGAAAATCACATTTATGAACGAAATTGCAAACTATTGTGAAAAAGTAGGTGCAGACGTTGATAAGGTAAGACTAGGAATGGGAAGTGACGACAGAATCGGTCACAGATTCTTATTCCCTGGAATCGGATATGGTGGAAGTTGTTTTCCTAAAGATGTAAAAGCATTAATAAGATCAGGAAAACAGGAAGATTTCAATTTCCAAATCTTGGAAGCGACTGAAAATGTAAATATTGCCCAAAAAGTAATTTTAGTTTCAGAAATTGAAAAATATTTCGGAGGAAGTGTTGAAGGAAAAACAATCGCCATGTGGGGATTAGCTTTTAAGGCCAATACAGACGACATCCGTGAAGCTTCTTCGTTAGATAACATTGATCTTTTACTAAAAAAAGGCGCGAAAATTGTTGCATACGATGCTGTTGCTGAAAATAATGTTAAAAAAATCCTTGGCGATAAAATACAATACGCTAAAGGAATGTATGATGCCTTAGAAAACGTAGATGCTTTATTTATCGCAACAGAATGGCCTGAGTTTAAGAACCCAAACTTTGAACTGATGGCTAAAAAAATGAAAAATAAAGTTATTTTTGACGGAAGAAATATGTATCCATTGGAAATCCCGGAACAAAACGGATTCCATTATAAGAGTATAGGAAGAAAGACCATTTCAAAATAATCAGATGAAAAATATAATTATTACCGGAGGAGCCGGATTTATAGGATCCCACGTTGTAAGAGAATTTGTGAAAAATAATCCCAACACAACTATCATTAATCTTGATGCTCTTACTTATGCCGGAAATCTGGAAAATTTAAAAGATATCGAAAACGAACCTAATTACGTTTTCGAAAAAGCAGATATCACAAACCCGGAAGAATTAAGAAAAGTATTTGAAAAATACAATCCTGATGCTGTAGTTCATTTAGCCGCAGAAAGTCATGTTGACAGAAGTATTACAGATCCAATGGCGTTTATTAATACTAATGTAAACGGAACTGCCAACCTTCTTAATCTTTGCAAAGAATTCTGGACATTAAACCCAGATCATACGCACGGAAGATTCCCTGATGAAAAAAGACAAAACTTGTTCTATCACGTGTCAACCGATGAAGTGTACGGAAGTTTAGGAGAAACAGGATTTTTCTTAGAAACAACAGCTTACGATCCACAATCTCCATATTCAGCTTCAAAAGCTGCTTCTGATCATTTGGTTAGAGCGTATGGAAACACTTACGGAATGCCTTTTATCGTATCAAATTGTTCAAACAATTATGGTCCGAACCATTTCCCTGAAAAGTTAATTCCACTTTGTATTTCAAATATTATCAATGAAAGACCTTTACCAATCTATGGTGACGGAAAATATACAAGAGACTGGTTATATGTGATTGATCACGCAAAAGGTATTCATCAAATCTTTAATGAAGCTAAAACTGGAGAAACTTACAACATTGGAGGTTTCAATGAGTGGCAAAATATCGACTTGGTGAAAGAATTAATTAAGCAAATGGATGCCAAATTAGGAAAGCCTGAAGGTCATTCTGAAAAATTAATCACTTTTGTAAAAGACAGACCGGGGCACGACAAACGTTATGCGATCGATGCTACTAAACTTAATGCAGATCTTGGATGGAAGCCCTCAGTAACTTTCGAGGAAGGTTTAGGAAAAACAATCGACTGGTATCTTGAAAATAAAGAATGGCTTGAAAATGTAACAAGCGGAGATTATCAGAAATATTACGATAATCAATACAATTAAACACACAAAATGAAAGGAATAATATTAGCCGGAGGTTCCGGAACAAGACTTTACCCTCTTACAATCGCCGTAAGCAAGCAACTAATGCCTGTTTATGACAAACCGATGATCTACTACCCTCTTTCAACATTGTTGTTGGCGGGAATTAAAGACATCTTAATTATTACAACTCCACACGATCAGGCAGGATTTATCAAGCTTTTAGGTGATGGTTCACAAATTGGATGTAACATAGAATATATCGTTCAGCCGAGCCCGGATGGTTTAGCCCAAGCCTTTATTTTAGGTGATAAATTTATCGGTGATGATTCTGCTGCCTTAGTTTTAGGTGATAATATTTTCTACGGTTCCGAAATGGGAACTTTATTGAAAAACAAGACCAACCCTGACGGAGGTGTTGTTTTCGCTTATCACGTTGCAGACCCTGAAAGATATGGTGTTGTAGAATTTGACAAAGACTTCAAGGCCGTTTCCATAGAGGAAAAACCTACAACCCCAAAATCAAACTACGCCGTTCCCGGCCTATATTTTTATGATAATGAGGTTGTAGAAATCGCTAAAAACATACAGCCTTCTCCAAGAGGTGAACTTGAGATCACTGATGTAAATAATGTTTATTTAAGCAAAAACAAGCTTGAAGTAGGTGTTCTTGACAGAGGAACCGCTTGGTTGGACACAGGAACATTTGATTCTCTGCATGATGCGTCGGAATTCGTAAGCGTTATCGAAAAAAGACAAGGCTTCAAGATAGGCTGCATCGAAGAAATTGCTTTCAGAAATAAATTTATCAACGAAGAAAAGCTATTAGAAACTGCCGTAAAATATGGCAAAAGTGGATATGGCGAATATCTTAAGCAACTGGTAAAATAAACAGAACGATATTAATAATTACGAAAACTATTGACTTTATGGTCAATAGTTTTTGTTCATAACGATATTTTTCAATACATTAGTTGTTATTTTTAGGTCAATATGAAGAATAATTCATAATCTAAAAATTTTCGGATAAATTAATTATTATAAATTTGCATAAATTTCTACACAGATGAATGAACCACAACAAAAGTGGACAGAAACAATAGGTTCCAGCCATTCTTTATTTGATTTACAATTAAAAGAAGTCTGGAGGTACAAAGACCTTATTTATATGTTTGTAAAACGAGACTTTATATCAAGTTTTAAACAAACTATTTTAGGTCCAATTTGGTTTTTTGTCAATCCCATTTTTACGACAATTACCTATTTGATTATTTTCGGCAGATTTGCCAAGCTTCCTACTGATGGAGCTCCGGGTATATTATTTTATCTTGCAGGGGTTACATTATGGAATTATTTTTCAGGATCCTTACTAGGAACATCCAGTACATTTACAGGAAATGCAAATATTTTTGGAAAGGTTTATTTCCCAAGGCTGGTTACCCCTATTTCAATTGTAATCTCAAACCTGATGCGTCTTGGGGTTCAGTTTATTTTATTTATAGTTGCTTGGATTTATTATCTTGCTAATAAAGAAATCACTCCAAACTGGTGGATATTGGCAACTCCTTTTCTATTTATTCTCATGGCTTTATTTGCTTTAGGTGTCGGAATGATATTCTCTGCACTTACTACCAAATACAAAGATCTAAGTATGTTACTAGGTTTCGGTATAAGCTTATATATGTATGCAACGCCCGTTATCTATCCTGTATCTATGCTCCCTGGATATTTTAAAAATTTAGCTAAATTTAATCCGCTAACCGGTATTTTTGAATGTTTCAAATATGGCTGGCTTGGTGTTGGGGATTTTTCACCTACAATGTTAATAGTAAGTACAATTATAACGATCATTCTTCTATTTATAGGTATTGTTACCTTCAATAAAGTAGAGAAAACATTTATGGATACAGTATAATTGAACTAAAAACACTTGATAAAAATTAAAATTTAAAAACATGCTAGCTTTAAAAGCAGAAAACATATCAAAACAATATCGTTTAGGACAAGTGGGAACAGGTACTCTTTCTCATGACCTTAATAGATTTTGGCATAAAGTAAGGGGAAAAGAAGATCCTTATTTAAAAATTGGAGAAGCTAATGACAGAACCTCCAAGGGGAATTCTGAATACGTTTGGTCTCTTCGTGACATTGATTTTGAAATTCAACAAGGTGATGCCGTAGGAATTATTGGAAGAAATGGTGCCGGAAAATCGACTTTACTAAAACTGTTAAGTAAAGTTACAAAGCCCACTACCGGAACAATTCATACTAACGGAAGAATTGCTTCTTTGTTGGAAGTAGGAACAGGTTTCCATCCTGAAATGACAGGGCGCGAAAATGTTTATCTTAATGGAGCAATCCTCGGGATGACAAGAAAAGAAATCACAAGAAAATTTGACGAAATTGTTGCCTTTTCAGGCGTAGAAAGATATATTGACACTCCCGTAAAAAGATACTCTTCAGGGATGTATGTACGTTTGGCATTTGCTGTTGCAGCTCATTTGGAATCTGAAATTTTAATCGTAGATGAAGTTTTAGCAGTAGGTGATGCCGATTTCCAGAAAAAATGTCTTGGAAAGATGGGAGACGTTACCAAAGGAGAAGGAAGAACGATTTTATTTGTAAGTCATAATATGACTGCTATAAAAGAGCTTTGCACAAAAGGAATTTTGCTTAATCAAGGACAATTGGTATATTCTGGTAATATTATTAATACGATTACTGAATATCAAAAAAATAACGAGCAAAGCTCACACTTTTTACATGAAGGTCCTTTAGAAACCGCTCCGGGAAATGAAAATATCAGAATTTTAGAATTCTCCGCAGAACCAAACGAAGGATCATTGATTGATATAGAATCTGGTGTACGAATAAAACTAAGGTTTTTTAATTATAAAGCAGGAATAAATTTAGATACTACTTTTGAATTAAGAACTTATGAAGAAGTAGCTATTTTCCATACCGGAACTTTGATTTCTACGAACAATAATTCTGAAGCTAAGGAATATTCTGTAGAATTTACTCTTCCAAAAAACCTTCTCAATGCAGGAAATTATTACTTTAAACTTATTTTCGGAGAAGATCAGAGAATTCCGCTATATGTTGCTCCAAACCTTATTGGTTTTGAAGTTGAAAACGTAAAATTAGGGCAAAATTTGAATCTCCTTCCAGGAATCATAAGACCACAATTAGATTTTAAAATCTTCTAACATGGATCCAAAAATAATAAATCTACCGAAAATTTTAGATAAACGAGGAAATCTCTCTTTTTTTGAACATCCTAATCAATTACCCTTTCAGATAGAAAGAACATATTGGATTTATGATGTACCGGGCGGCGAGGTCAGAGGAAGTCATGCATTCAAAGAACAGCAAGAATTTATCATTGCACTCTCAGGAAGTTTTGATGTAATAATACATGACGGAAAAGAAGAAAAATCATTTTCTCTAAACAGATCTTATTACGGGCTATATGTTCCGAAAATGTATTGGCGCAAATTAGAAAATTTTTCTACCAATTCGTTAGCACTGATAGTTTCAGATAAGACTTATAATGAGAGTGATTATATCAGAGATTTTGATGAATTTAAAAAATTGGCAAATGAAAAATAACCTTTCTGTATTTGACTGCAGCACTATAGATTTAGGCAAAATTAATTTTGACGAAGGTAATCTTACAGTCGTTGAGAATAACTCTGGATTTCCATTCAACATAAAAAGAATTTTTTATTTATATGATATCGCAGGCGGAGAAAGCAGAGGAGCTCATTCTCACAAAGAATGTCATCAGTTTCTAATTGCCGCAAGCGGAAGTTTTGAAGTTTCATTGGATGATGGAAAATTCAAAAGACAGATTTTTCTTAATCGCCCCGATTTAGGATTACACATTCCTCCAGGAATATGGGCTTCAGAAATTAATTTTTCTTCCGGAGCCATTTGTCTTGTTTTAGCTTCTCATCAATACAATGAAGCAGATTATGTAAGAGATTATTCAACTTTCTTAAGCTTACAAAATGAAAAATAAAATTCATGATTTAGCAGATGTGCAAACAGAAAACATAGGTGAAGAAACCATGATTTGGCAGTTCTGCGTTGTTTTAAAAGGTGCTAAAATTGGTAATAATTGTAATATTAACTGTAACGTCCTTATTGAAAATGACGTAGTTATAGGAAATAATGTTACCATAAAACCAGGAGTACAGGTTTGGGATGGAGTAACATTAGAAGACAATGTATTTATTGGCCCCAATGTTACCTTTACTAATGATTTAATCCCTCGATCTAAGCAATATCCATTAGAATTTAGCAAAACTTTGGTAAAGAAAGGAGCTTCAATTGGAGCAAACTCTACCATTATCGCAGGAAATACTATTGGAGAAAGTGCTTTAATTGGTGCAGGAAGTGTTATCACAAAAGATATACCTGCAAACACTGTATGGTATGGAAATCCTGCTAAACACCGAGGTTTTATAACTAAAGAAGGAGTTCTTTTAAATCTAGATTTAAAGGACGAATCAGGAAAAGAATATATTTTTGAAGACACACAATTAGTTGTGAAAAATCCCGGCATATAAAGACTATTTAATATTACACAAATGGAATCAAAAAAATTATCTTTAATTCTGCTTTCTTATTATAGTGAACACCGAATTCTGGGAGTTTATAGTAATATTAAAAAATTACTGAACGAACACAATATACCATTCGAGTTTATTATAGTTGATGATGGTTCTAAAGATAATTCATATCAAGTAGCTTTAGATTTAGAAAAGCAAGAGCCCAATGTAAAGGCTTTTCAATTGAGTAAAAACTATACAAGTCATTATTCAATTTTCGCAGGACTTTCTATTTGTGAAGGTGCGTGTGCATTGCCTATTGTAGATGATGAGCAACAGCCTTATGATACTATCGTAGACATGTACAATCTATGGTTAAAAGGAGAAAAAATCATTATTCCTCACAGGATTACTCGAGATGATGATTGGAAAAGCAGTCTCTTTTCTGAAACATATTACAAAATAATGAATCAATTAACGGAGGTTCAATTTCCTACCGGAGGTGCTGATCTATTTTTTATTGACAGAGAAATTATTGATATACTTAATAAAAAGATCCATCCCATAAACACATCAACGGTTATTGAAATTTTAAGGTTAGGTTTTAATCCCTATTTTTATGGATATCACAGACCTTTGGGAGTCAACGAAAAGTCTCGTTGGACGTTGAAGAAAAAAATAAGACTAGCAAAAGATACTTTTTTTTCGTCTTCATCATTTCCTATCAAATTTATTTTTAACCTTGGACTTTGGGTTTCTTTGATCTCATTTTTAATGATCATTTTTTATTCTTACATCAAATTGTTTGGTGATCCTTATTGGGGAGATATGTTGCCAAAAGGATGGACAAGCATCATACTTTTCATATCATTTTTTGGAGGATTAATTCTATTTTCATTAGGAATTATTGCAGAATATATTTGGAGAATTTTTGAAGAAGTGAAAAATCGTCCAGGATACATTATTAAAAATAAATAGCACCTTTTTAATTCTAATTAATAATGTTGAAAAATATAAAATCCATTCATTATCTGTTATCCATTTTCTTATTAAGCTTATTATATGCTTTTATAAGTATGGATACTCTTCCTTTTAAATATGCTGACATTTTTGATGAAAAAAATTACGTTGCGATCGTAAAAAACTTCTCTCATCTTCTTCGCTCTCAAACTTTTACACCGTATTACAATTCAAGACTATTAATTCCTGCAATAGGTCATTGTCTATTCCGGATTTTAAATATTGAATATACTTTAACTAATATTGAAGCTGTATTTTTAGCATTAAATTTTTTAAGTATTATAGTTGCAATTTATTATTATTTTAAAATAGTTCAAATAAAAAAATATTCGCAAAACACGACTATTCTTGGTTTCTGCTTTTTATTTGTTAATTTTTTTATTTTAAAATTTTCTAATTTTTATCCAATTTTAATGGATGTTTTTGGCTTCACATCCGGCTTAATATTATATTATTACTATCTCGCTAAAAACAAGGTTAAGTTTTATACTTCTCTATTGATTTTCATGTTTATTTTTCCAACAACAATTCTTATTGTTTTGGCTCTGATTACGACTAATTTTATTGTTTTTAATGAAAAAGGTATTGAGATTAAAAAACATATTAAAACTTATAGGTTAGTTATATTTATTCCTATTATTTCATCATTACTATACTTTTATTATCATAATTATGACCTGTTGATTCTAAAAACTGCATCTGATTTCAGTATACAGTCAGCAGCTGGATTAATCCCGGTTACAATATTCTTACTGGGTGGTTTTATTTTTCTCGCTCTGAAATATATTTTACCTTTATTGGATAAAATTTATTTAAATTTAAAAGGTTACTATTCATCACAGTTTATTTTTCCTGTTGGTATATTAGTTATCTATTTTCTGGTTAGTAAATATTTAAGCTTTAATTTCCATGGACAAAATACACTTTCGTTAGAAAAATTCTCGTTTAATATAGCCCAACAGGCGACCTCATTTCCATTAAAGTTTTTAATAACCCATTTTATCTATTATGGAGTTTTTATAATTTTTATCTTATACTTTCATCGAATCTTTTTTTCCTACATGAGAAAAACAGATTCTTTTCAAAAAATTATACTAATTATCTTCATACTTTTCTCTTTAGGAACAGAAACTAGGCAATTTTTGCAGCTATACCCTTTCGTTGTCATTCTATTTTTAGATTCTATTAAAGAATATAAATTCGACACCAAATTACTGATAGGCATATTTGCATTTCAATTGGTCTGGTCGCGTTTTTGGTACACCATTAATTCACCAAAAGGCTTTTTAACAAATGCTTTTCCAGGGCCTAATTTTTTAGAATTCCCTTCACAACGTTATTTTCAATTTCAGGGACCTTGGCTATCTACGAATAATTCAATGATATACGGCAGTATTTTATTAATTACTTATATCATATTCAGAAAAATATTAAAGCTTTATCTTGCCGAGCCTCAAAATAATACTATGATTAAGGATTCTGAATAATTTATATATTTATAAACACTTTTAAACTAAATAAAAATACATCAAATGATAAAGTTTCTCGACTTACAAAAAATAAATTTACAGTACCAAGAAGAAATTGAAACCCAACTTTTAGAAGTTTTCCGTTCTGGATGGTATCTGATGGGAGAAAGATTGGCAAATTTTGAAAAAAATCTTTCCAACTATATTGGAGCTAAGCACGCTATTGGCGTTGCTAATGGTCTAGACGCATTACGCCTTATTTTAAGAGCATATATTGAGATGGGAGTAATGAATATCGGAGACGAAATAATTGTACCTTCAAATACATATATTGCTTCTATATTGGCAATTTCAGACAATGGTTTAGTTCCCGTTTTAGTAGAGCCAGATATTAATACATATAATATAGACATTACTAAAATAGAAGAAAAAATAACTTCTAAAACCAAAGGAATCCTTATTGTACACCTTCAGGGAAAAATTGTTTTTTCTAATGAATTGAAAGAAATAGCCCAAAAGCACAATTTAAAAATCATCGAAGATAATGCACAAACCATCGGGGCAAAATGGAATGGCATACGATCTGGAAACTTAGGTGATGCAGCTGGATTTAGCTTTTACCCTGGTAAAAACTTAGGAGCTTTGGGTGATGCAGGAGCCGTGACAACTAATGATGATGAGCTGGCAAAAGCAATTAGAACTTTAGCAAATTATGGTTCTAATCAAAAATATGTCAATATTTATAAAGGTTTGAATTCAAGATTAGATGAAATTCAAGCTGCTGTATTAGACGTAAAATTAAAATATATCGATACAGAAAATGAAACCAGAAGGCTTATTGCCAAACGTTTCATTAATGAAATCACTAATCCTGAAATAGTACTTCCTGAGTATCCCGAAAATGAGGAAGAACATGTTTGGCATGTTTTCGTTATAAGAAGTGAAAAGCGAGATATACTTCAAAAATATCTTACGGAGAACGGAATACAGACGATTATTCATTATCCTATTCCGCCTCATAAACAAGAAGCATATAAAGAATGGAATACTCTTTCTTTTCCTATTAGCGAGAAAATCCATGAAGAAGTTTTAAGCTTACCCATCTCTCCTGTAATGACTTTGGAGGAGGTTTCAAAAGTTATAGATATTTTAAATAATTTTTAATCAATATTTTTTTGAAAAGAAAAATTTAAGTAAAATAAATATAAGTAATCATTAGAAAGTCCCTATTTTGGAAAAAAAAGATTTAGTAAGTATCATTGTCTGCAGCTACAATCAAGGAAAATATATCACGGAATGCCTTGATAGTGTTAAAGCACAGACCTATCCGAACATTCAGCTTATTGTTGCAGATGATGCTTCACCAGATAATTCTGTTCAGGTTTTTGAAAACTGGCTTTCAGAAAATAATTATCCGGCGATTACTAATTTTCACAAAAAAAATACAGGTCTTGCCACTGTTCTTAATGAATGTATAGAGCTTATAGAAGGAAAATATGTAAAAGTTATTGCAGCTGATGATTTTCTCCATCCCGAAGCCATAGAAAAGTGTGTGGCAGAATTGGAAAAATCAGGTCAAGATTACGGAATGGTATTTACCGACACTTATGGAATTGACGAAAACTCAAACAGTATTCCCGATATTGCAGACTACAACTCATTAGGAAATATTGATAAAGATGATTTTAGAAAATTATTAATAAAAGGTAACAGAGTTGCTGCATTAACAGTTGTAATGAGAAAAGAAGCTTTGATAAAAACCGGAGAATATAAATCTGACTATTTAGTCGAGGACTATTACCGATGGCTGAAAATCAATACCTTATATTACATTGCCTATATTCCTGAAAAGCTGGCTTATTACAGAATTCATGGAGAAAATATTTCTACATCTAAAAAACAAAGAATTGATACTGAAACATTGATTCTCCAAATGATGTTCGATAAAAACGGCGATGCAAAAGATAAAATAAACGACAGAACACAGAAATCCTATTTTACCGGAGAAGAAATTTCATCAGAATATAGTAAGGCATATCAAAAATATCCTTATCATATTAAAAGATTAAAAATCGCTATACAGTATAAATTGCCTGTTGTTCTGTATAAATTTTTAAGTAAAATTATTTAGAAATGAATCCAAGAATTTCCATTATCGTTCCATGCTACAATCAGGCTGAATATCTTGATGAATGCCTGCAGACAGTTCTTGAGCAAACATATCAGGACTGGGAATGTATTATTGTAAATGATGGTTCTCCTGATAATACAGAAGATGTTGCCAAGAAATGGACTGAAAAAGACAATCGTTTCAAATATCTGCATAAAGCAAACGGAGGCTTATCTTCCGCAAGAAATGCAGGAATAGAAATAGCCAATGGAGAATGGATCTTACCTTTGGACTGCGACGACAGAATTGGAGATCAGTATTTGAAACTTGCAGAAGAAAAATTTAACGACGGCTATACTGTTATTTATTGTAAAGCGGAGTTTTTTGGTACAACAGATGAATCCTGGAAATTAGCTGATTATAATTATGACCATCTATTATTAGAAAACCTTATTTTCTGTACTGCTTTTTTTAAAAAAGAAGATTGGAAAGCTACGAAAGGTTATGATTCAAATTTAATCTACGGAAAAGAAGATTGGGACTTTTGGCTGTCTATTTTAGACGAAAAAAAGACGGTTCTATGTTTAGATTACTTAGGTTTTTTCTATCGTAGAAAAGAAGAATCTATGGATGTTGAAATCAATCAAAATAAAGCTAAAAAAGACTTTTCATTAAATTATATCTATAAAAAACATTTAGAAAAGTACCTTCCAAAAGATATGAACGCTATTGATAATTTTATACAGCAAAAAAACATCGAAAGAAGCCTAAACTTTTACAATCAGATCGTTAATAAAAATTCAATTAATAAATTTTTGTTTAAATTAATTAATAAAACACCTTAAAATGCTCTCTATTATAATTTCATCATATCAGCAACTCTATTATGATCAGCTTGTTAAGAATATTAACGAGACGATTGGTGATGGTATTGTGTATGAAATTATACAAATGTGGAATCCTAATGTAATGAGCATCACAAAAGCTTACAATCTTGGGGCAGAGAAATCACAATATAATAATCTTCTGTTTATTCATGAAGATCTGATTTTTCACACACAGAATTGGGGTGAAAAATTAATCGCTCATCTCAACAAAGAAAATGTTGGAGTTATTGGTTTAGCAGGTTCATCTTATGTTCCCGCGGCACCTGCAAGCTGGACAGTTGCAGAAAAATATAATTTTATAAATATTTTACAGGGCAGCAAAGAAAATATCCAATCGGTTTATATAAAAACCACACAGCAAAATATGACTGAAGTATTTGCTGTTGATGGTGTTTTTATGGCAATTAAAAAAAGGGATTATTCTGAGATTAAATTCAATGAGGATTTATCCGGTTTTCACGGATATGACCTAGATTTTAGTCTTAGATGTTCAAAAAAATTCCAAAATTATATTGTTGATGATATTCTGATCGAGCATTTTTCAAAAGGAAATCAAACTAAAGAATGGTTTGACACTAATATAAAAATCAAGCAAAATTTAAAATTTAATTTTAATAAAAAAAATGATTCCGAAACCGAAAAAAATAACTTTTTAGGATTTCTCTATAAATATTTTGAATATTATCTTATTAATAAAGAAAATATGCTTTTCACCTTAAAATTTTATCCGCTAAATAGAATTAATTTTAAAGATCATATTGTAATCGCAAAAAAGTATTACCATTATCTAAAGTATGCTTCGGATATTAATAAAAAACTAAAGCCTTAAAAATAACATAAATGATTATAGGAAACGGACTTATCGCAAGCTCATTAAAAAATATAGATTCAGAGGACATGCTGTTCTTTGCTTCCGGCGTTTCAAACTCCCTCGAAACCAGAAGCTCTGAATTTGAAAGAGAATTCACTCTTTTAAAAAATGCTTTAGAAAATAATCGCGACAGCAAGCTTATTTATTTCTCTACATTAAGTATTAATGATCAATCTAAACAAAACAGTCATTACGTTTTGCATAAAAAGGAAATTGAAAATTATATCCAGGAAAATTCTGAGAATTACCTAATCCTGAGAATCGGAAATATTGTCGGAAAAGGAGGAAATCCAAACACTCTTTTCAATTATCTGAAAGCACAGATCTCTAACAGTAATAAGTTTGCATTGCACACTAAAGCAAGAAGACTATTAATAGATATCGATGATATTGCTCTATTTTTAGACACTAACTGTTCTCAAATAAAAAACAAAACAATTAATTTTGCGTATCCTTATTACTATGATCTGAAAGAAATCATTAATGCCATCCAGCTAAAAATGAATAAAAAAGCAAACTTTGATGAAGTAAACGAAGGAGATTTTTATAAAGTGGATTTTGATGAAAATACTAATAATTTTTTCTCAAAAACTACCTCCGAAGATTATATGAAGGTTCTGACAGAAAAATATATCTAAAATCAAATTTTAACACAAATGCCCAAGATTTATATTATAATTGTCACTTATAACGCCATGAAATGGGCAGAAAGATGCTTTACAAGCTTAAGGCAGTCAACCGTTCCCTTAAACTGTATCGTGATCGATAACGGTTCCCAAGATGGCACTCAAGAATATATAAAAAATAACTTTTCTGAAGTAGATTTCATCCAATCTCCGGAAAATTCAGGATTTGGGAAAGCAAATAATTTAGGAATAGAAAAGGCTTATAAAGCCGGTGCTGATTTTGTTTATCTGATGAATCAGGATGCGTGGATTTTCCCAGATAGTGTTCAGGAATTATTAAATGTATACAATAATCATCCTGACAATCATCAAATTGGTATCTTAAGCCCGATGCATATAGCTGGAAACGAAAGGCAGCTTGATATTTTTTTAGATAAATATATTGCACATAATTTCGAAAAAACAAGATTGATTTCCGACTTGTATTTTCAAACATTACAATCTTATTATGAAATAAGTTTTATTAATGCTGCACATTGGTTTATTCCCAAAAAAACGATTGAAATAGTAGGAGGTTTTAACCCTTATTTTTTCCACTATGGAGAAGATAATGAGTATGTAAACAGGCTTCACTTTCACAAAATGAAAATTTTACTTGCTCCAAAAAGTAAAGTAATACACGATGGAAAGCAACTTCTTGGTAAGGTAGATTATAATAAATATCCGGATCTCAGTACTGAAACTAATATTATTAACCCGAATCTTAGCAATGCATTAAAGTTGGAAAAAAAAGCATTAATGCAAAGTATCATTAAGAACTGTATTTTAAGAAATTTTAGTATCGCGAAACAATTATTTAATAAATACCGTAAAATATCAGCAGAATCTGAAACGTTTAATGAAATAAGGACAAAAATCAGCAAAAAAGGAACAACATTTTTGAAAATATAAATGTTTTATGTATTTTTGACAACCCTTATTAAACACTATGAATCGAAAAATAACTCTTGTAATTCCTGTATATAATTCTTCCAAATTTCTTCATAAAACTGTAAAAGCTGTAGATGATCAAAAGAAAGAATCAAACTGGGATCTAGAATTGGTATTGGTAGAGGATGGCAGCCCAGACAGAAGTTTTGAAACTATTGAAAGGCTGGCCGAAGAATACCCTTATATTAAAGGTATTAAACTTTCTAGAAATTTTGGGCATCAAATCGCTGTAAAAACTGGATTGAGCTATGCCACTGGGGATTACATTGCTATCATTGATGATGATTTACAAGACCCTCCTTCTTTACTTCCTGCTTTTTTCGATCAACTAGATCTCGGTTATGAAGTTGCTTATGGCGTTAGAAAAAAAAGAAAAGAAGGAAGATTGAAGAAACTAGCTTATACAGGTTTTTATCGATTGCTTGATTCTATAAGTGAGACAAAAATACCCCTTGATTCGGGAGATTTTTGTGTAATGACCAAAAATGTAAAAGATAAAATGCTTATGCTTAATGAGCAAAACCCTTATCTAAGGGGAGTCAGAGCATGGATCGGTTTTAAACAAATTGGTCTGGAATATGAAAGAAGTGGCAGAATAGAAGGAGAATCAGGTTACTCATTGAAAAAACTGATCAAAATTGCCAAGGACGGCATCTTTTCCTTTTCTTCTCTACCTCTTCAAATCATTAGCATATTAGGAAATATAGGTTTGGTAACTTCTATTTTATTTACTGCTTTTACTATTATCAGATATTTTTTAAATGAAATTGAGGTTGCTGGTTATACCACAATTATTATTATTATACTTTTCTTCAATTCTATTCTCTTGATTAGTTTAGGCATTATCGGAGAATATATATACCGTATTTACAATGAGGCCAGAAACAGACCTTATACCATAATTGAGAAAACTATTAATACTAAAATAGTAGATCAAAAAAATTAAGCTTTAAAATTTATTAATTATTTCAATACAAAAATGAAAGAAAAAATACAGTCAATCATTGACACCACAAACTTCAAGTACGAATACAAAAACGAAAAATTCGTATTTCTTGACTTTAATGAAGATATTGTTTCCGACTCTCTCGATAAAATAAAGACTTTTTTTAAGAAATATGTTTGGTTGTATGAATTGCTTATCTACATCATAGCACCTTTATATCCTTCAAGATATTTTTTCTTAAGAAAAGTTTTAAGAGAAACTAAAAACTCTGATAAAGTTGTAGTAAACCTTGGAAGCGGATATACAGATCTGAGAGATGACATTATTAATGTTGATCTTATTCCCTATAATCCTGTAAATGTTGTATGCGATATTACTAAACTTCCTTTTAAAGATAATTCTGTAGATCAAATTATTAATATTGCTGTTTTAGAACACGTTCCGGATCCTCAGGCTGTTATCGCAGAAATACACAGAGTCTTGAAACCTGGAGGAAAATTATTGTGTGAAATCCCTTTTATGCAGGCTTTTCATGCTTCACCATATGATTTTCAAAGATATACTTATGAAGGTATAAAAGTACAGTTTAAAGACTTCAATAATCTTAAAATACATTCAATAAGTCCTACAGGAGGTATGCTTTGGCCTTTACAGGAGTGGTTTGTAATGCTATTTTCTTTTGGTATCAGACCTTTACATAATATTTTATTGATTATCGTAATGTGTCTTACATTCCCAATTAAATTTTTGGATGTTATTTTACAGTATCACCCTTTGAGTAAAAATATTGCTTCAGCATTTATTTTTGAATGTGAAAAATAAAGTATAATGAAGAAACTACTTCAAAATCCAGCTCAAACATTATCTTGTTTTGTATTCGTCATAGGAGCAGCCTTGCTAGCCTATCTTACTTATATGAACCTTGACAAAGGTTTTATTTTTAATGATGAAGCATACTATTTATCCTACTATAAAAACAAGGGAGAAAGTTTAAGTTTTGACAGAACTAATTTTTTTAGAATTTTTAAATTCCTTTATACTCCTAACATTTATCATTTCAGGATTATTTCTATTACGACGCTGGTACTAAGTAATTTCTTACTTTGCTTTACTGTTTTCAAATTTTTAAAATTTAAAAATAACATTTTATTTTTCAGTCTTTTAGGTATTTTTATTGGATTTGAAAGCTGGAATATCAATAACCTTATTATTCAACAATACATTGGAAATACAATTCTAGTGAATTTGGGAGTTTCATTAATGCTCATATCATTAATAGTTAAACGACCTTTCATCATTATATTTTCGGGATTTATTTTATCTTTCGTATTATTTAACGGTAACTCACATACAATTGTGATTATTCCTATAATTGGTTTTCTTATTTTAAGTAATAGCAGCCAATGGAAAACCAACCTGATTTATTTTTCTTTAGGAAGTATTTTAGGCGTAGTTCTTTATTTTACCGTTTTGGATACTATCGATAACTTTATCTATCAGCTTAAATTCCTTAAAGAGTACCTTAGTTTTCACAGGAAACAACACTCTAAAACTTTCATGGTTTTGTGGTGTGTATATCTTTTTTTAAATGCAATTTTACCATCAGCAATAGCATTTTTCTTATTGTGGAAAGCGAAATTTTCTGAAAATTCGATTAAAATTTTAAATAAAGTATTGGCCGTAATAGGTATAATTACCTTTGGATTTTTCATTTTCTTGGGCGATTATTTTGTATTTTCATTTATTGTTTTTACTCATCTATTAGCAATAAGATTTTGGGTAGACAAAGACGAATCCAAGCAAAATAAATACCTAATCATTCTTCTTTTGGTAATACCTTATTGTCTATCATTTGGTTCTCAGACTTGGTTTCATTTACGTTTAAATGCTTATAAATTTTATTATTTCCTTCTTATTTTTATTTGTATCATCAGATTATACAAAAATTTATTTTGGATATTGGGCTATTTATCAGTTGTATCTTTAATGATTATTAATTTCCCTAATATTCTTCATGACAAAGGCTGGAAAGATTTTGTATTTACAGAACAAACCGAAAAAGTAAAAATAAACGGATATGATCTATATTTAGACAAAGGCAGGAAAAAAGATATTGATGACCTTCGTCCTTATCTGCAAAATCAACGTAATGTAATATATTCAAGTAATCACTTGATGGGATACTTGTATATTTTAGATGCTTCGCCTCCTATTTATTATTATTTTACATTAAAAGATTATATTAAGTTTATAATAAAAAAAGAAGGAAAGACTCCTGATGACTATATTTATATTGAAAGTAATGATTATCCTTTCTCTCCTAAAGAAATAGTACCATTAAAGTTTGTAAGTCATCCTGAAAAATATAAGGTAGTTAAAGCTGGAAGATTTATATTGTATCTCCCCTCAAATTATCAAAAAAAATAAAACACATGTGTGGAATAGCCGGAATCATAGCTAATAATGCAAGAAATTATCAGGAGGAAATTCAAAAAATGACGGATGCCATGGCGCATCGCGGTCCGGATTCTTCACATTACGAATTTTACGAAAACGCAGCCTTAGGTCATAGAAGACTCTCTATTATAGATCTTTCCGAGAATGGAAAACAACCCATGTTTTCTAACACTAAAAATGAATGTATTGTTCTGAATGGTGAGATTTATGGTTATCAGGCAATAAAAGATCAATATCAGGACTATCCGTTTCATGGAAGTTCTGATACAGAGGTGATTCTTGCCATGTATCAGAGAAAGCAGGAAAAACTTATCCATGACCTTCCGGGTATGTTTGCCTTTGCTATTTGGGACAATGAAAAAAAGGAACTTTTCTGCGCAAGAGACCGTTTCGGAGAAAAACCATTTTTCTACGCTATCGGAAAAAACAACGAATTTATTTTCGCATCCGAAATCAAAGCCATTTTGGCTTCAGGATTAATTCAGCCTCAGGTTAATAATAATGCTCTTTCCCACTATCTTCAATATGGATATGTGAATACGTATCAAAGTATCTATAAAAACATTCACACTCTACCTCCAGCTCATCAATTAATCTGGAAAGAAGGAAAAGTTACTATTTCCCGCTACTACAGTCTGCCTGCTAAGGATAGATCCATAAGTTTATCCGATGCAAAGGATGAATTTATTTATCTTTTAAAAAATGCAGTTAAAAAACAGCTGATTGCTGATGTAGAGGTAGGAAGTTTTTTAAGTGGCGGATTAGATTCATCTTCAATCGTTGCTTTGGTAAGCGAGTTTTTACCTAGACAAACAACCTTAAGTTTTGGATATGATCATGAAGCAAGTGAATTAAAATATGCTAAAGAAATCGCCGAAAAATACAATACCAATCATATTGAAATTCACGAGAAAAAGAAGGATCTCGCAGCATCTTTACTACATGTAACGCCATTTTTGGATGAACCTTTTGCCGACAGATCTTTTCTTCCTCATTATGAAATCTGTAAAAGCGCCAGAGAAAACCTTACCGTAGTTCTTTCAGGTGATGTTGGTGATGAATTATTTGGAGGATATAATTTCTACAGAACTGAAAATCAACTGAGAAATCATTTCAGTTATACTAATATTGCCGCTAAATTTGGTTTAAAGCTATATCAGAATTTAAAGCAGATCTCTTTTATTTCACAAAAAAACCTTGAACATCCGAATATTCTGGATTTCCATCAAAATTCGGTGAGAAATTCATTCAATAAAGAAGAAAGAAAATTACTTGGAATATCTGAAAGCTTTCACCAACCTTACAGTTTTACTCCAAATCCTGATTCATTAAATGACATCATGAGAGTAGATTTAGAAAAATATGTTCCCGGAAATATGATGGTGAAATCTGATAGAATGGCAATGGCCAATTCGTTGGAAGTAAGAACGCCGTTTTTAGATATTGATTTTGCTGAATTCTGTATTCAGCTTCCTGAACAATTAAAATTAAATAACGAAAACGATAAGATCATTCTTCGTGAAGCAATGGGTTCTTATTGGACAGAAACTATCAGAAATCGGAATAAGCAAGGCTTCGGAATGAGTGTGGAAAATTGGTTTGAAGAAGATAATCTTATCAGTCTTTCAAACGATCTTCTTAAAGATTCTAACCAAAAAGTATTCAATTATATTGATTTTAAGGCTACTCAAAAGTTTCTGGATAAAGGTCAAAAACATTGGAATTTACTGCAATTAGCTCTTTGGGCGCATAATAATCAATCTTTCTTATAATGGAAATTTCTGTTATCATACCTGTTTACAATGCTTCAGAGTTTCTTGAAAAAGCGGTAGACTCTGCTTTGCAACACGACGAAGTAAAGGAAATCGTTTTAATTGAAGATAAATCGACTGATAATTCATTAGAAATTTGTGAAAGATTGGCTTTCGGAAATTCAAAAATTAAATTATATCAACATCCTGATAAAGAAAATCATGGAGCCGGAGCAACAAGAAATTTAGGCTTGGAAAAAGCGCAATCTGAATTTATTGCCTTTCTGGATTCCGATGATTATTATCTTCCCAATAGATTTGATGCCGAAAAAGAAATCTTCAAAGATCCTAAAATTGAAGGTGTTTTCGGAGCTATCGGAGTAGAATATTTGTCTGAAAAAGGTAAAGAAGAGTTTCAGAGTAAGTTTAAAAATATATCATTAACGACAGTCAATTTTCCAGCAGAAGGTAAAGAGGTTTTTAAAGGATTATTAGGCTTAACGGATAAAGTTTTTGGCACATTTTTCCATTTAAATGCTCTTACGATAAGAAAATCTACCATTATAAAAAATAATCTTCGTTTTAACGAAAATCTTCGTGTACATCAGGATTCAGATTTTATTATCAAATTGGCTTATCATTCTTATCTAAAATCAGGAATCATAGACAAAGCCGTTGCTGTAAGGGGAATTCATGATAATAACAGGATCACAAAAATTGTGAGGTATTCAAAAGAGTATAATCAGCGTCAGTTTTTACTTTGGAATTCATTATACGAATGGTCAAAATCTGCAGAATTAGATGCAGACGCCAACCAACATCTTTATTTACAAAAAAAAGCTTTTGAACTTTCTGAAAAGAAAGGGATTTCTAAGATTGTAAGCTTGATGATCACAATGATTGGACATCCAAATATACTTAAGATAAAATACAGATTTACCTATACACATTAATTGATGAAACTCAATAATTTACAGATATTAAGAGGAATTTCAGCTTTACTTGTCTGTTGTTTCCATTTTCGAGAATATATAAACTTTGAGAGTATTCATCTTGGTGATATTTTATTTAGAAAAGGGAGTATTGGAGTTCCTATTTTCTTTGTTATAAGTGGTTTTATAATGGCATTTACAACTCAGAAAATGAATTTTAGCAAAGGTATCTCAAAAGAAATCTCTGTATTTTATAAAAGAAGATTAATAAGAATTGTACCGTTATACTATTTGTTGACTTTTGCATGGATAATCATTGGCGGAAGTTTCTTTTTATACTTTCAGGGAGAGCTTTTTTCGAGATTCATACATTCCATTTTATTTCTTCCGCAAAAAGATAGTTTTCCTGTCCTTTACTTAGGCTGGTCGTTGAACTATGAGATGTTTTTCTATCTTATATTTGGTATTTCTCTGTTCTTTAAAAAGAATAGATATTACTTTATTATAGCCTTTTTTATCACCAGCTATATTACAGGTCTTATATTTAAATTTGAAAGCGCTTATTTGCAGATGGTTACCAGTTATTTAAATTTATTTTTTATAACGGGTATTTTATTTGCTCTTTTGCTTTATAAAGTTTCAATTCCAAAAAAATGGGCAATAGTAATTTCTATTGTGGGTATACTATCTTTTATTTTACATCTATTTAATATTATTACTATAACAAACAACTTATTACTATTATTGATTATTTCTCTATTTGTATTATCTTTTTTACTATTTGATTTTACATTTCATATAAAAGGAAACAGATTTTTGATCTTTTTAGGAGATATATCCTATTCCTTGTATCTTTCCCATCCTTTTGTAGAAATACTTTTTAGAAAATTCAAAGTAGATGGTTATCTTAATTTACCATATTTTATATTTAAAATTAGTATTGTAATTGCTGTAGCAGCGTTTTTCTATTATTTTATAGAACGAAAAATAACCGAATATTTAAAAATAAAGTTAAAAGCATAATTTGATAAAAATGAAAATATCAGTAATTACTCCAGTTTATAATGCCGAAAAATATATCACACAGGCTGTAGAATCAGCTCTTCAATTTGATGAGGTACACGAGGTCATTTTAATTGAAGATAAATCTCCCGACAATGCCTTGCAGATTTGTAAAGAATTGACTGAGAAATATGATAGAGTAAAGCTTTACCAGCATCCTGACAAAGGAAATCATGGAGCCGGAGCAACAAGAAATCTAGGTTTAGAAAAAGCGACAGGCGATATTATAGCATTTTTGGATGCAGATGATTATTTTCTTCCCAACAGATTTGATGCCGAAAAAGAACTTTTCAAAAATCCTGATGTAGAAGGAGTTTATGGTGCAATTGGAGTTCATTATTATTCCGAAAAAGCAAAAGAACAATATTATAATCTTTTTGAAAATCGATTAACTACAGTCTATAAAAAGCATCATCCGAAAGATGTATTTCCCGGGCAGATTCATATGAGAGGAGCTTTCGGGCTTTTTAGTTTGGACGCTCTTACCATCCGAAGAGAATCGTTAAATAAGATGAGTCCGTTTTTTAAAACGCATTTAAGGCTTCATCAGGACACGGAATTTTTATTTAGACTGTCTTTCTATCTTGATCTATATCCTGGCATTTTAGATAAAGCTGTGGCTGTAAGAGGCGTGCATGAAGACAACAGGATTACTAAAGTAGATTCAGGAAAGATAAATCCTGCAACGACTAGGGTTTTACTTTGGAGAGAGGTTAATAAATGGTCTGAAAGTGAGGAAACCATTCCTCAGGAGATCAAAACTCATATTAGAAGAATGCACCGTAGTTTTGAGATTGCCATTGCCCCAACCTTCAAAAAATGGGGAATGATTGTAAAATATCTAATAACAGATTATCCGAGTATCCGTTCAGGATTATTTAATATCAATTTTAGAAAAGATTTATTTTAATTTTTTATTATCGGTGTATTAAGAAGAATAGAATCCGCGATCTGGGCAGTAAAAACCTTGCCGGATTCTTTATACATATGATTTCCGTCTGTATAAATGTACTCGTTGTATTTTGATGAAAAATCAAAGAATTTCACATTATTCTTTTTAGCAATATCATCTATTTTTTTACTGAAATCCGATGAATAAGAGTTTTCTATATCCATAATTCTTTTAGAACCGGGAATTCTGACAACATAAACCGAGCCTTTATTTTTAAGATATTTAATAATATCTTCAAATGCTCCTAGTCTATATTGAGATATTTTTTGAGTTGCTGCAAAATCGCCATATTCTTTTACTTTTTTAACTTCTCTTTTTCCTATTGAATCAGGATGCACATTTACAGTTACTTCCATCCATCCATTTTTATGTAAAAAAGTATTTGATTTTGCGATCGCTTCTCTCTCTTTATAAATATTAAACCAGCTTCTGGAATAGTGTTTCAAAAGATATTCATAGTTGGGAGTCATATCATAAAAATGCATATCCGCCAATGCCGAATTATTCTCAGAATACTCTTTTTCACTTTTAATGTTTTTATTTAAAGATAAACTCCAGGGATCTACAGTTAGAATAAAGATTCCGTTTTTTGTATCAGGATCAATTTTCTTTTTAATAGCTTCAAAATATACTTTTCCATAAGGAGAATCTGCAATATTGAAGGCAAAATTATTGAATTTTGTATCCTTAAATTTCTGGTCAAGAATATCCGGAATAACAGCCTGTACGCCACGGGAATCTCCCAAAATCATATTGGATGGTTTTGGCCCTGTAAAATGCATATAATTATCATCGGTATTACCATCTGCATATGTTCCTAAATACAATAAGACAGCAATAATCCCAATAATATAAAATGATATTTTGAATAAAAACTTTCTCATATTAGAACTGTTCATAGATGAAACTACCATTACCAAAAACGCCAAAATACATGATCATGAAAATAAGGAAAACATATATCCCTCTTCTTATCAAAGGATTATATCTGCTGATTTCCAAACCATGTTCCTGATCTTTATTTAACCAATCTATTAAAATCAAAATTCCTATTAAAGCTAAAATTTTAATCTTAATAAATTGTGGGATTGAAAACAAAGACAGACTGAATATTCTCCCGTACATTCCAAAAGCCTCTGTAAGGTTAGGTGCCACAAAAAGTACGAAGGCGAAGCAAACCATTACCATTGTCAATAAAATATTTCCCAATTCCTTAATGGTCGGAATACTTTTAGAAAACTTTTTCTTCTTATTAAGTTTATTGGTAAGAATTAAAGGAATATAATAAAGACCGTGAAGCAGTCCAAATAAAACAAACGTAAATCTTGGACCGTGCCACGCTCCTATCAAAATAAAATTTAAAATAATTGCTATGATTAATCCTTTTTTGTCATAGTCTCTCAACTGTATTACCAAAGGTGTAAATACATATTCGGTGAGCCAGGAAGTCAATGAAATATGCCATCTTCTCCAAAATTCTGCAATGTTCTGAGCAAAAAGAGGAAAGGCGAAATTTTTGGTTACTTTAAATCCTAACAACCTTGCAAAACCAACCGCCATATCAGAATATCCTGAAAAATCTGCATAGATCTCGAAAAGGAAAAGAAATACTCCAAACGCAACTGTAGCTCCGGAAAGATGCTCATAGTTCTGAAATATATTCTGAGTAATCGGTGTGATACTGTTGGCCACAACCAATTTTTTAAATGCTCCTAAAAGTATTTGTCTGGCAGCATCAGAACCATTTTCAACAGTAAAGGCTCTTTCTTTTTTTAACTGAGGAAGTAATAATCCGCCTTTATCGATTGGTCCCGATGTCATACTTGGAAAGAATGCAATGTAATTGAAAAACACCAACGCATCCGTCTCAGCTTTTAATTTATTATTCTTAATATCAAGCAAATAGCTTATCATCCTGAATGTATAAAAGCTAATTCCGAGAGGCATTATTATTGATAAAGTAAGCGTATTCTTAATTCCGAACAGATCGGCAAAAGAATCAATAAAGAAATTGAAATATTTAAAATAAAATAAGGTTCCAATAGAAAAAATCAACCCTAAATTTACCCACAGCTTTTTCTTTTTAATATTATTGCTTTCAGAGATTTTCAACCCTAAAAAATAGGCAATCGAAGAACTGCCAATCAGCAATGTCAGAAATTTCCAGTCCCAAAAAGCATAGAAAACATAACTTGCCAAAAGCAACAAAATATTCTGGAATTTCAGATTTTTTTGGAACACAAGCCAATAAAGTCCGAAAACTGCTGCAAAGAAAAATATAAAAGCAAAAGAAGTAAACTGCATTAATCTTTATTTAGAATTTAATTGATTAATAATGTGAAGCATCCAGAAATATATGATTTCCGTTAAAATGCTTTCCTCCGTTGATGCAAAGGTCAATCACTCCTGAAATATCACTTCCTTCCAGTTTATCTTTCAGCGGATATCCGGAAAGTATCGTTTCCTTCACTCTTTCATCCATATTTTTATGAAAATCTGTTGGAATAAAAGATGGAGAAATAGAATTACAGGTAATTCCGAATTTCACATTTTCTATTGCCCAACTTTTATTCATTTGTAGCAAATAAGCTTTGTTAGAATTATAAACAGAAGTTCCCATCGCCGGTGAATTCATTGATGAGGAAAGGATATTAATAATTCTTCCCAACTTTTTTTTACGAAAAATATTAATGCATTTTTGAGTAACCTGCAAGGTAGGCATCACATTGTTCTTGAAATCATTAAGAATTTTCTCGGCTTCTGTTTTATGGAAATACGTATCGATAAAAGTTCCGTTGTAATAATTATTGATTAGAATATCCGGACTAAAAGCTTCAATCTCATCAAAAAAAGAATCCATCTGGTTGTTAGACGTAAAATCTATCTGAAAAGCTTTCGCATTGGCAAAATTCTTTTCAATTTCTTTTGCAGCATCTGCAGAATGACAGTAGGTAAATAATACTTCATAGCCTTTCTCCAGAAGAAAAAGGTTGATTTCTTTACCAATTCCGGATGAACCACCGGTTAAAACTACTTTATTCACGTCAATTCTTTTATTTGTATTTTTCCTGAAGCCACCGTTTTAAGATCCGTATTTACAAATTTAAACTTGAAAGTATTTACCAGCACCGCTTCCGACTGCTCGGAAACTACAGCTTCAAAATTTAAAATATCATTAAGATAAACCGGATTTTTAAAATTAATCGACTGAGAAAGGATCATCACATCTTCCGTTGGCAACAATTCGCCAATGAAATATGAGAGAAATCCGTTCAGAATATTCCCATGCATTACTTTTGATTTGAAGCCTTTGTTTTGGGCAAATTCATCATTGATGTGCAGAGAATTTTGGTCATCAAAAGTATTGATGAAACCATTATAAACGGAATCATCAACCTTAAACTGATGCTGAAATATTGTATCGAGCTGAAGTATCATTATTTTGCGATAATACAGTCGATCATTTCTCCAACGTTATTCCAGCTTTGGATTTCAGAAGAAGTAAAACGTACTTTAAAAGCCTTTTCCACAGCCACAATTAGTTGAATGTGAGAAAGAGAATCCCACTCTTCAATATCATCAGCCGTTGTTTCAAAACTTAAAACAATATCATCATTATCCAATTCTTCATGGAAAATAGTTGTAAGTTTTGCTAAAATTTCGTCTTTATTCATCTTTTTTAATTTTTATTAATAATGTATACTTGTTTAGATTGGTAATCATCAACATTCAGAACCCATTTCTCTTCCTGCTCTTCAAATCCTAATCTTTCGTAATGGTCTTTTACCATTTGGTTTTTAGCTGTTGGAAGATACTCTCCTACAACGTATTTAAATCCGTTCTTTTTTGCTGTTTCAACAATGGTGTTTAATGTAAACTCCTCCATTCCTCTCTTTAAAACTCTGCAGCTCATCAGCCAAGATTCAATGAAAAGAGTTTCCTGATCTTTCTTTTCCAAGACTATCACACAGATCAATCCGTTGTCACCGTATTTATCTATCAAAGTAAAAGAAATGGTGTGATGCTCATCGGAATTCATAAGATCTTCAACTTCCTGCTCCGTATATCTCACCGTTCTTAAATTGAACTGATTAGAACGCTGCGTTAATTGAGAAACCCTAGGTTTAGAAAAATTATTAAAAGCCTGAACATCAGAAACCATATTCATACTTTTAAGAAAATCCTCAACATTCGTAAAGCTGTCCAGTGCAATCGCTCTCTGTGCTTCAACCTGATATTGCTTGGTTCTATCTGCATCATTTTCGGAAAAACTTGCTGTTTCGAAAAGATTTAAACTGTATAAATACTCTAGATATTCTGCTGGATCTTCCGGTAATTCCGGAACGCAGACATCAGGAAGATTTTCTCTTACAATATTTCTCTCAAAAGGATTATCATCCAAGAAAACCATAGAATCAAACCCGATATTTAATATATTCTGAATTTTTCTGATATTATCTGCTTTATTATCCCAATTGGCTACAAAAACGGCAATATCATCCATTTTAAGAACCATATCGGGATGCTTTTCAAAAGGTTCTTTAGCCTTATCCTCGTCATTTTTACTGCAAACGGCTATAATAATTCCTCTTTTCTGTAAAGCTTTAACCCATTGCTGAAGCTCTGTAAATGCTTTTCCGATTCCTAAACTTCCGATCTGAATTTTTTCAAGACCGTCATCACCGATAATTCCGCCCCAGGTTGTATTATCAAGGTCAAGAATCAAGCATTTTTTGAATTTCCCTTCTACAGAAGATATAATACTCGCCATATGATGCGCTACAATAGGTAAAACATCTAAAGACAGCACCATTTCTGTATTCACGTAAATATTTGGAGAAAACATAAAATTTCGTCCCCATTTACTTTGAATAGAAAGCAAATCTGCAATAAAAAGATTGCTCTTTTTAACTGATAATTCTGATAATAAATAATTAAGTTTATTTTGTTGAAAAACAAAAGACGACTCTACTTTATTGGCAAAATTCCCGAAAACCTGATTATCAATTCCTGCAAAATTGCAATATATAAACTTGCTTTTTGTTCGGTTTTGAATGGTTTCGTATAGTTCTTCTATATAATTGATCTTACTCTGAGCAAAACTAAGTTGAGAATCATAGGACTTATAATATTGGCTCAGTAATTTATGTGAAGATTCAAAGATAATCGTATAATCTGCATTGAATTCATAATATTCTGAAGTAGGATCTAAGATCTGGCGCGAAATCTGACCAAAATCGGCCTCGAAAATATCCAAATCAAAACCTTCATCAATGGCAGTTCCCTTCAAAGCTATATTTAAAAACTGAGTTGCCGTATCTCCGAGCAATGCCACTTTTATTTTTTTCAGCCCTTCCGGTTTTTTACTTACATTTTTCTTTAATTGTGTAAACGTTTTCATCATAGGTTTCATTTGGAATTTGCAAAATACAATTAATATAATTTATTTACAAATCTCTGTTTATGCTTTAATTAAATGTAATATTTACTATTTTTTATCTAAAACTTTTTCCAAAAGCGGAGCTGTTTTTTCAGATAAAATTCTTGATCCTTTACTGTTAAGATGCCCAGTATCCCATCTGTTTTCATACTGATAAAACTCAGGATAGGCATCAGGATCTACAAGACTTACTACAGGAACTGCTAACACATTTTGATATACTTCAAGTTTTTTTGCATCAGGCTCTGCCGGTCCGGGAACCAACATAATTAACTGTATATTTTTCTTCTTACACCTTTCTGCAAGTTCATTTATTTTATTGACCAAAGCTTTATTTGGTTGATACTTATTATGATCCGCATGATAACGTTCAAGTCTGTCTTTAATAATCCCTTTAAGCTTATTTTCTTCCGTTCTCGGCACAACACTAAATTCTAAAGGAGAAAAGCCTTGATTTTTACTCACAAAATTGTTATCTGCTTTCTGAATATCTCTCTCATCAAAATATTTATTAAAATGAAAAACATTTAAAACAAAAGACGTTAACGATAATCCTATCTGCTTATAATCTTTATTCTCTCTATGATAATTCAATACAAAAGCCGTGTTTTCATAATTAAAAGCTCCGAAACTTCGCTCTGTTTTAATATTGGCTTTAGTTACTTTTATTTTATCCTGTAATTCAACGATGATATATTTAGGTTTGAAATTTTTATTACTTAAAATAAAATCCAAAGTTTGAAAATTTTCCAGATCAAATCCGGCATTGGCTCCTAAATTATAAGATTTTACTCCTTTTATATTCTGGTCGATAATTTTACAGTCTATCTGATCATTTATTTTAGAACTTCCGATGAAATACATATTGTATTCAGGATGTTTTTCGAGAAACTCCAGCTTTGCATTCAAAAACGCATATGAATAATTCGAATTCGGGCTCAGAGCAAGTTTTATCAAGCCGATAATAAACATTACGACTATAAATAAAACTAATCTTGAAAGAAATTTTTTCATTTTAAAACTGAAAATAAATAAATTCATTACTGCCGAAATTGGCGAAATTCAATATCAAGAATGCTACAATAATATAAATAACACTCTGTACCCAAGGCTTCCGATCCTGAATTTTTAGTCCGTAATCATGTGTTCTGTTCCACCACTCTATCACGAGCATAAATACTATAAGTCCGGACAAGACAAGCCTAAACTGTGTCGGGAAAACAAACAGGCTTTCACTGAATATCCCTTTAATATATCCAATGGCATCAGAAACGCTTGCTGAACGGAAGAAGATCCACGCAAAACAGGTAAGCGTAAACGTCATTAAAATACTGAAAACCTCCCTGAAAGATGGAATAATTTTCCCCATTGCCACGACTTCCAGATTGTGTCTGTTTTTTTCAGCTATTAATAAAGGAAGGAAAAATAAAGCATTCAACCCACCCCAAATAATAAACGTCCAATTGGCTCCATGCCAGAAACCACTGACCAGAAAAATAATAAATGTATTCCTGATCTTCATCCACAATCCGCCTTTACTTCCGCCTAAAGGAATATAAAGATAGTCCCTGAACCACGAAGAAAGCGAAATATGCCATCTTCTCCAGAACTCTGCAATATCTCTTGAGAAATAGGGAAATGAGAAGTTTTTAAGTAATTCCAACCCAAATAGTCTTGAAGTTCCTAAGGCAATATCAGAATATCCGGAAAAATCTCCGTAAATCTGGAAAGCGAAAAGTACAGCTCCTAAAACTAAGTTGCTTGCACTTTCTGTATGATAATGATTAAATATTTCGTTAACAATTGGCGCACAGTTATCTGCAATCACCATTTTCTTAAAAAATCCCCACAGAATTTGGGCCATTCCATCTTTTGCTTTCTCATAATCAAAAGACCTTTTCCTCTGAATTTGAGGAAGAAGGTGTGTTGCCCTTTCAATAGGTCCGGCCACCAATAACGGAAAATAACTTACAAATACGGCGTAATCTACATAATTTCGTTCTGCTGGAATTCGTTTTTTGTAAACATCTATCACATAAGACAAACCGTGGAAGGTATAAAAAGAAATACCAACCGGTAAGATAACTTTCAGCACCCACATGTTTACGCCAAATCCAAATGAACTTAGCAATTCAGCAAAATTTTCTATAAAGAAATTATAGTATTTAAAGAAGCCCAGAAAACCTAGATTAATAGCAATGCTTAATGTCAACCAGAAAGTTGCCATCTTTTTTGTTTTGCTGTTTTCGATTTGAATTCCAGAAAAATAATCCAGTCCGATAGAAAATATCAGAAGAAACAGAAATCGCCAATCCCAGCAGCCGTAAAAATAAAAACTGGCCGCCAGCAAAAGCATATTCTGGTATTTATAATTTTTATTGAATACACGCCAGTATAAAATAAAAACTATAGGTAGAAAAATTAAAAAGGCAATAGAGTTAAAAAGCATAGAATATTTTTAACGTAAAATGAAAATTACTTAATAAAAACTCCTACATATTTTCCTTCGAATTCTACAACTTTGGTATCTATGTTATTTTTTTCGCAGAAATCCTGATAAGCAGAATTGTCACCAATATCATCACTTAAAAATACACCTCCTTTTCTAAGACGCTTATACATTTCGTCATAAGCCCACATTCTCCCGTTATAACTTTTATCTGAGTCATAATGAAGAACATCAAAAGAAGCAGTTTCCGCAAAGATCTTCGGTAAAGATTCTTTATCTGCAAAACGGAATAATTTCCAGTTCTTTTTAAGGTTTTCGGGAACAACGTATCCAACGTATTGGTCACCATCCTGCGCCAGATAAGGCATGTCAGAACTGTATAAAGTTCCGTTTCTTTTTTCAAGTGATAACAAAGCTGCCAATGAAGACCAGCCATAAGCAACTCCTGTTTCGATAACATGTTGCGCTTTTGTAAATTCACATGCAAAATAGATTAATTCAAGCGCGCCTGCACCGCCCATTTTAATAGGACAATCTTTTTCTCTTTGCTCAGAATTTCTTAAAACCTCCTGAAAATCTGTTTTAAAAGAACTCATCTCGAACCCGAAAAGCTGGGAAATAACTTCCTGTTGAGAGATTGATTTAGACGCAGCCCATGAATTGGTTTTATCTTTACCTTTAAAGGCATTGCCCCTGTTTACGGTATTTTTAACGATTTTCCTTCCTAGTTCCGGATAAAGATCCGGTCTTTTAAGATAAGCTACAAATGTTTTGAGAACTCTTAGTATTTCACTCACTGTGTTAAAGTTTAGGCAACAAAAATAAAGATTTTTCTGTAATTTTTAATTTTTATCTTTGTGAAAAATTTATTAATTATAAAACACGTACCTCTCGAATGAAGTTTTCTGTATTAATTGCCAATTACAATAATGGAAAGTTCTTCAAGAAATGTTATGACTCAGTTATCGCACAAACGTATGATAATTGGGAAGTTGTTATTCTTGATGATGCTTCTACAGACGATTCTTTAGAAATTATAAAAAAAATAATCGGAGATGATGATCGTTTTAAAATACATCAGAATGAGCAAAACAGCGGCGTTGGTATCACAAAAAGCAAGCTAATTGAACTGGCCAACGGCGATATCTGTGGATTTGTAGATCCTGATGATGCTGTTACTCCAAATGCACTACTTTCTAGCATCGATATTTTCAAAAAAGATAAAGAGGTAGTTCTCACCTATTCAAAATATATGAAATGTGACGAGAACCTTGAAATGATAGAAGTTCCTACATTAGCAAAGCAAGTTCCGAACAATGATCCGTATTTTTTTAATTGCCCTGTGCGAATCGTACATTTTGTAAATTTCAGAAAGAATATTTATAATCAGACCGAGAAAATGAATACCGTAATGAAAATTGCCGAAGATCAGGATCTCTATTTAAAAATGTATGAAAAAGGGAAAGTTCAGTTTATTGATGAAGCGAATTATTTTTACAGAACACATTCCGGAGGAATTTCTCAGAACGATAACAGACCTGCATCCCGCGAATATTTTGCTAAGGTAATTTTCAATGCAATGAAACGCAGAAATCTGAAAACGATAAACGGTAAGCCAATTCCAAAAGAATATACAAGTCCTACCGAAATTTATAGTTTATTAGAATACCAGAATTCTATTACCTATAGAATAAAAGGAAAACTAAAAGTATTTTTACAACAAATCTTTGGTTAAATGATGATGAATAAAAAAATAAAAGTCCTTTTCAGGCACCGTTCCATGGAAATGGGAGGGGTAGAAAAGGTAATTCTGAGCATGCTTAACAATCTTGACAAAAACAAGTTTGACATGACGATATGCTTAAACATAAATCAGGGTGAATTAAGAAATGAGTTCCCAAAACATATCCGAAAAACCTTTATTACAGAAGGAAAAGAAGATTTTTCTAAAAATTCTGTGATTCAAAAGATTCAACTGGCAAAAAGAAAATTAAGACTAAAACAGGCTGAAAAGAATCCAAAAATAGCAGATGCTATTTTAAAAGAACAATATGATGTAGAAATTGCACCTACTTACGCTGCGTTTTCATCTGTTTTAAATTCAAGCAATAAAAATTCAAAGAAAATAGGTTGGTTTCATTCTGATGTTACCGTTCCGAAAATGGAACCTTTGTTACCGGATATTTTAAAGCAAATTCCCCAATTTGATTATTTTATTTTTGGTTCTCAGCAGACACGAGATATTTTTGTAGAAACTTATCCTGACATACCATTACCTGAAAACAAGGTTATTCTGAATGCGATTCCTATTGATGAACTAAAGCAAAAGGCTGAAGCATTCAAACCGGAATTACCCAATGTTCCTGTTTTTATATCTGTCGGCAGATTGCATACAAGGAAAGGGTTTCATAAATTAATGAACGCTCATTCAAAACTATTAAAAGACGGATTCAATCATCATATCATCGTAATAGGTGATGGTGAAGAAATGGACAACCTAAAAAAACAAGCTGAAGATCTGGGAGTAACCAATAGTTTTCAGTTATTAGGCTCTATGATGAATCCTTATCCATATGTAAAAAAAGCAGACTTCTTTATTCTACCCTCAGAATCGGAAGGCTGGCCATTAATCATTGCTGATTCTCTGATTCTTCAAAAACCCATCATTTCAACGAATGTAGGTGGAATTCCCGAAATGATAGATCATAAAAAAACAGGATACCTCATCAATTATGAAGAGGATGAAATGTATGATGCAATGAAAAAGTTTTTAACTGAACCTCAACTTGTTTCCAACATTAAAAATAATCTTGAAACTATTGAAGAGCAGTTTGATAATCAGAAAATATTTGATGCCGTAGAAAATATAATCTTAAAACTGACACAAAAATGATGTTATTGTACAGAATCATATTGAAATTCCGTTCCCTGTATGAAGATATGATTAAAAATATTGTTATAAAAGTAGCAATTAATAAGGGATTAAAAGTAGGTGATAATTTATACGTCCAAGGTATTCCTAATTTCGGTTCAGAGCCTTTTCTTATTGAAATGGGAGACAATGTAACCATCGCTGAAGGTGTATCTTTCATCAATCATGGTGGAGACGGACGCGTTACAAAAAGAATTGAAAAATATAAAGACGGAAGAACATTTGGTAGAATAAAAATCGGTAATAATACCTTTATTGGAAAAGGAGCCGTTCTTTTGCCCGGAGTTTCCATCGGCAGCAACTGTATCGTTGGTTCTCTCAGCGTTGTAAGCAGTTCTGTTCCAGACAACAGCATTTACGCTGGTGCACCTGCTAAATTTATTTGTACGATCGAGCAATATGGCGACAAGTTACTGGCAAACACTACAGTATACCCTCTAGAGCTAGAAGCAGACCGTCCAAAACTGGAAGAATACCTCATCAAAAACCTCCCTCACACCTACAAACCCGTAAGAAAATAAATGTTGAAAAAAAAGAAAATCCTCATTCGTATAGGCTCTCTCCGTCATGGCGGTGCAGAAAAAGTCTTGGTTACTTTTTTAAAAAATATTTCTCCGGATAAGTATGAAGTAGATTTATTAATTAATTTATATTCAGGAATTTACATTAAAGAAGTTCCATCTTGGGTTAATGTTTTTTACTTGCTGAAAGGAGAAATGATCACAACCAACAGGCCTCAGGATATACCCGTAAAAGCATATCGGGTTCTTTACCAAAAGATGTTTTTGTGGTTTCCTTCTCTGCTTTATAAATTTGTTTTAAAAAATAAACAGTATGATGTTGAGTTGGCTGCTATTCACGGGATGTACAGGGAAATCTTATCTAGTCCGCAGAAAGATTCAAAAAAAATAATTTGGGTTCAGAATGATATTTTCAATTTAAAAGAATATACTTCCGATGTTATAAGACAGTTCTTTAAATTTGACAAAATATTAGTCATTTCCAACAAACTGGAGGAAGAAATGCACAAATTGGCTCAAAATGAAACCGAAAAACAATCCGTAATAAAAATATTTAACCCAATCGATAAGGAAGATACGCTGAAAAAGGCAAATACTGCTATCGATGACTACCCTTTTGACAATAATATCCCTACTTTTGTAAGCGTCGGAACTGTTTACCCTCAAAAAGGCTACGACAGACTCTTGCAGGTTCATAAAAGATTGCTTGATGAAGGTTTTAACCATCAGCTTGTGATTATTGGCGATGGATATGATTTAAATAATATTCAAGCCTTACTTGAGCAATTAGGATTGCAGAAAACGGCGAAAATGTTAGGCTTTAAAAGCAATCCATATCCTTATTTGAAAAAGGCAGATTTTTATATCATGTCTTCCCGTCATGAAGGCTTTCCTACCATCATTGCAGAGGCACTTATTCTTAATAAACCAATTTCTGCAACAGATATTTCGGGAATTAAAGACTTATTGCAAGACGGAAAATTAGGAACAATTACTCCAAATTCTGAAGATGGAATTTATGACGGAATGAAAAAATTCCTTACCGATAAAGACCTTGCCGAAGAATACAAAAAACAAATAAATGATACAGATCTACCTTTCGTTTTGGAAAAATCTGTACAAAAACTTCAAGAAATAATTGATGAAGTATAAATATTAAACTATGCCGAATTATTCCATCATACAAAAAGATTTTTACCGCGAAAGTGGAAAATGGCTTTCAACTTTTGAGATTTTAACGAAATGCATCAACCCCAATCTGCACTTTATTTATATCTTAAGAAAAGCCCAAAAACATAAAGAAAATGCTGTCATGGGAATTTTCTGGAGAATAGTTTTAAGACATTATCAAATAAAATACGGTTATCAGATCTACCCTGAAACCGAAATTGGGGAAGGATTTTACATCGGACATTGGGGAAGTCTGGTGATTAATCCTAAAGCTAAAATCGGAAAGAACTGCAACATCGCACAAGGCGTAACCATCGGACAGCAAAACCGTGGAAGATTCGTAGGTTTCCCTACCATTGAAGATGAAGTCTGGATCGGCACAAACGCTGTAATTGTAGGCGGAGTAACGGTAGGAAGGAATGTTTTGATCGCTCCAAATGCGTATGTTAATTTTGATGTTCCTGCAGATTCCGTAGTTGTTGGAAACCCTGGGAAAATTTACTCAACTAGAAAGTCTACAGTAGGTTACATCAATAATAAAGTATAAATAATTCTATAGATTTATAAATCTATGTTACTTTTTCAATAAAAATTTACTTCTCTATTGCGAGGAGTTATTTTTTTGTTCATTTTTGTGAATATTAATTTTAATGTAAATCATTTGATTCGCATTTTAAATTACATACAATAAAAAAACACACGCAAAAAAAACTAAATAATCATTTTTATGGAAAAAAAATTACGTTCAGACTTGAGGCAATTTTCAATATTGCACAACTCTTCATTTTCTCTGAAATTTTAATTTCATCAGAAAACACTTTTAAAACTTTAGCTTATATCAACGAAAAAAGTAATTCTTTATTATAATTAAAGAAGTTCATCCATTAGCTCAACTTGGGAATGGAAAAATCTTGCGCAAATTATATTAAGAGCTTATTCTAAAGTTGCTTAAACGATCTGTTTTAAATATTTCGAAAAAAACACTTTTAAATTTTATACGTATGAAAAAAAAATCGACACTAAAGATTTTTGCTGCAGTACTTTGTATTGCATCTTCTCATGCTTATTCGAGGACGGCATCCGTCCCCAAGCCAAATGAGAAACCCATTGGCTCCAGATTTAAAACAGCTACTCCACCGAGTACTTTTGATCTGGATCCTCTGATCGTCATTTCACAAAATGTGAATGAAAAAGGACTGGTTGTAATGAGCGGAATGCTCAACAAACCATTCACAACCAGCAACATCCTACTCTCCATTAAGTATCAGAATGCTCAGGGAGAATGGATTACAGGCTGGTGTAAAACATTATACTCCTACAATCAGTATAATGAAACCCTGAAAGCTACTTTTGAATTACCCGCATCCGTAAACCCGACTTACAATTTAAAAGTTGAGTTAAGTTCCGATTCGGCGAGCAACTTTTCGTCTGTAGCCTGGAATAAAGCTGTAACGCATTACAAAGCCGCAGATTATGCCGCCGTAAATTGCGATCTGGATGAAAATGAGTACACCATGCTTTTAACACCTAAAAAAGATGGTACTCTGATCACAGATGCCAACGGAAAAGTGACAGGTTTAAAAGACAGGGTAACCTCTGCTTATTCTTGGAATAAACTCAGCAACGTCTTAATGAATAATAAAAAAGACGATGTAGTTTTCGCTCCGACCAATCCATCCGATGTTATAACGGAAGCAAGTGGTGCAAAAGCTGTAAAATTGGTAAATACAGGAGCAATTACTAATACGTTAGGAACAACTCCGGAATTTATTTATAATGAAGCTGCGGGACATCCGATTCCTTATCTGTACAGCTATGATGATCCTGTATACATGTTTGCAGGTAAATTTTCGGCTAATGGATTTTACATGAAATTCAGTCAGTGGCCGGGAGATGCTGACGGACCGGGATATCATAATTTTAAAAATCCGGCTTATTTAGAGAGCAGATATTTTAATTTGTATAATAGAATTTATAAAAATTTATCTGATTTTATTCCGGATCAGGAGCCTGTAGTTATTGTTTCAAGTATTGCAACAGGTTTAAGAGCTTATAAAAGTGACGGTACATTTATTGACCTAACACCAAACAGCACAAGTAATTACGGAGCTCCTTACTTTGGATACACAAACAACGTTGCAAGACGAGGTCCAGGTTCTGAAAACCTGTCAATATCTGACACTTCAGAATTAACATTGTATGGTGTAGGTGCATTGAGAAATGATGTTTCAACTTCTTATCAAACCAAAAGATCATTACAGGATATTGAAAGAGAAATTTCAAAATTCATCAAGTACACCGGAGTTTTCGGAAATACAGTTTCATATAATAACGATGCTTCCGAATGTTCTAAAGAGTGTTTTGCCATCAATGCGGGAGCACTTCCGGATAACAATGCACTAGATTGGGCAAAAGCACCAAACAGTTATATTTTCGAGCCTAATCAGGACAGTGACGGATTATATATTCCTGTGAAAAAAGCTTACAAAATGTGGAATTCCGATTCTCGCATGGGAGGAAGCCCTATTCCTACAGGTACCATAACTGCCGATGTTTATTGGGAAGATATTCAAGGTTTAATAAAATCCGGAACCAACTATAGCTTAGAAATTGTAGGTTCAGGAGAAGATGCTAAAATCAAAGTTCCTATCAACAAAACCAAAGAAGGAAATGCTGTTATTGCTTATAAAGTAAACGGGGAAGTTTTCTGGTCTTGGCACGTTTGGGTAACTGATAATCCTCGAAACGGATCAACTTACAAAAGTTTTGACGGCGTTAAAAGACAAAAAAGCGACGGAACCATAGAACCAATTCCAAGTTCAGATTGGGGATGGATGGACAGAAACTTAGGAGCCTTAAGCAACACGATTACCGGAACCGAATTTAATAAAAACGGAGGTCTACTGTATCAATGGGGAAGAAAAGACCCTATTCCACCATTAGTTTATAAAGGAAATGATTTCTATGAAGCTTCTGGATCTGTCGGAAGAGTGAGACATAAACAGTCTAGAAATATGGCTAATGGGGCGACAAAAATTGATAATTTAATCAAAACAGTATTATTGTCGAATGCAACTGTATCAAACAATATTCGTTTGTCTGTTAAAAATCCTTTAAGCTTAATTTATGTAAACAAGGATGATAATTCTGGTCAGGCACTGTACAATAACAATGCTAATTTACAGGTAAACTGGTTCGGAAACTCATCATCACTTACTACAGATAAATTATCAGAATTAAATTTATGGTCTGATAATTCAAGAGGAATACTTAATTCTGTAAGCAATTACAATGATGACAACAACGCAAATCCTTACAGAGACAAATCATCATTTGACCCGTGTCCGAATGGATGGAGAATCCCTTCAATGCTTGTTGCAAACTTAGGAAACTCCAGTTATATTGATGATTTGAGAGTAGATTTCAGTCCATTTGGAATCAAAAATAACATCAGCAAAAATGTTTTTGAAACCAACAAATATCACATCATTAAACCTAATGACAGCAACACTCCAATTTACATGAAAGGCTTTAAAATCTACAATAATGTTGGGGTAGATCTAAGCAATGTCGGAGGAAACAATATGGGAATCTTCCCGGGAACAGGAGTTCTTGTAAGAGGATATCATGAAGGCCAATATACAGATCAGCATGAAACGTATTTATGGACTGCAACAATGGCAAAATGGTTTGATGTAACTCCTTCCGTTTCGGCTAGAAGTTTCCGTATGATTCCGGACAGAGATCAACCGGACACTCCGGATTCTTCTTTACCGGCAATCACAGGAAGATATCAATATTATCCTGCAGGAGGTGGCGCAACATCGGGAGCGAATGGATGTAGATGTATCAAAGATCCTTTATATGTTGTAAATCAATATGATTTCCCTACAGAGTTCTTTAATGATGATGTTGAATATGCAGAAGGATTAAACAATCCAAACTCGTATTCTATCGTTAAAAATACAGTTGAATCTATTATTCAGATCCCAATCAGCAAAGCGTTCTCTGCACAGAGTAAATTGTTGAATAATCCGGACATTTTAAATGCTACAAATTTCAATAATCTGAAAGCTAATGTATTGTGGTCTACCAATACAGGTTTGATTAGTAATATTTCACTTTCAAATACGGCTCCAGGTTCATTATCAGCGATTTCAAATACAAATATTACTGTTAAGATCGCTCCGAACCAGTCTGGTAACGCTGTAGTTACTTTACATAACGGAAGTATCACGAATCCAGTTTATTGGAGCTGGCATATTTGGGTAACAAATACCCCGATTACATCTGTGGTTTATACAACAGAATTGCCTAATCAAGCGGCTGTTAATTACATCAATTACATTAAACCGGGTGAAGTAATAAAAACTGAAATAATGGATAGAGATTTGGGAGCAAATCAAGCCATTGCTGAAGCTAATAAAACTACTTCAACTGCAGGATTACATTTCCAATGGGGAAGAAAAGATCCGCTGCCGGTTTTTGTGAACGCAAATAGAAATTCGGCTCCTGTTTATCTAGGAACAGCGCAGGCGAATGGTACGGTGACTTACACTACCCTAGCTTCTGCAACGTATTATTCAGATGCATATCTTAAAAAATATCCTGATTATTCGGTTCAGTCTAATGTATTGGCTACGGATAAAACTTCAGATAAGATCAGCAAAGTTTTATCATATTCTGTGAAAAATCCGATGACTTTCATGGTTCCAACAATGACTACCAAAGCAACAGATCTTAATCATACGAATGGAGCTGACTGGCTAGCAAACGAGCCAAATTTAGCGCCGGAAAGATGGGGAAGAGGAGGGAAAAAATCACCTTTTGACCCTTGTCCGGAAGGATGGAGAATCCCAGACTTAACAGGTGTGGCCAATACAAGTGTAGGTTCATCTCCTTTTTATAAGCCAACAACGGGAATCAGTATTCCTAACAATTATGGAGGAACAAGAATCAACAGAACGCCATATAGCTCTGCTGCAATTGGTTACTTATTCGCGAACCCTGCATATAATATCGGAAGTTTTGTAAATTCTGGAGTTAGAGGTGGCAGAAATACAATCGAGGCCTCTCCTGCTGCGCCGGATTTCAATTTGATTGATTACACGTATGGTGGTTTTTGGTTAGGAGGTCTTAACTCAAATTACACAGGAAGAGCTTTAAGAGTAGAGATCCAGAATAATGGAGATTATCTTACCGCATTTAGCAGTAATTCTGATCCTTATTTTGCTCAAAGCTGTCGTTGTGTTAAGGTAAAATATGACGAAAACGGTAATGAGTTAGGTCCAATTCCAAGATTACAGGTAACAAATGCTACATCTGGAGAAGCTAAAACAGTTTTAGCAAAATCTATCATCGAGGAAAAAGTAGCTCAAAACAAACTTGAGTTCTTCCCGAATCCTGTGAAGAGCATTCTGTACATCAAAGGAAATGATAAAGCTAAAGATTACTATTATCAGATCTATAACATGTCCGGACAGCTTGTAAAATCAGGTAAGTTTGAGAATGAACAGACCGATCTTTCTTCTCTTACACAAGGAGCTTATCTCGTAAGAATCAATAACTCCGAAACTATTGTGAAAATTATTAAGGAATAATCATTGATATTCTGATTTTTTCAACCGCCTCAGTCTTGAGGCGGTTTTTTTTGTGAGAATTAAGAATATATTCATTTTGAAATTTCTTTTTAATCCTAATTGTTTGTATTTTTATATCTAAATTTCACCCGATTTAAATTATCAAAAACATAATATTTTAACATAAAAATCTGTGAAACCTACTCTTTCCGAAGTTTTCGTATGATTTTAAGCATATTTTAATATTAAACTTTGTTAAAACTAATTGCGATTAAAACAAAAATTATATTTTTGCATGATTATTGATTTAATCTATTGAATTTGAAAATAATTTAAACGAAATAAATAATTAAACCTTTTTTAAATTTTAATTTATGTCACAATCGTACGAAGTTATTTTCGAAAACAATAGAAAATGGGTAGAATCAAAAGTTGCCAATGATCCAACGTTCTTCGAAGAATTAGCCAAAACTCAGAATCCGGATTTCCTTTATATTGGATGTTCAGACAGCAGAGTAACGGCAGAAGAATTAATGGGAACGCAGCCGGGCGAAGTTTTCGTAACAAGAAACATTGCCAATGTGGTGAATACTTTAGACATGAGCTCAACAGCAGTAATTCAATACGCTGTAGAACATTTGAAAGTAAAACACATTATCGTTTGCGGACATTACAACTGTGGCGGTGTAAAAGCTGCGATGACTCCTCAGGATCTGGGATTATTGAATCCTTGGCTGCGAAATATTCGTGATGTTTACAGATTACACCAAGCCGAGCTTGATTCTATTGCAGATGAGGGTAAACGTTATGACCGACTGGTAGAACTTAATGTTCAGGAGCAGTGCATCAACGTGATTAAAATGGCCTGTGTGCAGGAAAGATACATCTTAGAAGAGTTTCCTGTGGTTCACGGCTGGGTTTTCGACCTTAGAACAGGTAAAATTATTGATTTGGAGATCGACTTTGAAAAAATCTTAAAGGACATCCAAAAAATCTACAACCTTACAAGTTCTGATTGGGTAATGAGTAAAAAGACCAAATAGTCTTTCTAAAAAAAGTAGAATGAAATTCTGGAGTATTATTGTTTTAACGTTTTTCCTGAACTTTACAGCGCTGCCAAGCATTGCTGCTGTTTTCGGTTGGGAATTACAGAGAACCAATATTATCATCAATGAAGAAGAACCGCATTCTCACCCCACCTCTTTTACTGTTTACGAAAAAACACTTCCAAAGACTTTAAATGTATTTGATTACGTAAAGTTTTTTGAGCCTGATCTTTCAGGAAGATCTTTTGTACTGGTAGATGACGATTTTCATCTGTCACCATTACTTACCATATTTTCTCCACCTCCGGAAGCTTAATTTTTAAGTTTAGCTAGTTTTTTTAATAGTATTCATATCAATTTTTGGTATCGAATCGACACGTGCTTTAAAAATTAAATTTCCAATCTTTATAACTGATCATTTCACAGCCGATCAGCTATATCACAGCATTTTCATATCATGAAAAACACATCATTAATAGGAGGAATTAAGGAGAATTTCCCTTCAGGACTCGTTGTATTTTTAGTTGCACTTCCGTTATGTTTAGGAATTGCATTAGCATCAGGAGCTCCACCCTTATCCGGCATCATCGCAGGAGTTGTAGGTGGTTTAGTAGTAGGAACGATGAGTAACTCGAATATTTCGGTTTCCGGTCCTGCTGCAGGTCTTACAGCCATTGTATTAACGGCAATTACCGATCTGGGTGCATTTGAACTTTTCCTTTGCGCAGGGATGATTGCAGGACTTATTCAGTTGGTTTTAGGATTCGTAAGAGCAGGAAGTATTTCAAATTACTTTCCGAATAATGTTATCGAAGGTATGCTTGCCGCAATCGGGATCATCATTATTTTAAAACAGATTCCGCATGCATTGGGATTTGATAAAGATTATGAAGGCCACGAATCAATCTTTGATAACGGACTCAACTTCGGTTACTTTACAGAACTTTTCGGAGCTATTCATCCGGGAGCTATTGTTGTAACATTAGTTTCTATCGGAATTCTTTTGGCTTGGGATAAAATTCCAACATTAAAAAGAATGAAAATGCTTCCCGGAGCTTTGGTTGCCGTAGTTGCAGGTATTTTATTGAACGAATTTTTCAAAATGACAGGAAGTTCACTGGCGATTGCGCCTCAACATTTGGTTGTGTTGCCTATTCCTCAGTCTCTTGATGATTTTAAAAATTTGATCATTACACCTGACCTCAACGGATTTACCAATCCAAAAGTATGGATCGTAGGTGCAACGATTGCTATTGTAGCTTCTATTGAAACCTTACTTTGTATCGAAGCATCCGACAGATTAGATCAACAAAGAAGAATTACAGACACCAACCTTGAATTAAAAGCTCAGGGAATTGGAAATCTGATAAGTTCATTCATTGGCGGACTTCCGATGACTTCGGTTGTGGTAAGAAGTTCTGCGAATGCAAATGCTGGTGCAACATCAAAACTTTCGGCGATCATTCATGGAGTTCTTTTATTAATTTGTGTACTTACAATTCCGATGATTTTAAATTTAATTCCATTGGCTACGTTGGCTGCTGTGTTGCTTTTAGTTGGTTATAAATTAGCAAAACCGGCGACATTTAAGCATTTCTGGCATTTAGGAAAGTTCCAGTTTATTCCTTTTGTTGCGACTGTTGTGGCTGTTGTTGCGACAGATTTATTAAAAGGTGTTGGAATTGGTTTAGCCATCTCAGTTTTCTATATTTTACAGGGAAATATGAAGAGAGCTTACTATTTGAGCAGAGAAAAACTGAACGATGCAGACGGAATTAACATCAAATTGGCTGAGGAAGTTTCATTTTTAAATAAAGCAGCTATTAAAAAGACTTTAAGAAATATTAAACCTAATTCTACCGTGATCATCGATGCCCGAGGAACTTCATACATTGCGACGGATGTATTGGAAATGATTCAGGATTTCGCGAATATCAGGGCGAAAGAAGAAGATATTAATGTAGAACTTTTAGGCTTTAAAACTTCTTACAAAGATTATGAGACCGATGAAGATTCTCATATCATAATTACACACAGAAGAGCAATGTAAGCTCATTTATAAACAAATATTTTTTTAACTTTAAAATAAAATTCAAATAAACATATCATATGAAAGCACATACATCCGAAACTCAGTCAACCATTACTCCTGAAAAAGCGTTAAATTTTCTAAAAGAAGGAAACCAAAGATTTGTAAACAATCTGAAGGCAAACAGAGATCTTTTGGAGCAGGTAAATGCTACCCGTGAAGGACAATGGCCTTTTGCAGTTGTTTTAAGCTGTATCGACAGCCGTACTTCTGCGGAACTTATCTTCGATCAAGGACTGGGAGATGTTTTCAGTATTAGAATTGCAGGTAATTTTGTGAATCAGGATATTTTAGGTTCAATGGAATTTGGCTGTAATGTAGCAGGATCTAAGCTTGTTGTGGTTTTAGGACACACGAAATGTGGCGCTTTGAAAGGCGGTCTGGATGCAGCACAAATTGAAGGATTGGGAATGGATAACTTGAATCATTTAATTAATCATTTCGATCCTATCATCAATGAAATTATCGAAGAAGGTGAAGAACGTTCATCAAAAAACAGCGCCCTTTTAGAAAGACTGAATCAGCAAAACGTAAAAAGTGCGATTGAAGATATCAGTAAGCAAAGTTCAACCCTTACAAGACTTGAAAAAGAAGGTAAAATCAAAATAGTTGGAGCCAACTATGATGTTGAAACCGGAGTTGTAACTTGGTTGTAGGACATTTAAGTCACAATTATATAGTTAGTTAATTTTTAGATTATATTTTGAAAAAGACCATCGATGTTTTTCGGTGGTCTTTTATTATTTTGAGTGAATATCTTAATTTTATTCCTGCAGATTGCACAGATTTACACAGATGATTGTGCTTATTGGGAATTTAATTTATGTTTTGGCTAAAGCCGATTTTGATACATGATATTTTAAACGGGCTAAAGCCCGTTCCTATTGATGAAACCTACGTTCTTAACAAAAAAATTATTTCCCGTTGAAAGCAGACATCGTATTATTAATTCCTGCAAAAACAAATGACAGGCAAGCTTTAGAGAATTTTTCTATTCTTTCGGGAAGCTTTTCGGCTTCTTCTTCATTCCATGTTCCGAGAACGTAGTCTACCTGTCTCCCTTCTGAAAACTCAGCAGAGATCCCAAAACGAAGTCTCGCGTAATTTTGCGTCTGTAGGACTTCATTAATATTTTTAAGTCCGTTATGACCTGCGTCTGAGCCTTTCATCTTCATTCTCAACGTTCCAAAAGGCAACACAAGATCATCGGTAACGATCATTACATTTTCTAAAGGAATATTTTCTTTCTGCATCCAGAATTTCACGGCATTTCCGGAAAGGTTCATATACGTATCAGGCTTTAGAACCAATACTTTTCTGCCTTTATATTTGCCTTCTGCCATCCATCCGAAGTTTGTAGTGTTAAATGAAGCTTCCAGTGTTTCAGCTATTTTTTCAGCTACTTTAAATCCTATATTGTGACGTGTATTTTCATATTCAGGGCCTTTATTTCCAAGACCGACGATTAAATATTTCATTGAGAAATTTTTTGCAAAATTAAGAGATAAAAAATAAAAAACTCAATCCGGTGAAGAATTGAGTTTAAATATTATTAAAAAAATTATTTCTTATAAAGGTTTATAAATAAAATTGATCCCAAATCCTTTCTTAACATAAGTCTGCGGATCGTAGTTGTAGTCTGTAGAGAATACCGTTGGAGCCGGAATTGGCAACGAAAGATCTGTTACCGAAATTCTTTTAGGACTGTTCGGAGAAAGCATTAAACTTCTGATATCCTTATAATCTGTTGATATAAGAGCAGACACTTTATATGCAAAAGGCAATAATGTATAAGCGCTTATCTGAGTATCATAGTTTGAATATGCATAACCCAATTTTTGGGCTGGCGTTCCATATGCTGTTCCAACCATTGGTCCATAATATTTTACAGCTTTAGAGATATTATCTCCTACATATTCGTACCCAACTTTTGTATATTTCGTGTAAGCAAAAGGAGTTCCTGAAACATCATCACCATTTCTCATAATGATAGAATCAAGCTTAGCTGTAGATCCGTTATATTTTAAATTAAAAATACTTTTCGTTTTTTTGAAAAGAGCTTTTACTCCTAAAGTCGCCGGAGGAATCGGTACTGCTCTTCTGTAAATAGAACGATTTTCTGAAATAGATTCTAATCTTCCCGTGTTACCATATGTAAACAACTGAGAAAAAGAGATACTGTCTTTCTCAAGCTTTCCGTTTCCATCCATATCAAGGAAACCACGGAAATTGATCGTGCTTACCTTATCACCACTGAACATTACATCTGTAATAGATGCGCTATCTGTAATTACTTTTGATAAAAGTAATCCGTTATAATGATATTCTGCAATCGTATCGGCATCTGTAATTTCTCGGTACAATGCTCTCGGGCCTATTAAGCCGCTATTATTATTTATATCTACTAATGGATCTCCATTTTCATCCAATAAGTCTTTACAAGAATGTATTGCAGAAAAACCTGCCAATAGTAAAACAAAATAGAAAAGTCGTTTCATTCCTTAAGGGGGATTATTTATTTTCCCAAAAATATAATTTTTTTTTGAATAAAAAGCATATATCTCCTTACATTATAATAAAACTAATAATTTAGACTGTTCTTATAACGCTTTATAAACATAACTGGCTGAGCCAGTCTGATCTGAAATAGGATAATTCTGAGTATCATACTGATACGTTAAATTAACAGAGATCGCTGGTGCTGGTGCCGGATATGCAAAATTCAGGTTCCCAACGTTGTTTGCAGATAAATTATAGAAATTAGCAGGATGTATTAAACTATACATCAAGAAAAATGTTTTAGGAAGTGTTGTATAAGGATTAATCTTCGAATCATAGTTCGTAAAATTAAACGTAGTTGCCAATGAAGAACCCGCCTGTGGATTTCCGCTACTGTCCATTACTCCCATCACAGAAACTACTTTTGTGATGTTATCACCAGAATACGTTAATGTATTTTCCGTAAAATGAGTATAAGTTGGAGTTACCGTTCCTATTTTCTTCTTCTCCATGATCTTTGTGATCTTTCCTGCTGAATCATAAGTGTAGAAATAATCACTATTTCCAATAATTGTAGATCCTGTTAACATATTAGATGTAGTTCCGGAAATTCTTCCATTTACGTCATAGGTAATATTAAATTCATAACCTGAACTATTACTTGCAGTACCTACAAACTTCACTTTAGAAATTTTTGTTCCTGTATAAGTTGGTGTACCTGTAAAGAAAGAATTTGGAGCACTTGAATCTGTAAATATACCTTTTTCAAGAACTCCGGCTGTTGTAATAAATTCCTGCTGAGTATTACCTCCGCTGATGATTTTACTTAAAATTCTTGGTCCGATAATCGTTGGCGTTCCACCGTTATTATTTGTGTTGGTTGTTTTGTTTTGATTGATGGGATCATCTGTTGTGTTGTCACAAGACACCAGAAATCCGAAAGTAAGCCCTAGAAGAGCTTTAAATAGAAAGTTTTTACTCATGGTTAATGATTTTAATGAGCCCAAATATAATTTATTTTCATAAAATAATGGCTGAAAAAATCACATATTCATAAAAGTTCCTATTTAAACCAAAAAAAAATCTAAAAACTTACGCCTTTAGATTTACAATTAATATTTATTATGAAAAATTAAAACGGTTGCAATACTGATGTAGTTAATACTGATTGCGACATATCTGAATTTAAAAATTCTGTGTTAACAGCTCTTCCGATTCCTATCGTTCCGCCATTTAAGTTTCTTTTTGTGCAGGCAACCTTTACGCTGTAACCATTTTTAATCTCCATATTGGTAAGCGTTGCATTAAGGTTAAAAATTTTGTTGGTACCATCTGCTCCCAAAAGTACATCTGTTCTTACTGCTTTCAGTTTATTATCAACAAAAATTCCGCAACCAAAACTCATTGATGCATTAGCATTGGTAGTATTCGCATTAACTGTTTTTTGAGCAGTAGTCTGGAATGCAAATGTTACTTTATTTGTTGTATTGGTAACTGAAAAAGTAGTCACAGTTCCTGTTAAGACCGTCCAGTTTGCTGTAATATCCATATTTTCCGGATAAGGACTTATTGCCCCGTTGTTTCCAGTAAATCCTGCTCCAACTTTATCAAAAACGCTACTCATAGAAAAAAGAGACATACTTCCCATTCCGTCGGCTACTTTTACATTTTTCCAGTCGTTTACGTTTAAGCTTGCATTATTGTGAAATATAGTTCCTTTTGCTCCTGAAGTTCCCTTTGTAGCAGATGAAGCTCCAATTCTTATTTCCTTTCTTATATTCAGGTCACCGTTTATATCCAAGGTATTAACAGGCGTAGCTGTATTTATGCCAACTTGAGCGTTAGAAAATATTGCGAGGAAAAATAAGTTTATTAATAATAGTTTTTTCATGATTTAGTTTGTTATCGCATTAAATACCTGTGGAACCTCATAGACATCTACTTTAAATGATGATTGAGAGATGAAAGAATCAATATTATCCGCAACATTGGTTCCTATACTTAATGTTATTCCTGAAGGTACATTATAGGATTTTAATCTTGAGCAAGCAACACTCACTGTGTGTGCCCCTTTTGTAAGGTTTTGAGCAAGACCAATCTGATTATGTGTAAGGAAAGGATTTGTTGAATTAACAGCTTTCAGATTTCCTTGTCTTAGATTTACTAATTTATCGTCCACAAAAATTCCGCATGCATAATCAATCGATGTATCCGTAGTTCCTGCATTTGCAAAGTTGGCTTGAACTACCGTTTCAAACTGGAAGTATGTTTTACTTTCTGTACTATATACATTGAATGTCTGAGAAGATAATCCCGGAATCTTTTTGAACTGACTGAAATTACTAAAGTTACTGTTTTTCGTAAAAGAAGCAGATCTTGATGCAATCGTAGGTTCTTCTGAAGAAGTGAAGGTTACCCCCACTCTATCTGAAAAAGAGTTATTATAAATTAAATAAAATTTATTCGTTTCATAATCAGGAATACGAAGAGACTTCCATGTAGGCGCAAGTCCCGCACCCTGTGAAACCAAAAGCTGATCATCTCCACCTTCTAGAAGCTTACCATCTGCAGCATTTCTAACGATTAATTTTCCTCTAAGGTTAATGTTTCCATTGACATCTAACATTGCTTTAGGCGTAGGCGTAGCGATTCCCACTTGAGCAGAAAGAGATAACCCTATTGTTGAGAATAGGATAAATAATATATTTTTCATTGATTAGTTTACTTTGTAGGTTATAAATTCGATAAGGTCTATCTTAAATGCAGACTCTAAAGTAAATGCATTAGAAAGATTACTGTTACTTGCCACAGTACGCCCAATAGCAAATTGAGCATTTGAGTTGGATACATTAATTTTTCTGCATGCAACCTCAACTTTGTGTACACCTACCGGAACATCTGGTTCCGTATAATTCAATGTGAAAATATAATCCTGGATCCCGTTTTTATCAGAATTATTGGTTGAAGCAATTTTGTCCGGACGTACAGCTACAAGCTTACTGTTTCTGAAAATCCCGCATGTAAAGCTTACATTCTGAGATGCATCTGATGCTGTAGATTTCATTTCAACCCCGGTTTGGAATTGATAAGTAAGTCTGTTGAGTCCGTTTTTAATTGTAAAGTTATTCTCAAGGCCGGCAATTTTCACCCATTTTCCTTTGCTTGAATCTCCTATATCATCACCAACACTGTTTTTGTAAACACTGTCGCCTAAGATTCCGTTAGAAAAACTATTAATACCAGCTTGATCCGATGACAAATACGAATTGGTTAATTTGTATTGCCCTTCCTCCATAAAGGAGACATTGTTCAATGATTTCCATTGAGGAGAAATCCCATCTCCTTGGGAAACCAAAACTTGGCCATTTACCCCGGCATTCCCGACCTGGGTTGAAGTACCGGCCATTCTAAGTTCTTTTCTTAAGGTGGTTTTCCCGTTGACATCGAGAGTAGCTTGGGGAGTACTAATCCCAACGCCCACCTGCGCATGAGTATAGACTGACACTAGTCCAACCACGCATAAATACAGAGTTTTTTTCATAATAAGGACTGCAAAGGTAAAGAAAAAAAATTCTTAAAAAGTCCACCTATCTTTCGTAAACCAATAGAAATAAGCGATTTACAAGATATTTTTAATCTATAAAAAGTGGAATTATTTCATTTTAAGTTGAATTAACTCCTTTTTTTCTGTGTCAATTTTATCCCGTAATTCACCTAAAAGATATTTATTGTCCTATATTTTATCAACACAAGGTGATTTTATTGCATGCAGATATTCACCATCAGATATACTTCTGTGGCATTTTTATATTAATCGAAAATAGTGGGATTGAACTAATTTTTAAAGTAAATTAATCTTAAAAATTTCTCTTTAAACAGTGAAAAATAGGGCTTTTATTTTTGTAAATTTTTAAAAATCAGGAACAAAAATATTTACGTTAATTTAATATTATTTTAATAAAAATTTTTGTTCATTTTGAGAACACCTGACGAATGTCATCTATAAAAAAAATATTTCAACAAATTCTACCGATTTTCACTATTGAAAATGTCGAATCTGTTGAAATATATGGCTTTGTCTTAAATTTGATCAATCTGAGACAATATAATTTTTCCCTTTAAATTGAATTAATTTTCATTTTTTAAAATCGATCTTAACAGATAATTCACCTCATCGACATTTATTACGTTATCTTTTCTCATCATAAGGTGATTTCCATCTTTGCTTACTTTCTCCTTCAGTTGGGCTTCTGCAGGATTTGAAGTCAGGTAGCTAATAATGTTTTTAAACTTGCTTGTCTGGTAGAATTTGTCTTGAGGGTTAGCCGGGAAGTACCCTAAAAACACCCCATTTTTCATTACAATCTTCTCAAAACCGATGTCTGAGGCAAGCCATTTTAGAGCAACACTCTTTAATAAATTAACTGCTTCATTAGGTAAATTTCCAAAACGGTCGATTAATTCTGTTTCAAATTTTTGTAAATCTGCCTCATTTCCAATTTCCGCAAGCTTCTGATAAAGTAGTAATCGTTCTTCAGTATTAGAGATATAAAAGTCTGGAAGCATTAATTCCAAATCGGTATCAATGTTGACATCTTTTACAGATTTAAAGAGTTTATTTCGATCTTCTTCATTATCAAATAAATCCTCAAAATCTTTATCATCCTTAAGTTCTTCCAGAGCTTCCTGCATTAATTTTTGGTAGGTTTCAAAGCCCATTTCATTGATAAATCCACTTTGTTCAGCTCCTAACAAATCTCCTGCACCACGAATTTCCAAATCCTTCATCGCAATCTGGAAACCACTTCCAAGGTCTGAAAACTGCTCAATCGCTTCCAGACGTTTTCTAGCGTCTGCCGTCATCATGTCGTAAGGCGGAGTAATTAAGTAACAAAAAGCCTTTCTGTTGCTTCGTCCTACCCTACCTCTCATCTGGTGAAGATCTGCCATCCCGAATCGCTGAGCATCATTAATAAAAATAGTATTTGCATTCGGAACGTCTACTCCACTTTCAACAATTGTTGTGGAAACCAAAACATCATACTTTCCTTCCATGAAATCAAGAACGTTCTTTTCAAGTTGTTTTCCTTCCATTTGACCATGACCGGTAATTACTCTTGCATCAGGAACCAATCTCTGGATTAATCCTGCAATATCTTTAAGGTTTTCAATTCTGTTATTAATAAAATAAACCTGTCCGTCTCTTTGCAACTCGTAAGAAACCGCATCACGAATTATTTCTTCATTAAAACCAACAAGCTGTGTATCTACAGGCTGTCTGTTTGGCGGTGGTGTTTTAATTACTGATAAATCTCGCGCTGCCATTAATGAAAACTGTAATGTTCTCGGAATTGGGGTTGCTGTTAATGTTAACGTATCAACATTGCTTTTTAAAGTCTTCAATTTATCTTTTACCGAAACTCCGAATTTATGTTCTTCATCAATAATTAATAAACCTAAATCTTTAAACTTAACACTTGCGCTTGCCAATTGGTGTGTTCCTATAATAATATCAACTTTTCCTTTCTTTAAAGCGTCCAATGTTTCCGATTTTTGTTTTGCCGTTCTGAAACGATTGACATAGTCTACATTTACCGGAAAATCTTTTAATCTTTCTTTAAAACTTCTATAATGTTGAAAGGCCAAAATCGTGGTCGGAACCAAAATAGCAACCTGCTTTCCATCTGTCGCCGCTTTGAAAGCAGCACGAACCGCAACTTCCGTTTTACCGAAACCTACATCTCCGCAGACTAATCTGTCCATTACAGTATCGGCTTCCATGTCTTTTTTTACATCAATGGTTGCTTTTTCCTGATCGGGAGTATCTTCATAAATAAAACTTGCTTCCAACTCATTTTGAAGGTAAGAATCTGGCGTAAAAGCGAAACCTTTTGCCGTTTTTCTTTCAGCATATAATCTGATAAGGTCAAAAGCGATCTGTTTTACTTTGGCTTTTGTTTTTTGTTTTAAAGATTTCCAGGCTGGCGATCCCAACTTACTTAGAACAACTTCTTTCCCGTCCGGTCCGTTGAATTTTGAAATCTTATGAAGTGAATGAATACTTACATATAATAAGTCTCCATTTTTATAAGTCAGTTTAAAACATTCTTGAATTTTACCATCATTATTCACTTTTACCAATCCCATGAATTTTCCGATTCCGTGGTCGATGTGAGCGATATAATCTCCAATTTTTAGAGACATTAGATCTTTTAAGGTAAGCTGTTCAGATTTTGCGAAGTTGTTTTTCGCTTTATATCTTTGGTAACGGTCGAATATCTGGTGATCTGTGTAGACCAAAAGTTTATGATCATTATCTACAAAACCTTCATGAAGTTCAGATTTAAAACTTTTAAAAGGAACTTCATGCTCCAGTTCTTCAAAAATAGATTCTAATCTTTCTTTTTGCTTTTCTGTGGAAAAAGAAATCCAGGTTTCAAAACCTTCTGATTGCTTTTCTTCTAAATCTTCAATTAATAATTCAAAGTTTTTATGAAAAGTTGGTTGTGAAGTCTGCTCAATTTTAACCTCAGAAATATCTTTTAATCCTTCAATAGAAACACTGCTGAAATCAATTGTTTTAAATTTTTTATAATCAAATAAAAATTCCTGATCAGAAATAAATAATTCCTGCGGCGATCTATGAGCAATATCTTTACTTAATGTTTCAAATTTCTCCAGAGACTTTTCGTAGAATGATTTAATTCTCTGAAGTCCTACAACCCCATTTTTAGAAACAACAAAACTCTCTTTCGGCAATAATTGAAGCAAAGAAACTCTGGTTCCTGACACCGAAAAGTTCATATTGGAAACCAATTGAAGCTCTTTTACCTTCTCAATGGAAAGCTGGGTTTCAATATCAAATGTTTTTATGCTTTCAACCTCATTTCCGAAGAAAGTTACACGATAAGGTTTTTCGTAGGAATAAGAAAAAACATCTACAATCCCTCCTCTCACAGAAAATTCTCCCGGTTCGGAAACAAAATCTGTTTGTTGGAAATTGTAATGCGTAAGCAATTCATCCACAAAATCGAAGTCAAGCTGGTCGCCCACTTTGATCTGATGAGAAATGGCTTTAAAATCTTCTTTCTTTAAAACCTTTTCCGATAAAGCTCCGGAATAAGCAACAATAACTTTCGAAGATCTGCCCGAATTTATTTTATTTAAAACTTCAGTTCTTAAAACCAAATTGGCATTCTGCGTTTTTTCAACCTGATAAGGCTCAAGGTGAGTTGCAGGAAAATACAAAACCTTCTCTTTTCCCAAAAGATCTTCCAATTCTGTATTGATGTACAGGGCATCTTCTTTATCATCAACTATATAAAGAATGGTATGTTTTTGTGTTAAGAAAAGCTCCGCAACAAAAATAGAGGTCGAAGATCCGGCACTTCCTCTTACAGAAATGTGTTGATTATTTTCCAGTTGACTAAAAATTTCTTTTCCAAATTCCTTTTTCAGTAAATCCGGAAGAAACTTTTCGTTGATTGTTTTTAACTGCATAAATAGTAATGGTGTAAAACGACAAAAGCGATTTCGGGAGTTTTCCGAAACCGTTTAAGACAACACAAATATAAGGATATTTTTTTTCTTTAAAATCAACATTATGAATTACATAAAATTTAAAAACAATCAATGAAAAACCCTTAAATCACAATAATTCCCAAAACATTTTAATTAAAAGTTAAACCACGAAAAAGCCCTACCCACGGCATAATGTTTGGAGCTTACCCCACCTAACATTTAAAAGAAATATGATGCAGAAAACAATTAAGACTTTAGGAATTTTTATGCTGGTTATTTTTACAGCAATCTCTTTTTCATCTTGTAGTAATGACGAGGAAGATCTAATAAAAGACGATGCTTTTGCCGGAATCTACAAAGGAAGTGTCTCATATAAAGATGCAGATAAAGACATTACTACAACCGAAGGAAGTATCTTTGTAACTAAAGTAGTAAGTGACAAAAAATACAACTTCGCCTTCTCTAATGACATTCCTGCCCTTAACGAAATTGATGTTGAAAAAACTGGAGATAAAACTCTTGTAATGGTAGGTTCAAATGCAACAGCTTACGTAAGAGTTGAAAATAACGAGATAAAAATTGCATATACAAAAGATGGCAAAACATGGACTGCCAATTGCAAAAGATAATTTAATTATTTAAACCTATAATAAAGCCTGCTTTCGGAAAATGAAAGCAGGCTTTTTTATTTATATATAATTTAAGTGATAGCCAATCTCTGAAAAAGATAAAAGCGATTTCGGAAGTTTTTCCGTAACCATTTATAAAAAAACAGATATAACGATATTTTTTCTATCATAAAAAATTTGCGGATTACTCAAAATTTAAAATAAATAAGCTAAAAATCATTAAATCTTAATTTTTTACTAAAAATTCTAATTAAAAGTTAAAACAATTCTATTATTTCTACACGGCACAGAATTTGGCTAATCTACCTTACAAAACTCTTAAAGAAATAATATTATGAAAAAAGCAATTAAAATTTTAGGTATCTTTATGTTGGTACTTGTCACGGCAATGTCATTCTCATCTTGTAGTGATGATGACGATCCAACTAACAATGACTTCTTCGCAGGAACTTATAAAGGAACTGTTTCTTACAAAGACGGAAGTACGGACATTAATACAGATAACGGTAGCGTATTTGTAACAAAAATCGCAAGTGGAACAAAGTATAACTTCGCGTTTTCGAACAGTATTCCTGATCTTAACGGGATCGAATTTAATCAGGAAGGTGATCATACATTAGTAATGATAGGATCAAATGGAACTTCTTACATAAGAATTGATAATAATGAATTGAAAATCCTATACATCAAGGATGGTAAAACCTGGACAGCCAACTGTACTCGTTAAACCAACTTTTCATACATATGTTAGGACCTGCTTTCGGAAAACGGAAGCAGGTTTTGTTTTTTAATTAATGTACAATCTCTGTTCTTTAATATTTTTTTAAGCTGTAATAAACTTTAGTTAAGTTTCTAAAAGTGAGTTTCTCAGTCCGATTTTTGCATAACTTTGATTCAAGAAAAACAAACAATACAAATTCTTATGAAAAAATTAATCACAGCAATGTCAATAGTATTAGGACTAGGATTTGCTACTGCTCAACAAACTGCTCCCGCAACAGCTACCAAAGCTACTCATCAGGTAACAAAAACGGCTAAAACGGTAGATACTAAAGCTGCAAAAGTAGCAGATACTAAAACAGCAAAGCCTGCAGCCACCTCAACAACAGCTGTTAAAATGAAAAAAGACGGAACTCCTGACAAGAGATATAAAGACAATCAACATCTGAAAAAAGATGGTACCCCAGACAAAAGGTATAAAGCAAACAAATAAACTCAACTTATAGTTGTTATTTTCATAATCAAATTTCGAAGAACCGATGATACTCATTCATCGGTTTTTTTATTTCATATTTCATTAAAATAGCATCAAATTATTTAGTTATTTATAAATTTGAACCATGTTAAACTTCCTAAAGAAAAATATAGCACTGTCTTGGGCAAAAAAGCACGTCCGAAAGGCTGGAGAATTCAAGAAAAATGCAGAAAAGAACCAAGAAGATTTGCTTTTATCTTTAATAGAAACAGCCAAAAAGACGCTGTTTGGAAGAGAGCATGATTTTGAAAACATCCATTCTACTCAAGAATTTCAGGAAAGAGTTTCCGTTGCAGATTATGAAGATCTTAAACCTTACATCGAAAGAGTAAAAAAAGGTCAGGCCAATATTTTATGGACAGAAACTCCGGAATATTTTGCAAAAACTTCGGGAACAACTTCTGGCTCGAAATATATTCCGATTTCTAAAGAAGGAATGCCTTTTCAGATTGCAGGAGCTCAAAGCGCGTTATTCCATTATATTGCTCAGAAAAACAGTGCCGATTTTGTAAAAGGAAAAATGATCTTTCTACAGGGAAGCCCTGAATTGGAAGAAGTTTTCGGAATAAAAACAGGACGACTTTCAGGAATTGTGGCTCATCACATTCCAAATTATCTTCAAAAAAACCGCTTACCGAGTTTAGAAACCAATATGATTGAAGATTGGGAAACCAAAGTCGATAAAATTGTTGAGGAAACAGAAAAAGAAAACATGACTTTGATTTCAGGAATTCCACCTTGGTTGATCATGTATTTTGAAAAATTAACTGAAAGAAACGGCAAAAAGATCAAACAACTTTTCCCAAACCTTCAACTTATCGTTACAGGCGGAGTTAATTATGAGCCTTACCGAGATAAAATGGAAGAATTATTGGGTGGAAAAGTTGATATTATTCAAACATTTCCGGCTTCGGAGGGATTTTTTGCATTTCAGGACGATTATACAAAAGAAGGATTGTTACTTTTAACCAATCATGGAATTTTCTATGAATTTATTCCTTTGGAAGAATACGGAAAACCTAACGCGAAAAGATTAACCTTAAAAGAAGTTGAGCTTAATAAAGATTACGCTTTAATTTTAACGACAAATTCAGGTTTGTGGGCGTATTCGATTGGTGATGTTGTGAGATTTATCGATAAAAATCCGCACCGAATTTTGGTGAGCGGAAGAACGAAACATTTCACCTCAGCTTTCGGAGAACATGTGATTGCTTTTGAAGTTGAAGAAGCTATGAAGGCAACTGTAGAAAAATATCCTGCTCAGATTACAGAATTCCATCTTGCTCCACAGGTGAATCCTGCAGAAGGACTTCCTTATCACGAATGGTTTATAGAATTTGAAAAAGAGCCGGAAAATTTAGATTTATTTAAAAATGAACTTGATGAGCAGCTCAGAAAACGCAATACTTATTATGATGATTTGATTTCAGGAAATATTCTCCAAAAACTACATATTAGCAGATTAAAAAAGAATGCTTTTCATGAATATGCTAAATCTCAGGGAAAATTGGGTGGTCAAAACAAAACTCCAAGACTGGCAAATGACAGAAAAATCGCAGATTTATTAGAAATCTATAAATTTTAAACACATTTTTTTGATTCCGGAAACATATATTCGAAAAAAATTATAAATTTGGAAAACTAAAAAATTAGAATGAAAGCATCTGTACTTTTAAAATCATCTTTGTTAACGTCTTTATTTGTAATTTCTTCTTGTGCAACTACAAAGTACTCAGAAGACATTTCTAAGAATAATTATTCTAACCTTGAAGCAGGAAAAATGTATGTGGTTAAAATGAAAGACGGTTCTAAAAATCAAAAAATGTTGTTCCGTAATGTAGATGGTGACAACCTTATTGGTACAGCTGGAAAAAAAGACAGCGCAGAAGTTATCATTCCAAAATCTAATGTAGCTTCAGTAAGAGACAGCAGAAAAGCAAGAATTACTGCAGGAGCTGTAGTGATTGGTGCAGCAGGTGTTGCGGCATTAGTTTTAAGTTCTTCAAGAGCTGACTAAAATAGATTTTATCTTTCAGCTTCTATTTGATTTATCATTTAAAAAATCATAATATCACTAGCCTTAAATGAATATTTAGGGCTATTTTTGTGAATGATTTCGTTTACCCCGCTGAAAACATTGCAAAATGTTGAATTCAGAAATCTTCTTACCGGAAGATTTTTTATCGTTTTAGCCTTTAGAATGCTCGCTACTTTATTGGGATGGTGGGTGTATCAATTAACAAAAGATCCTTTTTCGATTGGTTTGATCGGTCTTTCGGAAGTAATTCCGGCCGTAAGCTGTGCTTTGTACGCCGGTCATGTTATTGATATGAATGAAAAAAAGAGGCTTTTACTCATTTGTAATTATGCTTATGTTTTTCTGATCGGATTATTGCTGATTCCGGCTTTCCTTAATGTGCAAATGCATTTCACAGGACATCAGATCACCTATTTTATTTACGTTGTTATTTTCTTTACGGGGATCGCAAGAGCTTTTATCGGACCAATTGTTCCTTCTATGATTCCGACTATTGTTAAAAAAGAGAATCTTCCCAATGCTGTTACTTTAAATCAGGCAACCTTCCTGATCTCATCGGTTTGCGGGCATGCAGTCGGAGGATTTCTTATTGGTTATTTTGATGTAAAATGGACATTGGTTGTTATTATTTCATTAATAATTTTCGCTTCAGTATTTTTCTGGCAATTAAAAAAACAATATTCTGAACATAAAAAAGAAGATGTAAATGTTGTTGAAAGTATGCGTGAAGGAATTTCTTATATATTTAAAACTAAAGAAATATTAGGCGCTTTATGCCTTGATATGTTTGCCGTTCTTTTCGGAGGTGCAGTCGCTATGATTCCTGTATTTGCAACTGATATTCTGAAAGTTGGTGCCGAAGGTTTCGGATTATTAAATGCCGCTTCCGATATTGGTTCGATGTGTATTATAACAATTCTATCAATTATTCCGTTAAGGAAGAATCAAGGAAAGGTTTTACTTGCTGTTGTAACAGGTTTTGGATTGTGTATCATCGGTTTCGGATTATCACATATTTACTGGCTTTCGTTTATGTTTTTGGTATTAAGCGGAATGCTTGACGGAATTTCAGTCGTGATTAGAGGAACAATTGTTCAGCTGAAAACGCCAGACCACATTAGAGGACGAGTTTTAAGCGTGAATTCTATTTTCATCATGTCGAGCAACGAAATGGGACAGTTTGAAAGTGGAGTTATGGCAAAATTACTAGGAGTAGTGCGCTCCGTAGTCTTTGGAGGAACAATGACCGTACTTGTAGCTCTTTTAGTAGCAAGTACGAATCCTAAGTTAAGAAAAATGCAATATTAAAGCCTTTTGCTTCAATTTATTAAATAAATGATAAAAACTTCAATTCAACGTTAATAATTTTTTATATTTGCCTTATAAAATTTCCCCTTTATGAAAAAATTTCTACTCATTTTTCTGATACCTTTATGTCAGATATTTTATGCACAAGAAGATTGTGCTACAGCTTTAGCTGTTTGTGGAAACTCAGGGTTTTCCTACACACCTTCCGGATTCGGAACACAGGAGCTTCCAGACGGGAACTGTGGTATTTATGTAGAAAAATACTCTGTTTGGTATAAATTTACAATTGCCACAGCAGGAACTTTAACTTTTGTAATTACCCCTTTAACAACAGCAGCAACAGATTATGACTTTTACGTTTGGGGACCAAATGTAAATTGTGCTACTAAAGGAAACACTATTAGATGCTCGACACCCTACACAAGCGGGGCTACAGGTCTTAATATGACTTCAACAGATTTATATGATGGCGCCGGAACATCCGGTAACGGAGACGAATGGGTAAAATACATGGATGTTTTACCGGGTCAGACATATTATCTTTTAGTAAATAACTATTCGGCAAATACTAACGGATTTTCTTTAACTTGGGGTGGAACAGCTACTTTGGCTTCTCCATTTAATGATCCTGCGCTTACTCCAAACCCATTTATAGCGCCTGGAACGCCTAACGCAAACCCAGCAAATCCAAATGAGGTAATTGTTTGTACAAGTCCTGCAGTTTTTGATTTCAGTACTTTATCAGCGGGTATTGTTAATAACAATCCAAACTTTACAGTAACTTATCATACATCTCAAAATGATGCATTGTCTGGAGCTAGCCCAATTGTAACGCCAATTACGGTTAATACAACCACGACGTACTATTACAGCATCCATTATACGGATCCTACAAACCCGGCTAACCCGATTAACTCCTGTAGGCAAATAGGTACTTTTAAATTTAAACTCGGAAATATTACCGCTAATGATGTTACAATGAATGCTTGTAACAACAATAATTCAGGTATTGCAACATATGATCTTACTTCTACAGCGTTAGCTGTATTGAATGATCCTACTGCAATTCAGAAGTATTATCCTACAATGGCTGATCTTAATGCAGGAACTAATGAAATCACAAACCCTGCGAACTATGCATCTTCAACAGGTGTAGTTTATGTAAAAGTAACAACTCCTCAGGGTTGTGCCGATACTGCTATAATCACATTGAACTTCTTCCCGGTTGTCGTTGTAAATGATGCAACATTAAGAGCTTGTTTTATTGAAGGTAATCCTTCAACAGGTTTATTTAATCTTACAAACGCTTCGGTTACAACACAGGGAGGTATAACTAAAAAATACTATCCATCTTTAACAGATGCAATAAACGGTACCAATGAAATTAACCCTACTGCGGCAGCGGCATATACTGCTCCAAATGGTGTAATTTACATTAAGGTAACCAACGGAAACAACTGTTATGCTGTAGCTAAAGTGACTCTAATTGTAATTCCTCCAGTTTATTCTACGGTGTTAAAAGATAAGATCATTTGCATGGAAGACAAGACTACGCTAGATGCAGGTCCTGGATTCAATGCATACGAATGGAGCACGGGAGCAACTACTCAATCTATCAGCAATGTAGGGGTTGGAACTTATTGGGTGAAATTGAAAACAGGAGACTGTACAGCAATTCAAACGGTTAAAATTTATCCTTCTGAGCAACCTGTAATCTCTACAATTGATATTTCAACTACTACTGTTACAGTGTATGTTGTAGCTGGAACTGCTCCATATAAATATTCAATGGACAATATCAACTGGCAGGATTCTAACGTTTTCACCAATGTACCAAGAGGTAACAATACGGTATATGTAAAAGATTCTTACGATTGTGAGCCTATTCATGTTGAAATTGTTGTTCCAAATCTTATCAACGTGATCACTCCAAACGGAGATGGTGTAAATGATGTGATTGATTATTCTGCATTGGCAAATAAGCAAAATCTTATATTCAACATTTTTGACAGATATGGAACTAAAATCTTCCAGGCTGACAAAACTAATGGCTATAAATGGGACGGTACTACCAATGGTGGTAAAAAAGTTCCTACAGGAAATTACTGGTACTCTGTGACGTGGAATGAGAATGATAAAAAAAGTACTCCTTTCAAATACACAGGATGGGTAATGGTTAAAAACAGAGAATAATTAATAATATATTAAGAAAAACCGCTTTTTCAAGCGGTTTTTTTTACTTCACGAATACTATATTCATATTTTGTTAATATTTTCGTTATTTTTGTTTCATAAAAAGTCAGTTAAAAATGAAAAAATACCTACTTCTTTTAATCTTATTTTTTTCGCAGCTATATTTCTCACAATCGGATTGTATTTCAGCGATCCCGGTATGTGGAAATTCTGATCTATCCTATACTTCTTTAGGTCATGGTGACGTTACGGAAGATCTTATGGGATGTCTTGCATCGGATGAGAACCACTCAGTTTGGTACACATTCACAATTGCAACTTCCGGAACTCTAACTTTCATGATCACGCCAAACGTTTATGCAACGGATTATGATTTTGGTGTATATGGCCCGAATCAGACTTGTGGCGCATTAAGTCCTCCGATCAGATGTAACTACGATGGTACAGATGGTCCTACAGGATTAAGCTTAACAATTACACACCCTACTGTAACAGGTAGATTGAGCGGTTTTATGAACGTAGTTGCAGGCGAAACTTATTATCTTGTAGTAGATAACTGGGATGGTAGCACAAATGGATTCTCTTTAACATGGGGAGGAACTGCTACTCTAACTTCTGCATTTACAGACCCTGCATTAACGCCAAATCCTTTTGTACCGCCAGGTGTAGCTGGTCCAACTCCAGATGCTCCACGTGAAATCTTGAGATGTGCGCTACCTACTACATTTGATTTTAGTACTTTAACTAATGCTATTCTAAACGGTAATCAAAACTTTACAATCACTTATCATACTACAGGTAATGATGCTGTAACAGGTGATAATCCGATCACAGCTCCAATTACGGTAAACGCAGGAATAATATATTATTACAGAATAAAATATACGGATCCCGCGAACCCCACGAACCCTATTAACGGATGTTTCCAAACAGGAACCTTCAAGTTTGTCCAGGGAAATATTACCGCCCGGGATGCCACAATATATGCCTGTAACAATAATAATGTAGGTACGGGATTATTTAATCTAACAACAGCAGATGTTTATTCAGGTAACGTTACAAAAAAATATTACCCTACGATGGCGGATCTGAATGCTGGAACTAATGAAATTACAAACCCTGCAAACTATACTTCAGCAGAGAAAAAAGTATTTGTAAAAGTAACAACAACAGACGGATGTTCTGATACTGCTGAGATCACATTAAAATTCTATCCTTTAGTAATAGTAACTGAAGCAAGCCTTGAGTCTTGTTATATTGAAACAGCTATCACGACAGCGGTATTTAATTTAACAACGGCAACCGTTTCTACGCTTACAAATCCTCCTAAAAAATTCTACCCGACGTTAGCTAACGCAACAAGTGGAACGAATGAAATAGGAAATCCAACAATTTATATTGCTACAACAGGTTCAGTATATGTAAGAGTTTACAGTGCGGATGGATGTTATTCAATTGCTAAAATCAACCTTAAAGTTTTACCTCCTGTAAAATCAACTGTTCTAAAAGACAAAACAATCTGTCTTGAAGATAAAACAACACTAGATGCAGGCGGAGGATTCGACGGATACGAATGGAGCACAGGAGCAACTACACAATCAATTTCAAATGTAGGAGTTGGTGAATACTGGGTAAAACTGAAAACAGGAAAATGTTATACATTACAAGTAGTACATGTATATGCAACTCAACAGCCTGTTATCTCAAGCATTGATATCACAAACAATACAATTACAGTAAACACAAACGGTGGAACTGCACCTTTCAAATACTCTTTAGACGGTATCACTTGGCAGGATTCTAACGTATTTTCAGATCTTCCGAGAGGAGAAGTAAAAGTATATGTAAAAGATTTCTACGACTGTAACCCTATCGATGTACAGATAACTGTTCCTAATCTTCTTAACGCGATTACGCCAAACGGAGATAACAAAAATGATTTTATAGATTATTCTGCATTATCTTATAAGAAAAATCTACAGTTTATCGTTTACGACAGATACGGAAACAAGCTTTACACAGCCGATAAAACCAGAGATTACAGATGGGATGGTACAGCAAGCGGTAAGAAAATCCTTACAGGAACTTACTGGTACAGTATCTCTTGGAACGAAAATGACAAAAACAATACTCAGACAAAATACAGCGGATGGGTACTTGTAAAAAACAGAGAATAATTTAATTCTTATACATTTAAAAATCACCTCAATTTTGGGGTGATTTTTTTATTAACACAACCCGCCTTTTATTGATGGTATTTTCAAACAAATCAGACGGAAAATGTTAGTTACTATTTTTAAATTATTTTTTAAATAAACTATATCTTTGCAAAATGGCGCAGAAAGAAACATTATCATCTCTTACCCACGGAAACTTCGCGAAAGAGTTGTCAATTGCTGATGGAAAAATGCCTCCTAATGCAGTAGATTTTGAAAGATTGGTTATCGGTACTTTTTTAATTGATAAAAAAGGGCTAGACCATTCCATTGACCTTCTTACTCCTGACGTATTTTACGATCCTAGACATCAGGTTATTTTTACGGCCGTTCTAAAATTATATGAAGGAAACCACCCTGTTGACTTAATGACAGTTATTCAGGAACTTAAAAAGGAAGAAAAACTTCTTTTGGCGGGTGGTGATCATTATATTGTTGATCTTACAATGGGAGTCAGCTCCTCTGCGCATATTGAGTATCATGTTCGTGTTATTCTTGAAAAATATATTTTAAGAAGTTTAATTAATGTTTCTGCCAACGTAATTGATTCGTCATACAAAGAATCTACCGACGTTTTTGAACTTTTAGATAAAGCCGAACAGTCATTCTTTGAAATCACCAATGGAACCATCAAAAAAGGTTTCGACACAGCAAACTCATTAGTAAAACAAGCTATTGAAACCATTAAATCCCTAAAAGACAAAGAAGGAATCTCCGGAGTACCTTCAGGATTTAGAGACATAGATAAAGAAACTGGGGGTTGGCAAAATTCTGACCTTATCATTATTGCTGCCCGTCCCGCGATGGGAAAAACAGCATTCCTACTTTCTATGGCGAGAAATATTGCTGTTGGACATAAAATCCCGATGGTACTTTTCTCTCTGGAGATGGCATCTGTACAGTTGATCACCAGGATGATCGCTTCAGAAACAAGAATTTCATCTGAAAAATTAAGAAAAGGAACGCTGGACGACGAAGAATGGCAAAGACTTTTCTCCAACGTTTCCGAGTTGGAAAATGCTCCTCTTTTTATTGATGAAACTCCTTCCCTTTCGATATTCGATTTCCGTGCAAAATGCCGAAGATTGGTAATGCAGCATGATGTAAAGCTAATCATGGTCGATTATCTCCAGCTGATGACAGCCGGTGGTGGCGGAAAAGGAGGCGGAAACCGTGAACAGGAAATCTCAATGATCTCACGTTCACTAAAAGCGATTGCAAAAGAATTGAATGTACCCGTAATTGCACTTTCACAGCTTTCAAGAAGTGTGGAAACACGCCCCGGAAAAAGACCTCAACTTTCAGATCTAAGGGAATCCGGAGCGATTGAGCAGGATGCGGATATTGTGTCATTTATTTTCAGACCGGAATATTACAAAATTACCGTTTGGGATAACGACGAGGAAGGACAGGAAACGACAACAGAAAATCAGGCCGAGCTTATTATTGCAAAACACAGAAATGGTGCTACAGCAGACGTAAGATTATCTTTCTTAAAGCATTTTGCGAAATTTGGAGATATTGAACACGCAACCGGTGGAGGTTTCCCTTCTGATTTCGGTACACCTGAACCAAGTGGTTTTGATAAAATTAAAACGACCATTCAACCGGGTGCAGCATTTGATTTACCGGATAGTTCTAAACTTTCAGGTTCTTCAATGAATGACTTTGATGATGAAGATGATTTTCCTTTTTAATATTTAAGGTTAATTTTAAATAATAAAATTTAAATATAAACAGATCCTTCGACTCCGCTCAGGATGACAACGCTACAAAATGACAGTTAGTATTAGAGATGTCATTCTGAGCGAAGTCGAAGGATCTCAATTATATAAAGTTTAATAAATCTTTTATCACTTCTTAGTTTAATATTAAGTTTAAACAATTCAATAAAATTTTGAGAATCGAAATATACACAGACGGCGCCTGCAGCGGAAATCCCGGAAAAGGAGGATACGGAATCGTCATGCGCGTACCTGAAAAAAATTATCAGAAAACTTTCTCAAAAGGCTTTCGTAAAACAACCAACAACAGAATGGAACTTCTTGCTGTAATCACAGCATTGGAAAAATTAAAATCTCCTGATAACGACATCCACGTTTTTACAGACAGCAAATATGTATCTGATGCCATCAATCAAAACTGGATCGCAGGCTGGATAAAAAGAGGCTGGAAAAATGTGAAAAATCCGGATCTCTGGAAAAAATTCATTGAACTTTACAATACCCACAAACCTAAAATGCACTGGATTAAAGGGCATGCAGGACATTTTGAAAACGAATTATGTGATAAATTAGCTGTTGCAGCCGCAGCTTCAGGTAATCTTGAGGTTGACACCTACTTCGAATCACTTGAAAACAATTCTCTTTTTTAATTTAATTTTAATGAATCTAAATTTAAGTTAACAACATTAATTATTTCACCATTCAAATTAGTTTTTATTACAAAATAATCATTATTTTCTGTAAGATTAACATTGAATACATATTTATTGATTAGGATTTAATATCTTTACGCGTCTAATTTAAAGTGCGTTACTAAATGATAAGAAAACTACTCGCTTATTCCACTATTGTTTTTTCCAGCTTTTTCGGAAAAGCTTCCGCTCAAACGTATCAGCTCACAGGAAATCCTGTTACCACAACGGGATGGACAATGGTTTCTCCCACACAGGTAAATACTGATTTTATTCAGCTTACCCCGGATACAAATAACCAATCAGGATCTATAAGACTGAACGATCCAATCAACTTGAAATACTGTGATAAATGGAGGGTTGAATTTGATTTCAGAATGGATTCCAACCAAACAGCCAATGGAGATGGTATTGCATTTTGGTACCTGGCAAATCCGCCTGTAGCAAGTGTATTAGGTTCCGGTCTTGGAGTTTCACAAAACGCAGTTGGATTAATTGTAGGATTTGATACCTACAACAATACAACTACAGCCGTAATGAGTAAAGTTCACGTTGCATACGGACAGGTTGCCAATACAACCGACAATAATAACGTAGAATTCTTCAATGTTGCAGGAAGTTCTTTCCACTCCCCGGATCTGAATACTACTTTGCCATTTCAGGGAACAACTTACAAACATGTTGAAGTTACCGCTGAAGTAAATTCCTCCTCTCCTACCGGTTGGACGATCAAGATTACAATTGATGGAACTATCATTTGTAATCAACCTTTTGTTCCTTCAGGCGCAGCAGCTGCAATGACGATCGGATATTTCGGATTTTCCGCTTCAACAGGAGGAAACAGATCAAGACATTCTATTAAAAATGTAAAAATTTATACTGATAAAGTTCCAATTCTACAGCCAACTGTTACTCAATCTTTCTGTCCTAACCCAGCAACAGGATCAGCAACTGTGAATTTGACTTCATATAACAATCAGTTTGTTGCTACTCCAGCTAGCTATACTTTTACTTATTATGTACTAGGAAGTTCAACTCCAATTGCTAACCCGGCAGCATATCAATATAATGCCAATACAACAATAACAGTTGTTGTAAAAGATAACGCAGGAATACTGTGCGATAATGCCGACGGTAAGATACAGTTGTCACTTTCGCCATTCAGTGCAAATAATGTCACACTTACAGAGTGTAACAATAACAATATTGGGTCTGCAACATTCAACCTTACCACAGCGAATGTAACCGGTGTTCTAGGAGTTACCAAAAAGTACTACAAAACAATGGCAGATCTCAACGCTGGAATCAATGAGATCACCAATCCTTCAGCGTATACTTCCGGAGCAGGAGTTGTTTTTGTAAAAGTAACAACCCCACAAGGATGTACTGGCTCAGCACAAATCACACTAGCCTTCCACCCGCTTGTTGTTGTAACTGATGCTACTTTACGCTCTTGTTTTATTGAAACTGCGCCAACAACAGCAGTGTTTAATTTAACAACAGCAAATGTTACAGCTCTTGGCGGTACTACAAAAAAATACTACCTGACATTAGCAGATGCAACAGCAGGAACCAACGAAATTGTAAATCCTACAACATATATTTCGGCTAACGCAACGATATATGTAAAAGTAACAACTACAGCAAACGGCTGTTTCAGTTTTGCTAAAATAAATCTTGTTGTTTTAACTCCAGTTACATCATCAGTTTTAAAAGACAAGATCATATGTATTGATGCTAAAACTACTCTTGATGCAGGAGCCGGTTTTGACGGATACGAATGGAGCACTGGAGCAACAACTCAGACCATCACCAATGTTCCTGTAGGAATTTATTGGGTAAAATTAAAAACTGGAAGCTGTATCACAACTCAAATTGTAAAAGTAAACCCTTCTGCACAGCCTGTAATTTCAAGCATTGATATTAATAACAATACAATCACGGTAAATGTAAACGGAGGAACTCCACCTTACAAATACTCTCTGGACGGAATCACTTGGCAGAACTCAAATTATTTCGAAAACCTTGCAAGAGGAGAAGTAAAAGTTTACGTTAAAGATTTCTACAATTGTGAGCCTATCCAAGTACAGATCACGGTTCCTAATTTGATTAATGCCATTACTCCAAACGGAGATAACATTAATGATTTTATTGATTACTCTGCGCTTGCATACAAAAAAAACCTAGTGTTTACAGTATTCGACAGATATGGAAACAAACTTTTCCAAGCTGATAAAATCAAAAATTACAGATGGGACGGCACAGCTTTCGGCAAGAAAATAGTTACAGCCACTTACTGGTACACTATCTCTTGGAATGAAAACGATAAAAACAATACTCAAACAAAATATTCTGGCTGGGTACTTGTAAAAAATAGAGAATAATATATTTAAAACTCACTCCATAATCGGAGTGAGTTTTTTATGAACTATACGTATACCTATCAAGCCAATCTCAATTTGAGAATTTCATTGTTTGTATTTTTAATCATAATTATGTTTTTGATTATATAAATCAACATTCATTACAATTTCATTAAATTAAATTACATAATTAACATTTTTAGAATATTAAATAATAGAAATTCAATATATTTACAACATTAATAACCTAACCAACTTGCTTCAAATGAAAAAAACTTTACTCACTTATTTTTACATCATTTTACTCTGCTTGTCTGGAAAAATGTTTTCTCAGACTTATCAGCTTACAGGAAACCCTATAGTAACCACAGGATGGGACTTGGTCTCAAGTGCGAACATCGCTGGTGGTGATTTTGTACAGCTCACCGCAGATACGGGAGGCCTTTATGGCGCAATAAAACTGGCCTCTCCTATAAATTTGAAATATTGCGATAAATGGAAAGTGGAATTCGATTTCAGGATCGATGGAAACGGAACTACTGCATTCGGAAGAGGAGACGGATTTACATTCTGGTATCTTGCCAATCCTCCGGCAGGATTTGTATCAGGAGGAGGACTTGGAATTCCTGCAAATGCCAATGGACTTATGGTAGGTTTCGATATTTTTAACAACACTACTGAAGGACAAATGAGTAAAGTTCACGTTTTATACGGAACAAACAATGGCCTTAATAATAATATTGAATATAATAATACTCCTGGAAGTACTTTCCATTCTCCAGATCTTATCACAACTCAACCGTTTGTAGGACCTACTTACAAACATGTTGAAGTAAATGGAGAAACTGATCCTGCTAACCCTGCAAACTGGCTTATCAAGATCAGAATTGATGGCGTATTAATCACTGATCAATCGTTTGCACCATCAGGAGGAGCAATAGGGATGACAACCGGATATTTCGGATTTTCAGCAGCAACAGGAGGCGCCAGTGCAAGACACTCAATTAAAAATGCAAAAATTTTCATTGATAAAGTTCCTATTTTAACAAATACGATCACTCCTTTTGTATGCGTAAACCCTGCAACAGGAACAGGAACTGTAGATTTAACATCATACAACACTCAATTTGTAGCAAATCCTGCCAATTACATCATCACCTATTTTGGACCTGGCGGAGTACCTATTACCAACCCAACCAACTTTCCATATTCAGGAAGCACAACAATAACGGTAGTTGTTAAAGATCCATCATCTACATTATGCGATAACGGAGATGGAGTTATTAAATTAAATCCAACCCCTTTCGCTGCAACTGACGTAACATTAACCGGATGTAACAACAACAATGCCGGTGTAGCAATATTTGACCTTACAACAGCCGCCGTAACAACAGTAACAGGAGTAACAAAAAAATTCTACCCAACATTGGCAGACCTCAACGCAGGAACCAACGAGATTCTAAATCCAACTACCTATTCTTCTGCTCCAGGTTTTATTTATGTAAAAGTAACAACTCCTCAAGGCTGCGTTTCTAATGCAAAAATTACATTGAACCATTTCGCCGTTGTAACAGTGAATGATGCAACATTGAGAGCTTGTTTCATTGAAACAAATCCTTCAACAGGATTATTTAACCTTACGAATGCCTCTGTAACAACATTGGGAGGAATTACTAAAAAATATTATCCGTCTTTAGCCGATGCTCAAAACGGTACAAATGAAATTCCGGCCACAGCGGCAGCGGCATACACAGCTCCAAATGGTGTAGTTTACATTAAAGTTACAAACGGAAACGGATGTTATGCGATTGCAAAAGTAACCTTAATCGTAATTGCCCCTGTTTATTCAACTGTTTTGAAGGATAAAACAATTTGTATGGAAGACAAAACTACCCTAGACGCAGGACCTGGATTTAGTTCTTACCAATGGAGTACGGGTGCTACAACTCAATCTATCAGCAATGTAGGAGTTGGAACTTATTGGGTGAAAATTAAAACAGGAGATTGTATAGCAACTCAAAAAGTAACAATTTTCCCTGCAGAACAGCCTGTTATCACAAATGTTGATATTTCAACTACAACAATCACCATTAATGTGATGGGAGGAACTCCGGCTTATCAATATTCAATGGATAATATTAACTGGCAGGATTCTAACATATTTAAAAATGTACCGAGAGGTGACAATAAAGTATATGTAAAAGATGCTTACGATTGCGAACCGATTGATATCACGATTGTTGTTCCAAATATTATCAATGTAATCACTCCAAACGGAGACGGAATAAATGATGCCATTGATTATTCTGCATTAGCTAATAAGAAAAACCTTGTATTTAATGTATTCGACAGATACGGAGCCAAGATTCACCAAGGTGACAAGTCTACAAGATACAGATGGGACGGAACTATAGCTGGAAGAAAAGTTCCTACAGGAAGCTACTGGTATTCTGTAACATGGAATGAAAATGACAAGAAAAACACTCCTTTTAAATACTCAGGATGGGTATTGGTTAAGAATAGAGATTAATATAATAACATTTCTGATAGTAAAAGAATCACTTCACTTTTTTTGGAGTGATTCTTTTATAACATAATTAAAGTTGATAATTTAAACCAAACCATCCTTTTTAATAATTATTTTAACGCTTCACTATTAACCTGATTAAAACATATAAAAAAGACTAAAAATCAAAATTATAAACATTAAAAATTAATTATATTTACAAAACAAATAATCTAATGTAAAATGAAAAAACCTATACTTTTTTATTTATTTATTATTCTACTTTCCCTCCCAATAAAAATTCTTTCACAAACTTATCAACTTGCAGGAAATCCTGTAAATACAACGGGATGGACAATGGTAGCGCCTACAGTTGTGAATACTGACTTTATTCAGCTTACTCCGGACACCAACGACAAATCCGGCTCTATACGCCTAAACGACCCAATTAACTTAAAATATTGTGACAAATGGCGAGTAGAATTCGACTTTAGAATGGATTCAAACCAAACCTACAACGGTGACGGAATAGCATTTTGGTATTTAGCCAACCCACCCATTGCAAGTGTATTGGGATCAGGAATCGGAGTTTCTCAAAACGCAATAGGTTTCATTACGGCTTTTGACACTTACAACAATGCTACAGGAAGTTCAGGAATGAGTAAAGTGCATGTCGCTTATGGACAGGTTGCCAACACTTTAGACACCAACAATTCTGAATTCTTCAATGTTCCGGGAAGCTCTTTCCATTCGCCAGACCTTAACGCAACACTGCCATTTCAGGGAACAACTTATAAACATGTTGAAGTGAGCGGAGAAGTAGACCCAGCCGCTCCGGCCAGCTGGATTGTAAAAATAAGTATTAATGGTACATTGATCGTCAATCAATCCTTTGCTCCTTCAGGTGCAGCAGCAGCAATGACTGTAGGATATTTTGGATTTTCAGCTTCTACAGGAGGTGCAAGATCAAGACATTCTATTAAAAATGTAAAAGTTTATGTAGATAAAATTCCTCTTTTACAAACCGCAATTACTAAGACTCTCTGCCCAGACTTAGCAGGAATGTCAAGCATTGATTTAACATCATTGAACCCGCAGTTTACAGCAAACCCTAATAACTACAACTTTACATATTATATTACAGGAAGCGGAACTCCAATTCCCAATCCTACCAATTTTCAATATAATTCAACCACCAATATTTCTGTTGTCATAAAAGATCCAACATCAGTATTGTGTGATAATAATGATGCAACGGTAGTCTTAAAAGTTGCTCCAACCGTCACAGTTAACGATGCAACGTTGAGAGCCTGTTTCATTGAAACAAATCCTGCAACAGGTTTATTTAACCTTACTAATGCTTCTGTAACATCAACACCAGGAACTACTAAAAAGTATTATCCATCTTTAACGGATGCACAAAACGGAACAAATGAAATTAGCTCTACAGCAGCAGCGGCTTATATTGCTCCAACTGGTGTTGTCTACATAAGAGTAACCAATTCAGATGGCTGTTTTTCAATTGCCAAAGTAAATTTAATTGTACTCGCTCCGGTTTATTCTACCGTTTTAAAAGATAAAACAATCTGTATTGAAGACAAAACGACACTAGACGCAGGCCCTGGATTCGGTGCTTACGAATGGAGCACAGGAGCAATAACACCATCCATTAATAATGTTAGTGTTGGAACGTATTGGGTAAAACTAAAAACAGGAGATTGTACTGCAATTCAGACTGTGAAAGTTTATCCTTCAGAGCAACCGGTAATTACAAGTGTTGATATTTCAAGCAATGATGTTACAGTACATGCAATGGGCGGAAGTGCTCCTTACAAATATTCAATGGATAATATCAACTGGCAAGATTCAAATGAATTTAAGGATGTTCCGAGAGGAGATAATAAAATTTATATAAAAGATGCTTATGATTGCGAACCTATCGACATTACGATTGTTGTTCCCAATATCATCAACGTAATCACTCCAAACGGAGACGGAATAAATGATGCCATTGATTATTCATCTCTTGCAAGTAAGCAAAATCTTGTATTTAATGTATTCGACAGATACGGAGCCAAAATTCACCAAGGTGACAAATCTACAAGATACAGATGGGACGGAACCATCGCAGGAAGAAAAGTTTCTACAGGAAGCTACTGGTATTCTGTAACATGGAACGAAAACGACAAGAAAAACACTCCAATTAAATATTCCGGTTGGGTATTGGTTAAGAACAGAGATTAACACAATAACCATTTCAAATAATAAAAGAATCACTTCAATTTTTTTGGAGTGATTCTTTTTTGCATAATTTAGTACGAGATATTTCGTTTTAAGCTTATTTTATTCACATCCAATTCCTAAATTTGTCATATGAATTATTTGGAAGCTTTAAGCAGAAGATATTCTGTAAAGAAATTCAACCACGAAATTATTCCTCAGGAAACTCTTCACAACATTCTTGAGTCAGGAAAGCTATCTGCAAGTTCGCTAGGCCTTCAACCCTATAAAATTACAGTGGTGGAAAGTGAAGAAATGAAGCAAAAATTAATTCCGGCATTTTATAATCCATCACAAATATCTACATGCTCTCATCTTATTGTCATTATTTCAAAAAAGACAATTGGTGAAAGCTATATTCAAGGTTATTTTAATCATATTTCTGAAGTAAGAGATGTTCCGTTAGCAAACCTCGACCTCTTCAAAAACAGTATCAATCAACATATTACTCAAAAAAACAACGATGAAATTTTCAATTGGGCAGAAAAACAGTCTTATATAGTTTTGGCCAACTTAATGTACGCTGCAGCTATAGAAAATGTTGACACCTGTCCTATGGAAGGCTACCGTCAGGATCTGATTGAAGAAATTCTAAATATCGATCCCGAAACAGAAAAAGTGACCGTCACTCTGGCATTAGGTTACCGTTCTGAGGAAGATCATTTCCAACACATGAAAAAAGTAAGAAAACCAAACGAAAAATTGTTTAAATTTATTTAATTATTTAGACGATTGTACTTAAAGCAAGCATATGATAAAAGCGGATGTATTAGTAATTGGTTCCGGCATTTCGGGACTTTCTTATGCCATAAAAGTTTCTGAGCAACTTCCCGATGCCAAAATAATCATAGTTACGAAATCTGATGAAGACGAAAGCAATACCAAATACGCACAAGGCGGTTTAGCGGTAGTCACAGATTCTAAAAATGATAATTTCGAAAAACACATCGAGGACACCATGCGTGCCGGAGACGGTGAAAACAAACGCGATGTTGTAGAAATGGTCGTAAGGGAAGCCCCGGCAAGATTCAACGAAATCGTAGAATGGGGCGCTAATTTTGATAAGAAAAATGGAGAATTTGCTTTAGGAAGAGAAGGCGGCCATACAGAAAACAGAATTGTTCACCATAAAGACATCACCGGTTTCGAGATCGAAAGAGCTCTTTTAGAAACAGCTAATAAAAGCCCAAATATTGAGATCTTAGATCATCATTATGTAATCGATATCATTACCCAACACCATGTTCCGGGTAAAGAATTAAACCAAGGAGACATCCATTGTTATGGAGCTTACATTTTAGATGAAAAGTCTAAAAGCATAAAAAAAATCACTTCCAAAATTACTTTGGTTGCGACTGGAGGAGCGGGACATGTTTATAAAAATACCACCAATCCAAAAATCGCAACAGGAGACGGAATTGCTTTTGTAGCTCGTGCAAAAGGACAGGTTTCCAATATGCAATATTATCAGTTTCATCCAACAGCTTTGTATAGCAAAATTGATGGAATGTTATTTTTAATTTCTGAAGCTGTACGTGGAGACGGAGCAAAATTAAGGACTAAAAGAGGCGAAAAATTCATGCAGAAATATGATGAGCGTGAAGAATTAGCTTCAAGAGATATTGTTGCAAGAGCAATTGATAATGAAATGAAAGTTTCAGGTGACGAATATGTTGGCTTAGATTGTCGCGATATGGATCAAGAAAAGTTTTTAGAACACTTCCCGAATATTTATAAAAAATGTAGAGAAGAAGCAATTGATCCTTTCACTCAATTAATCCCTGTAGTTCCAGCTTGTCATTACTTAATGGGCGGAATTGAAGTTGATAAAGACGGACAATCATCCATCAAAAACCTTTTTGCTGTTGGAGAATGTACAAATTCAGGATTACACGGAGCAAATAGACTTGCTTCCAATTCTTTGCTTGAAGGTTTAGTTTTCGGGCATAATGCTGCGATGAAAACGATGGCTTTACTTAATGAAAATAATTTCAACTTCGACGATTTAAAAGCCGTTCCGGAATGGAACGAAGAAGGCATGAAAATCATGGATGAAATGGTGATCGTATCCTATCTAAGAAAACAACTTCAGGAAATGATGAGCGACCTCGTTGGAATTGTAAGAAGTAATAAACGATTGGCGATGGCCTTACAAAAGCATCAGGAAATCGCTGCCGCAGTTGACGAAATCTACCACTACTCTATTCTTTCGCCACAATTGTCTGAACTGAGAAATTTAACTACCGTTGCTCATCTCATCATTACCCAATCTATGGAAATGACTGAGAATAAAGGAGCATTTTACAATAAAGATTTAGCTTAAAAAGCATACAAAATGAAAAGACCAAACTACGTTACAGATAAAGTTTTAAAACAATTCATAAAAAACGCTTTAGAAGAAGATATTCAGGATGGAGATCATTCTACACTTTCTACAATTCCGAAAGATCTTGAGCAGAGTGCGAAACTTTTAGTAAAGCAAAACTGTATTTTGGCAGGTGTAGAATTGGCTGAAATCATTTTTAAAACTTTTGATAAAAACTTAAAAGTTGAGAATTTCATCAAAGACGGAGCTCCTGCAAAAGTTGGAGATGTAGCTTTTATCGTCACTGGAAGTGCAAGATCTATACTTTCCACAGAAAGACTTGTTTTAAACTGTATGCAAAGGATGAGCGGAATTGCAACCCTTACCAATGACTGGGATTCTCGATTAGTAGGCACTAAAACTAAACTTTTAGATACAAGAAAAACAACTCCTAATTTCAGAGTTTGCGAAAAATGGGCAGTTGCAATCGGCGGTGGAACCAATCACAGATACGGTCTTTACGATATGATTATGTTGAAAGACAACCATATTGATTATAACGGGAGCATCACCAATGCTGTAAAAATGGCCAAAGATTACATCAAAAAGAACAAGAAAAAACTAAAAATAGAGGTCGAAACCAGAAACCTTGAAGAAGTTGAGGAAGCCATCAAAGCAAAAGCCGACAGAATCATGCTTGATAATATGAATGTAAAGATGATGAAGCAGGCTGTAAAAATGATTAATGGCTCTTGTGAATCCGAAGCATCAGGAGGAATTACCCGCGATATGTTAAAAGAAATCGCCTCCACCGGGGTAACTTATATCTCTGCAGGAGCCTTAACTCATTCCGCAGAGAATATGGATTTGAGTCTCAAAGCGGTGAAATAGCGTTGTATTTTTAATAAAAACAACCCCCATTTGTTAAAAATTCAATAATATGATTTTTTTCATGCGAAAATTCAATTTTAGTTTAAATTTCTAACAATCAATAGATTACAACTTATTAAGATTGAGTAAAAATTAACATACAGTTAATATTAGTTAAAATTTATTTCCCGAATTTTGCAGAAAATTAAATCTAACTATTACTCACGATTATGAAATTAATCAACAAATCGATACTGACTGTAGCTATTACGTTATCTACAGCTAGTGTTTATTACGCTCAAGAAACTAAAGACACTATTAACTCAACTAGGTCTAAAGATATTGAGGAGGTAATCCTAAGAGGAGTTACTGATATCGCTAAAGATAGAAAAACTCCAGTAGCAGTTTCTACAATTAAAGCTGCACAAATTCTTGAAAGACAAGGAAACCAAGAGCTTGTAGAATTGCTAAACACAACGCCATCTGTATATGCTACAAAAGGTGGTGGTGGTTTTGGAGACTCTCAGATTGTTATGCGTGGTTTCGAATCTAGAAACATTGCAGTAATGGTGAACGGTATGCCTGTAAATGACATGGAGGGTGGTACTGTTTATTTCTCAAACTGGACTGGATTATCAGATGTTACAAGTTTCATGCAGGTACAGAGAGGACTTGGTTCTTCTAAATTAGCTATTGCTTCTGTTGGAGGTACTATGAACTTCATCACGAAGTCAGCAGATATGAAAAGAGGTGGTATCGTAAGATTAGGAGTTGGTAACAATGACTATTTAAAAACATCATTTGCTTACAATACAGGAAAATCTGACAAAGGATGGTCTTCTTCATTTTTAATGAGCAGACAATCTGGAGCAACCTATGTTCAAAACACAGACTATGAATCTTACGCTTACTATTTTGCGCTAGGCTGGGAAGCAAATAAAAAACATAATTTCCAATTTACAATCACTGGTGCTCCACAATGGCATGATCAAAGATCTTATGCTCCTGCTATCGCTGATTATATCAGATATAATCCTGATAACGATGGAACTCCTGACAGAACTTATAATTCAGATTGGGGATATTATACAAATGCTGAAGGAAAAAGACAAGCTCTTTCTAACAGATCAAACTATTACAACAAGCCAGTTATAATGCTAAACTGGGATTTTAATATTAATGAAAAATCTAAGTTAAGCACAGTTGCATACATGTCTAATGGTAGAGGTGGTGGAACTGCAGATCTTGGAAGAGTAAATAATAGAGGACTTACAACTTTAGTTAATGGACAACCATACTTTAGAGATGCACAGGGACTTTATAATTTTGACAAAGTTTTTGCTGAGAATGCTGCAGTAAATCCAAATACAGCAAATGCTGGATCAACATTAATCCGTAGAGCTAGTATTAATTCTCATAACTGGTATGGTATTTTAGCGAATTTCCAACATAAAATCAATGACAACTGGAACTTCTCTGTAGGTACTGATGACAGATATTACTACGGATACCACTATCAAGTTATTTCTGATTTATATGGTGCGCAAGGATACAAAGATTCTAATAATAAAAATATAGCTCCAAACGTTGTTTCACAAACATCTGACTATAAAAAATTATCATGGAATCCTTTTGGCGGAAGTCAAACCCCTCTAAACCAACAAGTTGGATTCAGTAATGATGGTGAAGTAATATGGTACAGTGGATTTGGACAAGTTGAATATACAAAAGATAATTTATCAGCATTCTTACAAGGATCAGTTTCAAACCAAGGTTATCAAAGAATTGACAACTTCGTTATTGATGGAAGTACAGTAAAAGGACAAACTGTAAATACAAAAACTGGTTTTAAAAACATTTTTGGATATAATATCAAAGGGGGTGCTAACTATAACATTAATGAAAATCATAATGTTTTTGCAAATATTGGTTATTACAGCAAGCAGCCATTCATGAATACTGTGTATCCAAGCAACTTAAACATTGTTAACCCTCAGTTAACTAATGAGAAAATTTTCTCTGCTGAAGTTGGCTACGGGTTTAGATCAGCAAATTTCAGTGCGAATGTTAACGTTTACAGAACGCAATGGAAAGACAGAGCTTTAAGAAGAACGATCCAGGTTGCTGACGTAACTGATGCTTACGCAGAAATGAACGGAATTACAGAAATCCACCAAGGAGTTGAATTTGATGCAACTTACAAAGTAAATAAGTTCCTAGAACTTAACGGTATGTTCTCTTGGGGAGACTATTATTATAAAGGAAATGCTACAGGAACAACATTTGATGGAAATAACAATCCTTTAACTGTAGCTGGTGATTCAAATACAACAACTTTATATATTGACAAAGTAAAAGTAGGAGGAACAAGCAGCAACAGTATTCCACAAATGACTGCGTCATTAGGAGCCACTGTTAAACCGGTAAAAGATTTAAGTATCTATGCAGGTTGGAGATTTGTAGGTAAACTTTATTCTTCTATCGACATCGCTACTTTCTCAAATATAGCTAATCAAGACAGAGGAGTACTAAAATTACCAGATTATAATTTAACAGACATTGGTGTATCATATAAAATCAGACTGAGAGACGCTAATCAATATTTCACTATTGGAGCTAACGTTTACAACTTGTTCGATACTACTTACATCCAAGATGGTGCAACAAATATTTTTGGAGGTGATAAAATCACAACAGCAGGAGATCCTGATTTAGGTAAAACATATCAAGATGCCGGAAGAATGTATAACGGTATTGCTAATGGCAACAGAGTATTCTTCGGATTTGGAAGAACATGGGCTGCTAACCTATCATTCAACTTCTAATAATATAAAAACATTAGATTTTATAAATATCAATCCCGGCTTATCGCCGGGATTTTTGCTATATTTGTGACTAGAAAAAAAGAAAAAATAGGATTATGGATTTTTACAAGATTTTATTGAGTGCCCACAAGGGATTTGGGTATTTAGAGCTTCTATTAGTAACATTATTTATTATTGCACTTTTAGCTACCATGTTTGGTTTCAGCGGGAAAGTAAATAAATTTTTAAAGAAGACTACCCTTTTCACAATGATTTTCTTTCACGTTCAATTTTTATTGGGAATTATTATGCTTATTACATTTTTCTCAGCAGGAGCAAACATGGGAGAAATAATGAAAAACTCAGCACAGAGATTTCAATATGTAGAACATCCTTTTTCTATGCTAATTGCAGCAGTATTAATGACAATTATCAACAAAAAAGTAAAATCTAGCGATACTATTTCTTTGAAAATTGTAATTATGGGATTAATTGCAGTTGGTTTATTTGCATTCGCATTTCCATGGACAAGAGTCTTTGGAGCTTAATTATATATTAATTTAAATTTTTTAATCAAACAATGAAAGTAGCTGTAGTAGGTTCAACAGGAATGGTTGGACAAGTGATGCTTAAAGTTCTCGAAGAGAGAAATTTCCCTGTAACAGAATTAATTCCGGTAGCTTCGGAAAGATCTATTGGTAAACAGGTGAAGTATAAACAGGTAGATTACACTATCGTAAGCATCGACGACGCTATAGCTGCCAAACCTGATATCGCAATTTTCTCGGCTGGAGGTTCAACATCTCTTGAATATGCACCGAAATTTGCAGAAGCAGGCATTACAGTGATCGATAATTCTTCAGCTTGGAGAATGGATCCTGATAAAAAATTAGTGGTTCCCGAGATCAATGCAAATGTATTGACAAAGGAAGATAAAATCATTGCAAATCCAAACTGTTCTACAATTCAGTTGGTGATGGTTTTAGGTCCATTAAACAAAAAGTATGATTTAAAAAGAGTAATTGTTTCTACCTACCAATCTGTAACAGGAACTGGAAAAGCTGCTGTAGATCAATTAAACGGAGAAATAAACGGAGACGACTCTGTTGCAAAAGTATATCCTTATCAGATTTTTAAAAACGCGCTTCCTCATTGTGATGTTTTTTCTGATGATGATTATACGAAGGAAGAAATTAAATTAATGAAAGAGCCTAAGAAAATTTTAGGTGATGATACCTTTAATTTAACAGCAACGGCAGTAAGAGTTCCGGTTCAGGGAGGACATTCTGAAAGTGTAAACATCGAGTTTGAAAACGAATTCGAACTTGATGAAGTAAGAAAGATTTTAGCTGAAACTCCGGGAGTAATTGTAATGGATAATGTTAAAAACAACGAATATCCAATGCCATTATATTCAGAAGGGAAAGACGAAGTTTTTGTCGGAAGAATCAGACGAGACCTCTCCCAGCCCAAAACGCTGAATCTCTGGATTGTAGCAGACAATCTGCGAAAAGGAGCTGCAACCAACGCAGTACAGATCGCAGAATACCTGGTAGCAAACAACTTAGTATAAACTAACAAAATAAAAAAGAGTCTCAAAATTGAGATTCTTTTTTTTATCAAACTTATGAACGTTCAGAAGAATATCAATAAAGATAAAATAGGCTTTCAAAAATGGATCGCTGCTTTTGGAGTTATTTTATTCATTGGAAAACTCGTTGCATGGAAACTTACAAATTCCGATGCCGTATTTTCTGATGCGATGGAAAGTATCGTGAATGTCATCAGCGCATTTATGGGGCTTTACTCTTTACATCTTGCCGCAAAACCGAAAGACGAAGACCACCCTTACGGCCACGGAAAAGTAGAATTCGTAACATCGGGAATCGAAGGTGCTTTAATTGCCATTGCGGGCATCATGATCATCTATGAAGGGGCAAATAGTTTGATTACAGGTAAAATATTAAATAAACTTGATTGGGGAATCTGGATTATTGCCGCAACAGCAATCGTTAACTATTTTCTCGGCTATATTTCCATTAAAAAAGGAGAAAGTGAAAACTCATTAGTTCTTATTTCTTCCGGAAAACATCTTCAATCTGATACGATTACAACATTGGGGGTTGTCATAAGTTTAGTGATTGTTTATTTCACTAAAATTTATTGGATAGATTCTGCCGTGGCTTTAATTTTTGGACTTTACATCATTTTTGTAGGATACAAAATCGTCCGTAAATCTTTAAGCGGAATTATGGATGAACAAGATCCCGACCTTTTAAACCAAATCGTTAAAGTTCTTGAAAATAATAGAAAAATTGAATGGATTGATGTTCACAATATGAAAATCCAGCAATTCGGAGCTTCCCTACATATTGATGCTCATATTACGCTTCCTTGGTATTACACCCTTCGTGATGCGCACAAGGAAATGGAAAACGTGATTATTCTTTTAGCTAAAAATACGAAACGTACCGTAGAGTTTAATTTTCACATGGATGATTGTAGAACGATTTCATGTCCAGTTTGTCAGATCGCAGACTGTCCTGTTCGTGAAAGAGAATTTGTAAAAAGAGTGGAATGGACGGCCGAGAATGTCACTAGAGAGGTTAAACATACCGTACAATAATTTAGTTTTACATAAATATTTTTAGGTTTTGGCTAAAGCCAATTGATAAGATTATTTTGTTTAAACGGGCTAAAGCCCGTTCCTATTGATGAAAAAACTGTGTCATTCGTAAAGAATATCAGTGGAAATTTGTGTTTAATAACTCGCTTTCCCCATTTGCTTCCGATAATAAAACAACGGAATAATCAACAACAAAATCAAAGGCTGAATCACAAATCTTCTCATATAAAAAGAAAACAGATAACCGATTTCAAACCTGTCAGAAATACAATACAAATAAATCGGGAAAGTAATTGCGAAAATTATCGTTATTAATAAAGCTCCCTGCATCGTCCATTCTTTATTTTTAAATATAAAATGAATGATTACACAAGAAAAAAATAAGTTTAAAATAAATCTGAAAAGATGCCCGATAATTAATTTCCCCCACTCAAAATCAGGAAAGGGAATGTTTTTATTCGCTTCATGAAAATAGTTGAGAAAAGGATCATAGAAGATCTTATCCTCAAGCGCTCTCACACCTATAAGTCCGCACACTCCTATTATGACAAGAAACCAACTAAGAATTTTCATTTTTTAAAGCAAAGAATTTAATCCAAACAAGCCAAAGCAGAACCACAGTTCCGTAAATCACAGCCGGAAAAAAATAGTCATGTGCCATTTTTCCGTATTCTTTATAATCTGTAAATACAATATTCAGACCTGCAATCCTCAGGACATTCATAACATGAAGCAATAAAAGACCGATTAACGCAAAAACAAATGTCATGAAACCTTTATAAAAAGCAAAGATAAAAGACACAAACAAGATCATCACAGAAACGGCATTGCACCCCTCCACCATCTTTGTCGCATAACCCGTTTTTACATGAAACCAAACAGATTCGCCTGCAATATCATCATATAATTTTGTGGGATAACCCATGGAATTCTGAACATACATCACCTGATCAGCGATCATTTTTGAAAAAGAATCGAGACCCTTTCCTTGAAAACCATTCAGATAAAACTGATACCCAAAAAGCAACACCAGATAGATGATGATGAAACGCAATAAAATGCTTAAAACTGGTTTAAAATCCTTTAGCATATCGCAAAGATAAAAAATCAACTGATATTTAGTATATTTGTTTCCATATTATGACTTCCGAAAACGCAAAACGATTTTTTGAAAACTATATCGGTAAAAAATCTTCTGAGTTCATCACTTTGGCTCAAAGCGGTTCTGCGAGGGTAAATTTCGTGGCAGCATCCGATACCAAAAAGTACATTATTACTTACAATGAAAATCTTCCGGAGAATGAAAGTTTTTTTTATTTTTCAGAGATATTTTCTCAATTAAACCTTAATACTCCAACTATTTTCGCCATTTCTGATGACCGGAAAATATATATTCAGGAGTTTTTGGGCGGAAATACACTTTCTGAAATTATTTCAAAAGAAGGTTTATCCGAGAATGTAAAATCTTTGGTGAAACAGACGTTGGAAAAACTTTTTCAGCTTCAAATTCAGACTCAGGGGAAAATAGATTTCAACCAAACTTTTGAATATGAAAGTTATGATGAACTTCCCGTAATCCACGATTTATATTATTTTAAAAACTTCGTGGCCGATGTTCTTGAGTTGGAATATCACAAGTCTACTCTACTGAAAGAATTTAAAAAGATTGTCAACCTCATCGAAAATCTTGAACCAAAAGGATTGATGATCCGTGATTTTCAGGCTAGAAATATTATGGTGAATGAAAATAATGATGTTTCATTTATCGATTATCAGTCTGCAATGAAAGGTCCGCTGATGTATGATGTTATTTCTTTTCTGTTTCAGGCTAAAGCTAATTTTCCTGAAGAGTTTAAAAATGAAATGCTTGAATTCTACATTCAACAATTTGAAAATAAAGAAATTCAACTTCAACTAAAAAACTCGGTTAAACCAATTCAGTTGATGAGATTCTTGCAGGTTTTGGGAGCTTACGGTTTTAGAGGATTGATTCAGAGGAAACAACATTTCATTGCAAGCATTGAAAAAGGAATTGAAAACATCACAGAATTTACCCAAACCTGGGAAAATATGAAAGATTATCCTGAGCTTGAAAAAGTAATACAACAGTTGAGTTTGGAGAAAACTAAGTTGAAAATTGAGGAGATTTTGAAAACTTAAAGTCTTTGACTTCGCCCAGACTGACACTGTTAAAATTATGCTCATTTAAACAATTAGTATTAGCGATGTCATCCTGAGCGAAGTCGAAGGATCCCTTTAAACAAAAAAATAAGTTTAGATTCCTACGGAATGACAAAAGTGACTGAAGAAATGAAAATAAACAATGAGCTGAATGGTTCAAATTAAAAGCCACAATAATTAAATATAAAAGAAATGCTACACATAGACATCCACAGTTTTTCATACAAAAAAGGAGGAATTCCTAAAGACGAATCAGGAAACGGAGGTGGTTTTACTTTCGACTGCAGAGGAATCTTGAATCCTGGAAGAGTTGAAGAATATAAAATCCAGACAGGAAACGACATCGGTGTTCAGGAATATCTTGAAACAAAAACGGAAATGCCTCAATTTTTAGAGTTAATAAAAAGCATTGTATCCATCAACATAGATAACTATCTGTCAAGAGGTTTTGAAAACCTGCAGATCAATTTCGGATGCACTGGCGGACAGCACAGATCGGTATATTCAGCGATAAAAATTGCTCATTTTATTGAAGAAAAATATGGTGAAAAAGTTGAGATCAGCCTTCATCATGACGAACAACACCAACTGAATCATAAGTAATAAGTAATGTGCAATAGGTAATATTTTAAATTTGTTAATTTATTATTTATATATTCATCATCATTACTCATTACCAATTACTCATTACCCATAAAATATGAAGGCTTTAATTTTTGCAGCAGGAAAAGGTACCCGTCTGAAACCTTTTACAGATCATCATCCAAAGGCTTTGGCTAAGGTGAATGGCATTCCGCTTTTAGAGAGAAATATTAACTATTTAAAAAGTTTCGGGATCAATGATTTTGTCATTAATGTCCATCATTTTGGAGATCAGATTGTTGAGTTTTTAAAGAAAAACAATAATTTCAACTGTAACATTGAAGTTTCGGATGAAGCTAATGAATTGCTGGAAACCGGCGGTGGTTTGATTTTTGCTAGAAGATTCCTTGATCATGGGGAAGATTTTTTAATCATGAATGCTGATATTTTAACCAACATCAATATCACGGATATGGTTAAATACCACAAAAAGATAAAAGATTTTGCTACTTTAGCTGTTTCGGATAGGGAAAGTTCAAGAAAACTGCTTTTCAATGATGAATTGGTTTTAAGAGGCTGGCTCAATGTACAAACCGGCGAACAAAGGCTTGCGGAATTTAATAAAGGATTCAAGGCTTTGGCTTTTAGCGGTGTACATTGCATCAACCCGATCATTTTTAATAAAATAATAAGAACAGGCAAATTTTCTGTTATGGAAGAGTATCTGGATCTGATGCAGACCGAAAAAATACACGGTTTTGTACACGACAGCATCCTGATAGATGTAGGAAGACCAGAATCTGTAATAGAAGCCGAAAAACATTTTAAATAATCTTCATGATGGAACTTGATGGCACGAGGGATGAAAGTTTAGTAAATCCGGAACTTGATATTAACGAAACAAAACTTCACAATAGTTTAAAGCAAAAAGCTTGGGATGAGATCATTACCAAGGATAGCTGGATGGTTTTCAAAGTCATGGCAGAATTTGTGGACGGTTATGAAAAACTGGCTAAAATCGGTCCATGCGTTTCTATTTTTGGTTCTGCAAGACTAAAGCCTGAAAGTAAATATTACGAAATGGCCGTAGAAATTGCCGAGAAAATTACAAAAATAGGTTTCGGAATCATCACCGGAGGCGGTCCCGGAATTATGGAAGCCGGAAATAAGGGAGCTTTTAATGCTAAAGGAAAATCGATCGGTTTAAATATTGATCTGCCTTTTGAGCAGCATTTCAATCCTTACATCAACAAATCCTATTCTATGAATTTTGATTACTTCTTCGTAAGAAAAGTAATGTTTGTAAAATATTCTCAAGGTTTTGTCGTAATGCCGGGAGGATTCGGTACCTTGGACGAGCTTACGGAAGCAATGACGTTAATTCAAACCAACAAAATAGGGAAATTCCCAATCGTTTTGGTTGGATCTGAATTTTGGGGCGGATTACTGGATTGGTTTAAAGCAACTTTGTTAAAAGAAAAAATGATTGCAGAAGATGATCTTGATCTTTACAGAGTGGTAGACACGGCTGACGAAGCTGTTGCACATATCAAAGCGTTTTACGATAAGTATTCTGTGAACGTAAATTTTTAATTGGCATATTATTTGTGAACTATAAACTACAAGCATGATTGTAAATCTATTAATTAGAATGAAAAAACTTTTATATATATCAGGAATATTAACATTTTTTGTGTTAATGAGTTTCATGAATGTAGACTTTTTCTCTTCAATGACTAAAGTTGATTATATTGATGGAAGCAAGACGTTGAAGTTTACCACAAAGATGAATACGAACCATATTTCGGATGCCATAAAGATAAATCCTAACACAGCTGGGTTTGAAGCAGAAGTAAAGAAATATGTAAATAATAACTTTGACGTGTACGTTAATGGTTCTCCAAAGACGATTACCTTCACCGGTAGCCAGGTAAGCGGAGAAACAGTTTGGGTATATTTTGAAACCAGCGGAGTTTCAGACATAAGTACCATGAAAATTAAAAATACAATACTTTTAAGCGCTTTTCCAAAGCAGATTAACCTGGTTAATATTGCTTATAAAGGAAGTCAGAAAACAATGAACTTCCAACGAGGAAAAGAAGTGAATGAAGTTTCTTTTTAAAAGAAAAAATTTAATTTAAATAATAGACCACTGTTTTTTGCAGTGGTTTTTTGTTGTATTTTTATTTTATGATAGAAAATATACTTTTAGATTATATAAAATTTATCAAAACTTTTGAGGATTTAATTCGATCAGAATATCAATTATCTTATGACCAAAGAATTATGCCTGGAATGGATCATCCTTACGGAAAACGAGGTAAAATAAAAGACTATACTTATTGGTTTCATGGAAGTGGATGCAGTTTAGAAAAAGACAATGTAGAATGTCATTATGATTATTCGCCCAGCAATAATATAATTTTCACATTATGGGATTTTAAACAATTTATAACATCGCATCCACAATATAAAAGTGAAGAATTAACCGATAAGCATTTGGAGTTAGAATTATATAAACTTATTGAAAAGAACTTTATCTCATGGGAAATAAGTGACCGAGTTGTATTACAGGTTTATAGATATATTTCTTGAAACAAAAAACCGCCTTTCGGCGGTTTTTTTATATTTGGTATTTATGTTTTTATTAGTTACCGACTACTCTTACGTTATCAAGCTCCCAAGTTGCAGCAGCTGTTGTTGTAGAAGTATATTTAAATGCTATACGAACATTTTTGTTTGCAAAAGCATTTAAGCTGATATCACCTGAATACGTCCAAGTATTGAATGCCGTATTATTAGGATCTAAAATCGCTGATAAAGGTGTCCAAGTAGTTGTAGTAGGGTTACCACTGTAATTATCTGTTACAAAAACTTCAATAGGGTTTCCTGCATATCTTACATCCGTTTCAAAAGATAATGAAGCAGAAGTAAATCCTAGTAATGAAATTGGCTTAGAAATCAACCAGTCTTCATTAGCGTTATTAACGGTAGCAAAACCATTCATTACAACACAAGGTTTAGGATTTCCAAACTGTTGGATATTCCAAATCTGAGCTCCTGTAACACTCACTGCATCCCAGTTATCTGAAAGAACACCATCAAAACCTTCAAAGAAGAACCTTTTCCCTCCAAAGTTTACATCTTTAGTACTTCTTATAAGCATTTGCCAAGAAGTATTGTAACGGCTTACAACGAAAGTAAGATCACCTTTTCCTTCAGGTACTAAAGAAGAACCGAAACTAGCAAAACCAGAGTTTCTGATTATTGTAGCATTTCCAGCTTGATCCACGATATTTCTATCTGTATCAACTCCTGCTCCTGCAACATAGTTTAGATATTTCTTACCTATTTCTCCTGCAGCAAACTGCACATTCGGAACTTTTACCAACATGTTGATGTATTTTTCGTCCTGAGCAATTTTAAGAGTTGCCAATTCCAAAGGCTTCATTGGAGCAATATCAAGACCATTTCCTGTACAAACTCCTGAAACGTATCTACTAACTAAAGATCCCGGAATTCTTCCGATATCAAAACTTGGATCTACTGAACCAATTTTCACCGCTCCTCTGTCTGTACCTAGTCTAAGACCTTTAGCGTTGATTCTGATGTGCGCTCCTACAGGAAAATCTGCATAGTTACTCGCTCTGTCAACCTCAATCTGAAGACCTACCGTAGGGTTTTCAGGCTTATCCTGGAATGAAATTGTTTTGTAGAAATTTCCGTTTTCGTCAGAAGAAACTACATAACCGTCGAAGATTTGATCTGTATTAATTAAAATATATCCTGTAGCTGGTGCCTGTGCTTTAAAAGCTGCCATTGTCATAGTGGTCGCAGCAAATTTATTCTCACATTTTATTGGTGGTGTATCCCACTCATCTTTTTGCACACAAGATGTAATAGAAATTGCGGCAAATGCAACTCCTGTTACTAAATTAAAATATTTCTTTATGTTCATTTTAATAATTTTTAAAGTAGTTATTCGTATTTTTCTTAAAATCTAAACTGTAAATTCACAAAATATGATCTTCCCTGAGTGTACCAGTATTTCGGAGCAAACAATGAGAATTCTCTGTCAAGATCCTGAGAGAAAGTAGGATACTTAGCATTTCTTGTTTGTTCGAAACCTCCTGTAATATATCTTTTGTTATCTAAAATATTATTAACAGATGCAGAAATCAAAACATAATATTTACCGATCACCCAAGATTTCCCTGCGTTAGCATTGAAAAAGAATGAAGATGGTAATTTATTCGGTTCTAAAACTCTTCTAAGATCAGATTCTGATAAACCGTAAAACGGTGTAGAAGACGTACTGTTTTGAGTAAACGATTCTGTTCTCACCAATGAAGATGGATCAAGATAATTATCATCAAAATAATTCCAGTTAGCACCAACCCACCAATATTTAGGGTTGTTATAACGGAAACCTAGTGAGAATGCCTGCTGAGGAGTTCCTCCCTGACGATAGTTTTTAATATAAGATTTACCTACACTTGTGTAAGAAAGTCCATTCGCGAAAACTCCTGCTGCATCAGATGCAAAGTAAGTCATCGGATCATTTTTGTAAGTATACTGCCCGTAACTAGCTAATCCCTGTAAAGATAAAGTAGGAATAACTTTAACATCAAATCCTAATTCTACTCCCATATTTCTTTTCTTAACATCAGTCATCACCTGAGTTACAAAAGCACTCTGCACATTGGTTTGGTTACCATCTGCATCTACGCTTTCCAAAGGAATACCATCAGCAAAGAATCTCTGTACCGTAGTTTCGTTGTTTGTGTCTACTAAGAAACCTGTTAATCTCATTTTTAAGAAAGGTGTAGAGATCACATAACTAAGGTCATTAGCATTCACAACCATATTCTTAACATTTGGGGCAGTAGATCCGTTTACCCTAGGGTTAATGAATAAATCTTCCAAGAAAGGCGCCTGAGAATAATATGCTCCGTTGTATACAATGAAGTTTCTACCATTCACTTTATAGACAGCCTGCCCTTTCATTCCATACGTCCAGAAGTTGTAATCTGCTCCTTTTCCTTTAGAATCTTTGTATAAATAATGATTGAATAATCCTTCCCTGTTTGAAGTAGAATATCCTGCCATCGCAGAAATAAATACATCAAACTTGCCTGTAGAAAATTTCAATCCCGGATTTACTTTTACTTCCTGTCTTCTGAAAATGTAATCGTAAGTCATTCTATCACCTACTTTTTTCGTTACATTTTCTTCTCCTTCGTTATACAGACCAGATTTCCCTGGTTGGTTTGTTGCTGCAAACGGATCTTTGTTCAGTACAAAATCAGCACCTAAAAGATCATTTACTTCTCTGTATTGTTCAGAACGATAGTTTTGATAAGATACGTTTAATAAGAATTTAGTAGTATCATTAAAATTGTGAATAAAATGCGTTGCAGCATTCCAAATTTTATCATCACTTACATCATTTACAAGATAATACAACGCTCTTTTTCCTGTTTGACCATAATAATTGTCAATAGGCTGCTGCATATTTCTTCTGTAAAGTCTGTCCCAGTTTAATTGAGTAACATTTGGATCTCCCGATTGCCAACCTGCCAATGAAGTCTGGTAAGCATCCTGAGACGTCGTTGTAACACCATTTGGGCCTAAAACAGAAGCATTAGGATCCAAAGAATCATAATAACTTGGTAAGTTTCTATAATAAGTTGGCGATGGATTTTGTACATTCTGCCAATCTAAACGAGAACCTTTGTCTTTTCCGAACTGATAAGAAACAGACGTCCAAAGACTTGATTTTTTATTGATTTTCCAGAAATCCTGAAGTTGGAATAAAGGCTGAAAACCTTTTCTTACTCTCTCACTTCTCTGTTCGCCATTCTGATATCCCCAATAAGAATTATAATGTACACCTCTGTAATCATAAACCTCCTGAGTACTAGGACTCGCTGTAGATCTTCTATAAGGTGCACCAATAGCATTAAATGTTATCGTATGTTTATCACTGAATTTTTTCTCAATACCAACGTACGCGCCGTAAGCATCATAGAATGTTCCTTCCTGAATTCCTTCTTCTGCCCATCTTCTGGCTCCCATTACTGTAAACGCCCATCCTTTTTTGCTCATTCCTGAGGTATATCTAAGAGATGTTCTGTTTCTGTAATTTCTGTTCGTTAAAGATTGAGTGAACTGGAATCCTTTTCTATACTCACTAGCCTTCGTATTTTTATAAATAACCGAGCTGTTTCCACCGAATGCATATTCTGATGGTGAATGATTTGCTGAAATTTCAGGGTATCTTGTGATCTCGTTAAGACCGCCCCAGTTTCCAAAATCAACATTACCGTTATCAGATTTAACCATAGAAACACCATTCAACATAGATTCTCCCGATCTTCCGTCAATTCCTCTCGGACGGAACCAGTAAAATCCTAAATCAAATGCCGCGATTCTGCTGAAAACATCCTGAGAAGACTGTAGCAAACCTACTGTAGAAGCCTGGCTGTTGCTGCTATCGTCATCATCATCGCTGTCTATAATTGCCAATCCCTGATCCGCGTTTGTAAGGGTCGGATAAAGAGTAATTGCTCCTAAATCCTTTCTTTTCTCGTCACTGGTTACGTCAAACTCCATTACTTTTGTTTCGTAATTCGGTTTCGCAATCATAATTTGGTAATGCCCCGGCTGCAAATCAACAAACTGGAAATATCCAATTTTATCGGCCGTTACATCATTGTCGTTCCCTTTAAGATCTACTTCTGCCCTTTCAATGGGCTTCCCATCAGCATCTTTAAGATACGCAAATACAGTAGTCTGCGCAAAATAGAATGAAGCGGGAAGTAAAGTAAATAAAGAGACTAATGATAGTTTTTTAATCATGAGTATATTATTTTTTTTAAATACTTTTTACCTTAATTATCAATAGGTTAAAACTTGGGGGCACAAATTTAGTCAAAATTTATAATTAACAATTTTTTTAACATTATTTTTTCTTAACATTGCAAGCTTTTAAGATAAAAACGAGTAGCTCTTCATTAAATTATTATAAATTTACAAATAATTAAAACTGAAAGAGTTAAAAAAAAGTAAATTTGTCGATTAATTAATTTTAATATTAAATGAGAAAATTTTTAAGTTTTATTGCCGTGATTTGTACGGTAATGACTTTTGCACAACAGCAAGGTAAATTAAGAAAAGTAGCCGCAATAGGCTTTTTAAATGTAGAAAACCTTTGGGACACGATCCGTTCCGCAGATTATATAGATGGCACAAAAGACATAAAAAATCCGGCTTTTCACAGAAGTATTCCTTTAGATTCTATTAAATTTTTAGAAGCTGAAAAATATGACGGAAATTGGAGCGACAGTTCTCTAAAAGGAAAAAAAGCAGTAAGATACCAAAGTGGATCTGAAGAATTTACACCAAGCAGTGGTAAAAATTACAATACTAAAATTTACAAAGCGAAATTGGCTAATGAAGCTAAAGTAATTTCAGAACTTGGTTCACAATATACGAAAACAGCTCCGGCAGTTGTTGGCTTGATTGAAGTTGAAAACAGACAGGTTATTCAGGACTTAATTAAAGAACCGGCTTTGGCAAAATTCGATTACGGAATTATTCATTACAACTCTTATGACTACAGAGGAATTGATGTTGCCTTGATCTATCAAAAAAGAAGATTTACGGTGACAAATTCTCTTAAAAAAGAATTGAAAGTGTACGGAGACGACGGAAAAAGAGAATATACAAGAGATATTTTGGTAGTAACAGGCTTCCTTGACAATGAAAAAGTAGCATTCTTTATGAATCACTGGCCTTCAAGAAGAGGTGGTGAAGCGATTTCTTTACCAAAAAGAAATGCAGCTGCAGCCTTACTGAAACAACAGATGGACAGTATAAGAACCACAGATCCTACGACAAAACTTTTCGCAATGGGAGATTTTAATGATGATCCTGTGAGTTCAAGTTTAAAAACTCATTTAAAAGCTCAGGCAAGTCCGAAAGATTTAAGTGATGCAAATCCTTATCTTAACTTAATGTATCCTTTATACAAAAAAGGAGTTGCTTCTTTGGCTTATCAGGATGCACCAAACTTGTTTGATCAGATTATTGTTTCTAAGAACTTGATTTCTGATCAGGTAACTAAAGATTATTCTGTTTTCAAGGCTGAAATTTATGCTCCGGCATATTTAGTTAATAAAGAAGGAAATTATAAAGGTTATCCTTTCAGATCCTGGAATGGGGATCAGTTTACAGGAGGCTATAGTGACCACTTTCCGGCATTTGTCATTCTTCAAAAAGAACCATAAAATATAAAGCACTCGAGTCGGGTGCTTTTTTTGTGTAACTTTATGTGTATGAAAAATTTAATTCTAATAGTATTCATACTACTTTTAATTTTTTATCATAAACCGATCCTAAAAGTGATCAGGAAAGTTACAAGACAATAAAAAAGGTTCAGAAAATTCTGAACCTTTAATTTTTATATCGTCTGAAGATTATTTGTTGAATAATTCCTCAACTTTATCCCAATTTACAACAGAGAAAAACGCTGAAACATAATCAGGTCTTCTGTTTTGGTAGTTTAAATAATAAGCGTGCTCCCAAACGTCAAGTCCTAAAACTGGAGTTCCTTTAACGTCTGCAACTGGCATTAATGGATTATCTTGGTTTGGAGTTGAAGAAACTGAAACAGAACCGTCAGCATTTTTAACTAACCAAGCCCATCCAGAACCGAATCTTGTTTTAGCAGCTTCAGAAAAATCAGTTTTGAATTTTTCAAGACCACCGTAAGTTTCGATAGCAGCTTTTACGTTTCCTACAGGCTCATTGCTTCCTCCTGGAGTTAAAATTTCCCAGAATAAAGAGTGGTTGAAGTGACCTCCACCATTGTTTCTTACTGCAGGCTTATCAGTTCCAGTCTGGCAGATCTCTTCGATCGTTTTTCTAGCTAATTCTGTACCTTCAATTGCTTTATTTAAATTGTCGATATATGCTTGGTGATGTTTTGTATGGTGAATCTCCATAGTTTTTGCATCAATAGTTGGCTCTAATGCATCGTAAGCATATCCTAATTTTGGTAATTCAAATGACATAATTTTATTTTTAATGTTATAATTCAAAGTTAGCCAATAAATGACCGATTATCAAAAATTGGGGATTATTTTAATAAATCTTTAACATTGATACAGTAGATTCTATAATACTTTTAATTAAAAAAATTAAGTTTAGAAAAAATCAAAACAAAAAGCACAGATATAAAACCTGTGCTTCTCATTTAACAATATTAAATTAAATTATTTATTCATGGACATCAAGAACTCTTCGTTATTCAAAGTTCCTCTGATGTTTTTATTTACAAATTCCATTGCTTCAATAGGATTCATTTCAGAAAGATATTTTCTGAAGATCCACATTCTCTGGGAAGTAACCTCATCTAACAATAGATCATCTCTTCTTGTACTGGAAGAAATTAAATCAATAGCAGGATAAATCCTTCTGTTTGCAATTTTTCTGTCTAATTGAAGTTCCATGTTTCCGGTACCTTTGAATTCTTCAAAAATAACTTCATCCATTTTAGAACCTGTATCAATAAGAGCTGTTGCGATGATCGTTAAAGATCCACCACCTTCAATTTTTCTTGCCGCTCCGAAGAATCTTTTCGGCTTGTGAAGAGCATTCGCATCAACACCTCCAGAAAGAACTTTACCCGAAGCAGGCGTTACGGTATTGTAAGCTCTCGCTAATCTTGTAATTGAGTCTAATAAAATCACAACATCGTGTCCGCATTCAACCATTCTCTGAGCTTTCGCTAAAACAAGGTTGGCCACTTTTACGTGCTTATCTGCCGCTTCATCAAATGTAGATGCGATAACTTCCGCATTTACACTTCTTTCCATATCGGTAACTTCTTCAGGACGTTCGTCGATCAAAAGAACCATCATATATACTTCAGGGTGATTGGATGCGATAGAATTTGCAATATCTTTCAACAACATTGTTTTACCGGTTTTCGGCTGTGCAACGATCATTGCTCTCTGTCCTTTCCCGATTGGCGCGAATAAGTCAACAATTCTTGTAGACATTGTAGAGTTATCTCCTGCCAGGTTAAATTTTTCTTCAGGGAAAAGTGGAGTTAAATATTCAAAAGCAACACGATCTTTGATAAATGCAAGATCACGTCCGTTAACTTCTACCGGTTTTAATAAAGAAAAGTATTTTTCACCTTCTTTTGGAAGCCTTACAATACCTCTTACTGTATCCCCAGTTTTCAATCCGAAATTTCTGATCTGTGCAGTAGAAACATATACGTCATCCGGAGAAGAAATATAGCTAAAATCTGAAGAACGTAAAAATCCGTAGTTATCCGGTAATATTTCTAAAACCCCTTCAATACTAACCATTCCATCAAAGTTGAACTCCTTTCTATGATGTTCCTGATGATCTTCGTTTCTGTCAGAATTCCTGTTTTGATTTTGATTAGGGTTCTGATTCGAATGCTGGTTTTGGTTTTGATTCTGGTTTTGCCCTTGGTTAGGATTTTGAGCCTGTCCCTGATTAGGATTTTGATTTGAGCTCTGACCTTGATTCGGGTTTTGGTTTTTATGTTGATTTCCACTGTTTTGTGGATGGTTTTGTCCTTTTTGAGGTCTTGCCTGCGGTTGTTGTTGAGGGTTGCTAGGCTTTTCTTCTGCTGGTGGAGCAGATTCCTGAGGTTCTGTGTTTTTAGGAGCTTGAGGTTTTTCCTGAACAGGACTTTCTACATTGCTTGTATTTGTAGGAAGCCTTTTTCTTTTTTTCCTTGCTGCTTCTGCCTTTGCTGCTGCATCATCATTTGCAGTTTCAGCTTTTGGAGCTTGAGGTTTTACTTCTTCGGAAACAATTTCTTTTTCAACTTCAACAGCTTTTTCTTCTTCTTTTGGTTTTGTTTCTACCGGAGCTTTTGCCTCAGGCTTAGGTTTTGGCGTCCTTTTCGGAGCAGCCTTTTTTACAGGAGCTTTCGCTTCTTTCTCTGGCGGATTTTCTTCAGTATTCATACTGCTTTCTGTGGCGTTGAAATAATCTTTTGCAACTTTAGGGTTAGAAGCCTGAAAATCAAGAACTGCAAAGATTTTATCATTCTCATTGCTGTTTCTTGCAACTTTAACGCCCAAATCCTTTAAGATTTTAGTCAGTTCCGTTACGGATTTTGACCTTAACGTTTCTATGTTAAACATATTTAATGTAAAAATGTAATTAATTGTGAGTAAGAAAAGTAAGTCCGGTGACTATTGTTTTCAAGTACATTGTATAATGCAAATCTACACTTATTTTTGAATTGTGCAAAATTTATGCTACTTTTGCCTAGAATTAAATATTCAATGCTACAAAGAATACAGACTATATGGGTTTTTCTGGCAGTTTTAGCTGCTGTGTTTCTGTTCGTTACAGGACAAGATGTTGCCGTTTTCGGTACTATTCCTGTGATAAATATTGGTAGTGTGGTACTTGTTTTGGTTGGATTACTAAGTGTATTCAGCTTTAAAAACAGAAAAAGACAAATTTTGCTGAATCATATCAGCATCATTATAAACGTTTTGTTGATTGGTGTATTGGCGTACTGGATACTAAACTTACCCGGAGGACTTCAACTTCCTGAGAAGGGTATTGAGCCGATTTTTCCTTTGATAGCGATTATCTGTCTGCTTATTGCAAACATTTATATCCGCAAAGATGAGAGGCTCGTGAAATCTGTAGACAGACTTCGATAACCGAAACAACGATTTTTTGAGTATAACAGCTTCTTTTTAGGAGCTGTTTTTTGTTTTTTCTCCCACGGATTTCACAGATTTACACAGATGATTGCGTATAATTTTTAAGTTTAATAAATAAAAATATGCATAAACATCTGTGTAAATCTGTGAAATCTGTGGGAATCAAAATTTATACAACTTATTGCAACATTTTATTTTAAATTGCGACAGATTATTAAAATTTATCATTCATGAAAAAACTAGCTTATCTTACTCTATCCCTTTTCTCAGCATTTACTTTCGCGCAGGAAGTTTCTAAGGAAAGAATAAATACCATAATTTCAACGTTGGCATCAGACGAAATGAAAGGCCGTGAAATCGGAACTCCTGAAAATGAAAACGCAGCAAATTATATCGCAAAGCTTTTCAAAGAAAATAATTTAGAATACTGTACAGGAAATTCTTATCTGGTTCCATTTACTTATAAAGGAAAAACTGTTTATAATGTTTGCGGTGTTCAAAAAGGAAAAACAGATAAATATTTAGGTTTCTCAGGACATTTCGATCATATTGGAATGAACAATAAAAGTGGAGATAACATCTATAACGGAGCAGATGACGATGCAAGCGGAATCACAACTTTAGTTGGAATTTCAGATTATTTCAAAAATAAAAAGCCTGAATTCTCTATGGTTTTCATGACATTTAATGGTGAAGAAAAAGGAATGTTAGGTTCTACAGCAATCGCTGATGATAAAAATTTAGATAAAATTTACAATAATTTATACGCTCTTTTCAATTTTGAAATGGTAGCTACAGAATCTCAATTCGGGAAAAATGCAGTTTTCATGACGGGTGATGAATTTTCGGATCTTGATGAACTTTTCAATAAAAATGCAGTAAACGGATTAAAAATTAACGCTGATCCTTACGCTTCAGAGCAACTATTTTACAGATCAGATAATGTGAACTTTGTTAAGAAGAAAATTATCGCTCATTCAATCTCAACAGCTGATATGACGAAAATTAAACATTATCACCAAGTGAATGATGATGTAAACATAGTTGATTTTGATAATATGGGTCAAATAATCAATAATTTCGGGAAGACTTTGGAAAAATTGAGTCCTAAGAATTTCGCACCAAAATACAACGATAAAGTAAAGTTTTAATAAAAAATAAAAGAGTGTTACCTTATAAAAGTAGCACTCTTTCTTTTAAATATAGATTTTAACAAAATCGCGCTGTAACAAAAAAGATTCTATTGGGACATATTACTTAAAGTAAAATAGGATTTAGAACGTCTTATCATTATATTTTAATTAATTTTGCTATCCAATTTTTCATTGAATGAACGAATATAAAAAAATACTAAAGTTCGCGAGGCCGCACCAAAAATATATCTACGGAAGTTTATTTTTCAACATATTATATTCTGTATTTCAAATAGCTTCTTTAGGAACTATTTTACCGGTTTTGGGAATGCTTTTTGGCACGATAAAGCCTGAGAAATACGAATCTGCTCCAGTCTATTCAGGAGACATCTTAGATCTTTTCACTTATTTAAAAGAATATTCTAATTATTATGTACAAAGCTTAGTTACGGATCATGGTGCGCTGACAGTACTTGCATGGTTGTGTGTCATTACGGCTTTTACCTTTTTATTGAGAAACGTATTTCGATATTTGGGATCGTTTTTATTAATTAATTATCGTGTCGGTGTTACCAAAGATCTTCGTGGTGCCATGTACCGCAAAATACTTTCTTTACCCGTTTCATTTTTTACAGAAAGCAGAAAAGGAGACCTTATGTCGCGTATGTCTAATGATGTAGGTGAAGTTGAAGGTAATATTTTAGGAAGTTTAGTTGAGCTTATTAATGCTCCATTTATGCTAATCAGTACGCTGGTTACTTTATTTTTCTTAAGTACAGAAATGACTCTTTTCTCCTTATTGGTTTTACCTGTAATGGGAACAATGATCGCTTTGGTTGGAAAAAGCCTTAAAAAAGACTCACACGAAGCCCAAAACGAGATGGGAAACATATTTTCCATTGTAGATGAAACCTTAAAATCATCAAAAGTCATTAAGATTTTTAATGCTGAAAAAATAATGGATAATCGTTTTATGCAGTCAATGCAAAAATGGATATCCAGCTCGATAAGATTAGGCAGAAAAAAAGAATTGGCATCGCCAATGAGCGAATTTTTAGGATCAATTACGTTCTTAATCATTGCTTGGTACGGAGGAAAACAAATTATTGTAGAGCAAAGTATTTCACCAGCTGATTTCCTTGTGTTTTTAGGGATTTTCTTCCAGATTTTACCTCCTGTGAAAAGTTTATCAACGTCTATTTCTAACGTTCAGAAAGGAGAAGCTTCTCTTAAAAGAGTATTGGAAATTCTGGATGCAGATGTGAAGATCGAAGAAGTAGCAGAGCCTGTTTCAATTACTACGCTTCAACAAAATATCGAGTTTAAAGACATCGGATTCTATTATGATAAAGATAATTTAATTCTTAAAAATTTCAATTTAACGATTCCGAAAGGAAAAACGGTTGCTTTGGTTGGACAAAGTGGAAGTGGAAAAACGACCATTGCCAATCTTTTAGCAAGATTCTATGATGTTTCTGAAGGTGAAATCTTAATTGATGGTGTCAGCATTAAACATTTAAAATTACAGGAATACAGAAAATTGTTGGGAATGGTAACTCAGGAATCAGTATTATTCAATGATTCTGTTTTCAATAATATTTTAATGGGTAAGCCGGATGCAACGAAAGAAGAAGTAATTAATGCAGCTAAGATTGCCAACGCAGACGCTTTCATCACGCAGCTTCCAAATGGTTACGATACCAATATTGGAGACGATGGAGGAAAGCTTTCCGGAGGTCAAAAACAAAGAGTTTCTATCGCCAGAGCGGTTCTTAAAAACCCTCCAATTATGATCCTGGATGAAGCAACTTCAGCTTTGGATACTGAATCTGAAAAATTTGTTCAAGATGCTTTAGAAAAAATGATGGAAAACAGAACTTCTTTAGTTATTGCACACAGACTCTCAACCATTCAAAAAGCTGACTGGATTGTAGTGATGGAAAAAGGCGACATCGTAGAACAAGGAAGTCACCACGAGCTTATCGCACAAAGAGGTGTTTATCACAAACTTGTTGAGCTTCAGAATTTTGATTAAAATACAAAGGCTGGAAGCTGGAAGTGAGAAGCTCGGAGTTTGGTAACGTGATACGATTAATCTTCCAACCAAGTAAAAATAAAATTTTTAAATGAACCCAATACAAGAGTACTTCTACAGAATTAAAGAGCCTGAAAGAAGTACTCTTCTTTTTTTAAGACAAAAGATATTAGAATCTGACACGGAAAATATTACTGAAACATTGAGTTTCGGGCTTCCATTTTTTAAGTTTAAAAAGAAAATGCTGTGCTATTTGTATTACAGCAAAAAGCATAAGAAACATTATGTAAGTTTTTATCATGGTGACAGACTTGAGCATTCGGAATTGATTCAGGAAGGCAGAAAAAAGTTTAAAATCCTTTTGATTGATATAGAAGAGGATTTACCTGTGGAGTTGATTTTAAGCTTGATTGATGAAGTTAAACAGTATATTAGGGCTTAGGATTCAGGGTTTAGGGCTTAATCTACTTTGTGTTATTAAGTTTTGGCTAAAGCCAATTGATTTTTGATTTAATTTTTAAACGGGCTAAAGCCCGTTCCTATTGATGAAAATATTGCGGTTAAAATTTATTTTAATATTCGTGTTCATTTGTGAAAAGCATTCGTGTCATTTGTGTTTAAACAAAAAAAAGACCGCTCCTTTCGAAACAGTCTTACATATATTTTTGATTAAATCTTAATCTTTCATTCTTGCGATCACATCCAATCCACCTTTTGTGATGTCTCCGATCTTGCAGATGATTTCTGTATCTAACGGCAAGAAAACATCCATTCTTGAACCGAATTTGATGAAACCGAACTCATGTCCAGCTTTCGCCTGATCTCCTTCATTACAATAGAAAACAATTCTTCTGGCAACATATCCTGCGATCTGTCTGAAAACCACTTTATGATTTGTCATACTTTCAACAGCAACGGTTGTTCTTTCATTTTCTGTAGAAGATTTTTCGTGCCATGCAACAAGATATTTTCCCGGGTGATATTTTTTGTAGATCACTTTTCCTGAAACCGGATATCTACAGATATGCACATTCAAAGGTGACATAAAGATAGAAACCTGAATAGCCTTTCCTTTGATAAACTCGTCTTCGTCTACTTCTTTGATCATTACTACTTTCCCGTCAACAGGAGCAATAATGTTCTCTCTGTGTTCCAAAATGTCACGTTCCGGAACTCTGAAGAACCAAAATACCAGACTGTAAACAATCAATAATGGCATAATGATCAGCAGCGACCACATTTTAAGAAAATAAATAGCCAACACACTAATAATAATAAATAGTATCGTTGCTACTGTGATCGTTCCTTTTGACTCCTTATGTAATTTCATGAGATTAAATAAATTTTTCTAAAATAAAGTACAAATATACGACAGGCGCGCAAATTAAAAAACTATCCAGCCTATCTAATACGCCACCATGCCCCGGAAGGATGTTTCCGCTGTCTTTTACACCGAAATTTCTTTTCAATTGGCTTTCTACCAAATCTCCTAATGGTGCAAATGCAGCCACCAAGAACCCAACAATCATCCAGTTTCCGCGAAGTTCTGGTTGGTAATGTTCTATGAAGTATGATAAAACTAAAGTTAATACTACTCCACCAATATATCCTTCCCAAGTCTTTTTAGGAGAGATTTTGGGAGCCATTTTATGTTTTCCGAAGAACTTCCCTGTTAAGTACGCAAAAGTATCGCTGCTCCATATCAGAACAAATAAGAAAAGAACTTCTAAAGAGAACGTATTATCATAAGTCGAGAACTTTGGTAAGCCTAGTGCAAAACTAAACGGAAGAGCTACGTAAATGACTGTAAAAATCAGTTTTCCGCTATCGAAATACAATTCGTTGGCATATTTGAATAAAGTAATAACAGCTATTAAAATCAATGAAAGAGCCAATATTTCGCTCAGTCTGAAATTAAAATAGAAGTCGTGATAGAAATATCTTTTAGAAAACATGTAAAAAATAACCAAAATGACAGGAAATACCACCCATTTTTCATATCCTTTTCCAAATTTCATAAGCTTTACACATTCCCATGATCCTACAACCATTAGAAAAGTGATCAAACCGTAATATAAATATTGTTGTTTAACGAGGTCCGGAGAAATACTGTTGATCAGTTGCGCTCCCAACGGAGTCGTACAAAGAATAATAACTGCAACATAAACAATTCCCGAGAGCGTTCTTTGAATAAGATTTTTGTCCAAGATTTAAATTTTAGAAGTTGATGCTAATCTTCAAGCAGCAATAAAAACAGTTTTGTATTGGCATTAGAAGAAGTATCTAATTTTGACTGATTTCCGCTGATGGAAGTAAGGTTTTTAATATTTCCGTTCCTTTTGATTTTCCCCATCGCATCATTAAGATTATTTACGATCTGAGATACATTCGCCATAATAATAATTTTATTTGGCAGTCTTGAAGAATGGTAATGCAGGATATTATTGTGAGATAGCATGATTCTGCCGTCGTAAGCAATAAGATACTCACAAGTGATGAAAGCCGCATCATTGGAATGTTCAAAATCTGAAGTATAAGGAGCTTTTACAACATTTAGAAAACTCTGAAGTTCCTTGTCCCAACAAAACATATTGTTGATGCCTTCTATTTTTATGATTTGATTTAAAGTCTGTAGAGCTTCCGCTTCATCTGCACAATAATTGAAAAATCCTCCGGAATGCGTAAACAATTGCGCAAACTTATAGTCGAGATCCGCATTTTTAAGCGAGTCCCCTAGTTTCTCCAAACTCTGTTTGTCTTCTTCCTCAGGTTGGTTGGTAAGTTTGCTTACAATTCTCTTGAATAAACTCAACTTAATTTATTTTTAGTCAACTTTATACAAAAATAGAAAATTAATTACAATAGATTCTAAAAATGTACCCTTAAATATGAAAAAACCTGACAATTTTGTGTTGTCAGGTTTTTGTAATATGTTTTTGAGGTATTTTAAAGTTGAGTCGGGCTTTCTGGAGCCTGAATTTCACTTCCCTCTTCTTTGTCTTTGATAATGATTTCCTCATTCGGTTCTTTCGCTACTGCGATCGTGCTTGTAACAGGTCTTTCTGTTAACTCAGGATCCCATGCTCTTTTTCCGAAGATGTCCTCAAGGTCTTCCCGGAATATTACTTCTTTTTCTAAAAGTTTATTCGCCAAAGCATCAAGCTTATCTTTATTTTCAGTAAGAATCTGAACTGCTCTCTGATATTGATTTTCAATAATTGATTTTATCTCAACATCAATTTTATTAGCTGTTTCCTCAGAATATGGTTTACCGAAGTTGTATTCAGACTGCCCTGAACTATCGTAGTAAGAAATATTACCAATATTTGGACTCAATCCGTATACAGTAACCATTGCCTGAGCTCTTTTCGTTACACTTTCCAAATCAGACAATGCACCTGTTGAAATATTGTTGAAAATAACCTGCTCTGCTGCTCTACCTCCTAACGTTGCACATAACTCGTCCAACATCTGTTCAGTCGTTGTCAATTGTCTTTCTTCCGGAAGATACCAAGCTGCTCCTAAAGAACGTCCTCTTGGTACAATCGTTACTTTTAACAATGGAGCTGCATGTTCTACCAACCAAGAGATTGTAGCGTGACCAGCTTCATGATAAGCAACTCTCTTCTTTTCTGAAGGTTTGATCGCCATATTTTTCTTCTCAAGACCTCCGATGATTCTGTCTACAGCATCAAGGAAATCCTGTTTAGTAACTGAAGTATGACTATTTCTAGCTGCAATCAATGCCGCTTCGTTACAAACGTTAGCAATATCCGCCCCACTGAATCCAGGAGTTTGTTTTGCTAAAAACTCTCTGTCAACCGTATCATCAAGCTTAATTTTAAGCAAGTGAACATCAAAAATCTCTTTTCTTTCGTGTAATTCAGGAAGATCTACATAAATAGAACGGTCAAAACGTCCTGCTCTCATTAAGGCTTTATCTAAGATATCAGCTCTGTTGGTTGCAGCCATAACGATTACGTTCACGTCTGTTCCAAATCCGTCCATTTCTGTAAGAAGTTGGTTCAATGTATTTTCTCTTTCGTCGTTTCCGCCTGAGAAATTGTTTTTACCTCTTGCACGTCCGATAGCATCAATCTCATCAATAAAGATAATTGCTGGAGATTTTGCTTTTGCCTGAGCAAAAAGATCTCTCACTCTTGAAGCACCTACACCCACAAACATTTCAACAAAATCTGAACCTGAAAGTGAGAAGAACGGAACCTTAGCTTCACCTGCAACAGCTTTAGCCAATAATGTTTTACCTGTTCCCGGAGGACCTACTAATAGAACTCCTTTCGGAATTTTACCTCCTAGTTTTGTATATTTTTCAGAATTTTTCAAGAAATCTACAACTTCCTGTACTTCTTCTTTTGCACCTTCCAAACCTGCAACATCTTTAAATGTTACCTGAATTCTTTCTTTTTCGTCGAAAAGTTTAGCTTTAGACTTACCGATAGAGAAAATTTGTCCGCCAGGACCTCCGCCACCTCCCATCTTTCTGAAAAGAAGGAAATAGAATAATCCTAAAATCGCGATCCAGATCAAAGCTGAAAACAAGATATCCATGAACGGGTTTTTACCCGCACCGTAATCTTTAGTCGTTTTAATCGCCGGATTTGTTGCTTTTACCTGATCAAATTTTTGAAGGAAAAGCTGAAGGTCTCCGTATTTCACAGAATAATCTGCTTTTGGAGCCATATCAAAACCTGATAACGGATTGTTGTCTTTGGCTTCTTTACTTACCATTGCTGTTTTGGCAGCTTTAGTTAAGAAAATATCAGCCTTTTCGGTGTCTTTGTATATAATAATGTTCTGAACTTTCCCCGTCTGCAATTCTCTGAAGAAACCATCTTCATCAATAGATTTTGCACTATCGCCTCCTAAAAAATTGGAACCGAAGAATAACAAAAGAGCTATGATCGCAATCGGAAAAAACCAGTTAAATCCTTTATTGTTCATTTATACTTTTTAAAATTTAATATTCATATTCAATTTTTGTGATTGCTGCATCTCCCCAAAGTTCCTCGATGTCATAATATTCACGAGTTTCTTTCTGGAAAATGTGCACCACTACGGTAACATAATCTACCAAAACCCACATAGAGTTTTCGGTACCTTCTACATGCCAAGGTCTATCCTGAAGATCGTTTCTCACCTTTTTCTCAACACTTCCTGCTAATGCAGATACCTGAGTGTTTGAGTTTCCGCTACAAATTATAAAAGTTTCCGCTACAGAGTTCTCAATCTTAGAAAGATCGAAGATCATGATATCTTCACCCTTTACGTCTTGGATGGCTTCAACAATTTTATCTATTAGTGCCTGCTTTTCTGCTGTTTTATTCATTAAAATATCTATAATCTGCAAATTTATTGTTTTTCTTTTACTTTAGCCTTACTTTTAGCCTTTTAAAGTCTTAAAGTTTTCTTAATGGGTCAACTATTCTATCAAAAAGAGTCTTCTTCTACTAATGACGAAATATCTCAGGTTTTACTTTACGATACTTCGGATTTTATTGGTCTTCATACTTTCAACCAGACAAAAGGTCGCGGACAGTATGGAAATACATGGATTTCAACAGCTGAAAAAAATTTAGCTTACACTTTAGCCGTTAAAGCTGACAATTTCACGCTTACTGATTTCTTGTTCAATTATTATACCGCAATCATCATAAGGGATTTCCTTGCCAATTTGACTGAAAATATAGTGAAAATAAAATGGCCGAACGACATCATTCTTAAAAATAAAAAAATCGTCGGAATCTTAATTGAGAAGAAAAAAATTAATCAAAGCAATTATTATATTATCGGTTCGGGTATTAATATTTTACAGGAAGAATTTGATGATATTTCTAAGGCTGGATCACTTCTAACCCAGACCGGGATACGATTTGACTTAAAAGAATTAACTCTAAAATACCATAACTTTTTAATTGAAAAACTAAAAAACATTCCGTCTGAACAGAAAATAATGGATCAATTTAATGAAAATCTATTCCGAAAAGATGAGATTTCCGTTTTTGAGATTAATGAAGAGCGACAAAATGGCATCATAAAATACGCCGATGAAAAAGGTGAATTATGGATCGATCTTGAAAATGACGGACTAAAATCTTTTTATCACAAAGAAATAAAATTGCTTTACTGATTCGCTCTTTTCAGATATAAATACAATGCAATCGGGAAAAAGATGATATTCGGGAACCACATTGCCAAAGCTGGTGACATACTTTTATTTTCCGAAACTACTTTTAAAGCTTCGAATGAAAATACAAATAAGAAGGCCAAGGAAATCCCTATCGCCAAGTTAATTCCCAATCCTCCCCTTTTCTTTTGAGAAGATAGAGACAGCGCCAAAAACGTCAGAATAACAATAGAAATAGGCATGGAAGTCCTCTGATGAAGCTCATTAAGATGGCTATTCAGGTTACTATTGCCTTTTTCTTTTTCTCTTTGAATAAACTTCAGAAGTTCGGGCGTTGTTTTATTTTGACCCAACAATTCATTCGGGAAAAGTTCGTCAGGATTGTGCCCGAAGTTTTTTCTTAATTCAGGGCCATTTCCTAGTTTTTCGGTATCGTCTTTATTGATTGTTTTTTCGAAATAATTACTTAAAACAAATTGTTTTTTAGCCTTGTCCCAAAGTACATCAGAAGCTTTAAGTTCGTAAGTCATCTTTCTATTCTTATCGAATTTTTGGAAGACAAAACCAGAACCTCTTTTTTCTCCTTTGTTCCAAGAATTAACAAAAATATATTCCGTTCTGCTTAATTGCGCAGAAACAGGGGCTGTACCCAAAACTTTCTCTTTATTCCTCGCATTATAAGTGTACGCCTCAAGCTGATTTTTCTGAATATTTGCCCAAGGAAGCACAAAGTGATTGATTACCAGTGACAAACAAGCAATAAACAGAGAAGTAATTAAGTACGGTTTTGCAAATCTGTGAAAACTTGCTCCACTACTGATAATGGCAACAATCTCCGTATTATTTGCCATTCTGGATGTGAAATAAATCACAGAAATAAACACCAAAATGGACAGGAAAGTCATGACCAAGTTGATAATCCAGAAAGGATAAAAATGAATAAGAAAATAAGTTAAATCTAATTTTGGATCTAAAAGTTTAGCATTTTCAATTCTCGGAATCTTTTGCTGAACATCGATTACCAAAACTACTACAGACAGCAATATCAACATGAAACTGAAAGTCCCAAGGTATTTTTTAATGATATATCGGTCTATAATTTTAAGCATTATTTTCTTTTTTTTAATGCGTTTTTACAATTTAATTTAAATTTAATAGGATTACATCCTATTCTTTGGTAAGTCGTCCCTTTGGGACTCCTTTTCTTACAGTCTTTGTCTAAGAATCGGAACCACAGAGTTTTTCCATTGATAGAAATCTCCTGCAACAATATGTTCTCTCGCCACTTTTACCAAATCTAAATAAAATGCCAAGTTATGAATTGATGCAATTTGTTTTCCTAAATATTCTTTAGAAACAAACAAATGGCGCACATACGCTTTTGAATATTCTTTATCTACAAAACTCGTCCCAAATTCATCCAAAGGCGAAAAATCGTTCTTCCATTTTTCATTTTTCATGTTCATAACACCTTGCCAAGTGAACAACATTGCGTTTCTGGCGTTTCTTGTAGGCATTACACAATCCATCATATCAATTCCTAAACCAATGGATTCCAGAATATTCCACGGAGTACCAACTCCCATTAAATATCTTGGTTTGTCTTTTGGTAAAATATCGGTAACCTCATCGGTAATTCTGTACAATTCATCTTCAGGCTCACCAACGGAAAGTCCGCCAATTGCATTTCCTTCTGCACCAGCTTCCGAAATTACTTCCGCTGAAATTTTTCTTAAATCTGAATAGGTAGAACCCTGAACGATCGGGAAAAATCTTTGTTTATGCCCATATAATTCTGGATTTTTTTCATTCCAATCGATACATCTTTTTAACCAACGATGCGTCATTTCCATGGAAGCTTTTACCTGATTGTACCCACTTGGATAAGCAACACATTCGTCAAAAGCCATAAAAATATCTGCCCCGATCTGTCTTTGGATTTCCATAGACTTTTCCGGAGTAAATAAATGATAGCTTCCATCTATGTGAGACTTAAATTTCACTCCTTCCTCAGACATTTTTCTGCTTCCTGAAAGTGAAAAAACCTGAAAACCTCCTGAATCCGTAAGAATTGGAAGATCCCAGTTCATGAATTTATGTAAACCTCCCGCATTCTGCATCGTTTCCATGCCGGGACGAAGGTACAAATGATAGGTATTGCCCAGAATAATTTGAGCTTTAATGTCTTCTTTTAATTCTCTTTGGTGGACTGTCTTTACACTTGCAACAGTTCCCACAGGCATAAAAATAGGCGTTTGCACCTTACCGTGATCGGTCATAAGTTCTCCTGCTCTTGCCTTACCTTCAGAGGTTTTTTCTATATTAAAAAATTTCATTCGTATACTTTTAAATCATTGCCATTAGCCGTTTTATTTTGCCTAATGGATCACGTTTCTGCATTGTTATCTTGCAAAAGACGGTACATTACCATCCTTTTTTAATTTGTCTTTTATATATTGATCCGCTTTTGGATCTTTTTCCAACAGTTTTTTCTGAGCTTCGTCTGCGATACCTTTCATTTGATCTTTTACAACGTAATATTTAAAACTTTCAACAAAATCGGTAGATTTTATTTTGTGAGCTTTAAGGACATACCTTGTTCCTGCTTCCAGATTTTTATTTTGATACATGAAAGTTGCCTGATCGTTGATCGACAGATCAGCAAGAATCTCGGCCATCGTATCTTTATCCACCAAGTTCTTTGGTTTATCTACATAATCACTGCACGAAAATATGCATGATAAAACGAAAATGAAGATCAGCTTTTTCATAATCTGTTGATTAATGATTTCCACTTTAAATTTAAAACACCAAAAACCGCTTCATGAATGATTCCTCCATTCATTTTGCTTTCTCCCAATATTCTGTTTGTAAAAATAATAGGTACTTCTACAATTTTATAGCCTTTTTTAAAAGCTCTGAATTTCATTTCGATCTGAAATCCGTACCCTTTTAATCTTACGTTATCCAAACCAATCTCTTCTAAAACTTTTCTTGAAAAACAGACAAAACCTGCTGTTGTATCATGAATCGGAAGTCCTAAAACAAATCTCACATATTTTGAAGCGAAATAAGAAAGTAAAACTCTTCCCATTGGCCAGTTTACCACATTTACTCCTTTTGAGTAGCGTGAACCGATCGCCATATCTGCATTTAAACAAGCTTCAAACAATTTAGGGAGATCACTTGGATTGTGAGAAAAATCGGCATCCATTTCAAAAATATAATCATAATTGTTTTGAATTGCCCATTTAAACCCATGAATATAAGCCTTTCCCAAACCGTCTTTCACATGTCTTATCGACAAATGTAAAGTATGGGGAAACTTCTTTTGAAGATCTTTTACAATGTTGGAAGTTCCGTCCGGAGACGAGTCGTCCACCACCAAAATATGAAAGTCATCTTCCAACGCAAAAACCGCGGAAATTATACTTTCTATATTTTCCTTTTCATTATAAGTTGGGATGATGACGAGTTTTTTCATTTCAATTTGCAAAGATAGTTTATTTAACCTTTTTATTTTATACAAAATAATCTATAATTTTGCAAAAAACATTCCTTTGCCGTTATCACAAAATTTTATTAATAATGTAAGAATACCTGAGAACAACGATTGGGTAATCTTTATATTGTTGGGCTGCATATTTTTATACCTATTTATGATGAATATCATAGAAAGAGGCGCCAACCTGAAAGACTTTTTGCTTCAAAAATATTTTGACGCAAGCAATAACCTTCCGAGTTGGATCATTACTTCCTGTGTGATGGCTCTTACTTTGGCAGTTTTAATCTCTCAATATATTCCGATTGTGCCTAAATACATAGCCGATCTGAGTGTTTTGGGGTATCAATTGAATAAATTTGGGTATAGTTTAACAATAGTTATTCTATTTTATTTCATAAAAACGACTTTAGGGTTTGTTTTTTATCAAAGTATAGGTGATGGTAAAAAATGGCTGGTTTTTTATTTTACCTCCACCAAATTTTATTTCGTTTTGTCATTTTTATTAATAATTTTATGTGTAACCCACTACTATTTCCCTATTGACAGAAATAAAATGTTTTTATACTATTTGTTCTTCTTTTCTTTTGTATTCATTTTCAAAGTTTTTTTCTATTTATTTCACAAGAACAATGTTTTACCTGAAAAATGGTATTATAAATTTTTGTATATTTGCACCCTCCAAATCGCACCTTTATTGTTGCTTTGGAAACTATTATTTTTTTAATAAATGTCAATGATGAGAATAAAGTCTATATTGGTTTCTCAACCAGCGCCTAGTGAGTCTTCTCCATATTTGGAAATAGCGAAGAAGGAAAAAATAAAGATTGACTTCCGCCCTTTTATCCACGTCGAAGGAGTTGACAACAAAGAACTTAGAACACAGAAAATAGATCTAACGCAGTACACTGGAATTATTTTTACCAGCAAAAACGCGATTGACCACTATTTCAGACTTGCAGAAGAATTGCGTTTCAGCGTACCGGATACGATGAGATACATTTGCCAGTCCGAAGCAGTTGCCAACTATCTTCAAAAGCATATTGTGTACAGAAAAAGAAAGATCAGTTTTGGGGAGAAAAACTTCTCAGACTTGGCTCCTCTTTTCAAAAAATTCCCTACTGAGAAGTATCTGTTACCTTCTTCAGATGTTTTAAGCCCGGATATCATTAAAACTTTAGATACCTCAAACGTAGATTGGACAAGAGCGATCATGTACAGAACAGTTTGCAGTGATTTAACAGATATTACGATTAAAGATTATGATATGTTGATATTCTTTAGTCCACAAGGAATTAAATCTTTACAACAAAATTTCCCTGAATTCAAACAGGACGAAACTAATATTGGTGTTTTCGGTAACACAACATTAGCAGCAGCCGAAGAAGCAGGATTAAGAGTAGATTTAATGGCTCCTACAAAAGAGACGCCGTCTATGACAATGGCTCTTGAAAAATACATTAAAGCGCTTCATAAATAGCTTTTACTATAAAATATAAATCAGCCGTCTTTTCAATTAAAGGAAAGATGGCTTTTTTTTAACTAAATTTGAACAAGAATTAATATTGAATGGAAGCTCCACAGGCAAAAAAAATAGAAAAAATACTAGAAATACACGGAGATAAAAGAACGGACAATTATTTCTGGCTCAATGAAAGAGAAAATCCCGAAGTCATAAAATATCTTGAAGAAGAAAACGCTTACGAAGAATTTATGATGAAGGACACCGAAGAGCTTCAGGAAGAGCTTTACGAAGAAATGAAGGCCCGTTACAAAAAAGACGATGAGTCTCTACCCTATTTCTTTAACGAATATTGGTACATTGTACGTTATGAAGAAGGAAAAGAATATCCTATTTTTTGCAGAAAACATAAAAGTTTAGACAATACAGAAGAAATTATTCTTGATGTAAATGTACTTGCAGAAGGCGAAACATTTTTCGAAGTCGGAAGCGTTGCCGTAAGTCCTAATAATAAATTAATGTCTTTTTCGTCCGATAATGTTGGAAGAAGAATTTATGACATTAATTTTAAAAATCTAGAAACAGAAGAAATTCTTACTGATAAAATAGAAAACACAACAGGTAAAGCTGTTTGGGCGAATGATAACGAACATGTTTTTTACATCAGAAAAGATGACAGCTTACGCGCATTTCAGGTTTACCGACATAAATTAGGAACAGAACCTTCGGAAGATGTTTTAATTTTCCATGAAGAGGATGATACTTTTGATGTGAATGTTTTCAAGACAAAATCATTAGAATATATTTTCCTTGCTAGTTCAAGCACTATTTCGGACGAACATCGTTTTATTCCTGCTGATGATGTTTTTGCAGAATGGAAGATGATTCAGTCAAGAATCGATGACCTAGAATATTCTGTCGAACATTACGAAGATGAGTTTTACATTATCACCAATGCCGATGATGCCTTCAATTTTAAAATTGTAAAAGCTAAAATCGACAATTGTGGAATGGAAAACTGGGTAGATGTAATTCCGCACCGCGCAGAAGTTTTATTGGAAGGTTTTGAAATATTTAAAGATTATCTTATTCTCGAAGAAAGAGAAAAAGGTCTTCTACAAATCAAAATCATTGAAGAGAAAACAAACGAATCTTATTATCTTCCTTTCTCGGATCCGACTTACACCGCTTACATCGGAACCAATTTGGAATTTGACACCGAAGTTTTACGTTACGGTTACACCTCGCTTATACAACCCAATGCAACCTACGAATACAACCTTAAAGACAAAACAACGAAACTGTTGAAACAACAGGAAGTTTTGGGAGGGAAATTCATTGCTGAAAATTATATTTCTGAAAGAATTTGGGCAGACTCAAGAGACGGAGAAACGAAGGTTCCAATTTCTTTAGTTTACCATAAAGACACTAAAAAATCCGCTGATACTCCCGTACTTTTATATGGTTATGGAAGTTACGGACACACAGTTGATGCAAGTTTCTCGAATGTAAGATTATCAATTTTAGACAGAGGTTTCATTTACGCAATCGCTCATATCCGAGGTGGTGAATATTTAGGAAGAGAATGGTACGAAGACGGAAAAATGCTGTTTAAGAAAAATACATTCTTCGATTTTATTGATGCAGGGAAATATTTAATTAAAGAAAACTACACTTCTTCAAAGCATTTATATGCAATGGGCGGAAGTGCAGGAGGATTATTGGTTGGAGCAGTTATCAATTACGAGCCGAAACTATTTAACGGAATTGTTTCTCAAGTTCCTTTTGTAGATGTTGTGACAACGATGTTGGATGAAACGATTCCATTAACAACCGGAGAATATGACGAATGGGGAAATCCAAACGACAAGGAATATTATCAATACATGAAAGATTATTCGCCTTACGATAATGTAGAAGCGAAAGAATATCCTCACATGTTGATTACAACAGGTCTGCATGATTCTCAGGTTCAATATTGGGAACCTGCAAAATGGACTGCGAAATTAAGAGAATTAAAAACTGATAATAATCTTTTGCTATTTAAAACCGACATGAGTTCAGGCCACGGAGGAGCAAGCGGAAGATTTGAATCATTAAAAGAAGACGCATTGGAATACGCGTTTCTGCTCAAAATAAATGATAATTCATAAATGATAAATGATGGATAGTGTCGATTATAACAAACTTTTCGCTTCAAAAACAAAGCAATTAGCAGTTACAATTATTCAGGAATTATCTAAACTTCCTTATCAAGAAGCTTTTGCCGTAATTAGAAAACAAATATATCGTTCGTCTACATCAATGGCAGCCAATTATAGAGCGATGTGCAGAGCTAGATCAAAGGCAGAGAGATTTTCTAAAATATCCATCGTTATAGAAGAAACAGACGAAACATTATTTTGGCTTGAAATGCTAGAAGAACTTAATTATGTTCAAAACGAAATTTTATTAGATTTAAAAATTAAAACTGAAGAAATCCTAAAAGTGACTTCTTCATACCGAAAGATGTTAAAAGCCTAGCTTTTATCATTTATCAAATATCACTTATCATTTATAAATTATGATCAACGAAGCTGAATACTGGAAAAAAGTAGAACAATTTTTCGAGGATAACTTTGAGACTGAAAAAAATCCGCCAATCGAGACGATATTATTTCTGATTGGTCTTCAGGAACTTGGAAGTGGTCAACAAAAATATACGAAAGACGACAAATTAAACATTCTTCATATTGCCGTTTGCAGATTATTAGAACCTTTTGGTTATTATAAATTCACGCATTACGAAGATGGATGGCCTCATTTTGAAAAACTGGAAGGACTGCCGGAATTAAAACCCAATGAGCAATCATTGCTTATGAAAAAAGCGGTTATTCAATATTTTCAGGATGAAGAATTGATATAAAAATAAAGCTTGGAAAAAATTTCCAAGCTTTTTTAATTTTTAAACCATTAAGATTTGGTTTAAATTATTTTAAAATTTCCTCAAGCTGATTCAATCCCATTTTGAAACCTTCTTCAAACCCCATCTCCAACTGCTGTTTTATACCTTCCGGAGACGCAAAATGAATATTGACCGTCACTTTTGTACCTTCTTCTACGCCTGTAAATCCAAACAGCCACTTTGATTGCCCAAAATCTTGATTAATATTGCCATTTTCATCGCAGAAAGCATCTGTTCCGTCAAAACTACGATGCTCCATGATTTCGCCATATTTTACCTGTGCATAATGTCTCTCTCCTTCCGGACCAACCATTGAGTACAGCCAAATTCCACCTTCCTTAAAATCCTGTTCTTTTGTTTCACATTTCCATGGTTTTGGAGCCCACCATTGATTCAATAATTCTGATTTTGTAAAATAATCCCATACTTTTGACACATCTGCATTAAAAATTTTCATTACATAAACCGTATTAGAATCAAAATCTTTGTTAAAAACGATATTAGATTTCATAAGTAATTATTTTTAACAAACTTAATATATTATTCTCTGACAAGGCTTTTCCTATGACAAGTATTTAAAAATTTATAATAAAATGTTAAAAAACGCGGTTTTAAGAAAAATTACACAATTTTTTGGCTCGTTTTTTGTTTATGAAGTCTTAAAATAATTAATTTTAACATTCATAATTCCAAAATTTTTAAAATAAAATAATGAATAATAAATTCATCCCAATAATTTCAGTGTTTATGACGATCTCACTGATTGTCTTCGTTACGCTCCAATTTTATTGGTTGAAAAGATATTATAATGTCCTAGAGCAAGATTTTTCGAGCAAAGTATATACTGCCTTAGAAAGTACCGCCAAAAGCGTTACCGAAATTGAGATAGAAAAATATATGAACGAGAATAATAAAAACTTCCGAAATAATATTCTTGCCAACAATAAACAACCTTCTTTAACCACTATTCAGCAGGTTGAGGATTCTGGGACTCAAAGACAAATTATTTATTCTAAAAATATTATTGAAAGAAGTAAGCTTCCGATTTCTCAAAGTGGAGATTCTATAAAATGGACGACACTTTACAGCGATGAAGCTGCCTATAAAATAAAAAGGGATACCACAAAACCCCAACAGCTTACCTCAGAACTTAACAATGAAATTGAAAATGGAGATTATACCATAAAAGAATTTGCAAAAATCTATGGGAATAATTTACCCATCACCAAAAGAGTTGATGATAAAGTACTTGATTCTATTATTTCAAAAGAGCTAAAAATAAGGGGAATTTCCGCAAAATTCGGGTATGGGATTACGGATAAAAACAACAATCTTACAAGCATAGTCAACAAAGATTATAAAGATAAAAAAGACAATACGCCTTACAGCTACCCTCTTTTTACAGACAATAAAGAACGTACCTTATATTCTTTGGCTTTAGTTTTTCCTAAGAAAGAATATTCTTTGGCGATGAACAACTGGCCGATGCTTTTAGGCACTTTCCTTTCATTATTGACGATTTTGGGAATTTATATCATTTCCATTAATTATATGATGAGACAGAAAAAATTGGCGGAAGTAAAAACAGACTTCATCAACAATATGTCGCATGAATTCAAGACTCCTCTGGCAACAATTTCGGTAGCAACAGACTCGTTGGCAAATGATAAAATTGCCACCAATCCTGATAAGGTTAAATATTATTCAGAGTTGATAAAACAGGAGAATCTGAGGATGAAAAAACAGGTGGAAAACGTTCTCAACATGTCTAAATTAGAGAGAAACGAAGTCAACCTATTCCTAAAAGAAGCCAACGTAAGAGAATTAATCAAAAGAACGACTGAGTCATTTAACCTGATTGTGAAACAAAGAAACGGTTCATTAACGCAAGAGTTCAACGCAGAGAAATATATCTTTAAAATTGATGAATTTCATATTTCAAATATGTTGGTGAATTTATTGGATAACGCCAATAAATATTCTCCGGAAACCCCTGAAATTCATGTAAAAACAAGAAACGAAGGCAATTTCTATGTTATTGAAATTTCCGACAAAGGAATGGGAATGGAAACCCAGAATAAAACGAAAATTTTCGACAAATTCTTTAGAGAAGAAACCGGAAATATTCACAACGTGAAAGGACAAGGCTTAGGACTTTCTTACGTTAAGAAAATTGTAGAACTGCATAAAGGACAGGTTATTGTAGATTCTCAAAAAGAATTAGGAAGTACGTTTACGATCAAGCTTCCAATGAGTTAAAATAAAAATTAAATCACAAAACAAAATATTACAAAAACAAGAAGGAATAGCTAGTTCATTCTTAATTTATTAATTATTAATTACTTGAAATTATGAGCAACAGAATATTATTAGTAGAGGACGATCAGAGTTTCGGCGCAGTGTTGAAGGATTATTTAACGATCAATAACTTTGAAGTTACGCTGGCTGTAGATGGAGAACAGGGATTAAAAGAATTTACAGAAAACGAATTCGACATCTGTATTTTCGATGTCATGATGCCTAAAAAAGACGGGTTTTCATTGGCAGAAGATGTTAAAAAAATCGATAAAAATACACCTATCATTTTCTTGACAGCAAGAAACATGAGAGAAGATATATTAAAAGGATATCAATTGGGAGCTGATGATTATATCACGAAACCATTTGATACTGAATTACTTTTATATAAAATCAAAGCAATTCTTCAAAGAAGTTCTACATTGGAAAATGAGGAGCAGGAGCAATTCAAGATCAGCAATATTTTCTTTGACTCTATGTTGAGACAATTGAGAGTTGGTGATAAAGAATACAAACTTTCTCCAAAAGAAAATGAATTGTTGAAACTTCTTTGTATTCACAGAAACGACTTCATGCCGAGAGACTTAGCATTAAGAAAGATCTGGAAAAAAGAAAACTACTTCACCGCAAGAAGTATGGACGTTTACATCGCAAAACTTCGTAAATTATTAAAAGATGACGAAGGGTTGGAAATTATCAACGTTCACGGAGAAGGATTCAGACTTTTAGTTAAGAATTAATTCCAGATTAAGATTATAAATATAAAATTAGCAAAACAATTAAAAATGTTTTGCTAATTTTGTTTCATACCATTTTGGATATGAAGAATATATTTTTAGGTTTAATTGCCGTTTCCATAGTAACCGTTTCTTGTAAAAAGGACGAAAGAGCAACATACATTGAAGAGGAAGCCAGCGTTCAGTCGAATGCAGTTGCTAATGCACCTCAAACATCCCTTTTAGATCAGGCCGGAATTTCCAGCCAAAACGCAACTGCTGTAGCATCCGGAATTAATCCTGCCCACGGACAGCCGGGACACAGATGCGACATCCCTGTTGGACAACCTTTGAATAGCAAACCTGCACCGACAGCCCAAAACACACCTGTTAATAACGTTCCAAATGCGGTTCAGATCGATCCGAATACTTTACCTGCAGGACAATTCGTTGTTCCGGATAAAAAACAGGTAAAAACAGCGCCGGGAATGAATCCTCCACACGGAGAACCAGGACACAGATGTGATATTCCTGTTGGACAGCCTTTAAACAGCAAACCTGCGCCGCAAACAACTCCAGCCAATGTAGTTCAACCAACTCCGGCTCCGGCACCTCAACAGGCTCTTGCAGTTGGTGAAAAACCAAAATTGAATCCTCCTCATGGAGAGCCTTTTCATAGTTGTTCATTAAAAGTGGGAGATCCTTTGCCATAATTTTTGTAAATTTGCACTCGTGAAGCTAGTTCAGATTTTGACGATCATTTTCTGCCTTGGGATTTTTTTGATTCCTAAGGATAATTTCTATGCTCAGGCTTCACAGGAAACTTGCTGCAAAAAAGAGTCAAAATCAGACGATTGCTGTAAAAACCATCACACTTCATCCAAAGAAAATCACTCTAAAGAAAGTAAATCATCTTGTAATGATGACTGCTGTACTTTTTGCGTGTCTTGCGCACCATTTTTAGAAATTACATCTTCTAAAAACTTGTTGTCTTTAGACTTTTCAAATTTTAATCTTACTGAAAATTTACAATTTCAATATTCTGATCCTTATGTTTCAGATGGTTTAAAAGATATCTGGCAACCGCCTAAACTGGGTTAATTATCTATCAAATAGTTCATTATTTTATGATGAACTGATTTTTTAATTAATCTAAATTTTAAACAAATGAAATTATATATTTCCAAGGTCATTCTTGGTGCATTCTTACTATTTACCCAAATTATTTTTGCTCAAAATCTTTCTAAAAGTCAGTTTAAAGTTAAAGGAAACTGCGAAATGTGTAAGGAAAGAATTGAAACAACGGCTAAAAAGGCAGGCGCAAAAGAAGCCCGATATTCTATTGATTCTCAAACCTTAACCTTAGAAACTAACAGTAACATTTCAACTGAAGAGATTTTAAATAAAGTTGCAGAAGCCGGACATGACAATGAAAAATTCAAAGCATCAAATGAGACTTATGAAAGTCTTCCCGGATGTTGTCATTACGAAAGAGATTTACAACCTAAAATTGCAGAAAATCACGAACATCATTCCAAAAAAGAGAATGAATTTTATGTAAAAGGAAACTGCGCATCTTGTAAAGCAAGAATTGAAAAAGCAGCCAAAGATGCAGGTGCAAATTCCGTAGACTGGAACGCAGAAAAGCAAACCGTTACATTAGATTTTGATTCATCAAAAACCTCAGCCGATAAAATTTTAAAGAAAATTGCAGACGTTGGTCATGATAATGAAAAGTACAAATCCAGCGACAGCACTTATAAAAATCTGCCATCATGTTGTTTGTACGACAGAGAAATCGCGTTAGGAGAAAAGAATCCTAATGTACATTATGAGGAGAGTACAACATCTGAACATTCAGAACACACTGACCAAAACGCTTCAAACGAAAACCATGAAAGTCACGACAATCATGAAAAACACATTGAAGGCGTAGTTGTAACAGGTGGAAAAGCCGCAACTTCTTTAAGCAAAAAAGAAGCAGGTTTGGTTTTTAATATCGATAAAAAAGAATTATTAAAAGCAGCTTGTTGTAATTTATCCGAAAGTTTTGAGACCAATGCGACGGTTGATGTTTCTTTCAGCAATGCAGTTACAGGAACCAAACAATTGAAAATGTTAGGCTTAGATCAAAAATACACAAGCTTAACTAAAGAATTACTTCCTGAGATCAGAGGTTTGGCTTCTGCGTATGGATTAAGTTTCATTCCCGGAAGATGGATCGAAAGCATCCAGTTAACCAAAGGAGGAAGCACCGTTACCAACGGATACGAAAGTATCACAGGACAGATCAATACAGAGCTTTTAAAAAACGCTAAAGAACCTGAAACTTCATTAAATCTTTTTTCTGACTTTAATGGAAGAGCCGAAGCTAATGTTACCAACGTTTCTAAGATCAATGAAAAATGGTCTCAAACATTTTTACTTCACGGAAACGGAACTTTCGGTAATACCGATATGAATGATGATGGTTTTCTTGACCGTCCAAAAGGAACTCAGATTAATGCAGCTTATTTATTGAATTATAATGATTTAGAGAAGTCAGGTTTCGGTTCGCATTTTGGAATTAATTTCATCAAAGACGAGAGAACGGCAGGACAAACTGATTTCAACAAACAATTGGCTCAGGACAAACAAACTGCTTACGGCGTTGGAATTGACATCTCAAGATTCCAGGTTTGGAATAAAACAGGATACGTTTTTAAAGGAAAACCTTACCAAAGTTTAGGCTGGATGAACCAATATGTTTATCATCAGCAGGATAGTTTTTTCGGTCTTAGAAATTATTCGGGGAAGCAGCAGACGTACTACTCTAATTTAATTTTTGAAAGTATTTTAGGAAATACCAATCACAAATATAAAGCAGGTGCAAGTTTTATGTACGATGGTTATGATGAAACGTATTTGACAGATAATTTCAAAAGAAAAGAAATCGTTCCAGGAATTTTTGCAGAATATACTTTAATAGGCTTAAAATATACTTTAGTTGCCGGAGCAAGAGCAGATTTTCACAATTTGGCAGGAACTCAGTTTACCCCGAGATTGAATTTTAAATATGATTTCACTCCACAAACTATTGTAAGACTTTCTGCGGGAAGAGGCTTTAGAACGGCGAATGTTTTTGCTGAAAATCAACAGTATTTTGCATCTAACAGAAATATTCAAATCTTGCAAAATAATGGAGATATTTATGATTTAAAGCCGGAAATCGCTTGGAATTACGGGATAAGTTTGCAACAGGAATTCAAATTATTTGGAAGAAAATCTTCGATTATTGCTGATTTTTTCAGAACAGATTTCCAGAACCAGGTTTTGGTAGATCTAGACCGTTCACCTCAGCAGTTAACTTTCTATAACTTAGACGGTAAATCTTTCGCGAACTCTTTTCAAACGCAATGGGATTTTACCCCTTTCAAGAATTTTGATGTAAGATTGGCGTATAAATATTATGATGTACAAGCTGATTATTTGGATGGAAGAAGAGAAATTCCTTTCATGGCAAAACACAGAGGTTTTGTGAATTTGGCTTATGCAACCAACAAAAATAATAATGGCGCATTTTGGAGTTTTGACACCACTTTAAACTGGGTAGGAAAGCAAAGACTTCCCAATACATCAAGCAATCCCGAAGAATTTCAATTGCCAACCTATTCAGAATCTTATGCGGTGTTGAATGCTCAAGTTTCAAGAAATTTCAACAAAAAGATCAGAGCTTATGTTGGGGGAGAGAATCTAACTTCTTATTACCAGAAAAATGCGATTGTAGATTTCAAGAATCCTTTCGGAAATTACTTTGATGGTGGAATGGTTTATGCTCCGATTATGAAGGCTAATTTCTATGTTGGACTGGATGTAACTTTCTAGGTTTGAGAGTTTGAGAATTATAGAGTTTGAGTGAAGTAACAAAACTCATTCAAATTAAAATATATAAGCATGATTTCAATAATTTAATATCTTGAAATCATGCTTTTTTGTATCTTTAAACTAAAGTAAAAGTATGGGATTACAGGATCTTGTTTTTGAAGACAATTATAAAAAATTCGGGCTCAGTGTATTTTCTAATGAAAACCTTGAAACCATCAACAAAATAAAGTCTCAACCTTATATCAAAATACTTTTAGTTCCTGCAGGTTATGAACTGACCATAGATTTCAATCATTATAAAACAGAAGCTCCTACTCTATTTTTTCTTACCTATCAATATTTAGACATTAAAAATGGAGATTCTGAAGCCGCCTCACTTCTCTATTACAACCGAGATTTTTATTGTATTCAAATTCATGATAAAGAGGTAGCTTGTGACGGCCTGCTTTTTCATAATATTTTTGAAATTCCAAAAGTTGATCTTGATGATTCTGAAACAATTATTATTAAAAACTTATTTCAAAATATCAACGAAGAACTCGAATGGAAAGAATCTTCCAGCGAAGAAATGATAAGAACATATTTAAAACAGATCATCATCCGCGCTACCAGAAAATGGAAAAAGCAAAATCTGGACAACGATACGGTAAAAATTCCAAGCAATGAATTGGATGTTTTCAGAGATTTCAGCAGACATCTGGAAATCCATTTCAGAGAAAAGCACAATGTGGCTGATTATGCAGACTTGCTACACTTAGCACCGAAAACTTTAACCCATAAATTTAAAAACTTAAACCTAGATTCGCCCAATCAGTTTATCATCAATCGAATTTTATTGGAGGCCAAAAGATTGTTATTTTACACTGATAAACCTGTTAAAGAAATTGCATATGATTTAGGCTATGAAGATCCGGCCTATTTCAACCGACTTTTCACCAATAAAATTGGAAATACCCCTGTAAATTTCAAGAAAAATTACACTTCGGGAAAAAAGTACAATATTTAGTTCTTTTTATCTATTTATTTGGACAAACATCTGACATATCTTTGTATCATCAAAAACAAACAACATTAAATAAAACAAAACATTATGAAACGTAACGCAACAGCCGTTTGGAACGGTAACATTAAAGAAGGTAACGGACACATCACTACTCAAAGCACAACTTTGAACGAAACTCAATATTCTTTCAACAGCCGTTTTGCTGACGGAGTAGGAACAAATCCAGAAGAATTATTGGCAGCAGCTCACGCAGGATGCTTTACAATGAAATTAAGTGCAGAACTTTCTCAAGCTGGTTTTACTCCAGAAGAATTAGTTACAAAATCTGTAATTACTTTAGATCCAAACATCGGAAAAATTACAAAATCAGAATTGACTTTAACTGCAAAAGTTCCGGGACTTTCAGAAGAAGATTTTCAAAAATATGCTAAAATTGCAGAAGAAGGATGTCCTGTAAGTGCAGCTTTCAATTTTGAGATTACTTTGAATGCTACTTTAGCTTAACTAAAAAATTGAACCATTAAGATTTTCTTTAAGGAGTTAAGTGAAATTAAGGAAAGAGATAAACTTTAAATTCGCTTGCAAATTCTTAATAATCTTAACTCCTTAAAGAAAATCTTAATGGTTTAAAAAACTAAATCTGAGCTTTTAAATAAACTCAGATTTAATTTTAAAATAAAATATACCGATTGGTATATTTTTGTATCTTTGTACTATATTTTCATTGAAAGAAATGTCAAAAGCAGAAAAGACAAAACAATTTATTATTGAAAAAACGGCCTCTTTGTTTAATACCAAAGGCTATACTTCTACGTCGCTTTCAGATATTACGGAAGCAACGGGCTTAACAAAAGGAAGCATTTATGGCAATTTCGAGAATAAGGATGAAGTTGCGCTTGCGGTCTACAAATACAACTCAGGTTTATTGGGTAAAAGTATGTCGCGATCGCTTGGTGATGAATTTCCGACAACTATTGATAAACTAAATGCTTTTGTTAATTTTTACCGTAAAAGCTGGAAAATGGTTTTCGAAACCGGAGGTTGTCCATTGATGAATGCTGCAACCGAAGCCGACGACAAATTTCCTACGTTGAAAAAACAGGTCACAAAATCTTTCGAAGGCTGGATAAAAAATATATCAGAAGTCATTATTCAAGGTCAGAAAAATGGTGAAATTCATGAAAATATCAATGCTGATGAATTCGGATCGTTATTTATTATGCTCGTTGAGGGCGGAATTTTGCTTTCCAAAACAACAGGTGACGAAAAATATCTCAACCTCGCTTTAGACAGAATATTATTAATTATTGATAAAGAATTAAAACACCTTCCATCATAAACTTCACAATATGGAAACAAAAAAAGTAGCAATCGTAGGATACAACAGAATCCCTTTTGCCAGAATGAATACCGCCTACGCAGACAAAGGAAATCAGGATTTACTGCTTTCCGCTCTGGATGGTTTGATCAATCGTTACAACCTTAAAGGAAAACTTCTTGGCGAAGTTGCCGGAGGTGCGACGATCAAGCATATTTCTGAAAGCAACCTCATCAGAGAAACAGTAATGAATACTTCTCTTGATCCTGCAACTCCAGCGTGCGACCTTCAACAAGCGTGTGACACAGGAATTGAATCAGCAGTATATATCGGAAATAAGATTGCTTTAGGCCAAATCGAAAGCGGAATTGCCTGCGGTGTTGAAGCCATGAGCAACATCCCGTTTGAATCTTCACCAAAATTAAGAAAAGCTTTATTAAAAGCCAACAAAGAAAAATCTGCTTTTGGAAAATTAAAACAATTGTTAAGTCCAAAACTGAAAGACTGGATGCCAATTCCTTACAAAGGTCAGGAACCGAAAACAGGTTTGGTAATGGGCGGTCACACAGAAATTACTGCAAAATATTATCAGATTTCTCGTGAAGATCAAGATGAATTAGCTTTCAAAAGTCATCAAAATATGGCGAAAGCGTATGATGAAGGATTTTTTGATGATATGATTACTCCAGCTTTTGGTTTAGATAAAGACAATAATCTTCGTCGTGATACAAGCTTAGAAAAATTAGCTTCATTAAAACCCGCTTTCGATAAACAAAACGGAACCTTGACAGCCGGAAACTCAACTCCATTCACAGATGGAGCTTCTGCCATTTTATTGGCTAGTGAAGAATGGGCGAAAGCCAATAATTTACCAATTTTAGCTTACATCACATTTTCAGAAATTGCCGGAATTGAATATGTTGAAAATAAACAGAACTTATTACTCGCTCCCGTTTTTGCAGCAGACAGAATGCTGAAAAAAGCAGGAATGAGCTTGGAAGATTTTGATTATTATGAAATCCACGAAGCTTTTGCAGCACAGGTTTTAGCAACATTAAAAATTTGGGAAAATGATGATTTGGCTAAAAAATTCGGATTGGAAAAAGCACTAGGAAAAATCGATCGAAATAAATTAAATGTAAAAGGAGGAAGTCTCGCAGTAGCACATCCTTTTGCCGCAACCGGCGGAAGAATTATCGGAACTTTAGCTAAAATTTTACACGAAAAAGGAAGCGGAAAAGGATTTATTTCCATCTGCGCCGCCCGTGGACAAGGCGTAACGATGATTTTAGAAAAATAAAAATTGAAAAATGGACAGATTAGAACAATTAAAACAATTCATCGGAAAAGAATTTACTCAATCTCCTTCTCCTTTTATGAAATGGCTCAATCCCATTGTACTTTCTGTAGAAGAAGGACATTTGGAGTTTCAATATAAAGTAAGAGCAGAATGGCTCAATCCAATAGGAAATCTCCATGGCGGAGTGACCGCAGCCATTGTTGATGACATCATCGGAGCGACAATGTTCTCCCTAAATGAAAATTCTTTCATAACAACCATCAATAATGTCATAGATTATTTCTCCACAGCAAAAGAAAATGATAATATTGTAGCCGAAACGAAAATCATTAAAAGAGGTAAGCAATTTGTGAACGCTCAATGCGAAATATGGAACGCAGACAAAACGCGTTTAATTGCAAGGGGAACCTCTAATCTATTTAAAATCAATAACTAATATGAAAAGAGTTGTCATTACAGGACTAGGTGCAGTTACACCTTTGGGGAATAATGTCGAAGATTTTTGGCAAAACAGTATTAATGGTGTCAGTGGGGCCAACTTAATTACCCATTTCGATACCGAAAAATTTAAAGTACATGTTGCTTGTGAGGTTAAAAATTTTGATCCAAAAGCACATTTAACTCATCAGGAAATTAAAAGAAGTGATTTATTTTCACAATATGCAATGTATTCCAGTGCAGAAGCGCTTAAAGATTCAGGGCTTGAACTGGAAAATATGGACCCATTCGATACCGGCGTAATCTGGGGAACCGGACAAGGCGGAATGTGGACTTTCGAAAGTGAAGTAATGGAATTCACCAAAGGAGACGGAACACCAAGGTTTAATCCGTTCTTCGTTCCGAAATTTATTGCTAACATGGCGTCAGGAATGATCTCTATGAAATTTGGCCTTCAAGGAATTAATTATACCACTATTTCAGCTTGTGCTACAGGGAATACAGCAATAATGGATGCTTTCAATTATATCAGATTAGGAAAGGCGAAAGTAATCGTTAGTGGAGGTTCTGAAGCAGCTATTACTCCCGCTTCTGTAGGTGGTTTTTCTATCATGAAAGCAATGTCTACCAGAAATGATGATTTTGCAACAGCAAGTCGTCCTTATGACGCCAACAGAGATGGTTTCGTAATGGGTGAAGGTGCCGGAGCTTTGATTCTTGAAGAATATGAGCACGCCAAAGCAAGAGGTGCAAAAATCTATGCAGAATTAGTTGGTGCAGCCATGACAGCCGACGCTTATCACATGACAGCACCTCATCCAGATGGTGTTGGAGCCATTAAAGCAATGCAGTTAGCACTAAATGAAGCAGGAGCGAATATAGAAGACATTGACTATTTAAATCCTCACGCAACTTCTACTCCAATGGGAGATTTGGTTGAATTAAAAGGAATTAATAAATTATTCAAAGGAAGCAAAAACCTTGACATTAGTGCTACCAAATCAATGACCGGTCACTTGTTGGGTGCAGCCGGAGCAGCGGAAGCTATTCTCTCCATAAAAGCGATCCAACATGGAATTATTCCACCAACGATCAATCTTCATAATATTGATGAGAATATTCCGAAAGACGTGAATATTATTTTTGGTGAAGCTAAAGAAAAGGATATTACTTTTGCTTTAAGCAATGCTTTCGGTTTCGGAGGACATAATGCGACTTTGGTTTTTAAGAAGTTTACTTCGTAAAATTCTTTCGCAGATTAAATATAATGGTTTAGATTCTTCCTTCGTCAGAATGACAAACGTATTGGAAAATTTTAATGAACAATCTTATTTTAGTTAAAATAAAAAAGCAGTCAAATTTTGACTGCTTTTTGCATAATACTATTAATTCAGATAAAATTAAATCTGGAATAATCCTCTACTTCGGATCTGGAATAAAAAAACTTTCAGCATTTTCAGCAATTGGAATATATAGTCTTTCCCATTTCTCTCCTTCTTCTATTTCCCAACTATGTCCTTCTCCTTCAACATCTTCCGCTAAAAGAATAAATCCAGGCTCAATAAGAAATGTTGAACCATCGCTTACCTTAAACCTGACCTTTCCTTTCAAAGTCACTACATATTGCCTTCTTGGAGCAGGATGATCTGCCTTTTCCCATTCTTCAGTTTTATTGCTGATCCAAAAAGCAGTGGTATTCATCGGTTTTAAAACAGGAATTTTCCCATTTTCAAACGTACTTGTCCCATCAGGATTATTCATTAATCTTACTGCAAAAATAAATTCTGAGGCGTCAATCATCTTAAACTGATGTTTTTAACCATTCCGATTTTGAAAGATAATTCTGATCGGGATAATAAATGAAAAGGCAATTTCTTCCTTTTATTGTATTAATGATTGGTTGTGTAAGATCTCTTGGAACAGCGGGACATCCCCAGCTTCTTCCGATCCTCTTATGCACTGCGGCAAAATCGTCACTCACATAATCAGCTCCGTGCATTACAATGGCTCTTTTGTAAGCTGCATCATTAAAACCTTTATCCATTCCCAACAATCTTAAAGAATACCCGTTGTCGCCGTTATAAGTAGCATCTGTGATATAAAATCCTAAGCTGCTTTGAAGCGAACTGTTGGTATTCGAAAAGTTAGTGGCAAATTCTTCACCCGTATTCTTTCCGTGCGCTACCAATGAGTTGAATAATACTTTCTTTTCTTCTGTGTCTATCACCCAAAGTCTTTTCGTGTTAGAAGACATTGAAAAATCGCATACCGTTAATAAGTGAGCATCCTGATTAAGCAAACCAGCTTTCTTTAAATTCTCAAAACCTGTTAAAGCTTTAAAGAAAACTTCTTCGTTAAGTTCGTGCCCTGCTTCAAATGTAATTGATTTGTACAATGCTTCTGATGAAGATACTGTAGTGATTTTTTCAGTTTTAGTGTCGTTTAATCTTTCAATTTTTGTACTGATTTCATTCTTTACTACCGCTTCTTTTGGAGACAGATAAAATGAAGTCGTAACCATGTAAACAATACCTAATACGCTATAAAATCCTTTCATTCAATATTATGTTAAATCCAAATTAGTAGGCAAATTTATAAAAACATAATTACCAAGCAGTTAAAAATGAAAGAAGTTTAACTCAATTTAAGAAACTTTAACTTCCTGATTCTGTGAATTAAAAGGCTTATTTTTGCGAATCCGGAACAAATTCCAAGCTTACGGAATTCATGCAATAGCGCAGTCCTGTAGGCTTCGGACCGTCATCAAAGACGTGCCCCAAATGCGAGTCACATCTCTTGCAAAGCACCTCTACTCTTTCCATCCCGTAGGCATTGTCTTTTTTATAATATACACCTTCTTTATCTGCTTCAAAGAAACTTGGCCATCCGCAACTGCTCGAAAATTTTGAAGTAGAACGGAATAAATGATTTCCACAAACCGCACAATAATAATCCCCGATTTCGTCAAATTCATTATATTTTCCAGTGAAAGCTCTTTCTGTTGCTGCTTCTCTTGCGATGGCATATAAGTCGGGTGCTAAGATTTTTTTCCATTCGTCATTGGAAATATCAAGTTTAGTAGTGTCTGTTCTTGAGTAATATGGATTGTTTTTTGCTTCTGTATTTTCCATAGAGTTGTTTTAAATATTTATTTGAAATTAAGCTTAAAAATTAAACCACAAAAGACACAAAATCTTTTTTTAACACTTTAGAACACTTTAGTTTAAAGCTTGCTACTTGAAAATAAAAAGTTCACATAAGAAGAAAATCAAAGATTTTCAAAAACTAATGTGTTCTTCTTTGTAATAAAATTTTAACTTCAAATAACTTAAGTGCTTAATTCTTTTGTGACTTTTGTGGTTAGATTAAATACTAAAATTCACAACCAAATTTAGTAAATTTGAGAATATGAATGATGAAGCGAAAAGAAAACAGTTAAGAAAATATAAAGCATTTGCCACGGGACTCTTTGTGTTGATGGCCATTGTCTTTATTATTACCACGATTCTCCAAAAATCAAATGATTCACATTGGATTGGCTATGTTCGTGCTTTTTCTGAGGCGGCAATGGTCGGGGCGTTGGCAGACTGGTTTGCGGTTACCGCCTTATTCCGCCATCCTCTTGGTTTGCCGATTCCACACACCAATTTAATTGAAAATAGCAAAGAAAGGCTTGGAGATAACTTGGGAAGCTTTGTCGTATCTAATTTTCTTTCCCCTCAAAATATCCGGCCTTATATTCAGAAACTTAAGGTTTCAAATTTTGTTGGAGAATGGCTTACTAAAGAGAAAAATCAGGAAGTTTTAATTAAAAACCTTTCCGATATTGTGTTGGATATTCTGAATAAGCTGGATGATTCTACGGTAAGCAGTTTCATTAGTAAAAAGGTTTCGGAAATGACGGATGATATTAAATTGAACAAGATCATCGGAAACGGAATTAATTATCTTTTAGACAAAAACGATCATCAGAGAATTATCACCAATCTCTCTAAACAGATCAAAGACTATATCATAGAAAATGATGAAATGATACAAAAACGCGTAAAAGAGGGAAGTTATTCTTTTATTCCGTCTTTTGTTGACAATAAAATTGCAGATAAGATTGCCAGCGGGCTTGCTGATTTTTTCAAAGAAGTAGAAGAAGATCCTGAACATGATATCAGAACTTTGATCACAAAAAAAATCTACGAATTTTCAACTGATTTAAAAGAAGATCCAAAATGGGAAGATGAATTTAAAGACATTAAAAATAATTTTCTTAAAAATGATAAACTGGACGAATATTCTAACGACATATGGTTCTCCATTAAAAAAACGTTGATGAAAGAACTTCAGGATGATGAATCTTCATTAAAAAATTATCTTTCTAAAAACCTGAATGAATTTTCGCAAAATCTTAAAACTGACGAAAAACTTCAAAATAAAATTGATCATTGGGTTCGTGTCACTGCTTACAAATACATCCTTAAAAACACCCACCAGTTCGGAAACCTCATCAGTTCAACCGTTGGCAATTGGAAAGGCAAAGAATTAAGCGAAAAACTAGAATTAGAAGTCGGAAAAGATCTCCAATTTATTCGTGTCAACGGAACTTTAGTGGGCGGATTGGTTGGTTTAATTATCTATACAATCTCTCATTTCTTCCTCTGAAAAAATTAAACTAACTATAACCAAACCATGAAAAAACTTTTAATGCTATTATTTTCTTTAAGCTTAACCTTTTTCCTTTGTCAGAAAGTTGAATTAAAGAAAGTAACGGATTCATCTCAGATTTTCAAAGGAGAAATTGCAGGAGTTCCTGTCACTATGCAACTTTATTATGCAGGAATTGCCGATTGTAGTCTCTATCAATATTTTGTGGACGGATGGTATTATTACGATAAATATCAGAAGAAAATTCCGTTAACAGGCATTTACGATTATGGAAAATTGTCTTTGTATAATTTTGGAGCCAAGCAAAAGCAGAATTCTAAAAGTTTCAGAGATCAAATTACTTCACCCCAAAAAGTTGAGAAAACTGCAGAAATCGCAGAAACTTTGCATCCTAAAGAATCTATTATTTTTGAGCAAAACGACAAAGAAAATCCTATTTTAGGTAATTTTTATTTGAATGAAAAAACTCAGCCCGCGAAATTATTCACCGGCAATGATATGATTTACCGTTATAATAATTACCTGATTTTGCCCAACAATAAAAGGATCAACACCTTTGATTTTATTAATAAACATGGCGGAAATCAATTAATTTCTTACGCTTCGGGAGAAAATGGAAATCGTGTTTTATTATATTTTGAAGAATCATCAAATTTCAATGCATGTGGAAGATGCGGGGCAAGTGAGGGCGAAAAAGGTTACCGAGTTTTATACTTCACAAAAGACTGGAATTACAAGAACTATGAAGAATTTCTCACAGAAAGCTGTCTTGAAAATATTTACGATACGAAAGAAACAAAATCCAAAGACAGAAAAATGTTAACTTTTAAAGTAAACAAAACAGAATCTACACCAGCTTATACTTTTACGGTTGATGTAAAAAATTCGTCTGTTAGAAAGTCAAAATAAAAAAGAGAGCTTTAAAAACTCTCTTTTAATTTATCTTGGCAATCTGCTTGCTCTTTTTAAAATTTCTTTGTTGATTTCGTTGATCAATTCCGGACCTTCATAAATAAATCCGGTGTATAACTGAATTAAAGTCGCTCCTGCATTTAATTTTTCAATCGCATCTTTTGCAGAGTGAATTCCACCAACTCCGATGATTGGGAAAGCTCTGTTGCTTTTATCCGAAAGATATTTGATCATTTTTGTGCTTCTCTCACGAATAGGTTTTCCGCTTAAACCGCCATTTCCTATTTGTTCCAAAACCTCAGACGAAGTTTTCAATCCTTCTCTGTTTACTGATGTGTTGGAGACTACAATTCCGTCGATTTTTGTTTCTGCAATCAATTCTATAATTTCATCAAGTTGCTGATTGTTCAAATCCGGAGCAATTTTAAGTAATACTGGCTTCTGTACAGATTTTGATTGGTTGATTTTTTTAACTTCTGTAATCAGTTCTCGTAAATATTCTACATCTTCTAATTTTGCGTGGCTTCCTACATTTGGACAGCTTACATTCAGTACAAAATAATCTACGTGAGGATGAAGACCTTCAAAACAATCCAGATAATCCTGCGTGTAATTTTCCGGGCTTGTATCTGTATTTTTTCCGATGTTTCCACCGATGATGATTTTTCCTTTGTTGCCTTTCAATTTTTCGATCGCTGCTTCCAAACCGTCGTTGTTGAAACCCATTCTGTTGATGATTCCGCCATCTTCTATCAGACGAAATAATCTTTTCTTAGGATTTCCGGCTTGTGCTCTTGGAGTTACCGTTCCGATTTCTACAAATCCGAAACCTAAATCTCCCAGTTCGTTAAACAACACTGCATTTTTATCGAAACCAGCTGCCAATCCAACAGGATTTTTAAATTTCAATCCGAAAACTTCTCTTTCCAGACGTTTGTCTTCAATAGGTTTTGGGAAAAATAATTTGGTAAGAAATCCAAAACTCTTCAGCATCGAAAAAGTAAAGTGATGAACTTCTTCAGGATCAAATTTGAAAAGGATCGGACGAATAAGCGATTTGTACATTGAAAAAAAGTTTTACAAAAATACTCATTTTAAAATTAATGGTTGATTAACGTATGATATTTTATGTAATAATGTTTTATAAATACAATCTATGAGACTTAAATATCTGCAAAATCAGCGAGATAATTTTTTGACGCAAAGATTTAATTATTCAAACGTATTATTTAAGTGAGCAAAGTATTGATCAACAAGTTGATTTGATGAAGCTATATGTTTAGGCTTCGCGTAGCAAATTTATTTGCCTTTGCTTTTTTAAAATCGAAAATTCGAATAATTAAATCTTTGCGTTTAAATAACCGCAAAGTTTGTCATTTCGTAGAAATCTAGACCCGAATTTCTCATCTGATTTTCTAATACTATCTTTTAGGATGACAAAATGTATGGTAATAAAAATGTGAAAATTTAAGAATATGCACTCAAATCAAAATTCAAAATATCTCCTACTCTTTTGAACTCATCATCTATAGTGGCATTTACCGTAATTCTTTCGTTAGAAATAGGATGATTGAAAATCAATTGATGGGCGTGAAGTGTCATTTTGTTGATTTCGAATGTTTGAAGCCACAATTTATTCTGTTTATTGCAACCGTGTTTTCGACAGCCTAAAATAGGATGTAAAATATGCTTAAAATGTTTTCTCAACTGATGAAATCTTCCCGTTTTAGGAATGGCTTCAACTAAACAATATCTTGAAGTCTGATGTTTTAAAAAAGGTAAATCTATTTCCGAAGTCTGTAAACGATGATAATAGGTAATTGCGTTTTGCTTGACTTCATTTTCATTAATTAAATCATAATCGATGGTTTCTTCTTCTTTCGCCCAACCCCGAAGAATTGCGATGTATTTCTTTTCGACTTCTCGTGATGCAAACTGATTGCTCATCGTTCTCAAGGTTTCTTTATCTAAAGTGAACAACAAAACACCCGAAGTTTTTCGGTCAAGACGATGCACAGGATAAACTTTTTGTCCAATCTGGTTTCTTAATTCCTGAATAGCGTAGGTATCGGCTTCTCCTGCATAAAAAGATTTATGAACCAATAATCCGCTTGGCTTATTGATGGCAATAAGATGTTCGTCTCGATAAAGAATTTCTAACATGAGGCAAAAGTAGAAATTTTCGGCTGATTTAGCCCTGATTGAACGGCATGTTTGAGCTCATTTTTTGAGTTTCAGCGCGGCGGCGGAGCCGCCGCGCTGAAACTCAAAAAAAAGCGAGTAGAGAAAGCAGGTTCCCGGCTCCTAAAAATTTTAATTCTTGTATTTCCGATAAAATCTCAGTTAAATTTCTTTAAATTCGTAGAAACAGAAAAGTCTAAAAATTATGGTAGACTATTTTAATTTTTTCAAATCACTGATAATCATCTCTATTATTACAGGTGCTCTTACCTTGGCTGCTACAGATCCTAAAAAACATCGAACAATAAGAATATTATTGTTGATTATTGCAGGTATTTTATTGGTTGTCGGTTTAGGTGGATCCATTTTAATGTCTGTCTCCAATGTAGGTTCTTACCGATATTAATATTTTCCCAATAAAAAACATTATTTTTGTGCTTCAGACGTAAAAAAATTATGGCAAAGCAAGAAGATGTTTTCAAGAAAGTGATTTCTCACGCTAAAGAATATGGTTTTATTTTCCCTTCAAGTGAGATCTATGACGGTTTATCCGCTGTTTATGATTATGGACAGAACGGAGCCGAATTAAAAAATAACATCAAACAATATTGGTGGAAAGCGATGGTACAGCTTAACGAAAATATTGTGGGTATTGATTCTGCAATCCTTATGCACCCAACAACTTGGAAGGCATCGGGCCACGTAGACGCTTTCAACGATCCATTGATTGACAATAAAGATTCTAAAAAACGTTTCAGAGCAGACGTTTTGGTAGAAGATTACTGTTTGAAAATTGAAGATAAAGAGAACAAAGAAATTGAAAAAGCAGCGAAAAGATTCGGTGATTCTTTCGATAAAGCTCAATTTGAAGCGACAAATCCTAAAATTTTAGAATACAGAGCAAAAAGAGAGGCTATTCTTTCAAGATTAGCAAAATCTCTTGAAAATGAAGATCTGGCTGATGTAAAATCTTTAATTGAAGAATTAGAAATTGCTGATCCTGACACTGGTTCTAAAAACTGGACGGAAGTAAGACAATTCAACCTGATGTTTGGAACTAAATTGGGTGCTTCTGCAGACTCTGCAATGGATCTTTATTTAAGACCGGAAACAGCTCAAGGTATTTTCGTTAATTTCTTGAATGTACAGAAAACTTCACGTCACAGACTTCCTTTTGGTATCGCACAAATCGGAAAAGCATTTAGAAATGAGATCGTTGCAAGACAGTTCATTTTCAGAATGCGTGAATTCGAACAAATGGAAATGCAATTTTTTGTAGCTCCGGGAACTGAGCTTGAATTCTATGAACAATGGAAGCAAAAACGTCTTAACTGGCACTTAGCTTTAGGTTTAGGAAACGATAATTACAGATTCCATGATCATGAGAAATTAGCGCATTATGCGAATGCTGCAGCTGATATTGAATTTAATTTCCCGTTCGGATTTAAAGAATTGGAAGGTATTCACTCTAGAACGGATTTTGACTTAAAAGCTCACGAAGAATTCTCAGGAAGAAAACTTCAGTTCTTCGATCCAGAAAGAAATGAAAACTATGTTCCTTATGTTGTAGAAACTTCTGTAGGTTTAGATAGATTATTCCTTTCAATTTTCTCTCATTGTCTAAGAGACGAAGTATTGGAAGACGGTTCAGAAAGAACAGTTTTATCTTTACCTCCGGCTTTAGCACCAATTAAAGCAGCTATTCTTCCATTAATGAAGAAGGACGGTTTAGCAGAATACGCAGAAAATATCTTTAACGATCTAAAATACGATTTCAACTTATTCTACGAAGAAAAAGATGCGATCGGAAAACGTTACAGAAGACAAGATGCGGTTGGAACACCTTATTGTATCACCATCGATCACGATTCTTTGACAGACCACACGGTAACGATAAGAGACAGAGACACCATGCAGCAGGAAAGAGTTCCAGTTTCAGAATTGAGACGAATTATCGACGAAAAAACGAATTTCAGAAATTTACTTTCTAAACTATAGACAATGAAAGCCTTGAGAAATCAGGGCTTTTTTTTATTTTATACCACATTCATTAATTATCTCGTAGAATTTATTATTTTAGCGAACTTTTTAACACTCTAAATAATAACTATGAAAAAATTAATTATTTCGTCTTTGGCATTATTTGCCCTGGCTAGCTGTACCTCATCGGATGATACGGTAGAAGAAATCCAGCCAGTTGATCCAACAACCATTCTTCCAACAAAATTTACCGAAATTACTCAGGATAACCAGACTTATGTGGTTACTTTTAAATATGACGGAACAAAATTAGTAGAATCAAACGATGTTGGCACCAACGAAAAAACTGTTTATACTTACAGTGGCGACAATATCGTAAAAACTCAGGATTTTGAGGGCACTGCGATAGTTTACACAAGAGAATTCACTTATACCAACGGAAGAGTTACTGCTGAAAAAATCACCAACAAACATTCAGGAGGAACGTTAGTTTATACAAAAAACTTCGAGTATTTGAGTGATAATCATGTAAAATATAATGAATATACATCGTCTACCTACAATCCCGGAACAGGAGTACATACAGATATAAAATCTACCCAGTATGACGTTTACATTTCCAACAATGGTAATCTTATTACCGGAACATCCAACTACGAAGGACATATAAGAAACTACACGTATACTTATGACGGGCAAAACAATCCTACCAAGAATATAAAAGGGTTTTTAAAGATAAACCTTCTGCTATCACCTGAGGGAGATGTTGCCGCCAACAACCTTTTAAAAGTGAGTAGTGTTTATAGTGGTCCGACCAACGGGCAAACCAGTAATACATCAGTGCACACCTATAATGATAACAATTTCCCTACAAAAACGGTTACGACTTATACAAGCACTCTATTCCCTACAAATTCTCATACATTTCTTACTGAGTACAATAAGTAAACTATTACATTTTTTAAAATACAGCCTTGATTTTTTTCAAGGCTTTTTATTTTTCTTAAACTTTACACTTAAATTATTACTTTTGAAATTCAAATTTCAACCATGAAAAAAATAACTTTATTAGTGTTTGGCCTTATCCAGACATTTTCATATTCTCAAACACAGGATTTAGCCTCTTTAGCTTCAGGAAAAAATATCGGAATGAATGCCTTGTTTGATACAAAAGACAATCTCTATGGCTATGTTTCTCTCTATTCCTACGGAAATACAGATAAAAAAATACAAAAGTTTGAATATGTAATTTTAGATAAAAACCTTAATCCTGTTGCCAATAAAGAATTTGAAGCAGGCCCTCTTGTTTCTAATTATTACGGATATGTGGATTTTAAGGGTCAGATTATTCTTCGTCCTTCAGATTTCCATTATCTACAGGCTTTTGCAAAAGATGTGACAGCTCCAGTCTCCATGGTCATTGATCCTAAAACAAATACCGTAAAACCAAAAGTGTATTACGATTATCAGGAAGATGGTAAATTTAAGGAAATCACTCAGCCTAAAAGTTTCAAGGAAGAAAGAAAAGAGAACCGTGCGGAGAAAAAAGAAAAAGGCTACAATTACGTTTCTGCCGTTGGAGAAATTAAAGAAGGAGGTTATCTTGCTGCTGAATACAATGATTATGGGAAATATATCAACAAAAACAGCCTGATTAAATTTGATGAAAATAAAAAAGAAATCTGGAGATACAGCTACAATACAAATGGTGATAAAAAGGTATTCTCTGATCTTACCGTTCTTGAAAGAGATGAAAATCGCCTGTACGGAATTCTGAGAAAAGTAAATGACGACGATAAAACGTTCTCCCTTTTGGTCATTGATATGAAAACCGGTAAAGAGCTTTCCAATAAGCCGATCACAGGACTTTCACCGGACACTATTTATAATATTGATGTTCTAAATTCCGGTACCGGAAGTATTGATAATGATAAAACTTTTGATGATAAAATTGTTTTGCTGGGTAGAAATTATGTTCCGAAAATCGACAGAGGTTTTGCAAGATTGATGGTTGATAAAAACAATTATAATGTAGATCTCAAAACCTTAAACTACAAACCGGATCTGTCCAATCATATTCCGAAGCTAAGTGCAGACGGAGGAGTAGAAAACGGATATTATCTGCAGACAAAGGATGTCTATTTCATGAGCGACGGAAGCGTGGGGATTCTTTCTGAAAAGTTTAAACCTGCCGGACAATACAATGCGCCTAAAACCACAGATTTAGTATATATAAATACAGATAAGGATTTTAAAGTAAAAGAAGTTCAGGTTTTTGAAAAAGAAAAATCAAAGTGGGTAAATAGCGATTATCTTTTTTCTCAGTATTTAAATGACGGTAAAGATGTTGTATTTTTCTTCCGGGATTATCAGAAAGATCAGGTAACGAAAGAGAAAAAATGGAATCTTTTCATTAATACAATTATTGATGGAAAATTCAAACAGGAAGTCGTTCCTATTTCAGAGAAAGACAATTACAGTGTAACACCATATGTTGCGAAAGAAGGCTATATTTTACTTCGAGAATATAATGAAAAGGAAAAATTCAATAAAATCCGTTTAGAAAGATTAAATTATTAATTGGGCTTGAAGCCAGGAAGTAAGGAGATGGAAGTTATTGAAAACATAGTTCCAACTATTGTATTTATGATAACTAACAGTAACATTCTACTTCATTAATAAACAATAAAAAATCCTGACTGACTGTCAGGATTCTTTATTTTGATAATAATCGGCGATATTTTTTATTTCATCCAGACTCAGATTCCACATAAAATTCAAAAACTGCTGATAGCTTTCACTTTGATTTTTTGGGTCTACTCTATCCAAGTATCGGTTTAAGTTATAATTTTTCCGAGCTTCATAAATTTTAGCGAAACATTTTCCGAGCCATTTTTTATAATATTCCTCTTCTTCTCCATCTTGTAAAAACTGAAGACTTGAATAAATTCCAACCCCATAATCTTCCGAGTAATAAAAATTGGGCAAGGTTTCCATTCTCGCTATTTTTTCAAGAACAGCGTAAGATTCTGAAGGTTTTCCATCTGCATTTTCAACTTTCAGTTCCGGAAATATTTTTTTAAGCCGATCAATTCTCAGGACAATTTCTGGATGTGATTTTAACGAATCTTTATTCAGTTTTTCTTTAAAATTATTATAATTATAAAGCGAAAAATCTTCTTTTTTCAGCCACTTCTCTTTAAATTCCTGCTTGGGAAGACCAAAATATTTTTTGTATGTTTCTACTTTTAATACTCTTGGCGAAATGGTATCGAAATCTTCCAGTCTTTTTAATGTATTAACAAATTCGGTTTTCTTAAAATCACTATTTTTAAAAATCACATAGCCTAAAGAATCGGCCTGCATTTCCTGTTTTCTATTTTCAACACCCTTTCTGTAAATTCTGTTTTTCAGCACATCAAAAGCCCTTTGATTGCGGTTTTCTTTGGTTGATTTAATATTCTGAACCACTGCTTTATCCATTTGATCCTGATCAATCATATTCAGAAAAACCTTCAGCGTATGTTCCGAAATTTTGTGCCCCAACTCATGGGAAATTACCGCCGCCAGCTGATCATCATTATTTAGCCAACTGAAAAGCCCCATATTGATCACAAAAGTTCCGTCTGCAAAGCAATAAGCATTTGGTGTGTTGTCTCTGGCAATAAGAATTTTTAAGTTTTGAGGAATTTGAGGGTTATTTTTTCTTAATCTTTCTATCAGGTTTTTTACTTTAGAATCAAATTCAGCATTAAAAACAAAACTTTTCTCCTTTACCTTTTTTTCAAACTCTTTGGAGAATTCTTTATAGATTTTTGATAATTCGGATCCCTTTTTTCCTGGAAAATCAGATTTGCTTTTTTTGCTTAGATTTTCAATATCTGAAGAAAAATTTCTGAGAAAATCTTTTCTCTTTACATAATCTGCGGTATCCATAGGTTTATATACCTGTCCAAAAGTCATTATGAAAAAGTAGAAAAATAAAAAGGAAATTAGTTTTTTCATCATATTTTGCATCAAATAATCACAAAAATAAATCATTCCGTTTCATATTTTCAAATTTATTTTAAATTTGTTGAAGACCAACTCACATGAAAGCACTAAAATACATCATTGGCGGAGCAGCCATTACAGTAGCAGCAGCCTATATTTTCGGATATGATTACTTATTCAGCGGGATTTCCAAAACGTATCTAAAAGGAAAAACGAGTGCTAATATTGATGACGGAAAACTTTTTCCGAGAAATCTTATTGCAACGGAAGAACCCAAACTTTGGGAAGAAGATCCTGAATACAACCAAAAAGAACTCCCTGAAAATATAGTTGAAGATTTAAAACGATCTCACACTGCCGCTTTTGTAGTTATTAAAAACGGTAAAATTCTTCACGAGCAGTATTGGGACGGTTATAATCAGCTTTCAAAAACCAATTCTTTTTCGATGGCTAAAGCTGTTACCGTGATGCTTTTGGGGAAAGCTTTAGAAGAAGGCAAAATTGAAAATATTGATGCTCAATTCTCTGATTTTTATGATGAATTTAAAACTAAAGAATTCGGAAATCATGTAACCCTTAAAAATCTTGCCCAAATGGAAGCCGGACTTGATTGGGATGAAGATTATGCCAATCCTTTTCTTCCAAATGCCAAAGCTTATTATGGAAGAAGTCTCAAAAAAGCTGTTTTTTCAAGAAAATTTAAAGAAGAACCGGGGCAACGATATGAATATCAAAGTGGTTCGACACAATTGCTAGGTTTTGCAGTGAGAAAAGCTATTAATCAATCCTTAGCCAGTTATTTATCTGAAAAATTCTGGATTCCACTTGGAATGGAACAAAATGCAGAATGGAGCGTTGACGACAGCGGAATGGAAAAAACCTACTGCTGCATTCATTCCAACGCGAGAGATTATGCAAAATTGGGTCAGTTATTTTTGGATGACGGAAAGGTTGATGATGTTCAATTATTAAATTTAGATTTTATTAATTTAATGAGAACTCCGACTCAGAAATCTAAAGAAATTTATGGAATGGGACTTTGGATCAATTATGACAATCCTATTAAACATTATTATTTCTTAGGACTTCAGGGTCAATACATTATTATGGTTCCCGAACATGATATGGTGATCGTAAGAACAGGGAGTTACAGCAATAATCCGAAAAATGACCGAGGAAGACCGGATCAGGCGAAATTTCTTGTGAATGAAACGGTGAAATTATTTCAAACAACATAACCTCATCACTTTTAAACTAAAGTTTTAGTGGAATCTAAAATTAGCTTCCGTTAAAGTATTATTTTTTAAGAAAGCTTCGTATTCAGGGGACAATTGCGCGCGTCCGAAAGTATTTTCTCCGCTCATACTTCCCAAACGAACTTTATCTTTTCCGTATTTTTTATTCATCGCGTCCATTGCTTTCATGACCGGTAAGTGTTGATTTTGAGTATCTTCTTCGAAAAGATTAATCAACCTCTGATCTTCAGGAACAAAATCATTAACGATAACTCCGGCTTTTTTATAATGGAAACCTTCTTTAAAAATAGCTTCAAAAAGTTCATTAACGACGCGGCCGATAATAATGGAAGAATTGGTAGGATTTGGAAGAACTTTGGTCATTGCATTTCTATATTCCGGCAAATCTTTTCTGAAACGATTCGTTTGAACAAAAACGGTAACCATTTTACAGCAGGTATTTTGTTTTCGCAATCTTTCAGAGCAATACATTCCGAAAGTTTCTACGCGTTCCCGTACGTCATCTTTTTTCATCAACATTTCCATGAAGCTTCTGGTAACGGCGATTGATTTTTTCGGAGAAGGAGAATCCAGTTCAAGCTGGCGAATTCCTTTTAATTCGTTGATCATTCTCACCCCATGAATTCCCATCACTTTTCGAACCCACATTTCGGGTTTTTGGAGGAGATCCCAAGCTTTGTAAACTCCGCTGTCATTCATTTTTATGGTAAGCTTTCGCCCGATTCCCCAAACGTCTCTGATGTTAAGCCATTTTAATGCTTTCTCAATTTTTTCCGGAGTATCCATAATATAAACGCCATTAAATTTATCGGGAAAATCTTTTACAATTCTGTTCGCAACCTTGCATAAGGTTTTGGTGGGAGCAACCCCGATGCTTACAGGAATATTTACATTTTTATGAATATCATTTCTGATCTCTAGACAATAATCATAAAGGTTAATGTATTTAAAGTTTTTTAGATCTAAAAACAGTTCATCTATACTATAAACTTCAAAATCCATTTTATCAACATACGAAGTGGCTACCTCAATAACCTCCTGACTTTTAAAATTATATAATTCAAATTTTGCAGAAAAACTTTTAACATCGTATCTCTTGAAAAGCTCTTTATACTTAAATGCAGGAGCAGCCATCGGAATTCCCAAATCTTTAGCTTCCTTACTTCGAGACACAACACAACCATCGTTGTTGGAAAGCACCACAACGGGCTTGTTTTCAAGTGAAGGATCCAAAGTTCTTTCACAGGAAACAAAGAAATTATTGCAATCTACTAAAGCGTACATGACTTAATAATGAACATTTGAATACACAAAATTATAACTTTTAAAATGGAATATTATGTTTAATTGAGACTTTAACATAAGATATAAATTATTAATTTTCAAAGTATTAAAAATTTAAAACACGTCAAGTTTTGTCGTGTTTACAATCTATCTTTGCTATTTTAAAATTCCAGAATAAACGCAATGTTTATGAATTACAATTTTGGAATATCTACAATTATGGAGAATTTTATTGTTTTCAAACCTGTGAATAAAAAATAATTATGATAAAGTTGAATAGTATGAAGCTGTACTTTTATAGAAAAACATCTTCATATAAGACTCCCTATTTTAAACCATATAATTTTTAAGGATATTATACTTATTATTTAAGCCTAAAAAAGCTCGCAATTTTTGCGAGCTTTTCCCATTTATGTTTAGTACTTATTAATTTCTTTATTTGTAACAATAATTAAAATAAAATCTTATTTAAAAAAAACATCATATATTCTTAGCCCAAAAACCCCTAAAGTATCTGATTTTACTTGAGAACTCCTATTATATTCATAAAAATGAGGTTTACCACCTACCTTTACTATCCATTTCTTTAAACTATAATCCGAATACATTGTATCCTTACAATTATTTACAAATGCATATTTATAATGAAATTCTTTAAGTGAATCCCTCTTTTCAAAAGTCTTTACAGATTTTTGTATAAGCTCATAAGAATAAGGTAATTTTCTATATGAAAATTCATTTTCTTGCTTACCAAAAATCCAAAATCTTGTTTCATTAATTGCAATACTGTAATCATTATTGTACAAAAAATTATATCCCATAAGCTCATTTTTCCCATCTAGCAAACATTCTTTTACATTTTGTTTTGATTGGATATTATCTTTTAAAGGCTTATGATTGCAAGCTATTGTAAGCATTAATAACATTAATTGACACTTTATTCTCATTTTATTTTTTTGATTCTTTATTAATTGTCGGATTATCCATACGAACATTTCTTGTTGCGCTGTGATCTATTTTTGTTTCTTCTCCTAAAAGAAGATTAATTGGATTATCATCATCTACAGCGCTTTGTTCCTCAATAGCTTTCTTTTCAGAATCATTCCCAATATAAGAATTATATATCTTATTTGATTCAGCACTACCATTCGCATGTATACTATGAACAATTTCATGCCCCAAAGCTTTTCTCATAAGATGATTATAGTTTTTTGTTTATTAAAAAGAAATGTATCTCAGAGTATAGAGATATTTATAATTTGATGACTATATCAAAGCCCTTTAGAAAATAAGGTCAAATTTAAGCCTATAGTATTAATTTTCATCGTATTAAGTTTTGCATGCAAAACTAATAATTTGATTATTAAAAACAATATTTTTTTATATTTTTTTTAACAAAATTTAATATTTATTAATACATGGAAATTTAAAAAAATTAGTTAGAGAAGTTTAAGTACAAAAATATATTTAGCACGGAATAATAACTCACAAATTTAATCTTCCTATGAAGTATCAATAATATTATCCTTACAATGTTATCACAAGGTACATTGAAATTCAATATTTTACAGTGCTAAATAAATTTAACTTGCGATTACATTTAACTTTTGATAACACGAAACAAAGAAATTATTGCAATCTACTAAAGCGTACATGACTTAATAATGAACATTTGAATACACAAAATTATAACTTTTAAAATGGAATATTATGTTTAATTGAGACTTTAACACAATATCTAAAATATTGATAAATAGCAAATTAATTAATTTAAAATACGTCAAGTTTTGTCGCACCTCCTATTTATACACCTTTCGCATCATGTGTAAAAAATTTAGGTTATTAATAATTTATTTAAAAAAATAACCGCAAAATATCACCATTTGATGAAAAATATATTAATTTTAGACTTATTAAACAAAATCAAAAATAATTATGAAAAAACAAATTTTATCGTTGGTACTATGCGGATTATGCATACTTTCCTGTTCAACTGAGAATATGGCAGTGAACAATGCTGAAAGTATGAAATCTGATGAAATGGTAAACTTCGACAAAGCCATGAAAAGTCTTATGAACCCGGAAAACTTATCTACTCCGGAAGAGAAAGCCAAAAATGGGAATTCTACAGAACTTAATGACAGAAGTAAAGAGATCCTTTATTTAGCTTCAAAAAAATTAATCTCTGCAAACGGAATTTCTGAACAGGAACTTGCTTCGAGAACTTCTAACAGCAGAGAACAAGCAATTTCGTTAGCCCAAAAGATATACTTCGAAAAATATAATGAGATTCAGAAAAAAATTAAATCTGAAAATTAATTTATCAATCACATCAAGCGTTTTTACATTAATTTAGAAAGTAAAACATCACTAATTATTAAATTTATTTACATGAAAAAACTAATATATTTTGTTGCATTATTTTTAGGTTTTACAAGTTTTGCGCAAGGTCCTTTGCATATTTACAATTATTCCAGTTATGATCTTATAGGCAGATTATTTACTAATGCACCAAGTTCATCAAACTGCCTTCCAACGGTTTTTACTTCTTATAATGTTCCCGCAGGAACTTTGGTGGATATAAAATCATTTAATACAAGTAATTTAAGTTATCCGCCAATTAACGTATGGTCAGTAGGAACCTCTACAAGTGGAGGAAGTACAAATCAGACCGTACCTTCGGGATTATTTATCACAATGGGAAATCTCACACGCTGGCATTTCTATTGGTTCCAGACAAGATATGCCGGAACAAATAATGGAACTCCCGATCCTGATTTTCCGATGGGTGAAAATTTTTGCAGCTGGAGTTCTAACACCGACTACGTACATGGTGTACTGACAGAAGCCAAATGGTATTACGATCCTACAACAAATGAGACGACACTCATTGTAAAAGATATTTAATATTAATTCACACAAAAAAAGGTTGCTCGATTGAGTAACCTTTTCTTTTTAATACCATTTCAACGAAATAATATTTATAAAAAACACGTCAAGTTTTGCCTCACCTCCTATTTATACACCTTTTGCATCATGCGTAAAAATTTTAGGCTATTAATAATTTATTTAAAAAAATAATCACAAAATATCACCATTTGATGAAAAATATATTAATTTTAGACTCGTTAAACAAAATCAAAAATAATTATGAAAAAACAAATTTTATCGCTGGTACTATGCGGATTTTGTATGCTTTCTTGTTCAACTGAAAATATGGCAGTGAACAATGTTGAAAGTATGAAATCTGATGAAATGGTAAACTTCGACAAAGCCATGAAAAGTCTTATGAACCCGGAAAACCTTTCTACCCCGGAAGAGAAAGCCAAAAATGGGAATTCAACAGAGCTTAATGACAGAAGTAAAGAAATCCTTTATCTAGCTTCAAAAAAATTAATCTCCGCCAATGGAATTTCTGAGCAGGAACTAGCTTCAAGAACTTCTAACAGCAGAGAACAAGCAATTTCATTAGCCCAAAAGATATACTTCGAAAAGTATAAAGACATTCAGAAAAAAATTAAATCTGAAAATTAATTTATCAATCACATCAAGCGTTTTACATTAATTCAAAAAAGTAAAACATCAATAATTATTAAATTTATTTATATGAAAAAACTAATATATCTTATTGCATTATTTTTAGGTTTTACAAGTTTTGCGCAAGGCATTTTGCATATTTACAACCACTCCAGTTATGATATTGAAGGTAGATTATTTGCTAATAATCTTACAAACTGTACTCCTGAAGTATTTACATTTTATAAAGTTCCGGCAGGAACAATGGTGGATATAAAATCATTTAATCTTAGTAACTTAGCTAACCCACCGATCAATTCATGGGCAGTTCGAACATCTACTCCTGTAATGAATGTGCCTGTACCTTCAGGTTTACTAATAACTATGGGCAATCTTACGCGTTGGCATTTTTATTGGTTTAAAACCAAAGTTGCAGGAACTTCACTCGATACCGGTGATCCTGACTTCACTATGGGAGATCAACATTTTTGTGGCGACACAACTTCTCAGGATTACATACACGGTGTAGTTACAGAAGCTAAATGGTATTATGACTCCACAACAAATGAAACCACAATCATTGTAAAAGATATTTAATATTAATTTATACAAAAAAGGTTACTCGATTGAGTAACCTTTTCTTTTTAAGACCATCTCAATGAAATGCTATTTATAAAAAACACGTCAAGTTTTGTCGCACCTCAGGCCTACTTTTGTTTTTCAAAACCACAAAATTTATATTATGGATAAAGTGACTTTACAAAGAATAGAAAAACTTCACCCCGTCGTCCGGGAGGAAGTGAAACAAATCATTAAAGACTGCGATGAAGCCCTTACCGGAAGGGCAAAAATAAGAATCACACAAGGATTAAGAAGCTTTGAAGAACAGGAAAAACTATACGCTATCGGAAGAATTACAAGCGGAAAGAAAGTAACCAACGCCAAAGCCGGACAAAGTATTCACAATTACGGTCTTGCGGTTGATATTTGCTTAATGATCGACGGAAAAACAGCAAGCTGGGACACCGTAAAAGACTGGGATAACGACAAAGTAGCCGATTGGTACGAATGTGTGAAAATTTTCGCCAAATACGGCTGGGACTGGGGCGGGAACTGGAAAACCTTCAAAGACCTTCCCCACTTCGAAAAAAAGAGTATTCCAACAAAAAAAGGAGTGATAAAAACGAGCTGGAAAACGCTTGCTAAAATGGCTCGTGATAAATCAAATTATATCATCATTTAATTCTCTTTTATTTGAAATTTATTTTTAATACGACACATTCTGTCGCTTCCTCCGCCTACCTTTACTTTACAAGAAAAACATTAAAAGCAATGATATTTTAATGCTGAAAACCAACAGTTAATTATAAAAACTGTTGGTTTCGTTATCTAAAATCGTAAATAAGTTTAAAAAAAAACAACCAAAAGCATCATGAAAAAGACAACAATTCTTTCTTTGGACGGAGGCGGAATAAGAGGCATTATCACCTGTATTATTCTACGCTACATAGAGGAGCAGCTTCAGTATTATGATAAACCAAGCGCAAAACTTGGAGATTATTTTGATCTTGTTGCAGGAAGCAGTACAGGAGGGCTGATTGCGTCTATTATTCTTTGCCCCGATGAACACCGAAAAGCAAAATATTCTATCCAAAAAGGACTGGAATTATATGCTGAAAAAGGTGGCGACATATTTCAGGTTTCTTTTTGGGAGAAATTAATTAATCCATTTGGTTTGCTTAATGAAAAAATTTCTCAGGAAGCTCTTGAAAAAAACCTGAACGACTTTTTTGGCCATCTTGAATTAAAAGAACTAATAAAACCCTGCTTAATAACAAGTTACGACATAGAAAACCGAAGAGCCAAACTTTTCAATTCTTGGGAAGCCAATATCAGTACAGATAATTTTTATGTAAAAGACGTTTGCAGAGCGACTTCAGCGGCTCCGACTTATTTTAGTCCGGTTCAAATAAAATCGATGTACGGACAGATTTTCAGCTTAATTGATGGCGGAATGTTTGCTAATAATCCGGCACTTTGCGCTTATGCTGAAGCGAGAAAAATTCCGTTTGCAGAGGTTTTGAAAAATCATCAGAAAGCAAATCATCCGATGGTAAACGATATGATCGTTGTATCGATCGGAACAGGAATTGAAGCAAGACCTTATTCATTCAAAAAAATGGAAAAAGCCGGAAAAATTGGTTGGGTAAATCCAATTATTGATATTTTAATGTCCGCCAATGCAGAAACTGTTGATTATCAGCTTTGTCAAATGTTTCAGACTTTAGGTTTAAGAAATCAGAAAAATTATTACCGTTTAAATCCATCCTTGAAAAATGCTTCTCCGGGAATGGACAACGTAAGAAGATCCAACATCGAAAATCTTATTCAAGCAGGACTAAGCTACATTGACGACAACAGAGAAACGCTGAACCAAATCGTTCAGAAACTAATCAGAAATAAAATATAAGCTTTATTACTTATAACAGACCATTATAAGCTTTTTAAATTATATTTGATTTTAAATTAAAAATGAATAACAAAATGAAGGCAACATTCGCATCTCTTCTTATGAGTACATTATTTTTCATTTTTGGTTATGTCATTTTATATTTATTATTTGATTTTTTAAATCCTCCAATTACAGATGACGGACATAAATACATGCCGATTGGAAATGTTTTATATTCAGGAATAATTACATTTTTTATTTCAATTTTGTTTTTTATTCTGATCAGAAAATATCTAAAAAGAAAATCATAAATTTTTCTAAAATATTTTAAACACGTCAAGTTTTGTCGCTTTTGAGGACTACTTTTGAAGTATAAACAAAGACACAAAACATAATCATTTAAAAACTTTTAAAAGCCTTTGAATTCAACATTTATAAATGCTGGACAGCCAGAAACATGTTCAAATTTTAACCAAATTACTAAAACACAAGACATGGAAGCACCCAATCACAATCCAGACATAACCTTTGATAAAGAGCTCTACACCGTAGAATGGAGCGATATCGAAAATGCAGAGATAGATTATGAAAATCATCTTGATGACATTGAAAATTTTTTCAGAGAAGATTTCGAAAACGATGCTTTAGAAGAAGAAATTGATTAATAAAAAAATTAAACACATCAAGTTCTGTTGCTTTTCAACACTACTTTTGAAGTAGCAATAAAACACAACAAACAATCATTTAAAATTCGCAAAACGCCTTTGAATTCACCATTCACAAAATGTTGAACAGCCAGAACTGTGTTTAAAAAAAAACTGATGAACTAAAAATTACAATAAAGATGAAAAATTAAAAATCTGTGTGGAAAATTTCGCCAAAAACCACTTAAAAAACAAGGCACAATCTGAAGTAACTCTAATAAAAAGAGCCTTCAAATCTTAACTTTTTTAAATTAATTAAAACCAAAATTGCAGAATGGCCAATAACGAAAATCCTACTGGAGTACCAGTAGAAAACACACCTACACAAACATTATTTCGATTTGTGAGCTTAAGAAGTCCTCAACTTTCAGACGAAAAAGGACAAGACAAAAGATTTGTACTTATTCCTGAAGAGCTAAAAGATGATACCAAATTCTACAAACCTGTTACAGAAGGAACCGGAACCAAGAGAAAACTCTTACAGGAACGCGCAACCGCTTACGAACCTACAACAGAATGTATTTCTAAGGACAAACCAACCAATGACTTAGATTCATTTAAAAGATCTTATAAAGTTATCTATGATTTCGCATCATGGCTGGCTCGAAATAAAAGCACTTGCACGTATCAGGAATTTGTAAGCAAAAGAGATGGAGTACTTGCAGCTCAATATACCGCTCCAAGTGATATATTATTATGGAATAACCTTATTTATCAGGTTGTTACTCAAAAAGACTTCTACATTAAAGAAGTCATGATGCAGGTGATCTTAGCTTTGCATACGCTTCGCAACCCTTCAACTAATGAAGATGAAACCAAAATCTTATTAAACGCAAGAGTTGTTCTTCCTAAAGAATTAATGTTGGATGAAGAAACGCTTCCTGTTTCTCAGTCAGTTGCAAGAATGGCTTCAAACGAGACTAAAGAAAGCTATCCGAGCGAAGAAATGAAACAACAGCAGGAAATTTCTTCTGCAAAAACGAAATTGAGCAGAATTGAAAGCTTAAAAAAGAACTTATCTGCTACGGAAAAAAAGTATAATAAAGAATATCAGGCAGAATATCAGTCTCAGGATGAAGCTTATCAAAGAGTAATTGCTCCGATTATCAGTGCATACAATGAAGCTGTTGAAGCTGCTAAGGATGAATATTGCGGAGTAAGACCTCCCGGAACAGAATACGATCCAAAAGATCCATGCCAGCAACCTAAGGCCGTTCCTTATCCGTCATTGCCTAAGTTTGATTTTACTTTCAGAGATGAAGTAAGCGCAGAAAATCTTGTTTCATCTTTAAAACCAGAGAGCGTTGAAACACTTCTTGATGTTTTAGGATATAAATTTGATTCCCAAAACATTGCAGGACGTTCTGCAGGAGATGACACAAGCGATCTAGACGATCTATTGGAAGGCAAAAATACATTTTTAGAATTAACATCTATTATTAACGAAAATGTAGAAAAGCTAAATAATATTATTGTTGAAAATACACCAGCTAATGAAGAAAGCTATACGAGTATTGGAGGAATAATTATACCTACAGCAAAAACTGTAACCTTCCCATTTATGTATCAGATCTGTACGAGACCGTTCTACAAATCGTACGTCCTTGATTTATCATTAACGATTCCGGATGCATCTTGGGATATTAGCTATGTTTCGTATGCTTTAACACCAAATAATACAAATACAGAGATTTTTGGAGATTATTATGTAAAATCCAAAACAGGCAATACGATCTTTTTAAAAGATATGTATAATCAGGGCTTAGATTTTAGTACTATTCAGGATTCAACGATTCGAATTAAAGTTGCCTTTACAAATGGTCAAGTTACGGAGTTTGGCACGTCTGGAATTAGTACTAGATATTGTGTATCCGGAGATTTTGCCCTTCAAGTTGACGAAAATGAAAACCCTGAAATCATTGATGATGAAAAAAACTTCATCCCTTCAGGATTTGGTTTTAAAAATATTGGTGTTGCCGATTATTTAAAAGTAGAACAGAGCACTCATGCCTATGTGGAAGGTGAAGTAGCTCACATCGAAAATATAATGGCTAGAGAATATCGCGAGAAATCTACAAGAAGATTGAGAAGAAGCGAAAATACTTCAACAACCTCTTCTGATACTGAAAGAGAGCAAATTAATGATACAACGACCGCCAATCGTTTTGAAATGCAGAGTGAGATTTCTAAAATGATGCAGGAAGCATCTGATAGTAGCACTCAGTTTAGTATAAGTGCTGGCTACAGTGGCAATGGATTTAATGTTAATACCAGTTTAGGTTTAAGTAATGCTAATCACAATTCAAAAGAAGAAAGTACAAGACAAGCAACAACCCAAGCTCAAGATATTACTTCAAGAGCAATGGATAGGATTGTAAATAAGGTACACGAAGAAAGAATTGAGAAAATCATTGAAGAATTTGAAGAAACAAATTCTCATGGTTTAGACAATAGAAAAGGTGATAAACATGTTGTCGGAGTTTACAGATGGGTTGATAAATTGATGAAAAATCAGATCTACAACTATGGCAAACGTATGATGTTTGAATTCATGATTCCTGAGCCAGCAAAACTTCACATTTTAGGAATGACATTAAACCCAAGCGCAACAACATTAGTAAAGCCTGAAGATCCAAGAACATCTAAAACAATGCAAATGGCAGATTTTACAGCACTTTCTAATGATTCTATTTTTAAATATTGGGTCAGCAGATATAATGTGGAATTTGATGGACGACCAAAAGAAACTATTAAAGTAACGAAAGGCTTTGCATATGGTAAAGATAAAGTTCCCGATGCTGGTAGTGCTTCTAGTAATACAAGTGCTATTGGTTTGCAAGATGTTGTGAAGATTCCTGAAGGATATATCACTACTTATTATGCCATCAGTGGTGGTGGAAAAGAATATGAAAAGTCATTACTAAACATTAATATTGCCGATAAACGTGTTGCTTCAAATTTAACAGGATCTGGATTTAGCTTTCAAGGAGATTTTATTGGATATAGTGATGATGTAGCAGTAAGTATTTCAACTGATAGATTTTATTCTTTTGAAACTTCACTTTCAATTAATTGTACGCTAACTGATGATGCTAAAAAACAATGGCAACAAAAAACATTTAAAGCTATTATTGATGCTTATGAAGAGGCTGTAATTGAATACAACAATGCTACAGCAGAAGAACAAAACAAAGCAGTAGTAATCAAAGATTCAAACCCTAATTTCTACAGACAGATTGAAAACACAGTATTGCGTAAAAACTGTATTTCTTATATGGCCGACAGAGCAACCGATTCTACTCATGGATATGGACTTACAGGATTAACTCAAGGAAGTACATTTAGAGATTATGAAACCAATCTTACTGCTAAGCTTGATAAATACACTGCTTTTGTAAAATTCATGGAACAGGCATTTGAATGGGAAAATCTTTCTTATTATCTGTACCCATATTATTGGGGAAATAAACAAAACTGGACAGAGCTATATCAATCTGAAAATACAGATCCTTTATTCAGAGCTTTCCTACAAAGTGGTATGGCAAGAGTGGTAGCAACCGTTCGACCAGGTTTTGAAGATGCTGTACAGTTCTATCTGGCAACAGGTAAAATCTGGAATGGCGGTGAAGTTCCTGTAATTGGCGATGAGCTATATCTATCTATTGTTGATGAAATGAAAGAACCAAAAGGTATTAAACAAGGAAAAGCTTGGATCACAAGACTTCCAACGACTTTAAATATTCTTCAGGCAGAAAGTATCGGATTAAAAGTAGCTCATGCACTGCCGTTTACAACAGAAAATCCTGACGATTTTGAAGTTCCTTCTGAAGTTATCACTGAAGATAAATTCAATTTTGAACCAAACAGTAATCTTTTGGGAGTTCAAGATAATACAACAGAAAAAATCATTACAGGAGACTGGGTTTAAATCAATTATTAACTAAAAAATCACAAAAATGTCCAACATAGGAAAAATTATAAGGGTAAATGCATTACCTCCTGTTGAATCAAGAGAAAAGAATGTAATTTACCAAGTAGCTGCACTTGGTGCAGCTACTTACACAGACTATGCGATTGATGAAAATGGAGATCTGAAAACATCAGCCGTCTTTGAAGATCAAGTAAACATTTCGAATGTCTATCTAATTGCAGAAGGAATGACAAATCAGGCAAATTTTAATACTAATATAAGACAGAAACTAAACAACAAACTAGATAGGCCTTTTATTGATGGAAATGTTCAGGATTATAATAAAATTGTTGCTGTTAACATGTATGGAGAGGCTGCTACGCTTCCTATTGAAAATTTAGGAAAAAACATAGCCAACTCTTCTTTAACATCTGTTCTAGGAGCAGGTCTTACATTAGGGGCTGACTGGACGGTGAATACATCCGGATTTAATTATTCCATTGCAGGATTATCAGATGTCTCAGGAGATAGTTCATTTACTAAAAATGTAGTTGCAAGACCCGATGGTACAATAGGATGGGAAGATACATCGAATTCAGTTATAGATAAGGATATCGTTTCATTAAATACAACATCCTATCCGAACATTTATGCCTACAAAAACATGCTATCCAAGAAAAGTTCATTTATTGCATTATATCTAGATTTATCGATAGGTAGTCTAAGCAGCAGTTCGGCTTATATGTTAGGAATTATACCTTCGGAATACAGACCCAAAGATAATACCCTCATTATGGGGCAAATAAGATATATTGAAAATTCCCAATGGGTTAGCAAACTTACATCATTTTTTTTAGAAGCATCCAATGGGCAAATTAGTTTAATGGATTCTCTCCCGGCTAGCACTAATGTTAGTGTTTTTATAAGTACTCAGTATGTAAAATTGTAAATCTATGATATTGTCATAAAGGTTAATTCATTAAATAGTAATGGCAGAGCCTAAAAAACTCTGCCTTTTATCTAACACCAAAAAATCACACAATGAGTTTAGAAATATTAAATAATCCTCTTCTTGGAAATTCTTTTGATAAAGTTTTAAAGGGAAACTACCCAAACTCTAAATTATCAGATAAAAACAAATATGCACTGGAATCTCCCTTTGGAAAAGAAAGTGTTTTTTATAAAGCAGTAGAAGGATCATTCAGAAGTTTTTTAGAAAAAAAGGGCAAATACATCGCTGTCAAAAAAAACTTTAATGATGTAGATCTTGAAAAAATTGGATTCACTGAAGTCTATGATAAAATTAACATTAAATATCAATAATCATGGATAAAATGTGCGGAGTCAAACGAACAAAAATAATAGAAACAACATATACTTCCTGGCAGAATTTGATAAATTACAGTTATAATGAGCTTAAAAATACTTTAAATAATTCCTATTGGTTTCTGGAAGGAGAAGATGCTAATTTAATGACTTTTCATTTATTTTCTAATCCTGATAAAAAAGAAGTAGAATTTGTAGTATGCAATCTTGGAAGCGATATTTTTGATTGCTTAAAACTTAACAATGAAAATTTAATTTCTACAGGAGGATATGTAATAAAAGATAAGGCAGGAAAGGAAATTATAAATCCTGTTTTGGATGTCTTTAAACAAGACTTAGCTAATAGCATCTCGGAACTTTATCTCAGTAAAGGTGATTTTAATCGATATGGTTTGTCAAAAGCGAAAATAATCAATGCCATTGATAAAGAAATTTTCACAGAATATAATTACCAAAAAGTTGTAGGTTTCCTTTTTGATGAAATGGGAGCCCCGTTAAAATTCTTTATAGATCAGTTCCGTAATGAGTTTAAAGACATTGAAGAATACAGACTTTCTGAAAAATCTTATTTACCGGATGTCAATGGATTTGATCCTATTTTGAACGGTGCATTGCTTAAAGCATTAGGTGTAAACACGACCATTCCCATAGAAAAATATACCTATTCAAAAGAAGATCTTGAATATTACCAAATAAAAGAAAAACAAGTTGATTGGGTATATGCCATAAATGCCGAATTCTGTGGTTTCTGGAATGCGTTAGTAGATACTGTAGATGGGCTTGCGATGCTTTTACCCAGTATGTATCAAATACTTTCAGACAGAGCTACATTTAAACAGTTTTTTAGAGTCATCTTAGATTTTCTTATGATGACACCTCAAAATGTACTAGACATGCTTAACGAATATGACTTTGAAAATAGCAAAGGTTCTATCTACAGACTTTCCTATCAACAATGTTATGAAGTAAGTATGATTCTATCTCTCTTTCTGCCCTCTCCTAAAATAGGAAAAGTGGGAAAAGCAACAGAAGCAATTGAAGAGATATCCGCTTGGCTTGCAAATTTTTCTACGAAAAACGAACTAATTCTACTAGCTTATAAATTAGGATTGCGAGTAGAAAGAACAGCCGGAGAATGGCAGCTTGTTTTTGGAAAATATAAGCTTCTAAAAGGCTCAAGAGAAAAAGTTCTTAAAATGGTTGAAGACATTGGTGAAATGTCTAAATTTGAAGGCAACCAGAATCTTTCCAACTTAGAAAAACAGCTTGATGGAGTGGTTATAGAAGAAAACGGAAAAACCAGAAAGCTTACAAAAGAAGAGAAAGAGGAAGTCTTACAACAATTTAGGTATCAAGGAGGAAACTTTGGTGAATCAATAATAGAAACACAAGTTAAAGAAAAGGTAGTTGCGTTTGAAGAAGGAGCAAAACAATTCTCAGAAATAATTGCAAAACCCTTTGAAAAAATGAAAGAAGCGATGCCACATTTTAACCATAAATCTATAGGGGATGAAGTTATTCAAATAGGTAAATCAAATTGCGGGAATACAGCAAAGGTGATAGCAGAATATCTAAGAACAGGAAACTTACAATTAGCTGAACCATCGCTTATGCAAGGATTAGAGGAAGTCGCAGAAAAATGTGGAGCAGGTAGATTTGGTGATATTACAGGAATTGATCGATTAGAATTTTTACTGAGAGATGATGAAATTGCTATTATTTATGGTGCTACACATTATAATCCAAGCGGATCAGTAGATGGACATTATTTTGTAGCAGTGAAAGTGGATAAGAAAGTGTATTTTTTGGATGGACAATCAGGAGAATTCATTTTATATGATAAAGCTTCCAAAGAATCGAAAAATTTTATTGAAAGACGTTATAGACAATTTAAGTATACTAAAGCAGGTAAAATAAAAAAATAATAAATTATGTTAACAGACCAGGAAATGCTAGCCATAGCAGAACGTTTTATAAGAAGAATAGTAGATAAACATATTGAACCTATAATATTATTGGAGGAAATAATTAAAAAAAACTATGGTAATATTTATCGCTATCAGTCCAAAGAATTTCTTTTGACAAGAGATTTTAATAAAGCATTGGGAGGTAATGCTCCATTTTTAGTAGAGAAAAAGACAGGAAGGGTAGTTACTTTTGCTTCGGCAATGAGATTAGAGGATAGTGTAAAAGCCTATGAAAATGGAACTATGGGGAAGAGTTTAGATCTTTATTGGTATCCTGATGAAGACAGATTTGATTATAAATAATACCTATATAATCTTTAATCAAATACAGCAGTAAGTTTACTGCTGCATTTTGGTGTTTTTTAATAACCAAAAATATAAAAGGTAAAAGATTGGATGAATAAGATGAAAGTATTAAAGTAGTTATAGATAGTATTATCAAAAAATCATATAGCATTATTTAAAAGTTGTACAATGAGCACTGTCATTAAAAAATTATTATTAGAGATCTTGTCGTTTTTATATACAAGAAAATTTAAAAAAGATGATATTTATGTAAAAAAAGGAGAGGAAAAATTAGGAGAGGAAATTATAGTCAACAGATTATATGATTTAATAGGTTGGATAGATCCAGTACATCACTTAAAAGATACAGATTTAGAAAAATATGTTTATTACGAGGATGAATTTATGACAGAGGATATTATTCAAAATATTTATAATGAATTTGAACTACTGTTTAAGTATTTACCAGAATTAAAAGATATTTTTGTATTAAAAGAAAAACATATAGAATTTAATCAATCTCTCAGTAAAGATGAAATAAAAGAAATTTATCAATTTGTATTAGATTTCTATAAAGTCCATCCTAGAAAAACTACTTTTTTAAAAAAACCGTATGAAAAATAGATTTATTCCAAAACACAAATTATTGTAATCACTTTTATAATAATTTATCTATTAATAAACTATGTTAACAGACCAAGAAATGCTAGCAATAGCAGATCGTTATTTGAAAAGCAAAGCAGAACATTTTGGAGGATCGGACATTGAAGTAGTAATCTTGACCGAAGAGACTATCAAAAACCGTATGGTAATATTTATGATTATCAGTCCAAAGAATATATATTAACCGGAAATTTTAATAAATCTTTGGTAGGAAACTCCCAGTTCTTAGTAGAAAAAAAAATCCGGAAGGGTAGTTGGTTTTGGCACTGCAGGTAGCATAGAAAGCTATATACAAGACTATGAAAATTGAACAATGACACCAAGTTTAGATCTTTATTGGCACCCTGATGAGGATAAATTTGATTACAAATAATTTCCACAAAAAAATAAAACACGACACCTTTTGTCGCATTAACCCCATATATTTGTCTTATAAAATTCATTCATGAAAAAAGACTTTTACCTGACAAGATATGCCTTAATTATAAAAAGATTAGAAAGTTCTCCGGCAACGTATTCGCAGCTGGAGGACTATCTTTTAAACTCTTTTGAATTTCAGGATGCAGATATTAAGAGCTACTCTATCCGTACCTTGCAGAGGGATATTCGTGAGATTTTAGGTCTTTTCAACCTTTCCATTCATAACAAAAAGAAAGGTGATAATCGATATTATATCGAGAGCCGACCGATCATGGAAGTGGATGAATACAACCAAAAACTATTAGAATCTTTTCAGGTAAGCAACGCGCTGAATCTTCATCCCGATTTCTCCAATTTCATCTTTTTTGAATCTCGAAAACCGACCGGAGTAGAACATTTTTATGATCTTTTCTTCGCCATTCGTAATAAAAGAGTCGTGACTTTTGAGCATTACAACTATAAAAACAAACTGATGACTTCCCGAAAAGTTCATCCTTTGGCGTTGAAAGAATCCAAAGACAGATGGTATCTTATTGCGATCGACACTAAGGATAAAGCGTTGAAATCTTTCGGTTTAGACAGAATTAATTATCTTGATGTTGATAAAAATAAGTTCCGTGAAAAGTATAGTTATAATTTCAGAGAACATTTTAAAAATGCTTTCGGAGTGATGAATTTAACGGAGCAAAATCCTCAGAAAATTGTTCTTAAATGTACTAAACATCAGGGAGAATATATTAAAAGTTTTCCGCTTCATCAGTCACAACAAGAGACAAAAGCAACCCTTGAAGAAACGTTTTTTGAGTTTTTCTTACACCCAACTTACGACTTTATGCAGGAAATTCTGTCTTACGGAAAAGAAGTTACTGTTTTAGAACCTAAAACCTTAGTTGACGACATCCGCAATCATTTGCAGGAGTCTTTAAACAGATACTCAGAGCTCTAAAAATATTTATTATTTTTAATCTTTTTTTGATTATTTTTACATAAATATATCAATTTGAAAGCATTATTTCTTTACCTGTTTTGCCTCATTTCTTCCTTTTGTTTTTCGCAACAGACGGAGGATTTTAAACAAGTGAAGAACTATTACAACAATCACCGAAGCATGTTGGGAACCGAGTTTAAGAAAAAGTTCGACGCCGAAACCAATGTTTTTAACAAATCTGCCATAAAAAATGACTTCCGTTTTTTCATGAAGAAAATGGACAGTATTGAAAATGTAGCCTTGATCGGAGCTTTATTAAAAGTGAAAAATATTGAAGATCTTGCCAGAATTCAGAAGAAAAATACCAATCCTCAAGATCCTTCCGAACTCAAAGCAACGACAGATAAAACGGCAGCCTATCCGGGTGGAGTTGATGCTTTAAGAAAGGAAGTTGTCGATCTTTTTTATTCAGATGGCGTTCATTCAGATTTAAAAATAATTAAAACCAATGTTGCTTTTATTGTTGAAAAAGACGGAAGTATTAGCAATGTTCAGGCTCAGGGTGATAATTTCACTTTCAACAGACAGGCCGAGATCGCTTTATATTCTATTTCATCGAAGTTTTCGCCTGCAACAATTAATGGGGATGCGGTAAGATTTCGTTTTAAACTTCCTCTAACTTTGAATATCGAATAATTAATGTTTACCGACGAATATTATATGAAAATGGCTTTCCAGGAAGCTGAAATTGCATTGGAAAAAGATGAGGTTCCTATCGGCTGTGTCATAGTTTCTAATAATCGAGTGATCGCGAGGGCTCACAACCTTACAGAAACTCTGAATGATGTTACGGCTCATGCCGAAATGCAGGCCATAACCTCAGCCGCGAACTTTCTTGGCGGAAAATATTTAAAAAACTGTACGCTTTATGTGACACTGGAGCCCTGTGTGATGTGTTCGGGAGCGCTTTCCTGGTCGCAGATCTCAAAAGTTGTAATTGGAGCTCGAGATGAGCAAAGAGGATTTATCAACAAACATCTTTCGCTTCATCCAAAAACAGAAATGGTTGTTGGAGTTATGGAAAATGAGTGTTCTTCAATCGTTAAGGAGTTTTTTAAATCTAAGCGTTAATCTTTATTTCTAAAAACAGAATACATCGGAATATCAAAGTACTCTCCGTTTTTCTTTAAATGTTGTTTCAATAAGGCTTCTTTTTCCATTCCTATTTTTTCCAAGACCTTTCCTGATGCTGGATTGTGTAGTAAATGGGTGGCGTAGATCTTGTTTAAATTCAATTCATTAAATCCAAAATCTATAATCGCTTTTCCGGCTTCTGTAATATAACCTTTGTTCCAAAACGAAGCTCCAAGCCAATATCCGAGTTCTGCCTTGTCGTCTCCTCTATCGTGAAGTCCGATTGCTCCAATAATTTGATCGTCTTGATTTCGGATCGCGAAAGTAAATCCTGATCCGCTTTCGAAAGCCTGTTGAGAATTTTTCAACCAAAATTGAGCATCTTCTTCTGTATATGGAGAAGGAATATTTGAGGTAAGATCAGAAAAAATTTTCGATTGGAGATATTCAACCACCAAAGGAAGATCTTCCTCTTTCAATTGAGAGAGAATCAGTCGTTCTGTTTCTATTCTTGGAAATTCTTTCATTTATAAATCTTTTCCTAAAAAGTATAATCCTTTCAAGGTATGAAGTCTGTCTGTGATGTGTATTTTATTCGTCAAAGGCTTGTAGACGTGCGAAACACCGCCGGTTGCGATCACAAAACAATCGTCATTCACCTCATCGTTAATTCTGTCGATAAAACCTTCTACCATTCCTAAAAACCCATAAACCATCCCGCTTTGCATGCAGGTTACTGTGTCTAATCCTAAAACGGTTTTTGGCTTTTTTAATTCAATTTCAGGAAGCTGGGCAGTTTGACTGATTAAAGAATTCAATGCTGTGATAATTCCCGGAGCGATAATTACGCCCAAAGTTTCACCCGTTTCCGTTACGCAACTTGCTGTAAGAGCAGTTCCAAAATCTATAATGATTTTCTTTCTGTCAGGATACAAATTGTGTGCAGCGACAAGATTGGCATAAATATCCGTTCCCATCTGCTTAGATTTTGCCACAACTCCTGAAGGCGTACTTCTGTCAACAATCACAGGAAGAATTCCGTGGATCTTTTTTATCGCCGAACTCACCACTTTAGTAAGCTGAGGAACCACCGATCCTATAATAACTTTAGTGATGTCTTTTGGCTCTACTTTATAGGTCTGATACAGCATCAACATCTGAACATAAAGCTCGTCCGCCGTTCTGTAAGGTTTTGTATTGATCACCCACGAAATATCACAATTGTCATCATCAAAAAGACCAAATCTGATATTGCTGTTTCCTACGTTGATTACGATTGAATTCATTTATTTAAAAATAATTTCAAATTTATAAAAAATAAAAGGAGTATTTTCCAACACTCCTTTATATATTTTATTTTCTACTATTTCACTTCTAAAAAGTTATCTTCCATATTCACATCTGCAATTCTCTGACTGAAATCTATTCCCAGAACAGATAATTGAGCCTTCGTGTAAGGAATTGTTAACGTATATTCCTTCTGTGTAAAAGGCCAATACGCTACTGTTTTGAAATCACCATAAGCATCTTTCGACTTCCACGTGTGAGTAAGATTTGTTGGAATTTGATATGTAACAATCTTTTTATCCGTAGTCATTACACTGAAATCGATCGGCATCGGAACCTGTCCGTTATTAACCAACGTAATCGTTGTAGATTTTGCGTCGTATTTTACATCCTTAATTCCGTAATCGATCGTTTTTGTGGTATTGATCCAGTAATGATGGAACCATTTCAAATCCATACCTGAAACTTTCTGAGCAATGTGAAGAAAATCTCTGTCTGTAGGATGTTTCATGCTCCATTGATCGTAGTATTGCTTCAAGGTTTCGGCTAGATTCTGCTCACCAATAATGTAGCCTAATTCAACCAAATATAATTCTCCTTTCACATAAGTCGAATAGGTATAAGAGGTTCCGTTATCGTGATGATCACCTAACCAAACTGCAGGTTCTTCAATCTTTTTTTGTAGGAATTTTCTGTAAGCATCCAATGTTTTAGCAAAAGGATTCGGCAACTCTTCCGGAAATAACTGATACATGGTGTACCCTTCCGCGTAGCTTGTAAATCCTTCATCCATCCACGGACGCATCGATTCGTTGGTCGCCAACATCTGCTGATACCATGAGTGAGAGCCTTCGTGAGCCATTAATCCCATTAAATCTTTGATATTTTTAGCTTCACCCAAGATCATTGTACACATTCCATACTCCATTCCGCCGTCTCCACCTTGGATGAAAGCGTAAGTCGGATATACATATTTCCCGAAATGAGCATTCATAATCTGGAAATATTTTGTAAGATAAGCCGGAGCTTCTTCCCAAGCTTTTGTTTTATCATTGTTTTGATAAACCAAGAAAACTTTTGGTCCTTCCGGAACATCAAAACTTTTTACAACATAATCTCTGTCTGCACTCCAAGCGAAATCCAGCATATTTTTAGCGGTCCATCTCCAAGTTGCTTTTTTATCTTTTTCGGTTTTGATCTTTGCATTGGCATCGTAACCTTTTACTTCTGTAGGATTTTCAAGGATTCCCCCTGCCCCGATCACATAATCTTTATTGATTTTAATCGTTACATCAAAGTCAGAGAATGGTGCATGAAATTCTCTTCCTAAATAATCGAAAGTAGCCCATCCGTCATAATCGTATTCTGAAATTTTAGGGTACCATTGCGTCATGGTCATATCAACACCCTCTTTGTTATTTCTTCCGCTTCGTCTGATCTGTTGAGGTATCACGGCATCCCATTCCATTGTGAAATTGGTTGTAGAATTTGGCTTGATAGGTTCTGCCAAATATACCTTCATGATCGTTTCCTGAATTTCAAACTTCAGGTTTTGTCCGTTTTGTTTGATCCAGTGAATATTTTGAGCGCCCTCTTCATTTTTCGGAATAGAAGCCAATCTTGAAATTCCATCTTTTTGCAATCTTGAATCCCCATTTTTACCTTGGCTAGCCACTCTTTGATCCATCATTGAATTAGGTTTAAAAGCATTCCAGTATAAATGGAAATACACAACGTTCAGCTCGTCCGGAGAGTTGTTGGTGTATTCTAAAGTTTGATTTCCCTGATAAGTAAATTTTTCCGCATTAACATCAATATCCATCTTGTACTTCGCAGCCTGCTGATAATAAGGCGTCTGCTGTGCCTGAAATTGAGAAATGATAAATGCAAATAGGATTGCAACCGATTTTTTCATTTAAAATTTTATTTTTTTAAAGATAAGTAATTAAAATAAGACCTAAAAAATGGAGTTATGTTGAGGTTTTATTCTGTTTGATCTAGTTTTAGATGAATTTTAATTGGATTTGTTAAATACTTAAACACGAATATCACAAATGAATTCACAATTTTAAACACAAATAATATTCGTGTTATTCGTGAGAAAATTAGTGCTATTTGTGTTTAAACAAAATCAATTTTTTAATCAAAGTAATCTGTCCTAGATGATAATAAGAATGTTCAATCATTCCATCAATATTCCTGAGATAAGTTCCGTATTTTTCATCTACAAAAATTTCATCCATTTTAGAATCAGGCATTTGTTCTAATAATGTTACAAATTTTTCAGAATCGATCCATAATTGATTTAATAATTCGTCCCATTGTTCCTGAGATTTAATTGGAGGAAGATCAAAACTGTATTTATCTTTAATTTCAAGATCGCCGCCTTCAAACACATTAATAAGTCCTGAAATATAATAATGAATATGAAAAGTAAGCATTGCAATCGTATTCAGAGAACTTACTTTTGTTATGGCCTGTTCCCAGGTCACATCTTTAAGCTGGTCTTTAAAATTGGTATTTGCAATCCAGAAACCATCAAGCAAAACTTCTCTGAATCTTTTTGATAATTGTAAAACTGAACTCATTATTTTTAATTTTTTTAAAGATAATTATTTTTTCTCTCATTGATTCTTTTTGAATTTCTCCAACAGATCGCACAGATTTTCACAGATGTTTATGTTATATTTTAACTCTGAATTAAAAGATATGCGCAATCATCTGTGAAAATCTGTGCGATCTGTGGGAAATAAAAAATCCTTCAAGGTTTTAAAAACCTTGAAGGATAATTCTTAATTAAAATAACCAAATTATTTTTTAGCAGGTAATTTCTTTCCGCTTTCTAAAATCTTTTCTAAAATTTTCAATGTAATCAGATATGTTGGTTTTACACCTGTAAGTCCTAAACCTCCTGAAGATAGTGTACTTCCCGTTTCCAAAGGATTATCCGAAGCATAGTAAGCATAGCAAACAAAAAGATCCGGCGCAATGTGATGTCTGATTTTTGACGCCACCTGAATTGCTTTCTGGTAATGCGCACCTTCCATTTCAAGTCCGATTGCCTTCCATGAAGTATGCATAAAATAGGATAAAATATCTCTGTTTTGAAGTGATGTTCCTAAAACAGTGATCATCGTTCCTTCAAAAGCTTTTAATTCATCATCTTTAAAATCATCCAGTTTTAAAGCATTTTCAAAAGGATAGTTATCTGCTGTACCTTCAAAAATATGAGAAGTTGGAATCATGATGTCTCCTTTTGCACCTTCTAAAATTCCGGCTTTACCCATGATAGAAACAGATTTAACTTTCATCATATAAACCTCTCCTTTTTGTTCGAAAGGTCTCAATAATTCATCCATCACCTCAAAAGCCTGTTCTCCGAAAGCGTAATCGAAAACCATAATTACATCGTCTCCGCCATATTTAATATGACCGAACGGTGTATTTTTAAGTTCTGTTTTGCTTAAATCAATGATCTGAACATCGATATTACTTCCACTTTTATCATCAATATAAATTAAACCTTGATCTAATGCATATTTTGAAACCTTATCACGAAGATCTTTCTTGTCGGAAATATCTCCGTACATTTTATAGTCTACTTCTTTGTGATCTTTTTTCTTTAAGGCATCATTTCCGTACAGCATATTTTTAACTGAGTGCATGTTCGCAGAAATAATATGTAGCGGGCGCATGTGAAGATCATTTTCAAATAAAACTTCTTTCACTTTATTGGCCCATTTTTCACCAAAATAATGATGACCTACTCTTTCCTTTAATATAGCACTGAAATGAATTTCTCTTTCTCTGCTTTGTTTAGCATCTTCCAAACTTACTTTTCCTAAGTTGTAAATGATCTTAAACAAACGGTCTGGATTATTATCGTCTCCGAAAGTATTATAAGCTCTTAATGTTTCATCAAAAGTTCTTCCTATTAAAGATGATAGGTGAATAAGAGCAACCTCTTTTTCTCTTCTGCTGAATTGTTTTTCACCTTTTACTACTTCTTCGATAATTTTGAAAGCACGTGTCGGCTTCCAGTTTTCGTCCTGAATGAACGCCAGATTACGGATTTTGTCCGCTTCTATAAATAAGAATGTTAAGTGAGTAAGAATGTCATAGATTTCTGAACGTCCCAAAAGAACTTCGATGTTCATCTGGTGTTCGTCTATTCTGTAACAGTTTCTTCTTCTTTTTTTAGGTACAATTGGTTCGAAACTTCCTTTATCAAAACCCTCATCTGATGTAAGATGAATAAAAGCACATTCCTCAATTCCCTCCGGAAGTCTGTCTAAAACATACATCAAACCATCTAGCTCCAATTTGTTTGGAACATTCATGGTACCATAAATTTCAGGATTGATTGTTTTCAACAAACTTCTAATACTTTCTCCAGAAACACCCGCCGGCTTGAAAAATCCTCTATAAAATAAATGTCTCATAGAGATGTATAGTCTTTCAATTGCCTCTGTTGTTTCTCTTGCTCTAGAATTTGTCATAAAATAAATTTCACACAAATATACGAAATCTCCCCTCAACTTATTTTAAGTATCTTTTAACAAACGACTTAACATAATAAGGATTTGATGAGGTTTAAAAATTAAATTATTGTTTAAATTTTTATAAATTTCACAGACACCCCTAAAAATATTAGGGTAAAAATATTTTGAATCTATTTTTTTTGTAAATTTGCCCCACAAAATACAACCTTAATATGTCAACTTTAAGATTTAAAGCATTAGAAACATTACCATTCAAGGACTTTAGAAAAGATAATTCAGTAGAAATTCCTGCGAAATTGTCAGAATTATTTTGTGAAAATGTATTCTCTGAAAACACAATGAGAGAATATTTAACAAAAGAAGCATTCCAATCTATTATGGATGCTATTAAAAAAGGAAGTAAAATCCAGAGATTAATTGCAGATCAGGTAGCAGTAGCTATGAAAGATTGGGCAATGAGCAAAGGAGTAACACATTACACGCACTGGTTTCAGCCTTTAACAGGAAGTACTGCAGAAAAGCACGATTCATTCTTCACACCAATCGAAGGTGGTAGAGCGATCGAAAGATTCAGCGGCGGAATGTTGATCCAACAAGAGCCTGATGCATCTTCTTTCCCGAACGGAGGAATCAGAAATACTTTCGAAGCTAGAGGATATACTGCTTGGGATCCTACATCTCCTGCTTTTATTATGGGAACTACTCTTTGTATTCCTTCAATCTTCATCTCTTATACAGGAGAAACTTTAGATTATAAAGCACCTCTTTTAAGAGCTTTGAACGCTGTGGATGAAGCTGCAACAAACGTAATGCAGTATTTCGACAAAAACGTAACAAAAGTAACTCCTACTTTAGGTTGGGAGCAAGAATATTTCTTGGTTGACTCTGCATTATACCAATCTCGTCCTGACTTGGTATTAACAGGAAAAACTTTATTAGGACACTCTCCTGCAAAAGGACAACAGCTAGATGACCATTATTTCGGTTCAATTCCTACAAGAGTAATGAACTTCATGAAAGAATTGGAAATCGAATGTATGAAGTTAGGTATTCCTGTAACAACAAGACACAACGAGGTAGCTCCAAACCAATTTGAGCTGGCTCCAATGTTTGAGGAAGTAAACGTTGCTGTAGACCACAACTCTTTGTTGATGGATGTTATGGCAAGAATTGCTCACAGACACCATTTCCATATTTTATTCCACGAAAAACCATTCGCAGGAGTAAACGGAAGTGGAAAACACAACAACTGGTCTTTAGCTACTGATACAGGTGAAAACCTATTAAGCCCAGGAAAAAACCCTAAGAAAAACTTACAGTTCTTAACATTCTTCGTTAATGCAATTAAAGCTGTTCACGAATATGCTGATCTTTTAAGAGCAAGTATCGCTTCTGCAAGCAATGACCACAGATTAGGTGCTAACGAAGCTCCACCGGCAATTATTTCTGTATTTATCGGAAGTCAGTTGTTCAGAGTGTTAGAAGAATTGGAAAAAGTAACGGAAGGTAAACTTTCTCCGGACGAAAAAACAGATTTAAAACTAAATGTAGTTGGAAAAATTCCTGAAATTCTATTAGATAATACTGACAGAAACAGAACGTCTCCATTTGCATTTACAGGAAATAAATTCGAGATCAGAGCGGTAGGTTCTTCTGCAAACTGCGCAGAATCGATGACGGTAATGAACACCATTGCTGCAAAACAATTAAACGATTTCAAAAAAGAAGTTGATGCTTTAATTGAAACAGGATTGAAGAAAGACGAAGCTATTTTCAACGTACTAAGAGAATATATCAAGCAATCTAAAAACATTATGTTTGAAGGTGATGGATATTCTGACGACTGGGCAAAAGAAGCTGAGAAAAGAGGCTTGAACAATTTAAAAACTACTCCAGAAGCTTTAAAGCAAGAAATGGATCAGAAGTTTGTAGATCTTTACGAGGAAATGGGAATTTTCACTCACAGAGAAGTTGAAGCAAGAAACGAGATCAAATTAGAAAAATATTCTACAGTTATTGATATTGAAGCAAGAGTTTTAAGCGATATCGCAAGAAACCACATTATTCCTTCAGCTTTAAATTATCAAAACAGATTAATTGAGAACGTAAAAGGTCTTAAGGAAATTTTTGAAGACAAAGAATTCAAAAAATTAGCAAAAGAACAAATGAGTTTAATTACTCAGATTTCTGAAAACATTTCTAAAATCAAGTTAGGTGTTGAAGATCTTATGAAAGCGAGAGAAGCTGCAAAAGCAACGTCTGACAGCCAAAAGCAAGCAGAAGTATACTGCACGAATGTAATTCCATTATTTGATCCGATCAGAGAAGCGTCTGACGATCTTGAAATGATGGTTGATGATGAGCTTTGGCCAATGACGAAATATAGAGAAATGTTATTTACAAGATAACATCTGTAAAGTTCCATATTAGTTAAACTCCTCGGTTTTTTCCGGGGAGTTTTTTTTGATTTATTAACAGTCTGAAAATTGGAGCTTTAAAAACTCAACTATGATTAATAGAGGAAATATCAATTATTATGTTAAAGAATCATAATAAAAAAAACCGCTCATTCACCAAAAATGGGACGTAGCGGTTTGTTTTTCTTTAACATACTTAAAGTATATGTTAAAATATGTTAAATACAGAACCTGATAATAATCATATCGGGCTCGTTTTACTCGGAATCTCTACTTTTGTAAGGCTTTTGAAATAAATATCCCTTTAACACGGTAATAAATATGTATATGAAGAAAAGAGTTTTGTCTTATTTAGTAGCTTTAGTTTCTACAGTCTCACTACAATCTTGCGTTACAAATTATGTAGTTTCAAAACCAGCAACTTACTCTAAAGAATACAAAACAGATGCCAAACTAGCTTCACTAGATACAAACAAAATGGAGCAGGATAAGCAAAGACTTATTAACTCTTTTCTAGCAGAAAAAGCGGCATCTATAGCAAATGCAAAAAATTCTATTAAAAATGCAGGCATTGCTAAAGTAGTAAAATACAACAAAACAATAGACAATATCCTAACGGAAGCTGAAACATACCTGGGAACTCCTTACAGATACGGAGGAATGACGAGAAACGGTATAGACTGTTCAGCTTTTGTGCTTTCTGTATTCGGAGCAGCAGCAGGGCTTAGCTTACCAAGAGTAGCAGCTTCTCAGGCTCAGGAAGGAGAAAAGATAGAGAAAGAGAACCTACAGAAAGGAGATTTGATTTTCTTTTCTCACGGTAGAAGAATTTCTCACGTAGGTATTGTAGAAAGTGTTTCTGAAGAAGGTGAAATCAAATTCATCCATGCAGCCACTTCAAAAGGTGTTATGATTTCTTCTCTTAATGATTCTTATTGGGGACCTAAGTTCAGATTCGCAAAAAGAGTGATCAACGAAAACGGAGAAGCTTACAACAACCTAGCTGCAACAACAGCGACAGCCGCAACAAGTTTTTAATTTTAAATAATTGATTTAAATAATGAAACCATCAAAATTTTTGATGGTTTTTTTATTGTTGATGAGGTTTTCGTTGATTTGAAATCTATCCTTTCAGAGAAGGGAAATTTTAGTATCTCTAATACTAACTTCTAATTTCTAGTATCTAGCTTCTAAAACTAACTATTTCTCTCTATTTGTATATCGAGCTTATATAATAAACCATGCACCTCAGAAAGTGAGAATTTAGCCTTTTTAAGCTTATTAATGTTCGGATCTATGGAATAACTGATAGAAGTTCTGAAATCTGTTTTCTCAAGGTTTGAATTCACAAATACAGCGCCTGCAAGATCACAGTTTGTAAATATTGAGTTTGAAAGATCACATTCTTCAAAATCAACTTCAATTAATTTTGAATTTTTAAAAAGCGTCTTTTTAATCGTTGTTTTATAGAAGGTGGAATTATTCAGAGAGCATTCATCAAACTTAAATGATAATCCAAATTCGTTGCAATCACTAAACTGAAGTCCGAACATTTTACATCCTTTAAAAATTACATCACGAAAAGCTGTGTTTGAAAGCTTTACCATACTTAAATTGCATCCGATGAATTCACAGTCGGTAAATTTAAATTCGGATAGATTTACATATTCAAAATTACAATTAAGGAAAGTACAATTTTCATATTCGCCTTTTTCCAATGGAGATTTTCCAAAATCGGTGTTTTCGAAATTTTGGTCAAGAATGTATGCTTCTTTCATAAAGCGTATTGATTTTATTAATGATTTATTCTCCGCAGATTCTGCAGATATCGTAGATTTTAAATTTAAAAACTAACGGAATATTTGTAAACTTCCATCACCCAACTTCAAACTTCCCTCTTAAACCAAGCTATTCTTATCAGCATAATTTAATTTAAAGAAAATAAAAGTCATGATCGAAAAGGCTAAAAGAGAACTTCCACCATAACTAAAGTACGGCAACGGAATCCCAACGGTCGGGAAAAGCCCCATAACCATGCCTAAATTGATCGTAAAGTGCATTAAAAGAATCGAGGCAAAACAATACCCGAAAACTCGATTAAATATAGATTTCTGCTGTTCTGCGAGATAATAGATCCTCCCAATGTAAACCATGTAGCAAAGCACAAGAACTGCACTGCCTACAAAGCCCCATTCTTCACCAACTGTACAGAAAATATAATCGGTTTCCTGCTCGGGAACGAATTTTCCTTGGGTAACAGAACCTTCACGATATCCTTTCCCTAAAATTCCTCCGGAGCCTATAGCTGTTTTAGAATATAACAAGTTGTAACCGGAAGTATCTCTAAATGCTTTTTCACCTTTAAAAAGAACTTCAATCCTTTCTCTCTGGTGTTTTGGAAGTTTTTCTAAAATATATGGTGAACCAAAAGCCAATCCACATAATAAAACAATAGACCCAATAATACTCGCGATGGAAATTACATCCCAAGACATTTTATAGTAGTTCATGGCAATCCATCCCGCTGCAATCACTAAAATAGCAACAACAACGTAAATAGGATTTATAGCTAAGGACACTAAGAAAACTCCCGCAAAAAGGAATCCGATACCGAAAAGCAAACCACTTAATCCTTCTCTATATAAAGCAATAAAAAATGCTGTAAAAACCAATAAGGAACCTACATCGGGAATTGCCAAAACAACAACCGCAGGAATAGCAATAATCGCCAATATCGTTAAAAGAGATCTTCTGTTACTTAAATTAAAATCCGGTCCGGAAACATAATTGGCCACCATAAGCGTCGTCCCGATTTTAGCAAACTCTACAGGCTGCATGGTAAAACTTCCGAATTTATACCAGTTTTTTTGCCCTAAAATCTCTTTACCAAAAGGAAAAAGACCGATAAGCAGCAAGACTCCGCCGATGTAAAAAATACCCGCCATATTTTCGAAAAACTTACTTCTTCCGAAAAAAATGATAAGTCCCACAAATACCGAAATACCAAAAAAAATCAATTGTTTTTCGCCTAATTTCTGGTCAACACTGTAAATATTCGCGATGGCAAAAATGCAAAGCATGAAGTATAAACCAAGACCCAACTTATCTATTCCCTCTGTCCATTTCATTGCTTCGTGGTTTTGATGTTTTTGGTTTCTTCGTCTATCTTTTTCTGCAGTTTCGCTTTCTGTTCTTTAATAAAATTAAGACTGTCCTGAATTTTTTTCAGTTTTACAGAATCCGGTTTTGGATCTACATATAATCCTTTACGTTTTAAATCTGCGATCCATTGTCTTTTATATTCAGGCATAAAGCTTGAAGTAATCATCTTTTTGTAAAGATTTTCTCTTTTCAGATCTCCTGTAATATATTTTTCAGCAATTACGGTACAAGCCGGACCCGCCCAAGTTGCTCCAAAACCAGCATGTTCCATTACGGCAACAACAACTATTTTAGGTTTATCAGCCGGAGCGATCAACACGAAAATGGAGTTATCTTTTCCCTGAGGAACCTGTGCGGTACCTGTTTTTGCTAATTGTGTAAAGTCGTTTGATTTTAATCCTCTTGCTGTTCCCCTTAAAACTACGGCTTCCATTCCTTTTAGAACAGGCTCAAAGTGTTTTGGATCAACAAGTGTTTTATGTTTAGTTTTAAATCTTTTATCTGGATTTGGTTTTCCATCAATTGCTTTTACGATGTGAGGTGTGTAATACCAACCTTTATTGGCAATAGCTCCAACATAATTGGCCAATTGTAAAGGTGTTACCAAAACATCTCCCTGCCCCATTCCGTTGAAAACAGCTCCGGTAGCCAAAGCATCCCAGTTTTTAGGATCTTTTTTGGCTCCACTTGCTTTATAGATGGACTGCATTCTTTTTTCATAAAATTCCCCGGAAGGAATTCTGCCTTTAGCTCCAACAGCTAAGTCATTGTTTAGGAATTCTCCTACTCCAAAGCTATTCAGGATTTTTTTCCATTCATCAACTCCTTTTGACGGATTTCCCGGATATTTATTCATAATAGCTAAATAAGCATATGAAAAATAACAGTTACTTGAAATCTGTATCGCCGGTATCAAAGGATCTGCACCCCCGTGACCTTTAATTCTTAATCCTCTATAATTAAATCCTCCTCCACACGGAAAAATAGTATTTTCATCCATTACTCCCATCTGCATTGCAGAAAGGGCAGTCAATAATTTGAATGTTGAACCTGGTGGATAAGCCGCCTGAAGCGATCTGTCAAAAGTTGGTTTATTTTCGTAAAGGGTATCTTTTGATAAAGCGTATAAATTTCTAGACTTATTCGGGCCTGTGAAAACATTGGGATCAATATCCGGTCCGGTTGCCAAGGTTAAAATTTCACCGTTATTCGGATCGATGGCAACGATGGCTCCGTGTTTATTCACAAGCATTTCTTCGGCCATTCTTTGAAGGTCGTAATCAATGGTAAGCGTAATATCTTTACCTGTTACTACATCTTTATCTAAAGTTCCATCTTTGTAAGAACCAATATTTCTAAGTCTGATATCCTTTTGAATATATTTAATTCCCTTTATTCCACGAAGTTCTTTTTCGTATGATTTTTCAACTCCTGATTTTCCTGCGAAATCTCCAGGCAAATAATAGGTAGAATCTTTTTTAATATCTCTTTCATTCACCTCACTCGTATAACCCAAAAGGTTTCCGGAAGTAGAAACTTCATATTGTCGCTGAGGTCTTGAAACGATACTGAACGCAGGATATTTAAATATAATTTCCTGTACTCTGGCAATATCTTCTCTGCTGAGATCCTTCAAAAAAGTCATCGGAGTCAGCTTAGAATAATATTTTTCTTTTTTAATGATATTAATTCTTTTAATGAAATCATTCTTATCGATTTTCATTAAGCTGCAAAAAGCCAATGTATCAAAATCAGGTTTCATTAAGGCTTGAGTAAACGAAATCTCATAAGCCGGCTGGTTGCCCACCATGATTTTACCGTTTCTGTCGAAAATTACGCCTCGTTGAGGAATAACGTACTCCGTTTTAATGGAAGTATTGGCCGCATTAAGTGCATAGCGATCGGTAAATAACTGCAAATAAGCAAGTCTCGCCACAAAAATAAGAGCGATGACAGCAAGGGCGGAAAAGATTTTTAAATAACGTGTGTTCAAACTTTTTGTTTGATTTTAAATATTAATGCGTAAATAACGATAAATATAAATGAAATTATGCTTGTTACCAACACATTAAGTAATATTTCAAAAATTCTGCTAAACTTAAAGAATTCAATATATTGTACAAAAAGTTGGTGCAAGAATATACTTGAAAACAGAAACACTAAAAACTGCGCCCATTGAAGGGACTGAAAAGAGAAAAAGTCTGTAGATGTATCTGTAGATGTCCTGAAAATCAAGGTTCTGTAATAAGCGATCAAAGTAGTTGCAAATGCATTGATTCCCCATGTGGACAAGAATGCATCAACAGAAAGCCCGATTAAGAAACTTAAAGCTAAAAATTGATATTTATTTCTGAAAAAAGGATAAAACATAACGAACACAGGATATAACACCGGAGTATATTTTCCGAAAATAACAATCCTGTTCAATACAAAGATCTGTAATGCAACAAGAAATATCATGATTAATATGTCCGTAAATAAAGTCCTGCTAATCATTTTCCTTTTTTATTACAGCTTGCATTGTATCCTGAATCTTTTGAACTTCAGCTTTCTTAAGGTTTTTAACAACAAAAATCTTATTCAGAGCGCCCATTTTTTCACTAAGCTCAACCGAAATATCCCAAAAACCTGTTTTATTATCAACGGAGTAACCCGCAATTGTACCAATCATCACTCCTTTAGGGAAAATTGCCGACTTGCCGTCTGTTACAACGCTGTCCCCAATTTTTAAAGCAACATATTTAGGAACGTCTGCCAAGTGCATTACTCGGGAGTTATCACCACTCCAAGTTAATGTTCCAAAATATCCTGAGTTTTTAAGAGCAGCATTAATTCTGATTGTGTTTACACTTAAAACAGACTGAACCAACGCATAACTATCTGTAGAATTAATAACGATTCCCGCAATACCTCTCGGAGCCATAACTCCCATTTGAGGATAAACGCCGTCTCTTCTACCACGGTTAATGGTAAAATAGTTGTTTCTTCTATTAATACTGTTGAAAACTATTTCTCCGTCTACAAATGTATAGATTTGTCCTCCTCCTAAAGTATCATGAACTTTTCTGAATACCGGATTCTTGGCGCCCTCTTTTCCGTACAGTTCTACCATCAGGGCCTTATTTTGAGCTACAAGATCTTCGTTAACCTGTTTTAGCTTAAGATAAGTAACTCCCTCATCAATATATCCGGAAACCCTAGAGTTTAACGCAGCCGACTGGCCGGCAACCCAAGATCTCTGCATGGCATTCTTAGAGAATATCAGAACCAGAGCAATGATTTGCAAGAAAATAAAGAAGACAAAAAGAGAGTTCTTCGAAAATAATCTCAGCAAAAATCCCATTCAGATAAAGTGTCGTAAAAGTTAAAATTATTTAATTAAGAAATTGAATTTATCCATATTCTTAAGCGCAATACCCGTTCCGCGAACTACAGCTCTTAACGGATCTTCTGCCACGAAAACAGGAAGACCAGTCTTTTTGTGTAGTCTGTCTGCCAAACCTCTCAATAAAGCACCACCACCAGCAAGATAAATACCTGTTTTATAGATATCGGCTGCCAATTCCGGAGGTGTTAAAGAAAGAGTTTCCATTACAGAATCTTCAATTCTTATGATAGATTTGTCCAGCGCACGAGCAATTTCTTTATAGCCAACCATAATTTCTTTTGGCTTACCCGTGATAAGGTCTCTACCTTGTACCGGGATATCTTCAATATCAACATCAAGATCTTCAACAGCAGAACCAACTTCAATTTTCACTCTTTCAGCTGTTCTTTCTCCGATGTAAAGATTATGGTGCGTTCTTAGGAAATAAGCAATGTCATTTGTAAATACATCACCTGCAATTTTCACAGATTTATCACAAACAATACCTCCTAAAGCTACCACAGCAATTTCTGTAGTACCGCCACCTATGTCGATGATCATATTTCCTTCAGGTTTCTGAACATCAATCCCAACTCCTATTGCAGCTGCCATTGGTTCGTAGATCAACCTTACTTCTTTTGCATTTACTTTTTGAGCAGAATCTCTTACCGCTCTTTTTTCAACCTCCGTAATTCCGGAAGGAATACAGATAACGATTCTCAAAGCAGGCTGAATAAATCTACCCTTGATCCCAGGAATTTTTTTGATAAACTCCTTAATCATGTGCTCAGAAGCGTGAAAATCTGCAATAACACCGTCTTTCAAAGGACGGATCGTCTTAATATCTTCGTGAGTTTTCCCCTGCATATGCTTCGCCTGTTCACCTACCGCGATCGGTTTACCGGTAGAACGCTCAATTGCAACAATTGAAGGCTGATCTATAACAATTTTATTATTATGGATGATAAGCGTGTTGGCAGTTCCTAGGTCTATCGCAATTTCTTGCGTAAACATATCGAATAAACTCATATTTTTCTTCTGATTTTAAGATTACAAAGATATAAATTTAACGTCACTAACGAAATTCCATAAGCATATAATTTGGTTAAAATTTTATTAAATTTTTCAATATTCTATTAACTTTTGCATTAATCAATTACAGACTTTAAGTGAATTAAGGTTTAAGATACTTTTGGATAGAAGTCAGAACCCGGAAATTGGGGATTTTTTGACAACAAAAAGGCAATTTTGCTCATTAAAAAATCATCAAATTAAATTTTGAAATTATTTTAGCACAAAACCTGAAATTTTCATTTTTCATACCAATTCAAAGCTTATTTAGAAGCATCCCAAAATAGTTTTTTACGATAATTATCATATACATTATCAGAAAGGGGTTAACAAAAAAAGCGTTAAATTTGCAACGCTTATGTTACAATATTCCAATATAAATCAAACTTCAAATTTTGCGGTTCTTTCTATAAGCTATGAAAAGGCTGATGGAGAAACTCGAGGGAAATTTGCATTTTTTGATGAAAATATTAAAAATTTTGTCTCCCGAATTCATGATGAAAATTTAGGCGATGCTTTTGTGGTTTCCACTTGTAACAGAACCGAAATTTACACTACTTCTCCGAATTACCTTTTGGTAGCCGAAGAATACTGTAAAACGATCGGGGTAAACATTACAGATTTTCTTCAGTTTGCCAATATTTTAACCAAAGAAGAAGCTTTAACACATTTGTTCAGAGTTGCTGCAGGTTTGGAAAGCCAGATTATTGGTGATTTTGAGATAATCGGACAAATCAAAAAAGCCTACAACCGTTTTAAAAAAGAAAGACAGAATTCTAATCCTTATTTGGAAAGAGCTATCAACTCGGCGATCCAGATTTCAAAAAGAATTAAAAACGAAACCGGAATCTCCAATGGAGCTGCTTCCGTTTCTTACGCTGCCGTTCACTATATTTTAAACAGTCAAAAAAGAATTACCGAGAAAAACATTCTTTTACTTGGAGTTGGAGAAATTGGGCAAAACACGGTTGAAAATCTTGTAAAACATGTTTTCCAGCCTAAAATAAAAATAGCAAACAGAACTCAGGAGAAAGCTGAAAAGATATCTGAAAAATATAATATTCCTCATGTTGACTATTCTGATTTTGACAACGAGTTGAAAAATACAGATATCCTTATCGTTGCTACCGGAGCAAAAAAACCTATCATCAACGCTTCTCACTTCCCGAACGGAAAAGAAACATTAATTATCGACCTTTCCATTCCTCATAATGTAGATAAAGATGTTACGACGAATGAAAATGTAACTTTAGTTGATGTTGATGAGCTTTCAAAACAGATTCAGGAAACTATTCAGCAGAGAGAAAAAGAGATCCCAAAAGCCGAATCTATTATCAAAGAAATGGCAAAAGAGTTTCTTGAGTGGGAAAAAAAGAGAAAACTAGCACCAAATATTCACCATTTCAAAGCCGTTCTTAAGAATATGGAACGCAACGAGATGCATAATTTTTACAGAAAAAATAAATATATAAACATCACAGATATGGAGCTTTCTGAGAAAATGATCCAGAAAATCACCAATCGTTTTGCAAAATATATCATCGATAATCCTTGGAAAGCCGAAGAAATTAGTAAATTAATGCACGAAATATTAGTTGAACAACCAAACAACGAATTCAATGAAAAGCATTAGAATCGGAACGAGAAATTCCGCCCTTGCACTTTGGCAGGCAAGAGAGGTTGCCAGGCACCTACAAAACAATAATTACTTAACCGAGATTGTACCTATCGTTTCTTCTGGCGATAAAAATCTTAATCAACCCCTTTATTCTTTAGGAATCACAGGTGTTTTCACAAGAGATCTGGATATTGCATTATTAAATGATGAGATCGACATCGCCGTTCACTCTTTAAAAGATGTACCTACACTTCTTCCGGAAAATGTTGAGCTTATCGCTTATCTGGAAAGAGATTTTCCTCAAGATGTTTTAATAAGAAAGGAAGCATCCAGAACGAAAGAGTTTCACGAGTTGAAATTGGCAACAAGCAGCTTAAGAAGAAGAGCTTTTTGGTTAAGAAATTATCCTCACGCTGAGTTTTCAGACATTCGCGGAAATATCCAGACTCGTCTACAAAAATTAGAAGATCAGGATTTTGACGCTACCATTTTATCATTAGCAGGAATCAAAAGAATGAAAATGGACATTGATTATGAAATGCTTCCATTAATGATCCCCGCTGCGTCGCAAGGTGTAATTGCTGTTGCAGGACATTCTGACAAGAAAGAAATCAACGAAATTTTAAGCAAAGTAACCAATCATAAACCAACGCAGATCTGTGTTGAGATCGAAAGAAATTTCCTAAGCACTCTGGAAGGAGGCTGTACAGCACCAATCGGAGCTTTTGCTGAATTTTTTGGAGACCAAATTCGTTTTAAAGCTGCACTTTGTTCATTAGACGGAAAAAACTGCATTGCTACAGACGAAAACTTCGAATACAACGAATCTGAAAATTTTGGAGAAAAATTTGCAAAAATCGTTCTCGAAAACGGAGGAAAAGAATTGATGGCCGAAATTAAAGCTTCTTATTAAGAACTTTTAAGCATATTTGTACCTTTATATTTTAACGTACAAAATAATGAAAAAGGCTCTGTTTTTATTGCTCCTCGCATTCTGTGTGTTTACTGCAAATGCACAGAATAAATTTGCGCTTCAATTATCTAACGCCGCTTTGGGGATTATAGACAAGACGATCACCTACGACCCTACTTATTTTATCCTTACCTATCCCAATGGAGATGTTCCTTCGGATAAAGGCGTATGCACGGATGTTATTATCAGAGCCTACAGAAAAGTTGGTATTGATCTCCAAAAAGAAGTTCATGAGGATATGGCGAAAAACTTTTCAAAATACCCAAAGACCTGGAAGTTGAAAAAGCCTGACACTAATATTGATCACAGAAGGGTTCCTAATTTGATGGTCTTCTTTTCTAAATTTGGAAAAGTAAAATCAATCGAAACCAATCCTACCCTTTATATTCCGGGTGACATTGTCACTTGGATCTTACCCGGCAACCTAACCCATATTGGAATTGTTGTGAATAAAAAATCTGCCGACGGAAAAAGATTTTTGATCGTACATAATATAGGAAGCGGACAGGTTATGGAAGACGTACTATTTAAATATACTATTACAGGACATTATCAATACTCTAAATAAGCTACTTTTATGAAAAATCTTTTTTATGCTTTATTCGTATTGATAATTTGCTCTACGAAGGCTCAAACCAATGAATTTAAAATAATTAATAAACCTATTGATTATTCTACTGAAAGAGTACGCCTAAGTTTGGAGTATCTTAAGGATCATTATCAGATTGTTCAAAAGTCTCCAACTATTTCACCTAAAATAATTGTATTGCATTATACCGCAGGTGGAACCGTTGAAACCAATTATAAGTATTTCAATAAAACCCATCTGGAATCTGCCCGAAATGTTTTGAAAAAACAAAGTACATTAAATGTTTCTTCCCAGTTTATCGTAGACAGAGACGGCACCATTTATCAACTCATGGAGCCCAATATGTTTGCAAGACACACGATTGGTCTTAATTATTGCGCAATAGGCATTGAAAATATCGGAAGTAAACAGCAACCGCTTACCGAGAAGCAAATTGCATCGAATGCTCAGTTAATTAGATTTTTAACCAAAAAATACGATATAGAATATTTAATCGGGCATTCAGAATATGGTATCTTTAGAAATTCTAAACTTTGGAAAGAAACTGACCCGAATTATTTTACAATAAAAGACGATCCGGGGAAAGATTTCATGAAAAAAGTAAGACTGTTAGTTACTGATTTACATTTAAAAGACAGACCTTAATGAAAATTTTATTCACCAAAAACATAGATCAATCAATTTTATCCCAGCAATTAGGAGAGGATATTTTGGCGGATTGTGTTGAGGTTATTAAGACCAACCCTATTCGGACCAATTCTTTTGATTTAAAAAATTCTTCTCTTATTTTCACAAGTGTGAACGGTGTAATTTCCTTTTTCAAAAATCAATTTAAGCCCAACGAAGATTTTACAGCCAAAAACTACAATAAAATATATTGTGTGGGCGAAAAAACAAAAAGAGAATTAAGAAAAAATGGTTTTGGAACTTTTAAGGTGTTGAAAAATGCTGAAACACTTTCAAAATTTATCATCACCCATTGTCAGCATGAAAAGTTTCTTCATTTCTGTGGCAACTTAGCTATTGATGTTCTCGACAAAGAACTTCCGTTGCAAAATATCAAATACAATAAAGTTACAGTTTATAATACCGAAGAAATCAATCCTTTGGTACCTGAAAAATATCATGCTATAGTTTTTTTTAGTCCAAGTGGAGTTCGTAGTTTTGCAAATCAGAACTCTTTGGAAGGAATGACGCTTTTTTCGATCGGCGAAACCACTTCCAACGAACTTAGAAAATACACCCAAGAGAAGATTTATACTTCCGCGGGCAACAGTCTCGTATCTATCTTTGAATTAATACGAAAGACCGTTAAAAACAATCTTTAAAATGTGATTGCCCGAAGGTAACGAACGGCAGTAATAGTCTAATAAATTATGATTAAAAACGACCTATATTTAAAAGCACTTCGCGGAGAAACCGTAGAAAGACCGCCAGTTTGGATGATGAGACAAGCCGGAAGATATTTGCCGGAATTCATTGCTCTTCGTGACAAATATGACTTCTTCACGAGATGTCAGACTCCCGAATTAGCTTCTGAAATCACAGTACAACCGATTCGCAGATTTCCTTTGGATGCTGCTATTTTGTTTTCTGATATTTTGGTAGTTCCTCAAGCGATGGGAATTGATTTTAAGATGAAGGAAAATGTTGGTCCGTGGTTAGACAACCCGATCAGAACAATGGAAGATGTTCAGAATGTTATCGTTCCTGATGTGAACGATACCCTAGGATACGTTTTTGATGCCATTGAATTAACTTTGATAAAACTAGACAATCAGATTCCATTGATCGGTTTTGCAGGCTCTCCTTGGACGATTCTTTGCTACTGTGTGGAAGGAAAAGGAAGTAAAGCTTTTGATATTGCGAAGTCTTTCTGTTTCCAACAACCGGAAGCTGCTCATTTATTGCTTCAAAAGATCACAGATACTACGATTGCTTATCTTAAAAGAAAAGTAGAAAAAGGAGTTTCTGCTGTACAAATTTTCGATTCTTGGGGTGGAATGCTTTCTCCAGCAGATTATCAGGAATTCTCTTGGCAATATATTAATCAGATTGTTGAAGCTTTAAGTCCGCTTTCTCATGTTGTGGTATTTGGAAAAGGATGTTGGTTCGCTTTGGAAGATATGACAATGTCTAAAGTTTCTGCTTTGGGTGTTGACTGGACGATTAAGCCTGAACTTGCAAGAACATTGACGAATCATACAATGACACTTCAAGGAAACTTTGATCCTGCAAGATTACATTCTACACCTGAAACCATCAAGAAAATGGTGACTGAAATGATCAACCGTTTCGGAAAAGACAGATATATCGCGAATCTTGGTCACGGAATTTTACCTAATATTCCAGTGGAAAATGCAGAAGCTTTTATTAGAGCTGTTGTAGATTGGAAACCGAATAATTAAACTTTACATTATTATTGAAACCTTCAAGGTTTAATTCTCATAAAACAAAATCCCTTTCAAAATAATTGAAAGGGATTTTTCTATGAATAAAATATATAATAATTAGTTAATCTCTGTAATGAAATCTTCTTTAGACTTTCTTACTTTCGCAAGATTCACCAACCAGTCGTTGGATGCTTCTCTGTAACCGATTGGCAACAATAAAACACTTTTTAGTCCTTTTTCTTTTAAATTTAAAACCTCATCAACAGCTTCAGGAGAAAAACCTTCCATTGGCGTTGAATCTACTTCTTCAAAAGCTGCTGCAATAATTGCTGCTCCGAAAGAAATATAAGCTTGTTTTGCCGCATGAGTGAAGTTTTCTTCAGCAGATCTTTGAGGATATGTTCCCAACAACATTTGTCTGTAATTTTCCCAACCTTCATTTTTGAAACCTCTGATTTCATTCGTAAGATCGAACATATTATTGATTCTTTCTTCCGTATAATTATCCCAAGCTGCGAAAACTAGAAGGTGCGAACAATCCGTGATTTGTGGTTGGTTCCACGCGTGAGGCTTTATTTGCTCTTTCACTTCCTGATTCGTGATCACAATAATCTCGAAAGGCTGTAATCCGCTGGAAGTTGGTGCTAATCTTGCCGCTTCCAATATTTTATCTACCTTTTCCTGAGGTACTTTTTGACCATTCATTGCTTTGGTCGCAAATCTCCAGTTTAATTTTTCTATTAATTCCATTAAATAAATTTTACGCAACAAAATTAATAGGAATTAGTATAAGCTCAGAGTCGAAAATCAAATTTGATGTATTGTTAAAATCTATTATTTAGAATGAGTTTAATTGTATAAAAAAAGCCTCCAAATTGAAGGCTTTATTTTTTATTTTTTAAGAATTTTCTTTGTGATGACTTCTTTTCCATTATCAATTAAGATCATGTAAGTTCCGTTTGGCAGATCAGAAAGATTATATTTTTCAGATTTTCCCTCGAAAGTTTTCACTTTTTTACCGGACATATCCATTACGCTTACTTTAGCATTTTTTAAATCATCAGACTTAATGAAAAGATCATCTTTTACAGGATTTGGATATACTTTAACCTTATCAGAAGCAGAAACTTCCGAAGTCCCCAATGTAGTTGTTGCCGAAATAACAATATCATCCACCGCTATTCCATACGAATAATCTCCTACATCATCATATACAAATCTAAGGCGAAAATTGGGATTAACGTAAGGTGTTAGATCAATATTTGTGGCATCCGCATAAGTAGTAAGAACATAAGTAAGTGTACTAAAATCTATACTCCAAACTCCCGCATCACCTGAAAAAGTAAATATCTGAACCCAAGAAGTTCCGTTAAAAGCCTCAACTTTCAGAGTTGTATCGTCCTCGTAAATCATATTGGCATATTTAAAGGATAATTTAGGGCTGGAGCCTGCTGTAAGATTAATAATAGGCGAAACTAATCTGGCATTGGTATTTACACCCGATGGCCCGGCATCGTCATCATCAAAAAACGCCGCTCCTGATGGAAATGAAGCAAACCCAGCTTGAGTTCCTACTCCCCAATTATAGACAGTATCGGGGTTATTCACTGTCCACCCTGTAGGTAAAGCTCCCGTATTAAAGTTCTCAGAAAACAATTGAGCATTGGCCATCCCGCAAGCCAAGACTAAAGGAAGTAATATTTTTTTCATGGTAATCGTTTTAATATAGCATCAAATTTATAAAATAATTATTTAAAATTAATTATAACAACCAGATAATCAATAATAATTAATTACAAACAAAATAATTCACTTTTACAAAACAAAAAAATCACCCCTCAAAAATGAAGGGTGATCGTATTTTAATTAAAATAATGTAAAGTATTTTAAGAAAGCATTCTTTGTGCTTTTTTCACCCCTTCCACCAGAGAATCAATCTCTTGGAAAGTATTGTAAATCGCAAAACTCGCTCTCACAGTCCCTGCAATATTGAAGAAATCCATGATAGGCTGTGTACAATGATGTCCTGTTCTCACAGCAATGCCCATTTTATCAAGAATCATCCCAACATCGGAAGAAATTCCTGTTCCTTCCAGATTAAAGGAAACAACCCCCGTTCTGTTGGCTTTTTCACCATAAACTTTTAGGTTTTCTATCTCCAATAATTGTCTTTGAGCATATTCCAACAAAGCATTTTCATGATTTTGGATGGTCGATTGGCCTACTCTTTCAATAAAATCAATCGCAGCACCAAGAGCAATATTTCCTCCTACATTTGGTGTTCCGGCTTCATATTTAAAAGGTAAGCCAGCGTAAGTAGTTCCGTCAAAAGAACACGTTGCGATCATCTCTCCTCCTCCATGAAACGGTGGTAAATCTTCTAAGATCTCTTGTTTTCCATATAAAATACCTGTTCCCATCGGAGCGTACATTTTATGACCTGAAAACACAAAGAAATCACAGTCCATTTTCTGAACATCAATCGTGAAATGCGGGGCCGACTGAGCACCATCAATTACAATATAGGCATCAGAATTTTTTCTTGTTTTAGCAATAATTTCTTCAATCGGATTTACAATTCCTAATGCATTCGAAACCTGATTTACAGAAACAACTTTTGTTTTTTCGCTTAAATATTCATCCAAATAATCAAGTTGAAGAATACCATTTTCATCAATTGGAATGACACGCAGTTTTGCTCCTGTTCTTTCGCAAAGCAATTGCCAAGGAACGATATTTGAGTGATGCTCAAGGTAAGAAATGATAATTTCATCATCCTTTTTAAGCTTCTGAGTTAAAATATAAGCGATGAGGTTTAACCCTTCCGTTGTTCCTTTTGTAAAAATTACTTCAAAATCATGTTTAGCATTGATAAATTTCTGAACTTTTCTTCTTGAAAGCTCCATTTCTTCGGTTGCTAACTGACTTAATGTATGAATTCCTCTATGTACATTGGCATTAAGCTCGGTGTAATATTTATTCCAAACTTCTAAAACTGAATTTGGTTTTTGAGATGTTGCCGCATTATCTAAGTAAACTAATGGCTTACCGTTCACCTGCTGGTTTAATATAGTAAACTGACTTCTTATTTCTTGAATGTCAAACATTTATTAAAATTTTAAATTAAAATGCTCTTATTTAGAACACTTCAAATTTACGGCTTTTTTTTCGAAAGAAAGTTTTTAGGAGAGGGTTGATTGTTGTTGGTTGATAGAAAGATTCGATAAATAAATTATATTTTGTTAATAGCTTATTCGAAAATTAGATCATCAATCATAAATTTTGATTTTTTACATAAAAAAAACCTGCCAAAATACATTGACAGGTCTTATATTGTGATTAAGAAATTTCTTATTCAGTTGCTGCTTCTTCAGTTGCAGGAGCATCTCCTTCAGCTACAACTTCTTCTTCATCGTCATCATCAGCTACTGCACCACCTTTCGCTGCATTTCTAGACATCTTAACAGCTACTACAACTGCATTGTCTGGGTGTACGAAAGAATAACCTTCAGCTTTGATAGATCCAACATAAAGTTTGTTACCAATTTTAAGAGAAGTAATATCTACTACGATCTCGTCTGGCAAGTTTGCAGGAATAGCTTTTACTTTCAATTTTCTGAAAGACTGACGTAAAACACCACCAGCTACAACACCTTTAGAACGACCAGTGATTCTTACAGGAACTTCCATAACAACTGGCTTATCGTCAGATAATCTGTAGAAGTCTGCGTGAATAATTCTGTCCGTAATTGGGTGGAACTGAATATCTTGAAGAACAGCAGGAATTACCTGTCCGTCAACTTCAATAGATACCGTGTGTGCTTCAGGAGTATATACCAAACCTTTGAACGATTTCTCTGTTGCAGAGAAGTTCAATGGCTCGCCACCTCCGTAAACAACACAAGGAACTAATTCAGCATCACGTAAAGCTTTTGTCGACTTTTTGCCCACGCTTTCTCTTTTTGTACCTTGAATTGTAATTGATTTCATTTATAAAAATTTAAAAATTTGTTTAAAGTTTAATTTGCAAACAACTAACTACCAATTAAATAACAAATTTACTGCTAATTGATTGATGCTCGTGAACCATCTTCATAACGTCCGCAAATAGAGGGGCGCAAGATAGCACTTTTATTTTAGTTGTCAAATTATTTTTCACAGGAATTGAGTCAGTTACAATAACTTCCAATAATTTTGAGTTCTCAATATTATCATAAGCCTTGCCTGAAAGTACTCCGTGAGTTGCCATTGCTCTTACAGATTTTGCTCCTTTTTCCATTAAGATATCTGCAGCTTTACAAAGTGTTCCCGCAGTATCGATCATGTCATCAATAAGGATAACATTTTTGCCTACAACATCTCCGATAAGGAACATTTCTTCTACAACATTCGCTTTTTTTCTTTCCTTATAAGCAATTACTACATCAGCACCTAGGTGACCTGCGTAGTTTTTCGCTCTTTTAGCACCTCCCATATCTGGAGAAGCAATCGTAAGATTATCTAAGTTTAGATCTCTAATATAATCCACGAAAATACTTGAAGCATACAAATGATCCACAGGAATTTCAAAGAACCCTTGAATTTGGTCTGCATGCAGATCCATTGTCATAATTCTTGTTGCTCCCGCAGCAGTTAAAAGATTTGCAACCAATTTTGCACCTATCGGCGCTCTTGGCTTGTCTTTTCTGTCTTGTCTTGCAAGTCCGAAATACGGAAGTACAACCGTAATGCTTTTCGCAGAAGCTCTTTTTGCAGCATCAATCATTAGAAGAAGTTCTAAAAGATTGTCTGCTGGAGGGAACGTAGATCCGATTAGGAAAACTCTTCCACCTCTTACAGATTCGTCTAAAACAGGTTCAAATTCACCATCGCTGAACTCCTGAATGATGATTTTCCCTAATTCTTTCCCATAATGTTGGGCAATTTTTTCTGCCAAGACCTTACTCGTTCTTGTAGAAAACAGATAACTTAACTGATCGGCCATTTTTACTTTTTAAAAGATTTTGCAAATTTATAAAAAAACCACAAGAATTACTCCTTGTGGTTCATATGTTTTTATTTTCCTTTTATTAAGGGAATTTCACGCCCGAATATTTATTCGGATCTACCCATGGCAGTGTAGATTTATAAGTAGCATTGATTGACTTAATGAATTCATTAGCAATAATTGCATATCCTCTACCCGTAAGATGCACTCCGTCTAAAGAAAAAGCTCCTCCTATAACGAATTTAGCAGTATACTTCACCCCATCCCAAGAAACTCCTGACTGAGATCCCAGCTCATTCATTTTCTTATTAGCATCAACAAAAGCATACCCTTTTGAAGCTGCTGCAGCTTTAATTGTTACGTTGTAAGCATCAATAGCTGTATTAATTTCTGTAATTTCAGATGGAATCAAAATATATTTATCTGCAAAAGGGAAAGCAATACCTCTAGCCGATAAAGAAGCAGGAACACTTGGTTCCGGTTTACCAATTTCAGCTTTCGTAGTTAAAGGCACTAAATCTCCAGCTTTTGCCTGTCTTGCCTGACCGTAAGTATTCCCAAGATAAGTTGCCAAAGCAACCAACTGAGCATTTCCTGAAGCCGCCGCAGCCGCTGTAATTTGAACCTTTAGATCAGTTAAGCTTTCATCCTTAATAAGTAAAGGATTTGCAGCAGTTTTAGAAAGAGGTTTAATTCTGTCTCCAGCTCCAAATGCAGTTAGGATCTGATTTAATGGTCCGTAAAGGTTTGTATTTAAATTATCAATATTCGCTTCACCAGCAGCAACATTTCCATTTCCTAAAACAGCAGATGTAAGAGGATTTGTAGGAATCGTTGTTAATGAAGGAATAGATGTTACACTAGGAATATTTGCAACAACTCCTTTAGCATTTGTTGTAGCAATCTCAGCGATCAATGCATTATAATATGTAGCAAACTGAGCTGGAGGTGTTAAAGTCTCCACAGAAGAATCTGCACCAGCTAAGGCGTACAATAAAGCATCATTATTACCAATCCATAAAGAAAAGAATGTAGGATTTTGAGCTTTAAAATCAGCAATAACCGAAGTTGTTGGACTTGAAGCAAATCTTACAAAATAAGGATTAGCCGTTTTTAATAAAACTCCTGAAACGTTTCCGTAACCCGGAGCTAATAAATGAGCCACTTTTGCTCCCGGAACTCCCATATTATTGAAAGGACCAGCTAAAACAGTATTTGTTACAGTTGTTGCAACGTTATTATTAGCATTTTTAATGTCCGGAGCACCTGCAATAAAGCTATCAATATAAAGTTTTGTACTGGCAATCTGTACATTTGCACCAACATTCAGAAGAAGACCCCCATTATTATCAGCCATTAGAGGCTGTTTGAAATCTCCTCCGCCAACAAGCTTCATTTGCTGAGCAATCATTGAAGGATAAGATTCGTTTTGGCCATCAATATAAAGAGCGCCGTCTCTATAACCAGAGGTTAATGAGTTTCCTAAAGAAACATACTTAGTAAAATCGGCTTCACCTTTAGAAACCTGAACATCCTTTACGTCTGTATCAAATTCATTTTCGCAACTCGTTGTAAAAAGTAACGCGGAAATAGCGATTGTAGAAATTATAATTTTTTTCATAGTCTTTCAATTAAAAAGGATTATAAGATAAACCTAGACCTACATAAAATGCCGTAGCTGTGGATTGTCCGTAGAAACCAAGATTAGCATTTTTCACGTCTCTTGCCTGAGGCATTGCGTATCCTCCAGAAACATCAACTCCGAATTGTTTTAGTTTAAATCCAACCCCACCCGTTACAACATATGTATTGTATGAAGGTGTTTCAGGGATAAAGTTTTCGTCTCCATAAGGAGATTCATCATAATAAGCACCAAGACGACCAAAGATCTTATCTGTAAATGCATATTGAGTTCCTAACCTAAATGTTTTAGTATTGTGGAAGTTTTTAGGAGAAACAGAAACTGTAGGATCTGATGGCTGATTTCCAACCGGAGCACTGCCAAAATCCAACGTCAATTTACTGTATCTTTCCCATCCATGGTAGTTGAAATCTGCTGAAATCAACCATTTTGGAGTAATTTTATAGGTTAAACCAATAGTGTACTCTTCCACCAAAGGTAAAGTTGCAGTGAAGCTATCTTTCCCTGATGCATCAAGACCTAATAACGGATAGATAGAAGCTGTCGGGAATTTGAAAGTAGCCTTTCCTTCCTTAGCTTTCATATCAACTGGCGAACGGTAAGCGATACTTACATCAAGCTTTGGATCTGGTCTGAAATAGAAACCAAAACCATATCCATGTCCGCTTGCTTTACTGTCAAGATTAAGCTCACCTCCAAATTGTGTAATAGCTTTATCCCATTTCACATCTCCTTTTGCATAGATATAACTTGCACCAAAAGCAAACCAATCATTAAATTTATATGAAATCATTGGCTGAAAATAGAATGCTTTCAGCTCAAGTCTCTGAACCATTTCTTTTCCTTCCCAATCACTTGGGTACTCAATCGTACTCCCGAAAGGAGTAGAAAAACTGAAACCAACTGATAATTTCTCAATCGGTCTATAAGCAATTGCTGCATAAAGAGGAGTTCCGATAGGATTATCTGTTTCTGTACTTTGCAGAGTATTCGTATTCTGGAAGGTAACTTTATTACCTGCAGCAAAAGCTCCCACTGAGATACTCAGTCTTGAAGGAATGAACGACATACCCGCCGGGTTAAAGAATGCCACACTTGCATCCTCAGCATGCGCACTAGTATGTGCCATTGCCAATTGCTTTACCCCCTGCAGAGACACTCTGAAGCCTCCTGCGTAAGATAGAACACCCGCCAATAAAGCAGTTGATACTAATATTTTTTTCATAGACTATTATTATATAACCCAAATATAAAATTATTTTGGCTACAACTGTTAATAAATCTTAAAATTTTAAACAATATGCTAAAAGAAAATTATGTTTAAAATAACACTTTGCCGAAAACAAGCCTTAAACACATAACTATTAAGCATTTAATAATGTTTTACTGACTAATCAAGTTTTTCGTTTAATATTAAACAATGATGTTGACGAATATTTGAATTTTTTAGAATTACATAAAGATAAAAATATATAAATTTGCAAGAACAAATAAAAGTTATATGAGTTGTGGATGTAAAACATCCGGCGATTCTGCACATTCTTGCGGACCCAAGAAAACCGCGAATGGCTGTGAAAGTGTAAATACCTGTGGTAATAGTTATAAATTAAGTGTTTTCGACTGGCTGTCTAACATCAATAATCCTGCATCTAACAGGTGTGATTATGTTGAAGTTAGATTTAAAAATGACAGAAAATTATTTTATAAAAATGTAAATAATGTTCCTTTACATATAGGTAGCGTAGTAACAGTAGAATCAAGTCCCGGACATGATGTAGGTGTGGTAAGTCTCACCGGAGAATTAGTGAAAATTCAGATGAAGAAGAAAAGAGCTTCTGAAGAATCAGCACTTAAAATATACAGATTAGCGAACCAAAAAGACATTGAAGTCTGGCAGGAAGTTAGAAAAAAAGAAGACAGCGTAAAAATAGAAGCCCGAAAAATTGCTCACAAAATTGGCCTTGAAATGAAGGTTACAGATGTTGAGTATCAAGGAGATGCTTCTAAAGTTACATTTTATTACACTGCTGATAACCGAATAGATTTCAGACAGTTAATTAAAGAGTACGCCTCAACTTTCAGAACTAAAATCGATATGAAACAGATCGGTTTCAGACAGGAAGCTGCAAAAGTTGGAGGAATCGGATCGTGTGGAAGAGAATTGTGTTGTTCAACTTGGTTAACGGATTTCAGATCGGTAAACACCAACGTTGCAAGATATCAGCAATTGAGTATCAACCCTCAAAAACTGGCTGGACAGTGCGGTAAGCTAAAATGTTGTCTTAATTATGAATTAGACAGCTACCTTGATGCTTTAAGCAACTTCCCTTCTTCTTCTACTGTGTTAGACACCGAAAAAGGAAGAGCTTTTTGTATTAAAATCGATGTTTTCAAAAAGAAAATGTGGTTTGCGTATGTAGACAGTTCAATGGCTTGGTATGATTTTGATATTGATTTGGTTAAAAAATTAATCGCACAAAATAAAAAAGGCGAAAGAACTCCACCTCTTGAAGATCTTAAACAACCTGATGTGCCTTTGCATACAATTGACCTTATTCAGGAGAACAGTGTTGACAGATTTGAGAAGAAAAACAAGAGTTTTAACAAAAACAGACCTCAAAATCAGAATCAAAACAGACCGAACAACAATCAAAACGGTCCAAATCAAGGTCCTAGAAAACCAAGACCAGAAAGATCATCAGACAGACCTCAAAATGCTGAAAAATCTGATCGTCCGGAAAGAACTGAAAGACCAGCAAGGTCAGAAAACCCGAACCCGAACGCCAACGCTAATTCTAACAAACCGAGACCTCAAAAGCCTCAGCAACAACAGCCAAAAGCTCAGTTAGAAAAAGCAGACGCAACGGCAGCTGATCCTGAAAAAAGTGCTCAACCAAACCCAAATAAGAAAAAATTCAAGAAGAAATTTCCTCCAAAAAAAGATAACAATGCGTAAAATTTTAGGGTTATTAACTCTTATCCTTTTCTTTAGCTGCAACTCTTCTTCGGAAGGGGACGTTACTATGAATTCTGTTGATAATAAATGGAATAAGAAAAGTGAACAAAAATTTAATCTAGAAATTTCAGATCCGCAAAATCCTAAAAATATTATATTTGTTGTAAGAAATAACAATGATTATCCTTACAGCAATATAAGATTTATTGTAAATTTCACCAATCTTCAAAACAAGAAAAAGGAAACCGATACCTTGAATTATGTATTGGCAAAACCAAACGGAGAATGGCTTGGTACAGGTTTTGGTGAGACGAAGGAGACGCTTTTTCAATATAAATTGAATTACAAATTTCCTGCGAAAGGCAAGTATGAAATCGGCGTGGTGCAAGCCATGAGAAACGATGCCCTTCCCGGAATTGAAGATATTGGAGTAAAAATAGAAACGGCTAAACCGTAATCATAAATGGAAGTAAACAAACAAAACGCAGGAAGCAAAGGAAAAACATTCCCCCTTCCTCCCAAAAAAAATGGCAAAAAAACCGGTTGGAAAAAATGGGTTAGCTTTATTTGGATTGGACTCATTGCAGTCGTTTTAGGAATTTCAGGACTTTTCTTTGCCGTTTCTCAAGGTTTTCTTGGAGAAATGCCCGATGTAAAAGAGCTTGAAAACCCAGATATTTACGTTGCATCTGAAATTTATTCATCTGATGGTTTATTATTAGGCAAGTTTGAGAAAGAAAAAACTCAGCCTATTACCTATAAAGATCTTCCGCCTTACCTTGTTTATGCTTTGCAGGCTAAAGAAGATGAGCGTTTCAAAGAACACTCAGGAATTGATTTACAGTCAGTTGCCAGAGCCGTTGTTTATGGTGGTGGACGAGGTGGAGGTTCTACCATTACTCAACAGCTTGCAAAATTACTTTTCACTAATGGAGCTTCTCAAAATAAAGTTGCAAGAGCATTCCAGAAATTAAAAGAATGGGTTGTTGCTGTAAGTCTTGAAAAAAGATATACCAAAGAAGAAATTGTTACTTTATATTTCAACAAATTCGACTTTTTATACAATGCAAACGGTGTTGAAATGGCTTCAAGAATCTATTTCAATAAAAAAACTTCTCAACTTACCCTTCCGGAAGCTGCAATGTTCGTAGCAATGCTGGAAAATCCGGTAAAAAATAACCCTATGAGAAATATCGACAGGGCTAAAACGAGAAGAGATGTTGTGTTGGAGCAAATGCAGAAAACGGGTTATATCGATCAGGCAACTTATGATAAAGCTGTTAGCACGCCAATTACTTTAGATTATCATCCAATTAAAAACATTAGTGACGATTATTCTGCTTACTATAAGTTTTATTTGAAAAAGGAAATTGATAATTATCTTAAAGACTACGAAAAGCAGACAGGTAAGAAATTAAACCTTTATAAAGATGGTTTAAAAATATATGTTACTCTTGATTCTAAAATGCAAAAGTATGCGGAAGATGCAATCAGAGAACACTTAACAGATCTTCAAAAAAGATTTGATGCTGAGCAAAGAGGTAGAAAAAACAGACCTTTCTATTACTTAACAAATACTCAGGTTAATAGTGTAATGCTTCAGGCGATGAAAAGAACCGGACGTTACAAGCAATTGAAGGCTGCGGGAGTTTCTGAAGATTCAATCATGATGGAATTCCACAAACCAATCAAAACTTCACGTTTCACTTGGGCAGGAGAAGAAGAAGTTGAGATGTCTCCTTGGGATTCTATCAGATATCACAAACAAATTGCTCAGGCAGGTTTAATGTCTATGGTCCCTGGAACTGGTGAAATTAAAGCTTGGGTTGGAGGTATCGATTGGCAACATTTCCAGTATGATCACATCAAACAAGGAAAAAGACAGGTTGGTTCAACATTCAAACCTTTCGTATATGCAACTGCTATTATGAAATTGGGAATGACACCTTGCTCAACAGTATCTAACGGGACTTACGATCATAAAGGATGGCACGTACCGGGAAGAGGAGGAATGCTAACACTTAAAGATGCATTGGCACACTCTCAAAACCCCGTAGCTGCAAGACTTATTGAAATGACAGGTGTTGATGCTGTAATTCAAACGGCAAGAGATTTGGGTGTAACGGAAGAAATTCCAAGAAATAATACAATTGCTTTAGGTTCATCAGATATTACAATCTATGAAATGCTTGGAGCCTACAGTACTTTCGCCAACTACGGAAATCACAACAAACCGGAAATGATTTGGAGAATTGAAGATGCCAACGGTAGAGTAATCAAAGAAGTAAATGTAGAACCAAAAGAAGTAATGAACCCGCTTTATGCTTACACCATGATTGAATTAATGAAAGGTGTTGCACAATACGGAACCGCTTCAGGTGAACTAGGAAGAAGAGGAATCTCAAAAGCTGTGGAAATTGCTGCTAAAACAGGTACAACGCAAAATAACTCCGATGGTTGGTTTATGGGAATTACACCAAAACTGGCAACAGGAGCTTGGGTTGGATGGGAAGACAGAGCAACCCACTTCTTAGGAACAGGAGAAGGTCAGGGAGCAAAAATGGCTTTACCAATCTGGGCGATCTTTATGAAGAAAGTCTGGGCTGATAAAACATTAGGAATTTCCCCTGATGACAAATTCACAAAACCTTCCGATTGGAAAGACGGGTGTTCCGGCTTAAAAGGTATTGGCGGAGGTTATGGTGATGACGGAGGTCTTCAAACGATTGACGAGATCAAAAACCCGAAACCGGTGGATAATACCCCGAAAAACAATTCACAAAAGAAAGATGAAAATGTTAATGAAAACCTACATTCAGCAGATGAGGTAGATTTCAATAAATAATTTCTCTTTTAGAAATACACAAGACCTTTCAATTATTTGGAAGGTCTTTTCTTTTATTATTAATAACTTTGATTCATGAATATCGAAAACATCAAACAACCTCTTATAAAAATTTTTCCTGGAGATTTTTCTGGAAATACCATTCAAAGAAATACTCCAAAAGTTTTATTTTCAACTATAAATCCTGTCGGTTTTGAAAATCCTGAATTGATTGTTTTTAATGAAAAACTTTCGGAAGAAATAGGATTAGGAAAATTTGAAAAAAAAGATCTGGATTTTCTTGTTGGAAATAATCTTCCTGAAAATATTCAAACCTATGCAACAGCCTACGCAGGACATCAATTTGGAAATTGGGCAGGGCAATTAGGTGATGGGAGAGCAATTATAGCTGGTGAAATTACAAACGATTTAGGCAAAAAAACAGAAATACAATGGAAAGGAGCCGGTGCAACGCCTTACTCCAGACATGCTGATGGAAGAGCTGTTCTGAGGTCTTCCGTCCGTGAATATTTGATGAGTGAAGCGATGTTTCATTTGGGAGTTCCTACAACAAGAGCATTAAGTTTATCCTTTACCGGAGAAGATGTAGTGAGAGACATGATGTACAGTGGAAACCCTCAGAAAGAAAAAGGAGCAGTTGTTGTAAGAACAGCGGAAAGTTTTCTTCGATTCGGACATTTTGAACTGATGTCTGCCCAACAAGAATATGGCACTTTAGAAAAATTAATTAATTTTACTATTGACAATTACTATCCTGAAATCACATCCAAAGGAACCCAAAAGTATAAAGACTTTTTTGAAAACGTTTGTAAAAAAACAGCCGATCTTATGGTTGAATGGTTCAGGGTTGGTTTTGTTCATGGGGTAATGAACACGGATAATATGTCAATTTTAGGATTAACTATAGATTACGGTCCTTATTCTATGATGGATGAATATGATTTAAATTTCACTCCTAACACAACAGATCTACCCGGAAGAAGATATGCTTTCGGAAAGCAAGGCCAAATCTCACAATGGAATCTTTGGCAATTGGCCAACGCGTTACATCCAATCATAAAAGATGAACAGTTTCTAGAAAAAACATTAAACGAGTTTGGAGACTATTTCTGGAAATCTCATGACAATATGCTTTGTAAGAAATTTGGATTTGACCAACTACTAGATGGTGATGAAGAGTTTTTTACAAACTGGCAAGGACTTATGCAGGAATTAAAGTTGGACTACACGTTATTTTTCAATCAATTAGAAAAAATTAATGATAAAAATGATTTGAAAACTATGTTTGAAAGTGTTTCTTACACTTTTTTAGACACTGAAAAAGTTTTAAAAATTGAAGATTTCATAATTACTTACAAAGCCAGAATTAGTAGGAATTTAATCTCAAAAGAAGAATCCATTAGCTTAATGAGAAAAACAAATCCAAAATTCATTTTAAGAAATTTTATTTTATACCAATGTATTGAAGAAATTAATTTAGGAAAAACTGAAATGCTTAACAAATTAACAGCAGCATTAAAAAATCCTTATGAAGAAATTTATTCTGAATTTTCAATAAAAAGACCTTCAGAATATGATGATATATCGGGATGTTCGACGCTTTCATGTAGTTCTTAAATTTGTTAATAATCCATTAATATAGTATTTAGGGTGAGTTTTTTTTATCATTAAGCTTTTTTTGTTATATTTACATAAAATAAAAAATATCATGAAAAAACTTCTACTATCTCTAAGCTTACTCCTTACTGGAGCAGCAACGCAAGCTCAAACAGTATTATTAAATGAAACATTTGACACTTATACAGACTTCGCTATTACAGGCTTTGGAAGCTGGCAAACACTAGATTTAGACTTACGTCCAACTTATACAGGTGGTGGCGCTACAACAGATGATACTTGGTCAGCAGACTGGCCTAACGCAGGGGCACCTATGGCATTTCAAATTTTCAATCCTTCAACTGCTGGAGTTACAAATAACGCAACTATAATACCTGGTGTAGACACAGAAGTAAGAAATTTTGATCCTCATAGTGGAAACAAGTTCGCAGCATGTTGGGCCGCTACTCAACAAGCCGCTCCAGCACCAGCTACACCAAATAATGACTGGCTTATTTCTCCCGCTGTAACTTTGGGAGGAAGTTCAAATCTATTATCTTTATGGGTTAAATCTCTTTCCAGTACTTATGGACTAGAGAGATATAAAATTGGAGTATATGTAGGATCAGGAACACCAACTGCCGCTGCTAATTTCACAATAATTTCTGGATCAGCAGCACTAACGGCTCCTTATACAAATTGGTCTAAGGTTACCTACGCATTAGATGCTTATGCTGGACAAACCGTTAGAATAGGAATTCAATGTACATCAAATGACATCTACATGTTCATGGTTGATGATGTAAGAATCACAACTGGATCTTTAGGAACAAGTGAAGCGACAAAAGCTAAAGCAACAAACATCTACCCTAACCCAACAAAAGGAGAAATCAACATCAAAACTGATAAAAAGATCAAATCTTCAACAGTAGTGGATTTTTCAGGAAAATCAGTATTGAAATCTACATCTGATAGAGTTGATATTTCTTCTCTTCCAAAAGGAGGATACCTATTTCAGGTTGAATTCACAGATGGAACAACAACTTCAGAAAAAGTAATTAAAGAATAATTATTCACTATATAATCTTTTTAAAGCTCACCAATTTGGTGAGCTTTTTATTTTTACATTTGCAAAAAATTGATAACAAGTGGCTTTCAAATCCAAATTAATTAATATTTTAAAATTAATATTTCCATCAAGCTTTATTGAATTGGGAATTTTTGCATTTTTCTTGATATGTTATGGAATTTTAGGTTCATACATTGCCCTTAATTACAGAATAATTTTTGACGACAGAATCCCCTGGGATGCCTATTTTAGCTTTGACAACCGCTCAATTATAATGACCGGAGGAAGTTTCGAAAGACACCCTCTAGCCTACTATTTTTTCAATTGGATAAGAGAATTAGCTTTATTGATTTCAGATGGAAAAACAAACGATACATTTAGGCTTACTCTAGCTTGGTTTAGCAATCTAGTCATTAGCTTAAGTCTGGTCCAGGTTTTTAAGTATCTCAAAAATATCATTAGCCTTCCATTATTCATCAGCTTATTAATAACTCTCTTTTTTGGATTATTTTCGACAAATATTATCCTTTCTTTTACTCCCGAAAACTTTACATACACCTTATTTTTACTGACTTTATTTAATTATTACGCAGCTATAAAAATTAAAAAAGAAGAAAAAATCCCCGCGATACCTCTAATTTTAGCTGGAATTTCAATTGGCGGGCTTACTGTAACAAATATTGTAAAAGTTTTCATTCCTGTAGCATTTGAAAAAGGGCTTTTTAAAAATTGGAAGAAATTTGGAAATGCAGTTTTAAGAATAGCGCTAACTTGTATTTGCTTCATACTATTATACTTAAATAGAATTGATTTTAAGTATAAAACCATCTTTTCAAAGACAAATAGTCAATATGAAAAGTTCTCCAATGTAAAATCAACTCCGACTTGGGACATGATTTCATCGTATTTTTTTGGAGGGAACATATTATTTCCAAGTTTTATCATTCGTAATAAACACAACATGAAAGGCTTCGATTTCAAAGGCTTATTTATGGATGTTTACACTTCTTGGATTCCTTATGTATTCATTTCTATACTTTTGATATTGATTTTGTGGAGTTATTTTAAGAATTTCAAAAGCAAATTTGTTCAGATATTAATGATCTCTTTTTTCATTGATATCATCATCCATTGCATTATGAGATTTGGACTTCACACCTCTTATATCTATGGTGGACACTTTGTTTTTGTCTATCCTTTACTTTTAGGATGGCTGTTTTATTCATACAAATCATCGCCTAAAATTCTCTCTTTTTTAACTGTTATTCTAGGACTTTTATTTACTTATTTAGCCTTCAATAATTATTTAAGAATGACAGAATTTTTTTGGTTTTTAAATCAATATTACCAATAAAAAAAGCTGAGAAAATTCTCAGCTTTGATATTTTATATTTAAAAAAAATTATTTCGCTTCTGCACAGAAAATTCTGTATTGCACAGGAATTGCCGATTTAAAATACTCTCTAACTTTAGACAAATCCGAAGCAGCACTCTGTTTTGTAAAATAACTTCCAGCCAAAATTTTATAATTTGGTCTTAGTGAAGCATCCGTCTCAACTTTCAAATTAGGGAATCTTCTTCTGAAATAAGACTTCACTTCATTTGCCTCTTCATTACTCTTCACAGTCGTGATTTGAAGTTTATATCCTAAAATTCGAGGGTTTTTTCTGCAAATTTCTGCATTTGTAAGCTCTCTGTTCGGAACATAAATCTTTGTTGGCTTCGTATAAGGAGTGTCATCATCATTATCTCTTGATGAATTATTGGTTGCTACTCGGGAACATTTATCCTCTAAATTCCCCAAAGCATCGCTCACTTTCGGGTCCATAGACATGATTAACTCTGTTCCGGACAAAGTATCTTTCTTCACAACCTGCTGTGCTCCAATATTATAAAACCCTAATAATGATAATACTGAAAATATTTTGATTAAATTTTTCATTTAAACTTGTTTCGGCAAATTTATACAAATTAAAAAATTATGCCAAACGAAGTTATTTAGAATTAATACAAATTAACCACAAATGATATTTTCCCCTCTCGTTATGGCGTTAAATTCCTGTTAAAAATATTATTTTTGCGGGATTGATTGGTTCAATATTTTACTAACATAAGATAATTTAAATGATTAGTTGGAGAAAGCATTATAAACAAACGTTGATCGCAATAGGCTTATTGCTATCAACCAGTGCTTCAATTTACGGGCAAGACGGCGATCCTAAAAACGGAGAGAAACTTTTCAAAGCGAATTGTACTGCATGTCACGCGCTGGACAAACAAGTAATAGGGCCTCCTTTGAAAGGGGTTGTAGAACGAGTGAAGACAGAAGGCGGTGTAGACAAGGATTGGCTTCACAAGTGGATCAAAGACAACAAAGCTCTTAGAGCTTCTGGGGATAAATACGCGAATGAGATTTTCGAAAAATTTAATAAAACTGAAATGTTACAGTTTCCGAATCTTACAGATAAGGATATTGATGACATCTTAGCTTTTACAACTAATCCTCCGGCTGTAGAAGAGCCTAAAAAGGACACAGGAACAGCGACTGCAGCAGATGGTGCACAAGCCGCTCCGGCAAGCAATACTACTACAAGTGTAGTTATTATTTCACTTTTAGCTATAGCTGCTCTATTAGTTTGGATCTTAATTAAACTAAGACAATTAGTAAAATTAGGGCAATCTGAAGACTTAGCTGGACTTAACGAAACTAGAGTTAAATCTTTCAGCGAAATCTATGAAAAATACCATTATGTAGGTAAAGGATTATTAACGATCCTAGCTATTTTGGCAACTTATGGAATTTGGAACTGGATCATGTGGATCGGGGTTTACAAAGGATACAAGCCAGAACAGCCTATCTATTTCTCTCACAAAATCCACGCTGGGGAACAGAAAATTGACTGTCAGTTATGTCACTCTAGTGCTAAATACGGTAAAGTATCTGAGATTCCTTCTATGAACGTTTGTATGAACTGTCACAGAACAATTTCTGAATACGGAGCTAATGATTACATGGAGCCAGGAAAAGACAAAGCATTCTATGACGGAGAAATCCAGAAAATATATGCTGCGACAGGTTGGGATCCTGCTAAACAACAGTATACAGGTAAAACTCAGCCAGTAGAATGGACGAGAATTCACAACATGCCGGATTTCGTGTACTTTAATCACTCTCAGCACGTAGTTGCAGGTGAACAAGCCATCATTAATTCTTTCAACAAAAAGAATCCAACAAACAAAATTGATGTTGTTTGTAAAGCTTGTCACGGAAAAATTGATACAATGAATGTTGTTCAAATGGCTAATGACTTCACAATGGGATGGTGTATTGAATGTCACAGAACTACTGAAGTGGACATGAACAACGGTTATAATAAAGAATACTTCAAAAATCTACACGAAAAGCTTAAAAAGCAATACCCTAAAGACGGAGGTAAAATTACTGTAGACGCAATTGGAGGTCTTGAGTGTGGTAAATGTCATTATTAATAACTAAAAATTAGAAGTATAAATGGCTTCAAACAAAATACAATTTAGAAGTATTCATGAACTTAAAGACCCGGCTTTAAATAATAAGCTGGCTCAGAAAGAGTTTCAGGAAGAAATTCCGGTAGAAGATTTCCTTGGAGATGCTGAACAAAACGGATCAAGTACTTCAAGAAGAGATTTCTTAAAGTTACTAGGATTCTCTACAGCGGCGGTAACGCTTGCTGCTTGTGAAGCTCCGGTAATTAAAACGATTCCTTACGTAGTAAAACCTCACGATATTATTCCGGGGGTTCCAAATTACTACGCTTCAACATATTTTGATGGGTTCGATTTCGCTAGTGTTTTAGTAAAAACTCGTGAAGGTAGACCAATCAAAATTGATCCAAACCCGGCAGCTGGTGATTTAGGTAAAACTAACGCTAGAGCTCAGGCGGCTGTACTTTCTCTTTATGATAATGATAAAGTAAAGCAACCTAAGCTAGACGGCAAAGACGAAACTTTCGATAAAGTAGATGATTTCGTTCTTAAAGGATTAGAAGAGGCTAAAGCAGCTGGTAAGAAAATCGTTCTTTTATCTCAATCTTTTGCTTCACCAACTTTCAAAAAGTTATTCGCTGATTTTAAAGCAAAATATCCTACAGCTGAACTTGTAACTTTTGATGCTTTCCCTTACTCTGCAGGATTAGATGCTGCTCAGGAAGTATTCGGACAAAGAGCATTACCAGTTTACGATCTTAAAGGTTCTGAATTAGTAGTTTCTTTCCAGGCAGATTTCTTAGGAGATTACAACGCTGGAAGCTTAGAAACTTCTTTTGCTGAAGCAAGAAAACCGGGAGCAAGCATGTTGAGACACATCCAAGTGGAATCAAACATGTCTTTAACTGGTGCTAATGCTGACTCAAGATATAGATTAAAACCAAGTGCTGTAAACAAAACTTTAGTTGAAGTTTACAATGCAATCGTAGGAGGAGGCGCTGCTTCTGACAAGATTGCTTCTGAGATCGTAAAAGAATTACAAGCTAAAGGCAGCAAAGCTGTTGTATTGGCGGACGGTTCTAAAGGAGCTCAGGTTCTTGCACACTTGATCAACCAAAAATTAGGTTCAGTAGCTTTCACTGGTAAAGCGAACTTCTTAAGAGAATTTGACCAAGCAAGATATAACGAATTCTTAGCATGGGTAAATGCAGAACAAGTTGGAGTATTAATTACGAACAACGTAGATCCTATCTACTCTCATCCAAAAGGAGAAGATTTCAAAAAATCTTTAACTAAGGTTCCTTATGTAGTTGCTGTTGCAGATAAGAAAAATGAAATGTACAAAGCAGCGAAAGCTGTAATTCCTGTAGCTAACTGGCTAGAATCTTGGGGTGATATGGAACCTCAGACTGGGGTTTATACATTAATGCAGCCTACAATCCAAAAAATCTACAAATCAAGACAGATCGAAGAATCTTTATTGGTTTGGAAAAATGGAAAAAACAACGCTGCTAATAATTACTATGATTATTTAAAAGCTAGTTCTGCTTCAATCTTAGGAGCGACTTCTTTCAACAAAGCTTTATATAATGGTATCGTTCCTTCTAATAATGCAACGACGTTGTCTTATGCAGGTGGAAATGCTGCTCAAGCTATTGCTGAATTAGGAAACTTCAAGGCTTCTGATTTAGAATTAGTATTATATACTAAGACTTCAATGGGAGACGGTACTCAGGCAAACAACCCTTGGTTGCAGGAATTACCGGATCCAATCACTAGAATGTCTTGGGATAACTACTTGACGATTTCTCCTAAAGATGCAGAAAGATTAGGTATTGAAAACGATCTTAATGCTAGAATGCAGTTAGACGGTTCAATCGTAAACCTTACTGTAAACGGAGTAACAATAAAAGATGTTCCTGTATTCATTCAGCCAGGACAAGCAGACGGATCAGTAGGTCTTGCGCTTGGATATGGTAAGAAAAACTCAGGAGCTACTGCTGATACTGGTGTAAACGCTTATCCTTTATTTGATGGTTCTAACTTAGCTATTTCAAATGCTAAGATTGAAAAAACAGGTGAAGATCATGAGTTTGCTGGTATCCAGCTTCAAAATACTCTAATGGGACGTTATGAGATCGCTAAAGAAGTTCCTTTAGCTGAATATATTAACGTAGCATTCGATGACGAACACAAAGGATGGAACAAGCCTTTGGAGTACCACACAATTAGCGGAGCGCTTCCAGCAGGTAAAATTGACCTTTGGGATGCATTCGATGATACAGATGGTCCTCACTTCAACTTGTCTGTTGACTTGAACTCTTGTACTGGTTGTGGAGCATGTATTATTGCTTGTCAGGCAGAAAACAACGTTCCTGTTGTAGGTAAAGAAGAGATCAGAATGTCTAGAGATATGTATTGGTTAAGAATTGACCGTTACTACTCTGCTAAAGAAAAGATCGAAACTAAAGAAGGTATTGACAGAGGACTTAACGTTCCTAACTTATACGACATCTTAATCGAGCCAAACGAAAGTCCTGATGTAATTTTCCAACCGGTAATGTGTCAGCACTGTAACCACGCTCCATGTGAAACTGTATGCCCGGTAGCGGCTACTTCTCACAGTAAGCAAGGTCAAAACCATATGGCTTACAACAGATGTATTGGTACAAGATATTGTGCAAACAACTGTCCGTACAAAGTAAGACGTTTTAACTGGTTTACTTATAACTTGAATGATAAATTCGACTTCAATCAAAATAACGATTTAGGAAGAATGGTTCTTAACCCGGATGTTGTTGTAAGAACAAGAGGGGTTATGGAGAAATGTTCAATGTGTATCCAAGAGACTCAGGCTACAATCTTAGCTGCTAAGAGAGAAAACAGAAAAGTATCTGACACTGAATTTAAAAATTCTTGTGCTTGTGCTGCTGCTTGTTCTACCGGAGCAATGACGTTTGGAGATATGAATGACAAGGAATCTGAAGTTAGAAAATTATATTCTAGCAACAGAAGATATTATTTACTAGAAGAGATCGGAACCAAGCCAAACGTGTTCTATCACACTAAAGTAAGAAACAGAGTAGAAAAATAAAGTTTAAATAATAAATAGGTAAAAAATGTCAGGACATTACGAAGCTCCGATAAGGGAACCTCTAATTATTGGTCACAAAACTTATCACGATATTACAGAAGATATCGCACGACCTATCGAAGAAAGAGCAGGAAAATTATGGTGGGTATCACTATATGCAGCCTTAGTTCTATTCATCTACGGATTCGGCTGTATCGCTTATACTATCGGAACAGGTATTGGAGCATGGGGGCTTAACAGAACTATTAACTGGGGTTGGGATATTACCAACTTCGTATGGTGGGTAGGTATCGGTCACGCCGGAACACTTATCTCCGCAGTATTATTATTATTTAGACAGCGTTGGAGAATGTCTGTAAACCGTTCAGCTGAGGCGATGACTATCTTCGCGGTTGTTCAGGCGGCAATCTTCCCTGTTATCCACATGGGTAGAGTTTGGGTAGGATATTGGGTTTTCCCTTTACCTAACCAGTTTGGTTCTCTTTGGGGGAACTTCAACTCTCCTCTACTTTGGGACGTATTTGCGATCTCTACGTATTTCTCAGTATCAACCGTATTCTGGTTCATGGGACTTATCCCTGACTTTGCGATGATCAGAGATAGAGCAAAAACTCCTTGGACAAAGAAAATTTATACATTCCTAGCATTCGGTTGGGGTGGTAAAGCAAAACACTGGCAGAGATTCGAAGAACTATCTTTGGTTCTTGCAGGTTTAGCAACTCCACTTGTATTCTCAGTACACACTACCGTATCTTTTGACTTCGCAACTTCGGTTATTAAAGGATGGCACTCTACGATCTATCCTCCTTACTTCGTTGCTGGAGCAATCTTCTCAGGATTTGCAATGGTACAAACACTATTGTTGATCGCTAGAAAAGTTTGTCACTTAGAAGACTATATTACAATGTATCATATCGAAATTATGAACATCGTAATTATCTTAACAGGTGGTATGGTAACTGTAGCTTATGCAACTGAATATTTCATCGGATGGTACTCAGGATCAAGATTTGAAGACTTTACTTATCTTTCTCCAGGTGCAGCAACCGGTCCTTACTGGTGGGCGTTCTGGGCATTGATTAGCTGTAACTTAATTATTCCTGCATTATTCTGGTTTAAGAGAGTTAGAACAAATATCATTGCAACATTTATTATTGCATTAATCATCAACATCGGTATGTGGTTCGAGCGTTTTGATATTATCGTTATCAACCTTTCTAGAGACTACTTACCTGGATCTTGGACAATGTTTAAGCCAACGATCATTGATGTAGGTGTATACTTAGGAACAATCGGATTCTTCTCTGTATTATTCTTACTATACGCAAGAACATTCCCTGTAATTGCACAGGCCGAATTGAAATCGATTCTGAAAATCTCAGGTGAAACTTATAAAGCAAAAGAAGGAGATGAGCACCACTAAAATTGTATACGGACTTTATGCTGATGACGACGATCTAATGAACGGCGTTAAGGCATTCAACGATAAAGGGATTGCGATAAACGAAGTTTATACTCCATTCCCGGTTCACGGACTAGATAAGGCTTTAGGTTTAAAGAAAACTAGAATCTCTGATGCTGCTTTCTTCTATGCTCTTTACGGTCTTACCATTGGTGCTACTGTAACTTGGTATGTGATGAATCATGACTGGCCTCAAAATATTGGTGGTAAACCTGCTTTTGACTGGGCGCACAACATGCCTGCATTCGTAGTTCCAATGTTTGAATTGATGGTTTTCTGTGCCGCTCACATGATGTCATTAACTTTCTTGGTAAGAAATAAAATGTATCCTGGAGCTCCTGCACAAAACCCGGATCCTAGAACTACAGATGATAAATTCCTTATGGAGTTTGTAACTGAAGATGTAGAATCTGTAAAGCAGTTGCTTATTGAAACCGGAGTTGAAGAAATAACTGTTAAAGACGCTTAAAATGAAAAAGAATGTATTAAAAATTACAGCAATTTTAGGTTTAACTACAGTTTTACTTAATTCTTGCGGACCGAAAGAAAACACTCCGTTGGTATATTTCCCGGATATGTACTTTCCTGTAGCTTATGATCCATTGATGAAAGCTCAGGATGCGTATTCAGATCATGAAAATGAAATTCCGGCATTTGTTAAAAATAGTTTTGCAACAGGTCTTGCTCCAGTAGAAGGGTCGGTTGCTCAAAATAAAGATGGCGTTTTTGAAGAAGGTTTACTTCCAAAAAATGTAGACGAATATAACGCAGGTTATGATGCATCTAAAAAACTAAATGCTTCTCCTTTAAATCCGGCAAACGCTGCTAAGGATATTGAAAGAGGAAAAATGTTATTCGACCATACTTGTGCTGCATGTCACGGAACAGGAGGTGATGGACAAGGACCAATTGTACAAAGCGGTGCTTTCTCTGGTGTACCAAACTATGCTGATAGAGAAATTACTGTAGGATCTGTTCATTATGTATTAACAAACGGTAGAAATGCGATGGGTTCTTATGCAGGACAACTAAACGCTGGAGACAGATGGAGAGTAGCAATGTATGTGATGAGCGCCTTCAAAAAAGGAGCACCTGCAGCAGCTACAACGGCTACAGCTACACCAGCTGCAGCTGCAACAGAGACTACTACCGAAACTAAAAAATAAGAAAAGAAATGTATAGTTTTTCACCAAAATTAAAATCAACTTCTCTAATACTTCTTGTTGTAGGTTTAGTTCTGTTTGGTATTGGTTTTTTCTTGAATAAAGGAATTAGCACAGAAAGAATAGAACAAATGATGGAAGCTGTTCATGCTTCCGGTCATACTGCTCCTACACATTCAAGTGAAATGATTGGTCCTCAGGATCACGCTGCTCACTTGGAACATGCAGAACTACAGATTCACAATCAGCCTTTAGCGGCAATACACTTTGTGGCTGTATTTTTCTTTGGAGTAAGCTGCGCGGTATTATTTTTCTATTGTATTCAGCACGCTGCTCACGCAGGATGGCCAATTATTATTACAAGAGTAATGGAAGCTATTGCTTCTTACATCCCTTACGGTGGTGCAATCTTGGTAATTTTAATGTTATTAAACATTTTCCACCAAGGTCACTTATTCCATTGGATGGATCCGGATTTAACAGATCCAAACTCTGCACATTTTGATGTGATCTTATTTGAAAAGAAAAGATTCTTAAATATTCCTTTCTATGCAATCAGAACATTGATCTACGTTATCGGAGCATCATTCTTCGCATGGAAATTGAAAGCACAGTCTAAAAAAGTAGATGATACAAAATCTTTAGTTGAGTATCAATTTCTTTACAGATGGGCTGTTGGATATATCGCATTCTTCGGGTTTGCTTCTGCAGCTTGGGCTTGGGACTGGTTGATGTCTATTGACCCTCACTGGTATTCTACAATGTATATCTGGTATTCAATGGTTAGCTGCCTTTCAAGTGGTATTGCTGTTATCATTTTATTAAGTGTTTATCTTAAAAAGAATGGTTTCTTACCACAGTTCAATGACAATCACTTGCATGATTTAGGAGTATTCCTTTTCGCTACAAGTATGCTTTGGACGTACACTTGGTTCGCACAGTTTATGCTTTATTGGTATGCAAACGTACCGGAAGAGGTAAACTACTTCTTCGGAAGATTCCAACACTACGGTGTTACTTTCTTACCGATGTTGATCATCAACTTCTTATTACCATTATTGGTATTAGTAAGTAGTAGCATCAAGAGAAACTACAGAGTAGTTACAGTAATGGCGATCGTGGTTATTTTAGGTCACTTATTAGATTACTTCAATATGGTTATGCCGGGAACGGTAGGACCTTTCTGGAACACTCCGGAAGTATTGTTACTAATATTAGGAGCTGTATTATTTGTAGTTGGATTGTTTATGTTTACAGTACTTTCTGCATTGGCTAAACTTAAATTGATTCCTACAGGTAACCCATTCTTACATGAATCTGAAATTTATGAGTATCCTTTCTAAGGACTTGTAACAAAATAAAACTTTAAAAGACTGATTATTAATTAATCAGTCTTTTTTTATGGAATGAATTCATCATTTCGGGAAACTTTTTTAAAATTGTTTCGTCTTATCATTAGATTGGTTATATAACTATTAAAAAATTATTATGAAAAAAAGTTATCTGTTTTACATTCTATTTGTTTTTGCATTTCAGTTGATCAATGCGCAGTCTGTTACTTTTGTTTCGGAAAAAACAAATAAACCACTTCCCAAAGTTTCAGTTTTCGGAAAAGACGGAAGTATTCTTGCCTTTTCTGATATTGATGGAAAAATAGATAAAAAGTCTATTGATCCGGCTCAGGAAAAATTTCAGATTATATATGACAACTTTTCGGTTGCCACACTCTCCTATTCAGATTTTGACAAAGAGGTTATAAAAATTAATGACAGAGTAAAAGATATCGAAACGGTAGTTATTAAAAATAATAAACCTGCAAAATATATTTTTGTAAAAGGAAATTTTAATTCTTATGTAACGGTCAACAACAAATTGAATTGCTACACAGATGGAATTGTCACATACATTTTCGATAATAAAACCAAGAAACTGAAAAGCACAAATGTTGAACAATACAGAGTTTACAGACTCGAAGATGTAAAGTTTGAAAAAAAACAAACTGCAATGTGGGATTATGATGCAACACTGGAGGTTCCGGATTTGAAAGAAGTCGGAAATATTTTAGACTATAAAAGCAAAAGATCAACCATCAAAGAATTAAAAGGCGACCAAAAAGATCAAATCGAAATCACAGGTGAAGCTTTACAGAAAAAAGAATTTGCATTATTTGGGTACAGATTTTTTGATATTAAAAGCATCTTAAATCTCTCTTATGAAAAAGGAAGCAAAAAAACATTGCGCGATTTATTAGAATTTAATGAGATTAATTTTTTAAAATTGAAACATAAAAGCGAACCCGACTACAATCAATTAATTCTTTATACCAATTTCTATCCTACAGAATTAAACTTCAGCAACGAGAATGATATCGAAAAAGTGAAATTCAAAACAGATAATAGCAATTATCAGTCAAAATTCTGGGAAACACCTTCTTTTCCTAATATGCAGAGTGTTTTTAGCTCATTTTTTAAAGATGATTTAAAAGAGCAACAAAATAAAAAATAAAAAATGTCTTTTCGTAAAGGTTTTATTAAATTTGTAGCAAACCAAAAAAACATGAAAAAGTTTTCTTTTCTACTAATTTTCAGCTTATTGCTTTTCACGGCATGTAAGAAAGATCATGTAGATGCTACAAGTACACAAACTTTGCAGTCTAGTATCAATGATATGACTTCTAGCCTTCCAACCATTAAACAGATAAAATTTAATGAAGCTCTTTATATTCTTAAAACATTTGGAGTAGAAGCTGATGGCGATGTAAACGAATTGAAAGCTCTTGGAAAGCTTATTAACGGAAAAAAAGTTCCCGAAATTTTGACAATGGCCGATCAGGTTGCTCAAAAAAACGGTATCGAATGGGCAAGTACTGCTCCTCCTTCATTAGGTGAAATGAATATCTTCGGTGACGAAAAAGCAAAAGAAAGCGATCCAAATGATGTTAAAGCAAGCTCTTTAAGCATCATCACAAGACCTTCTGCGGATGATGGAAATGGCGCAACTGCGATCCAGATCATTCCAAGATTAGTAGATAATGCAGGAAATCCTGTTGCATTTACCGGAGCTGGTCTAGAAGCAACTTTGGAAGTTTTCAGTAATGGAGTAAGGCTTTCTACCGCTAAAAACCTGATGCAGGATAATAATTTCAAAGGATTTAACTTGAAATTCTCATCTCTTCTTGCTTCAAAAGTGGTTGACAATAAAATCGACATCACGGTTTCTGTAAAAACAACTGCAAAAACTTTCAAAATGTCTAAAATCGGATTGGATGTTAATGCATCTGCATTGAAAGTTCCTGCACCACCAAAAGTAGATTCTACAGCGGTAAACCAAGATCCGGCAGCTATTGATCCGAACAATCCTACGACTACAGTTCCTCCAACAGGAACAACAGATCCTGCAGCAACTACAACGCCTGCTACACCAAAGCAGCCGACTGCAGATCCTAAAAATACAGTAACTAAGTTTTTAAATAACGTAAGTTCACAAAACCTTAAAGCGGCTTTTGATGCATCAAACAACCCAAATTGGGGAAGTTATGAGTCTTTCTCGAACCCAACTTCAGGTTTTGGATCTGTGAAAAATGTCAGCGTTAAAAACATCAGTTCAAACGCTACCAATCCAAACAATGCAAGTGTAAATGCAACCTACGATGTTACTGATAAAAATGGAAAAACAACTTCATTAAAGGTAACTTTCGGACTTAAGAGTGTAAACGGAGACTGGAAAATTTCCAGCTATAAAATAAACCCATAAATGGCTTCAAAAGAACTCATCAAAAAACTGGAAGATACGATTGAGAATATTCCTGATTTTCCGATTCCCGGGATTCAGTTTAAAGATATCTCTCCTATTTTCTTAGACCCAAAACTTTACGAAGATGTTATTGAAGATCTGGTAGCATTCAGTAAAGGAAAAGTAGATGCAGTCTGCGGAATTGAAAGCCGAGGCTATTTATTCGGAATTGCAATTGCAGTTGCTTTAGAAGTTCCGTTTATCCTGATCAGAAAAGCAGGAAAGCTTCCTCCACCCATCATTTCAGAAAAATATGATCTGGAATATGGAAGTGCAGTAATCGAAACCCGCGAAGGACAGATCAAGAAAGGACAAAGAATTTTAATTCATGACGACTTGTTAGCGACAGGCGGAACTACAGAAGCAGCGGCTAAATTAGTTGAAAAACAAGGCGCAACAATTGCTCAATTCAGTTTCCTGATTGGTCTTACAGGCTTAAATGGTGATGAAAAATTAAAAAAATTCAACTCAGAGATCTATCATATTTTAGAATATTAATTAATGATATAAAGATGCTTCGACTCCGCTCAGCATGACATCGCTAAAAAGTGACCGTTAAAATAAAACAGTTAGTATTAGAGATGTCATGCTGAGCGGAGTCGAAGCATCTTTAATTATAGTAAAAAGCCTTATAAAAATACATTTGGAGTAAAGAATTAATAATTAGTTTAATAATACTCATAAAGTATTTTGTAAATCATTCAGAAACAATTAAATTTGCAGTTCAATTTTTAAGAATTTATGGCAAAACTTACAAAGAATGCTCAACACGAGCAAGAAGGTAAAGAAACAGTAGAGTTTTTTAAAGACCTTGACAGAGAGGCTTTAAACACAGAAAGGTTTCTTGAGAAATATTCAAAGCCTCTAGGTATTGTTTTTGGCGCACTTGTTTTAGGTGTTCTAGGGTTTTTCGCTTATCAGCAATTTATTGTAGCTCCTAAAAATGTTGAAGCTATGAAAACTTTCCTTTCTGCTCAGAAAAATCTTATGGAAGGAAAAGATAAAGAAGCTTTAGGAGGAAAATCTGCTGCAAACCCAGGTTTTGTTGGTACTTATAACGATTATTCTTCTACAAATGTTGGTAAACTTGCCGGATATAACGCTGGTTTATTGAAATTCAAAGAAGGAAAATTTCAGGAAGCTTATGATCTTTTAGATCAATTTTCATCTGATAACAAAACATTGATGGCAATGAAATTTGGCGCAATGGCAGATGCAAAATCAGGTCTTAACAAAAATGATGAAGCTTTATCATTATTAGACAAAGCATCTTCTGCATCTTCTGATCCTTACACTACTTACTATTTCACAAGAAAAGCAGGTATTTTAGCTTTAGGATTAAAGAAAAACGCAGATGCAAAAAAATATTTTTCTGCAATTGACGAAAAATATCAGGACTACGACAACGGAATGTCTGATTCTTATATTGAAATGACTAAATATTACTAAAAAATGGCAACAGTTAATCTATCCGATTACAAGCCACTTCATATAACTAATGCCGAAGATTTTTCTATCGGCATTGTTTTTTCTGAGTGGAATGATTTTGTAACATACAATCTTCGTGATGCAGCTTTGGAAATCCTTGAAAAAGAAGGCGTAAAAGCTGAAAACATAAAGCTTTTCCCGGTTCCGGGAGCATTTGAGCTTAACTACGCAAGCATGCAGCTTTGCAAGGAAAGAAAATACGACGCGGTAATTGCAATTGGTTGCGTGATACGTGGAGAAACTCCTCACTTCGATTTCGTTTGCTCTGCAGTAGCTCAGGGGATCAAAGATTGTAATATCTTAACAGATACTCCTACTATTTTCTGTGTATTAACAGACGATACAAAAGAGCAGTCTATCGCTAGAAGCGGTGGCGATCTTGGTAACAAAGGTGTTGAAGCGGCTGTTACAGCACTAAGAATGGTAGATTTTAAAAAGAATTTATCTGAAAAAACCGGAAATATCGGTTTCGGGCATTCATAATTTTAACATTCGTTATAAATTCATAAAACAAAAAGGACTATAATTTATAGTCCTTTTTTTATTGATAACTCTCTTGTTTTCTGCATTAAAACAGGTTTTGTCCTCTGATACTTATTCTTTAATGGTAAATTAACCATTTATAAAACTCCTAATAATTAAGATGTTTATGTATTTTTTATTAAATGATTGTGAACAAAAAGTATCTTTGCGAAAAATCAACTTATAATTCAACCAGATGATTACTCAAAAAATTAAACCTTTTTTATATTTAGGTATTTTTTACCTCATAGTTTCATTAGTTATAAGACTCGTTTTCTTATTTCATCCCATAACTACCGCAAGTTTTGGATTTTTTGAGATAATTAAAGTATTATCGATCGGAATTATTAATGACATTTTTGTGTTCACCATTGCGAGTGTGTTTCTGGCACTGTACTTTTTATTTCTATCAAATTCGAAGTACGATAAACCTTACGGACATATCATATTAGGAATACTTGTACTTATTTTCCTTTATATCCTCGTTATTCCCAACAATATTTTCAAACAATATGGAGGCTCAATTGCAGAGATTGCCCTTGCTTTTATTGGTTTAAAAATACTTTTCTTTGGATTAATGCTTTTCTTACCGAGCAAAAGAATTCAGATCAGAAATGTTCTTTACTTTATCATATTATTTTTGTATTCGGTAATTATCATCTTCAATGCGGTAAGCGAATATTTCTTTTATAATGAATTTGGCTTGAGATATAATTTCATCGCTGTAGATTATCTTATTTACACCAACGAAGTTATCGGAAACATCATGGAAAGCTACCCTGTTGTTCCTTTATTCCTTTCCATATTTGCTGTTGGGCTTGCCATCACGTTCTTCATTTATAGAAAAACAAGAAAAGAGCTTTTAGACCTTCCGAATCTAAAACAGAAGTTCATCTTATTGGGTTCTTTTATTGTATTGGGTGCAGTAAGTTTATTCGGATTAAGTTTTACAACGAAAATAACCTCTCCAAATGTCTTCGCAGAAGAAATTGAAGCCAACGGATTGCCTAAATTTTACTGGGCATTTACCCATAACGAACTTGATTATTTTCAGTTTTATCCTAAAATAGATCAAAAATTAGCTGAAAAGAATTTCTTAAGTGAATTTTCTACTCCGGCTTTAACAAGAAATATCACTTCAGAACAGCCTGAACTAAAGAAAAATGTAGTTTTAATTTCCATTGAAAGTCTATCTGCAGATTTTATGGAACATTATGGAAACACAGAAAAACTGACTCCATTTTTGGATAGTCTGGCAGATAAATCGATGATGTTTACCAATCTTTATGCTACTGGAAACAGAACCGTTCGTGGTTTGGAAGCTTTGACGCTTTGTATTCCCCCAACGGCTGGAGAAAGTATTATTAAAAGAGAAAATAATAAAAATAAATTCACGACCGGAAGTGTTTTCAAATCTAAAGGGTATGATGTGAAATTTTTATACGGCGGATACAGCTATTTCGACAATATGCAGGATTTCTTTGCCGGAAACGGTTATGGAATTGTAGACAGAGATAACTTTAAACCAGAAGAAATTTCTTTCGCCAATGTTTGGGGCGTTGCCGATGAAGATATGGCTAAAAAAGCAATTCAGGTGATGAATGCTGAATCAAAGTCAGGAAAGCCATTTTTTAATCATTGGATGACGGTTTCCAATCACAGACCGTTTACTTATCCTGACGGAAGAATTGATATTCCAGGAAATGCAAAATCCCGTGAAGGCGGAGTAAAATATACCGACTATTCGCTTAGAAAGTTCTTTGAAATGGCTAAAAAACAAGATTGGTACAAAAATACAGTCTTCGTTATTATCGCCGATCATTGTGCTTCCAGCGCAGGAGACACAGAATTGCCAATGGATAAATATAAAATTCCTGCAATGGTTTATTCTGAAGGATTTATTCAGCCTCAAAAATTTGATAAGCTGATGTCTCAGATCGATGTAATGCCAACTGTTTTCGGTTTATTGAATTTTAATTATCAATCTAAATTCTTGGGTCAGGATGTCTTAAAAAGTGAATTTCAGCCTAAAGCTTATATTGCAACATATCAGGATCTTGGATTTGTGAAAGATGATCATTTAACGATTATTTCGCCTGTAAGAATTATCAGACAATATTCTCTGAAACAAAAACCGGGTAAATTATCTCCTCAATTCAATATTTATTATGATGAAAATATTTTAAAAGATCATAATCAAAAGCTTGTTGATGAAACAATTTCCGCGTATCAGTCTACTTCTTATTGGTTAAAAAACAATCAGTTGAATCGTTAATTTTGGTTACAGAAAATATTTTTATTGATAATTTTTCATGTAAATATTTAATGTTAATATTAATTTTATATTTTTAACTTTACTAACAAAATTAAACACATTATGAAATGGACAGACGATAGAGGTGGCAACGTTGAAGACCGTCGCGGAGGCGGTGGAAGCGGCGGTGCAATTGTAGGTGGCGGACTTGGAACTTTAATTATTGCCGCTATCATCTTCTTTCTGGGAGGAGATCCTTCAAGCATATTAAGTTCAGGCAGCATGTCTTCACCACAAACTCAGACCGAACAACGAGAATTAAGTGCCAACGACAAGAAAATTGGAGAAATGGTCGACATGATGGGAAAATGGAATATCCTGACATGGGATCAGGTTTTCAAGGAAAACGGCATGACTTATACTCCTCCAAAAATCATTCTTTTTACAGAAACTACTCAATCCGGTTGTGGAACTGCACAATCTGCGATGGGGCCTTTTTATTGTCCTGCAGATCAGTCTGTTTACATGGATATGAGTTTCTTTAATGAACTACAGCAACGATTTGGAGCAAAAGTTACCGAATTTACGATTGCTTACGTTTTGGCTCACGAAGTTGGCCACCACGTACAGACACTTCTAGGAACAACCCAAAAAGTTGATGCCTTAAGAAGAAGCGGAAGATATTCTGAAACCGAAATGAACAGAGTTTCTGTTGCAACCGAATTACAGGCCGATTTCTATGCCGGAGTTTGGGCTAAGAAAACAGATTCTAGAGAACATATTTTAGAACCTGGTGATATTGAATCTGCGATTGAAGCTGCACAAGCTGTTGGAGACGATAATATTCAGAAAAGATCTCAGGGATATGTAAATCAGGAAAGCTTTACGCACGGCTCATCTGCACAGCGTAAAGAATGGTTTATGAAAGGGTATACTACCGGAGATATCAGACAAGGTGATACTTTCAACCAACTTTTAAAATAAATTAATCCTTATAAAAATTAAAAACCCTGAAGAAGTTCTTCAGGGTTTTGTTTTATTTCAATTCTATCGGATTGCTGTTGTTTTTAGCTTCCTCTTTTATTCTGTCTTCCATTCTTTTTCTCATTTCGGCAGGATTTTGATTTCCGCCACGGCCACCTCCACCACCTGATCTTGGTGAAGCAATTCCTCCACCACCCATTCTGGTCTGTGAAAATCCGCCACCTTGTTGGCTCATGAATGACATTGGATCTGTTCTGTATTTTTCCTGTTGTTTTAAATAATCTGCTCTTTTTACTTTAATGGTATTTCCAAACTGATTCATTGTTGGGAAATCGGCAATTTTATAGTTTTTCATTAAATCAAAAGAATATTCTCCTTGAGCGTCTTCCACTTTCACGATCAAGCCGGGAAGTCCTGTAAATTTGTACGGTCCATCCTGATAAGGTAGGTCTGTTGTAAACCAAGCCGTCCATTTTCTTCCAGCAAAATCAGTTTCAGCTTTCTGAACTTTATATTCTCCAATTTTTGTGGTTTCAGGAAGGATTTTCCAACTTAACGGGCGATCTTCCTCGTAAGAATAAATATCTCGGCCAATTCTGTCTTTAAAAAAAGTCTTTTGGTTGGTTTTATCTTTTTCTATTGAATAATTAATATTTGAACGTAAACCTTCCATCTGGTCTCTGTTAAAACCTCTCGCGCCACCGCTTTGAAAGTTTTTCTGCATGATAGAATCTCTTTTCAATCTGTTTTCAGAATAGAACATAGATTTTTCTGCTGAAATGTCTAAGTATGTGTTTTCAGTTTTTATATCAGTTTTGTTTGCTGCATCCGGTTTCATGGTCACCTGATACACAAATCTGTTGGCTTGTGCATAGATATTCTGCATGAATAGTGCTAAAGCAATGATTCCTATTTTTTTCATTTTAAATTTATTTTAATTCAATTGGGTTTTGGTTAATATTGTTTTTAAAAGAAGTATTCTCTGTATTAGCGCTTGGCATCGATGGATTATTACCTTCCATCCCTCCTCTGTGAGACATTCCTTCACCACCACCTGAGTGATTGCCACCTCTCATTCCGCCCATTCCGCCGCCATGTTTTCCGCCACCGCCGTTAAAACTTTGCATTCCATCTCCATTACCCAGCCTTTTGTTTTTTATAAATTCTAGCTCCAATGCGGCTTTATCTCCATTAAAGTTTACTCTTGTACTTAGCTTGGCATCAGAACTAACGGGTTCTTCAAAAGCATTTTTAACTATAATTTTCTTAATAAGATCGAATTTATAATCACCTTTATCATCCTCTAACTTTACAATCAATCCCGGTAATCCGGAAAGTTTGTAGGGACCATCAGAAATAGCAATTTCTTTTGTAAACCATGCCGTCCAAACTCTGCCTCCAAAATTGGCAACTGCTTTTTGGGACGGATACCCATTCTGTTTCTCTGTAACATCTGTTATCTCCCACTTTACAGGTCTGTCTTCCTGATAATAAATTTGCTTCCCGACTACTCTATCGTAATAATAAACCTTTTGTCCAGGAATATCTTTAGTAATATAATATTCAAAAAAAGTAGGCTCAACATGTTTTTTGATTCCAAGTTTTGAAAAATCTTTTTCTTCTTTTTTTACATCTTTCTTTTCTTCAATTTTAAATGTAGAGAATAAAGAATCTTTAATTAATTTATTCTCACTAATAAATAAAGATCGATTGTCTTTGATATCTAAAAAAGTTTTCTCGTTCTTTAAGCTTACCAGATTAATTGAATCCGGATTCACCGAAGTTTCATAAATGTATCTTGTAGTCTGCCCATAAGACATTGTTACCAAAAACAGCGCTAAAAAAACAAGTACTTTATTTTTCATTATTATTTCTTTTATAGATAAAAAATCCTATTCAAAGTTAAATCAAAAACAGAGTTTCCTGATTGGGGATAGAAAATTTATACAATTTTAACATTAACAATCATATCGATAATCAACTTAATAAGATTAGAATCATTAAAATAGATAGCTTCAATTTGAGATTGCGGAAATTAGTTCGTATTTTTGCAAGATTAAATCATTCTAAATAAATACAATGATAAAAGTATCAGACCAAGCAAAGGCAAAAGCTATCCAACTTATGACGGAAGATGGCTTCAACCCTGCTGAAGATTATATAAGAGTAGGGGTAAAAAGTGGAGGATGTTCTGGTTTAGAGTATGTTTTGGGATTCGACAATCAAAAAGCAGACACAGATCAAATTTTTGAAGACAATGACGTAAAAATTGTTGTTGAGAAAAAAGCTATCCTTTATCTGGCAGGAACTATTCTTGAGTATTCAGGAGGATTAAACGGAAAGGGGTTTGTTTTTAACAATCCTAATGCATCCAGAACGTGTGGTTGTGGAGAGAGTTTTTCTTTATAATTAGAAGTTAGAAACTAGAGGTTAGAAATTAGCATACCGCGAAATTTTAACATCTGCATTTTAACATCTAAAATCTATTAAAATGAGTAAATACACTGAAGACGACTTAAGAGTCGATTTAGAAAATAAAAAATACGAATTCGGTTGGGAAACAAAGATCGATTATGAAGATTTCCCGATTGGTTTAAATGAAGATATCGTTCGTGCCATCTCTGCTAAAAAAGAAGAGCCGGAATGGATGACAGAGTGGCGTTTGGAGTCTTATAGAATCTGGCTGAAAATGACAGAACCTGATTGGGCAAACATTAAATATACAAAACCAGATTTTCAGGCGATTAAATATTATGCAGCCCCTAAATCTAAGCCAGAACTAGCAAGCTTAGATGAAGTAGATCCAGAATTATTGGCAACTTTTGCAAAATTAGGAATCAATATTGAGGAACAAAAAAGACTTTCAGGAGTTGCTGTAGATATTGTAATAGATTCAGTTTCTGTTAAAACGACCTTTCAGGACACGTTAATGGAAAAAGGAATTATTTTCTGTTCAATTTCTGAAGCGATCAAAAATCACCCGGATCTTGTTAAGAAATATCTTGGTAAAGTAGTTCCTAGAGGAGATAACTTTTATGCAGCATTAAATTCCGCAGTATTTTCTGACGGAAGTTTCTGCTATATTCCAAAAGGTGTAAGATGCCCAATGGAATTGTCTACGTATTTCCGTATTAATCAAGCAGGTACCGGTCAGTTTGAAAGAACAATCGTTATTGCTGATGAAGGAAGTTACGTATCTTATCTTGAAGGCTGTACAGCTCCATCAAGAGACGAAAACCAGCTTCACGCTGCTGTTGTAGAACTTATTGCAATGGATGGTGCTGAAATTAAATATTCAACTGTTCAAAACTGGTATCCAGGAAATGAAGAAGGAAAAGGAGGTGTTTTCAATTTTGTAACGAAAAGAGGACTTTGCGAAAGAAATGCAAAAATCTCTTGGACTCAAGTTGAAACAGGTTCTGCTGTTACTTGGAAATATCCGTCTTGTATCTTAAAAGGTGACAACTCAATCGGTGAGTTCTACTCTATTGCGGTGACTAACAATCACCAATATGCAGATACAGGAACAAAGATGATCCACATTGGTAAAAATACCAGATCAACGATTATTTCTAAAGGTATTTCTGCAGGAAAATCTCAAAACTCATATAGAGGATTGGTAAAAGTAATGCCTTCTGCAAAAGGAGCAAGAAACTTCTCTCAGTGTGACTCTTTGCTAATGGGCAACGAATGTGGTGCACACACTTTCCCTTATATTGAAATTAAAGATCCTACGGCTCAGTTAGAACACGAGGCTACAACTTCAAAAATCGGTGAAGATCAGATTTTCTACTGTAACCAAAGAGGTATTGATACAGAAAGAGCAATTGCTTTGATTGTCAACGGATTCAGTAAAGAAGTTTTAAATAAATTACCAATGGAATTCGCTATTGAAGCGCAAAAACTATTGGAAATTTCATTAGAAGGTTCTGTAGGATAGATATATAAGTATTAAGTTTTTATTTGATAAATTCTTAATGTTTAAAACAAAAAATAAAGAAATAGTATTTCATTGATAAGTGTTAGCGCCTTTGTTTATCTTAAAAAAGCAAAGGAGATTAAAAAAATCTTAGTCTAACCTTGCGATAAACTTGAACATATGTTAAATATAAAAAACTTGCACGCCAAAATTGCAGATGGCGCAGAAATTTTAAAAGGTATCAATCTCGAAATAAAACCGGGTGAAGTTCATGCGATCATGGGACCAAACGGAGCCGGAAAATCTACTCTTTCTTCTGTAATCGCAGGAAAAGAAGAGTATGAAGTTACAGACGGAGAAATTCTTTTTCAAGGAGAAGACATTATTGAAGATGCTCCTGAAGACAGAGCGCACAAAGGTATTTTCCTTTCTTTCCAATATCCTGTGGAAATTCCCGGGGTTTCTGTAACCAACTTTATCAAAGCTGCTTTAAACGAAACCAGAAAAGCAAACGGATTGGAAGACATGTCTGCAAAAGAGATGTTAGCCATGATTCGTGAGAAATCTGAGCAATTGGGAATTAAAAAAGATTTCCTTTCAAGGTCATTAAATGAAGGTTTTTCAGGAGGTGAAAAGAAAAGAAACGAGATTTTCCAAATGATGATGCTTAACCCAAAATTAGCTATTCTTGATGAAACTGATTCAGGATTAGATATTGATGCGTTGAGAATCGTTGCAGACGGGGTAAATACATTCAAAAACGAAGGAAATGCAGTTCTTTTGATTACTCACTATCAAAGATTGCTTAACTATATTCAACCTGATTTTGTTCACGTTTTAGCAGACGGAAAAATCATCAAAACAGGAGACAAATCTCTTGCTTTAGAGCTTGAAGAGAAAGGTTACGATTGGCTTCTTAACTAAGAAGAAAAAGTTTTTAGCTAAGATTTTATCAATTTTAACTAAAAAACAAAGCGGAAAAACCGCAGTATTATTACAATATTCAAATATATAAAAAAGGTGTGATGGCCGAAATCGCAGTAATGGCTTTATACGATCAAATTATTGACAACCACGGTGAATTTTTGGAAAGTCTTCGTCACAGATTTCTGGATGAAGATAGAAAATCTGCTATTCAAAAGTTTGAAAGCATTGGTTTTCCGACCAAAAAAGACGAAGAATATAAATATACCAACATCAAGGAGATTACGGAAAAAAGTTACAATTTTTTCCCGAAAGAAAGTCACAATATCACCAAAGAGCAATTCGACCAATTGCATTTAGGCGAAGAAAATTTTGACTGGATCGTTTTTGTAAATGGTAAACTTCATAAAGAATTATCTAAAGTTTCTATCGAAAACGTAGAGTTCCTATCATTCAATTACGCTTTGAATGACGAGAATCACAAAGAAGTTTTTGATAAATATTTTAATACAATTGCTGACGGAAACTCGGCTTTTACAGATTTAAATCTTGCATACTGCAAATATGGTTTCTTTCTGAAAGTTCCGAAAAATGTAGTGATTGAAAAACCAATCCATGTTTTCTATATTTCTCAAAATCAAGAAGAAAACACATTCTACAACACAAGAAACCTGTTGATCGTAGAAGATGGAGCAAAAGTGGAAATTATTGAAAGTCACCACAATTTTGATGATACATTTGTATTAACAAATTCTGTAACGGAGATTTTCACGTATCCAAATGCAAAAGCAGATTGGCATAAACTTCAAAACGATAACCATACGTCTTATCTTGTAGACAGCACTTTTGCAAAACAGGAAAAAGACAGTTTAACAACGGTAAACACATTTACTTTTGGAGGTAAATTGGTTAGAAATAACCTTGATTTTATTCATAATGGATCAAATATTAATTCATTCATGAACGGGATTACAATTATTGGGAAAGACCAATTGGTAGACCACCACACGGCGGTTCATCATAAAACGCCCAACTGTGAAAGTTACCAGAATTATAAAGGTATTTTCAAAGACAATGCTCACGGAGTATTTAACGGAAAAGTTTTCGTTGATAAAATCGCTCAGAAAACGAATGCTTATCAGCAAAATAACAACGTTTTATTAAACGAAGGAGCTACAATTGATACAAAACCTCAGTTAGAGATTTTCGCAGACGATGTGAAGTGTTCTCACGGCTGTACGGTTGGACAATTGAATGAAGATGCATTATTTTATCTAAGAGCAAGAGGTATTTCTAAAAAAGAAGCGCAGGCTTTATTGTTATATGCGTTTGCAAATGATGCGATGCAGAATATCGATATCGAACCTCTTAAAGAAAAAGTTTCAAAGCTTTTGGCAGAGAAACTAAACGTAGACATAGAGTTCTAAAAATAAATTGATACATAAAAAAGCACTTCAAATTTGAAGTGCTTTTTTTATTGAAGATGGTGTTTAATTAACAATTCACTTGCGCAGCAAAATTCACCATTCACCAACTTATTTCTTCATCCAAGACTGATTATCTTTTTTGTCAGAACGCTTTCTCCCATTATCAATATTATACGCAAAACCAACGCCTAAAGTCTGTTTCAACTGCGTTTTTTTAATTTGATTATGATCATACATTAGATCCAATGTAATATTTGAAGAGATAAATTTATTGATCTTCATATTCAGAACAGCACCGTAAGCAAGAACTAATCTGTCCGGATGATCAAGATAATTTGAAAATACAGAAGCTGTGTTTGTCAGATTAATATTTTCCATCAATTTCACTTTATAAATAGCCGTTCCCAAGAAACCGAACTGGAAAAGTGAAGAATCTCCGTCATTTTTTAAACCATAACTTCCTGCATACTGTAAATCTTCATCCAAAACAAAAGTTATTCTGGCATTTGCAGGACGAAGCGTCATTGTAAAATTATCATTAGGACGGTAAGTCACACCAACACCAACATTTACATATCCCGGAGACATAAAATTGGAGATTTTCTTTGCATCTGGATTATTTCCGTCTTCATAACCTCCCGCAAACTGGGTTTGCAAACTTGCACCTCCGGAAAGGTACCAGTTCTTTCTAAACTCTCTTCCGTAGTTGGTTGAAAGATTAATAACGTCCTGTGTTTTTCTTGTTCCAACGCCTTTTGTATTATTCTGTCCGTAGCCAAGAATTACGATGTTTTCCCAAAGATCTTTGCCTTTTTCGTAGGTCATGTTATAATTAACTCCGGCAAGCCAGCCAACGTTATTGGCTCCTCCGCCTACCCAATTTGAAAAGGCAGCCTGATTCAGCATTAAAGTATTTTGCCCCTGAATAGACCAAGCTTTTGTAGTATCTACCACTGGTGCATCAGTTTTTGTTTCCTGTGCAGCCGCACTTATTCCGAGAGAAATGGAAATTAGTAATAAACTTTTTTTCATAGTTTGAAGGATTTTATTAACACAAAAATATAAATATAATTTTTGTTAAAAACAAATCACTCATTTTTGACATAAATATTCATTACATAATACTTTATTTATCTGAATGTTAAACCAGATTTAACTTAAATTTTAAAGCTTGAACTTAAATCTACTTAAAAATCAACTTTATTTAAAATCAAAAAAAGCAACCCATTTCTGAATTGCTTTTTAACATGTTATTTCCAGCATTTTATTTTTTAAGCCACCATTGACTGTCTTTTCTGTCAGATCTTTTTACCCCATTGTTAAGAGTGTAAGCAAGGCCAACTCCTAATGTCTGCTTCAATTGTGTTTTTTGAATCTGATTATGGTCATACAAAACATCCACAGTTATATTTGAAGATAAAAATTTGTTCACTTTTAAATTTAAAACAGCTCCATAAGCAAGAACTAGTCTGTCCGGATGATCCAAATAATTTGAGAATACGGAAGCGGTGTTTGTAAGGCTTACATTCTCCATCAATTTCACTTTATATAAGGCTGTTCCAAGGAAACCGAATTGTAATAAAGAGGAATCACCATCCTGTTTCAAACCGTAATTTCCTGCAAGTTGAAGCTCTTTATCAAGAACCAAAGTCCATCTCGCATTGGCAGGACGCATTGTAACGGTAAGATTATCATTTGGCCTGTAGGTAATCCCCAAACCAAAGTTCAGGTATCCCGGCGCCATAAAATTGGATATTTTTTTAGCTTCAGGATTATTTCCGTCCTCATATCCTGCTGCAAATTGAGTTAATAAACTCGCACCACCGGATAAATACCAACTTTTTGAAAACTGCCTTCCATAATTGGTAGACACATTAATAACATCCTGAGTCTTTCTCGTTCCGATACCCTGAGTATTATTTTGTCCGTAATTCAAAACAATAATATTTTCCCAAAGATCCTTGCCTTTCTCATAGGTAATGTTGTAATCAGTTCCTGCAAGCCAGCCAACATTGTTAGCTCCACCGCCGACCCAGTTTGAAAAGGCAGCCTGATTAAACATCAATGAATTTTTACCTAAAACAGACCAGTGTTTTACCGTATCTACTACAATCGTATCTTTCTTTAATTCTTCCTGAGCTTTTGCATATAATCCAACAAAACCGGAAAGAACCAATAAAAACTTCTTCATTCTTTAAGATTTTCATTTACAAAAATATCAATATAATTTTGGTTGAAACAAACCTGTCTCAACATGAACCTTCTCAACACCGTATTTTTTCAGCATTAACATACTAAAACTAAGCCAGTTTGTAAATTTCAATGACAAAAAATTTTGTTTACTATTTAAAACTGATTAAAATCATAGCGTTTTGTCTTAAAATAATTGAGGATCAATGAAATCATCGCCAAATTTTCCGAAATTTATCCTTGGCGTTTCATTTGACGTAAGATATTCATGTTTAAAAATGTAATTTCCAAAAGAGCTATTCTATATCCACTGCTAATGCTTGCTGCAATGTGGTTTGGCTACTTTTTACAAATGCAGGGCTTTTTTGAAAGTTGCTTTGGAGCGATCATTCCTTTATTACCGGAAGGCTTATTGGGAATCGTTACTTCTCCCCTTTTACACGGAAATCTGGATCATATCATAGGAAACTCAATTCCTATGGCGGTGCTGATGTTTCTTTTATATCAATTTTATCCTTTAGTTGCCAATAAAGTCTTTATTTTAGGCTGGCTGGCGACAGGTCTTTTAGTTTGGCTTCTACCACCAGTTGATATTACTACTGGCGAATATATTTATACATGTACCATCGGAGCAAGCGGTGTGGTGTATGTTCTGGCTTTTTTTCTTTTTTTCAGCGGTGTTTTTAAATGGGAAATGAAACTTTTGACAATCTCTTTATTAGTCGTTTTATATTATGGAAGTTTAATCTGGGGAATGTTTCCTGAAGAAATGTTCTATAATCTGCAGGAACCAAGCAAAATTTCTTGGCAGGCTCATCTTTCCGGAGCTGTTGTGGGAAGTATTATTGCTTTTGCATTTAAAAAAGTGGGCGAAAAAAAGAAAAAATACATTTGGGAATTTCCTAATTATTACAGTGAAAAAGATGATAAGCTTTGGCAGGAATACAAAGAAAACCATCCCGATGATTTCTTAGAATTACCCTATAAAAAAAGAGACGATATTTGGGATCATTTGGATGAATTAAGAAAAAAATAAAACTAATTTTTCTACATTTGTGAGATAAAACAACACAAATGTATTCTGAAGAACAACTCTACTCCATCGCTTTACGTGAGTGTAATCTTATTGGTGATATTAATTTTCTCAAGCTCGTCCGAACGTTTGGAACTGCAAAAAATGCTTGGAAAAATGCAAAAAAAGAATATAATAAAGTAGACGGCATTGGTAGAAAAACAGTTTCAGAAATTGGAAATCCAACTTATTTGGAATTTGCAGAAAATGAGCTGAAATTTTGCGAAAACAATAAAATTCAAATAAGATTAAGACATCTGAATCAACTTCCAAGATTATTGAATGAATGTGATGACGCTCCGGCTATTCTTTATCAAAAAGGAAACTTTGACGATTCTTTAGAAGCAGTGAGCGTTGTCGGAACAAGAAATATGTCACTTTACGGCAAACAATTTATACAGGATTTTTTTGAAGAAACAAAATCGGGTAATTACATTTCCGTGAGTGGTTTAGCGTTGGGTATTGATAAAGAAGTTCATGAGCAATCTATTCAAAATCAAATAGCTACAGTGGCAGTTTTGGCGCATGGATTTCATACTTTGTATCCGGCAAAAAATAGAAAACTGTCTGAAAAAATCATTGAAAATAATGGCGCTTTATTTACGGAATTCAATTCTTCAAGAAAACCGGACAGAGAAAATTTTATCCAAAGAAACAGAGTCGTTGCAGGCATTTCTCCCGCAACAATTGTTGTAGAAACGGCCTTTGGAGGAGGCTCAATAAGCACCGCAACGTTTGCAAATAATTACAATCGAGAAGTTTTTGCCCTTCCCGGAAAAATCACAGATAAATACAGTCAGGGTTGTAATCAACTGATTTTTCAGCATAAAGCGAGTGCTATTTCAACGATTAAAGATCTTATTAATTCATTGGATTTTAATAAGTCGTATCATAAAACTGAGGAATTATTTCCGCGCAGTGAAGAAACCATTCAATTAACTGAAAATCAAAAAGTAATCTATAATTCCATTATTGAAAATCCACAAATAACTTTGGATGATCTTGCCCAGAAAATATCATTGCCTTCCCACAAAATTTTGCCTGTAATTTTAGAATTAGAGCTTTTGGGGAAAGTGAAATCGTATTCCGGGAGGCAATTTGCTGCAATTTGAGATTTAACTATTTCTTAATATTGCATTATTTCACACATAACATTTAATTTTCAACAAGATTTAAACCCAAATTGTGGATTTAATAATATTTCGCCCCGTTATTATTAAATTTTCAGCAATTATTAAATAAGGTATTGTGAATTTCGAAAAAAAAATTAAATTTGTTGACAATAATATTCAACCTTACTATATGGAACAATATAATATTGACCAGAAAATTCAGGAGTTTATTGCAAAAATAGAGGCAAAAAACCCTAACGAGCCAGAATTTTTACAAGCTGTAAAAGAAGTTGCTGTGACTGTAATTCCGTTTATTATGACCAAAAAGGAATATACGGGAATGAAACTTCTAGAAAGAATGGCGGAAGCTGAAAGAATCATTATTTTCAGAGTTCCATGGGTTGACGATAAAGGAGAAATCCAGGTAAACAGAGGTTTCAGAATTCAGATGAACTCTGCGATCGGGCCATACAAAGGAGGAATCCGTTTCCATCCTACAGTAAACTTGTCAGTTCTTAAATTCTTAGCTTTCGAACAAGTATTCAAAAACTCATTAACTACTCTTCCGATGGGAGGTGGTAAAGGAGGTTCAGACTTCGACCCACAAGGAAAATCTGATATGGAAGTAATGCGTTTCTGCCAAGCTTTCATGACAGAATTATGTAAGCATATCGGTCCTGAAACAGACGTTCCTGCAGGAGATATCGGAGTTGGAGCAAGAGAGATCGGATATTTATTCGGACAGTATAAGAAAATCAAAAACGAATTTACAGGAGTATTGACTGGTAAAGGTCTTGCTTACGGAGGTTCATTGATCCGTCCTGAAGCTACAGGTTACGGTGTTGTTTACTTCGCTGAGCAGATGCTTAAAACGATCGGTCAAACTTTCAAAGATAAAACAGTAAGTGTTTCAGGTTTCGGAAACGTAGCTTGGGGAGTTATCAAAAAAATATCTGAACTAGGAGGAAAAGTAGTAACTATTTCCGGACCAGACGGATATATTTATGATAAAGACGGAATCGATGGAGATAAAATCGATTATCTATTAGAGCTTAGAAATTCAGGAAACAACAGAGCTGAGGATTATGCTAAAAAATATCCTTCTGCACAGTTCTTCGCTGGAAAACGTCCTTGGGAAGTGAAGTGTGATGTTGCCATCCCTTCTGCAACTCAAAACGAACTAGATTTAGAAGATGCTAAATTATTGGTTGAAAATGGATGTCTTTGTGTGACTGAAGCGGCAAACATGCCTTCTACACTAGATGCAATCAACTATTTCTTAGATAATAAAGTATTGTTCTCTCCTGGTAAAGCGTCTAACGCTGGTGGTGTAGCTACTTCAGGATTGGAAATGACTCAAAACTCTATCCGTCTAAACTGGACTTCTGAGGAAGTTGATGCTAGACTGAAAGAAATTATGATCGGAATTCATAAAGCTTGTAGAGACTATGGAAAAGAGGAAGACGGCTATGTAAACTACGTAAAAGGTGCAAATATCGCCGGCTTCGTGAAGGTTGCAGAAGCAATGTTGGCTCAAGGAGTAGTATAAAATATAAAGGTTGGGAAATTTTCCCGACCTTTTTTGATACAGCCTGTTCCCGGGATTATAAATGGGAAAAAAGTAAAAAGTGAAAGGAGAAAGCGTTGATTTATTTCAACGCTTTTTTTGTTTTTATTTGATTGAAACTAATTTATCTTTTCAATGTAAATATTCATCAATTTTAATACTCCTGTTTTCGTTATTAGCATCTTCTATGGCTTTCAAAATAGTCTTAATTTGGCTTTTATTAATGGCATATTTATTAAAAAACACATATTCAATAGTCGTTGTATGTTTAATATTTTCTAGCGGATTTTTCCTAAGCAATACTAAATCTGAATGATATCCTACTTTTATTTTTCCCGTTTTACTTTTCATCCAATCGCCTGGCGCAACCGTTGCAGAATAAATAGCTTGCGAGTTGGTCATTCCGGATTTAGATAAGGATTCTAACTCATTATGAAGAGAAAATCCAGGGACAGAAGCCGGTACATTAGCATCTGTTCCAGCCATAATGGGAACTTGGTGGTCTACCAATGCCTTTGTCATAATATGTATTGCTTCTACATAGGTTTTCCAAAAGGTTAATGATGATTTTCTTGCCCTTGGCTCATCTTTTCCATCATATTCATATCCATTTTTGCCGGGTAGCCAACCCATTTTATAGAGAGGAGTTCCTTCAATAATTTTGGGATTGACATATTTTAATTCTATCTCTTTAAGTTTAGATTTTAAATTAAATCTTTGCCCTACAAAACTTTCACACAACGCAACAGTTGAAGTAACACTGATATTATTTTCTTTTAACTTTTTCGCAATTTGGTTAGAACGTGTTTTTAAAAATGTAAGATATTCTTCGGGATTTTTAGAAATTGGTTTTCCAAACTCATCAATCGTTTTAACGGTGAGTTCTTCAATATGAGCTACCTCTTTTTGACCAGATTGATAAAAGATTTCTAGATTAACTAAAGGTATATGACCAATCACCGGAATATTATTTTCTTTAGCAATCTTATTGGTTGTCTTAACCATTTCCGGATTCACAAAACCGTACATCTTAATGGCATCATAACCTTGCTCGCTTATTTTTTTAATCGCTATTTGAGCATCTTTTTTATTTGAATAGTTGATAGATTTTCTTGTCCATGCATAATAATAACCTGTCAATCCGCTTTCACTAAATATTGGCGGAGATGCAATAAACATTCGTGGGCCAAGTCCACTTTTTTGTATTGATTTTCTCCATTCTAAGGCAACAAGCTGTCCTGCCATTTCTCTAATATAAGTAACTCCATTCGCTAAATATAAAAACAAGTCATTCTTACTTTCTTTTAAATGAACATGGCTGTCTACAAGGCCTGGAATTAGATATTGCCCTGTTCCGTCAATAATATCAGCATCTTTATTTATAGCTTGGTGTCCGCCTAGTTGAAGAATCATACCATCTTTAATGAGTACATCTTGATTTTTAATAAAATGACTGCAATCTTCTGACAGAACGTTCACATTTTTTATCAGGAGTATTTTTGAAGGCTTAATAATTGAAGAAATATCAATAGTTTTAGTAGACTTTCCCATGACTTTATTTAATTCATTATCAGCCCAAATAAAAGCACAGATAAGAATACCTAATAATGCCATAACTGAATACAAAATTCCCCTAACCCAACGTTTTTTCATAAATTATCTTGTTTAATTTGAAAAACAAAATAAATACAAATACTTCCTGAAACTATGTGAAAATGGGGATTAGGTACGAAATGCGGCGTTTTAGGTACGGAAATTACAAAGCCAATAAATGCTCTCTATAATTTTTAGAAACCGGAAGTTCAATTTGGGTAAGAGAAATGGTATCTTGATTTTTCCAAGCCTTAAAATGAGATGGATTTATTAAATGTGAACGATGAACCTGAACTAAAAAATTAAAATCATTCTGAATTTTTTTAAGCGTACTTCGGAGGAGTTTTGTTTTTAATTCTCCTCCATCCATAAAGAAAATCTCGACATAATTTTGTGAATTTGAAACACAGATCAAATCATCTTTCCTTATTTTTAAAATATCCAACCTGTTCTCTCCTCTCATAATAATTCTATCGTCTTCTGCTGGAATTAACGTAACAGCATATATTCTTGCCAAAACGATTATAGGTGTTGAAATTAAAGCCGATTTAAGAATTATCATCCTTAAAAATGTAAAAAAATCATATCCTCCATGTAAGATGGGGCTTTTGTAAAAACAAAAAGTACATATCAAATAAAGAAATTGAAAAAAAACAAGACTGGCTATTTCCAATCCAATATTCCATTTTGAAAACTTATGATAAATCTCTTTTTGAAGTAAGGCTAGCATGCCATAACACAGAAATGCGATGAAGCTAAATCCAATACTGATAAAAACCCAAACTTTAAAACTTATTGTTCCATCATCAAATGGTCTTATAAAGAAAGCAAAGATAAAAAGCCAGATGCTTAGGAAGATTCCTATTAATAAATGATGCTTAATCGATGGGTTTAGTTTTTTCATGTAATAAGAAAATGACTATGATATAGTGATTAATTATTTACACATAATTACAAAAAAATCCTGAAATATTACATTCCAGGATTTTCATTGATTATAAAAGACTATTTTCTACTTTGCTTTTTTTCTTTTAGACTTTTTCTCTTCTTTCGTTGCGTCTGCCGGCTTCGTTGCTTCCATGCTTGTATCAGCAGTTACCGTTGCCGTTGCATCAGCGGTAGTTGCCGTTGTTGCTGCACCATCAATTGTTGTTGTTGCAGTGGTTGTACTTGGTGTTGTTGCTGTTGCTCCCTGTGTAGCCGTCGCTGTGTTCCAAGATCCCTGAGTCTGAGCTTGAGTTGAAGTTTGGTTATTCGTTTCCGCAGGTTTTTGAGTTTCCGTTTGAGCTGATACCGCTACGACTCCGACTAATGTAAACGCTGCTGTTAAGATTAACTTTTTCATAATAAAAAATTTTAAATGGTTGTTTAATACTTTTAAAACGACCCACTTTCAATTAATATTATATCTAAAACCCTTATTTAACGTACTTTATAACTCTTTAAGACGAATTGGGATTATAAATTATTTTTCCAAATTTTTCATAATTCGTTCAACAAATTCAAAGGCTGCGGGACAGATTACGGTATTTTTCATCATTAAATCATTAATCTGGTAAATCTTTTTACGATCCGTATGCGGATATTCTCTGCAGGCTTTTGGTCGAACATCATAAATTGAACACGTATTATCACCATTCAGAAAAAAACATGGCAGATTTTGTAAAACTTTATCGTCATCTTCATCTACACGCAGGAACTTAGCTTCAAAATCAGCAGGTTTCATACGCAGATGTTTTGAAATTCTCTCGATATCTTTTTCTGTATATAAAGGGCCTGTAGTTTTGCAGCAATTGGCACATTGCAGGCAGTCTATCTTCTCAAAAACCTCTTCATGGGTTTCCTGAACAACATAATCAAGATTCTTGGGCGGTTTTTTCTTTAATCCGTCCAGAAATTTTTTATGCTCTTTCTGTTTCAGTAAAGCCTGTTTCTTGTAAAATTCTAAATTCATTTATAATTGTTCTTCCGCCAAAATGGGAAGATCTACTTTTTCGTATTCATTAATTTTATCCAAATCTAAAATGGTCGTCAGATTTTCCTTGCTTGGATAATACATTGTGGTAAATTTCGCTCCATAAATAATTTCTCTCGAGACATATGAAGACCGCTGAACCACCGTATTTGAAAACACTTCATCAAATGCACGCACATGAACAATAATTTCAATATTAATATTTTTAAAATCATCCTCAGAGAAGCCATAAAATGGTGAATTTTCATCTATTTTATGCACAACTGTCCAATTGAGCGCCAAGGTATTGATCTTACCTAATTGAGTATCTAATCGATAAAAATTATTCTTCGCCACACCATCTTCAATCACTTCAATCGCCGTTGACAAAATAACTTCAGCATCCGTTAATGCATTATTTTTATACGGTGCTAGTCTGAACATCAAAGCGGTCGTATCCTGAAAAGGAGCAATCACCGTAATGTCAGAAAATCTTAAGTAAGCTCTCGGTCTCGAAAATCTACCGTAAAATAAACCTGTTGCAATGGCAAAGGTAAGCAATCCCAAAAAAGCTTCAAAAGTCGCCACCAAACTCGCCATAAAGCCAACCGGAGCAATTCTTCCGTATCCAACCGTAGTAAAAGTCTGTGAACTGAAGAAAAATACATCAATAAATTCATTTAACGGATCACTTTTATCAATTCCCGTAAGATGTTCTACACCAATTAAATAATAGATCATCGCAAAAATGATATTGATCAAAATATAGGCAACCACAAGATATGTCAGAAACCGAAATGTCGATAAATTCAGCATTGTATGATACCAGCTTAATTTATTGAAAACATTTACTCCTTTTTTCTGAACATTCGGAAGTCCATCTTTATTAATGAATCTTCCGGAAGCGTTACTTCCAAAACCACTGTTTTCAGTGTTTTTCTGTCGAATTTTTTGTCTGAATCCTCTTGCCATTTATTTTAATCATTTTTGTTTTTTTGTTGGTTTGATTTTCTAAAGTTTCCTTTCTCGCAAAGATAACGGCGCGAGCGAAGCGAGCGTCAAAGCAGATCATATTAGCGATGTCTTACAGAACTTTATGAAGCATTTTTAATTTTAATTAAAAGATCAAATCAACACGCAAAGATAAAATATTGTTTTCATGAATTTTATCAATCCCACGATTGAATTTTTAAATTGATTTTAAACTAAATTTGAAGTATGAAAAAACTGGAATCAAGAGAAGATATTAAGCATCTTGTAAATTCATTCTATGCTAAAGTGGTTAAAGATGAAACCATTAGCTTTTTCTTTAATGATGTTGCTAAAGTAGACTGGGATAAACATTTACCAAAGATGTATTCGTTTTGGGAAACTATTCTTTTCGGGCAAATGACCTACAAAGGAAATCCAATGGCCGTACACTTCCCTATCAACGAAATGGAAGCCATGGAAAGGAAACATTTCGACCAATGGCTTGAATTATGGAAACAGACCATCGAAGAAAATTTCGTTGGTGAAAATGCTGATATGGCCATTTATAAATCTGAAAACATCGCCAAATTAATGGCTTACAAGATGGAAATGGCTAGAAAACTTTAATAATTAAGGAACAATTACCGTAAAAATATACGCCGCCAAATTCACTAGTAATACCGTTCCGTAAAGAACATTTGTTTTTCCTCGACTTAGCGATAACATTACAATAAATACCGATAAAGAAAGTAAAATAATATCCTTTTTATCCAATCCCAACACAAAAGGAATATCATACATGATACAAACAACCGACACCGCCGGAATCGTTAATCCAATACTTGCCAACGCAGAACCTAATGCTAAATTTAAACTTGATTGTATCTGATTACTTCTCGCTGCTCTTATTGCCGCAACTCCTTCCGGAAGTAAAACCACAGCCGCAATAATAACTCCAACCAAAGATTTTGGAGCTCCCACACTTCGTACCATATCTTCAATCGTTCCGGAAAGTCCTTTTGCCATTAAAACGACAATGACAAGGCATATAACCAAGAAAATAAAACTTACAGTGGTTGCTATTTTTGTAGGAATATAGTGCGAATCGGGATCGTCGTCTGTAATAATAAAATAGTTTCTATGTCTTACCGTCTGAACCATCAAAAATACTCCGTAAATCACTAAACAGGCAATAGAAACAAAGATCAACTGGGCTTTATTATAGAAAGGTCCGTTAACACTCGAAGTAAAATTCGGAAGCACCAAGGTTAATATCAAAATAGAAACAATACTCACCAAATAAGTAGTCGCAGAAGTTCTTGCAAAAAACTGCTCGTAATACTTCACCCCTCCAATTAAAATACATATTCCTAAAATACCGTTCAGAATAATCATTACTGCAGCAAAAACAGTATCTCTGGCCAGTGTCATTGCATCATCTCCACCAGCAACCATAAGCGAAATAATCAACGCAACCTCAATAATGGTAATACAAAGCGCTAAGATAATTGTTCCGAAAGGCTCCCCTACTTTGTGAGCAACTACTTCTGCATGATGCACTGCCGATAAAACACTTCCGGTAAGCAAAAGGCCGGCAATTACATCATAAATAACTCCGCCGCCCATTAATCCGGAAAAGTAATAAATGACCGCCAGAACAGGAAAAATATACGTATAATGTAAAAGTTCTTTTAATTTCATAAGTGTCTACAAAATACAAAAAATCTATTGAAATTCAAATATCAAAAGAAAATATTAATCTTATTTTAATGAGGCCAGAGGTAAAAGTCCTGAAGATCTGTCAACATATGAAGCAAAAGTCCGATGCCAATAATCCTGATATTTCCTTTAAAAAAGAGCATCAAAAAATACACCGAAATAGCATAATAAGAATGTAAAAAATGAAATCCTACACTTCCCCTGTTCGGATCAAAAATAGGATTGGCGAATAAATGATCCAGATCAACAAGCATTGTAGCTAATAGTATAAAATAAGCCGTCTTCCAGTTTTTACGAAAAAATATCAACGCAATAAACACCGGAAAAATCAGATGTAAAAAGTAATGCGTGCATGTTTTTAATAAAAAAATTTCAGAAGAACTCATTAATAATTAATTATTTTTTATGTCAAAAATTAAGCCTTTTTATACTTTTATTTTAACCACAAAAGAAACAAAAGCTATTATTGAACTATTTAAAACTTAATTATTTTGAGAACAAAAGCTTGCAAAAGGATAAAAATTAAAGATTTTTTTAAAACTTATGTTTTCTTGTTTGCAGTTCAAATGAACTTAAATAAGCTATGTCTAAATCTTTTGTTTCTTTTGTGGTTAAAATCAAAATTTACTATCTTAAAATCAAAGGTAAATTTCCTTTTTTAGCTTTCAGTTTTATGTAATAATCCTGACCTTTGTTTCCGTAAAAAATATAGTCTAAGTTAGAAATTATCTTTTTCTCAGTTGATTTTAAAGTCTTGAAAGACGATAAAAGTAAAGGATTATTTTCGACAAAAATATAGTTTTCTTTTAAATTTGAAGATGATTGCAGAGGTTTTCTGGTTGATTTTATTTTAAATCCAGCATTATTTTTCTCAATAGAATTAGGCTGAAACGGAATAATCGTAAATTGATTTTGAGCATTAATCCATTTTTTATCTTGAAAATATTGCCAAGTTTTTTCAGGATTTAAACTTTGAAGATCAATCACATAATTAGGTTGAATAATTTTTTGGAAACTCTTTTTTTCAACTTCATTAAAATCATCATCATAGCTATAACTTATAATCGTATCATTTACCTGCTCGAGTTCTGCAGTTGCTTTTATGTAATTAATTTGCGAAGAATCCGTGATACTTTTATTGAAAAACTGAGCGTATTTTTTTATGTTTTGAGCATCTAATTCCATTTCTACAAAGGAAGTTTTTTGCTCTAGTTTAGAAATAATTGATACAAATTCTTCCGAGTTTGACTCATTTTTAATTTCAATATCATCTTCATTTAATTCAATAGAAAAATTCCGGGTTCTATCTCCAGAAATAAAAGAAATACTTCCTACAGTATGATGAATAAAGCTATCCGAATTAAAATTATCTTTTTCTGAAGATTGAGAAAGTTGCTGATCTATATTTTCAAAAGCCAGATTAGAAGTTCCTAAAATACATTTATCGCCTTCAATTTTAATATAAATCTGATCTTTCTGAAAAACATTTTTCCCTTTGTTTACAAATTTTTCCTGTTTTAGAAATGCTAAGAATTTCTGTTGATCTTTAAGTTCAATCACAGAATACCATTCTGAAATTTTGGAATTTTTAATGTGAAAAATCTGTAGAAAATCGGGAATTTTCATCCCCGAATCTTGTAGTGAAATTTTGTTTTCGCTTTTATTTTTGCTTCCAAACCATTGTGACGGATGGGTTATAAAGCTGGAAATATATTGTCTCGTCAGTTTTTTTACATCAATTAAAACGATGGCATCTGCATCTTTTGGGACAAATTTCAATGTTTTGTCTTTATGATAAAAAACAAAATAAACAGCAATGCCGAGCAAAAGAACTAACGGGACAATAAACTTCTTTTTATTCATTGATTATAATGTTTTCAATGTTTTTTCCGGCTCTTCCATGATTTTATAAATATCATCGAACAAATCGAAGAAATACATCAAGCTGTTTTCAGATAAATCTTTAATATTATAATCCATTTCAGTTTCTATGCTTTCGCCTTTCACTTCGGTTTTATAATTTACTTCGCCAATGTTTTTTCTTAACAAATCCAACGTCTTTTTCTCGGAAGTACTTTTGAATTCTTTTTCCATTCCTACCAAAAGCTTCTGAATATTCAATCTTCCTGACAATGGATATTTAGCCGATTCTTTTGCCCATTTTTTAGAAATATCAGACTGATCTTTCGGGATAATATTCTCCGTTGAGGTCGTAAGATACACAAGTCCGTCTTTTACGGTAAAGAACAATTGGTCAAGATATCCGCTGTCTTTTTTGTCTTTAAAACTATAAAACTCTCCGTTTTTCGTGAAGTTTTTCGCTGTATTTTTATTTGTTATTAATAAATTAAAAACACGATTCCAGTAGCCTTCATTTTCCGTTGCAAAGGCAAAAACGAAATTAGGAACCATAATATCTTTTGTTTTCTTTACTTCTTTTTCGTTGTAATCTTCATCGTAGTCGTAATCCGTGTAGTCTACTTTTTTAGATTTCAATTCATTTAAAACAAAAATTCCGTTTCCTGGTGCTATTTTGGCGATGGCTTCTTCATCCAGAACAATCTTCATTGTTTCCATCATCAGCTCCACTTCTTTTTGATATTCTGCGTCACCAAGATCTTTGAACAGGCTGTAAATCATATCAAAACTTTTAGCTCCATTGATGTTAACAGCATAATAACCAATACTTTTATCATTAATTAATGTCGTCAATTTCTCATTTTTCTTGCCTTTGTAAACATCGGCAACGCTTTTTTGAACGTTCGCATCTTTATGCTGATAATTGTTGACTAATTTTACCTTGTCTTTGTCAAAATACAGATTGTATGAAGAGTTTGAATTGTAAGCTTTCTGCAGAAACTGCGTAAATTCCAAACGCTTCATCGTTCTTCCGTAAATTCCTTCATTAACGATTTTTCCGTAATCTGTGTACACAAAAACATCAGAATTTGCATCACGGAAAGCCACCATCTGCGACGGAACTTCAAGGTCTAAATTTGAATTAAAATACTTATCAAATGAATCTTCCGCAAGCTTTTTCACCACTTTGAATTTCTCAATTCGTATAGAATCCATTTCCTTTTGATAGTCGGAATCTACTGCATATTCTTCATTTTCCATATCCTCTTCCTTTTCAGGAGCGCCTGCTACTTCTGCTTCATTTTCAGAATATTGTGTGTCCGTTGCACCTTTCTTTTCTTTTGGATATTCATGATGCTTTTCCAGATACTTGATATCTTTCTGAATTTTTACAATTTCGAAGTTATTTTCCTTTATATTTTGTTTTAAAGATTGAATATCTTCCTTCAAATATTGAATTTCTTCCTTATAATCAAAAGGTTTTTCGGCTTCTTCTGCATAGGCACTGTCTACAACGGCTGCTGTACTGTCAACCACGGCCATTGCGCTGTCTACGACAACTTCTTCAGTCCAATCATCTTTGTGAGGTTTATTGTAATTGATTACGCTTAAAATAGCACGGTCGGCATTCCACGCAACAAAAATATCATCATCGATATCTACGTAAGAATATTTGTTTTTCTTGGAAATTTCCAATCCTTTTTTCTTGGTTGAATTAATGAATTCAAGAAACTTCTCTTTATTATCTAAAATAAAATGAGCAGTATATGATTGCACGGAATCATTGAAAGTTCCGTAATGATATTGCGTTGCATCGTATTTAATCCCCGTTTTGGAAAAATCGTTCCAAGACGGTTTATCTTTATTGTCTTTGTCTTTTTTGTTATTTTTCTGAGTGATTTCCTTTAAAAAAGGGTTGAATTTGTCCCAGTTGATTTTCTTATTAAGCTGTTTCCCGTTGATTTCCATGTAAAAGGCGACATCATTGGGAATTTTCATCTTTTGTTGTGCAAAAACCAGCACGAAACCGAAAAGTAAGAGCGTAATTTGTTGTGTTTTTTTTAAAATAGATTTCATGGTTTAAATTTGAAATTATTGGAAAAGGATTGTATTTTGTATTTGTTTCTTTTGAAGAATAAAATCTAAAACATTGGCTTCAAGCTTCAACGCTTTTTTATTGGGCGAAAGTAAATAAGAAGAGTTCGTTTGAGATTTAATTGTATTTTCGAACTGCAAGACAGACGTATATTTGGCATTATTAAACACCTCTTTGTCCGCCGTACTCATCTTGTCGTAATCTGCTTTGAATGTATTGATCTTGTTTCTCGTAAATGATTTTCCAATACTTTGACTGTAAATCTGGGTAGGAATCATTTTTCCAAGAATATTTTTGGCCTTTAATTGTTCTAATCCGGCGTTGATATTTTCAATTTTCTTGAAATTACAGCTTAGTTTAATGATATAATTATCAAAATCAACACTTGTTTTTACATTGCTGATTCCGGGAGTAGCTTTAAAAATCCTTGAAGCTTCATTGATTTTACTTTCAATTTCAGGCTTTTTTGGGACTTTTTTGCCGTTTATCGTTTCCATTTTTGAGATGGAAGCGAGTCTTGTTTTGCTTTTACTTGCGTTGAGAATAACAGTGTACTCCCCTGTCCCATCAGCTTTTACATTGACTTTATCAATGATATCAAAACAACTCGTTAACAATAATAATGGAAGAAAAAGCATCAACCGCCTGAGAATAATTTTCATGACTTAGTTTTTAAAAAGCAAAACTACTTAATTCTAATGTATTAAGTAGTTAAATTTTTATATTCTGCCTTTAAGATAATCCTGTCGCACTTCTTCATCCAACTTTTCGATTGAATATCGCAGGCAGGTTCTCGGCATTTCTTTATAGTATTTATTTAAATAATTAATGAGTTCTGTTTCATTTTTCTGTCCCATTTCTCTTAGCAGCCATCCATTTGCTTTGTGCATGAGATCATGAGGATGCTTTAAGTTATTGGTTACAAATTCTTTAGTTAAATGAAACTCCCCTTTTTTCACGTAATGCATTGTTCCGACAACGGCAATTCTTTTGTGCCACATTTCATCGGAATCAGAAAGCTTTTTAAGTAAGTCTTCTCTCTGATTTTCAAAAGCATACCGACCTAAAACCTTATAACAACTCGAGTCTACCAAATCCCAATTGTTGACATATTGTAAATGATTTAGATAAAATTCAACGACCTCCTCTTTTACTTTTGGATCTTTTGTTTTTTCAAACTTAGAAATTAACATGAATAAAGCAGTTAATCGATGTTCATGGTATTTTGAAGAAAGCAATTCGCTGAGTTCAGATAAAGAAATTTTAGCATAATATTCTTTGGCAACACTTCTCTGATCAGGAACTTTTACACCTAAAAATAAGTCTCCTTCTCCATATTCACCTTTTCCGGTTTTGAAGAATTTAGGGAAAAATGCTGCTTTTTCTGGGATTGACAGATCGTTTAGTGCTTCAAAAATTTGATTGCAGATTCTCATAACTAAAAATTAAAACAACCAATACATTTAACAAATAAGCTTATTCCACCGTTAGAATATTCTGTCAGAATACAGCTTTCATCTGTTTTAATATCTTTTTGTTTAAAAGCACTCCCCATCATCATTACAGGTTTTGCAAAGGTCAGCATATCACCAGCTGTAATTACACAGATTGGTGAGGTTTCCGCTTTTCCCGTTCCGCTTTCATCGATCGTTTTAATGATTCTATTATTCTGCAATACACATATTTCCGCTTTAGTTTTTTCTCCAATCGCATTATATATATTTACCATTGAAGCTAATATATCCATATTTAATGCAGCTTTATTATATGCAGCTTCTGCTCTTGCTAATATTTTTTGAGCCTTTCCTTTTGATATTCCCTTTCTTGAGGCAATCTTCCAAATTTCATCGTAATCTTTATTATAATCAGACAAGCTATATTCTGTATGGACAAACCGACTTCCATAATAAAGCTGATTCATTTCTTCCTGAGTAAGCTTTGAAGGATCTTTTTTAAAGACTTCCAAATACTCGTAAAAATATTTTTGAGGATTCTCTGTGACGTTCTTTTTTATTTCATCAGTATTAATTTGAGAAAAATAAGTCCCAAAAATTAACAGAAAGAATACATAAAAAATCTTATTCATTTTTAAATAACTTTTAATCAGTTGTGATTTGATTTACAAACATTTAATGACTTTCATCTGAAGTAATATCCCCCAGTTCCTGTTCTTCTTTTGCAATTTTATTAGGATTGGCCACTTTTGCAATGGTAAGTCCCTGAACAATAATTGAAAATACAACAACACAATAAGTGATACTTAAAATAATTTCGCTGTATTCACTTTTTGGGATAGACATCGCCAAAGCAATAGAAACACCACCTCGAATTCCTCCCCAAACCAATACTTTTACCGTTTGCGGACTAAAGGTTTTTCTCATAAATTTGGTAGGACCCCAAATCGAAATTACTCTCGCCAACAAAACAATTACGATGGCTACTAATCCCGGAACTACAAAATGTTTTAAATCCTTGATCATCAACAATTCAAAACCGATGAATAGGAATAAAACGGCATTCAGAATCTCATCAATTAATTCCCAGAATTTTATCAGATAATCTTGTGTGATGGATTTCATTTTAAATCTAACATTAAAATTACCCATGAATAATCCCGCTGCAACCATCGTCAAAGGTCCTGAAATATGCATTTGTCTTGCAATAAGATATCCGCCCATTACGACAGAAAGTGTTACCAAAACGGAAATAATATAATCATCAACTTCACGCATTAATCTGGAAGTTACCCAACCTAATACGATTCCTAAGAATAAACCTCCACCGGCTTCTTTTAATAATAATAAACCGATGCTTTCGATTCCTAAATCAACCTCTTTTCCGATCGCTAACTGTAATACTACTGAGAATATTACAACCGCCATACCATCGTTAAAAAGAGATTCTCCGGCTACTTTAGTTTCTAATGACTTTGAAACTTTTGCCTGTTTTAAAATACTTAAAACAGCAACCGGATCAGTTGGAGAAATCAAAGCTCCAAAGAGAAGACAATATATAAATGGTAAATTAATTCCTAGAAAAGGCAAAATATAAAACATTCCAAACCCGACAACAAAAGTAGAAATAACCACTCCTGCTGTTGAAAAGATCACCACAGGCCGGAACTGTTCCTTGAGATCGTCTATATTAATATGGATTCCTCCCGCAAAGAGAAGGAAATTAAGCATGGCCCCCATCAGGACTTCTGTAAAGTCGATTCCACTCATCAGATCATGAAGGTGCCAGAACGTTCTCGGTAAAAAAGTTTCTCCAAAAGAAACCAAAATAATAGAAACCACTATGGCAATCACCATAATTCCGATCGTGCTCGGAAGTTTCAAAAACCTGTAATTAAGATATGCGAATATTGATGCTAAAACGATTAAAGCTGAAAATGAATAATATAACTCCACTAAGTTGTTTTTAAATTAAAAGTCTAAATAAAGTACTTTGATATAAATTTTATTGTCTTCTTTTTCCCAAATATCCATCATTCCGTCTTTTAAAGCTTTAGAACCTCTTGTGTAATCCTGTCCTATATTCAACATATTCAGAAGAATATATTCATCTCCCACGCTGTTTACAGCATATGCCGTTTTTTCAGATTTTCCGTCTCCGGAAGCCTTCATAGCGTCTGCAAGCAAACGAAATTGCCCTAAATGATGCGTGAAATTACTCCCATCCTTCAGAGAATCATACGCACGCAGCAAGATAAGAAGAACATCCAGATTGGTAGGATCTTTATCATAAAGAACCTTACCTAATTTAACACATTCTTCAAAATTTTTATCCTTGAAAGCTTCTGCAAGCTTCTTGAAATCATCATCTAAAGTAGAAATTTTATCTTTCCTGAAATTTCTTCCATAATAAAGATATTGCGCTTCTATACTGTCTAAAGAGTTGGGATATCCCTTATATTTAAAGATCAGTTTTTCGTAATTATACGGAGATTGAGCATTTGTAAGGCTTTTCTCAATACTTTTGAAATCGATTTTTGATTTTTGACTAAAACTAAAAACCGACACAAAAAGAAGTAAAAGGAAAAAGTGATATTTCATTACTCGTTGGTTTCTTCTTCCTCATCATTATCGAAATATTCGAAAAGGAAATCATTGTAAGGAAATCTTGCGATATGAATTTTCATTACCTCATCGTAGATCATCTTTTTCATTTCCGGGAAGTTTTCTTTCGTTAAAGCCGAGATGAAAACCGTTGGATGCTTAGATTTCCCCATCCATGTTTTTTGCCATTCTTCTAACGAAACATTTCTTTTTGTAGATGGCGTTAAATCGTCATCATCTTTTTTATCATAACTGAAATCATCAATCTTATTGAAAACCATGATCATCGGTTTTTGATGCGCATTGATTTCCATTAACGTATTATTTACAGATTCTATATGATCTTCAAAGCTTTCGTGAGAAATATCTACAACGTGAATCAATAAATCCGCTTCACGAACCTCATCAAGAGTTGATTTGAAGGATTCAACAAGCTGTGTTGGTAATTTTCTGATAAATCCTACTGTATCTGTCAATAGAAACGGTAAATTACCAATCACCACTTTTCTTACTGTAGTATCCAGCGTTGCAAATAATTTATTTTCAGCGAAAACATCAGATTTTGACAAAGCATTCATCAATGTAGATTTTCCAACATTGGTGTACCCTACCAAAGCAGCACGAACAACCTTTCCACGGTTATTACGTTGGGTAGCCATTTGCCTGTCGATTGTTTTCAGTTTATCCTTCAATAAGGAAATTCGGTCACGGATGATACGACGGTCGGTTTCAATCTCAGTTTCCCCGGGCCCTCTCATCCCAATTCCCCCTTTCTGACGCTCCAAGTGAGTCCACATTCTTGTCAGTCGAGGTAATAAGTATTGATATTGCGCCAACTCAACCTGAGTTCTTGCGTAAGAAGTCTGCGCTCTTTGGGCAAAAATATCAAGGATAAGATTGGTTCTGTCCAGGATTTTTACTTCTATTTCTTTTTCAAGATTTTTAAGTTGAGAAGGAGACAATTCATCATCAAAAATAATGGTTCCTATCCCGTTTTCCTTTACATATTCTTTTATTTCCTGAGCTTTTCCGCTCCCGATAAAGGTCTTGGAATCAGGCTGAGTTAATTTTTGAGTAAACCTTTTTTGTATGGTAGCTCCAGCTGTGAAAGCCAAAAACTCCAATTCATCCATATATTCCGTAAGCTTATCTTCGTCTTGGTTCTGAGTAATAACACCCACCAAAATAGCTTTTTCGTAATTATGTTCTTTCTTGTCTAGCATTAAATTCTGTCTATGTTTGTGAGATTTACAAGTTACCATTTTCAGAAGAAAAAACAAAATCATTTTTTTAATCTTGAAAGATTTTAATGTTAATTTAAGTTTACAATACAATTGATTTATAGAAATTTAATAACTTTATGAAGTAATTTTTTGAGTTTAATAATTAAATTTTAATCAATTACATAAAAACTAACATTCCGAGAATCATGATTACCAATATTAGATGTATGATCATTGATGGTGATGAGCTAGACAGACTGGTTCTGCATCATCATATCAAACAATATGAGAATATAGAAATTGTTGCTTCTTTTGATTCAGCGGAAAAAGCGATTCCCTATCTCGGACTTCCCATTGATCTTTTATTCATCGAAGCTAAACTCCCCGGCATGAATGGATTGGAATTCAGGAAACTAGCTCATAAAATCCCAATCTGCATTTTTGTAAGTTCTCACCCTGAATTTGCTATTGATACTTTCGAAATCAACACATTAGATTTCATTTCAAAACCTTTAAAAACAGAACGTTTTCATCATTCCATGCAAAAGCTTTTCAATTATTTCGAAATGAAAGAAAAAAGCGACTGCTTTGATACTTTACTCGGCGAAAACAGCATTAAAATAAAAGAAAACGGCAACATTTTCCAAGTTAAAATAACCGACATTCTTTATCTTGAAGCATTAAAAGATTACACAAGAATCATCACTTCCGAAAAAAAGCACTGCATTTTAGACTCAATTGGAAATCTTCTGCATAAAAACTCTTTCGATTCTTTTGTGAGAATTCATCGAAGCTACGCTGTTCCGCGACACTTAATAAGAAGTAAAAACACGCATGAAGTTGAGCTGGTTCATCAAATCAAACTTCCGATCGGAAGAACTTACAAAGACAACCTTTCTTTTTTTGATTCTCAATCTTAAAAAGAAAATCATTCTAACCTATTGGTTTATAAATAAATTGTTAACAATATTTCACTAATCGTCGTTCGTCGATTATTTCGGTCGTTTGTCTATTTTCCAAATATACGGCCGTGATATGTGGTAATTTAGTCTTCCAAAATTTCCACAAATTTTAGGAAAAAACCAATTAATAACCACAAAACTATTTTACATGAAAAGAACATCTATTTACTGTTTCTTTCTCATTCCGCTCACCGTATCCGTCAGCCTGCTGAAAGCACAATCAGTAGTCTTGGCAACGGGAGCGAATGCTACAGGAGGCACAGGATCCGTTTCTTACAGTGTAGGGCAAACCACTTACCTTATAAAAGGTACCAATCAGGTTTTGGAAGGCGTACAACAGGCCTACGAAATTACCACCCTCGCTACCAATGAAACGTCATCAGCTGAAAAAGACATTTTAATTTATCCTAACCCATTTAAAGACTATCTGTTTTTAGATTTCACCACAAACAGCTACAAAGGAGCCGAGTATTCACTATTCGACGCTCAGGGAAAATTAATTAAAAGGGATAAAATTACTCAGTCAAAATCTGAGTTCAATTTTTCTTCACTACCATCCGCCATGTATATCATCAGGATCAACCAAAACGGAGAAAACATCAAAACATTTAAAATCATTAAAAAATAACTACCATGAAAAAAATATTATTAACGGTCGGGATTATGCTGGGCTCCTTTTTAGCTTATGCACAAGTACCCGAAAAAATGAGTTATCAGGCCATTATGCGAAATGGCTCAGGTCAAATTTTATCCAATCAGGCTATTGCCGTTCGAGTAAGTGTATTACAGGGATCTCCGGCAGGAGCTGCCGTATATTCTGAAAGACTAACAGGAAATACCAACGTAAACGGTCTTGTAACCCTTGAAATTGGTGCAGGAACTGTTCTTACAGGAACTTTCAATACCATCAACTGGTCTACAGGAAATTATTATTTAAAAACAGAAACAGATCCAGCAGGCGGAACTAACTATACCATTGCAGGAACAAGTCAATTATTAAGTGTTCCTTACGCCATGTATGCAAAAACAGCAGGCGGAGGTGGTGGAAGTTTCGCAATACCTTATACTAATACGGTAAATAACGCAGGAACACTTTTCACATTAATCAATGACGGAGACGGAACTTCTGTGGAAGGTATTAATAATACAACAACTTCCAGTATTGCTGCCGTTCGTGGAACTGTTAGCAATACAGCTGCCGGCGGATTCTCTTCAGGGGTTCGAGGTATTAATAATGGTACAGGAGGTCTAGGTGTAGGTGTTTGGGGAAGTCAAAACGGAAGCGGATGGGGAGTTTATGGGGTTACACCTGGCGGTATCGGCGTTTACGGAAATTCATCAGCAGCTGGATACGGAGTATATGCCAACAGCAATACAGGAACAGGTCTTAATGCGACAAGTACCAATGGTATTGCCGCTAATATTTCAATATTAAATAATGCTAATTCCAATAATGTTCTCAACGCTTCAACGCTAGGAAACGGAACTGTTATTAATGTTTCCTCATCAGGAACCGGAGCAGGTGTATTAAGTTCTACAGGAAGTGGGTTTGCTGTACAAGGAATTACTTCTCAGCAAACTTCTGCAGGTATTATAGGAGATAATAATGGAGCAGGTGAAGCGGTCGTTGGTAGAACAACCAGTAATATTGCCGGAGCAGTAGTAGGTAGAAACGATGGCGGAGGTTACGGTGTAAGAGGTTTTGTTGCTACCAATACAACAGGAACGGGTATCGGAGTTTTTGGTCAAGTCGGAATAAACAGTAGTAAAGGACGTGCAGGACGTTTTGAAAATACCAATGCTTCCAATGATATAAATAATACTTTCGAGGTAGAAACCAACGGTGCAGGAAATATCCCTGACAATACCCAAGGTAACGCCGCTTCTTTCTTAGTTGATAATACAAACAGTGTTGGTGCTGCAGTAAGAGGGGAAGTTAATACTATCTTCGGAAACTTTGGCGCTGCGGGTATTTTTGGTATTTCTTCAGGAACTGGAGGTCGTGCCGGATTATTTTATGCATCAAATCCAAGTGGAAATGGAGCAGGTTTAATTTCTTTAACAGATGGTAATGGTGATGCCATTGTCGCCAATGCCGGAAAAGACGGTGATGCAGTAGAAGCTAATGTTGACGGAGCTGGTCGTGCAATCTATGGCTGGACACCAACATTCAGTTTAGGAAAACCAGCGGAATTTCAAAATTTTAATACATCAAATACAAATTCTGTAATTACTGCAAAAACAGTCGGAAATGGTATGGCCGGAGATTTCTTCGTAGATAATACCAACGGTACTTCTGCAGCGGTACATGGTAAAGTGAATTCTATATTTGCCAATTTCGGAACCGCGGGAGTTTATGGTGAATCTATTGGTACCGGAGGTTTTGCAGGCTTATTCTATCAAAGAAATCCGGCAGGAAATGGCCCCGCTCTAATCGCGTTATCAGAAGGAAACGGAAATGGAATTACTGCCAATGCCGGTGGTAGTGGTGATGGTGTAGAATCCACAGTAGATGGAACCGGTAACGCCATTTATGGATGGGTTCCCAACTTTGGTACAGGTAAAGCCGGTAGATTTGCCAACTTTAACAACGCCAACGGTCAGCCGGTAGTCCATATAACCACGACCGGTACAGGATCTACTCTACTTGTTAATCATCAAGGCCCATCAGGAAGTATTGCTACTTATCAGAGTGCGTCAACAAACGTGGCTCGTATCGATAAAACAGGAAAAGGATTCTTCAACGGCGGAACTCAGAACAGCGGTGCCGATTTAGCTGAAGCCTTCGATGTTGAAGGAAACACTTCAGAATACGAACCTGGTGATATTTTAGTAATATCAACTGATACCGACAGAACGGTAGAAAAATCTTCAAAACCATATTCTAATCTTGTTGCCGGAGTTTACGCTACAAAACCGGGAGTTCTTTTAACTGAAGAAAATATAGATTCTGAATTAATCGGAAAAGTTCCGATGGGTGTAATTGGAGTTATTCCGACAAAAGTTTGTCTTCAGGGCGGCGCTATAAAAAGAGGTGATCTTTTGGTAACCTCATCAAAATCCGGAGTTGCCATGAAAGCCAACATCAAAAAAGTAAAAATCGGACAAGTGATTGGAAAAGCACTTCAAGATTATGACCAAGACGGAATCGGAAAAATAAAAGTACTTGTAAACATTAAATAAACGATCATGAAATCATTATATATCATCGCATTATTAACATTGAGTGTAAGCATTTATGCTCAGGAAAGTAAAAAAACTTCCGAACTGCAGGATCAGGCACAAGTTGTAAAAGAGCTTAAGGAGCATGATGCCCAGATGCTGAAAAGCAGTCAGGAAAACGCTCAGAAAAAGCAGACCCAAACTGTAACTTTAGCATCCGAACAAGGTCTTGAAGTTAAAAAAGAAGCAAAAACACAACCATCAAGTAATAATTCAGGGAAATTACTACCCAACACGGCAAGTTTAGAAGAAATTTTAGCAACAGTTCCCAACAGACAGGTACGTAAAGCAAATAATTCTAGGAACACAAATCAAAATGTACAAGGATTACCCAACACAGCAACCTTGCAGGAGATAAAAAAAACAATTCCTAAAAACTAATAACAAACACTAGATTTTTCAACAAAAAGAAAGTCCATCTAACAAGGTGGACTTTTTATATTTTTAAAACAGAATTATTTAAATATTTATAATTAAAACATTCACTTTGTCATGCTGGAAGCATCTCTACAAATTTTATTTAGATTCCTCCGAATGACAAACTTTGCGTTAAAATATGACTATTAAAATTAATCCCAATCCGCAGCAACAAATTTCATTGAATTTCCCTGATCATCCGACAACGTAAGAAAATGGCCTTCAACCGAATATTTCGTCATATTTTGAAAACTTTTTGAAAATTTGGTTTCCAAGTCCATATTTTGACAGGCTTTCATTGTACTTCTGACTCCTGAAATCTTTACTTTTCCATTGTTCTTAAACTCTGAAGAGAAGAACATATTGTTGCATCCCATAAAAGCACTTCCACGGATTTTACCGTTTTCCTTAGGAGCCGTTAAATTAATACCCGCTTTATTCTTAATTAATTCATTTTTAGTGAAATTATCAAAAGAAATCAGCATCCATTCTCTCTGGATATGTGGATTTTTAACCTGTACTGTAGAGCAATTAAAGATTAAACTTAAAAACAAAACAGCGAAAACTGAGAGCAATATTTTTTTCATACATTCCAGAATCCCATTTTCATACCATTCAGAAGCAGAATCCCATAAAAATTAGTAAATTAGCGACACAAAAATTATTATATAAAATGAAAAGACTATTTCTACTATTCACTTTCTTGTTGGGCTTCGCTCAGATGAGGGCGGATGAGGGGATGTGGCTGTTAATGCTCATCAAAAGATTAAATGGTGTTGACATGCAAAAAGAAGGTTTGCATTTAACCCCTGAAGAGATTTATTCAGTAAACAACTCAAGTATGAAGGATGCTATCGTAAGTTTCGGTGGTTTCTGTACTGGGGAAATTGTTTCTGACAAAGGACTTATTTTCACAAACCACCACTGTGGTTACGGTGCTGTTGCAGCAGCTTCTACTCCTGAAAAAGACTATTTGAAGAATGGTTTCTGGGCAATGAAGCAGAAAGATGAGTTTAATGCAAAAGATCTTTATGTAAGATTTTTAGTTAGAATGGATGATGCTACGCAAAGAATCAATTCTAAACTGAACAATAAAATGACCGGAGAAGAGAGAAAAGCTGTGATTGATGCTGAAACTAAAGCAATCCAGACTGAAAATTCTGAAAACGGGAAATATACAGTAGTTGTAAGAGACTTCTTCAACGGAAACGAATTCTATTATTTCGTTTACCAAGATTACAAAGACGTAAGATTAGTAGGTGCACCGCCATCATCTTTAGGAAAATTCGGAGGTGATACAGATAACTGGGAGTGGCCAAGACATACTGCAGACTTTACAGTTTTCAGAGTATATGCTGATGCTGCAGGAAACCCTGCGGAATTTGCTCCAACAAACGTTCCTTTAAAGCCTAAACATTTCTTACCTGTTTCTCTTAAAGGGGTTAAGCCAGGTGATTTCTCAATGATCCTAGGTTACCCGGGAAGAACAAACCGTTATTTGACTTCTTACGGAATTCAGCAAATGGTTAATAAAGATTACCCGGCTTGGGTTGAGGCTTCTAAATTAGCGATGGACGTTATGAAGAAGTACATGGATAAAGACAAAGGAACTCAATTAAACTATGCTTCTCAATACGCTTCTGTTGCCAACTACTGGAAAAACAGACAAGGAACAATTGATGCCGTTATCAAAAACGGAACAATTACAGACAAGCAAAAAGTAGAAGAAGCATTCAAAACATGGGCTGTACAGCCTGCAAACGTTGCAGAAAACGAAACTGTCTTAGATGATATCGCTACTTATTACAAGCAGGTTTCTAAAAGAAATGTTGAGAGAAATTATATGTCTCAGCTTTCAAGAAACTCAAAATATATCAGTCTTGCTTACCAGTTAGGAGCTGTTCTTAAAGCTTACGCTGCACAAGATATGGCAGGAAGATTGGCTATGAAGCCTAAAGTAGATGCTGCTGTAAAAGCTGCTTACGAAAACATCAATACAAACCTTGAAGGTGAAATGTTAAACTCTATGGTTAACCTTTACCAGACAAGAGTAGATAAAGATGTTGCTTCTGCTACCATTATGGGATTGGATGCTAAGAACTTATCAAACGTTGCTTATTCATCTATTTTCGCTAACAAAACTTCTGCTACGAACTTTGTTTTGAAACCGGATGCTTTAAAATTAGATGCAGATCCACTTCTTAAGATCGCTAACGGTGTAGCTACAGATCAAAGATTATCTGGAGAGAGATTCTCTAAAATTGATGACAATTTTGCTAAAAACAACCGTCTTTTCTTAGCTGGTTTAATGAAAGCTATGCCTGAGAAAAAATTCTATCCGGATGCTAACTCTACAATGAGATTAACTTACGGAACTGTAGATAAATTGCCAATCAGAACAGATAGAAACTATTTCGGTGTTACTGATAACTATTATACAGATATGGCTGGTCTTGTAGGTAAATACAAGAAAGGTGATGAAGAATTTGATCTTCCACAAAGAGTTATTGACCTTTACAACATGAGCGACTTCGGTCAGTATGCTGATGCTAAAGGTTACATGCCTGTAAACTTCTTATCAAACAACGATATTACTGGTGGGAACTCTGGTTCTCCTGTAATTGACGGAGACGGAAATCTTATCGGTATCGCATTCGACGGAAACAGTGAAGCTTTAAGCGGTGACATCGTTTTCGAACAAGAATGGCAAAAAACAATCAACGTTGACGTTCGTTTTGTTCTTTGGACAATCGACAAGTACGCTGGTGCAAGAAGATTGATCGACGAGCTAAAATTAGTAAGAGACGAAAACACTCCTGCTGATACAAAAACTAAAGCTGCGAAACCTGAGCATGCAAAAACAACAGGTAAAAGCAAAAAATAATCTTCATTGAATATATTTTTGAAAACCGTGAAATTTTATTTCGCGGTTTTTTTATTGCTAAATATTTAAAATTGAATCAATTAAACAAATAAAAAAGAAAATAATATAATTTTTTTGTCAGGTTTTTAAAAAGACCTCGTCTATGGTTGTAAGAATATAATTATAACTATAAAAAAATTATTATGAAAAAAAACATCTTTAAAATCGCTTCATTATCAACAGGTATTATGACGATATTCGCACTTACCTCTTGTGATAACAGAGATATAATAGAAAATTATTCGGCAGAAAAAACTATCACTTTTGAGAACGTTGTAACACCAAAAGATTTTGTACAAAGCGGAGAAATTCCCGGAGTTACTTTTTTTGCTCCTGCCGGACATAAAGTTATTTTACCCGGAGAATCTCAAACAATAACCTTCAGCGCAGGAAAAGCTCAGGCATTAATGTTTACAACCATGTATGGAGCTTCAAAAGACTGGTTTTTTGCTTCGAAACAACCCGGTATAAAACTATTCGACAATAACGGAAATGCCATAACCGGAGACGTTTCTTCGGAAGTTCAATTATGGGACAACGGAAGTAAAACTAATACTTCAGGACAGCCGGAAAGTTTACCTATCGCATTGGTTCCCGGTGTAAATGCGTCTCAACTTGTAAAACTAAACCTTGCTTACAATGATGTTACTTCTAGATTTACATTAACCATTACCAACACTTCCACAGGTACCGCAAACGAAACCCCTCTTTCTCCAGGTGTTTGGGCAGTTTCTAATTATAATGGTTCGCAATTAGTAAATTCGGCGCCATTTTTCACTCCAAATGCTTTATCAAATCCTGAAATTACAGATATCGCACAAACAGGAACCATTGATAAAATGATCACGAAATTGAATGCCAATACAGGAATTATGACCGGACTGTCACCTGCTTTGGTTGTTGTTTACAGCGGTGATAAAAATCCAATTTATGAATTAGGAAAAGTAGATGACGGAAAAGGATTGAAAGAAATTGCACAATTCGGAAATGCAATGAAGCTTCAAAACAGCTTAAAATCTGCTCCGAATGTGAAAGGAATTTATGTTGCAGGAAATGCGCCAGTTGCGCCTGGAAATAAAGTAAGTACCAAAATTCAGGTAAATCCGGGAGATAAGATTGCTTATGTAACCATGTTTGGATTTTCTAACGACTGGTTTTATGCTAACGAACAAAGTATTGATGCCAACGCAGCAGGTGATCTAACTTCTAAGACATCTTTATTTGATTCGGGAACAGGTATCGATCAATATCCCGGAGCTGGAAATCATCAGGCTTTATTTGGAGGAACTCCACAAGTTGAGAACGCCGCGATTTCTAAAGTAGGAAATCAGTTTCCGAATCCTAGTGTTCAGAATGTTTTGAAAGTGACGATTAATTAAAAAAACAGAAGAAATTTTTTCAGTTCAAACAAAAAGAGTTTAGGATGTCCTAAACTCTTTTCGTTTTTATATTAAAAATTAATTTTTAGTAAATATCATATGTACAGACCGGGAAAATAATATCTATATCAGTCATTGTTACATCAGAAGGAATATTTGTTGCAATAATATTTCCTTGCTTTTCAGTAATCTTGAAAGTGATCTGGCTTGTAGTAGAATTAATATAAAAAGGTGTTCCAATTGATAAATTATCAATCGCACCTGTTTTGACAGTAAATTTTCTTGATCCATTTACTGCATCAACTGTATACCCTGATAAAGTACTTCCAACTCCTGGTTCTTTTACTACAGAAGTTTTATAAGTATTGAAATTATAGAATTTCTCTCCGGTATTGAAATTAAACCCAGTTAAGTTTGAGCCAGAAAGATCATCGATTGTTGAATAGGTATCTTTAGGAATTTCAAGGAATTTAACCTTTTCAATTTTTCCCCTATCGGCTCTGTTGATCATTACTTTCAGTCTTGCATTGTCGTAAACTCTCTGAATAATTCCTACATATTTTGCTTCGGGAATAAATGACATATTATTTACATAATCTCCTTCATCTTCAGCACCGATTTTAATCATTTTAACCGTCGGATTAGCCCCTGCTCCAGCAGAAATCCAATAATCTTGTGGCCTAAAATCAATTAGATCTATTTGAGCCTGCAATAAAACATCATCCATTATCATCTTTCTGTCTTCATCAAAAAGAACAATCTGAGAATACTTATGCCATTTTACCCACAAATTAGTATTATAATCATTAATTTTAAAAATTTGACAGAATTGATTATCATAATCCGCATTTGGAAATAATCCTGAATATTCGTTAAACGGTTCTAAATTCTTTACATAAAAATGACTTTCTGATCCATTTGTTTTGAAATCTTCACTCAAATCCTCATCTAGTAAAACGATAGGTTTTTCTCCTAAATATTTAATTCCATTTTCATCTGTAAAATCTGTAACTGAAGCATACTGTCCTGATTTAAAACTAAACCCTGATCCTTTACGGAAAATGCCTAATCTCTCATCATTTACATTTTCTATTCTCGGCTCTACAATTGATATTCCTAAACAACCTGCAGCCGAAAAATCAAAACACAGAGTCTCAATAATTACATTTTGATTAGCATCTACCAACTTTCCTTCAAATGCCTGGTTTAAGAATAACCAAGAATTAATTTCTTTAGAAAATTCATCTTTTTCAAATTTTATAAAAGTTCTTTTTCTATTCTGAATATTTGTATTAAGATCCATCAATCCGGTAAATGAAGCAAACTCTCCTCCTATAACTCTATTTGCATTTGCCCATCCATTGTTTTTATTTCTAATTACAAATGAATCACGATTGGATTGCATAGATTTTAATTGAATTTCATTCCAAGCAAAACCAGGAAATAATCCCGAAGAATCATTGGCTTCACAAATAATTCCTTTTGTAAAGAAAGAAGCACCAAGATACATTTTTGAGTGTTGAGAACCTTGAAGTAATATTCCTACAAAATCATCTGAAGAAATATCTGTTCCCGGAGTTCCTGAAATATTCGTTGTAATCGTATTTTTAAAACTATTCTGAAAAATTAAAGCTGTTTTATCACTTGTTCCTCTATAAAATATTTTATCAACTATGAAATTTACCGGTTTTTCAAACTTTACTGTCTCTGTAATTTTATACCCAATAGGACTATTTCCTACTAAAGTAACAGATTGTGTTTCGAGTGAATAGTTTTCTATATTTTGAGTCGGATCTACAGAAACAAAGCTTGGAAGCCCATTAACAAAATTTGCCGCATTTAAAAATGCCTCTGTGTCATCAGTTCTGGAATCTCCTTTCGCACCGAAAAGCTCAATATTAATTGGTTTACCGGCTAGAAAACTTGTCAATGCGTAATAGTCATTGTCCCTTTCTCTAATAATAACACCATCAACGTACATTGGACCAACCTCATGATACCAAGTGGTAACTTTCTTGTAATTTACATTTTCTAAAGTCTTACGATCTACTAATTGTACTAAATCATCATTTGGAAGAGTTGAACCTGTTGAGAAAAAATCGTCTGTAAAAATCATTTTTAATATTTTTTGTTTGGTTAATATTTAAGAACAACATTTTTAATATGGCCATATCTCTCTGTTTTTCTATAATGCAAATATCACCCAGCACAGCGACAAAACTCGACGTGTTATTTATCATTTTTAAAATTTTTAAAATAAATTAAAATCTTTTCTTAGCGGAAAATTTCACACTACACATTCCAAAACTCTCTATCTAAACTTCTGTACTGTATGGCTTCAGAAATGTGATGAGACAAAATATTTTGAGATTCTTCCAGATCGGCAATTGTTCTGGCTACTTTTAAAATTCGGTCGTAGGCTCTTGCGGAAAGATTGAGTTTTTCCATGGCTAATTTTATGAGATTAAATGAGGATTGATCCAGTTCACAGAATTTTTCAATTTCCTTTGGTCCGATTTGAGCGTTGTAACTAATTTCCAAGTCTTTATATCGCTCACCTTGAATCTCACGGGCAATTAAAACTCGTTTTCGAATGTCTTCACTTTTTTCACCTTTTCTTTTTTCTGCGAGTTGTTCAAATTCAACTTTTTGAACTTCAATATGAATATCAATTCTATCCAAAAGCGGTCCGGAAAGTTTATTCATATATCGCTGCATTTCGTAGACAGATGAGGTATTATTGGGATCATCAGGAAAAAACCCACTCGGACTTGGATTCATCGAAGCGACCAACATAAAACTTGCGGGATAATTTACGGTAAATCGAGCTCTGGAAATGGTGACTTCACGATCTTCCAAGGGTTGTCGCATCACTTCAAGAACCGTTCTTTTAAATTCCGGCATTTCATCTAAAAATAAAACACCGTTATGGGCGAGAGAAATTTCTCCGGGTTGAGGATAACTTCCGCCACCAACTAAGGCAACATCTGAGATCGTATGATGAGGTGATCTAAAAGGACGAACAGTCATGAGTGACGTTTCCATTCCCATTTTCCCCGCCACGGAATGTATCTTTGTTGTTTCCAGAGCTTCTTTTAATGTTAAAGGAGGTAAAATACTTGGAACTCGTTTTGCCAACATTGTTTTTCCGCTTCCGGGAGGTCCGATCAGAATAATATTATGTCCGCCTGCTGCAGCAACTTCCATCGCACGTTTTGCAGTTTCTTGCCCTTTGACCTCAGAAAAATCAAAAGGAAATAGATTAATTTTGTCCTGAAATTCCTTTCGGGTGTCTAAAAATACTTTTTCAAGAGGTTTTCCTTCATTAAAAAAATCAATAACTTCTTTAATATTCTCAACGCCGTAGACATCAAGATTATTAACGATAGCAGCTTCCCGCGTGTTTTGTTTAGGTAAAATGATTCCTTTAAAACCCTCTTCCCTCGCCTGAATCGCGATCGGGAGTACACCACGAATCGGCTGTAGACTTCCATCCAATGAAAGTTCACCCATAATAATGTAATCCTGAATATTTTCAGCTAAAATTTGATCTGAAGCGGTTAAAATTCCGATTGCAATACTTAAATCATAGGCCGCGCCTTCTTTCCGAAGATCTGCGGGAGCCATATTAATTGTGATTTTCTTTCCGGGAATTTTGTAACCTACGTTTTTCAACGCAGCGGAAATTCGATAACTACTTTCTTTGATGGCATTGTCGGCAAGTCCTACCAAATGATAACCGACTCCACCCGTATCTATATTAACTTCAATAGTAATCGTCTGCGCTGCAACACCATGAATTGCACTTCCGTAAATTTTAACCAGCATGATTGTGTTTTGCCGTAAAAATAATTAATATTTTATTTTAGAAAACACTTCATTTAGTTCATAACATTTAGGTTTAATCATTATTATCTTAAAAAAATAAATCGGCACAGGGATGAACTCTGTACCGACCTAAACATAAATTATTAAAAAACTAACTATTACTTCTTTATAAATTTGTTTTTATAGACTTTTCCGTCTAAAGTTTTAGAGACAATCATATATGTTCCAGGAACAAGACTGCTTACATCAATTGCAACATTATATTGATGCTTATCTTTCTGTAAAACAAGCTTTCCGGACATATCGATGATAGAAATAGAACTGTACGTTTTATCAGATTCTTTTCCGATATATAAAAATTGGGTTGTTGGGTTTGGATATAATGTCAGGGCGTTTTCTTTCGGTTTTATTTCACCTGTTGCGAGATTACAGAAGCCAAAGTTTCCAAAATTAAGCTTGATAAACGCAAAATCACTCAACATTTCACACTGATCCGGACAATATTCTGTACAGGCATAAAATCCATATTCGCCCGATGCATTAGCAATATAAGAATCGCCCGTTGCTCCATTGATGATGCAAGGATCTGTAGGCAAGGGAGGATTGCTGCTCGGGACACATTTAAACCAAGTATGAACACCATACAACAAAGGAAATCCATCATCAAGTTGCACCGTTGCTCCCTGACAAACATTATATTCTCCAGGTCCGACTTCTTCATAAGTTCCGGGTGTAAAATTAGCCATCATATATGGCAGACCATAAACATATCCGTCGGCAAGAATGGCCGGACTTTCTGCAATGCAATCTCCGTCTGTAACTTCAACCTTAAAATAATACAGCATATCATCTACACCATTGATCGTCAATGTTTGTGATGTTGCTCCCGGAACCGGAACCCAAGGATTTGGATTGGGAGATTGCCAGTCCCACTGTTGTTTGTACCATTGATAACTTCCGTAAGTTTGAGTTGTAGAAAGCGTTTCGGTTTCTGTATTACAAAAAACCACTCTATCTGCAAACATAGTTCCCAATCTAGGACTCGTAATTGTAGGGGTACATTGAGCCTGTATTTTTACAATGCTCAGAAATAGGTAAAATGCTAAAAAAATTAGTTTTGTTTTCATGTTAATATTTATTTAGTGAATTGATTTTTAATATTTTATCAGTTTTTATTTTGGTTAAGATTTGGGCATAATAAAACCATAGAGCTTATTAATTAATGAGCCTAATTTATTTTTAGATATTGCTTTTTGAAGTCTGAATTAATTATCAGTCGAGCAACAATCTAATCCCGAATTTTACATTAAAATTTAATGGTTTCTCCTTATATATTGTATTGAGTGAACTGTCATCCTTGAAATGGTAGCCAATGCCCGGTTCTGCATAAATTCCTATTTTATTGACAATTTTTAATTGTAATCCAACCCCGCTATTAACCGAAAACTGAACCGGTTTTGCTTCCAATCCTTCTTTTTTCTCCTCTTTTATTTCATTATTTACAATATATTTTGTCGTGACACCTCCGGCAACCGCTTTTTCAACAGTCGCTCCGGCAGTAACATATCCCGTAAATGCTCCTTTTTTAATTACATTATAATTTACCTGCACAGGAACACCGATATAATGAACCGACTGATCGCTTTTTATTAAATTAGCATCACTTCCCGAACGAAGCTCGGATGATAATTTTGTATAGTTAATTCCCGTTCCGATCCCCCATTTTTTTCCTAAACTATAGTACATTGAAACGCCTAAAGTAACAGGAACTTTATGCCTTATTCTTGCTTCTACTTCCTTATTTTGATTCGCCAAAACGACTTGTACAAAAGGATCTCCATCGTTACTTGCATAAAACATATCACCAACATTCATTGGACTTCCGCTTATGGTAGCATATCCCGGAAATTGCTCTGATGAACTTCCTGAAGTATTTCCTGTAAGCAAACTCAGCATCCAAGGTTTTTTGGATTGTTTTTTTGCTATTTTTTGTTTTTGAATTGATTCAAATTTATCTTTAAAATCTTTTTCGTCCTGCGAAACAGGATCTTTTATATCATTGATTGACTGATTATTATCAATAATTATATTTTCCTGCTGTGCAATTTGATTGTTATGATTAATTCCGTTTTTAAGAATTTCATTATGAATATTCAGAACTTCATTAAAGCTATTTTTTGTTGAAATTATATTTGATGTGATATTATTTGAGATTGCATTTCGTTTAAACAAATCACTATCAATCAAATCATTAGCCCTTTTCGGTGAATTTTTATTTCCATAAGAATGACTCACTGATTCTACTTTATTTCCTTTCTTAGAACTTGTAATTTTTGGTGAATCTCCCTTTTCATTCTTATAAAAATCGAATATTTTAACCCCAATAAAAAACATGGCGATCACAGCGGCAACAGCACTAATGCGGTATATTAATTTTTTAGATGTAAACGTAGATTTATTTTTGTCTTTTGCTTTTAAATCATTTCCAATGATAGGAAGTGCTGTAATTTTATCATTGTCGTCTTCGGAGAATAAATCACCTTTAATATTGTCCCACAATCCTTCCGGAACATCATCTGTATGATCTTCCATTTTTCTGCGCATCTCATTCAACCACTGATTACTCATATTGCGCTGTTTTTGACATTTTATATTCTTTTATTTTATGACCAAGCATCGCTTTAGCTCTATGAAACTGTGACGCTGAAGAGTTTTCAGCAATTCCCAAAATCGCAGCAATCTCTTTATGACTCTTTTCCTCAAACACAAACAAATTGAAAACAGTTCTGTAACCGTCGGGCAGAGTTCGTATCATTTTCATGATCGTTGTTTGAGATATTTCCTGAAGATCGGGTTCTTCTTCCGGTAAATCAGGTATTTCAAATTCATCATCAACTATTTTAAAATCAGAATTTTGCTTAAGATATTTTAATGATTCTGTCACCACAATTCTGGTTATCCAGGCTCTTAAAGAACCATTTCCTCTGTATTCAAATGAATCAATCGAACGAAACATCTTTATAAAACTGTTCTGCAAAACATCATGCACGTCATCTTGCCCGATAATGTATCGCGAACACACATAGGTAAGGTTTCCGGAATAAGCTTCAAAAAGCTCTTTCCAGGCAGTTTCCTCCTTCAGATGAAGACGTTTTATCAAAATCTGCTCCTTACTTTCTTCCATGTATTTTTACAATAACATCCTGATTTTATGATTAATTTAATTGTAATGCAAAAATAGGCTGCCTTTTTTCAAAGCACAACCTATCTTGCATGATATCCGTCTCTTAATTTTTTATAGAATACGGAAAATCATATTTAATGGTTTCAAAGGGGGCTAATTCTACACCATCAACTATTATTTTTTCTGCCACCAAACCAAATCTCAGCGACCAATCTTGTCCTACAAAAAAACCTTTTTGTTTAGCAACCACTGTTACTACAGCATTTTTAGTCACTCCGTCCACAGGAATCTGGATATTCAATTTCTTAGGAGCAAAGGTCAACTCAACAATATTCTGTTCTGTATTAATTTTTGAAGTATAATTAAGTTTATATTCAACCTTCCCGATTTTAGCTAATGCCGTATCCGTTTTTACAGGATCTTTTACGACAGATTTTACAATTTCTCTGATCGGAAAATCTTTAAAATCAACTATCGTATCCTTTGCCGAAAAGTTGATAATTTTCTCAACAATAGGTCCTTTACTTCCCTGCTGTATAAAAAGTCTTGCCTTATAGTTGCCATTCACATCTCCCAATTTTACAGGAACAGGTTCATAACTATCATTATTACACGACGTTAAAGACAACGCTGCAAATGCAACCAAAACGACCATAAAAGCCTTAAGTACTGTTAATTTCTTCATTACTTTAATTATTTCATTATACATTATTTACTTTGAGTACTCATTTATATAAATCCCTTTTTCGAAAAATCTTGCACGAAATATTGAAAAAAGATGAAAAAAAATTATAACTAACTGATTATTAAAAGAAAAAATTATGTTTCATGAAGTCTTGTTTAAGTTTTTAATATTTTAATACATTTGTTAAAACATATTTTTGAATGAATTTCGAACAAATCAATCTACATCTCGACGCTTATAAAGAGCATGATCAAATTTTAGACGCTGCAAAGTATTTAATTCACTCGTTTGATTTAGAGCATGAAAACTTTGCGGGTTTTGGTTTCAGACAGGAACTTTCACCAAACTCAATGCTTTTAACAGCGGAAGGGGAATTGGGACATCCTCAAATGGTTATGATCCCTAAAAATATATTTGATTTTGATCTGAATCTTGTCTTAAATATGGTTGCCCACGAAATGCTTCACGTAAGACAAAAAGCTCCGGGAAATGTAATTGAGGATAAAAATGAACGAGAATTTCAGGCATATTACGAAATGCTTTTCCATAAAGTGTTTCCACAAATTCCTGATGTTTCAGATTTTCACAGAAAATTTTTCGGAAATAAAGCATTGGAATATTACAGAAGAATGGGCGAAAACTCTGAACTTCAACACAAATATGCAGAACAGAAAACAGAAGTAGAAAACTTAATCAATTCATTATCATGATAGTAAAACCGGAAATCTCTTGGGAAGATTTTGAAAAATTAGATATCAGATGCGGAACCATCATTTCAGTAAACGATTTTGAAAAAGCCAGAAATCCATCGTATCAACTAGAAATTGATTTCGGAGACTTGGGAACCAGAAAATCATCCGCTCAAATCACAAATCTTTATCAAAAAGAAGATCTTGTTGGACAACAAATTTTAGCTATTGTAAACTTTCCAAAGAAGCAAATTGCCAATTTTTTCAGCGAGTGTCTGGTTTTGGGAGTTTATGGAGAAAATAAAAAAGACGTTACCCTTTTAACACCTTCATTGCCCGCAAAAAATGGAATGCAGGTTGGCTAGTTTTAAAATATTTAATAAAATTCCGATTTAAATTAAACCTCATAGGTTTTTGAAACCTTTGAGGTTTAGATTCAGTTGGTTAAAGAAAAAATTTAATGATACAAAACATTCCATTAGAAAGAGTTTTATTCCTTGATATTGAGACCGTTCCGGGAACAGGTTCTTGGGAAGAGCTTCCTGAAACAGAACAAAAACTTTGGGATAAAAAAACAAGATTCCAAAGAAAAGATGAAGCCACCGCAGAAGAATTTTACCCCGAAAGAGCCGGAATTATGGCCGAATTCGGAAAAATCATCTGCATCACCATCGGAATGGTTGAAAAAAATGATACTTTAAAGATTAAAAGCTTCGCAAACGATGATGAAAAGAAATTGCTGATAGAATTTGGCGAAATTTTCAACAGCCCAAGACTTCGAGATATTATTCTTTGTGCCCACAACGGTAAAGAATTTGACTTCCCGTGGATCGCGAGACGATTTCTGATTAACGGAATGCAACCTCCCACTCCGTTCCAGATGTTCGGGAAAAAACCATGGGAAATCCCACATATTGATACGATGGAATTATGGAAGTTCGGAGACTATAAAAGCTTCATTTCTTTAGAATTACTGGCTCATGTCTTTGGAATTCCAACTCCGAAAGATGATATCGACGGCTCAATGGTTTCATCAATCTATTACATAGAAAAAGACTTGCAAAGAATAGTTGACTATTGTGAAAAAGATGTCTTAACTTTGGCAAATGTTTTCCGACGAATGCGTCAGGAAGATTTGTTGAAAAGGAATATCAATCTAGATTAAAAAATGAAATTTACAGACGATCAAATTGCCGATATAGGAGAAGAAATCATTGGAATACTAAAAACCGTTTATGACCCGGAAATTCCGGTGGATATTTACGAGTTGGGACTTATTTATGATGTTCAGATCTCTGAAGATGCTGATGTGAAAATTATTATGACTCTTACTACACCAAACTGTCCGGTTGCAGAAACGCTTCCGCAGGAGGTAAAAGATAAAGTAGCGGAAGCAGAAAACGTAAAAAGCGTAGATTTAGAGCTTACTTTCGAACCTAGCTGGAACAAGGATATGATGAGCGAAGAAGCAAAGTTTGAATTGGGAATGCTTTAATTATTGAATTAAAAATAAATTAGGCTGTCATTTTTGGCAGCCTTTTATTTTGTTTATACGTTTTGTCATTTTGAACGAAGCGAAAGCGGAGTGAAGAATTTATAAACTACTATTGAGATTCTTCCTTCGTCAGAATGACAAACTTGACGGAAAATGTTTTTATTAAACCTCTCTTGCAATTTCTTTTCCTTCTCTTCTACTCCATTCACTCCACGAGCCAACATACAATTTAGAAGTTTGAAAACCAGCATATTCCAAAGCTAAAATCGTATGACACGCTGTAACTCCTGAACCACAGTGAATGATTAAATTTTCTGGTTTGTTTGCTAATAATTTTGAATATTTTTCTTTTAAAATTTCTGGCTTCAAGAAGTTTCCATTTTCATCCAAGTTTTCAGAAAAAGGAATATTAATTGCGCCAGGAATATGTCCAGCAACCAAATCAATTGGTTCAGATTCACCATTATATCGGTAAGCATCCCTTACATCTATTACCGTTGAAGAATTGTTTACTAATTCATTCTCAACATCTTCTAAGCTTACAACTGGAAGAAGCCAGATTTCTTTTTTAATTATATCTGATTTTTCAAAAGTTTCTTCACCTGATGAAAATTCTAATCCATTTCTTTCTGCAGATTGAATTCCTCCATCTAAAACCTGAACATTTTTTAATCCAAAAGATCTTAACATCCACCAAGCTCTTGCACCTGCATTTGCTCCGTTTTTATCATCATAAACAACGATATGAGAATCTTCTGAAATTCCAAGATTTGAAAGTGTTTCTGCAAATTTCTCAACACTTGGAAGAGGATGTCTCCCACCAAAAGCTGCATCTTCTCCAATTTCAGCTAAGTCTTTATCTAAATCGATGAATTTTGCTCCTTTGAGGTGTTTGTCCAAGTAGTTTTTGTAAACGTCTTGTCCTACTCTTGCATCAAGAATGATGAGGTTTTCTGTTGGGAGATTTTTTAATTCGAATGGTGAGATGATTGGTGACATTTTTGTTGATTTTGGAGTTAATTTTTAAGTTTTGGCTAAAGCCAATTGAATTTTTAATCTAGGAGAGCGGGTTAAAACCCGCTCCTATTGATATTTATTTTATTATTCTTCGTCAAGCTCAGGCTGAAATCGCTTATAATAAAAGAGACAATGTCTCAAAAATGAAAAATATCTTTCGCTCTGTTATAAGAACTTTCGAAGTTTAATAAATTTAATTTGTGGTCTACTTTTTCAACGCTCATGAAGTTGATTACCTGTTCTGTAGGCATATTTCCTACCAAATCATCTTTCGCCATTGGGCAGCCGCCAATTCCTTTGATGGCGCTGTCGAATCTTCTACAGCCTTTATCGTAAGCTGCTTTTAATTTAGAATAAGAATCTTCGTAACGGTTATGAAAATGTCCTCCGAAATTAATCTCAGGGTATTTTGAAGGTATTTTATCGAATAAAAGAGAGATTGTTTCCGGTGTTGCAACTCCCGTTGTATCAGAAAGTAAGATGTTTTTAATTCCAATTTCTGAAAATCTTTGTGCCCAGAAATCAACATCTTCCCATTTCCACATTTCACCATAAGGATTACCAAAAGCCATTGAAAAATAGATGTTTAATTCTCTATTTTCACTTTTTGTCAGTTCAAGCATTTTAATGATCTCAGTAAAAGCTTCTTCCTGACTTTTATTGGTATTTCTATGCTGGAAAGTTTCAGAAATAGAAAATGGAAAACCCAGAATATCAACAGATTGATGCTTCAATGCTTTTTCTGCACCTCTGTAATTTCCGATGATTGCAGAAACTTTTGTATTCGATAAAGATTTATCTATATTTTCGGCAACCTCATCAGAATCAGCGAGCTGAGGAATTGCTTTTGGAGAAACAAAGCTCAGACAATCCAATATATCATATCCAACTTCCATCAAGGAGTTGATATAATCTATTTTTTTTGCGGTCGGTATAAATTCTCCCCAACCCTGCATTGCATCTCTCGGACATTCAGTTAGAAACATTGGTACTTTTTGATTTTCTCAAATATAATAAAACTAAACAAGTTTATATAAGATTAAAGCAAAGCTAACATTATTTTGATTTTCAAGCTTTTATATATGATTAATATTTTCAATACCTTATATTCAAGTCCAAATAAGGTATTCTGAGCATCAAATTTGCTAACTTTGTTGAAATTTATGATATCTAATGAGTACAATAGAATTCAACCAATTGTGGAAAGAAAAATTACTGAACCGTTTTATTAATTACGTAAAAATCTATTCAACGAGTGACGCAGAAAGCGAAACAACCCCTTCAACAGAAAGACAGTGGGACATCGCAAAGTACATTGTTGAAGAACTGAAAACGATCGGTCTGGAAAACGTTTCGATTGATGACAACGGTTATATTATGGGCTACGTTCCCTCTAACCTTGAGAATGATGACAAACCTACAATTGGATTTATTTCGCATTATGATACTTCACCGGATTTCAGTGGTGAGAATGTAAAACCTCAGATTTGGGAAAATTATGACGGAAATGATCTGGTTTTAAATCAAACAACAGGATTTACTTTATCTTCTTCTAAATTTGAAAGCTTAAAACAATACATTGGTCAGACATTAATTACAACTGACGGAAATACACTTCTTGGAGCTGATGATAAAGCAGGTTGTGCAGAGATTGTAACAGCAGCAGAATATTTAATCGCTCATCCGGAAATTAAGCACGGAAGAGTTGCAGTTGGGTTTACACCTGATGAAGAAATTGGAAGAGGAGCACATAAATTTGATGTTGCAAAATTCGGGGCTGAGTTCGCTTATACTATGGATGGAAGCGAGGTTGGAGAGTTGGAATATGAAAACTTCAACGCGGCAGGTGCTGTTGTGAAAATCCACGGATTGAGTGTACACCCAGGATATGCTTTCGGAAAAATGGTGAATGCAGGTCTTTTAGCTGCGGAATTTATTCAATTGCTTCCGGCAAATGAAACTCCGGCTACGACTAAGGGTTTTGACGGATTTTATCATTTAATGGATATTACTGCTGATATTTCTGAGGCTAAACTTCAATACATCATTCGTGATCATGACGAAGAAAAGTATGAAGCGAGAAAAAAATTCATGGAGGAAAAAGTTGTAGAATTCAATCAAAAATATGGTGAAGGAACGGCTGAAGTTGAAATCAAAGAACAATACCGTAACATGAAGCAGCAGTTTGAAGGCAAAATGCACATCATTGATCTTGCTGCGAAAGCGATGAAAGAATCGAATATTGAACCTAAAATCAAGGCAATCAGAGGAGGAACAGATGGCGCTCAATTGTCATACATGGGACTTCCTTGTCCAAATATTTTTGCAGGTGGAATGAACTTCCACGGACCTTACGAATATGTAGCGTTGGAAAGTATGGAAAAAGCAATGGAGGTTATTATCAATATTGTAAAAGCTTAATATTTAAATTATTATAGAAAAACCACTGCTTTTTGCGGTGGTTTTTTGTTTGGAGTAAAACTTAAACAAGAAAACCTCGGCATTAATTTTTTCGCCATCATTAATACTATAAATGCCATCGCTAGTATTATAAACGCCATTAGCAATATTGTATTTGACATTAGAAAAAATACATTCGCCAATACTAAAACTGTAATCGCCATCACGAATATTGAAGTTGCCAAAGCTTATAATATAACTGCCATTGCTAATGTTTAAAGTGCCACTTCGAATATTGTCATTGACATTGCAAATATTATAACTGCGGATCCTTATAGAAAAACAATCATCTACAAAGTTTGTCATGCTGAAAGGATCTAAACACGTTTCTTCAATTGTTTTTTTCTAATACTATGCTGAGATCCTTCCAGGATGATAAACTTTGTGGGTAAAATTAATATTTTAAATATTTATTTTTAAAACAATGAATGACTTCAATAAAAATATCATTGCTTTTAAGAATTTAATCAAAATCATTAAAATTTAATTATTTATAAAATATTTCCAAAATTTTGTTTTTATTTTTACCAAAACAGCAAATAATGAAAACAAAATTATTAACCAGTGCATATGTTATTTTCTTATGCCTGCAATTTTCTATGGTAATGGCAACCAATATACAGAATCAGCATCGTTACTCTGGTGAAGTTCCTTTAGCTGGAAATGCATTTATCACAACCTCAACAAAAGGCTCCACAGAAGTGATTACTAAAAACGGTCTTGGGAATTGGACAAGTACCGGTACGATAATCAGCACTTATTTTAAAGTAAGTCATCGGGGGATTTTGCACCTCAGCCTGAAAGCAAAAGTTCCATCCGGAAAGAGTGTGATTAAAGTTACTGTTAATGGCGTTTTGCATAAGATTTCTATTAAAGATTCTTCTTATAAAACCTATTCTGTGGGAGATTTTAATGTTCTTCCGGGATATGTGAAAGTGGATCTTCAAGGTGTAAAAAAGACAGGAGATTATTTTGCGGATGTTTCTCATATTATAGTTGAAAATCCATTATCCGAGGAAGATAATATTTTCTGCAATGATCCTAATTTTTACTATTGGGGAAGAAGAGGACCATCTTGCCATTTGAAGTACACAAATCCCACCAGCAAAGATATTTTGTATTTTTATAATGAAATCACCATTCCGAAAGGAGAAGATAAAATTGGTTCTTATTTTATGGCTAATGGTTTTCAGAATGGATATTTTGGAATTCAGGTAAATTCTGAGACCGAAAGAAGAGTTTTATTTTCTGTCTGGAGCCCTTTTTCTACAGATGATCCAAAGGACATTCCCGAAGATCATAAAATCAAGCTAAACTGCAAAGGCAAGAACGTGATTACCGGAGAATTTGGAAATGAAGGTTCTGGAGGTCAAAGCTATCTGCAATATGATTGGAAAGCCGGTTTAACGTACAAATTTCTTTTAAAAGGAGAACCTGACGGCACAGGAAAAACGGATTATACAGCCTGGTTTTTTGCTCCTGAAACCAATTCATGGTTGTTAATCGCAAGCTGGAAAAGACCTTACACAAAAGCCTATTTAGACAATTTGCACAGTTTTGTTGAAAATTTTATTCCCGATAACGGCTATCAGGGAAGAAAAGCTGAGTTTGGAAATCAATGGGTAAAAACAACGGATGGGCAATGGCTACCGATATCTCAGGCAAAATTTACGGCAGATGCGACCTATAAAGCTCATCAAAGAGTTGATGCCACAGGAGGAACTGTAAATAATACTTTTTATCTTAAAAACGGGGCATTTACAAATGATGTTACGCTTATGAATTCCGTTTTAAATGTTAGTCCGCCAACTCGTACTCCTGATATTAATTTAATTGATTTGGGCTCCTGCAATGTCTCAGCGAATTAAGCTTAAATTTTAAAATCATCTATAAAACCAGTGCAATATTGTGCTGGTTTTCTTTTTATCACAAACATGAGAAATGATTAATTTTAATTTTTTATCTTTAAATAATGTAAAATATTTTGCATTTTAACCAAGTCACAAACTTTAATTATGAAAAACATCAAAAAACTTTTAAGAAAAGATCTTTCCAACATCCTTGGAAGTGGCGGAGGTGGCTGTCACAGTAACGGAGATTCCGCCTATTGCTGGACAGACTGCGAATGCACCTTCGGAAAAGCATGCGAAATGAATGACGACGGAAATCCCGGACAATGCATCGCTGTAGGCGGTGGCGGTGGATCTGGCGGTGGTGGTGGAACGTATTGCCCTCCCGGTGATGATCGTTGTACAGAGCAACCTTTTTAATGATAAAAACCACTACGGATTGTAGTGGTTTTTTGTTAATCTGGCTCAAAGTCACAGACTTTGCGCAGCGAGAGTGATTTTATCTACTAAACAGATGCTTTGTAAACTCGTCAAAAGTATAGTTTGCAGGTGCCGTTTTATACTTTTCAAGGAATTCAATTGAACCTTGCTTAATCATTGGCTCTGTATTATTTTTCATTTCTTCACACAATAATAAAAGACCATTAATATCCTTATTATCTAGATATATACCATATAATGCGTGATAAGCCCTTATATTATTATTAACAGAAATATCATTTATGAGAATATCATATAGTTTGTCCATTATTTTTTTAACATACTTAACATCATTTATTCTCGTTTCATTCAAAATGTCACATCCATAATATCTCATATAATCTATATCCGAATTTAATAATATTAAAATATCATTTCTGTCACGTCCCCCTCTAAATTCATTATATAGATCATTCATAAGCATACCTATTTCATCCTTGTCAGTATGATTTTCTATTTTTAAAAACTCTTCAATAATCATAATATAACTCTATTTTTTTAAATTTGCTCTTCTTGTTGCATCCGCTGCGCAAAGTCTGTGACTTTGAGCTCTATTCATTATAATTATTATATTTCCAAAACTCATTTTTCTTAGTTACATCAATTACAGGATTATCTGCCAGTTCTACATCCAATAATCCATTTCCCAGAACATAATTACTTGCAGATGAATATATATAATGATGTGCCTTATCTACCAGATCCGCTCTTATAGGATTTAAATGAATATAATTAAGCTTATCCCATAAAAAGTGCAAAGTATAGATTTCCTCCGCATGATTACCATATTGCCAGAATTGATAGGTTTTGTTTCTACTATGACTTTCTGTTGCTTTGGAAAATCTTTCCAGCATCCATTCTCGCCTACTTTCTGGTTCTGTTTGTATTTTCTCTAAAATATTCTTTGTTGTAAACTTTTTAAAATCCCTGATTAAATCTGATAGTTTACCTTCTTTCGATTGTATAATTAAGTGAATATGATTACTCATTATGACATAGCCATACAATATAAGACCTTTATGTTCTTTACAATATTTCAAGGCTTCAATTATTACATCTCTATAATTCTTTCTTGTAAAGACATCAACCCAATCCACAACTGTACAGGTTATAAAATGTGGCTTCTCCTGATCTCTTATAATATATCCTTCTTTCATCTTTTTGTTTTTATATTATAAATGTAAAATTATTTTTCTTTTTTATGTAAAAAACCGCTACTAAATTGTAGCGGTTTTTTTTAATTAATCTGGCTCAAAGTCACAGACTTTGCGCAGCGGGGCCATTAGAACAATCAGGATGAGAGGTTTTATATACTCTTCCAAATTTATCTGTCCAAACTCGTATTTTAAAATTAATATTTCCTTTTCCATATTGCTCTATAGTATAACTACAGTTTGGTTTAAGTATTAACTTACTAATTGGTTCTTTACTTTTGTATCCAAATAATGAATATCCTTTAGGTATGTTTTCAAAAGAAAATTCATGAGGAGCAGGATTTGTTTTATAATCCCAAACTATAGTTTTCCCCATTTCATAAACACTCCCATCTTTTGTTATAGAATCATTATCAATTGACAAAGAAAGTATTTGTTTATTATTACAATTTATTAATTTTTGCTTATTTATCTGATAAGATAGTTTATATGTATAAGGGTGAGATAATAAATAAAATCCTAAAATTAAGGCTATCAAAAACATAACTGTAGAGCCAAACAAAACAATCAAGATTCTTTTTAACCACCGATTTAAATTATTTTTCTTTTCCATTAGTATTGTGATTTTTATATTTATTTGTTGTATAATCTTTCCACATTTGATCGACTCTTTTTATAATATTATCTTGTGAATTCTTTTTATCTTCAAATAAATTCTTCAATCCATTCTTTTTCCCATAAGTTTTATCAACCCAATTATTGAAATGATTAAATACATTTTCACCCACGTCAGCTTGAGGTTCTTTTGTCGAATAGGAACCATCATGCCAATCTTGGCTACTAAGTATATTTTTTATATACTCTTTTAATGAACCCGCTATATGTCCTATATAACCCGCTTCTAATTGAGGAACATGTCCAACTTCATGAGCATTCCTTTCGAAAAAATCATTAAAAGAACTACCATCTGTAGATGAATGATGTTCTTTTTGACTATAAAAATGGGTAATTTTAGCATCACTTGGAGATGAACCTAAAGTAATTGAAGCACCCGCTGAACCTTGAGTTGAAAAATAAATTCTCGTATTTTCGATATCCTGTTTTTTTACAAAACTCACAAGACTTAATAAATGAACTGCTGCACTAGTAAACTTATATCCCTCCTGTCTCAAATGAGGACTACTAGAATACATACCTGGGGGAACGGTAACATAATTAGCCGTTAATAAAACACTATTATTAGCCTGTTTCCCGTTAGGGTCTATTAAAATTAGAGGTTTCTGATAACAATAAATATAAGGATTATTATTCCCTGAATTATACACTCCTCCATTGTGTTGCCCGTCAATATAAGCTTGATCATTATAGAAAGGATTGTAGTCAGCCAGCGGATCGACACTTAACCAAAGAGAAACTCTTGGATTGTAATATCTCGCTCCGTAATAATAATACCCAGTTTCAGCATCAAGTTCCTTGCCATTAAATTTGTAAGGGCTGTTGTTACTGCTAGCGTTATGATTTTCTACAAATACTTCTCCACTTGGGAAGTATTCTATATTTTGGGTTACTTCTCCATCTGCGCCTGAAATATAGCTACTAGATCCCAAATGATCTGGATGGAACCAATAGATTTCTTTTTCTTTACCTCCTGCATAATTATTTACACAGTTTCCATTATATCCCGCGTTCTGCCCATAATTAGGAGGTGGCGTAATATTATTCTGCTGCATTACTGCCAAACTTTTTTGTGTAGCCGTTTGCAAAATAGTATTAGATAAAGTAACAGGGTTTATAGGCGGCGTACTTCCTGCAAAAGGTATAATTAGCCAATCACAATTGAATACTCCTATATTTTCACTTGTCCCATTTTTAGTTACTATTCTCTGACTTCCTGCATAATAATGTTTTGTGTAGCGAGGTATTGATATACCACCCAAACTATCAAAAGAGAAATTCAAGGTTAATAATCCATTTGGATAAATAGTCGCAGCATGAGATGTTACAATCGGTTGTGGCCATGTGCCTGATTGCTCACCTCTTGTTCTGAATAACATCCCTGAATACAATACATCTTTGATAATTCTTTCTCCACCAGCGTCATAAGTATATATAGCAGCTCCATCAACTTCCGGTGTAGAAGGGTTAGTGTCTACGAAACGTAAACGGTTTTCTTCATCCCACTGATATACTGTTTTCTGTTCATTAAAAGTACATGTTTCTTGCTCAATTGTTAGTGGATTTCCTTTTGCATCATATTTATAATGCTGGAACTTCACTCCCGGATCATCCGGATTACAACATGTAGAAGAAGGCACAATATTAGGTTCATCTACAATTGTTGTAGGTGCATGTGGATGTGATGGGTTTTCATATTTATAATTCAGTCTGTAAGAAGTTGGTTCCATTGCCGTCCAGTTGTTGTTGGTAGCTCCGGTTGTCCATTCATGCTTCTGAGTTTTGCTCATGATATTGTGCATGTTATCATAAGACATCGCAACAGTATAACGGTGACGTTCTTCTTCTGCCTGTGTATTAATACCTCTCCAGTTTCCTGAAGCAGAAGTAAGACGGTACAGATCATCATACCCGAAAGCATAATTAGTTCCTCCTCCTAAAAGACCATTCACCACTGGTGCATTGTTATGAATCTGCATAACATTAGATATAACATCATACTGATACGTATTCTGCATGAAGGATCTGTTTGCATTTTTAGCATACATTTTTAACAGTCTTCTGCGGTTAGTTTCGTACTCGTATGTTGTTTCTGTGTCATTTCCGTTTTTCAGATATACTCTCTGCTCGAATTTATCATAGCCGATAAGGTTTATCATCGGATAAGAGTTTCCATCTTTTACAGAGGCAACATTATTTAAATTACCTGCTTTGTCATATTTGTACGTTAATTTTTCTCCATCCGGATAAGTAATTGTCTTAACACGGTTCCAAGTATCATACTGCCATTCTGTTCCGAACCAATAAACCTGAGCTCCCGGAACTGCCACTGAACGTCTCTGGTAAGTAAGCTCACCCAATCTTCCGTATTTCAGATACTGCGTTCCTGTAGCATCTGTCTGGTACCATAATCTTCCTACCGCATTATTATCCATTGCTGAAGCATCTAATGCATTTCCGTAATAATATTTTACATTATTTTCAGGATATACAGGATATTTAACTTCTTTTATTCTTGAATAATCGTATTTATATTCAACTATTTCATTGGCTGCATTGGTTTTTGAAGTCATATTGCTTGCCTGATCATAATTATAAGTAGTAACCCCACTATCCGGATGCGTATAAGAAGTTCTTCTTCCTAAATCATCATAAACCGATGTTGTAATATTACCGTTCACATCTTTTGCCTGAAGAATTTCTCCGATCGCATCATGTGTAAACTGTGTCTTAATATCTCCGGTATTTGAAACTTCATGAACAGAAGTTGTTCTTCCCTTAATATCGGTATATGTTTTCTTAATACTTCCTAATTCATCTTTGAAAATAGTTTCAAACATATTTCTTCCCTGAACGTCTGTTCCAAATCCATACGTAATAGTTGAGAACAGGTTTTCTCCTGGTAGTTTTGTATAAACAACCCTGTCCATAACATCATATTGATTGATTGTCGGTTCGATGTTATCTACAGCTGCATTATACTGAGTATTAGTAGAACTGATATCTTCTACAGTAGGATAATAGGTTTTTAAAGCTCTTCCGAAAGCATCTTCTTCAACTTTACCTGCTACAATATATTTTAACCCTTGATTATGAATATCTCCGGTTTTCTTCACCTGAATTGCTCCTCCAAAACCATCAGCAACCGTAATGGTGTTGATCGTACTGTTTGCATATTCCGGATCATAATGCTTGGTCACTGCAAAAGACTGTGCATTGGTAGCATTAAGCGGAGCATTGGTAATTGGGCTATATTCAAATTTAATTGTCCAAGGAATGTTGTTAAACAATTCGTATGGTCCTGTAATTTCTGTAGGTCTTGCTTTGGCATCATATGCATACTTCATTGGCTGCAAATTCATATCTTCAGTATATGTTGGTATGCCAAAACGGAAGTCATACTGAGTCTTGCTACTATATCCAAAAGCATCCTGAACTTTTACCGGATACGTTTTTACATAATCATCATACGTGTATTGATGGAAGAACCTTTGATTAGCATAATTTGCAGGTCCTGTAGATTTTGAAATATTTCCGTAGATATCATATTCAAAATCATAAACAGAATAATTGGCACCCTGTTTAAGGATCGTCATTTTTGAAAGATCACCATTAGCATTGTATTCTGCTTTTTTCTCTCTTGTTACACCATTTGCAATATTTTTTACTGATGTAGGCATTATTATATAAGTAGATGCATTAACCAGTGTATAAGCAACTGTACTGTTTAATATTTCAGATACTCCAATATCTGGGTCTCCAGAATCTTCAACTTTTGTTGCATTACCCCATTGGTCATATTCTTTTATTTTCGTGTTGGTGGTTTTCCAACCGGTATCTCCTTCTAAGAAACTAGAGCTTGTATCTGCTATAGCTAAGAAACATGCGTAATTTTGATAATTTTTTTCGTCCTCACCATATTTAACAGTAAAATCAACATTTGTATCTTTTATTTGTTTTAAAGAATAATTACTAACTTTTATCGTCCATGTTTTATTATTAGCATCAAAAAGTCTTTCCGTAAGCAATGCTCCTTTTAAGTAGTAATTATCATTATTAAATCTTTGTATTGTTTTTCTAAAAACTATATTTGAAGACGCTCCTCCTTGTTTAGTATCAATCTGATTAACCGTCAGTTGTTTGAAGCCATAAAAAGTTCTTTCTCTTCTACTATAATAAGGCTCTTCATAGTTTACTGTAACCTTAGAGACATCAGGGCTAAATGCATTATCTCCTGTAAATCCATCATTAGTAATTACGTTTTTCAAGACATATTTACTTTGTGGCATGTCATAAGTATTTCCTATTCTTTCATAAGCAACTTCCCAAGATCCTCCCATTGGAGTGGTTACTTTTTTAAGAAGGTTTGTGGTACCTATTTGGTTAAGACGAACACTAATGTTATCGGCATCATCTGATGTTACAAAATCAGGATAACCGTCTCCGTTCATGTCTTTGAATGTAGCGTCAGATCTTGTGGTTGAGGTTCCTTTAGATACTCCTAAAGTTACGTTCAATTTTAATCCACTTACTCCTGCAATGATAGGAATAGGAATTAAAATAGTTCCCGCTGCATTCCCTCCAACACTAATAGATACATCTTTATGAATATCATTTCCATTTTGAAAGTTTAAGTTTAATGGAGTTGCAGACATTCTATCTCCTAAGTTCAGATATACTGTTGCATTATTTCCTGCATATAATACTTTATCTGCCAACCCATCTCCATTGACATCAACTAATTCCTTTGTAGTTTTACTTGTATTAGAGCTAAAATTAACTCCAAATTCAAAACTTCCTCTAAATAGACTGATTCCTCCTCCAAGTCCAAAACCTGTTCCTATACCTTCAGAAGTAAAATCCGTTCCCCAAGAATCATTTCCTGCGAAACCATTTCCAACATTCAGTTCAAAACTATTTGTATTAAATTTATCCGGAAGACCATCTCCGTTTATATCTAAGAATGTTTGTTTTGAGTTTTCACTTGAAGTCTCTCCATTTACGCTGATAGATAACTTCGTTGCTGCCATTTTACTTTTAGCTGAGCTTTCGATTAATTCTGCATTAAATGATTTATTCTTAGAATTTTTACCTGCTGTCTGTATAAATGCCATTCTGCTTGATTCGCCATGTACAAATGAATATCCTGATGAAATTCCAGTAGAACTAGCTTTAGAGATTGACTGACTTCCAACGTTTAAAGAATTTCCTGATAAAAACCCTACAGGATATGTTATTTTCACATTAGTTTTGCTGAAATCATCCGGAAATCCGTCTCCATTATAATCTAATACATTACGAACAGATTTTGCTTCAGAAAAAATAGTCTGTGACACATTTACACCTGCAAAGCCTGCACTCACTCCTGCTCCTACACTCACACTTTGATTTTTTAACTGAATATTTGGTGCACTCAACTCAGATCCGACAGCCTGACTTAATGAGCGGTTATCAAAATTAGAATCTATATTATGAACTCCCAAACGTGATATATTGATCGTATTTTGAGAGATATAAATAGTTGGGTCAACATCTACCAATCTTCCTTTATCATTATTATTAACATTAGAATTGATTGTTAAGAAATAATTTTTCGCCAATGACCCATCATTATCCATAATACTGACATTACCATTAGGGTCAATTGTAGGATTATTAATTGTAGGGGTTACTCCTGGATCTATTCCATATGCATTATTTAATTTTAGCCTTGTTTCATCTACTTTCATCTCTGCAATAGTGCCTCCGTTGGCAAAATTGCTGTTAATATCATATGCTTCTACAATATTATTTTTAGCTGAATTATTTCCATTTAAAATAAAGCCTCCCCAACCACGGTATAGTATCCCAAATCTGCTATCATATTGATTTGAGCTTAATGCAGATGTAGGAGTTTGTGGTCCTAAAATTGGTTTATGTGGAGGGGAATTTGTAAAGCTCATTATCGTTGTCTCGCTTCCTCCATTTGTAATGTAAATTCTTCCATAATCACTTGATCCAGATGCATGAAAGAAATTCAAGGTATATGTATAAACTCCTGGCTGTAGATCTACAAAGGTATTTTTAGCCAACCCCGCTTGTCCTGATAATGTTGAGTTTGGGAAACTAACACCCGCTCCAGAAGAATTAAGAACTGAAAGTGTAGCCGAAGTAGTAGGAACATAATTTCCTATTTCAAAATATAATCTGGTCGTTTGGCCAATAACAATCGTTCCGTTATTAGATGAAGTACTTACATATTGTTGAGATAAATTATTTGGGTTATTTATATAGTTAAGACCATTATTTATTAAAATGCCATCAATGCTTGTTATATTATTTATAAAATCTCTATCATCACTGCTTACCGTTGTTTCTAAATATATATTTTCATTTAGATCCTGTGATACGATCTTATATGGCACTTCGAAAGTTGGAATTGCTGTCCCGTTGATTACATTATAAACTGTTTTTGTTAATAGTTTATTTTTCGTTTTTGCAGAGATAACAACTTTACCACTTTTTCCATTGAAATTAGGTAGGGATGACGCCTTTACAGAAATATTTTTATCTATATCTGCAGATTGAACTGCATAGGTTACAAAATTTCCTCTATCATTATACATGCTATATTCTACTTGTAAATATGTCTTTTCTCCTGATGAAGTCTCTGTGAATTCAGGAATTAATTTAAATTTCGTCCAATCTATTTGAGTATCTGTATAAACTTTCACAGAAACTTTATCCTCTGGGTTTAAATTAATAGGAGGACCAATAATTGTATTATTATAAGTAGATGTAGAAGATATTGTCATTGGAAACTGAGCATAATCCACACCATTAATCGTCAGGAATACTTTAGCATTATCTGATAATGGAATTGTTTTGTTTAAATATAAATTTAAAGTTCCCGCATTCCCAACAACGTAAGAACTAGTCCCTGAGTTTACAAAATCTTCCTGAGATTTATAGCTTGATAAATCTCTATTATCACTATCTACAGGTGGTACATTTGGTGTAGAATAAATAATTTCAGGATTCCAAGTAATTTGATCTAATGTTCCATCATATTTAGAAGATACTCTGAAATACAGTTTTTCTCCTTTATTAATATTAATTGTTTGATCTGCAAAAGAATGTGAATTATAGTCCCCTGCATTAATATTATTTACTAATGGATCATTATTTTTATATTGAAAAGAAACGACTACACCATCTGCCTTACTACAGTTTTCTTCTGGGCTACATGTTGTCTGCTTCAGTGCAAAAGTATTTTTAACTGTAATAGTGCCAGACTTTGAAGCTACCCATACACGTACAACATCATGCAATGGATTCTGCTCCAACATCATTTTTTTCTCCGTTTTATCCTGATCATCAAATAAAGATATCGAAGGTTGTGTTCCAACAGAAGTAATATTAATAGGATATGGAGTCAAACCACTATTTGGATTAAATGAAGGAACATTTCCGACAAGAATATTAAAGTACACCTTACCGTCTTTCACAAAATCCACCAGCCCATCGTTATTAAAATCCATAAAATAAGATGATGTAGTATTTGTACTATTAGAATAATCGAAACCAAGACTGCCTCCTCCAAAATTAGCATCAATTCCTACTCCCCAAGATGAATTTTTGGATTTACCTATATCTTGTAAATTTCCGACAGTTATTTTAGGTCCAAATGATTGAATTCCATTTGTTGCAGTTGACAAGTTTTTAGAATAGGAAATAACCCCATTATTCTGGTATACTCTATCTGCCAAGTTATCTCCATCGATATCTATCAAAGTAATTTGATTTTCTGATGATGAACTACTGATGGAACCATGCGCCCCTACAGTACCCTTTCTAAAGCTGAATAAAGAGGTGTCGCTTGTGAAAGGAGAGGAAATAGTATATGCTCCTACACTGATCCCAAAATTCGTCCCAGTGGATTTACCTAAACTTCCCGACAACATAGAATATCCTTGAACCAAACTGGAAGAAGAAAGTAATCCAGAAAAACTTGCCGGATCTGGAGCTTTCCAATTTTGTGCTACACCAAACATATTTGCATCATCCGGTGCTTCATTGTATTCTATTTGATTAGTATAAAAATCAACCCCTGAGGCATCTTTCTCCGTAATACTTTTCAGTAAGGATTTTTTGAAAGTTTTTTCATTGTTTATATAGTCAAACTCATAGCTTCTTACATTTTCATCACCATATTTAACTTCTACTTTGGTTAATCTCTTTGATTCTATTTCGAGAAAGCCTAATCTTCCATTAATTTGAACATCTTCTCTCCCAGAAGTTGTTGTAAATAAAACTTTATAATTTTTTACAGTATTCTGTGTATTGTGTAAAGTGTAATTTATTTCAGAAATATGTAACTCTTGTCCCCCATTTCCGGGATTCCCGGTATAGGTAGATTTATCATATGTATATAACACATAATTCCCATTTGTGTCAACCGTTTTATATAATGCCCAATGTCCAATATTTCCATTTGAATCTTTAAGAACAGTATTATTATTTATCCCTGCTTCATCTCCTCCAAAATAAGATTTTGTTCCATCTTTAGAAGTTACAATCCATACATAATCTTTAGGAGATGTTCCTTTTCTTATGATTTTATTATAAGAACCTTCAATTCTTGGATAAAATCGTCTGTCTGTTTGTCTTCCTTTATCAAAACCTTCATTTCTGTTAGGCATTGCAAACACTCCACTGCTTACTTCGAAGGTTAATTGTTCTCCGCCGATAGTATAAAGTTCCGTTTCAGTTGTATTATCATATCTTGGAACTCCCCATCGGGTATCAATTCCTATAGAAGGAACAGACATGTCCCATCCAAGTCCCATCCAACCATTTCCTCCTTCACTACTATAACTTACACCTAAAGAAGGCTGCATTCCTGCTCTACCTGCCGGAAGTTTAATAGGGAAGCTGGTTGTAACACTCCCCATACTGTTAGGAGATGGCGGAGCAATGCTCACAATTCCTTCAGAAGGATTTGCAGCTTTTATATCTTTAATAGAATTGGGCGCATAACTACCTGTTTCTGGAGATTCAGGAACTTTTAAAACCCCATTTACCATATCCGTAAAGTGAGTTGTTTTTGACACCAATACTTTTTGCTGTAGATTGACACTGTCTTTGTCTAAAGCAATCCATTTTTTTTCTGTTTTATCAAAATAAAATGTTTTAATATCCTGTTCTGTATATCCACTTGGAATTTTACTTTTATCGTATCCTAAAGACACTTTTGCCGGAACTGAAAAATGCTCCCCATGAGGTAGAAAACGATATCCTGAATTTTCAGAGGTTACGTTTACCATTTCCGGAGTAAGCGCAGGCATATCTATATCCCTAAGGGCAGTAATAGAAAAATTTTCTGAGCTTTTAAGAGTTCCTTTAGTAATATTTAATTCAGCAGATCCTAGATTAAGTTTTTCTGAGTTGCTTATATTACTTACAAATTTTGAAACAGATAAAGCATTATAATTTACATTCGCTATATTTTCAAAATTTTGCTTTTTATTGGAAATACCTACTCTAAGGTTTTTCACTTTATAGCTATACCCTGAAAGATATGGTAACGTAAAGATTATAGTATTTTTTCCCTGCTTGATAGATTTTTCTGTAATAGGTTCCGACTGATGTGTCCAAGTATTATTTTTTTGAACATTCTTTCCTCCAGTCGCTAAATCGTCATTGATGACTTTACTTACTTCTTTATAAGTGTCAACTCCATACAAATCATATTCTAATGTATATTGATAAGCAGGATTTATTTTTTCATCAATTAAAATATTAAAAACATTATCATAAATCTGATCAATTGGATGTTCCAAACTGGTTCCAATGATACCTTCCTTAATATCAGAAGTATAATATCTTTTTTCACTTAATCCTAAAGATTTATTATGATCAATTTTATTTAAAGGTGACGAAACAAGAATTTTATTACTAATTTCCGTGTTATTTTTGGCTGCCTTTTTAGCAGAAATATCATCAGAAGTTCCTGCTTTATTTTGGTTTTCCTTATTATCAGAAGTTTCTTTATGTAAATTTTCTTTTGAATCAGAACCAACTTCCATTATTGGAATTACATTTTCCTGCTTATTCAGATAATATGAATTTGCATAAGCATGAACCTGAGACCAACAAGTAAAAAATATGATTGAATTAAGGAGCTTTGTGTTTTTTCTTAAAACGCTCAATAAAGATCTTTTCATTCGTTTTATATGTGTGTGTTTTTATACTAGAGACACTCTTGATTTAAAATTAGAATGTTTCAAGTATGGATATTAATTTTTTACAATTAGTTTGAATACCTTGATTTCAGACGAAGTTTTTACAATAATTAAATACACTCCTTCGACTGGTAAAGTATCCTGTATTTCATAATAATCTTTGCCCTTATCCTGAATGGTTTTTATCAATCTTCCAGAGGCGTCATGTATTTTTATATCTACAGTTTCTTTCTTATCTGAAATAATTCTTATTGTAAAAGGGTGCCCTTTTGGCACCGGATTAGGATAAATTACTATTCCGTTTTCTCTCTTTCTTGTAACTTTTACTGTATCTTTTTTAATACAGTTATCTGATGTTTTTACGGTTACAGTATATTCTCCCGGTTCATAAACATTAATATTTGGAGAGTTACTGGTAAATCCATTATCAGAAGTCCAGGTATATGTTGCATTTGGATCTGTAATTTGTGTTGATGCATCAAACTGAGCAGAATTACCAGAAGAAATTGCTACATCCGGACCAAGATCTAAATTAATAGAGCTGAAATCATTCACCGTAAAGTCATAAGAAGTAACATTATTATTAGCATCAGTAATATTAAGGTGATAGTTACCTATTGCTAAATTCGGGAATGAAACCTGTGATGTCTGAACACTTATGTTTTGTGATGTTCCATTACCTGTAAGAGCAACATTGAATGGTGCTTTTCCTCCTTTAATATTTAAATTAAGCGTTCCACTTGTAACAGTACATGTAGGTTGGGTAATCTGATAAATTGATAAAATTTGATTCCCTAAAGCAAAAGAAAAAACATCAGTTCCTGATAGATCCTGATCGAAAACTACATCCTTAAAATGAACTCCCTGATCATTATCAACATAATCCATTGGGTATGCATCAATATTAGATGAATTAAAATTCCCTTGTCCTGTTCTGTCAACCAAAAGCCAAAGTTTTTTATCTGCCGGAATTTGCGCAATAATATTTTTAATGGAAAAGACTACCTCTGTAGGAATTGTTTGAGAGTTTTCAGTAGTAAATCTTGCCTTCCATTTTCTTTTTAACAATCTATATCCGAAGGTTTCAGCATCCAATTCTAATGGTTTTTTATTATCTCCCCAAATCAAAAAAGTTTGATCCGGAAACTGTGCATCATTTGATCTATTATCAACAGCCAATTTTTTTGCAGCAATAACCAACCTTTTTTGTTCTGACGAACTTGTAGCCTGTTTTTGATAAAGATCAGAATACCCATCCCTTGCTATACCTGTGATGTTTGCAGGATAATCATTAAAATCATCTTGTCTCCATATTTTTTTATTTTTAGAGCTCAGATATTCTGTATAAGGCATTGTAATTGCATATTTTACTGCCAAATAAGTATTTACTCTATTTCTTTCATTAAGAGTAAGAATTTTTCTATATGTAAAAAACTCAGGTAGCTTTCCTTTAAAGCTTTGCCATTGATGGTTCCCTGCATCTTTTCCTATAAACATTGATGAAAGACCTGTCTTACCAATTACCTTCGTAATTTTAGTTGATGGATTTCCAAATTTAGAATATAAACTAAAAGAAGCTAACGTATCAATTGTGCTGGTATTGATATAATTAATTTGGTCATTATTATATCTAAAAATATTTTTAGTGCTATAAAATAACTCTTTCTCATCTGTATTGTCTGTAGTAAACAAAGCAGATTCCTGCGTTGAATTCTTATTTTGATAAGCGGTAAAGAAGTTTATTTTATCAATCGTTTCTATTACAAATGGAAACTTCAAAAAATCGTCTGTCCCATCAAAATTTAAACATTCATTATAATTCAGTAACGAATAGTTAGGTTTATTAGCGCTTGTTAAGGCTTGAATTTGATGCTGATTACCACTATAATCCCGATACAGCAAAGCCGGAGTCTGAAGTGAGTTGGTTTTATACCAAACACTTAAACCTCCAACTCCACCAGGTGATTGGGCATTTAAAATACAAATGAGCAAAACACTGAGGAGTGTAAATATTTTTTTCATGTATTATTTGTGTTTTATTTTATGATTAGCTTTTTTGTTTCCTTATATTCTGAAGTTTCTATTGAAACCATATACACTCCCGGAGAATAAGCCCTTGTATCTACAGTTTTCACAAATTCACCTTTAGGAAATTTGGTTGAACTTTGTTCTGTTGATAAAAGTTTTCCTGATGCATCATATATCGAAATCTTTATGGAAGATTCATTTTGCAGATAAAATTTAATATTAACTTCTTCTTTCGCTGGATTTGGAAATAATGTAAAATGTCCAAGTGATGATCCAGTTGATCCGGTAATAACCTCTGCTCCTACTCTTTGCTGTGCTTTATATTTTAAGGCCGAAATCAAATCAAAGCATGGCGTAATGAAAGCATGAAAACCAACACCTTGCTGAGCATGAAAACCTGGAAGTAAAACAATATCTCTTGAAGCTATGTATTCAACATTCTGTACTGGAGCAATAACTTTATTGCTTGCCACAATTTGTTTAGCCAAAATCGTCTGACTTGTAGAAATATCATCTGTTGGACTTACTAATGTTGTAAGATCTTCTTTATAACAAAAGTCAACGTTTGAAACCACTATTGAAAAGGTTTGATTCCCACTTGGTAACAACGGAGTAGTATTTGTCTTTGGAGAAACAATTATTTTATATGTTACTTTTTCAGGATTTTTAATATCAACTCTTTCTATAGTATCTACATTGTTTGTAGATGTATTGGTTGCTGCTCCTGTCAGATTGCTCATTCCCCCTAATTTCCATGGATAGTAAGTACTTTCCGTCCCGTTAGAATTTATTTTTACTATTTTTAAATCTAAATCATTAATTACATTAGGATTATTAAGATCTACGACATTGCTTATTAAATTTCCCTGTGGATCCGTCCATGAAATAGTAGCAGATAATGGCTGACTGGTTTCATAAGGAACAACATATAAAGTATATTTATTTCCTTGGTTTAAATTAACCTCTTTAATTAAAGTAGATTTTTTTTCACCATTAATTGTTCCTTCAATATTATTATAGATTGCTTCAGAAGCTCTTTTTGCATCTGCCAATCCCCATCCATAAATATAATCTGGTCCTTCTGTTCCTTTATCATTAGCAGTATGAGCCAATAAAGCTCTCACCGTTGATGAAAGCATATAACTCTGTGTTGGACTTACAGATTTATAGTATTGTTGAAGTAAAGTTATAATACCAGAAACAACAGCTGTCGCCGAAGAAGTCCCTCTATAGGTACCATAAGCAGCATCGTAAGTTTCAATAGATGAATAAATATTTTCTCCAGGTGCACAAATGTCAGGTTTTATCCTACCGTCATCTGTTGGTCCGTAACTGCTGAAAGACGAAACATCAAAAGCTTCATCCGAATTCATATTAGTATTTTTCTTTGCTGAAGCAACTACCAGAACGTTTTTAGCAATTCCCGCGCCTTCCAGAAGGTCATATCCGTTTTTAGCTGAAACCTGAGGAACAATACTTGGATCAATTTCTCTAGAATTTCCTGCCGCTTTTACAATTTGGAGATACGGTTTTAAGTACATCAAATTATCCCAAGACTGCGCCGTTACATTATATTTACCAAACTGATACGTTTGAAGATACATCGGATCAAAACCATAACTGTTATTGGCTACTAATATTCCATTTGAACCATTGTATGCTTCCGAAAGCATTTCCGAAACATCATTCACCCAATCATAGGCATTGATTTTTGCTTCATAGGCGATGCCTTTGGCTTCTGCATCTCCATTATTTCCAGCGAGTGTTCCTGCTATACTGGTACTGTGACGGGAAATTGTTTGGTTTTGTAAATTATCATAGCTGTTTATTTTTCCAGTTAATAATTCATGAGTAGTTCTGGGTTTTGAATAGTCCCATTGACCAATAATCATATTTTGTCCGGCAATATTTAATCCGGCAACTCCACCAGGGTATAAATTATCAGCTTTGGTCATTTTAGCTGCACCAGCATTTAGAGTTGTATAATAAAGTGGTTTTCCATTTTCATCAGCACCAACAAGTTGTTTTTCATTCCCGTTTACGAAAATAAATTCTTTGTTTCCTAAGCCTTTAAGCCTTAAAACTTCTTCTTTTTGTTGATTTTGATATTGATCTATTTTATTTTGAAAGGCATGTATTTCGCTTTCTCGTGGTTTTTCATTTAATACATCTTTAGTTTGCCCATTTGATGAAAAAAAGAATAGCACAGCAATCCCCAATAATGATTTATTATAGATTTTCTGCATTCGAATAATTTTAATGATTGTGTTTATTAAAAAAGCAAGAATCATTTTAACAATATGATTACATATTCTTATCATTAAAATGAATTGAGTAAAAGAGAAAAAACGATGCTTTTCTCATTCTTAATAGGATCTATTTCTGGTTATTATATTTTTTATTGAGTTCTTTATTTTCTTCTTCTAATTTTTTAACATCTTTATTGAGCTGTATTACATACAAAGTAAGTTCCTCAATTTTTTGTAAAAGTTTAATTTGAAATTCTCCGACATTTACTCCTTCTTTTTCCATTTGACTTGCCGAAGCAACTTCTGGTAAATGTTTTTTCTCTTGTAAATGTTTTTCAACATCTTCAAGTTTAGGAAGATTATAGTCTTTTTCAAATACAAAGTCAGCTGTAGGAGTTAGAGTTACTTTCAATTCTTTAGCTTCTAGTTTTCCTTTCAGTGCGGCATTACCTCCTCTTGTTATAATAAATTGATTTGCCCCAGCATAATCTCCTGTAGTTATTACAAAAGTATCAGCATGTACATTGCCAAAAAACCAATTATTTGTCCCGTCCACTAATCTAGTCTGTATTCCCTGTATATAACCTCCAACATCTGTATTTCTATCCAGATAAACCATAGGAGAATAATCAAAAATCTTGTGATTATAAGATTTTAAATCACCTAATATATCTAATTTTGCTTCTGGATTAGTTGTTCCTATTCCTACACTCCCGTCTACAAACATTTGTCCATCATGCCTTAGAGAAAAAGTTACATCTTCAGTTCCTGTTCCAAATATGCTATTTTTCATAAAGTACCTATCTGGATTTCTCAAATGATTACTCCTTAACAGAAATTGATTTGAACCTGCTGGTCCAACTTCATTTACTGTAAGTTTTGATTCAGGATCTGGTGTACCTATTCCTACATTTCCGTTATTTAATAGTTGAATCCCTAGCCCTGCAGAGGTTTGAAGTCTTATCCCGCCATACCAATTAATATCCAATCCATCAGAAGTGGAAGCAGGATAATGACTCAAATAATAATGTGTAGGATCAGAATTTCCATATAGCTTATCAAAAGGAATGTTCTGAGAAAATAGAGACTTAAAAATAATTAAGCCAAAAATTGATAATGTTTTTTTCATAAATGTTTTTTTAATTTGTAATCTTTATTTTTATCCAATGTTAAACCGGAATTTGATTTTATTAATCAAAACTCCACCTTTTAGGTAAATATCAGATTCATATCCACAAATATTTATAAATAATTGGATATGATTTTTAAAAGTCGAGTAAAAATGTAGTTAATTCTCAGTATTGAGAAATAGACGGATCTATATTATAAATTGCGTGTGTTTTTTTCATCGTGTTTGTGTTGTAAATTTGTGTTTTTAATAAGTCAATGCAAATATATCTAAATTTTCTTTTCAGGATATTTTTTTTCGAAAAATCATTATTCACTACATAACACCCTGAAAACATTCAAATTAATCACAAATGAAAATTAAATTAATTTTTTAAACAAAAAAACCACTACAAAAGCAGTGGTTTCACAATATTTCAAAATTAAATAAAATTTAATCGTTTTGATTATTTCCTAAAAAAGCATCCCAACCTTGCGCGGTAAGAGAAACCAATTGATTAGAACCTCTCGCGACCATGAAATTACCTTCTTGTTTATCAACAGCATGCCCGATGATCGTAAAATCCGGATGGTTTTTCATTTTTTCAAAATCATTTGGTGAAATGGTAAACAATAATTCATAATCTTCACCTCCGCTTAGAGCAGCCATTACAGGATTTAAATTAAATTCATCTGCCGTCGTAATCGTCAAATTATCCATTGGAACTTTCTCCTCATACAATCTGAAACCAACGTTTGATTGGTCAGAAAGATGAAGAATTTCAGAAGCCAAACCATCAGAAATATCAATCATAGAAGTTGGCTTAATATCCAATCCTTCTAAAATACCTTTAACGTCTGTTCTTGCTTCAGGTTTCAATTGTCTTTCCAAAATATAATCAAATCCTTCCATTTCAGGTTGCATATTTGGGTCAGCAAGGAACACAGCATGTTCTCTTTCTAAAATCTGAAGTCCCATATAAGCACCTCCTAAATCTCCACTTACAACAAGAAGATCATTTGGTTTTGCAGTACTTCTTTTTACGATGTTTTCTTCATCTTCAATTCCGACAGCCGTAATACTCATAACCAAACCTGCGTTTGAGCTTGTTGTATCTCCACCGATCAAATCGACTTTATATCGAGTACAAGCTGCCTGAATTCCAGAATAAATTTCTTCCAAAGCTTCTACCGGAAAACGGTTTGAAACCGCCAATGAAACCAAGATTTGTGTCGGAGTAGCGTTCATTGCTGCAACATCACTAAGATTTACAACAACCGCTTTATATCCCAAATGCTTCAACGGCACATATCCTAAATTGAAATGCACTCCTTCTGCCAAAACATCTGTGGTAAGAACAACTTTTTTATTTCCAGGATTAATGATTGCCGCGTCATCTCCCACTCCAAGCACCGAAGACTCGTTGGATAAAGGAAAATGTTCTGTTAAATGCTTTATCAACCCAAATTCTCCTAGTTTAGAGATCGGCGTTAATTCTGGTTCTTTATCTTCAAACATATTTTAATTTATAAGTGATGATTGATAAATGATAAATGATTTTGAAGACGTTTTATTATATCAACTATCATTTATCTCTTATCAATTATTAGTTAAGTTTCGTAGGATCAATATTTTCCGGACGGAAAGGTAATTTCTTAAAATCTTCTCTCGTTAAAATTATTGTATCCGGTGTTTTATATTTGTTCATTGCTTCCATGACATCATCCGGTGGCGTTGTCATTTTTCTCAACATGGTATCAATCCAAACTCCTGTCGCTTCTGCAGTTGCACAGTGCGAACCATCTGGAAGATAAAATTTGTGTACAAAACGATAAATAGAAGAATCTTCTGCACAACCATCGATTTCCAGACTTACGATAACGACTTGGTCAGCAAATATTTCTTTAAAAAAAGAAAATCTTTCGTGCATGATTACAGGACCAATTCCCCATCGGCTCATTTGAGTAACACCCATTTTTTCCTGCTTCATAAAAGCCATTCTGGTTTGTGCGCAAAATTGCACATATGATGAGTTTGCTAAATGTTTGTTGGCATCAAGATCACTCCAACGAACTTCGAATTTATGGTAAAATATCATTTAGAAATCTGTTTTAGAATAATTAAAATTATAATCTTCAAAATTACTCAAATAAGATGGTTTATAAAAATTGTAGTTTTGTAAAAATAATCTTGAGCATAAGATTAATAGAATTATGAAGCAAATTATCATTATTGGAGGCGGTGCAGCCGGTTTTTTCTGTGCATCGAATCTTGACGAAACAAAATACAACATTACGATTCTTGAGCAAAACTCAGATGTCCTTCAGAAAGTTAAGATTTCCGGAGGTGGAAGATGTAATGTAACTCACGCATGCTTTGATCCCAAAGAATTAGTTCAGTTCTACCCCCGCGGAAATAAGGAATTATTAAGTGTTTTCACCAAATTTCAGCCGGGAGATACGATGGATTGGTTTGATCAACGAAAAGTTCCGTTGAAAATTGAAAATGATAACAGGGTTTTTCCCGAAAGTAATTCTTCACAGACCATTATTAATACTTTATTGAATGAAATTCAGCACAAAAATGTTGAAGTAAAAACAAAATGCTCTGTAAAAGAAATTGAAAAACTGGACGAGAAATATATCGTTAAAACAAGTTTAGGCGATTTTGAAGCCGATTTTGTGATTTATACAACCGGAAGTTCGCCAAAATCATTGAAAATCATTGAAAATTTAGGCCATAAAATCATCGATTTAGTTCCATCACTTTTTACATTCAATATTAAGAATGATTTATTAAAAGAATTGCCGGGAACAAGTTTTGAAAATGCGGAAATCTCAATTCCAAAATTAAAAACAGAGGAAAGCGGACCATTATTGATTACCCATTGGGGACTTTCTGGACCCGCTATTTTAAAAATATCGGCTTGGGAGGCTTTAAGTTTAGCGAAGGTTAAATATAATTTTGAAATTGAAGTTAATTTTATTTCAAAAGATATTGATGATGCAGAAGAATTATTTCAAAACTTCAAACAATCTAATCCAAAAAAGACGATTGGATTGGCAAAAATATTTGATATTACGAATAGATTCTGGCAAAAAGTTTTAGAGGTTTCAAAAATAGACCTAAACAAACAAGTTGCACAGATTTCGGGAAAAGAAATGCAGTTGATTCTTGAAAATTTATGCAAAAAGAAATTGCAGGTTACAGGAAAATCAACTTTTAAAGATGAATTTGTAACCGCAGGAGGGGTAGATTTAAAAGAAGTTAATTTTAAAAATATGTCCTCCAAAATTTTGCCTAATTTTTATGTTGCCGGAGAAGTTTTAAATATTGATGCGGTGACGGGAGGTTTTAACTTTCAGGCTTGTTGGAGTGAGGCTTGGCTGATTGCGCAGGATTTGAATTTGAAATAGCTTAATCTAAACACAAATGACACTAATAATTTCACAAATAGCACAATTTATCTTGTGAATATTAGTGGGAAAATTTGTGATATTAGTGTTTAAAAAAATATAAAATGCTTTTAGTCAAAAAAAACATTTCGAATCTTTTTAAAATCCTTTTAATCATCGGGTTCGGATATTTCTTTTGGCTGATGCTGAAAATTACGTTAGAATATATTCCATTAAAAACAGAGGTCAGCTTTTTAATGATAAAACAAACTGAAGTTACCTACAGACCGGAATATCTGTGGTTTTTCTACACGCATGTTTACACGAGTATTTTTGTTTTACTTTCAGGGTTTTTAGCTATTCTTAGGAAAGATTTTGGATTGAAAAATTTCCATAAAAATTCGGGAAAGATATATATTTTTCTATTATTGATCTTTTCTGCTCCGTCGGGAATTTACATGGGATTTTTCGCTAACGGAGATATTTTTTCTAAAATTTCGTTTGTTATTTTGGGAAGTTTGTGGTGGTTTACGACTTTCAAGGCTTATCAATTTGCCCGACAGGAAAAATTTAAACAACATAAACAGTGGATGTGGAGAAGCTTCGCATTAACGCTTTCTGCTGTCACTTTAAGAATGTGGAAGGTTATTATTGTATATTTATTCCACCCCAATCCGATGGATGTCTATGAGATTATTGCATGGATGGGATGGGTTCCGAATATCCTTTTAATTGAATATTTAATTACAAAAAAACATATATGAAAACTTTAAAATTAACATTAATCTCCTTATTTACAGTCAGTTTAATTGCCTGCAAAAAGGATGGAAAAGAAACCCAATCATCAAAAGATTCTCTTGTTGCAAAGAAAGATTCTGTGGTTGTTCCTGAGGTTCATCAAGAACTGTATGGAATTTACATGGGCGATTTTGCAGGAAAGGAAATGATTACTTCTGAAGATGGAGAGGAATATGAGGGAGAAGTTTATAAAAAGCTTGCTTTAAAGATCAACAGAATTACAAAAGACAGTGTTTACGGACAAAGTATTGTGAATGGAAATCAACGTCCGTTCCGTGGGATTTTTAATGAAAGTTCAAAATCATTTACGCTTGATGAACCCGGAAATGATAAAACTGATGGCAGATTTGAAGTAAAATTAACTGGTGACAGTTTAACTGGAAAATGGTCTGTATTTAATAAAAAAGCGGTAAAATCACCTCTAAAAACACTAAAACTAACCAAAAAGCAGTTTGTTTATAATCCGAATTTTATGCTGGATGAAGATTCCAACTTAGTCGATTGGGAAAATCCGAAAGATTTTGTTGAAAAATACACCGATGAAGAAACCGGGAAAACAGAAAAATACACAACTCAAAAAAACAGAGTTGCTTCGGATGCCGTTTTTAAATTAAATGCTTCAAAACAAAAACTGTCAGAAAAAGATCTTAAAAACTTAAGAAAACTGGATCTTGAAATCATCAAAAATTCGGTTTTTGCAAGACACGGATATGCTTTCAAAAAACAGACCTACAGAAACTTTTTTGAACAGACAGATTGGTATATTCCGGTTTCTAATAATGTAGATAATGATCTTTCTCCGATGGAAAAAGAGAACGTTGCTTTGTTGAATCGCTTTGTAAAATATGCGGAAGATAAATATGATTCTTTCGGAAGATAATTGATCTTAACTCACTTTTTGTAAGCTTCTTGATTCTTCAAATTTTACAAAAAGAAAAAGGATCAAACAACCTGCAACATAACATAAAATATCGATCCAGGAAAAAGAATTTCCGATCACAATATACATCAGGCTTCCTTGTTGGAAGCCTAGTTTTTCTGCAATATTGAAAGATTGAGCAAACTCGACCAAACAAGAAAAAGCCAGAATTCCCAGAATTAATTTTTGATTATTAATGACAAAAAAACTTTTAACGAAAGTATATAGAAGAATCACCACAATAACGTCTCCCAAATAGGCTCTTACGAAGAAAATGTCTTTTAATTTTGTGGCAATTAAAACCTCAACCAAGAAAATTACTATTGTTGCAACGAAATATTTTAAGCTGAATTTGAATTTCATATTTATGTTTTGGCTAATTTTATTATTAAAAAAACGGGCTAAAGCCCGTTCCTATTGATTATATTTCTACAAAGATATTATTTCTTTACTTTCACCGTGCATCCGATGGCGACAGTTTTTGTCATTTTTATAGGTTCGCCTTTTATCAAAGCATTTACCGCATCTTGGGCATAATACTCTGAAACATCGTTTGGATTTTCGTAATTATTATCGATTGCTCCAATGTATTTTACGATATTTTTACCGTTTTCTTTCTGTAAAACAAATACATGCGGTGTTTTTGTCGCTCCGTATTGAGGAAAAACTTTCTGCCCTTCATCTACCAAATAAGGGAAAGTAAACTCTTTTTCTTTAGCTCTCTCAATCATTTGTTTGTAGCCATCTTCCGGCTGTACGCTTGGATCATTTGGATTAATTGCTATCACGGGATAACCCTGATCTTTGTATTTTTTGTCAAGCTCAACAATTCTGTCCTCGTATTTTTTCGCGTATGGGCAGTGGTTGCATGTGAAGATCACGATAAAGCCTTTTGCCGATTTAAAATCGCTTAAAGAAACCATTTTGCCATCAACATTTTTTAGCTTAAAATCTGTTGCCTCGTCTCCTACTCCATATCCTTTTGTGGAAGCTGCCTTTTGTTTTTGAGGAGTTTTATCATCGTTTATCGTGGTGAAGCTTAAAAGCCCTAAACCAACGATAAAAGCTGTCATTAAAATCTTTAAATTTTTCATATTATTTTGATTATTGTAAATTTTTAGTAATTGTATTTTCAAGTTCTTCTTTGCTCATTTCTCCGTCGTTGAAATGTACTTTTTCTCCGTTTTTATAGAAAATGGTCACCGGAATATTTCCATCCCAGTCTTTTTCAAACCTTGGGATCCAAGTGTTCATTCTTTTGATATCATCCAATAAAATAACTTCTGCTGTGAGGTTTTTATTTTTAATGAACTTGATCACTCTTTCTTTATCAACCAATCGATCAAGTGAAACCAAGATCATTTTAAATTTCGGATTATTCGCATATTTCTTATTGACTTCCATGAAATGAGGAAGCTCTTTTACGCATGGCGCACAGGTGGTTGACCAAAAATTAACCACAAGAAATTTATCTTTCTCCTGTTGAATACGTTTTTCCAGCTCTTCATATTTAATTGAAGAAACCGTTGTCTGTTGTGCTTTAAAAACCGTAAAACACAAACACAGAAATAATATATTGATTACATTCTTCATACTCAAAATTAGTGAAATTATTAATGGCATTTTATTAAGATGAATCTTTTAAGTTTAAAAATATATCAACCATATTATATTTTAACTTATAATTTATTTCAATAATTAAATATTTCTCTTATTTTTGACTCTTATAACTCATTTACTCAATTTATATGAAAAAATTTTACTTCTTACTACCTATTTTACTTTTCACATCGTGTGCAACGGTTGAGGAAGATACTTCTGCAGAAGACAACCCTATTTTAGTAACCAAAATGGTGCAGGATGGTGATAATTATACATTCAGTTATAACGGAGCCAAGATCGTTACCATGACCAATACAACGGATAATTTCAAAAGAACTTATACGTATTCCGGTGATTTGATCAGTAAATATCTTGATACTTACGCTGATGGATCAACACAAACCACAAATGTAACGTACAACAGTTCAAACAAGATCTTAAAAAAATCATCTACTTATCAAGGAGGAACTTACACTACAGATTATGCTTACATTGGTGCCGATCGTGTAAGAATAACCGTTGTTCTTGCTCAGACCAACTCAACTAAAACTTATGTAAAAGATGTTTATTTAAATACGGACGGGTCTTTAAAAAACTGGACAGAAACCGTGGCAGATGTAAAGCCAACAACAACTCAAAACGGAACCGGAATTCTTAAAAATGTTGCCTATGATAGCGGAAGCTTTCCTTTTAAAAATATCACAGGCTATACAAGACTTTTGGAGAGTGAAGACATGAACGGATCAAGCCGTAATGTTATAGATTATAACAACCGCATCCAATACACCAATATACCGGGAGATGAATGGACGATCTACCATTCAACCTACGAATATAATACGAATGGATATCCTAAGAAAGAAACCAAGGATTCCTACGAAAAAACAGGGACTTCAATAACCAAGACCGAGATCACAACTTACGAATACAATCATTTATAATACAAAGAGAGCATTTAGGCTCTCTTTTTGCTTAGGTTAAAACCATTAAAATTTTAACAAAATTCTTTCGCTATGAAAAAATTATTCTTCTTTTTAATAGCATTTTTAGGCATCACGGTATTTGGGCAAAAAACTGATGTTAAGACCGATCCTCCAATTACAGATTATACATTTTTAAAATCAAAAATGAAAATGGATGATGTGGTAACAAAAGCAGACAAGGCTCCTGAGTTTCCGGGAGGAATGGAAGCTTTTCACAGAAAATTTGCAGAAAACATGGATATTATTGATGTAAAAACTAATAAAATCAACACCAGAGTATATTTTATCGTTGAAAAAAACGGCTATATTCGCTACGTTACCGCAACCGGAGACGATAAAAAACACTCAGAAGCCGCGGAAATAGCCATCAGAAGAATGTTTGTGAAGTGGAAACCCGCAACAGTAAATAATGAGCCCGTTCGTTATCTTTATACCTTTCCTTTATCGTTGAAGAAATATTAGGACTTTATTATTAATATTTTAAAGTTAAATGGTTATTTCCCAATCATTTTCTTAATCGAATTAAGCTTCATTAAAGCTTCAATCGGTGTCAAAGTATTAATATCAATTTTCATCAATTCTTCACGGATATTTTCCAACACAGGATCGTCTAATTGGAAGAAAGAAAGCTGCATATTTTCTTCTGTAACTCTTTTGATGGTTTCAGATGCCCCAGTCCCCTGTCCGCGACTTGCTTCTAACGTTTTTAGGATTTCATTAGCTCTGTTGACTACTTTTGAAGGCATTCCCGCCAATTTCGCAACATGAATACCGAAACTGTGCTCACTTCCACCAGGAATAAGCTTTCTCAGAAAAATAATACTTCCTTTGTTCTCCTGAATAGAAACGTGGAAATTCTTTACACGCTCAAAATTCACGGTCATTTCATTTAGTTCATGATAATGCGTTGCGAATAAAGTTTTAGCCTGAGTCGGATGTTGATGAAGATATTCTGCGATTGCCCAAGCAATGGAAACCCCATCATAAGTTGAAGTTCCACGACCGATTTCGTCTAATAAAATTAAACTTCGGTCTGAGATATTATTTAAAATATTGGCAGCTTCGTTCATTTCAACCATAAAAGTTGATTCACCAGCCGAAATATTATCTGTGGCTCCAACTCTTGTGAAAATTTTGTCTAAAACTCCGATTTCAGCATATTTTGCAGGAACAAAACTTCCAATTTGAGCCAAAAGACAAACAATTGCAGTCTGACGAAGAATCGCCGATTTACCGGCCATGTTGGGTCCTGTAACCATGATAATCTGCTGAGAATCTTTATCTAAATAAATATCATTCGGAATATATTTTTCACCTAAAGGAAGTGCATTTTCAATAATTGGATGCCTTGCTTCTTTTAAATCGATTGAAAAACTATCCGTTAAAACAGGTTTTGTATAACTCTCAGAAACAGCCAATTCAGATAAACCAACCGCAACATCCAATTGTGCAATAATGTTCGAATTCTCCTGAATCTGATCCATATAAACCATCGTTTCAGAACAAACATTTCTGTATAATTGATTCTCCAAAACACCGATTTTGTCCTCCGCGCCAAGAATCTGACTTTCATATTCTTTTAATTCTTCCGTGATATAACGTTCTGCATTCACCAACGTTTGCTTTCTCAGCCAATCACTCGGAACTTTATCTTTATGGGTATTTCGAACTTCAATATAATATCCGAAAACATTGTTAAAATCAATTTTAAGGCTTGTAATTCCTGTTCTTTCGATTTCTCGCTGACACATATCATCAAGGAAACCACGACCTTTACTTTGAAGACCTCTCAACATATCCAGCTCTTCAGAAATACCATTTTTAATCACATTTCCTTTCGCCAAACTTACCGGAAGTTCTTCATTAAGAGAATTTTGTAAAGATTTAATTAATTCATCTAAATCAGACAACGGTTCAAGCCAAGCCAAAACATCCGCATGAGGATGAAGTAACGCTTTAATTTTATGAATATTAATTAAACTCTGGCGCAAATGTCCTAATTCTCTGGGCGAGATCTTTTCTGCAGCCAATTTTCCCATTAATCGATCCAAATCAGAAATCGCCTTTAACAGTTGTGAAATCTCGTATTTAAGATGGTCGTTTTCATTTAAAAAATCAATTAAAGAAAGCCTTCTGCCAATTTCGTAAACAGATTTTAATGGAAGAATAATTCTTCTTCTCAACAATCTCCCTCCCATTGGAGTTGACGTTTTATCGATAATATCTAATAACGATTTTCCTTGTGGATTGCTTGGATAAACAATTTCTAGGTTTCTCAACGTGAAATTATCCATCATTAGAAAATCCTCCTGAGGAATCACCTGAATCTTTGTAATGTGAGCTAATAAATTATGGTGCGTATCTTCAACTAAATAAGCAAAGATAGCTCCCGCTGCAGTAATTGCTAACTGAGAATTTTCAACTCCAAATCCCTTCAAAGAATTGGTTTTAAAATGATTCGTCAGCTTTTCGTAGCCAAAATTATATTGATAAGCCCAATCTTCAAGCTTGAAAGCACTTTTATTTTTAAGCTGTTCCGGAAGCTGAACACTTCTCTGATAAATAATCTCACTCGGATCAAAAGTATTGACGATATGAAGTATTTTATCTAAATTTCCTTCACTTACCAAAAACTCACCTGTTGAAACATCAACCAAAGCGATTCCGTATTTTTCTTTTTCTTTATGAAGAGAAAGCAGGAAGTTATTCTTTTTCGAGTTTAAAACCTGATCATTGAACGTAACTCCGGGCGTCACCAATTCGGTCACTCCTCTTTTTACAATTCCTTTTACGGTTTTAGGATCTTCCAACTGGTCGCAGATCGCAACACGAAGTCCTGCTCTCACCAACTTTGGCAAATAAGAATCTACGGAATGATGCGGAAATCCAGCCAATTCTATATGACCGTCTCCATTCGCTCTTTTGGTTAAAACAATACCCAAAATCTGGGAAGTCCTAACGGCATCCTGCCCGAAAGTTTCATAGAAATCTCCCACTCGAAATAACAAAAGCGCATCAGGATATTTCGCCTTGATGGTGTTATATTGAGTCATTAACGGGGTTTCTTTCTTTTCTTTCGTCGCCTTTGCCATTAAAATCTTTCTTAAAAAATTAGGATGGTAAAAGTATGAAATAAAATAGAAGGATTAAAATGCTTGATAATTTAAAATATTTTTTCTCCCACGGATTTCACGGATTTACACAGATGATTGTGCATATTTTCTTTTTTGTAGAATTAAAGTATCAATCTGCAACCCTTGTCAAGGTTTAAAACCTTGACAAGGGTCATTAATAGAAGATATAATTTGAAAAATCCGTGGAATCTGTGGGAAATAAAAGATCACCTATTATTTAAATGACTTTCCAAAGCTTCTGTACTTTTTTCATACGCCCATTTCTGTTTGTAATTCACCCATTTTTTCTTAAAAATTTTCCGCATTAATTTGTCTGTATATCTCATAATGAAAACATGATACAGCATATTCGCAACAACTTTCGGTTTATTAGGAAGCGCCCGAAGTGACATTGAAAATCCGGGCTCCAAATATCTGTTGAAATGCCAAAATGCACCAGGAATGAAAAGCGCATCACCATGTTCCATGAAGATTTCAAAGCCTTTTGCATATTTCAAGGCAGGAAATTTTTCATAATCAGGATTTTCATAATCTACATCATAGATCGTATGAACCGACAGCGGAACTTTATATAAAAATGGAGATTGTTTTTGATCAAATAATAGAATTCTCTTCTTTCCTTCAAAATGAATATGAAGAAAATCTCCCAAATCGACATCATAATGCATCAAAACGTGAGCATCACTTCCACCAAAAAACAAGGTCGGAAGTCTTTTGAAAAATTTCATTCCAAGATCAGGATAGGTAAAATTTTTCAATAATTCCGGAAGCCTGTCGGTGATGATATAAAAGAAAATACGCAGATCTGACGGTTTACTTTTTATGGTATCAATATAATCCTTCATCTTCATGTGTGTAACAGGAGCGTCTGTACTTTTGGAAGCATCTGCGGGTTTGTTATCATACAGGGGAACGTCTTGTTCACCTGCTTTTTCACGGATAAAATCGAAATTCCATTTGTCGAAAGCATCCCAACGGCTCGCAAAATTTTTAATTAAGAGAGGTTTATGCTTTTTGAAATAATTTTTCTGAAAATCTTCTTTACTGATATCGTTGACAACATCTACGTTTTCGAGGATCATTTTGTTTCTTGATTTAATGCGAAATAAAAATAGTGTTTTTTTGAAATTTAGAAAAATTTTGGAATTAAATTATTTCCCACAGATTTACACGGATCATAAAATTATTTTCAAATACACGTGTAAATCTGTGCAATCTGTGGGAAATTAAATTCTCCATTCCTTTAAACTAATTTTAAGTTTCACGTAAAAGGAAAATGAAGCGAAAATTTTATCTTTGTAAGACTAACCTAATTTATGAGAGCCTACAACACCAAACATTTCCTTAAAATCCTTTTCAGTTTACATAAAAGTGATACGTTGAAAATCCTTTTTCCGAGTATGATTCTTGTTGGATTATATTCGTGGGGAATTCAATATTTAGAAGTAGAATATTTTCACCTTACTTCAAAATCAGGAGTCAGCAATGTAGGAATGATTCATTCTTTATTAGGCTTTGTACTTTCTTTGTTACTGGTTTTCAGGACAAATACAGCATACGACAGATGGTGGGAAGGCAGAAAACTTTGGGGGAAATTGGTAAACGACACCCGAAATTTTGCTGTAAAAATCAATAACATTTTAATTGATGATAGAAAAGATGCCGAGCAAATCGCAAGATATTTAAAGTTTTATCCTCACTTTTTAGCCAAGCATCTTTCTAAGGAATCTACGAGATTGGCTTTGGATGAAGATTATTCTGAAATTGAAAAATCTTTGAAACATCACGGGCCGAGCGAAATCGTTATTCTTTTAACGCATAAGTTAGGTCAGTTAAAAAAAGAGGGAAAAATATCTGAGATTGAGATGTTGTATTTAGACACTCAACTTTCAGGTTTTCTGGATGTTTGTGGAGGATGTGAAAGAATTAAAAACACTCCGATTCCTTACTCTTATTCTTCGTTTATCAAAAAGTTTATTATTCTTTACGTTTTTGCTTTGCCTATTGCTTATGTCATTAATATCGGACTTTTCATGGTTCCGTTGACAGTTTTTGTATATTATGTTTTGATGAGTCTGGAAATGATTGCAGAAGAAATTGAAGATCCTTTTAATAATGATGAAAATGATATTCCGATGGAAACTTTAGCACAGAATATCGAAAAGAATGTTCATCAAATTATGGGGTTAAAAAAATAAAAATCAACCTTTTACAGATTGATTTCTTTTAGTTCGCCGTCTTGTTTTATTTCTACAAACTTGCTTTCTCGGTTTCCGGAAGAATATCCGTAGAAAAACGTCTGATATATTGGTGTAGAGTATAAATATCCGCCATAAGCATTATACGCATCCGACTGCCCCGTTTGTTGCTGATAACTTGCTGTTGCCGTAAAATTGACGATCGTTTCAAGATAATACTTTCCAGGTTTCAGTTTTTCGAATTTAAACCTGCCGTGATCGTCAGTCAAAGCTTCAATTCTATATTTAAAAGCTTCTTCGGACATGTAAACTGTCGTTTTTTTGTTTTCATACTTTTTCCTCATGCTGTAAAACTCTTCAAAATAAGGTGTTACAGGAAAAAGCATTACTACAGTTCCTTTCGGAGCATAATGTTTCTCTCCAAGTAAAGGTTTGATTCCCCAATTATTCTTTTGTTTGGTTGAAGCCACACCTTCAAGCGTAGAATTTCCAAAGCCAATCATTTGTTGAGCCAATTTTTTATCAAAAAAAGCTTGAGGATAATAGGTATTTTGAGCCTTTGAAAAAATAAAACCAAAGAGCAACATCATAACAACTGAAACATTTTTCATAGTATATTTTTTAGTCAAATATAAGTATTTTGCTATTTTTGAAATAAAAAATTCTATGAAATACATTTTTCTGCTACTATTTTCAACAACAACTTTTGCATTAGCACAAAAACCATGCGGATTTAAGGACGGCCTACAGGAAGGAAACTGCAAACAATTCTACGAAAACGGACAGGTAAAAGAAGTTGCCGACTGGAAAAAAGGAAAATTAGAAGGTGACGCTATTTTTTATTTCGAAAATGGAAAAACTCAGGCCAAAGGAGAATATAAAAAAGGGTATAAAGTAAAAGAATGGGATTATTACGATAAAAATGGCGTTTTAACCTCGAAAGAAGTCTTTAGAAATGGCGATAAAAACGTTTACGATAATAGTTCTACTGCAACTTTTTATTCAACTTCAGGCGCTGTGATTGAAGTTTCTAATTATAAATTTGGTAAATTAGACGGCGAAAGTAAACTTTTTCATGATGATGGGAAGTCGGTAAAGCAGGTTGGTTTTTATCAAAACGGTCTTGCAATCGGGAAATGGAAGGCTCTTTATCCATCAGGAAAAATCCAGAGAGAAACGGAGTTCGTAAATGATAAAAGAGAAGGCAACAGGGTTCATTATCGCGAAGATGGAAGCATCGAAAAAACGGAAGTTTACAAAGAAGGAAAATTAATTTCAACAAAATAATACATTGGTACACAAATTAAAACTGGAAGAGCTTAACAGAATAGATGTAGAAACATTCAAGAAAGTTGAGAAAATTCCTTTGATCATAGTTTTAGATAATATTAGAAGTATGCACAATGTGGGTGCTACTTTCAGAACGGCAGATGCTTTTTTAATTGAAAAGATTATTCTGTGCGGGATCACTCCACAACCGCCTCACCGCGAGATTCACAAAGCGGCATTAGGCGCAACAGAAAGCGTTGATTGGAGCCATGAAAGTGATATTAACACTACAATCAGCGATCTGAAAAGTAAAGGATTTGAAATTATCGGCATCGAGCAAACCTCAAACAGCCAGATGATTACAGATTTCACGATCGATAAAACAAAAAAATATGCTTTAATTCTTGGAAATGAAGTTGAAGGAATTAGTGATGAAGCATTAGAAAATATTGATACATTTTTAGAGATTCCGCAGTTGGGAACCAAGCATTCTTTAAATGTAAGCGTATGTGGAGGAATCGTGATGTGGGAGTTCACAAAGGCCCTAAAATAAAAAAACTGCATGTGTCTAAAAGACAGTGCAGTTTGAAATAAATCTAATAAAAAGTAAAAATGAAAGGCGACAAAGATACTTTTTTTTTTCGGCGCGAACAAATTTTAAAATTGGTTTTTTTATTTTTCCTAAAAAAAATATAGGTTTTCAGAAAAAGTTTCGTTTAATTTTTTATAAATTAGCACAATGTTTATCAAGGACTATATCTCAAAAGATTTCCCGTGTTTTAGCTTGACTGACTCAATAGAATCAGCAAGAAACATGTTAGAGGACTTTGGATATTCTCATATTTTCGTTAAAAAATCCCATCACTTTTACGGAGCAATTGCACAGGATTTCCTTTATGAAGAAGAAGGAACCCTGAAAGATCTGGAACATCAGATCGAGCGTTTTGCGATCCTTGAAGATAACAATATTATGGACAGCATTCGTTTGTTTTACACTTTCAATGCCAACATCATTCCTGTTATCAATAAAAGTGAAAAGTATTTGGGATACATCAGCTGTGAAGACATTTTCCAGGATTTGTCTAAATATCCGTTGTTTTCGGAATTGGGAGCTATCCTTACGATTGAAACCCCTGCCAGAAAATATTCAATGACAGAAATCGCCAATATTATTGAGAGCAATAACTCTAAATTTTATGGTGGATTCATCAGCTTTATGTCTGATGAAGTAATTCACGTGACGATAAAGATCAGCAATGAAAATCTGGGCTCGATAGACGCAACTTTTGACCGTTATGATTATAGAATTGTAGAAAAATTCTATTCTGACGAAAAATCTGATCTGTTTAAAGACAGGTTCGGATTTTTACAAAAATTCATAGAAATTTAAACATGAAGGCAGCCATATATTCTCAGAAAAAAGATCTTGATACTTTTTTATATTTAAGCAAATTTGTTTCAGAACTTGAAAGCAGAGGTGTAAAATCTGTTTTATACGAGGTAATGGCGGAAGCGCTTCAGTTTTCAAAAATATTTGAGACCTTTAATAATAAGCAGGATCTTATTGATAAAGAAGTTGATCTTTTCTTCACATTCGGTGGAGACGGAACGATCGTAAATTCTTTAACCTTTATTGAAGATCTTGAAATCCCAATTGTTGGTGTAAATACCGGAAGATTAGGATTTTTGGCAAGTTTTACCAAAGAAGAAGCCTTCAAAGAATTGGATGCGATCTTAAAAGGTGATGTAAAAACAAGCCGTCGTGCTGTTATTGAGGTCGTTTCACCAAGATCAGACGAGTTTTTTCCGTATGCTTTAAATGACGTTACCGTTTCCAGAAAAGAAACAACATCAATGGTTACGGTTGATTCATATATTAATGATGAATTTTTAAATGTGTTCTGGGGAGACGGCGTTATCGTTTCTACCCCAACAGGTTCTACTGCTTATTCTTTAAGCTGTGGCGGACCGATCATTTCTCCCAATAATGAAAACTTCGTCATCACTCCTATCGCTCCTCATAATCTGAATGTGAGACCTTTAGTGGTAAATGACAGAGTAGAAATAAAATTCAAAGTTGAAAGCCGAGTGCCTCAATATTCGCTTTCTTTAGATTCAAGATTAATCCATATAGAAACAGATCAGGAGATCATTATTAAAAAGGCAAGTTTCCAGATACTTTTGGTACAGCCGAATGATCTGAGCTTCTATGAAACCATCCGCCAGAAACTACTTTGGGGGCGCGATAAAAGAAATTAACAATTTATCAAAAATTCTTACCTTTACAGGAATTTTAGAAACACCTAATAATTTATATAAAAAGTAAAACATGAGCAGAATTTTCCCGGCAGGAGTTGCCACAGGTCAATTAGTTACTGATATTTTTCAGCATGCTAAAGAAAACAAATATGCATTACCTGCAGTAAACGTAATTGGTTCTAGTAATGTAAATGCTGTTATGGAAACTGCAGCAAAATTAAACTCTCCTGTTATCATTCAGTTTTCTAACGGTGGAGCTGCTTTTAACGCAGGAAAAGGATTAAGCAATGACGGTCAGAAGGCTGCTATTTTAGGATCTATTGCCGGAGCTAGACATATTCATACTCTTGCAGAAGCTTACGGAGCGACTGTAATTTTACATACAGACCACTGTGCAAAAAAATTATTGCCTTGGATTGACGGATTATTGGATGCTAGTGAAGAATTTTACAAGCAGACTGGTAAATCTCTTTACTCTTCTCACATGCTAGATCTTTCTGAAGAATCTTTAGAAGAAAACTTAGAGATCTCTGTTAAGTATTTCGAAAGAATGGCTAAAATGCAGATGACTTTAGAAGTTGAGATCGGTGTTACAGGAGGTGAAGAAGATGGTGTAGACAACTCTGATGTAGACAACTCTAAATTATATACTCAACCTGAAGATATCGCTTATACTTACGAAAAATTAAAAGCTGTTTCTGATAACTTTACGATTGCAGCAGCATTCGGTAACGTACACGGAGTTTATAAGCCAGGAAACGTGGTTCTTACACCAAAAATCCTAGACAACTCTCAGAAATTTGTTGAAGAGAAATTCGGAACGGGTAAAAAACCTGTGAATTTTGTATTCCACGGAGGTTCTGGATCTACTTTAGAAGAGATCAGAGAAGCGATCGATTACGGTGTAATTAAAATGAACATCGATACAGATCTTCAATTCGCTTACACAGAAGGAATTAGAGATTACATGGTTAACAATATCGATTATCTAAGAGCTCAAATCGGAAACCCTGAAGGAGAAGAAAAACCTAACAAAAAATTCTATGACCCAAGAGCTTGGGTAAGAAAAGGTGAAGAAACTTTCTCTACAAGATTGGTTAAAGCGTTTGAAGACTTAAATAACGTAAATACGCTTAAATAAATTATAAATAACTGCTAAAAGATGAGTGATAAGTGATTTTTAAACCGCTTTCATTTCATCTTTTAGCATTTATCATACATCAATTATATAGATATGGCATTCGACTGGTTTAAAAGAAAAGCAAAAAACATTACGACCTCTACTGATGAAAAAAAGGATGTTCCCAAAGGTCTTTGGCACCAAACTCCGTCAGGAAAAGTAGTAGAGCATGACGAACTGAAGAAAAACAATTATGTTTCTCCTGAAGACGGATTTCATGTAAGAATAGGAAGTGCAGAATTTTTTGATATCCTTTTTGACGAAGGTAAATTCACTGAACTAGATGCTAATGTTGAAAGTATAGACATCCTAAACTTCAAAGATACAAAGCCTTACGCAGATCGTTTAAAAGAGGTAAGAGCAAAAACAAAGCTTACAGACTCTATCAGAAATGGTGTAGGAACTGTAAACGGAACTAAAATGGTAGTTTCTTGTATGGATTTCGCTTTTATTGGAGGATCATTAGGTTCTGTAATGGGTGAAAAGATCAGAAGAGCAATTGATTACTGTATCGCCAACAAACTTCCTTATATGATCATTTGTCAGTCAGGAGGAGCGAGAATGCAGGAAGCAACTTATTCTTTGATGCAATTGGCTAAAGTACAGGCTAAATTGGCTCAACTTTCAGAGGCAGGACTTTTATACATCGCTTACCTTTGCGACCCTACTTTTGGAGGAATTACAGCTTCTTTCGCAATGACGGCTGACATTATTATGGCTGAACCTAAAGCTTTGATCGGCTTTGCAGGACCAAGAGTTATCCGTGAAACAATCGGTAGAGACTTACCGGAAGGTTTCCAAACTTCTGAATTCTTGCAGGAAAAAGGATTCGTTGATTTCATCGTAAAAAGAACTGAAATTAAAGAAGTAGTAGCTAAGACAGTAAATTTATTAGCAGTACATGCTTAAAATTTGTAACAAATACAATACAATCTCTCTCTAATTGGGGAGAGATTTTTATTTATGAGGACTTTTAAAATATTTTTCAATACGATCCGAAGTATGAGCTTTAAAAAGATCATGCGCCTTTTATCGCTTGTTCTACCCCATCCTCTTTTTTCTTTATTAAGCTTTTATGCCACCATGCAGGCTTTCACTATTGCTCAGAAACGTTTTCCTGAAACAGCTTCCAATAATGGAATAGGAAATGCTTTCAGACACTCACTTTGGTGTGCTTTTATCCTAATGTACTGCAGCAAGATTTCTTCGCCTGAAAAAGCATTGGATTTCTGCAAAAGAATAACCGATATGCACGAAGAATTATTCCCCAATAAACCGTTGGAAACCAAAATGGATCTTCACAACAACAAAATCGGAATGGATTATTTCATGGAGCTTTTACCAGGAATTCACCGCCAGTTTTTTGAAAAAGGATTTTTTATTGATGCTTTAATTGATAAAATGAAAGACGCAAAAGTTCTGAAAAACTTAGATGATGATTTTGCCGGACACTTGGTTTATCTTGATGAAAGGTAGTTTTTATTTAACCTTCTAGTTTATCATTTAGAACATAACGAAGTGCAGCGTGGAATCTAAACATTTATAATAGACTTCTCATTATTTCTAATCACAGCGAAACGTTGAGTTTTTCCACCAAAGATTTCACGGATTTACACAGATGATTCTGTTTTATTTGTGAAATAATGTACGCTATTTGTTTTTAATCCCCGTCTCTTTTGTAATCTGAAGTTTTTTTGATAAGTTTAACCAATTATAATTTAATCAAATGGTTCTCAGCAGAATTTGGTCGGCTTTTATTATCGTTGCCATTGCTATTGCAAGCATAAAGTATATGTCATCAAGTCATTACAAAACCATTTTCAATGATATGGTTGTTGGAAAAGGCGGTGATACGGTGCAAATTGCAACTCAGAAAATCAATACGCTCTCTCCTATTGTCCGAGACAGTTTGATGAAAAAACAGAATTTTGCAGAAAGCAGAATTCATTACAAAACAGATTCTCTGAAACAAGACGTAAAAGTATATCGTGTTCAGGAATCGGATGGCGTTATCGGAACCTCTGAAACTGCCGTAAAAATATGTATTGGTTTAATTGGAATCATGACCTTATTCATGGGGTTCATGAGTATTGCAGAAAAAGCAGGCGGAATCAATCTTTTAAGTCGATTAATTCAACCTTTCTTTTCAAAATTATTCCCTGAAATACCAAAAAACCACCCTGCTTTCGGGCATATGTTGATGAATTTCAGTGCTAATCTTTTAGGGTTGGATAATGCCGCTACCCCATTTGGTTTAAAAGCCATGGAAAGTCTGCAAACTTTAAATCCAAATAAAGATACCGCGAGTAATTCACAGATCATGTTCCTGTGTCTTCATGCAGGAGGAATGACTTTGATTCCTGTTTCTATTATCGCCATCCGAGCTTCGATGGGTTCTAAAACGCCAACGGATATTTTCCTTCCGTGTATGATTGCAACATTTGCAGCCACGTTAGCAGCCATGATTATTGTTTCTTTGTATCAAAAAATAAATCTTCTTCGTCCAGTAGTTATCGCTTATGTAGGCGGAATCTCAGCGATCATTGGACTTTTGGTTGTATACCTGGTTCAATTAAGCAAAGACGAATTAGATACCTTTAGCAAGGTTTTAAGCAACGGTTTGATTCTGTTTATATTCTTGGGAATTGTGCTTGGCGCTCTTTATAAAAAAATTAATGTTTTTGATGCTTTTATTGAAGGGGCAAAAGAAGGTTTTACAACCTGCGTCAAGATTATTCCTTATTTAGTTGGGATGTTGATCGCTATTTCTCTTCTAAGAACTTCCGGTGTTTTTGATGTCATCATCGATGGAATGAAATGGGTTGCCTATACAGCCAATTTTGATCCTCGTTTTGTTGACGGACTTCCAACAGCACTAATCAAGCCTTTATCCGGTTCCGGAGCCCGTGGAATGATGGTTGATACGATGACAACTTTCGGTGCAGATAGTTTCCAAGGGAAGTTAGCAGCAGTTCTTCAGGGAAGCTCAGATACGACCTTTTATGTGATTGCAGTTTATTTTGGATCCGTAGCCGTGAAGAATACGAGATACACGGTAATTGCTATGCTTTTGGCGGATTTGGTGGGAGTTATTACTGCGATTGCTTTGGCATATCTATTTTTTGCGTAAACTATAGCAATGGAGGCTTCGAGAACCTCAGTTACCATTAAAATAAAACCTTAAATTTTAAAACTAAAAATATGATCACAGATAAAGAATTCACATTACGACTCATACGTCAGTTAACTCAAGCATTAGAAAAACTGATTTTAGACAAACCTGAGGAAAGTTTAATGCAGAAAGAATTAGATTTCGAGACTTTAATGAGAGATATTTTCAAGTTTGATTTTGCTACACTTTCAGCAAAATCAAAAGAAGAAATCATAGAAATCGTCAATGAAAGACAAGAAAGAGACCACAAAGATTATTACGAAATGCTGGGGAATCTTTTCTATTTTACAGGCAGAGGACAAAAAAACAATGACTTTTTAGACAAAGCAAAAACGTTTTACGAACTATATCTTCAAACCAGCGGAATTTTTGCACTTCCGGTTATCAATAGAATCAGCGAAATAAAAAAAGCACTTGAATAAAGTGCTTTTGTATTTTTAGAATGTAATTTTATAAGTTCCGGTGGAGGATGTACTTGCTTTTTCGGCTTTCACATACTTCTTAACCCAAGATACTGCTGTAGAAGAAATACAGGAATCTGATGTTCCTCCTGATCGTCTTGCAGAGACCACATTCCCTGCTTTATCTACGGTATATGCAATTGTGATTGTTCCACTTGCCGTACAACTATTGGTTGGTTGTGATCCTCCTCTTCCCATTGTTCCGGGAATATATCCGATTAATTTTCTGTCAATTCCTACTTTGCTGTCACCATTTCCATCTCCACCTAAAGGATCTCCTGCATTTCCGATTCCTTCTCCCGTTCCTTGGCTTCCGGCTTTAGTTCCTCTTCCTTTAATTAAATTTCCGATGGCGGCATTTCCTTTTCCATCACCATTTCCAGTTTTGGAGTTGGCGGTTGCAGCACCTGCCTTTTTAGTATTTTTAGAAGCAGAAGTACTTGTTGCTGCTTTTTTATCAGACTTTTTTGATTCTTCTTTTTTAGGAACCGTAAGTTTTGAATTATTTCCTGTAATTACTTTTTCCTTAGCTTTCTCTTTTTTAGTTTCAGGCTTAGATTCTGGTTTTACAACGGTTTTAGTTTCAGGAACAGGAGTTTCTACAGGTTCCGGAGTGACTACTTCTGTCGCAGCGGCTAGGCTTCCTTCCTGTTCAGCAGGTTCTTCAATGCCTTTCCCGTTTCTGTTGTCTCCAAAGTTGACGAGCATTGTTGTAACAACTTCATCAGGCTTTTTATCCAGTTCTGGTTTTAATTTATAAAGAAAAACAAAAAGCAGGATCGCAGACCAAATAAGGATAGAAAGTATCGCACTCTTTATCCTGTCTCTGTTTTGCTCGTCTTTGTTCACTGTATAACTTCTCATTTTAAAATGATCCTTCCCGATATTTTCGGAGTTATTATTTATCTTTAACCGTCGCAATGGCAATATTGAATTTATTCTTTTCAGCAATTTCCATTACAAAAACAACATCTTTATGCATTGTATTTTCGTCTGCACGAATTGTAAAAGACTTGTTGGTTTGATTTGTTAATTTACTGACAATCACTGGCTCCAATTGATCTTTTGTTACAGGACTATCGTCTACAAAATAAGATCCGTCCGGTTTAATGCTCACAACCAAAGGATTGGGAATATTATCTTCTACCGCTCCCGCTTTCGGCAAATTTACCTCAATAGCGCTTTGATTGGCTGCCGATGAAGTAATCATAAAGAATATCAGCATCAGCAAGATAACATCGGTCATCGCTGCTAAACTGAATTCGGGATTCGCTTTATTTCTTCTCTGAATTTTCATCTGGAAAGATTTATAAAGGTTTATTGATAAGATCTAAAAATTCGCCAGACATATTCTGAGCTTTCAATACAAATTTATCAATTCTCGTTAAAAGAATATTGTAGAAAAAGTTAGCCGGAATTGCCACCGCAAGACCAACCGCCGTTTGTCCTAACGCCGTATAAATACCTTCAGACAAAGTTTTCGGAGAGAAAGATCCTGATGCGTGAGATAGGTTAAAGAATGCAATTATCATCCCGATAACCGTTCCCAAAAGCCCTAACATTGGAGCAATACTTGGTACAACCGCCAAAAGGTTAAGGTTTTTCTCCATATTCGCCACTTCTACCTGAGCCTGAGATTCCATCGCGCTTACAATATCTGAAACAGGACGTCCCAATCTTGAGATTCCCTTTTCTAAAATTCTTCCTTCAGGTGAGTTTTGTCTTTTACAGTAGTCTGCTGCAGATTCTATTTTGCCTTCTTTAATAAAATCTTCAATATTATCCATGAAATTGGAATCCGTTTTTGAGGTCAGTCTTTTAATAAAGAAAAATCTTTCAAAAAACAGATATACCGAAAACACACCAAGCGCCAGTACGGTAAACATTACTATTTTAGCGAAAGCTCCACCGTGGAACATAATCTTCCAAAATGAAAATTCTAAATCGTCTGTTGCAACTGCTGGTGCAGTTATTTGCGCAAATAAAATCTGAGTAAGTTCCGTTAGCAGCATTAATATTAGTATTTATAAAGGTTTTAACGACAAAAGTAGTTGAATATTATTAATTGATGTCTTAAAAAATGCTTAAAAACACCTTAAATTTTGTTATTTTTTATCAACAGCAAATTTCTCTCCAAAAAACATTTGAAAAGAAATTCAATTATAAAACTATTGAAGAGAAGATTAAATTAATCTTCGTCTACTACAATCTCATCTTGTTTAAATTCGCATTTGAGTCTAAAAGGAATCGGTGTGTCCGACCCTGTGTAGAAATCATCAATGGTTCCTTTCCAGATCACCTGAAGCACATCTTCTTCGTTTTTGTCGAATTGAAGCTCATTATCATAGATAAAAGCCTCTTCATCGTCGAAAAGATCTACTTCTGTATAGGTTTCCTCATCAGAATCATTGATCTTAATACTTTTTCCCTCTATTTCCGCTGTTTCGATAGGAAAATCGAAAATATTAAGCGAAAGCTGTGGAAAATTGTAGTGTAAAGAATCATCATCTACATGATCTAAGCTGTCATCCGTGATTATTTCAACCTCAAGAAAATGTTCTTGGTTACTGTAAACCGCCTTGCAATAAGTATTTCTAATATTGTATGTTAGCGTTTCGTCCGGATGGTAAATTTTTAAAATCCCTTTCATTATTTCTTAAAAAAGAGCTGTAATAATATGATTGTTAAACGTTTTCAGCAAAGATAAAAAATAGATTGAAAGTGGAAAATATTTTGAAAATTATTTTTCTAAAAATCCAGTTTATTAATAATCGGTTTATTTCAATAATACTTACTTTTGCTTTCATAAAGATTCTGAAAATGAAAAACATTTTATCGAAAAGTATTTTAGGTTTAGGCTTGGCAGTAAGCTTAATTTCATGTAAAAAATCCGATTCTCCTTTAACGAAAGTTACTCCGACAAACATAGATTCCATTGCTTCAAATTATTATGAGCAATATTTAAAGTTGTATCCGTTGGAAGCTACGTCACAGGGAGATCTCAGATATAATGATCAACTTCCGATCAACATTGATAAAGATTTCATTTCCGGAGAAGTAGCTTTTTATAATTCTGTTCAGAAACAATTGGATCAGGTAGATTATAAAAGTCTTTCTGATGATGATAAAGTGGTCTATGATGTTTTAGATTATACTTTAAAAGATAAAATTGAAGCTTACACTTATCATCCTGAATATATTCCTTTTACTCAATTTGGAGGATTGCCATTAAATTTTCCTTTGTACGGAAGCGGAGAAGGAAGTCAGCCTTTTAAAACCGAAAAAGATTACGAAGACTGGTTAAAAAGAATGGATAAATTCCCTTTATGGATGGATGCCGCAATTGAAAACTTTAAAGAAGGAATCAATAATAAAGTCGTTTTGCCTAAAAAACTGATCGTAAAAATTATTCCTCAGATGAAAGCCGAAGAAATCACCACTCCAGATTTCGAAAAGAATATTTTCTACGGACCAATTGAAAAATTTCCAAAAGATTTCACTCAGGCTCAAAAGGATAAATTCACAAAATTGTATCAGGATGCTATTTCTAAAAAAATAATTCCTGCTTATACAAAAATGGGCAAATTCTTAGAAACAGAATACCTGCCAAAAGGAAGAGATACAGACGGTTACAGCAGCCTACCGAAAGGAAGCGACATTTATGCTTATTATGTAAAAAGCTGGACGACAACGAATAAATCTCCTGAAGAGATCAATAAAATTGGACTTCAGCAAGTTGCCATGCTTCGTGCCGAAATGGAAAAAGTAAAACAACAGGTTAGTTTCTCAGGAACGTTGGAGGAATTCATCAATTTTGTAAAAACGGATCCAAAAGCGATGCCTTACAAGACTTCTAAGGAAGTTTTAGCCGGATTTAACGGGATTTTAGCTAAAATAACTCCGAAGCTGAAAATAATGTTCAGCGTAACTCCGAAAACAAAATTTGAGATCAGACAAACTGAAAAATTCAGAGAAGCCAGTGCAAGTGCAGAATATATCCAAGGAACGCCAGACGGAAAAAGACCGGGAATTTTTTATGTTCCACTTCCGGATCCGTCTAAATTCAATGTAACATCAGGAATGGAATCACTTTTCTTACATGAAGCTATTCCGGGACACCATTATCAGGTTTCTCTACAACAGGAAAACACGAAATTACCGAAATTCATGAGATTCGGATGGTTTGGAGCTTACGGTGAAGGCTGGGCGCATTATTGCGAAACTTTAGGACCGGAATTCGGATTGTACACAGATCCTTATCAGAAAATGGGTTATTTAAGCGATCAGATGTTGAGAGCCGTAAGATTGGTTGTTGACACCGGAATTCATACCGGAAAAATGTCGAGAGAAGAAGCTATCAAATATTTCCTAAGCAATATTTCTTACGATGAAGCAGGCGCAACCGCAGAAGTTGAGAGATATATGGCAATGCCGGGACAAGCTTTAGGATATAAAATCGGTTCGTTGAGAATTCGCGAATTGAGAGATCAATATCAAAAACAGCTTGGAAGTAAGTTTAGTCTAGCGAAATTCCATGATGAAGTTTTGAGTCAAGGTTGTCTTCCTTTGGATGTTTTGAACAGAAAAATGGAGCTTTGGGCGAAGAAGCAGAAGTAATATTTCAAAAATTTATATAATTTAGATAGAGCAATCATCAAAGCTCCGTCTTTTTATTTTATAAGCACAAATCATGATAAAGAGTTTTTCATTTCTACTTGTTTTCTTTTGTTTTTCATTTTTCTATTGCCAAAATAGTAAGAAATTAAATAAAATAGATTCGTTAACCTCAGCAAAAGACATCGAAGAATTTATTCAAAATGATCAAAATAAAATAAATAATTACTTAAATGTTGAAGATAAAATAAGTTATGATTGGTACTGTAAAGTAATTGCTGATAGCCTTAATTTAAAACAAAACTGGGAAAAAGCAGATTTTGACAATAATGGACTTACAGATCTTTTGGTAACTGGCAGTACATCAGAAGGGCATAAAACAATATATATTTTAGACAAAGGAGATCATTTTGAATTTAAAAATATTAGTAAAGGAAAACTTTATGAGCAATGTTCATTTTCTTCAGTAAAAGATAATAAAATAGAATACCGCAGTGTAAAAATTCTAAGCAGACAAGGATATTTAAGCAATTTGATTAAAGAAAATCTTGTTTACAAGTTTGGTGATTTTATTGAAGAAAATACAAATCCCAAAAGACACAACATTTTAGAAATAGAATTTAGAACTTCAGGCTCACACTGGAATAGATATGTTTTAAAAATGGAAATAGTATCCAACAGAGACATAACGTGGGTTACCAAAGATGATGGCCTTTTAAGAGCAGGTGTTTACACATCAAAACTTTCACAGGAAAAATTTAAAGAAATCGTAGATTTACTAAATTATATTGATTTTGAAAATCTTGCAGATGAATACGAAGTTGGTTATTCTGACGCTGCAACTACACACCTTAAAGTAACTTATGACAATTTAAAAGTAAAAAGCATAAGAGATTACGGAGGCATGGGTACAAGAGGACTACGAAAGCTTTATGATAAGTTAATTGATTTGAAAGCAAATCAAGAATGGACAAAACTATAAAAAATGATAACAGAAAGCCTAAAATCTCTTTATGGAAGAGATCTGAATAAATTAAAAACAGAAATTGAAGCTTATCAAAACGAAGATTCAATGTGGAAAATAGATGAAAACATTGCCAATTCTGCAGGAAACCTTTGCCTTCACTTGGTAGGAAATCTTAATCATTTCTTTGGAGCAATACTGGGAAATTCAGGTTATGTGAGAAACAGAGAACTTGAATTTTCGTTAAAAAATATTCCACGAATTGAGTTAATTGAAAAAGTTGAAGGAACTTTAGATATTGTCATCAAAACACTCGATCAGCTTAATGAAAATGATCTGAAAAAAGAATATCCTATTGAACCTTTAGGATACAAAATGACAACTGAATATTTTTTGATCCATTTGTTTGGACATTTGAGTTATCATGTAGGCCAAATAAATTATCATAGAAGATTGCTTGACAACTAAAAATATATTTTCAATAGTAAAAACAACCTTTTTTGAGGTTGTTTTTTATTTATCAAACATCATTTTCGTAATAAAATCCTTCTCTCCTTTTCCTCTTGCGGGAGAATATTCTCGTCCGTAGAAAATAATTTGCAGATGGAGTTTATTCCAAACCTCTTCCTTCCAAATATTCTTTGCGTCTCGTTCCGTTTCTACGACGTTTTTTCCGGAAGTCAGCTTCCATTGTGTCATCAGCCTATGAATGTGTGTATCGACAGGAAAAGCAGGAAATCCGAAGCCCTGGCTCATCACCACAGAAGCTGTTTTGTGGCCAACTCCGGCCAATTCTTCCAATTCTTCATAGGTTTGCGGAACAATACCGTTATGTTTTTCCACTAATACTTCTGCCATTTTTTTCAGATTCTTAGCTTTAGTATTAGACAGTCCGATTTCTTTGATTAATTCTTTAATTTCAGAAACTTCCAATTTTGCCATTTTTTCAGGCGTATCTGCAACAGCAAATAATTGAGGCGTCACCTGATTCACTTTTTTATCGGTCGTCTGCGCAGAAAGCGCCACCGCGACCATCAACGTATAAGCATCGGTATGCTCCAACGGAATAGGAACTTCCGGATATAATTTCTCTAATTCGAGTTGAACAAGCTCGGCTCTTTGCTTTTTTGTCATTTAACCATTAAATTTGAACAAAATTAAATCATTATGTTGAAAGTTGGAGACAAATTACCTGAATTTGAAGGAATAAATCAAGAGGGAGAAACGGTAAGTTCATCAAAATTAATTGGAAAAAAGTTGGTTATTTTCTTTTATCCCCAAGCCAATACTCCAACCTGTACGGTAGAAGCTTGTAATTTGAGTGATAATTATTCTCAATTGGAAAAAGCCGGATTTCAGTTATTAGGAATAAGTGGTGATTCTGTGAAAAAGCAGAAAAACTTCCATAGTAAATTTGCATTTCCTTATGATTTGATCGCTGATGAAAACCGTAATATTATTGAAAAATTCGGTGTTTGGCAGGAAAAGAAAACGTTCGGAAAAACCTACATGGGAATTGTAAGAACGACTTTTATTTTTGATGAAAAAGGTGTTTGCGAAAGAGTAATTGAAAAAGTGACTTCGAAAACGGCGGCTGAGCAGATTTTAGAAGGATAGATTTAAACACGAATGACACAAATATTTTCACGAATGGCACAAATCATTAGTAATATTCGTGAAAACATTAGTGTTTCTTGTGTTTTTTATTCTGTTTCGAAATACATCAATTCTTCATCTTCGTTGGGAAGAGTGACATGATTTTTGAACTTTAAGCCTAATTTTTCGATTAATTTTTGGGAAGAAAAATTATCTTTTGAAGTAATTGCAGAGATCTTTTTTAAACCAAAATCATCCATTCCGATGGATTTTACTTTTAAAGCCGCTTCATAAGCGTAACCTTTGCCTTCAAATTCTTCCAAAAGAGAAAACCCTATATCTACGATGTCTAAACCTTCTCTTTCGAAGATTCCTACTCCACCGATTTTCTCATTTTTATCTTTAGTAATAACCAAATAATTTCCGAAACCTAACCTTTCAATTTGCGGAAGAAATCTGTTTTTGATGTAGTTTTCGGCATCCTCAACCGTTTTAAGTTGACGGTCTCCGATATATTGGATGAATTTCGGTCTGTTGTACAGTTCGAAAATGAACGCTCCATCCTCCAATGACATTGGACGAAGAATGAGTCTTTCTGTTTCGTAGACGTTATTTTCGCTTGGTTGATTTGGCTGGTTTTTTAGGCTCATCTTTTGGTTCTTCCTTTTTTTCGATTTTCATAAGCCTTGGATTATTTGCACATTTTTTATTGTAAAGTTCAATATAAGCTCCATTGTCTTTTACTTTGGTAATGGCTCCTGTAGACTTATTAATCGTTAATGTATAATGCTTTTTCTGGTAAGGACATTCTTGTGAAGTAAGCTTTCCGAGGTCTAAATAGTAGTTAGAAGCATCTTCATAATAATTCGCTGCAACATCTTTGAATTCCTCATCTACAAGATATCCCTCTATCGTTGCTGCAATGGCAGCTTCCTGAATATTATCAACCGTTCCTATAAATGTTTTTAATCCATTAAGATCAGTAACATAATTTATTTTTCCGCCGGAAGAATAGGCGATGTAATAAAAGCTGTCTTCATCCGGAAATAGATCAAATCCTGAAAATTGAGGTGTATAATCCTGCTTAGATCCGGAAATACTGATCTCCTGGTCTTTTGCATAGGTATTATAAACCAACACCCAAGAATCTATTTTACCGTTTGGTGTAATTCCTTTCAAAATATTAGGAATACTGCTAAACTTTTTCTTTTCCTGAGAATACGCAAGCACTCCTAAAAGAAAGAAAATCAATAAAATAAGTTTGGATGTATTTTTTATCATAACTCAAAACGTGGCAGAAATTATGCCATTTTTTAAATGAATTTTTCTCCTTTTTTTAAATTTTTCAGATCAAGAACGTAATCTTTTATCAATTGATCGTGATCTCTTGGGCAAATCAGTAAGACTTTCTCGGTATCTACAACGATAAAATCTTTCAATCCGTCAATAACAATTGCTTTATTACTGTTTTTTACATGAATGATGTTTCCTTCTGTATTGTAAGTCAGAATATGTTTTTGCTTGACTGCATTTTCATTTTCGTCTTTTTCAGCATTTTCATAAACGGATGTCCATGTTCCTAGGTCGCTCCAACCAAGGTCAGAAGGAATTACATAAACGTTTTTAGCTTTTTCTAAAATTCCGTTATCAATAGAGATTTTCTGAACTTTCGGATAAATAATTTCAATACAGCTTTTTTCACTGTCTGCATTGTATTCACAAGCCATAAAATGTTGCGTCATCTCTGGAAGATACATTTCAAAAGCATGATGAATCGTTTTAACATTCCAGATGAAAATTCCTGCATTCCAAAGGAAATCTCCACTTTCCATAAAACTTTTTGCAAGTTCCAGAATCGGTTTTTCCGTAAAAGTCTTAACCTTAAAATGCTCTGATCCTTTTTTATCTACAAATTGTATGTAACCGTAACCCGTATCTGGTCTTGTTGGTGTAATCCCCAACGTTACAAGATAATCATTCTTAGAAGCAAGATCAAAAGCCACCTCTACTTTTTCCAAGAAAATATCTTCTCTCAAAATCAAATGATCCGCCGGTAAGACGATCATTGTTGCATTAGGGTTGATCTCAGCAATTTTATTAGCCATGTAAAGATTACATGCTGCTGTATTTTTTATTAATGGTTCACCTACGATATTTTCTTCCGGAACTTCAGGTAATTGCTGATGAGATAGAGTAATATACTCCTTATTCGTAATTACAAATATATTCTCATTAGGGATTATTTTTTTGATCCTGTCATACGTTTGCTGAATCATCGTACGCCCGGTTCCTAAAATATCCTGAAATTGTTTTGGAAATTTCTGAGTGCTCAGTGGCCAGAATCTACTACCGATTCCCCCAGCCATTATCACACAGTATTTATCTGATTTTGACATGTTTAACTACATTTTTCTACTCTAGCTAAAGGCTTAAAAGAATACTTTCTACCAGTAGCCAGATTCTTACAAAGATAGTTTTTTTTTATCAGACCCTCTAAAAAATACTTTTCATTTCGATAGATGAAATAGTCTCCTTTTTGAAGTTCTTCAATAAATTGTAGGGTATCATCTTGTTTTTCAATGTGAAAATATTTAACCAAATCAGGGCTAGCCATGAAATTTGCCTTTGGAGACTTCGAAAATTTGGTAATAATTGGTCTTAATTCTTCCTCATAAACCTCGATACTTTCAAGAAGCATTAATCGGAATGTTTCTTTCCACTCGTTTCCATGTGGAGAGATTCTTCTTCCGTACTTTTCAAATGCTATTAAATGAGCCAATTCATGGGTCAGAACAAAGAAAAAAAGCTGCGGTGGAAGCGTAGAATTTATTGTAATTTCATGAGAATTGTCGGGGAGCTTTCTATAATCTCCCAGTTTAGAATTCCTGTTTCGTGTAATTTTAATATGAATATAATAATCTAAAAACCAATGTTTTAAATATTGTAGCGTATTTGGTGGTAAATATTTTTCTAATGATTGAATAGACATTTTACAAACTTAGTGGAATTCCTGCATAGAAATTCAATAATTTAAGACTGAAAAGATAGTTAAATTTCGCCTGAGCCACAGAACCTTGTGCGTTTGCATAATTATTTCTGGCAACATTCACATCGTAGATCGTCGTTCTTCCTGCAACGTAACTTTTATCAGCAAAATCTAAAGCTAATTTTGTACTCTTCTCGGCTTCTACAGCAGATAAAAATATTTCATAATTAGCATCAACATCAAATTGCGCTTTCTGAACATTCTGTCTTACGGTTTGTTTTTGCTGTTCTAAAGTTGCTTTGGCAATATTTTCATTAATCTTGGATTGCTCAACCTGAAGTTTAGTAATTCCTTTATTGAAGATCGGGATATTGATAGAAACTCCTGCGTTTTGCCCAAAATTGTCTTTATACTGCGGAAAGAAAACTCTTTCATCCTGTGCATTCAACAGGTTATTATAAAAACTTCCAATTCCTGCACTTGCCGTTATTGTTGGCCAAAATGCTGTTTTAGTTACTTCTGTCTGAGCTTCGGCAGATTTAATTCTACTTTCAGCAGCTTTCACCTGAGGCTGATTTTCATAAGCTGTCGTCAAAACCTCATCCACAGATTTTAATTGGGGAGACAATTGATCTGAAACACTTACATCTTCCACATCAAAATCCTTATATTCATTTAATTGTAAAAGCTGCGCCAGTGCAAATAAACTTCTTCCAACATTAATTTCAGCCGTTTTAAGGTTTTGTTTTTCTCTTGCCAATCCAGCATCAGCTTCCGCCAAGATCGTTTGAGCAGTTGTACCAACCTGAGTTGTAATTTTCGCCCTGTCGGCTTGTTTTTGAGCATTTTCTACCGCTGCCTGAGAAATTTTCACGATTTCTTTATTCAACAAAGTCGTTAAATATTGTTGAGCGATTTGCAGAGAGATATCATTTTTGATGGTTTCGATGTCATATTGACTTGCTTCAACATCAAATTCCGTCTTACGAATAGTTTTCTCTAATCTTCCGTTGTTGTAAACTAAGATATCAGCACCAAGATTAGCATTATTACTAAATCTGTCATTTCTAATACTCCCCGTTCCCAACGAAGCCTGACCAAAACTCACCGTATTTCCTACACTTGCAGAAACAGACGGTAAATAGTTATTTTTAGCTATTTTTAAATTAGAATCCTGAATTTGTTTTGAATATTCATTTTGGATCACCTGAAGATTATGCTCTACGGCATAGTCTACGCATTCTCTTAAGGACCATCTTTTCTGAGCACTTAAGCCCATGCTTGTTAATCCCAAAACAATAATCCAAACTTTTTTCATATTCTGATTTTATGATATTAGACGAATCAAATTTAAAAAAGTTACAGATAAAAAAAATTAATGTTTTATTTTTATCAAACTTTTGAGAATTTTGCATCATGACAACTGAACAATATCAAGAAGCCGTTGACTGGCTTTTCGTACAAGCACCTAACTATCAGATCGATGGAGAAAAAGCTTATAAACCGGGTTTAGATAATATCACTAAACTTTGTGCATTTTTTGACAATCCTCAGGAAAAAATAAAATGCATCCATATCGGCGGAACCAACGGAAAAGGCTCTTCAAGCAATATGTTGGCATCTGTTCTTCAAGATTCGGGTTATAAAGTTGGCTTATACAACTCTCCTCATCTTATTGATTTTACAGAACGTATAAAAATAAACGGAAGAAATTGTGACAAAGAATTTGTATTTAATTTCATTCAAAAACTAAAAGGTCTTCCTGAAGATATTCTTCCTTCATTTTTTGAGTTCACTACCATTATGGCTTTTGAATATTTTTATCAGCAAAAGGTAGATTTTGCCATTATTGAAGTTGGTTTGGGTGGAAGATTAGATTCTACAAATATTATTAAGCCTTTAGTTTCTGCAATTACAAACGTTCAGTTAGACCATCAAAATATTTTAGGAGATACAATTGAACAAATTGCATTTGAAAAGGCAGGAATCATTAAAAATAATACTCCAATAATCTTTGGAGACGAAAATGAAGTTGTAAAACACATTATTAAAGAAAAATCAATCCAAGAAAACGCTCCTTTTAGTGATGCTACCCTACTAAAAACCGACTTAAAATCTGATTTAAAGGGAAATTATCAGGCAAAAAATATAAAGGTTGTTTTGGCATTAATTGAAGAATTAAGAAAACTCAACGTAAATATTTCAGATCAAAATATTGAAAACGGATTATTAAACGTTCATAAAAACACCGGATTTATCGGTCGTTGGTTTGAATTTTCACAAAATCCATTGACAATTTGCGATACCGGACACAATCAGGCAGGATTGGAACAGGTTTTTACTCAATTAAATTCAATTGACAAGCATAAACACGTTATTTTAGGTTTTGTAGTTGATAAAAAGATCGATGAAGTGATGAGTTTATTACCAGAAAATTCTGAGTTTTATTTTGCAAAACCGTCTATCCACAGGGGCAGACATCCGAAAGATTATGAAGATCTGCTGATAAATGCAAAAATTTTTTATAAAATTTTCGATTCTGTACAAGAAGCGTATTTATCTGCAAAACAACAATGTACAAATGAAGAAATGATTTTTATTGGCGGAAGTAACTTTGTTGTTGGAGAATTTTTAGAAAAAAATTTGGAGTTTTCCGAATAAGTCGTATATTTGCACCACTCTAAACGGAAATAACGTTACAGAGGGCGATTAGCTCAGTTGGTTCAGAGCATCTGGTTTACACCCAGAGGGTCGGGGGTTCGAATCCCTCATCGCCCACAAAGGTTCCTAACACCTTTAAAAAATTTAGGGCTCTTAGCTCAGTTGGTTCAGAGCATCTGGTTTACACCCAGAGGGTCGGGGGTTCGAATCCCTCAGGGCCCACAAAATCTCTCAATTTATTGGGAGATTTTTTTGTTATATCAATATTATTACAATGAAACAAATATTCATATCCTTTGTTTTTCTTCTCTCGATTTCAAAAATTTATTCTCAGGAAATTAAGGAGGGTCCTGTAATTATAAAAGCATCAAAGAATGCTGATCCTAATTTTGATAATTTTACGCAATTTTAGCATAATCTAGACACTCGAAACATAGATATTTTGAACGCTAATCAACCCTATTCAAAAGTATTAATATTTATCGGTGATAAAAAGGTCTTTTCGCAAACAAGCTCCTCTTCCACAAAGGTTCAATTGATGAATCACTCAATAAAAGACACTCATTTTGAAAGCATTTTAACAAAAACTACTTTTACTTTTAAAATAAAAAAGCAATTTCTTATACTTACCAATATTAAAATAATAGCGAATTGATCTTAAAAATAGACAGATCAGGAGAATATATAAAATTGGTTGATGAAAAAACAAAAGAAGTGTACGTTGGAAAAGAAAAGCAGAAAAAATTCAAATAAAATCCTCTAATAGATTTTATCAACTATTTTCTGAATATTAAGCTCTTCCAGACAAGCCCAGTCTCCCCTATAGCATTCCTTATCTCCAAAAACAGAGCAAGGCCTGCACGTAAGATCATTTACCTGCACAACATCATCTTCACTCTGTCCAAAGCCTAGAAAGCCGGCATATGGATGCGTAGAGCCCCAAATGGAAACACATCGTGTTCCCATTAAACTTGCCAAGTGCATATTTGCCGAATCCATGGAGATCATTAGTTCTAATTCTGAAATTTTATTGAGCTCTTCCGTAAGGTTTAATTTTCCAGATAAACTTTTTGTATTAGGAATCTGACTTTCCCATTTTTCCAATGTTTCAGTCTCTTCTTTTCCGCCTCCGAAGAAGTAGATCTTATGCTTTTGAGCTAAAATCTTTACCAATTCGTAAGATTTCTCCAAAGGAAGCATTTTCCCTTTATGTTGGGCAAATGGCGCAAAACCAATTCCTGATTTATTAATTGAAGTTGGCCTTAATTGATGAGAAAGCTCAACTTTAAAACCCATTTCACGGAAAACATCTGCATAACGCTCAACCGTTTTTTTTAATTGAACTTTATTTAAATTCCAAATATCGGTCAGCTGTTCTTTTTCTTCTTTCCCTTTGTTGATTTTGAATACTTTAAGTCCTTTTCGGCGATAAATTTTATCTAAGATTTTCGTTCTGATCACATCATGTAAATTGGCGACCATATCGGGATGAAATTCTTTAATCAGTTCATTCGCCAATCTTTGTAAACCGAAAATACCTTTATAATCATCTAAGTTGATTCCTTTGAATATAACATTCGGAATATCAGAGAATAAGCTCTCAAAATTCTTTCTTGAAACCATGATGATCTCAATGTCGGGATTCTGTTCCAAGAACTCACGAAAAACCGGTGCAGTCATAGCGACATCACCAAAAGCGGAAAAACGATATGCTAAAATTCTGGTCACAGCTACGACTTTAGTTGATAGGCAACTGCATAAAATTTAATTTGTTTTGTCATCGCCATTAGTCCATTGGCTCTTGAAGGAGAAAGAAACTCCTGTAATCCGATCTCGGAGATAAACTCAAAGTCAGAATCTAAAATTTCCTGTGTAGAATGCCCGCTGTAAATACTCACCAATAAAGAAACGATTCCCTTTGGCAAAATACCGTCAGAATCTGCATCAAAAAACAGTTTTCCATCTTTGAACTCTGCATCAATCCAAACTTTACTCTGGCAACCTTTTATAAGATTTTCATCACCTTTCTTATCATCAGGAAGACCTTTTAATTCCTTTCCAAGATCAATGATGTATTCATATTTTTGCTCCCAGTCTTCAAGAAACGCAAATTCGTCGATAAGTTCCTTCTGTTTTTCTTTAATGGTCATTCTATACTTTCTTTTTGCAAAGATACTAAATTATGCTTTAGGCTTGAAACAGTAAGCTATAGGCAGAGTGATTGGGATATGAGATTTGGCTTGTTGCCTACTGTTTAAAGCTTATGGCGCAGTTAATGCCTTTTCGAAAACCTGTAACAATTTTATCTCTTCATTTTCCCAGCAAAGAATATTTGCTGCTTTTTCGAGTTCTGGTTGGTAATTTTTTCTTCCTTTATTTAAAATTAAATTGATCGATTCAGCAATACTTTCTGGTTGATGATCTTTAATAATCTCTCCAACATTAAATTGACTTTTAATATTCTGCATTTCAGGAAGATTAGATAGAATTAAAGGAACTCGTGCCTGAATGCAATCTAAAACTTTATTCGGTAAAGAATAGAAATAGCTCTCTCCCCCATTCTCTTCAATGCTCATTCCGCAGTCAACGGTTACTGTGATTTCTCTTAAATCTTCAGGTCTTAATTTTCCTAAAAACTGAACTTTATGTTGAAGATTTTCTTTAATGACTAAATCTTCATATTCTTTTTTACGAGGCCCATCTCCTGCAATTTTTAAAATTACATTATCAAGATGGTGCATTGCTAAAATAACTTTATCAATTCCACGAAACGGATTTATTGCGCCTTGATACAAAACTATTTTGGGATTATTTTCGGGAACTTCAAGGTTAAAATCTATTTTTCGTGGTGCATTTTGAACGATAATTGGATCAACTCCATATTTTTTTTGGAACCATTTTCCATAACTTCCGCTTGCTGTGATCATGAATTTCACTTTCGGAACGATACTTCTCTCAAGATATCTCCATAATTTTTGTGACATTTTGCCTTGAATTGCCGGCATTTCGGAAAAAATTTCATGACTGTCAAAAACCAAAGGAATATTTAATTTTTTAGCAATAAGATAATTAGGTAGTAAGGCATCCAAATCATTAGCATGAAGAATCGTATTTTGATCTGCCTTTTTCTTTAATTCATGATATAGTTTCCAGTTAAACTCAAAGTAGGCTGTTTTTAAACTTTTAGAAATTAATTGTATTCTGGAAAAAGAATAAGGTCGCTGCATTTTTTCTGCACCACCCCAATCATTTCCTATTAATTCAATCTCATAGCCATTTTCATGCAAAGTCCTGCAAACCTTTTCTATACGTTGATCTGTATATAAATTACTAAAAGCAGATGTGATTATTTTTTTCCTCATTTACTTTTTTTTCCTGCCAACAAATGGTAAATTTGTATAAAGCAAATCAGCCCGTTAGGTATGATCACCGGCCAAAGCATTCCGCTAAAGATACCGTAAATGACAAAACAAATACAGCCAATCATATTAACAATTCTGATTTTTCTTACATCTTTCAATATAAAGCTCAACACTACAAAAAGTGAAGCAGAATATCCGATATAGGTAGAAATTTCGGGATTCATGAGAAAAATTTAAAGGATAACAAACTTAGTCATTTTCAATAAGATAATAAAGTTTTTTTCTGCCATAAAGTCATTAATTGATTTTTGGTAAAATATTTGTAATTTAGATAATGAATAATTGGCAACGTTGCTATTATTCTAATGAGATATATTATGGATTATAAGTTTTCACAAGGTTTGAGCCAAGTGTTCAAACAAAGCAAAAGCGAAGCTAAACGGCTGAAAAGTGAATTTCTTAATACAGAACATCTACTTTTAGGTATTATAAAAACAGAAAACTCTGCAAAAGAAATCCTTCAAAACCTTAATGCGGATTTAACACAAATCAGAAGAAAAATTGAAACTCTAAATACAGCAAGTCTAAATCCTATTTCTGAGGAGGTTACCAATATTTCTTTCACCAAGATGGCAGATCATTCCATCAAACGTGCTGAGTTAGAATGCAGACAGTATAAAAGTAATGAAATTAATACCGTTCATTTGCTTTTAGGCATTCTATATAAATATGAAGACCCTACCTCAAGTATATTAGGTGCTTACGACATCGACTATGAAGGAGTATCAAAAGAATATCAAACTATGCTAAAAAATTCTGGCCAGGCGCCACAAATGAGTGCTTACGATGACGACGAAGAGAGAGAGGATTTTGAGCAAATGAGAAAGCCTACAGGAAATTTAGGGTCTGCAAAAAGTAAAACTCCAACTTTGGATAACTTTGGTAGAGACCTTACTTCTTTGGCTAGAGACGGGAAATTAGACCCTGTGATTGGTCGTGAGAAAGAAATCGAAAGAGTTTCTCAGATCCTATCAAGAAGAAAGAAGAACAATCCGTTGCTTATTGGTGAGCCTGGAGTTGGTAAATCTGCCATTGCTGAAGGTTTAGCTTTAAGAATTCAACAGAAGAAAGTTTCTAGAGTTCTTTATGGTAAAAGAGTAATCACTTTGGATCTTGCAAGTTTGGTAGCAGGTACAAAATACCGTGGACAGTTTGAAGAAAGAATGAAGGCCATCATGACGGAATTAGAAAAAAACCGTGATGTAATCTTATTCATCGACGAGCTTCACACGATTGTTGGTGCGGGAAGTTCTACGGGAAGTTTAGATGCTTCCAATATGTTCAAACCGGCTTTAGCAAGAGGTGAGATCCAATGTATTGGTGCCACAACTCTTGATGAGTATCGTCAGTATATTGAAAAAGACGGAGCTTTAGAGAGAAGATTCCAGAAAGTAATGGTGGAGCCTACTAATATTGAAGAAACCATTCAAATCTTGAATCAAATCAAAGACAAATACGAAGAACACCATAATGTAGTGTATACTCCGGAAGCAATTTTGGCTTGTGTTAATTTAACAGCAAGATATATTACAGACCGTTTCTTACCGGATAAAGCGATTGATGCAATGGACGAAGCGGGATCTCGTGTTTATATTAAAAACATGAAAGTTCCTACTGAAATCATTGATTTTGAACAGAAAATTGAAGACATTAAAGAACTGAAACAGAAAGCTGTAAAAGCTCAGGATTATCTTGAAGCAAGAAAGCTTAAAGATGAAGAAGAACGCCTTCAAATGGAATTAAATTCTGCTCAGGATAAATGGGACAAAGATGTAAAAGAGAAGAAAGAAACCGTAACCGATGAAAATGTTGCGGAAGTAGTTTCTATGATGAGCGGAGTTCCTGTAACGAAAGTCGGTAAAAATGAGCTTGATAAACTAGCTCAGATGGACGAAAAACTGAACGGAAAAGTTATCGGTCAGGAAGATGCTGTGAAGAAAGTTGTTAAAGCTATTCAAAGAAACAGAGCTGGTCTTAAAGATCCGAACCGTCCGATTGGTACATTTATTTTCCTTGGAACAACGGGAGTTGGTAAAACTGAGCTGGCGAAAGTAATGGCAAGAGAACTTTTCGAATCTGATGAATCTTTGATCAGAATCGATATGAGTGAATACATGGAGAAATTCGCGGTTTCAAGATTGGTTGGAGCGCCTCCGGGATACGTTGGATACGAGGAAGGTGGACAATTAACAGAAGCTGTAAGAAGAAAACCTTATGCTGTGGTTCTTTTGGATGAGATTGAAAAAGCTCACCCGGATGTATTCAACATCTTGTTGCAGATCTTAGATGAAGGTCATGTTACGGACAGTTTAGGTAGAAAAATTGATTTTAGAAATACTATCATTATCCTTACTTCAAACATCGGAACCAGAGACATCAAAGACTTCGGTGATGGTGTAGGATTCGGAACTTCTGCTAAGAAAACAGGTTCTGATACAAGAGCAAGAGGAACGATTGAAAATGCCCTTAAAAAAGCATTTGCGCCTGAATTCCTTAACAGAATTGATGATATCGTGATCTTCAACTCTCTTGAGAAAGAAGACATCAAGAAAATCATTGATCTTGAATTGAACAAGCTTTACACAAGACTAGATAAATTAGGATATAAAGTTGATTTAACTGAAGAAGCGAAAGACTTTATTTCTGAAAAAGGTTGGGATAAAGACTTCGGTGCAAGACCTCTAAAAAGAGCGATCCAGAAATATATTGAAGATTTATTGGCCGAAATGCTTGTAAACAAACAATTAAACGAAGGAGAAACTATTATTTTAGATGTAAATGAAGCGAAAGACGGTCTTGCCGGAAAAGCTCAGAAAACAAAAAAGACGGTTGAAAAATCTTCTTAATAAATAATTTAATTTTTAAATATAAAAGCATCGGGAATTTCTCGGTGCTTTTTTCGTTTAAATTAATTTTTAACATATTTTTTTCACTAATTGATGATTAATTAAAAAAAATATTTAATTTTATTGAACATAAAATCAATATCATTAATATGAAAAGAATAACTTTATGTGTAGGCCTTTCGCTGCTTACATTTCTATCTTGTGCCAATGAGTCATCGGCAACTACTACAATGCCTGACGTTTCGAAGCCGGAAGCTGTTCAAAAATTCAATTTAGCCATCAAAAAAGTAGCAATGGAGAAAGAACCTGCTCCAGCAACTCCAAGAACGTCTGCTGAGCTGAGTGATTATAAAAAAGAAATGCTTTTACCTGCTGCAAAAGACCTCATCGCTTCATCAGGAGTTTCTTATTCTGAAATCGAAAGACAAACCGGAGGTGACAGAGAAAAAATCCTTAAATGGGCTGTGGAAGTCTATGGAGATTACAACAAGCAAACTAATAAAAACTACAAATCTGAAAACTAAGACTATGAAAAAATTACTTTTATTAGCGTCATTTGCTGTTTCTTTCTGCGCTTCAGCACAAGATCTTTATATCCAAAACTACACCAATACGATTCTTGAATATACGATTTGGAAAGATAATCAAACCAATGTTGGAGGAGGCTGTCAACCAAATCTCGAATCAAGAGACAGCACAACAGGTTTAAGCATTCTTGGCCCAACTATTTCAGCTACAATGCCAAGAGAAGCATATTATCTAGAAGATCTAACAACTACAATGACTTTCAGTTCTGCTTATCCAGATACTCCGTTAATCGACCATTGGATATTGAACGCTGATTTTGCTAATCCAATCGTTCCGCCCAATCCTTCACTTGTCGCTCCAAGTCTGGCTTCTCAATGGTCGGGTATAAAATTTGGGGTAAAAGATCTATCAGGAACAGCAATAGGTGGATACTATACTATGGCAAAATTTTGTGGGCAGCCTATAATTTCCAGTTTAGGTGGTTATACAAATCCAGCAGTGAATGGAACCCTTTTTACAGCCGGAGGAGCAACATGGATTGTGATATATTAGTATTTAATTTAAAACTAAATTCAGATAAAGCCCTCAACAACAAACCTTTTGAGTGCTTCCCTTATTTTAATTACGACTCCACATTCCAAAAAAACAAACTAATAAAAATGAAAAAGACAATTTTACTATTAAGTATTTCAATGCTTACAATTCTATCTTGCGCAAATGAGTCATCGGCAACCACCACAATGCCTGACATTTCGAAGCCGGAAGCTGTACAAAAATTCAATCTAGCAATCAAAAAAGTAGCGATGGAGAAAGAACCTGCTCCTGCAACACCAAGAACGTCTGCTGAACTGAGTGATTATAAAAAAGAAATGCTTTTACCTGCTGCAAAAGACCTCATCGCTTCGTCTGGAGTTTCTTATTCTGAAATCGAAAGACAAACAGGAGGTGATAAAGAAAAAATCCTTAAATGGGCTGTAGAAGTCTATGGAGATTACAACAAGCAAACCAATAAAAACTACAAATCTGAAAACTAGAATTATGAAAAAATTACTTTTATTGGCAACATTTGCTATTTCTTTCTGCGCTTCGGCACAGGATCTCTATATTCAGAATTATACGGATACGGTTATACAGTATGTCGTATGGAGATTAAACCCTTTAAATACATCTGGAAACTGTATTAGTCCTTACCTTCAGTCTTCAAGTTCTGTCACAGGATTGTCAACATTAACCTACTCTACTTCGCCTGGAGCAGTATCTGTTGATGCATTTTATAGCGGAGATATCAATACTTCAAATACATTTAATCCTCTTTATCCTCAAACTCCTTTAATTGACACTTGGACTTTAGACAGCAACTATACCAGTCCATACACTCTTCCTTCCAATCCTGTTCCTGCAGCAGCTATTTCAGGGTCGAAATGGGGAGGTATAAAGCTAGGCGTTCAGGATCAGTCAGGAAACAACATCGGAGGATATTATTCTATGGGATATTTTTGCGGATCACCAACAGCTGTTGCCGGATTTAGCGGGGTTATCAATGGTACTTTTTTTGAAGCTGGAGGAGCAACCTGGATGGTACTTTATTAATAATTTAGATCACTTTATATAATTAGTTTAAACACTATCAATTAAATTTTTAACAACAATTTAACCATGAAAAAAACAATTTTACTTTTAAGTATTTCCATGCTTACAATTCTATCTTGCGCCAACGAGTCATCGGCAACCACCACAATGCCTGATGTCTCGAAGCCGGAAGCCGTGCAAAAATTCAATTTAGCAATTAAAAAAGTAGCTATGGAAAAGGAACCTGCTCCAGCAACGCCAAGAACATCCGCTGAATTGAGTGATTATAAAAAAGAAATGCTCTTACCTGCCGCAAAAGACCTCATCGCTTCATCAGGAGTTTCTTATTCTGAAATCGAAAGACAAACCGGAGGTGACAGAGAAAAAATCCTTAAATGGGCTGTAGAAGTCTATGGAGATTACAACAAGCAAACCAATAAAAACTACAAATCTGAAAACTAAAATCATGAAAAAAATACTCTTACTGGCAACATTCGTTGCTTCATATTGCATTTCTGCTCAAACACCAGCCCCAGGAACTCTTTATATACAAAATTATACTCCTAATTATGTAGAGTATAACTTGCTAAAATCAAATTTAGGAAGTCCAGCAACGGGATGTACTCCTAATTTAGAAGCTAGGGACGTTACAAACAATTTATTAAAATTAGGATATACTAATGATCCTTTAGTTTCAATAGATGCAAGTTATGATGGGAATGTAAATAATACTTTCGCATTTAACGCAGCAGTTCCAACAACTCCTCAAGTAGGCAGATGGATCGTTAACAACAATTTTGCAGCTCCATATTATGCTCCGTCAGGCGTTCTCAATGTTTTCAGTAACGTGACAACTTGGACAGGTATTAAGTTCGGAGTACAGGATCAATCCGGAGTAAATGTAGGGGGATACTATTTTCTGGGACAATTTTGTGGAAGCACAACTGTATTTTCAAATTTAGCGGGTAACGTAATTCCTCCATCTATGACAGATGCCGTCCTTTTTACACTAGGAGGAGCAACTTGGGTTGTTATTTATTAATCATTTAATTCAAAACAATTATCATGAAATTAAGAAAAACAATTTTACTTTTAGGTATTCCGATGCTCACTGTTTTGTCTTGCGCTAATGAGAATATGGCGACAAATACAACTCCGGATATCTCAAAGCCCGAAGCTGTACAAAAATTCAACTTAGCTATTAAAAAAGTAGCAATGGAGAAAGAACCTGCTCCCACAACGCCAAGAACATCTGCTGAATTGAGCGATTATAAAAAAGAAATGCTTCTTCCGGCTGCAAAAGACCTCATTGCTTCATCTGGAGTTTCTTATGCTGAAATAGAAAAACAAACACGCGGAGACAAGGAAAAAATTCTTACTTGGGCTGTTCAAGTGTACGGCGAATACAACAAACAAGCTAATAAAAACTATAAATCTGAAAATTAAAATCTTATGAAAAAACTTTTTTTATTGACAGCATTTATTGCCTCATTTTTCGCCTCGGCGCAGGACGATCTTTATATCCAAAACTATACAGATACCATTCTTGAATATACGATTTGGAAATCAAATTACGCAAGTACAACAGGAAACTGTAGTCCCAATATTCAAGCGAACACTTCACTATCGGTACTAGGACCTGCGTCTTCATCGCCATTAGGTGTTATTGAAGCTTACTATACTGCAGATGTTAATACTGCAGACACATTTAATCCTACCTATCCCGATACCCCTTTAATTAATAGCTGGGTGGTGAACGCTGATTATTTAAACCCATATAATCTTCCTGGAAACCCGGTTCCATCATCACTTTGGACGGCTGCAAAATGGGCAGGCATGAAATTCGGGGTTAGAGATACTTCGGGAGTAGCAATAGGCGGTTATTATACAATGCGTATGGGTTGTGGTCCATTAGACCCGCCGGTAACCGATCTTTTAGGTTACGGCACTCCGGTTGTTAACGGTAACCTATTTACTGTTGGAGGTTCAACTTTTATCGTAATATTTTAGTAATTTAATATCAACACAGATAAAATTCCCGGGGCAAGATGCTTCGGGAATTGTTTTTATATCAATGTTTAAATGAATTTTAATCTTACAATCCAACTACAAATCCAATATTAGGCACTAAACCGCTAGAAAATATACTTGAATTCTCTTTCCAGAGAACATTATACATTACCCCAATCTGCATAAAAGAATTATTCCCGATTCTTTGCATATACCCTCCTCCAAGATACAAAGCATCTTCCTGTTCATTCATTTTATAATCGTAATATTTATCTTTATAATTGATGAAGTAATGCTGATAATTAGCACTTAAATAAAACGTTCTGGCAATATAATAATTCAAAAACGGGCCAACTCCGAACATTGTCGAGCGATAATAATCTGAAGTCTGCCAGGAAACACTTCCAATGACTCCTCCTTCCAAATCATCAGTAAGCCTGTAACCTACTCTTGGTGAAGCCTGTAAATAAAATGAACTCTGGCTTCCAAAACCAACTCCAATTCCGCCTCCGAAAGTCCATTTGTTATTATTTTGTTCTGTTGTGCCTACCGAAACTTGAGAAAATGCCGATCCTGAAAGCATCAACACTAAAGGAATAATAAACTTTTTCATATAAATTGTTTTTATCGATGTTTAAAATTATGGTTTTTTTACGAATTTTTTTAGTTGTATTTTTGCCGCATCAAACTAAGAACTCCCGTTAAGAGTTTCGTAAAATTGAAATAAAATGAAAATAGTAGTAGGATTATCTGGAGGTGTAGACTCCAGTGTTACAGCATATTTGCTGCAGCAACAAGGTCATGAAGTGGTGGCTTTGTTTATGAGAAACTGGAACGATGCTTCGGTAACGTTAGAAGATGAATGCCCTTGGATAGAGGACAGTAATGATGCATTGATGGTTGCCCAGAAGTTGGGAATTCCGTTTCAGGTGATTGATATGAGCGATCTTTACAAAGAAAGAATCGTTGATTATATGTTTGATGAATATCAGAAAGGAAGAACTCCAAATCCTGATGTTTTGTGTAACAGAGAAGTAAAATTTGATGTTTTTATGAAAACAGCAATGTCTTTAGGTGCAGATAAAGTAGCGACAGGACATTATGCAAGAGTAGGTTCTACTTTCGACGAAAACGGAAAAGAAATTTTTCATCTTTTAGCTGGAAAAGACAATAATAAAGATCAATCATACTTTTTATGTCAGTTGAATCAGGATCAATTGTCTAAAGCATTATTCCCTATCGGAGAATTAACGAAACCTGAAGTAAGAGAAATCGCAAAAGAAATCGGATTGGTTACGGCTGATAAAAAAGATTCGCAGGGATTATGTTTTATCGGAAAAGTAAGTCTTCCTCAGTTTTTACAACAACAATTGGTTGCAAAAGAAGGTGAAATTGTAGAAATTTTCAAAGATTCACCTTTATTTTCTCAGGAAACACCGGAATTTTCTTCAAAACAAGAAGAATTAGAATTTTTAAGTCAAAAAATCAATTATAAAAAAGCGGACGGAAAAGTGATCGGAAAGCATCAGGGTGCCCAATTTTTCACGATCGGTCAAAGCAAAGGATTAGGAATCGGCGGACATAAAGAAAGCTGTTTTATCGTATCCAGAGATATGGAAAACAACATTGTTTTCGTTGGAGAAGGTCACAGCTTCCCAGGTTTGCATAAAAAAGCCTTGAAAGTTGATAATTCTGAACTTCACTGGGTTCGCGAAGATCTAAGGCTGAAAAATGGAGAATCAATGGAAGTATTGGCGAGATTCCGTTACAGACAGGCCTTGCAGAAAGCAACGATCTTCCAATTTGAAAATGCCTTTTATATGGAATTTGAAGAACCACAATCTGCCATCGCAGAAGGACAATTTGCCTCGTGGTATCTTGATGATGAACTTATCGGAAGCGGAGTAATTGGATAAATTACATTTTATCAAAACAAAGGTCAATTTCTTCTTTTAGTTTTTCAAAAAATTTATTCTCAATTGTATCTAAAATATATTTTACTTCTAACAACGTTTCTTCTAAATCCTTTTTATTAATTATTTCCTCATTGAATCTTTCCGCAGTTTTTTCAATTAAACTTTGGAAAGATTCAAATATTTTATATTCTTGAAAAATGTTGAACAATTCATTTCTAAAATATATAATTTCTCCTAAATTCCCTTTTATGTAACCTAAATATCTGCGGCATTTTGTCCAATCGTTCCCAGCTCTACCATTAACACTTTCCAAATTTGTAATATCAGCATCTCTAAAACAATTTTCAAAACACTCAAAATCAGGATTCTTATTTAGATAATAAATATTAAAAATACCCCCCGAAAAAAGCTGTATAAAATAAAAAAGCAGAAGCTTAGAATTATTTTCTACTCTTTGCTTCATTTCTTCTTCATCTGAAAAATCCAAATAGTTACAATTTGGATATCCATAAAAATCCAAATTTTCTTTATGGCAATGCATTTCAGAATTTTCAATATGAAAAAAAAGATTGTCATACTTTACTTTTGATCCATTTATCCCTTTTAAATGAATTTCAGTAATCTCTCCCAATTTGTAACCAAGTTTTTGACATATCAAATTTCCAATTACATGTCCCATTTCGTGCCATACATTAGAAGTGTTTAATCCACTATTGTTTTCACTTCCATTTATTTTATCATGAAGAAAACCGTTTGTTTCAAAATCAAAACTTTCCATTACTTATTTAATTTATCTTAATTTAAAAAAATATCTTTTAATTGATTCCAAAAAAACTCCCCTATTTCCCAATAATTTCCTTTCTGTGAGCAATTCCCCAGTCTGTTAGATTATTAATGATCGTCTGCAATGTTTTCCCGTGTTTGGTCAATTCATATTGTACCGTTACAGGCTGAGTATTCAAAACCGTACGGTTTATCAGTTTATTGATTTCCAGTTCTTTCAATTCTTTGCTCAGCATTTTGTTGGAAATCCCAACAACATCATTCAGAATATCGGAAAATCGTCTTTTATTGTAATAGCAGATTGATGAAATAATAGATATCTTCCATTTCCCACTCAACACATCCATCGAATCCTGAACGGCCATCATCTCCTTTTTATGAAGTTCTTTTTCAAGAGGTTTACATTCCATAAGGTTACATTGTTACTTAGAGGTTACTGTTACTTTTAGTTACAAAGTTACTAAAATAAATTTCAATGTGGTAATTTTGCTCCTAAGTTTTTAAACAACAAAAACAATGAGTAAATTAAAAAATAAAGTAGCTGTAGTTACAGGTGCTTCAAAAGGAATAGGTGCTTCAATCGCAAAATATTTTGCAGCAGAAGGCGCAAAAGTTGTCGTTAATTATGCATCAAGTAAAGCTGATGCGGATAAAGTGGTAAACGAAATCACAAGCTCTGGCGGAACTGCAATTGCCGTACAAGGCGATGTGTCGAAAGAAGCAGATGTCATCAGACTTTTTGACGAAACAAAAAATGCTTTCGGTACATTGGATGTTTTGGTAAATAATGCCGGAATTTATAACTACGAACCTATTGAACAAGTGTCAGCAGAAACATTTCATCAGCAATTCAATATCAATGTTTTAGGTTCTATTTTTGCGATTCAATCAGCATTAAAACTATTTGGTGAAAAAGGCGGAAATATCATCAATATCAGTTCAGGCGCAAGCAGATCTCCGTTGCCAACAGGTTCAGTATATTCTGCGACAAAGACAGCCTTAGATGCTTTTACCGTTGCTTTATCAAAAGAATTTGCAGGCAGAAACATCCGAATCAATTCTATTTTGCCGGGTATCGTAGAAACAGAAGGTTCTCACACAGCCGGATTTATCGGTAGTGAAGCCGAAACTAAGTTTGTATCCAACACACCACTCGGACGCACGGGACAACCAGAAGACATTGCAAAAGCTGCTGTGTTTATTGCTTCAGACGATGCAGGATGGATTACGGGTGAACAAATTGCCGTTTCAGGTGGAATTTTTGGTTTTTAATTATTAAAAAAATGAACAGATTAAAAAATAAAGTAGCCGTCGTTACAGGCGGCAACAGCGGTATCGGATTTGGTATTGCAGAATCATTCAAAAATGAAGGGGCGGTTGGTACAATTACGGGAAGAAATGAGACAACCTTAAACAGTTCTGTCGACGCTTTAGGTTCAGAATTTATCGGAATTAAAGGAGATGTCACCAATCTTGATGATCTGGAAAATGTCTTTAAGAAAACATCTGAAAAATTTGGAAAAATTGACGTCTTGGTAGTGAATGCAGGAGGTATTGTTGATGGCGTTCCGTTGGGAAGTATTGAAGATGTAACAGAAAAAAGTTATGATCAATACATGGATTTAAACCTGAAAAGCGCCTACTTTTCCGTTCAAAAAGCACTTCCTTATCTTAATGAAGGAGCTTCCATCATTCTTATCGGATCAAGTGCTGCTCATCGTGCCGCATCGGGAATGGCAATTTATGGAGCTGCCAAAGCCGCCATTATATCATTAGCCAAAGGTTTGTCATTAGATTTACTGCCGAAGAAAATAAGAGTGAATGCCCTTTCACCAGGTTCTATTGACACGCCGGTTTTTGGAAAAATTGTCCCGGAAGAACAATTGGAACAGGTAAAACAGTTATGGATAGACATTACTCCGGTTGGCAGACAGGGATTGCCATCGGACATTGGAAACGCGGCCGTATTTTTAGCATCAGATGAATCAACTTTTGTTGTTGGAACAGAAATTCTTGCAGACGGAGGGCTTACCAATATCAGTCTGATGAAGTAGTTTGAATGAAGATAATTTTGTAATTAATTTTTTTCTGTAACATATTTCGAATTGTTGTACTTACTTGATAAATAACAATTAAAAATATTAATCATGAAAATTTCATTAAAAAACCAGTACGCTCAAGCAAATCAAGTATTAATCGGAATTGTATCTGCCGTTTTTGGATATAATCTTTATCAGGCGATCGTGCATCCCGAAAAATCACACTTGCTATTAAGCATTATTCTGTTAGGAATTACTTACTACATGTGTAAAGAATACGATTATAAAACAGCCAAAGAGACGGAAGAAAAGTAAATTTCCAGATAAATTATAAGAAGCCCGAAGCAGTTTGTTTCGGGTTTATTTTTTTGAAATAATTCAAAAATAGTTATTTAATCTTTTGCTTTAATTCAGATAAATTAAGAAACAACATAACAATAACTTCTAAAATTAAAATCATAATTAAAAATCCTACAGGTTTTCCTAAAAAAATTCCTCTAATTAATTTTACAATTCCCAAAACGAAAATCGAAATCATGAAGTAAAATGTAATTTTAGAAACCGTTTCTTTTAATGAATTTAAAAGGAAAACTGAAGCATAAAATCCAAGCAAAAGAATCAAATAGAATTTCAGGAAATCCGGACCTTTTAAGGAAATCGGATTAAAGGTATTTTTGTTCAAAATAAGCCAAATCAAACTTATTATAAACGGAGCTGTGTGAATGATTATCTTTTTCATCGTTAATCTTTTTTGATTATCCTCCGCAACCACCACAACCTCCGCAGCCTCCTCCACAACCGCCACCGCTACAACTTCCTCCACCTCCGCTACAACCGCCACCGTCAGCATTACTGTTACCATTTTTATCCTGATCTTTTGGAGTATTTGCCTCTAAAACCGCTGAGACCAAGCTTATAAAGAGAAAAAAGATTATAATCACTGCAACAAAGATTGTCAGTGTATTAAGCGTATTGTCGGAGCAGGAATACACCATCAATAAAAGACCAATTAAAGTGGCAATCCTCAGTCCTTTGAACCATGATTTTTTATGCTGAGGATTTTTAATTGTATTACTCCAGATATCTTCTGGTGCGTCTTGGTTAAAAATTTCTTTGTAGTTTTTTAAAGTATCTGAGAACCAGTTCTGATGTTTATCTTTTTCTATAAAACCTCCTTTTGATGGATGGTGATGAAGTTTTCTTTTCAGAATATCCGGACAAAATTCTTCCCAATAATTTTGAGTGTAAATAAGATGCATGTGCCATACTTTATCTACAATTTCGCTTGGTGAAGCGCCATTTGGGAGAACACAGCAGAGATAAACGAATTTTTTATACTCTTCTATTGCTTTTTTAGTAAAATCTACACTCCAGTTTTCTTCTTTTGCTAATTTTTTTGAGAAAGGAAAATCAACATTGGGAGCATCTAACGAAAAGTTCTGAAGTCTGTTCCAGAGAGAATCGTTCTGTAATAACATTTTTGTTTCCATTGTTTTAACTTTTATTTTCTACTCAAATTTGGATGGATTAAAAAAATAAAAGTCTTACAATAATCTTTTTTAGTTGTAAAAAAATCTTAAATTAGTCTTATAAAATTAAAATAAACAAATGAAAAAAGAAGATATCTTACACCTTGAGAAATTAATGAATTTCTTAAGTCTCCATTTTTTAAAGAAAAATAATTGGGAAGATGTCACAAAAACCGAGTGGTCATACATTGTTGCAGAACTTAATGATTTAATTGTCAATGACAACACAGAAAAAAGCATAAAGAAAGAACCGGAATTGTTAGGTTCAAACTACCTTTATGAACACTTGATAATCAAAAAACTAAAGAAATATTATCAAAACGAAAATGCTGTTTTAAGCAAACCTAATTTGGCAAAATTAAGTCTCATTGTTAAAGTGTTGGGATATTCAAATTATATTGATTTTATTAATTCAAATACGGAAGCATTTAACTTTAATGATCTTAGAATTAATATGAATAACGCCAAACAAAATACCGTTCTTTTGGATCGTTTGGTAGGCTGTTGGTATTCTTACAATAGAAATCTTCCTGAAAACATTTTACAGGCAAAAGATGACCGAATCTGGCGTTCTGCAATGGAAATCTATAAATCCGAAACCTCCGGAGAATATTTTATAGAAAGAAGCGGTGGCGATCATCACAAGTATTTTGGAAAGGTCACAGCCTATTCAGATTATGTTTTTATCATCATGAACAGCAATACGTTTATCCGTCAGAGACATTTTATTTCAAGAATAAAAGATATCAAGGAAAAACTGAAAAATCCAGAATATAAGCTCCATGAGTTGCATTTTATAAGTACGTGTATTAGTTTTAATCAAGAGCCGATTGCCCTGTTCGAAATTTTTCAGAAAGCAGATCGAAAAACGTTTTTTCCCGACTCAATCAGCTTCCCGATTGACAGCGATGAAATCCCAAAATCTATTGTACAACAACTTGAAGACACAGAGTCTAACAGGATTGATTACAGGTGATTAGTTGATAGTTGATAGTGTTTAGTTTTTAGATAAAATTAACCTACTAACCAATCTTTAAAATCCTTCACGCGATCACGGCTTACTGTAATTTCTTCCTGAGGTTGAAACTCCAATTCTACTTTATAGTTGGGTGATGTGTGAATATTTTTAATGTAATCTGAGCTAATAATGAATTGCCTGTTTGCACGGAAAAATTTCTTTTCATCCAAGACATCTTCCAGTTCATCCAATGTAAAATCTGAAGGATAAGTACGGTCTTCTGTTTGAAGATAAACGATCTTATTTTCACTGAAAAAACAACTGATCTCGCTAGTCTGAACGATCTTCAAATTATATCCAATTTTAACCAAAACTCTGGAAAGCGTTGTCTTATCTTTCTTAATTAACTGCTTAATTTCCTGTGAAGTAACAGAATTTCCTGATGGAAGAAATGATTTGAATTTCTCAATTGCTCCGGCAAGATCTTCTTCTAAAATTGGTTTTAAAAGATAGTCGATGCTATTCAGTTTAAAGGCTTTCAATGTATACTGATCAAACGCTGTCGTGTAAATGATAAATCCTTTTGTAGGAACTTTTTCAAAGATATCAAACGATAAACCGTCACCCAAAACGATGTCTGAAAAGATAAGTTGCGGATGCTCATTTTCTGAGAACCATTTCACTCCGTCTTCCACAGATTCAATACTTGCAACAACCTGTAATTCAGGAAACAGGCTCAACATTCTTTCTATCTTTCTTGCTGCAGGTTTTTCGTCTTCGATAATGACAGTTTTGATCATTGATTTTTTAGTTTTGAATTTGGAATTAAAATTAAATAAAAGTTCTCAGGTATTAAAAGTTTATTGGCTCTTTTGATTTTCTCATCTCCTTTTCCATTACTTCTTTTTCCCATTCAGAATCAAAAATAAATAATTTTACCGCTTTTACCGTTAAAATAATTCCCCAGATTCCTAAAATAATTGAGCCGTCGTAAAGTGAGAAATCAAACGTTCCCTTTTCAAAAATATCGTCTAAGAAAACGAATCCTGTAATGATGGCGAACCAAAATATACCTTTATAGAATTTTTTTAATTCTTTTACTCTTTGTTCTGCTTGATTATAATTCATGATATTGATTTTTAAATGATTATTATTAATTTATTAAAGTGTTTTTACGTTTTTTCTTTCTTCATCCATCAATTCCTTGATCTTTTTTTCTTCCCAGTTTTTTCCGATTCCGAAAACGTTGATTCCGTGTGCGGCAAGACCCATTCCCCAACCTAACATCGGCCAGTAAAACCATAAATGATCAGGAGAAGTTAAAAGATTAAGAACCAATAAAAAAGGAATTACAAGACAATAAGAAGTAAGATTTCCGTAGAATCCTTTTAATTCTTTAACTCTTCTTTCTGCTTTTCTGTAAGCTCGGTTTTCTTTGTTTTCAAAAGTTTCCATATGATGTTATTTTTAATTGTTTTGTTTGTTTTTGTTGATTCAAATTTAGGTCAATAAAGAGCTTCCAATCAACTTTATGTTACCGAGCGGTAGAAAATGGATACTGAAATGTAAAAATGTTTGATTAATGGAAATGATATTTTTTAATTCCCGCAGATTACACAGATTTTCGCAGGTGATTGGGTGTAATTTTCTGCTTTATTAAGTTAGTTTATATAGAAATGCTTCGACTTCGCTCAGCATGACATTCCTAATACTAACTGCTTTATTTTAAAAGTATTTTTTAGCGATGTCATGCTGAGCGAAGTCGAAGCATCTGCAATAAATTTTAACTAATAAATAAACGGAATCAGTTTTTTCGTTCTTTTCTGATAATTAATATATTCGTCCTTAAAGTTTTCAATAAGAGCAGTTTCTTCGTTTTTAATTCTCGAAATTAAAGCTACAGAAACCGGAAGGAAAGCAAATGCAAGGGAAATCCAGTTATTCAGAAACAGTCCGAATCCTAAAAATGTCACTAAAACAGCAGTATAAACCGGATGTCTCACCAATTTGTAATAGCCATCTGTAATGAGTTTATGATCCTGTTTTATGGTAAGGTCAAGAGTGAAATATTTTCCTAAATAATTGATAATTACAATTCTTAAAACAATTCCTAAAACGTAAAGAAAAAGCCCTAAATATTGGATCCACTCTCCTTTCGCAATAGAAAAATCAGTAGTCTTTGCAATAATGATTGGCAATGATAATCCTAAAATAAAAATAGTCCAAATGATATAAATATTGAGGTTGTCTTTAACTTTAGTATCTCCTTTTTTAGGTCGCAGATTTTTGGTATTCCTTATTTCATTGATGAACCAAAATATGGTCACAAGGTAAAAAATGATTTCAATGGTTTTCATGGTATTTTGTTTTTGGTGATTTTGTGGTATTTAAATAATTTTCATCTTTTAATAAATAAACGGAATCAGTTTCTTGGTGCTTTTCTTATACTCTAAATACTCGTTTCCAAATTGTTGAATCAAAGCATTTTCTTCAGTTTTTATTCGATCAATAATCATTAAAAACATGGGTAAAAAAGCAACGATTAATGAGAGCCAATTATTTAGAAATAAGCCGGAACCAATCAACCCCAACAAAACTCCGGTATAAGAAGGATGTCTTACAAGTCTGTAAAACCCGTGTTTTATGAGTTTGTGATCATTTTTAATGGCGAGTTCTACGGTGAAATATTTCCCAAGAAATCGGATGACGGAAAGTCTTAAAAATATTCCAAAAACGAGTAATGCGATTCCTAAAAATAGAATCCATTCTGTTCTTAAAATGGTGAAATCTGTAAATTTTACGATCAACATCGGACAGAAAAAGCAGAAACTAAATAATATCCAGATCTTTGTGAGATTCACTTTATTTTTTACTTTTTTGTCATCTTTTCCTGCTTTTAATTTTAAGGAATAATAAATTTCATTGACGAACCAAAAGAGCATTAATGCAAAATAGATAACGTACAGAGTTTTCATAATTATTTTGTTTTTGGTGATTAGTTTTGTGAAATAAAAAAAGCACAATAAAAATTGTGCTGTATAAAAATAGTGAAATTAATGTTTCTCCTTGTTCATGAGTTCTTTTATTTTTTTCTCTTCCCAGTTGTTTCCGAGTAAAAATCCGGGTAAAAAAACACTCATCCCATAGCCGACAACTCCGATTCCCCAGAATATTGGGAGAGAGAAATATTTAAGGCTCCAAATGGTTTGTCCGGGCTCTAATTCTCTGTAATTCAGAAATAAAATAAAAATATTCACAGCAAAATAAATGAAAATGAAAACGTAAAAATTCTTTATTTTTTTCACTTTTCTTTCCGCTTCCTTGTAACGAAGGTCGTTTTGATCCATATTTTCCATATTAGTAGTTTTTATCTTTTATCTTGTTTTTCTAAAATTTCTCTGATCTTTTTTTCTTCCCAGCCTTTACCGATTGCAAAAACGCTTATTCCGTGGGCAATAATTCCGATTCCCCAGCCTAACATTGGAAAATAAAACCAGATGTGTTTTGGATTGGTAGTAAGATTTACAATGATCAAAAATGGAATAATAATACAATACGAAGTAAGGTTTCCATAAAAACTTTTGATCTCTTTTACTCTTTTTTTGGCTCTTTCATAAGCTTTGTCGTTATCTTCAACTTTTATACTCGTTTCGTTTGGTTTAGCTAACAATATCGGAAGTTTTACTTTAAAATAATCTTCTGATTTTTCTATAAAAACATTTTTTTTTGTCAGCAGGGAATAACGCTGAACAATATTCGACAAACCGATTCCTGCGCTCTCTTTCATCTGCTCGCGCACCTGAAGATTATTTTCAATACAAAGCGTATCATTTTCAGAAAAAACCTTAATAATTAATGGTTTTGAAGAAGTCGCAAAATTATGCTTGATACAATTTTCCAACAACAATTGCAGCGAAAGCGGAACTACATATCTTCTATAATCTTCTTTATTTACATCAAAAACAAAATCTACGCTGTCCTCAAATCTGGTTTTTAAGAGATCACAATAGGTTTTTGCAAATTCAATCTCGTCCTCAACCGTAACTAATTCTTTATCTTTCTGTTCTAAAACATATCTGTAAATCTTTGACATTGAAGCAGTAAACTTCTGAGCCTGTCTCGGGTTTTCATCAATTAATGAACTTAAAACATTTAATGAATTGAAAAGAAAATGCGGGTCTAACTGGTTTTTTAAACTCTCAAATTGTGCGTTGGCAGATTTTGCAATCAACTTTTGCTCTACAACTTCTTTTTTGGACGTTTTTTTAAGTTCTTCCATGAAGCCTCTCGCATGGAGAAAAGCAGAAATCAGCAAGGCAACATTTATCGTAAACCAATTGATGAAATTATATCTTCCGGAAAAATATTCTGCCGTATTTACCGCTTTTTGAATAAGTACAAAATTCACATAATTACAGAAATAGACTAAAATAATATTCGCAATAAGAATCGAAACAATGCTTATGGCCGCTCTTTTTGTTGTAGCCTCAGACCAAGGAAATTTTTTATTAAGAAAATCATTAATTAAGCCATTTCCTGCACCTAAAACGAACGAATACATGAAAGATATCAATACGGTCAGTAAAAAATTTTCAACGTTTTTTTCATCTGTAAAAAAGATAAAGAAGAACATTGAAGTAACCAATGATATCCAAAGTAAGGTGATAAGATTTTTGCGTTTCATGATTGAATTTCTTAGTCCAAAATTAGTTTTAATTAAAGGTATTAAAAATTATTTCTCACCGAACCGTCATTTTCAATAACTGAGCTGCACAAAAAAACCTTCCAAGATTTGGAAGGTTTATGAATATTTTTGAGTTTTTTATTTCTTAGCACCTTGGCTGATAAAATACTGAGCCTCACCTTTTCCCCAGTTTGGATCTAATGCAGATTTCGGTTTGAAAGCATTAAATTTCTCCAAAGCCTGTTTGAAAAGCTCAATTCCCTTTGTTTTGCTTCCTCCGTATTGTTCAGGAGTGAAATACATGTCTTCAGCCTTAATCAAAGCAATTCTTGGATTGGTTGGATCTAGCTGTTCAGCTGTTTTAAGCTCTTCTGCAGCCTTCACACCGTCTGTCATATATCTTTGCTGAGGATTCTCCATCATTCTTAAAGAATATGCCATTTTTTTCAATAAATGGATCTCAGAATTGTCTTTCCCAGCAATACTTTCAGCTTGCATCAAATATTTTTCAGCAGCTCCTGAATAGGTTAATAATTCATCCTTCTTGCCCGCGTTCATCTGCGCTCTCCCTTTCTGGATATAAGAATAAGCAATGTAGTAAACCGGCAACCATTGGTTTTGGTCTATTCTAGATATTCTTTCGAAATCATTGGCCAACGTCTGAAAATCTTCTGCCGATTTTACTGTTTCCAGCTTGGCAACTTTTTCAGTCATTGATTTTTCGTAAGCTGTCTGACCAAATGCCGTTAAGCCCATAAAAGCTAAAGCAAAACTTAATAGATATTTCTTCATTATTTCTAATTTTTGAGGTTAGTTTATATTTTATTCAAAGATATGTATTTAATCAATATAATTAAATCATTAAAAATACAGATTGTTTAGATTTTTACAAATTATTATTAATCGCATCCTGAGTTTTATCAACTCCAAAGCTTATAAATGCGCCAATAAAGACAAAAGTATTCACCGGAGGAACTACTGCAGAACTTCTTGATCCATCTGACGAAAAATTGTATCCGTATACATTTTTTGATCCTAAAACGTTTGAAACGCTCAATACAAAAACAGTGAAAGCTTTGGCGTCTTTTTTCCCAAGATTTGGAAGATAATTAAAGCTTAAATTAAGTGCGTTATAATCCTTCAATCTTCCTTCGTTTCTAGTATAATTAATCGTCTCGCCGTTCACATCTTTCGTTGCAAAATCATAATAAGGTCGTCCTTTTGCGTATGTATAAGAAAGATTAACTCCTAATTTCCACTTTGGAATAAATCTCTTCGCAACCGCAGAAAGTGTGTGTTCTGATGCGAAGTTTGGCTTTAAGCTTATCGGGTAATTCATAAAATCTCTTTTTGAATCGAGGAACGAATAACTGATCCAATAATCAATATTGTCGAATGTTTTTTTATCTCTCCAAAACAGCTCCAATCCTTTTGCATAACCGAATCCGTTGTTGTTATCTGCTGTTTGAACGGGTTGATTTTGATTATTATTAAATCCAAGATTTGAAACTTTAATCAGTTGATCATATTTTTTATAAAAAGCTTCAAATCTTAAACTTCTGCCATCCGTCGTTCTCTGAACCTGCAAAATATAATGTTGAGATTTTTGAAAATCAAGATTTGCGGGACCGTTAATGTATTTACTTTCAGGATTTTGATAGAAAAGTCCGTATGCGAAAGAGGTTGTCCAGTCTTTAGCCAAACGATACGCCAGAGCGATACGCGGTGCAAAATTTGTTTTACCAAGAAAAGATGAATTTTCTGCCCTCACTCCTATTTTCGCTGACAATTGATTGCTGAAACCCAAATCTGTTTCCACAAAAACGGCTGAAATAAGATCTTTGTAATGTTTATTTATTTCTTCAAAAGAAAGTTTTTCGTCGGTGCTGTTTAATTCAAAACCTCCTCGTAAGGCGCTGATTTTGTTTATTTTTCTTTCTAAAACTGCTTTTAGGTTGATATAATTTCCGTCTGTGAGCAACCTCATCTTATCTGCTTCAACTTCATTGGATTCTGTTGAAAAATTAAGATCTGTTCTGTTGAATGAATAAGAAGTTCCTGCATTTAAAAGATATCTCCCAAATTTTTGCTTGAAAGATAAATTATGATACGTGTTCTTCCCTTTCAATTTAATTAAAGAAAACTGATTATCAGCTTCTAAGCTTTCGGTTTTCACGCCCATACTGTTCGTGTCGTACATTCCATAATATTTGAAAAATCCACCAGATTTTGTTTTAATTCTGAAATTTGCATCAGCATTTACGCCTTGCGGAGCATCGATAAAATCTGTATTAAAATTCAGAACTTCCTGCATTAGATTTAAATTTGAATATCCCAAAGTTGCTCCGTAAGAATGGTTTTTATCTTCACTCAATTTTTGAAATCCTGCGCTTAAAAAGATCGGTGAGATTCCAAAATCATAAGAACTCTGATCCGGAAGATCAACACTTTCCAACATCAAAGCACCGGAAAGAGCCTGTCCGTACAACGCGGAATATCCTCCGCTCGAAAATACATTTCCTTTAAAAAGAGAGGTGTTAAAACGATCTCTTCCTGCAATTCCCGGAACTGAGCTTGAGAAATAGTTATTAATTAAGCTTCCATCCATGAAAATTTTAGATTCGGTTCCTGTACCTCCACGGATGAACAATCCTTCCGTTTCGCCTACTTTCTGAACGCCCGGAAGATAATTTAAGGCCGAAGAAATCTGCCCGTCTGCTCCCGCTGTCGTATAAATATCAATTGGCGTTAATAAAGCGGTTGCTCTTTTCTTATCGCTCGCCTCGATTGAGCCTGCAGAAACCACCACAGCATCGATTTCGTTGATTTGTTCTTTCAATTCTGCATTTACTGAAACATCCTGATTATCAATAACAATTGATTTTTCAACATCATTATATTTTGAATGGGTAAAGCTTAATATCTGATTCCCTTTTTCAGAAGTTTCAAATGTAAAGTTACCGTTTGCGTCTGTAGTTGCTCCATCGTAAGTGTTTTTAAGTGTGATATTTACATCACTTACTCCTTTATTTCGAAAGGTCACTTTTCCTGAAATCTTTACCTGAGAATAACTCAAGATAAATGATAAAAAGGTGATGAGAAGTAATAATTTTTGTCCCTGTGTTTTCATTGGTCTTAATTTGATTCCAAAATTAATCTGAAAATTTAGATCTGCTAATTTTTTCTTTCCGAACGGTAAAATTTACAGACTGAATTGTAAAAACAGCCTATTTAACATAAAAAAGAGCAAGATTATGAAGCTTTCTAAAAAATGTTCCTAAATTTATATAATTATAAATCACTATAAAAATCATTTAAAATGAAGGTACAAACATTAGCATTATTGGCGGGCTGTGCATTATTTGCTGTTTCTTGCGGAACGGTAAAAACGTATTCAGTCAACGCTAAAAGCGGAACACAGACGGGAGGAACTGCAAAGTTTACTCAAAAAGGAAATGAAGTTGTAATGAAACTTGATGTCACGAATCTTACTCCGGGAATTCACGCGGTACATATTCATGAAAAAGCCGACTGTTCAGCAGCAGACGGAACCTCAACAGGAGGGCACTGGAATCCAGGAAAAGACGATCACGGAAAATGGGGTGCCGAGCATTTCCACATGGGAGATATCGGGAATTTAGTGGCAAATCAGGAAGGAGTGGCAACGCTGACTTTCAAAACTGATAAATGGTGTCTTGGTTGTGCAGACGAATCTAAAAATATCATCGGAAAAGGAATGATCGTACATGCTGCGGCAGACGATTTCCATACTCAGCCTACAGGAAATGCAGGCGGAAGAGTTGGATGTGTAGAAATTAAATAATTAATTTGATCGCATAAAAAACCCCGCTAATTTTAGTTAGCGGGGGTTTTATTCGTCTTTAGGATTAAAGCCCAATCCTTTTTTAAGTTTTTGATCAAAATCAGTCTTTTTATTTTTTTCAAAATCATCTAAAGCTTTTCTGATACTGAGTCCTGATTGTTTTGGTAATTTTCCACTAACTTTTATTTCTTCAACTACTTTGTCAAAGTCTGATCTATACTCTATATCTTGTATTACTCTAAATTTTTCATATTCTTTTTCTGCCAATTTTTTTGCTACAGAAGCTGAAATCTTGCCTGAATCTTTTAAAACACCATATTCATTAAATAAAAGAAATCCATCTAATCTTCCTATCCAATCAACCATTTTCATTTCTTTTTGTCTTCTTGCCATATTCTCAGCAAAGTCTAAATACATAGTGACAACTCTGTTCAGTTCACTTAATTCTTCTTCATTCAAATAATTTTTAGCAACAACTGCATCTGTTTTTAATATTTTACCATCTCTATTCTGATTTTTCCATGAAGTTAGCCCCATATTGGGTCTGCTTGAATCAGCTCGTAATTGGATTAACTCAGCGGCTGTATGTTGATGAATAGCCCAATGTAACTTATTTTGAACCGTCGCATAAAAATCTTTCGTAGTTAGTGAATGAGAATCATAATCAATAGAAGTTGCATAAATATCAGTTATTTTTTGATAGAAAAGTCTCTCACTTGATCGAATTTCTCGAATTCTCTCTAGTAGTTCTGCAAAATAATCTTTCCCAAAAAGTTTATTTCCTTGTTTTAACCTTTCATCATCTAAAACAAATCCCTTTATTAAGTATTCTTTTAAAACTGTTGTTGCCCACCTTCTAAATTGTGTTGCTTGATGAGAATTAACCCTATACCCAACAGATATAATAGCATCTAAATTATAAAACTTTACTTTATAGTTTTTATCATCAGAAGCAGTTGTCAAAATTTCTTTTACAACTGAATTTTCATCTAATTCATTTTCACCAAAAATATTAGATAAATGATAACTTATATTCTGTTTAGAAGTATTAAATATGTTTGCTATTGAATTTTGAGAAGCCCAAATTGTTTCACCATCATTATCTATAACAACCTGAACACTTATTTTACCATCACCTGACTGATAAAATATAAAATTTGAAATATTATCTAAATTATTTTCCATCATTTATTTTCTATAATTAAATCTCGAAACATTTTTTAATTCTTTGGATCATAAACCAAGCTGACTTTTGAGTAATACCCAGATCTTTACTTAGTTGTACGGATGAAATCTCTTTTTTTTGAAAAGTTATTATATAAATAGCTATAATCCATTTTTGTAATTCTAGTCTTGTATTATCAAAAATAGTATTCGTTTTAACATTAAAATATTTCCCCGAATTTTTACATCTAAACCTATTTCCTTTACAGCTATATACTTTTGAAGTCGGATCAAATGGGCTTATTACATTCCCATTCCACCTGAGCTTTTCCAAATATTCAATACATATCTGCTCATTTGGAAATTCTTTCATTAAATCTGAAACCGACATAAATTTTACATTCTCCATACAACCTCAAATATAAGAAGATAATTACACAAAATCAACATTAATGTAATTATATATATAATTTGATTGCATAAAAAACCCCGCTAATTTTAGTTAGCGGGGTTTTTATTTTATTGTTTTGCATTCATATCACCAATGATATTCATTGCTTCCTGAAGGTAAGGATCTTTCTTAAGATTTTTGATCCACATATCAGATTTTTTCTTGAATGCTTCATCTTTCTTCTCTCTCTCAAGCTCGCTTGGGTAAAGAGTGAACTGAAGACCGTTTTCAAATTTCGTCAATGCTTTGAATTTTTCGATCTGCGCTTTTCTTTGCTTCATCAATTCGTTAAACTTATTGATATTAAGCGTTATCGTTTCTTCTTTGTCTAATTTTTCTCTCCACTGAGCAGACTCCAACAATAACTGATAGTTGGTGTTTTTAGCCATTCTATCGTTGCTTGCTTTTTCTAATGCTTTCACATCGAAATAGTTCAGCTTCTGGAAAGTCGTACTTGGAATTTTATCCCATGCCAATGCATAATCATCATATCTCTCTCCTATTTCAGCATACGTGAAGAAGTCTTTCATCTGAATATCAGAAACAATACCTTTTCTCTGCGTAGATTCTCCCGTAATTCTGTAGAATTTTTGGATTGTTAATTTTAAAGAACCGAAGTCATCTTCTGTATTTAAGAATCTGTTTAAATCAACAAAAGTCTGAACCGTTCCTTTTCCAAAAGACTGTGGAGAACCGATAATCATCGCTCTTCCAGTATCCTGCATTGCACCTGCCAAGATCTCAGAAGCCGAAGCCGAAAGTTCGTTTTGCATGATAACAAGCGGACCAGTCCAGATTGGAGTTTCTTGCTTGTTTTTTAATGTCTGAATTTTTCCGTTTCCGTCTTTTACCTGAACATAAGGTCCTGCATTCATGAAAAGTCCCATGATATCACCAACTTCCGTTAAAGATCCACCACCGTTATTTCTAAGGTCAAGAACAATTCCGTCAATGTTTTGAGCTTTTAGTTTAATGATCTCATTTTTAATGTCATCAGAAGCGTTTCTTCCTTTAGCATCTTCAAAATCTGCATTGAAACTTGGTAAATTAATGAAACCATATTTTTTACCGTTTGGAGAATTTACCACAATACTTCTTGCGAAAGTATCTTCAATAGCAACTTCCTCACGGATCATTGTAACTTCTTTTATCGTTCCGTCTTTCTTCTGAACTGTCAAAGTAACCGGAGTTCCTTTTTCACCTCTGATGTATCTTACTGCCTCCTCAGAAAGCATTCCGACAACATTTACAGCATCGTCTTTTGGTTTAGATTTTACTTTTAGAATCTTATCACCTTCTGTAAGCTGTTTAGACTTCCAAGCTGGCGCTCCGATTGTAAGGGCTCCAAGATATAAATACCCTTTTTTCTCCTGAATGATAGCTCCGATACCGATCACTTTTCCTGTGAAAGTCATATCGAATTCTTCCTTATCCTTTGGAGAATAATAGTTGGTGTGCGGGTCAAAAACCTCAGTGTAAGCATTCATATACACTGTGAACCAATTCATTTTATTTCTCTTCTTAAACCTTGTGAACGTGTCTTTTACAAGATCTTTCACTTCGTCTGTAGCTTTTACTTTTTTCTGCTCAGGAGTAAGGATCTGAAGTTTAATCGTATCCTGTAACTTATATTTCTGTACAGAATCTTTTTTCTCTTTTTGAGCCTGTTCTTTGCTGTTTATAGACTCAATTTCCTGAAGAATATTGTATTTAATGAATTTTTTCCACTCATTATATTGATCTTGCTTAGAAACCGGTGCTTTTTTAAGCTTATTTTCTAAAACCAATGTTTCATCTTCATCCAAATTGATCGGCTTACTGAAAATATCCTGAGTTAATTTATCAATCTCATCAACTCTTTGGAAAAGTCTGTCTGTTGTCAATTTATAGAACGTAAGATCTCCGATGTTAAGATAATCATCAAGCTTTGTTTCATGCTTGCTGAATTCATCCATATCAGATTGCAGGAAATATCTTTTTCCCGGATCTATCATCTCAAAATATTGTTTGTAAACATCCTTAGAATAAGCATCATTAATAGCTTTCGGGCTGTAATGTAGATAAGAAAGAGTGTTCTTTACGCTCACCATTATCGTCTGCATCTTTTCATCGTCATTTTTAGGTGAGTTGAAACAAAACATTAGACTTGTTAATGGAATTAGGAGTAAAAATTTATTTAGCTTGAAATTTTTCCACATAAATCTGTAATGTATTTTTATTAATTTTTTAAAAAGTATTTTAATTAGTAGTAATTTTTAATTTACTGTTACAAACTATCAAATTTAATACCTTATTTATAAATATCAATTAGTTTTAAGAGTTTTTATTACTAGAAGTATGCTGCTTTATTTTTCGATCTTCAATTAATGTCAAAATATACAGAAGAAAGAACGAAACGATGATTCTCGAAGCCATTCCGAATTTATATTCATAATATTTTCCTCCATCGATACAGAAAAAGCAGACTGAGATAAAAATCACTAAAAAACTACACAAATAAGTAATATGGTAATCAGAATTTTTATTAAAACCATAAATAGCATAGGTAAAACTAAATCCAAGATAACTGAACATCATAAAACAGGCGGTAAGTGTATCTATTTCTCCTTCAAAGTCAAGAAAATCAAGATTGTTCAAACCAATTAAAATTAATATTCCTAAGAGAAAATTTGCCACAAGCCTATTCTTCTTCCAGGAGTAAATTATAGTTACAATTACTATCAATAAAACCGTCAATTGAAAAAAATTCATCTGAAATTAGTTTTCTGCAAAAATGAATAAAAAAAGCACTTGAAAATTAAAATAATATTTAAACATAAAGATTTTTAAAGAAATTCAATTACACTATATTTGTTAAAATTAAAATTTAATATGGAAAGACCACTTATTCTGGTTACTAATGATGATGGAATCACAGCACCTGGTATCAGAAATCTTATCAGTTTCATGAACGAAATCGGAGAAGTTGTTGTTGTAGCACCCAATTCTCCTCAAAGCGGAAAAGGCCACGCAATTACCATTAATTCAACTTTAAGCTTCGAAGAAGTTACCCTTGACGGTCCACAAACAGACTTTTCTTGTAGCGGAACTCCCGTTGACTGTGTAAAAATGGCGCTTGATAAAATCTTAACAAGAAGACCGGATATCGTGGTTTCAGGAATTAATCATGGAGCGAATTCTTCAATTAATGTAATTTATTCCGGGACGATGTCTGCAGCTGTTGAGGCTGGAGTTGAAGGAATTCCTGCGATCGGATTTTCACTACAGGATTTCAGTTGGGAAGCAGATTTTTCTCAGGCTAAAGAATTTATTCAAAATATCGTTAAAAGAACATTGGAAAACCCAATGCCAAAAGGAATTGTATTAAATGTAAATATTCCGAAACTTCCTAAAGAAGAAATTAAAGGCATTAAAGTCTGCAAACAGGCCAATGCAAAATGGGAAGAAAGCTTCGACGAAAGAGTAAATCCACACGGAAAAAAATACTATTGGCTGACAGGATATTTCAATAATATGGATGAATCTGAAGATGCCGACGAAACGGCTTTAGCTGCCGGATACATCTCAATTGTACCTGTAAAATTTGATATGACAGCTTACGAATACATCAAAACGTTGGAAGAAGTAATGAAGTTTGATTAATGTACGAGAAATTAGACAATCCTGTATATCATTCACTTAATGAATATCATGAAAAGTTTTGCTTAAACTTCGGAGATTCTAAGTTTTATAATCCTGAAGTCGCCGCTTTTGGAGGTTCATCAACGATTGCAAAAGAAAAAGACATCACAGAATATGCAAAAATCTGTGATGATTTTCTCGTTTTCGGAGCAAAACCTGATTTAGGAGATTTTAAAACAGAGATGTCCCAGCTTGTCTGCGATCAATATGTTTTAGAAAATAAAATTGAATTGGATTTTACTGAAGAAATAATCGAGCTTAAAAATGAAAATCATGATGAATTATTGGCATTTGTCAAGAAGTTTTATCCTCACTATTTCAAAAACAGAACACCAGAATTAGGTCGATATTTTGGGATTTTTAAAGATGGTAAACTTGTTGCAGTTACTGGTCAGAGAATGCAGATGAATGACATGACAGAAGTAAGCGCCGTGATTACAGATACAGATTATCTGGGAAAAGGTCTAGCAAAACAATTGGTCGCATTTGTTTCAAATATAATATTTGAAGATGGTAAAACGCCTTTTCTTCATGTTGCTGAAAATAACCTCGGAGCTAAGAAGCTTTATGAAAAACTCGGTTTTGATTTGAGAGGAAAAATAAATTTATGGGGTGTGAAAAAAGTAGTTTTTTACACCCTTTTTTATAAATATTCTTTTGTCTTGAAACAAAAGAACCAAAAGTTCAAGACTTGGAAACTTCTGCTAAAAATTAAAATTTAATCCTAAAATTCCCAAAACTTGCGCGAATTTGTTATTTGTTCTTCGATTCAAAATTGGTGTCGCGCTTCAAACAGTGGGAATTTTTTAACGGATTAAATTTTAATTTTCTTAACGCGCCAGTTTCCTATGTCAGTTCAATATTAAAATCTGCCAAATTTGCTAAATCAGCGGGTAATTTTTAATGAAGTATATTCTTAAAGAATTTATAAAATCCTTCAAATCCACTATTTCATTAAATCTTTTTCCTACATTTATTCTTATTAATTTATCCAAATTATGAGAATAGAATACGATATAAAACTGGGTTTTAAGGATGTTATGTTCCGCCCGAAACGTTCTACATTAAAATCCCGTTCGGAAGTTAGCCTAGAAAGAGAATTTACTTTTAAACATACCAAAAAGAAATGGACAGGAACTCCCATCATAGCAGCCAATATGGATACGGTGGGAACTTTTGAAATGGCGGTAGAATTGGCAAAAGACAAAATTATTACAGCTGTTCACAAGCATTATTCTGTTGAAGAATGGAGTGCTTTTTTAAATAGTCAGCCCGAAAGTATTCATCAATATATTGCATTAAGTACAGGAACCGGAAAAGCTGATGAAGAAAAGCTTCAACAAATCCTCGAAAAGCACCCGAAAATAGAGTTTCTATGCATTGATGTTGCCAATGGTTATTCCGAGCATTTTGTGGGTTTTGTAAAGAAAGCAAGAGCCAATTTCCCTGATAAAATCATTATTGCCGGAAATGTTGTAACAGGAGAAATGGTTGAAGAGCTTCTTCTGGTTGGAGCAGATATCATTAAAGTCGGAATCGGTCCAGGTTCTGTCTGTACGACTCGTGTAAAAACAGGCGTTGGCTATCCACAACTTTCTGCAATTATTGAATGTTCTGATGCTGCTCACGGCTTAGGTGGGCATATCATTGCTGATGGAGGTTGTAAAGTTCCTGGAGATGTTGCAAAAGCTTTTGGTGGCGGTGCAGATTTTGTGATGCTTGGCGGAATGTTTGCCGGTCATGATGAAAGCGGTGGCGAAATCATCGAAGAAAACGGTAAAAAATACCGCACATTCTACGGAATGAGTTCAAAAACAGCAATGGATAAACATTCAGGTGGTGTTGCAGAATACAGAGCTTCTGAAGGTAAAACGGTGAAAGTAGCTTACAAAGGTCCGGTTTCAGAGACCGTGAAAGATATTTTAGGAGGGGTACGTTCAACGTGTACTTATGTTGGAGCTTCGAAATTGAAGGAATTGTCAAAAAGAACGACTTTTATCAGAGTTCAGGAACAGGAAAATCAGGTTTTTAAGGATTAAAACAAATTAAATATTAATAAGTGCCTCTTGATAATAATCTGGAGGCATTTTTTAATCCTTTACTCTGATATATTTTTTATCAAAATACTTTTGTAATTGATCGCTTACATAGTTTTTATCTTCTTTTACGGAAGAAATTTCATCAAAATATAAAACTTTAGGAACTGTTTTAATCCTGTCAAGAATTAAGGAGTCTTTTTTTGAATTTTTGATAATGTTTATTCTGTTTTCTATTTCCTGATCATATTTTTTCAAATCTGTAAAAAGAATTTCTTTCCCAATCGTATTTACATTAAAATCAAGGTTAAAATTTGAATACTTTTCAGGGAAAAAATTAGTTTCAGGCAGAAATATAAGCACCAAACTTACCCACCAATATTTTTTAATTTTTTCAAACATAAAAAACCACAAAACGGAAGAAGAAACAAAATAGAAAAATATAATATTTTCAAATTGTCTTCCCATTGTGTTCATAATATAGGCCGTAAAAATTAATGGCAGAAGAGAAATTAGCCAGATAATAAAAGCTTTTTTAAGATCTATTTTTTTAATAATAACTCTTAATTCACTTTCAAATACTTTAATAAATAACGGCATTATTAAAGCTGTTTTAATAAAAATATAGATGTTATTAACTCCAAAAATGCCTATTCTTTTGATCCATTTCATTAAAAATCCACCTGTGGAATCATCCAACCTTTTAAAATTTCCGGGAGCTAAGAAACTTACCAAACAAAACAGTAATCCTAGAATCAATAGAAATTGAGTTTCTTTCGTTCTTTTTTGATAGTAAAATACAGCTAACGAACCCAAAAGAATTAAAGCTGACAGTTCATTAGAACCCATTAAAACAACAATCAATACAGTTGACAGGTAAAACCATATTCTACTTTTAGATTCTGCATATTTTCCCAAGAAATACAGCAAAAATCCAAATAAAATAATTGGCAGGAAATATATATTTGAGCCCGTAATCCAAAAATAATGCTCGGGAAGACTGACTAAAAGTATGGTGTAAAAAAAGAAAAGAATAAAGCCTTTTATAGTCGCTTCCTTTAAAGAATATTTAAAATATTGCTTAAAATTTAAGACTGATACTCCAATAAAACTTAAGAATAAAAAAACAGGATAAATTTTGGGCAAAATCCTTGCTTTATCTTCTGAAACAGGATTTAATGTATTGATAGAATATCCAAAATACCTTCCGCCCCAGTTTAAATAAAAGCTTTTAATGTTATTGAGAACGCCAAGCTGTCGGGTTCCGTATGAGTAGATATAATCATCGGTTTGATATACATTAAAAAAGCCAATGTACATCAAACCGATAAGGGTGAAAATCGACAAGAATAAAACGATATTCTGTATAGATTTCATATTTTATGTTAGCATTCCGCCATCAACATTCAGAACCTGACCTGTAACGTAAGCAGACATCTCGCTTCCGAAGAATACACAAGCGTTTGCAATATCTTCAGGCTGTCCACCTCTCTTCAAAGGAATTCCTTCTCTCCAAGCCTGAACTACTTTTTCGTCTAAAGCACCTGTCATTTCAGTTTCAATGAAACCTGGAGCAACAGCGTTACAACGGATGTTTCTTGAACCTAATTCAAGCGCAACAGATTTTGTAAACCCGATAACTCCCGCCTTAGATGCAGCATAATTTGCCTGTCCGGCATTTCCTTTTACTCCCACTACAGAAGTCATATTGATGATAGATCCTGATTTTGCCTTCATCATTGGCTTAATAACCGCCTTTGTAAGGTTGAATACTGAATCTAAATTTACCTTTATAATTGTGTCCCAATCGTCTTTAGACATTCTCATTAAAAGATTATCTCTTGTAATCCCTGCGTTGTTGATCAAAATATCGATTTGACCAAACTCAGCCATTACTTCATCTACTAATTTTTGAGCCGCATCGTAATCTGATGCATCAGATTGGTAACCTTTAATTTGAGTTACAGAACTTAAAGTCGCTTCTAATTCCTTTGCTTTATCTACAGAACCAGCGTAAGTGAATGCTACTTTTGCTCCCTGTTGAGCAAACATTTCTGCAATTCCTCTTCCGATTCCTCTTGTAGCTCCGGTAATAAGTGCTACTTTTCCTTCTAATAGTTTCATATTTCTGACAATTATTTTTCCTTTAATGAATTAGCTTATTGTGTTTTGGCTAATTTAATATATTTAATTTTATCGAAATTAAATGGTGCGCAAAGATATTATAATTTGTTATTTAATGCATTTTAAACCATTATTTTAATAAAAAATTATGACTGTTTTTTGTCATATGAAAAAATTGTTAAAATAAGACTTTGTTTTCTGAAGACGTAAAATCTATGAATTCCGATTCTTTCCCTTTTGTAAGCTTAATTTTCTTTCTGTCTACCGAATATTTATCGTAAACAACATCTTTTAAAGGCTCATTTTTAAGGTTCGTAACCCCGAATTTATTTCCTTTCTGCACTACAACTTCATCTCCGGAAAAAAACGTGAAAATATCGTCATATACGAATGGTATGATCTCATTTCCTGCTTCATCAAGCATTCCATAAAGGTTTTCTTTGTTTTTGCAGATAATCGCCGGATAGAACTGGAATGGTTTTATAGAAGTGATATTTTTAAGCTCGGTATAAGATTTATCTTTCGGTAAAAATTTATAAAAAGTATTTTCTTTTTTTACAATTAAATTATCAAAAAAGACCTTTTCTATTTGATAACCATCGTCTAAAATACTGTTTAAGTTTTTATCTAAAAGTTTCTCCTCCCCATCCTTACTTACATAAAGATAATTTTCATCTTTAATTTTGAAAGCTTCAACAACATCATATTCTTTAGGAAGAATAACTTCTCCATTGGTTTTAAGAACAGCTATTTTAGGATTTCTGTCGTCTTTTAAAGACTTGAACATTCCATTAAACAAATGGTTTACATAATGAAAATCAGTAGGATAAACCTTTTTTTCTGCTTTAGAAAAAATGCTTACGTTATTATCGTGAATCAGATAAATATATTCTCTTCCTACAAAAGCCTGTTCGTAGATTTCATCAGCCAAAACATTTTCATTTTCATCTACAATTCCGTATTTATTTTTGATGACGTTTTTTGTAATTAAGAAAGGAAAACCGTTGATATCTTCAATATAATGATCTGAAAACGTGGTTACTATTTTTCCGTTATTATCCAGAACTTCACCACTTCTGGCACCTGTTGTGAGGTACACTTTTCCTTTATAAAAACGAAGATTTTCTTTAAATTCTCTATCTGAAACCTGCTGACCGTCAAAATCATAGATAAACCAGCCATTATCTTTTTTTACAAAAAATCTGTTTTCGCTGGCAAATTGTATTTCATCATAAAAAGGGATGATCTGCTTGCCATTGTAATCATAAACACAGTCTTTTCCGTCTTTGGAATAGATCATTCTGTCCTTATTTTCCCACGTTCTGAACTTAAAATTATCTAGAGCAATCAATTGATCACCTTTTGCATCAATTAAAGCTGTTTTTCCTTTAGAAATGGCATCTTTAGTCTTTAAAATGAATCTGTTTTTAGATAAACGCGAGATTTCACTTTTAAAAGGATAGTCAAAAGAAATAGAGCCCGAAGAATCTACAATTCCGGATTTTCCGGTTTGCGGATCGGAAATTATTCCGTAGCCTTTCGTATAGAAACGGACGTCCTTTCCTAGTTCTTTAGACAATAAGATCTGCTTGTACTGATCGGTCTGCTGTGCCACACAAACCGATGAAAACAATATAAAAATTAGCTTTTTCAATTAAATAGAATTATTGACAATAAGAACGATCTCTCCTTTTAAAGTTTTGCTTTTGGAGAATTCAATTAACTCATTAATTGTCCCACGTTTAGTTTCTTCGAATTTCTTTGAGATTTCACGGCTTAAACTTGCTTTCGTGTTTTCTCCAAAGAACTCTTTTATCTGTTCAAGTGTTGTATTTATTTTGTGTGGACTTTCGTATAAAACGATTGTCTTTTTCTCTTCTGCAAGTTGTTTAAGCTTGGTTTGTCTTCCCTTTTTTTGAGGAAGAAAACCTGCAAATAAAAACTCATTATTCGGAAGTCCGGAAACCACCAAAGCCGGAACAAAAGCTGTTGCTCCTGGCAGACAGATCATCTCAATATTGTTGTCTGATCCAGCTTTGCTTAATAAATAACCGGGATCTGAAATTCCGGGAGTTCCTGCATCGGTAATAATGGCGATATTCTGGCCGCTTTTGAGGTCATTAATTACCTTTTCCGTTGCCTGATGCTCATTATGTAAGTGATACGATTTTAAAGGTTTAGAGATCTCGTAATGCTTCAAAAGAATTCCGGAAGTTCTCGTGTCTTCACATAAAATATAATCTACCTCTTTCAGTACTTTTACTGCCCTGAAAGTCATGTCTTCTAAGTTCCCGACGGGTGTGGGAACAAAATAAAGGATTCCGCTCAAAATTTATTTTATAAAAATTTATTTTCTACCAATATCCACAGTCTTTGTGCATATTCATCTACCTTGCTCCATTTTCTGTCGTAGTAAAGATCGCTCAGATATTCTTTTGCTTCTTCTAATGTTCTGAAGCTGTTGAGTACTCCAACAACATCATTCAAATCAGACTGGCTTCCTCCGAATAATGTTTTTGTGAAAGCAATTCTGTCGTTTAAATCTAATTTAAACTCAGGTTTCGCCTTTTGTGCTTCCATTAAATTGGTCGGAATATTTGTTTTCAGGATGCTTCCTGTATCTTCTTTTACAACCGGAATTGGTTTTTCCAAAGGATTTTCTACCTGCAAATGGTCATCATCAAATAAAGATTGAACAGCCTTTAACCCTTTGATATTAGCCAATCTTATCTTTTTCTCCTGATTGTAAGCTTCAAGATTTTCAAAGCTTTCGTCAGAAGCTAGTTTTTCTTTTTCAAATTCAGGAAGTGGCTTGTCTATATTTGTGATCTTTCTTCTGTCAATTTCCTCTGCGATAACATCTTGCTCATGTTTTTCTTCATTTTGAGCATCATTTTTTATTTCGCTGAGAATATTTTCAACATTGGAAGTTTCATTTACCATTTCGCCCTGTCCGATTGTTGCGTTTGAAGTAATGAATTGCTCTTCATTTTCTTCAATCAGCATTTCCTCATCTTCTAAATCTTCGCTTCCGAAAATATTTGGAATAATTTCAACTTTTTCTTCTTTTTTAGATTCAAAACTATCCTGGATTTTCTCTTCTTCATCAAAATTATTCAATTCATTTCCTCGATTGTCGGAAATTTCATTTTCAAATTCATCAATTTCATTCAATTGATTATTAAAAATTACTTCTTCTTCCGTAATAGTCTGACTGAATATTTCTTCACTAATATCTTCATCCGTTTCAGGTTCTGCATCGGCAAGAATTCTTTCTTCATCAATGAAACTTAAAATATTCCCCTGATAATCTGAAGGTTGTTCTTCATCAATCTCATTTAACTGATGATTAAAAATTGCTTCCTCTTTCGTTAAATCCGGGTCAATACAATTTTCATCATTTTTCGGTTCAGTATTTTCTTCAACAAGATTTACAATATTTTCGTGATATTCGTTTTCAGCAATTTCATTCAGCTGATTATTGAAAATTGCTTCTTCCTCAGCCTCTTGAGCTTGAATATTTTCTGTATTAACAGAACTTACAGTGTTTTCGTTGTAGGAAGATTCATTATCATTTTCGTCAATTTCATTAAATTCATTATTAAAAATAGCTTCCTCTTCTGTAACCTCATTATTTGACTCCTGAGATTCAAAATTTTGGTTAACAAATGAAATATTTTGCTGATTTTCTGAATTTTGAACAGAGTTATCGGTAATAAAATACTCGATATTCTTTTCCAACAACCGTAAGAACGATATCCTGTTCGCAAGCTCGTCTACAAGATCTTGCTTGGAAAGTAGTTCGTCCACGTTGTTGATTTTCTCCAAAATATCAATGATATTCTTGGATTCAAAAAAAATCTTTTCCTTTAAATCTTGGATGTTCTGCATATGAGAATCTTGTTAAAATTGCTTACTTTTGATCTTAAAAATATACGGCTAATTTAACAAATGTTTTTAGAAAATACAATTAATCATTCCAAACAAAGTGGTTGGATGGAAGTTATTTGTGGCTCAATGTTTTCCGGAAAAACCGAAGAGTTGATCCGGAGACTCAGAAGAGCTGAAATGGCGGGGCAAAATGTAGAGATTTTTAAACCAAAAACGGATACCAGATATTCTGATGAGGACGTTGTTTCTCATAATCAGAATAAAATTCGCAGTACCGCAGTGGAAAGTCCTAGTGAGATTCTCTTATTAGGGTCAAATTGCGATGTTGTAGGAATTGATGAAGCACAGTTTTTCGATGAAAGCATCGTAGAAATAGCTAATGAATTGGCAAATAGCGGAATACGCGTGGTGATCGCCGGCTTGGATATGGACTTTTTAGGACGTCCTTTCGGGCCGATGCCTAATTTGATGGCCACAGCAGAATACGTAACGAAAGTGCATGCTATTTGCAAGAGAACGGGTAATCTTGCCAATTATTCTATGAGAATTTCTCAGGGAAATAATCTTGTGGAGCTCGGTGAAACAGAAAGTTATGAAGCAGTAAGCCGTCGTGTTTTTATTGAAGAAGTACTTTCTAAGAAAAAATAAGATTAAATTTAAGTCTAAATTTATTTTAGATTTAATAAAAAATATTTTGGTTAATCGCAAAGGCGCAAATTAAATTAATAAAGCAGTTTTAAGGCACAAGGATTTTATCTTCGATAAAATTGATAACGCAAACATTGCTGAAAATCTTAGATTTTCTTGCGCCTTAAAACATAAATAAAAGCTTTGCGCCTTTGCGATTTCCAACAAAAACCAACACAAAATATAAAGCAGAAGGGGGCACCAATGAATTATACAGTACAACAAATTGCAGAAATCACCAATTCACAGATTATTGGAGATGAAAATTTAATTGTCAAAACGATAGCTTTTGACAGCAGGATCATTTATTCAACAAAAAATGCCGCCTTTATTGCAATTAATACTCAAAAAAATTCAGGGGAAAAGTTTATTGAAGCTGCTATTGACAGAGGAATTACGATCATAATTTCAGAACATCAATTTCCGCAGTTTGAAAATGTAACATGGATCATTGTTGAAAATTCTGTTGATTTTCTTCAAAAATTGGCTAAATATCATTTCGAAAATTCCAATTTACAGTCTATTGGAATTACAGGAAGCAACGGGAAGACTATTTTAAAAGAATGGTTGTATCAATGTCTTTGGAATGAATGTCCGACTGTGAAAAGTCCAAAAAGTTTTAATTCTCAGATTGGGCTTCCACTTTCTTTGCTTCAAATTAATGATTCTCACAAATTGGGAATTTTTGAAGTAGGAATTTCTAAGCCCAACGAAATGCAGAAACTGGAAAATATTTTCCATCCGCAAATCGGTTTGCTTACCCATATCGGAACTGCCCACTCAGCCAATTTTGAATCTGAGGAAGAATTAATTGATGAAAAAATTAAGCTTTTCAAAGATTCCGAAACTGTTATTTACAATGGCGATAATGAATTGGTAGACAAAAAAATAAAAGAATTATATTCAAGTAAAAAATTAATATCCTACGGTTTCAAAGATCATAATCAGGTTTTCATTAAGAATAATATTTCTAAAGACGAAAATATTATTGTGGAATATTTTGGTGAAGAAATAAGTTTTCCGGCTAATCAAAGAGACGAAGCGACTTTAACGAATGCTTTGGCGCTGATTACGGTTCTAAAAGAGTTAGGTGTCGAAAATCAAAAGATCGTCGAAAAAATCAACGCTTTGAAGGCTGTAGAAATGCGACTTGAAGCAATTGAAGGAATTAAGAACAATATTGTTATCAATGATTCTTTCAACCTCGATCTAGATTCTCTGAAAACTGCCCTTCAATTTTTAAATGAGTACAACAAAACTAAAAAATCTTTGGTTTTAACGGATATTGTAGGTGTAAATTCTAATTCTCAGGAGTTGTACGAAGAAGTTTCAGAGCTCGTGAATGAACAAAAATTTGATTCTGTTTTCCTGATAGGAGATGAAATATCAAAGTTCAGTGATTTATTTAAATCTAAAACTTCTACTTTCATTAATACTCAGGAATTAATTGACAGTAAATATCTTACAGAACTTGAAAATCAGATTATTTTATTAAAAGGAGCAAGAAAATTTGAGATCGAAAAGCTTAAAGATTTACTTGAACTCAGAAAACATGATACTGTTTTAGAAGTAAATTTAAATGCCATTCTTCACAACATTAATTACCATAAATCTTTGCTAAAACCGGAAACCAAAATGATGGCCATGGTAAAAGCAAATTCTTATGGACTAGGAAGTTATGAAATTTCAGAGTTTTTGCAACATCATCATATTGATTATCTTGGTGTAGCTTACGCCGATGAAGGTGTTGAGCTTCGTAAAAAGGGAATTACCACTCCTATCGTTGTGATGAATCCTGAGCAACACAGTTATGATGCGATTATTGAATATAATTTAGAGCCGGAAATTTACAGCTTCAGGGTTTTGGATTTGTTTTATGAAGCAGTTCAGAAATCTGGTTACGATAAAGAATTCCCTATTCATATTAAATTAGAAACAGGAATGCATCGTCTTGGCTTTAAAGATTTTGAATTGGATCAATTAAGCGAAACTTTAAATGAAAGAAACTTAAAAGTTCAAAGTATTTTCAGTCATTTATCGTCTTCAGATGTACCAGAGGAGAAGGAATTTACTTTAAAACAATTGGAAGTTTTTGAAAAAAATTCAAGTTATTTTATTGAGAAATTAGGATATTCGCCTCTCAGACATATTTTAAATTCTTCAGGAATAACAAGTTATACCAATCATCAATACAATATGGTGAGAATTGGAATAGGAATGCTAGGAGAATCACCAAATAGTGAAATACAAAAACAATTACAGTCTGTTGTAAGTTTTAAAACTGTTATCTCTCAAATTTCTATGGTAGAAAACGGAGAATCAGTAGGTTACAGTAGAAAGTATAAGACAGACCATTTAACCAAAATTGCCACAATTCCTGTTGGATATGCAGACGGAATTCCGAGATTAATCGGAAATGAAATAGGAAAAGTAGGAATCAATAAAACGTTAGCTCCAATCGTGGGAAGCATTTGCATGGATATGATGATGCTGAATGTAGACAATATTCCCTATGTAAAGGAAGGTGACACCGTAACGGTCTTCAATTCAAAACCAAGTTTAAAAGAATTTGCAGCATACTGCAAAACCATCACATACGAAGTATTAACCTCTATTTCGCCCCGGGTGAAACGGATTTATATAAAAGATTAATTATGAGAAAACTCCTGATTCTCTTATTTGTATTCCAATTACTTTTGATACAATCTCAGGTAAAAAAGAATTTAGTGATTCCTAAAAACCCAAGAATAGGACTTTCACTTGCCGGTGGCGGTGCCAAAGGTTTTTCTCATGTCGGGGTACTTAAAGTATTAGATTCTTTAGGAGTAAAAGTCGATTATATTGCCGGAACAAGTATGGGTGCAATTGTAGGAGGTTTGTACGCTTCAGGATATTCAGGAAAGGAAATTGAGAAAATTGTAATGGATACAGATTTCTACTCACTAATCATGGATCCGAAATCCAGACAGGAAAGTACCTTCTTCAATAAATCCGTAGATAAATATCTTTTATCAATTCCTTTAAAAAACGGAAAAATTACACTTCCCTCTTCCATCAGCTCAGGACAGAAAAATGTTTATCTGCTGAAAGAGCTTTTCAAAAATGTTTCCACGATTGATGATTTTTCAAAACTTCCGATTCCTTTCATGTGTGTTGCCACAAACCTTGAAAGCGGAAATATGCAGATCTTCGAAAAAGGAGATCTTGTACAGTCAATCATGGCGAGTTCTGCGTTTCCATCTTTAATGGATCCAGTAAAAATTGGTGACAGTATTTACATCGACGGAGCGATGACGGTAAACTATCCTTCGAAGCCATTAAAGGACAAAGGAATCGATATCGTCATCGGTGTGGATCTTAACCAGGACTTATCGACAAGAGAGGATTTAAACAGCATTATAGCGATCCTAAATCAGGTGATTGACATGAATATCCATAAAGATACCAAACGTCAATACAAATACACAGATATCAATATCAAGCCTAATCTAAAAGGCATGACGGCCACAAGCTACGACGAAAAGAAAAAAATTCTCGATAGTGGTTATGTTGAAGGTTTAAAATATACAGAAATATTAGATCAGCTTCCCAAGCGATCGTTCGACAGACTAAGGCAACGGGTGAATCCAATTTATTCTAATGTTTACAAAATTGATAGTATTGCCATTGATGGAGGAAAGATTTTCGGAAAAAATTATGTCCTAGGGAAAATGGGACTGCGTCTCCCCTCTCTCCAAACTTATGGAAGCATCAATAAAAAAATTGATAAGCTTGTAGCCACCAATAATTATAAATTTATTAATTACGATATCATCTCTGAAAATGACGCAAGTTATCTCAAACTTTATGTAACGGAAGATGATGCCAGACACTTTGTAAAATTCGGTCTTCATTATGATGAAATTTTCAAAACCGGCTTACTCGTAAATTATTCGGCTAAACGTCTTCTCTTTAAAAACTCAAATCTTTCTCTGGACGTAGTGGTTGGTGATAAACCAAGATATTACTTAAACTATTTTATAGATAACGGATATATTCCAGGTTTCGGACTTTATTCCTCAGGAATGAGTTTTGATCTGAAAAACGTAGACAATTACAATATAGATAAATGGGAATGGTTCAGAAATGAAGCCTACATTCAATCTGTTTGGAGAGATAAATTCGCTATTGGAGGCGGTATTAGCCACGATTACTTCGATGCCGAATCTAATGGTGCAAATAAGAGAATAAGTCGATTTTTAAACCCTTATGTATTCTTAAAAAGCGATACTCAGAACGACAGAGATTTCCCAACAAAAGGAATCTATATTGCGGCAGAAGGTAAGGTAATTGATTTGATGAAATCCGAAGTCGACAAAAGACTTGTTCAGATAAAAGCTGATATCAGAATTAATATTCCTCTTACAAAACAATTCTCCTATCGTTTAAATCTTTACGGCGGAGTTACACTTGGAGAAAATCTTCCTCAATTTTATCAATACAGATTGGGAGGAATTTTCGAACAAAATATGGTTAACTTCAAAAGCTTTGGAGGCTTCTACTTTGCACAGCTGAATTCTAATAATGTTGTATTGGTTTCAAATGATCTTCAATTCAAATTTAACAAGAACTATTTTTTCAGCGGGAATTTTTCTTTCGCAAATCTTTCCGACGATATAACTTTCGAAGATGCTGTAAAACTTAATTACAGTTCACTCGGAGTTTCCGCCGGATACAAATCTCCGTTCGGACAAATAAGGCTTAATTTCAGCCACTCACTTAAAAATAATCAAAAAGGTATATTCAGTGTTATTTTAGGACACTGGTTTTAAAACATGATACAATTCTTTTACGAAAACTTACAGGAATCAGTAAGTACAGACTACACAAAATGGTTGGAAGATATTATTCTTTCAGAAGGAAAAAAGCTTGGTGACATCAATTACATCTTCTGTGATGACGAGTATTTATTAAAAGTAAATCAGGATTATTTACAGCATGATTACTATACAGATATCATCACTTTCGATTACGTGAAAGGCAAAACAATAAGCGGAGAGATTTTCGTATCTTTGCAGCGCATTTCAGACAACGCTTCTACTCTATCCAAAGAATACGAAGAAGAACTTCGAAGAGTTTTGGCTCACGGCATTCTTCATCTTTCAGGATATAAAGATAAAACAGAGGAAGAAGAAAAGTTAATGCGCAGTAAAGAAGATTTTTATTTAGCTAAGTATTCTTAACAGATTTAGATATACAGAGATCTAGGATTATTTAATTTCATAATCTCTCAACGTCTTAATTTTTTTAGAAGCTTATTCCCGCTTTCCGCACTCGCTTTTTTTCTTTTTCAAAGAAAAAAGAGCTCAAACAAATGCTGCAATCGGGGCTAGATAATAGAAGATAAAGGCTCATTCAGACCTTATCTGGAAACTATGTTTCACGTGGAACATTTATAAAAAAGATTAAAATTTAAGGCTTAAAACAAGCAATATAAAATGATATCAGAAATATACGATGTAATCGTAGTTGGTGCAGGTCACGCAGGATGTGAAGCAGCAGCTGCAGCAGCCAACTTGGGTTCCAAAACTCTGCTTGTTACAATGAACATGCAGACGATCGGACAAATGAGTTGCAACCCTGCAATGGGAGGTATTGCAAAAGGACAGATCGTAAGAGAGATCGATGCAATGGGAGGTTATTCAGGAATTATAGCAGACAAATCTGCTATCCAATTTAAGATGCTTAACCTATCAAAAGGTCCTGCAATGTGGTCACCAAGAACACAAAATGACAGAATGCTTTTCGCAGAAGAATGGCGTTTAGCATTAGAAAATACACCCAATCTTGATTTCTTTCAGGATATGGTTAAGAGCTTAATTATTGAAAATGGAAGAGCCGTTGGAGTTGTAACTTCATTAGGAATTGAGATAAAATCTAAATCTGTTGTTCTTACAAATGGGACTTTCCTTAACGGATTAATCCACGTTGGAGATAAGCAATTAGGCGGCGGAAGAATGGGTGAACCAAGAGCTTTTGGAATCACAGAACAGTTGGTTTCTTTAGGCTTCGAAGCCGGAAGAATGAAGACCGGTACCCCACCCCGCGTAGATGGAAGAAGCTTAGATTATTCTAAAATGGAAGAACAAAAAGGAGACGAAAATCCTCAAAAATTCAGCTATTTAGATACGCCTAAGTTAACCAAACAATTAAGTTGCCACATCGTTTATACCAACGAAAAGGTACATGAAGTTCTACGTGAAGGTTTCGATAGAAGCCCAATGTTTAATGGTACAATTCAGAGTTTAGGGCCAAGATATTGTCCAAGTATTGAAGATAAAATCAACCGTTTTGCAGAGAGAACAAGACATCAATTATTCGTAGAACCGGAAGGTTGGAGAACCGTTGAGATCTATGTAAACGGATTCAGTTCTTCTCTTCCGGAGGATGTTCAGATCAAAGCAATGAAACATATTCCGGGATTTGAGAACGTAAAAGTGTTCCGTCCAGGCTATGCCATTGAATATGATTACTTCCCTCCTACTCAATTAAAGCATACTTTAGAAACAAAATTGGTCGAAAATCTATACTTCGCAGGTCAGATCAACGGTACTACAGGGTATGAAGAAGCAGCAGGACAAGGCTTAATTGCAGGTATAAATGCCCACAATAAAGTACACGATAAGGAAGACTTTATTCTTAATAGAGATGAAGCTTATATCGGTGTTTTAATTGATGATTTGATCACAAAAGGGACTGAAGAACCTTATAGAATGTTCACTTCCAGAGCAGAATACAGGCTTCTTTTAAGACAGGACAATGCAGATATCAGACTAACTGAAAAGGCATTTAAACTAGGTTTAGCAAAAGAAGATAGATTAATAAGAGTTAATGAGAAAATAGCTAAAAGTGAGCAACTTGAAGCCTTTTTACGAGAAACTTCTTTAAAGCCAGGCGTTATTAATCCTATCCTTGAAAGCATAGAAAGCAACCCTGTAGACCAAGCTTACAGAGCCTCTCAGTTCCTTACAAGACCTAATATTACACTGGAAAAACTTGATAATATTGATGTTATTAAAGAATTTACATCTCAATTTGACGATGAAGTAAGAGAGCAGGCAGAGGTAAATATTAAGTATAAAGGTTATATAGAAAAGGAAAAAGAGAACGTTGCCAAGCTTAATCGTTTGGAAAATGTAAAGATTCCTGAAGACTTTGATTATATAAAAATATCAAGCCTTTCTGCAGAAGCAAAACAAAAAATGACTAAAGTAAGACCAAAAACTCTTGCTCAGGCAGGAAGAATTAGCGGTGTTTCACCTGCTGATGTTAATGTTTTAATGGTCTATTTAGGACGATAATCAAGAAATGTTTCACGTGAAACATCTGTAAAATATAGACAAAAATTAAGGTATTTATGAGGTTATTTTATCTTTTAAATATCTTAATTTTTAATTTAAAAGAAGTTATTTAAATGAAAATTAAAGATCATTTTCTTTCTCAGGAAGTATTTGAAATTAAAGAAACAGAAACAAAAGGAGTCTTCAAGACCTCCCCAATTCCATCGAATATTTCAAAATATTATGAAAGTGAAGACTATATTTCTCACCATCAGGATTCCGGAAGTTTAAAAGAAAAGCTATATAAATTTTTACAATCTTTTAATCTACAGTATAAAAAAACGATCCTTATTGATAGAATTAATAAAGGTTCTAAAGTATTAGACTACGGATGCGGCGCAGGAGAATTTGTAAAATATATAGAAAATGATTTTGAAACTTTAGGTTTTGAACCAGATTCAGACGCTAGAAAAGCAGCTCAAAGTAAAATTACAAAAGCTAAAATTTTAGATAATATCAATCTAATTGAAGATGGAAGTTTAGATGCAATTACTTTATGGCATGTATTCGAGCACGTGGTAAATCAGGATGAAATGCTTGAAATATTTAATAAAAAATTAAAGGAAAAAGGATTATTAATCATCGCTGTTCCCAACCCTACTTCTTACGATGCAAAACATTACAAAGAATATTGGGCAGCTTACGATGTACCGAGACACATCTATCATTTTTCTAAAAACGGAATGGAAAATTTAATTTCAAAGAAACCAAATTGGAAAATGAGAAAAATCAAGCCTTTGGTCTTAGATTCCTATTATATCTCTATGTTGAGCGAAAAATACAAGAAATCTCCTCTTTTTTGGCTAAAAGCAACCATCTACGGAACGATTTCTAACGTAAAAGCATTGTTTTCTAACGAATTTTCAAGTTTGATATACATTATCGAAAAAAAGTAGAAAATCGATTTTTAAGGTATTTATAGAGGTCAATTTTCATCAATTTCGATTAAAAAAAACAAAACTCAGGATATTTTCCTGAGTTTTTATTTTTCCAGCTCCTCTCCTACTCTGAATTTTTCCTTCAATTTTTTTTGAAAAGAGAAAATTTTGAAAAATTCCAATTATTTCGAATAAAATTGTTGGTAACATATTAGTAAGCCTATAAATCGATTTGAATTTTTAAGAATTATATTTTAAAAATTTTTAAAATATAATTTTCAAGTCACCTTAAAATCAGATTCTGAAAAAAATATAGACTACACCCCAAGTATGAGCATTCAAATTTAGAGTACAGTCAAAATATTTTATTTAATAATTCTCCATCACACTCACTCTACTCCTCCGTGAGAATTACATATAGAAAAATAAAATTTAAATTATAATTTCTAAGGAAGAACAACTTGGACAGAAATCCACTCGAAAAGAGAAAAAGTAAGTTTAAAAAAAGTAAATTCTTTCAAAAACATACATTTTTAAGCTCTAATTTAAAATAATGTCCAAATACCTTAAGAATTCTAGTTTTTTAATTTTAAATATAATTCTGAAAGCCATTTTTTGACATTTTTTCAGAAAATTGCAATTTTTAAGAATTTAGAAAAATCAGAAAACAAAAAAGTCTGCTGATAGATTCAGCAGACTTTAAAAATATATTTTTTAAAATTTTATTTGTTGATCGCAGCAACTCCAGGAAGTTCCAGACCTTCCAGACTTTCAAGCATTGCTCCACCACCGGTAGATACATAACTCACTTTATCTGCGTAACCGAATTGTTTTACAAAAGCAACACTGTCTCCTCCTCCAACTAAAGAGAAAGCTCCAAGTTTTGTAGCTTCAGCAATACTTTCTCCAAGAGCTACAGTTCCTGCTGAGAAGTTTGACATTTCAAAAACTCCAATCGGGCCATTCCATAAAATTGTTCTTGAATTCAAAAGAACGTCATTAAACTGATCTCTGGATTTTGAACCAGCATCCAATCCCATCCATCCTTCAGGAATTTCGTAAATATCTACTTCTTTTCTTTCTGCATCGTTACTGAAACTTTCAGCAATCATCGTATCAGACGGAAGATAAACTTTTACATTATGTTCTTTAGCTTTTCCTAAAATTTCTAGAGCCAGAGGTAATTTATCTTCTTCAACCAATGAAGTTCCGATTTTTCCTCCAAGAGCTTTTATAAAAGTGAATGCCATTCCTCCTCCGATGATCAAATTATCAACTGCCGGAAGGATATTTTCTATAATGGTAATTTTAGTTGAAACCTTAGATCCACCAAGTATAGCTGTCACAGGCTTTTCACCACTTTTCAAAACTTTATCTATAGCTTTTAGTTCATTAGCCATTAATAAACCGAAAAATTTAGTTGAAGTAAAGTAGTTTGCAATGACTGCTGTAGAAGCATGAGCTCTGTGTGCAGTACCAAAAGCATCATTCACATAAGCATCTCCCAACTTAGAAAGTTGCTCTGCAAAGCCTTCATCACCTTTTTCTTCTTCATTATGAAAACGTAGATTCTCCAATAATAAGATTTCTCCCGGTTTAAGATCTGTAGCTGCCTGCTCAGCTTTCTCTCCGATAGACTCTTCTACAAATTTTACTTCTCTGCCAAGCACAGAAGAGACTTCGTTAAGAATATGTTTTAGAGAAAACTCATCTTTCACTTCTCCTTTGGGTCTTCCAAGGTGTGTCATCAAAATTACGGAACCTCCATCGTTGAGAATTTTCTCAACCGTTGGTTTTACGGCTACGATTCTTGTGCTGTCTGTAACTTTAAGCTGATCATCCTGCGGAACATTGAAATCCACCCTTACCAGAGCTTTTTTATCTTTAAAATTGAAATCGTTGATTGTTTTCATAAATTTCTGTTGAATTTTCGTTTCACAAATGTAAGATTTTAAAATTTTTGAAAAGCTTCAACCGGATAAAAGTTTTCAGAAAAGTTATTCGCAGAACCATCACTCACCTATCAACAATATTTTCTTCTTTATAAAAAAAAGAATGATAGTTGTTGTTGAGTGTTGTTAGTTTGGGGGATAAGTTTTTTTGAAATACTTTATAACACTTAATTTTTACGCTACTAACATCTTATTTACATTATAATCCATTGTTAATCTGATTTTTCGGTTGGTTACTAACAAATATGGATAACTTTTCCCCAATTCCGATTATTAATAACTGATTTATGGAAAAGTTGAAGAAATCTCTGAGTAAACTTTTTGAAAAAAAGTGTTAAAATTTTTGGAGGCAATTTTCATTACAACTTTTTTTAATGTTACGAAACATTTACTTCAGATGTTTTTTCAACACTTACCCACAAGGCTTTTCACAATTAATCCCCAAAAATTCAAGAGTTATCCACATTATACTTACATTTGTGTGGAAATATGTCTAAAAAAGTTTAATTCAAGAATTATGAAAAGAAAAATTGCTATCGCTGCAGACCACGCTGGCTTCGAGTATAAGGAGATTGTTAAGAACTATTTATCAGAAAACTTTGATGTTCAGGATTTTGGAACGTTTTCCACAGACAGTGTGGATTATCCTGACTTTGTACACCCCGCAGCGACCTCCGTTGAAAATGGAGAAAATGAGCTGGGTATTCTTCTATGCGGAAGTGGAAACGGTGTTCAGATCACGGCGAACAAACATCAGAAAATTCGTTGCGCTCTTTGTTGGATGCCCGAGATTGCAAGTTTGGCAAGACAGCATAATGATGCGAATATGATTTCGATTCCTGCAAGATTTATATCAAAAGAAGTAGCTATAGAAATAGTAAATAAATTTCTTTCTACAGATTTTGAAGGTGGCAGACACCAAGGCAGAGTTGACAAAATAGCATTTTGCTAAACATATAAAGGCTTGTAAATCAAATTGCAAGCCTTATTTATTTTTTATTTTGTATATTTGCGTATTGAATAGAGAACATATTCCATACTTACTTCTCAAAACCTATATAATATTAACAGATATTTAATAGAAGGTTTTTCTCCCCTCTTCTCCATATTTGTATTAAATTTATACAAAACAAAAATCCAACTATAAAAAAGGAAGGAAAATTGATGTAGTTGTTTAAACTAAACAAAAAATAAAATCATCTTATATAATAAATTTTTAGATGATTTTAAAGTAAAAAGTGGTTTTAGAATGATTTTTAAAACCAAAAGTAATTAATAAAGAAAATTAAAAAATGCCAAAAAAGAAAAAATATATAAGTCAGAAAAATGATCATAAGCTGATGGAAATCGGCAGGTTGATCCTTCGTTTCATGACTGAAAATTCTACGAAGATCTATAATTATAAGCAGATCTCAGACGGAATTGATTATAAAAATCCAAGACAGAGAGAGCTTGTGATTCAGGCTTTACATAAGCTTCAGGGTTCTGAAAGAATTAAGGAAACTGAGAAAGGGAAATACATATTAAACCTGAATATTGAAGGAACTTTAACCGGAACTATTGATTTTAACCAGTCAGGAAATGCCTATGTAAGGGTCGAAGGTCTTGAAGATGATGTTTTCATTCATTCTAAAAATGTGAAAGATGCGCTACAAGGTGATAAAGTTTTGATCGTCACCTATAATTATAAAGGAAAGAAAATGGAAGGTTCTGTTTTAGAGGTTTTGGAAAGAACCAGAACAGAATTTGTAGGAACTTTACAGGTTGTTACACACAAAGATTTCGGATTTGTTGTTTGTGATAAAAAATCGATCAACACAGATATTTTTATTCCAAAAGGTAAATTCGGAGGTGCTCAGGATGGCGATAAAGTTGTTGTAAAAATGACGGAATGGAGACCTGGAGATAAAAATCCTGAAGGTGAAATTATCAAGGTTTTAGGTGCTCCTGGAGAACATGAGACTGAGATCCACTCTATTCTTGCGGAATATGGTCTACCTTATCAATTCCCTGAGGAAGTTGAAGCAGATGCCGACAAAATCGACAGAAGCATTACAGAAGAGGAAGTTGCTAAGCGTTGGGATATGAGAGGTATTACAACCTTTACAATTGATCCAAAAGATGCAAAAGATTTTGATGATGCCTTATCTATAAGAAAATTGGATAATGGAAATTGGGAAATTGGAGTGCATATTGCAGACGTTTCTCATTACGTAATTCCGGGGACTATTTTGGATGATGAAGCCTATCAAAGAGCTACATCGGTATATTTAGTTGACCGAGTTGTTCCAATGTTACCGGAAGTTTTAAGTAACGATGTTTGTTCACTTAGACCAAACGAAGATAAATTTACTTTCTCTGCAGTTTTTGAATTAAATGACAGCGCAGAAATTCAGAAACAGTGGTTTGGTAGAACGGTAATTCATTCCGACAGAAGATTCACTTATGAGGAAGCTCAGGAAAGAATTGAAAATAAAGAAGGAGATTATACGGAAGAGATTTTAGTTCTTGATAATTTAGCAAAAATCATGCGTGCAGAACGTATCAGACAAGGTGCGATCACGTTTGACAGAAGCGAAGTAAGATTTAATCTTGATGAAAATAATCAGCCGATCGGAGTGTACTTTAAAGTAAGTAAAGACTCAAATCACTTGATTGAAGAATTCATGCTTTTAGCAAATAAAAAGGTTTCGGAATTCGTTTCATTATCTAAAAAAGGATCGCCTACAAACAATACATTCATTTACAGAATTCACGATGATCCGGATCCTGCAAAATTAGAAGCTTTAAGAGATTTTGTTTCTACTTTCGGATATAAAATGGATTTGGCGAATACCAAAAAAGTAGCGGAATCTTTAAACCAATTACTAAGTGATGTAAAAGGAAAAGGCGAAGAAAATATGGTTGAAACATTAGCGATGCGAAGTATGAGTAAAGCAGTTTATTCTACAGATCCTATCGGTCACTATGGTTTGGGCTTTGACTATTATTCTCACTTCACCTCTCCTATCCGTCGTTACCCGGATTTGATCGCTCACCGTCTTCTTCAACATTATTTGGATGGAGGAAAATCTCCTAGTAGAGAAGAAGTTGAAGAAAAAGCAAAATATTGTAGCTCAAGAGAAAGATTAGCTGCCGATGCGGAAAGAGACTCTATCAAATTCATGCAGGTGAAATTCATGGAAAAGCATTTGGGAGAGACTTTCAGTGGTGTTATTTCCGGTGTTGCTGAATTCGGTTTCTGGGTAGAAATTCCTGAAAACGGTGCAGAAGGATTGATCAAATTAAGAGATCTAATGGATGATTCTTATACGTATGATAAATCAACTCACGCTGTTTATGGATCTAGAACAGGGAAAAGATATCAGTTGGGAGATCAGGTTCAGATAAAAGTGATTAAAGCTAATTTGATTCAAAAACAATTGGACTTTAAGATTGTTGATTAATTAAATATCACAATATAGTATAAAAGACTGCAAATTTTGCGGTCTTTTTTGTTTGGAAAAAACTTCTAAATTGAGTTTCAAAACCTAAAAGAATTGGATTTTATCGACAAATAGAAATATAATTTTTAAATTTGGATGAGAAACAATTTTTAAATGTTTGAATTAGTACTTTCTGCTGTTATTTTAGGATTCATGTTGAGTCTTGTTTTTATCGGACCAATATTTTTCTTATTAATAGAAACCAGCTTCTCGAGAGGTCCTAAGCATGCCTTGGCTTTAGATGTAGGAGTAATTACAGCAGATTTGTTGTGCATTATTGCGGCGTATTATGCGAGTGCAGACCTCGTGAGTTTAATAGACAAGCATCCCGGATTTTATAGGGTTACCTCTATTTTAATCTTCGTATACGGAATTGTGATGATGGTCACGAAAACCAAAATGCACATGCCGGGTGAAGAAAAAATCATCAGTCAGAATTATTTTAAAACCTTTATGAACGGGTTTTTCTTTAATCTTTTGAATGTAGGAGTTATCCTTTTCTGGCTGGTTACCGTAATTTCGGTGAGAAAAGAATATCCGGATACGGGTAATTTTATCCTTTATATCGGTTTAGTGATCGGAACGTATTTATGTATTGATCTTGCTAAAATCTTTTTGGCAAAGCAATTCCACGATAAATTAACACAAAAATTAGCCAATCAGATCAGACGAATCGTTGGCGGAATTCTTATACTTTTCAGTTTCTTTATCTTTTTACAGAGCTTTAAAAAATTCAATCAATTTGATAAACGATTAGAAGAAGCCGAAAAAACTGAAGTAAAATATCAAAAAAACAAATGAAAAAAATAATCTTTCCAAAATCCCTTAAAAAAGGCGATAAAATAGCTGTTATTTCCCCTGCTGGAGCTGTAGATACTTCTCAACTTGAAGCAGGCGTAAAAATGATTAAAAATAAAGGTTTTGTGCCTGTTTTTGGCGAACATCTTTATAGTAAATTCTCAAACGGGTACAACTATGCCGGAACAGAAAAGGAAAGAATAAAAGATATCAATTGGGCTTTAAATGACAAAGAAACTTCCGCAGTCTGGGCTTCCAGAGGTGGATATGGATGTCAGCATCTTATTCAACATCTAAAGCTTAACAAATTTATAGAAAATCCGAAATGGTACATTGGGTATTCTGATAATACTGTGATCCAAAGTTATTTGTTGAAAAAAGGCTTTGCTTCCATTCATGGACAGACGATTAAAACTTCAAGTTTTGGAGTTACAGACGAAAGTTATGATTTGATCTTTGATGTTTTAAAAGGAAAAGCTCCAAAATACATCATAAAACCGAATCAATTTAATAAAAAAGGAAATACTAAGGGAGAATTGGTTGGAGGGAATTTAGCCCTGATTTATGCTCTTTTAGGAACGAAATACTCATTTGATTTTAAAGATAAAATTTTATTCATCGAAGATATCGGTGAAAATTTTTATGCTCTTGACCGAATGATCATGAGCCTTGAATTAGCCGGAGTTTTTAATAAAATTTCAGGACTGATTATTGGCGGAATGACCAATATGGGAGACGAAAAAGAGAATACCCAATATAATAATAGCTTTGATGAATTTGCTTATAAATTGATCTCAGAAAGACTCTCAAAATATAAATTTCCTGTTGCTTTCGGTTTCCCGAATGGACATATAAAAGACAATCGACCTTTAATTATTGGTGGCGAGGTTAAACTTAAAGTTGAAAATAAGGTACAAGTTGAGTTTTAAAAACTAATAACTCTACAACCCTCAAACCCTCAAACGCAGGAATGGCAAACCACAACGACCTCGGAAAAAAGGCAGAAGATTTAGCTGTAGAATTTCTACAAAAGAACGGCTACAAAATTCTGATAAGAAACTTTCGTTACCAAAAAGCAGAGATTGATATTATCACCGAAAAAGATAGTTTAATAGTTGTTGTCGAAGTAAAAGCTCGTTCAACAGACGCTTTTAATCTCCCACAAGAAGCCGTTAATAAAAGAAAAATATCATTAATAGTTTCGGCTACGAATCATTATCTGGAAGAATTTAATAAGAATAAGGAAGTAAGATTTGATATCATTTCAGTTCTTCCGGATGAAAAAGGAAAGCTTGTTATAGAGCATATAACAGATGCTTTTGAAGCATTTGATGCTAACTAAATAGTTTCCAGTCATAAAATTTTATATTATTTAAAATACATTTTTACACTAAAATGAAAACAATACTCATCACAGGAGCAACCTCCGGAATAGGAAAATCCACAGCAGAACTTTTTGCTAAACAAGGAAACAGAATTATTATTTGCGGAAGAAGAACTGAGGTTTTAGAATCTCTAAAAACTGAACTTTCTCAATATACCGAGATTTTTAGTTTAAAGTTTGATGTAAGAAATCTTGAAGAAGTTGAGAACGCTATCAACTCTCTTCCGGAAGAATGGAAGAATATTGATGTTCTCATTAACAATGCAGGAAACGCTCACGGTTTAGAGCCACTTTCGGCAGGCAATACAAACGATTGGGATTCTATGATCGATGGAAATGTAAAAGGTCTTTTATATGTTTCTAAGATGATTATTCCGGCAATGAAAGAAAGAAATTCCGGACATATTGTAAACATCAGCTCTGTTGCAGCTAGACAAACCTATGCCAACGGAGTTGTTTATTGTGCTACCAAAAAAGCAGTTGATGTAATTTCCGAAGGAATGCGTTTAGAATTAACTGAATTTGGAGTTAAGGTTACCAATATTCAACCAGGAGCTGTAGAAACTGACTTTTCTTTAGTTAGATTCAAAGGAGACAGCGAAAAAGCTTCTACAGTTTATGCAGGATATGAAGCCCTAAAAGCTGAAGATATTGCCGATGCGATTGCCTATTGCGTCAATGCTCCAAAACATGTGAGTGTTTCGGATATGACTATCTACCCTACTGCTCAGGCTGAACCGAGAACTATTTACAGAAAGTAATTAATTATAGATTCTTTTTAAGATTTAAATATATTTATGTGATGGAAAATGATGCAAAAAATTTCTTGATTTATAATACACCCAACGAAGAAGTAAGGGTGGATGTTTTTTTGCAGAATGAAACGTTTTGGCTTACACAAAAGGCAATGGCCGCTTTGTTTGATGTTGATAGAACTGTCATCACAAAGCATATTCAAAACATCTATAATGAAGAAGAATTAAATAAAGAAGCAACTTGTGCAAAAATTGCACAAGTTCAAATTGAGGGCGAGAGAAGTGTCTCTAGAAATATAGAATATTATAATCTAGATGTAATTATTTCAGTAGGTTATAGGGTAAATTCTAATAAAGCAACTCAATTCAGAATTTGGGCAACACAGACTTTAAAAGAATTTATCATTAAAGGGTTTGTAATAGATGATGAACGTCTTAAACAAGGTCAAACAGTTTTTGGTAAGGATTATTTTAAAGAGCTTTTGCAACGAGTTCGTTCGATCCGGGCAAGCGAAAGAAGAGTTTACCAGCAGATCACAGATATTTTTGCTGAGTGTAGTATTGATTATGACAGAAATTCTGAGAAAACGAAAACTTTTTATGCAATGGTTCAGAATAAATTCCACTTTGCTATTACAGGAAAAACGGCAGCAGAAATTATTTATCAAAAGGCGAATAGTAAAAAAGAAAATATGGGCTTAACCACCTGGAAAAATGCTCCGGATGGCAGAGTTTTGAAAAACGATATTATTGTTGCTAAAAACTATCTAGAAGAAGCAGAAATAAAGCAATTAGAACGAACAGTTACCAGCTATTTTGATTATATTGAAGGTTTAATAGAGAGAGAAAACACTTTTACAATGGATACTTTGGCAGAAAGCGTAAACAAGTTTTTGAGCTTTAATGAATATAGAATTCTTGAAGGAAAAGGAAATGTTTCAAAATTGATTGCCGATAAAAAAGCTGTTTCAGAGTATAATGAATTCAATAAGACGCAAAAAATAATTTCCGATTTTGATAAACAAATTAAAAAAATCAACAAAAAATAATTTTAAAAAGGAAGCACGATTTTATCACTATACATTCTTAAATTTGTAAAATGAAAATTCTATACCTAGAAACCTCTTCCAAAAACTGTTCTGTAGCGATTTCAGACAATGATAAGCTATTGAGCGTTTGCGAAGAAGTTTCAGATAATTATAAGCAGTCGGAAAGTCTGCACACTTTTGTAGAATGGGCTTTAGAAGGAGCCGGAATTTCCATGAAAGAAATCCAGGCGATTTCTTTAGGAAAAGGCCCGGGTTCTTATACTGGATTAAGAATTGGTGCTTCATCAGCAAAAGGATTTTGTTATGGTTTGAAAATACCATTGGTCGCTATCAATTCTCTTGAGACGATGATAGAGCCTTTTTTAAACCAAAACTATGAGTATATCATTCCATTGATCGACGCAAGGAGAATGGAGGTTTATACGGCTGTTTATGACGGTAAAACCGGAAAAGTACTCTCGCCAACCGAAGCAAAAGTTTTGGATGAAACTTCTTTTGAAGAATTTAAGGATAAAAAAGTACTTTTTGTAGGAGATGGAGCAAAAAAAGCACAGGAAATTATACAGCTTCCAAATGCTGATTTTAACGAGACCATCTATCCTTCTGCACAGTATTTAGTAAAGAAAACCTTAGAAAGAATTGAGAATAAAGAGTTTGAAGATATTGCTTATTTCGAGCCATTTTATTTGAAGGATTTCCATGGAGTAAAGAAAAAGAAATCACCAGATTCTATTTAATTAAATAATAAATAACGACATAAAAAAAGCGAAGAGTAATCTTCGCTTTTTTATTTTATTTTGGTTTTGCCGGAGCTTGCGTTTTTGGTTTCTGGCCCGGTGTATTGCCGGGTTGAGTTGGCGGCGGAGCGCTTTCATCTAAAAGCACCGCGGCAGAATTGGAAACCGGAGAAGGTTGCGTTGGTGTAGCTTTTTGAGCTTGTCCATTATTCTGATTATTTACTGATCCCGGATCATTATTAAATGTCTGAGAATTTGGCTGTACAGGCACAGATCCCGGTTTTTGAAGGGTATTTCCTTTGTTATCAGTTTCCTGAAAAGAAAGATCACTTTTCAGATAATTAAGCATTTCTTTAGCCTTGATTCCTTCAGGAGTTTTACCATAATTTAAAGCAATTTGCTCCAATTGTAGAATCATTACCTCTTTTCCGCTGGATTTTCCGGTATTAAATGCATTCAATAAAGAAAATTTAGGAACTAAAGCATCTTTCGGATATTGTAAGATTGCCGCATCTATGACGGCTTTACTTTCTGCAAATTTCTCGGCTTCAAATAAAGCATAGGCTTTTTTGTATTCATTCTGAACATCTTCGGAAGATTTTACGAATGAACTATTTTTAGGATTTCTGGCAAATTCTGCATACGAAGTGTAAGGATAATCTTTTAACAAAATTGATTTCGCTCTTTCTGCAATCTGAGGATTTTTCTCATAATTCATGTTAAAAATCTCGTATAAAGCCTGTAACATCACTTTTTCCTCAGGTTTTACATCTACAAGGTCGTACAATGTTTTTGTAGCTAAAGGTGTATTGGTAAAGTAATTCTGATACATAATTCCCAAACCTAAAGAAGCGGTATCTCTGTCCTTTTTAAGTTGATCTAATTTAGCTACATCAGTCGGAATCTGTTCAATATAGAAAGATGGCTCAAAACGCCTAGGATTAGGTGCTGAAGTAACGCCCAACGCCTCGTTTTTCATATCATCAATCGTTGACATTTTCTTGGAATAACGCCAGTTATCTACCAAAGCTCTGTCTCCCCAAACTTGTTTAAATGTTGAAGATCCTTTCGAAACCGTTCCGGTATTACTGAAATAGAAACCTTTAGAACTGGTTCCAAAATCCTCAAAAGAATTGGAACTGTTGGCGAATATAGAATTAGCGCTGTAATCTCCTGTATCAAAGCCTTTGGCTCTTTCTGCACGTCTTCTTTCCAGTTCTTCTTTTTCTTCTTTTAATTTTAATTTCGCAATATGTTTAGAGAAAAAATCTGTTTTCTGAGCATCAGACATCTTAGCTAAAGTAAGAATACTGTCATTTTTCTTAATTAAATAATAGTTTCTGGATATTTTCTTGATGTTGATAGACTGTTCCTTTAAAAGTACTTTTGAAGGCTCATAAGTCATTGCAACAAGCGCAGAATCATAATAACTTCCGGCTCCGATGTAATCATTTTTATCAAGATAATCCTTTCCTATTTCATAGTAAGCCAAGCCTCGAACCTGCTGATCTGAAACCTTTTCCTTTAAAGATTTCTTGAAAAGATCCTGAGCTTCCTTCTTTTTACCTGCTTTGTTGGCCATTAAGCCTAAAGCGTAATAAAATTCATTCTTTCTGGATCCGTAAGTTCCTTTTTCACTGATATTTTCTAAATATTTTCTGGCACCTTCATAATCACCTTTTCCGTTAAAAGTTTTGGCGATTTCTATCTGAGATTTAACCTCAAATTCAAAATCATTGGCGTATTTGTAGGCAGCCATGAAGCTTTCTCTCGCTTTTTCATTTTGATTTAAACCTTCCAAGACCTGACCTCTCAGGAAAGCAATTCTACTTTTCAGTTTTCGGTTGGTATTCACTTCAAAAGCATTATCAAGTTCTTTGGCAGCTTCTTCTTTTTTTCCTGCATCTAAAAGAGCTTCAGCATAATAAATACTTGATATTTTTTTATAATCTTTACTAATGTCTTCAGTTTTCAATTGAGCGAAAATCTCCTGAGCTTTATGATAATCTTTTAATTGAGCATAAGCTGCAGCCTGATAGGTTTTAGCTAAAGGAATCCTTTTGTCATCCTTCATATGAGTGAAAACGTAGTTTAAGGCATCCAGAGCTTCTACAGATTTGTTCTGATAAATTCTTGATTGCGCAAGAATGATATAAGCATCAAAGATTTTCTTATTTTTTTCTTCCCCGTTTTTGATCACAGAATATTTGTTGATCGCTTTTAAAGCTTTTGCTTCGGCAATTTCCAAAACAGTTGCTCCTTTATTTTCAGGTTGGCCGCTTTGTTCTAGCTGACTGTTTGGATTACCACCATTAAGTCCGCCCGGCATGCCCGGAGGTGCACCTGGAGGCGCTCCCGGCGCTCTTCCTGCTCCATTTCTACTGGGAGAATTATTTACTTCCGCAATTTTCATTGTATTTTCGGCGAAAGCAGAAGATTGCCCAAGATCACTTCCCAAAGGTTGATCTTCGTAGGTAAGAATGGGAATGTACGGAGCATAAAAATTATCTTTATGAGCCTTATCTCTACTCGTAAATTCACTGTTTAACGCGTCTTTAGCATTAAATAGTGTATTGTAATATGTGGAAAACCCTTTCATGAACTTCGATCGCTGATCGGGTCTTTTGGGTTTTGATCCGCAAGAGAGAACGATGCAAGCCACTAAAAGGAATAAAATGTTCTTTTTCATTATTCAATATAACTAGCCAATTTACTTTTTATTATCAAAAGATTGATGATTTTGTAAAAATAATAAAATTTTATATTGAAAATATTTATATTTCTTTCAAAATTTTGTAAACCAAATGAGTAGGAAGTCCCATAATGGTATAATAGCTGCCTGATAATTTTTTAATTTTCGCCATTCCAAGCCATTCCTGGATGCCGTAGCTTCCTGCTTTATCGAAAGGTTTGTAATTTTTAATGTAAAAATCTATTTCTTCATCCGAAATTTCATCAAGTTCTACATCGGCAACATCTGTTTCTGTAATTGTTTTGTCGATTGTTTTAATGGTAATTCCCGTATAAACCTGATGCGTTGTTCCTGATAACTGCTGCAGCATTTTTTTTGCATCAGCTTCGTCTTTCGGCTTTCCAAGAATTTGATTATCAATTGCTACAACCGTATCAGATGTCAATAAAACTTCATCATTAATAAGGTTTCTAAATGCATTTGCCTTTAATTCAGACAAATAGGCTGCGGCCTCTCCTATTTCAATATTTTCGGGTAAAATTTCTTCACAATCTATTTTTACAACCTCAAAATCAAATCCTAAACTTGATAAAAGTTCTTTTCTCCTTGGAGATTGTGATGCTAATAGTAACTTCATTTTCAATTAATTAAATAGATTGAGTATTATCATCATGCCAATTTCCCTGAACTTTCATGACCTGTTCAATGACGTCACGTACTGCTCCGCTTCCACCCTGTTTTGGTGAAATATAATCGGAAATTCCTTTCACTTCAGGAACAGCATTTTCCGGGCAGGTTGCAATAGCAGATGTTTCCATCATATGAATATCCGGAAGATCGTCTCCCATTGTCAAAATTTCCTCGTTTTTAAGATTATATTTTGCTTTAAAATCTTCAAAATCAATCATTTTGTCGTGAGATTTTGGATAATAATCCTGAATTCCAAGATAATTGATTCTGTGTTTTACCATTTCATCATTTCCGCCAGTAATTACTCCTATTAAATAATTGTTTTTTAAGGCTTTAACGACTGCATAACCATCCAAAACATTCATTACTCTCGACATATTTCCTCCTGGCATCAAATAAACGCTTCCGTCTGTGAAAACTCCGTCTACATCAAATACAAATGCTTTTATATCTTTTAATTTCTCTTTATAACTCATACATTTTTTTAATAGAATGATTCATTGTTTTATAGATCTCCAGACTTTCGTCTTTCAATAATTGTTCATGCAATTGCAAAATTCGTGCATCATTTCTTACAGCTGGTCCGGTTTGTGCTGATTTAGGTTCAATTTCATGGATTTTCTGAACTGTTTCTTCAATTATTGGTAAAAAATAATCAAACGGAATCTCCTGAGAATCTGAAATTTCCTTTGCTCTTGAAAAAAGATGATTCACAAAATTGCAGGCAAAAACTGCGGTCAGATGAATATATTTTCTCTTTTCATGCGTACTTTCCATCACATTTTTGGAAATTTTTGAGGCGATTTCAAAAAGAATTTTTTTGTCTTCTTCATTTTCAGTTTCTATGAAAAAAGGAATTTTTTCATAATCCAATTCTTTGGATTTAGAAAAAGTCTGTAAAGGATAAAAACTTGATTTTCTGTACACTCCTGCCAATATTTCTTTGGGTAAAGAACCAGAAGTATGTACAACTAAACAATCATTTTTAGTGATTAATTTAGAAACATTTTCTACAGAACTGTCACTTACACAAATAATATACAGATCTGCATCTTCCAGTTTTTCTGTAGAGTAGGGAATATTTAATTCTACAGAAATTTCATTTAAATCTTTTTCGTTCCTTCCAAAAATCTGAGCTAATGGAATGTTATTCAGAACAAAAGCTTTTGCCAGATGATAGGCTACATTTCCGGAACCAATAATTACAATTTGCATAAAACAAAGATAATATTTTAAGATGAGTTTAAAAAGGGAGTTGGAAGCTCGAAGATGGAAGTTTTTATAAATCTGCTTATTGCCCGTTGCTTCAAGCTTAAAACGTAACTATCTGATATTATTTCAATATTTGGATCAAAAATTGAATAAGTAATTTAACTTTCCATTATTTTTGTAATCCAAAACAATGAAAGCATCTTATGAAGATTAAGGACGCGGAAATTATTACGCTGATGCAAAACCAACGAACTCGAGAGAAAGGAGTTCGCGCGTTGATGGATGCTTATCAAAGTAGATTGTATTGGCATATAAGAAGGATCATTGTGGATGGTGACCTTGCGCAGGATACCTTGCAGGAAACATTCATTAAAGCTTATCAGAATTTTCATCAGTTCAAAAATGATAGTCAGTTGTACACCTGGCTGTACAGAATCGCGACCAACGAAGCATTACAGCAGGTAAACAAATTAAAGAAGATGCAGAAGACTGATGAAGATCCGGAATATTATATGCAGAATCTTGTTGCAGACAATGTATCAAGTGATGCAGAAGAGATACAGACATTGTTACAGAATGCTATACAAAGCCTGCCCGAAAAGCAGAAACTGGTATTTATGATGCGGTATTATGATGATTTGCCTTACGAAGAGATATCTAAAATTGTAGATATGTCGGTAGGGACTTTAAAAACAAATTATCACTATGCCAAGCAGAAAATAGAAGAATATATAAAAGAAAATTACGAGAAATAATTTTTGAGACGCAAAAGACATGAAAGAGTTCGATATAGAAAAATTAGAACGTAAAAACATTTACAAGGTTCCTGATAATTTGTTTGAAAATATTCAGGAAAAAGTAATGAATGATGTAAAAGCTACCAAAAAAGCACCTATCTTTAAACTGAATTGGGCTTATGCGGCAGCGGCATCGTTAGCATTGATCTTTGGAGCTACTTTTGTTTTTAATCAAAGTAATGATTCAGCAAAAGATGCTGGAAATTCCGGAGCAAAATATGTTGCGGATACTCAGGCACCAAAGTCGGAAAGCGAGATCGCTTATGAAACTTTAAAATCAGATTTAACTTCTGTTGAAAAAAACAATCAAACAGTTGTAAATCAAAATAGTAGAAGCTTGGTTTCACAGGATATAGAAACGAAAGAAGTTCCTACACCAACAGCAGTAAAGCCGGTTTCTAAGAAAACTGAAACTCAAATGAATGAATATTTAGATTCGTTTTCTAACTCTGAAATCTCAGAATTAGCAAGCAATTCGACTCAGGATGTTTATTTGGATTTATATAATTAAAGAAAGATGAAAAAGATATTATTTACACTTTTTATTATTTATGGTTTTGGCTTAAATGCCCAAAAAACGGATTATGACTGGAAAAAAATGGACCCTAAACAAAGAAAAGAGGTAATAAATAATCTTTCTCCAGAAGAAAGAAAAGCTCTTCTTGCTAAGTTCAGGAATAATATGGTGATGGATAATCTTAATATTGAAGCAAGTGATAAAGCAGAATTTACACAGCTTTATAATGAATATCTTGACAACCAGAAACAGATAAAAAGTCAGTTTAATTCCAATTTTAACCCGGAAACTTTATCTGATGATGAAGCAAAAGCAAAACTGCAGCAAAGTTTTGAAGTGGGACAAAAATTATTAGATAATAGAAAAAAATACGCAGATAAAATGCAGGAAGTTATTCCTTGCCAGAAAGTCTTGAAGCTGTTTCAATCTGAGGGGATGATGAGAGATAAAATGAATGAAAGAAAACCTCACGGAAACAATAATGCTGGAGGCCAAAGGCAATCACCATAATAGTTTATTTTTTTAATGTTGGACGACTCTTACAAATCTTTTTTTGTGAGAGTCGTTTAATTTTTAAACCAAATTCATATTTTTGAGTAAATCTTTTATCACATGAAAAAAATCTTACAGTTCACATTTATTTTCGTTTCTATTCTCAGCTTTTCGCAGGCTCAGGAAATCATTAAAGAGAGAGGAAATTTATCAAATCCAAAAGGAAATATTTACAAATCTCTTGAAGTAATCGATCAGAGAGAAGATAAAAAGATAGGGGAGATGCCTTTTGGTGATAATAAGGAAATGAAAGAAATTGTTTTTCCGACAACGATTAATAATTTTTTAAGTCAATGGTATATAGATAGTAACCATAAAGGGGGAAAGCATGAGATGGTTTTAATTTTAAAAAGATTAAAAACGACACTTGGAGAAACGGTAGGAAAAGAAACAGAAGCGGATATTGATTTTTCGGCACAAACTTTCCTTAAAGAAGGTGATAATTACAGATTTTTATATAAAAAAGATACCGTTTACAGCTTTAAGAATAAAAATATATCAGATGTTGTTGTAAAGAATATCCCGGTTATCATTGCAATGTTTATGAAGAAAACATATACAATGAAACCTGTGGTAAACGCTGTTACGATGAATGATCTTGCAGATTACGAATCATATGTAAGAAGCAATTCTCAAGCTTATAAAAATGAACAGTTAAAGGATGGAGTTTATCTAAGCAATGCTTCATTCTTAAATCAAACTCCGGAAATTGGAAATTATGTTCTTGAGAAAAACGAAAAAGGGACTGTTTTAAGAGCAATAAAAGAAGAAAACGGGAAAAAAGATAAAATCTCAGCGAATGAAATGTTTGCTTATGTAGAAAATGGAAAAGCTTATAAGAAAACATACTCAGGATTTTTAGAATTAAATAAAAATGAAAAAGGATTTTACATCGTCAGTAACAGAGGTTACATTTTACCTGTTCGAAATTCAGCTGTTTTTATGAGTGTTGGTGGTGGCGCTGGCGGAGGAATGTATGGCGGTGTTGCAATTGGACTTGTGGGTATTTTTGAGCGAAGTTTAAGGCAAAATAAGGAGAGAAAAGGAGAGATGTTTGAGATTTATATTGATCCCTTAACCGGAGAATATGATTTTTCGAATGAATAAAATAATGACTCTTACGTTTTGTGAGAGTCTTTTATTTTAAACTAATGCTTACTTTTGCGGAAAATATAAAATGATGAAAAAAGTATTCTTATTTATGATCTGTCCAATAATGTTTTGGGCTCAAAAAGTAGAAATAATTAATTTGAATAGATCTGTTGATGATCCTCGTTCCTCTTTTAAAAGCTTTAATGTAATTGATGAAAGACCCGAAAAACAAATAGGAGGAGTAATGTATCATAATGAGCTTGTAACGATTGGTTTTGAAAATGATGCAGTAACAGATATCAAAAAATGGTTTTATAAGAAAAATGAATTAAAAGGAAAAGATGACCTTATTTTATTATTAGAAAATATTAAAGTTTCTGAAGAAGCAGGAGAAAAATATTCTGAAGGAAAGCTCAATTTTAAAGCAAGTACTTTTTTAAAGAAGCCAGACGGTTATCATTTTATTTATAGAAAAGATACTGTTTTTACAGTTTCTTCAAAAACAACGCCATACATGGCGAGAAACTTATCAGCTCGTATTAATGAAGGGTTAACAGAATTATTAAGAAGTTCATACAAATTTGTAGAATGGAATCAGGCAATTTCTGAAAATGAACTTAGAAATTATGAAAATGTAATTAAAAACAATTTTGAATTATTTAAAGGAAATGATTTCAAAGAAGGAGTTTATAAAGATTTTTATAGTTTTTTTAGCCAAAAACCGGAAGAAGGATTTACTCTTGAAATAAATGAAAAAGGTAATGTGACAAGGGCTGTGAATGGAAAAGATAGAATTCCGTTAAGAAGTATATATGTTTATGTTTTAAATGGAAAAGCATATAAAAATACACCAATAGGTTTTACAGAAATTTCTAAGGATAAGAGAGGATTTTATATTCTTTCAAACAGGGGTTCATTATTTCCGGAGCAAATGAATGCTGCGTATGGAGCTTTTGGATTAGTTGGAGCTACAATTGGAGCATTAGATACTATTTCAAAAAATAAAAGGGAGCAGAAAAAAGAAAAATTGGAAGTGTATTTAGATCCGTTTACAGGAAATTATATTTTTGATGAAGAATAGGAAAAAATTAAATAGAACGATTAAAACCAATAGATGTAATTTATCTCTCCTTTTTTTTATCTTTGCAAATTACAAGGTTCTTAAATGAAAAACATACGAAATTTTTGCATAATCGCTCATATTGACCACGGTAAAAGTACTTTGGCGGATAGGCTATTGGAATATACCAATACTGTTACTCAGAGAGAGTTGCAGTCTCAGACACTGGATGATATGGATTTGGAGAAAGAACGTGGGATCACGATTAAGTCTCACGCCATCCAAATGGATTATGAATATAAAGGAGAAAAATATATTTTAAATCTAATTGATACACCGGGACACGTAGATTTCTCTTACGAAGTTTCTCGTTCTATTGCAGCCTGTGAAGGTGCGCTTCTTATTGTTGATGCTGCGCAAAGCATTCAGGCACAAACAATTAGCAATCTTTATTTGGCATTAGAAAATGATCTTGAAATCATTCCAATTCTTAATAAAATAGATCTTCCGTCTGCAAATCCTGAAGAAGTTACCGACGAGATTATGGGACTTCTAGGATGTAAATATGAAGACGTTCTTAGAGTTTCAGGAAAAACAGGAGAGGGAGTTCACGATTTGCTAGAGCAGATTGTGAATAGAATTCCGGCTCCGGTTGGAGATCCCAATGCACCACTTCAGGCATTGATCTTTGACTCTGTTTACAATCCTTTCAGAGGAATTGAAGCATATTTCAAAGTGGTGAACGGAAGTATTTCTAAAAACGAAAAAATCAAATTTTTCGCAACAGGAAAAGAATATGGAGCAGATGAAGTAGGTACTTTAAAATTAAAGCAGGTTCCAAAGAAAACAATTAGTTGTGGTGATGTAGGTTACATTATTTCCGGGATTAAAGATGCAAGAGAAGTAAAAGTAGGAGATACAATTACCTCTTTCGTAAACCCTGCTGCGGCTGCAATTGATGGTTTTGAAGAAGTAAAACCAATGGTTTTTGCGGGTATTTATCCTATCGAATCTGAAGATTTTGAAGAATTAAGATTTTCACTTGAAAAATTAAGACTAAATGATGCTTCTTTGGTTTTCGAACCGGAAAGTTCAGCGGCACTTGGTTTCGGTTTCCGTTGCGGATTCTTAGGAATGCTTCACATGGAAATCGTTCAGGAACGTCTTGAAAGAGAGTTTAATATGAACGTTATTACCACGGTACCCAACGTATCATATCACGGATATTCAAAGAAAGACCCTGAAACTACAATTTTGATCAATAACCCATCTGAAATGATTGATCCCAATCTTTTAGATAGAGTTGAAGAACCTTATATAAAAGCTTCTATTATTACTAAATCTGATTTCGTAGGTGCAGTTATGACGCTGTGTATCGAGAAAAGAGGTGAAATTGTAAACCAGAGTTATTTAACGGCAGATAGAGTAGAATTAACATTCAATATGCCTTTGGCTGAGGTTGTTTTCGACTTTTATGACAGGTTGAAATCAATTTCTAAAGGATATGCATCATTCGATTATTCACCAATCGGAATGCGTTCTTCTAAATTAGTAAAAATGGACATCTTGATTAATGGAGATATGGTTGATGCCTTATCATCATTAATTCACGATTCTAATGCATATTACATCGGTAAAAAGATGTGTGAAAAACTTCGTGAACTGATTCCTAGACAGCAGTTTGATATTGCAGTTCAGGCAGCATTGGGAGCGAAAGTTATCGCAAGGGAAACCATTAAAGCATTAAGAAAAGACGTTACCGCAAAATGTTACGGAGGAGATATTTCCAGAAAGAGAAAACTTCTTGAGAAACAGAAAGAGGGTAAAAAGAAAATGAAGCAGATTGGTAGAGTAGAAGTACCGCAATCAGCGTTCATGGCAGTTTTAAAATTAAACGATTAAATATAAAAAAGACCGATAAATTTTTATCGGTCTTTTTATTTTCAGAAATTTCTCTGCTTCTCTACCAAGTTTCCCTGGATGACTAATGCTCCGAGCCCGAGGATTACTTCAGCAATTCCTAAAATTCTCACGAGATTGGGGCCGCAAACGATACATTCCGGTTCTGGGATTGGTTTTTTCCCGACAACGATGATCAAAACTCCGCCAATAATAATGATGATTACTATAATGGCTTTTAATAATGTTTTCATGATGGTATAAATTAGTTTTTGTGCCTACTTTTTAAGGTTTTCGGCTTTTACCTATTGTTTTAGTTTGAAACTATTTTATAAGCAAGAGATGGGTAAATCACAATCCTATGTTCGGTTTTATGAAATATAAGAGGATAAAATACCCATCATTACTATTTTTTAAACTTTACAGAAGGATACAAAATCATAGTATGAACCAAGATTACTGTCTCCTGTAGTAAGCAATGCTGTCGCTGAAATAGAAACGGTATAAGCACAGGCTAATAAATCTGCCACTGTATCAGTAGGAGGTGTAAATACCAGTTGAGTAGACCCAAATGTTTCTGGTGCTGCCATAAGAGCAACAGGATTAAATCCAAAGCTTTGTCCGGGTTTATGAGGTCCTACAATGGAAAGACTTACGCTGCCGAGATTTTCATTTCTTGCGCCATATTTTATGTGCAGATCTGTTGTTATTTTACTACATCCAGTGCTGCCGGAAATAATTTCTTCAAGATCTACAGACAAGGCGATATATTGATTATCAACTGTTGTATGAGCCCAGCTTCCGTATTTATTGACATTTTGATATAAAACATTATAAACAGCAATAGGCTTAGACGTTCCTGCCACAACTTCTGTAGCTGAATTATTTGTTTGTCTTTGTCTCATACGAATGGCAAAATATCTGTTTGAGGTATAAGGTCTTGCCACAGATACCGTCGCATTTCCTATTCCTGAGGTTGGCATTGCCATATCTATTGAAGTTACTCCTGTAAGTTTTTCAGTATTCAATTTCAATATCTGCATCTACATGAGGGGCAAAATTAGAATCTTGTGGCACCTGTATCCAGTTTCCGTTGAAAGTAACTGTTTTTTCCGTACCTGTTCCATTGATGAAATAAGGTTCGTAAGCAATCGGATTAGAAGGATCACCTGTAAATGTCCATAAATAACCGATTACTGTTTTATCAATCATATTGGGAACGACAGGGCTCCATCCTGCAGGATTTAAGGCATCTGCCGAATTTGCTACTTCCTGATATTCAAAAAGATATTCCATCGCTTGCGCATTGATTTTTTTGCTGATTGTTCCTACAAGATTGACTGAAGAGAAAAAAGCATAACCTCCCAATGTTTTTCCTGTTGCAGAATTAATACCAGCCTGAATCGGAATATGCTGATTAAGACCAAAATGCGTAAATGAAGGGGGAACGGAAGAATCTACAGGAATAAGTTCTTTTGAGCAAAGTTTTACACATAAGCAATAGCCTACATTATTGCGTCGGTCGGCTTTTGTTTCTAAAGCAAACCGTTGTCCGCCGTATTCCAATTGAAAATAAACATCAGGACCGCTCGCAAACGGAAGGGCAACATCTGTTTCTATATTTATTATTGGAGAAAGAAAAGTTTTCTTAAATTCAACAGAAGTATAATAAATTTTAAAATGTCCGCTGCTGTCTGTAGTATTTCTTCCCAATTCATCATCGGTGATAAAATCGGCGTCCATTGCGATTACAGAAACGCCTTCAAGAGGTTTTCCTGTTTTGCAGTCTGTTAATACTCCGCAAATTGTCCAAACATCAAAATAGCGTCCTTTAATTAAGCACCACCATTTATCTGGAATGATGTAAGCGAAATTCGCGATCCAGTTTTCCTGATTTTCTGAAGTTTTCCATTGAGGAACGAATGTTGTGATATGAAACTGTCTCTCTTTTCCCTTTTTAGGCGGAAACGGAGGGCGCGGAACTGATCCGCAATAAAAATCTATTTCTAATGCAGAACGGGAATATCTTTCATCGATTTTAATAGAAAAATTCCCTTCCATATCTGTTTCTGCTTCTGCAAGAAGCCTGTCTTGTTTAGACTTAATTTCTTCTTCTGTAACCTCTCTAAAAGTGTCTTTAATCTCAGCAGACGAAACAGCTGCGATATTGACATCCGCTAAGGGAAGGTAAATGCGTACTTTTACCTGACTAAGGTATTCTGAACAATCTCTACCGCATAAATAAGCAGAAAGATTTCCTTTAATAGTGTGACTCATGGTTTAGGTGTATTAGATTTTTGCCTACTCTTGTAAGGTTTTCGGCTTCTTCCTTTTTATACACCAAAGTTGATTATAACTATAAGGAAATCAATAAGTAGAATCACTATTTGTTTACAGTGATTTTACCATATTTCAATAAAAACCGCCTTATTTGAAGCGGTTATTCATTATTTACGGACAAATTTTATTTCCTTTTTTTTCTCTAAAATTGGTATTGTCGGAATCTTTTACATCCACTTTTATTTTATCAAAAACTACAAATAATAAGTTTTCATAATCGTTTAATTTTAAATGGTTTATAGATTTAATAAAAATTTTTGTGTAAAGAATTATTATTTTTATGTTGAAATTGATGATTCTAAATTGTAGCTTTGTGTATTCGTAACGCAAATTAATTTATGGAATCTCCAAAAAAACTACAGGATATAAAAGTTGCCGTTGATGCCGTTATTTTCGGATATTTCGACAAAAAAGATCTTCAACTTCTTTTAATCAAAAGAAATATTGAACCTTTCAAAGGTGGTTGGGCACTTCCCGGAGGTCTTGTTTTGGATGATGAAAATCTGGATGACGCAGTAAAAAGAGAGTTGCACGAAGAAGCGGGCATAAAACCCGATTTTCTGGAACAACTTTATACTTTTGGCAATGTTGGCCGTGATCCTAGGAATAGAGTGGTTTCTATTGCTTATTTGGGGCTTGTAAACCCTTCTTATCATGAATTGTTTGCAGATTCTGACGCTGATGATGCACAATGGTTCAGCGTCAATAAACTTCCTAAGCTTGCTTTTGATCACGATAAAATTATAGATATCGCATTAAAAAGACTTCGTACAAAAATTCAATTTCAGCCGATTGGCTTTAATCTTCTTAATGAAGAATTTCCTTTTTCAGATCTTGAAAATCTATACAAAACCATTATTGGACAAGAAATCGATCGTAGAAATTTCCGCAAAAAAATCATGAGCTACGGACTTTTGAATGAAACCAATAACGTTAAAAAAGAAGGCAGCGGCAGACCCGGAAAACTGTTTACTTTCAATCAGGAGAAGTATAAAGAGCTTGAGAAACAAGGATTTTATTTTGAAATTAAATAAGGTCTAAACACAAATAGCTCAAATGTTTTGCACGAATTTTCACAAATATTTTAATGTAAACTAACACAAATATTTTTAGAAAAAATACAAACTATATACATCAATAGGAACGGGCTTTAGCCCGTTTTTTAATGAGTAAACAATCGATTGGCTTTAGCCAAAATTTAAATATAAAATAATCATTTGTGTCATTTGTGAAAAGTATTTGTGTCATTAATGTTTAAATGAAATAAATTTTTATATCTGAAAATCAATTAATTAAATTAATTAGCGTAAAATAAACACAAATAAATTTGGCTAATAAAACCATATTGTTTTACATTTGTGTAACAATAACGCAATCATGAAATCCACACTACAAAATACAATAGAAAAATTTCAGAAAAAAGAAAGGATAGAATTCTTATTTTTTTGGGGGCATACAGTAAAAGAGGAGATTACAAAAGCTTGTTTCAGTCAATGGTTTCCTTTTCAATTCGAAGAAAATGGGATTGAGTATAAAACTGCCGAACATTATATGATGGCCGGGAAAGCTAAATTATTTAATGATAATGAAATTTTAGAAAAAATTTTAAAATCAGACTCTCCAAATCAGGCAAAAAATTTAGGTAGAAAAGTAAAAAACTTTGATCCTAAACTTTGGAACGAACAAAAATATGATATCGTAAGAAGAGCAAATCTTTTAAAGTTTTCACAAAATCAAAAATTCAAAGAATTTCTTCTATCAACAAATGATAAAATTTTGGTTGAAGCAAGTCCATACGATACAATTTGGGGAATCGGAATGCTGGAAACAGATCCGAAAGCACAAAATCCACTTCAATGGAATGGTGAAAATTTGCTGGGATTTGCTTTAATGGAAGTAAGAGACGAATTAATAGGGTAGAAACACAATAACTAGACACAAAATATTAATTATGAAAAAAATAGAACTACATCCACAGATATTTTTGATTGAAAATTTTCTTACAAATGAAGAATGTGATCATTACATTGAATTGACGCAAGACAAAGTTTTTGAAGAAGCAAAAATCAACATGGGAGGTCGACAAATGATGAGTAAAGGAGTCAGAAATAATGACAGATTGATGCTTTTTGATAATGATTTAGCTGAAAATCTTTTTCAAAAAGCAGTTGAATTTCTTCCTCAAATCCATGACAACTATAAAGTATTGAATTTTAATGAAATGCTGAGAATTTATAAATATTCTCCAGGACAAAGATTTAAAATGCATCGTGATGGAAGTTATATCAGAAATGAATACGAGAAAAGTTTTTACACATTTATGATCTATTTAAATGATGATTTTGAAGGTGGAGAAACAGAATTCGAAAATTTATTCACAGTTGCTCCGAAGAAAGGTTCTGCATTGGTTTTTCATCATCCTTTAAGACATGAAGGAAATACATTAATCAGCGGTTTAAAGTATGTTTTGAGAACTGATATAATGTACTCTAGAAAATAATTCGTAAAAGAATTAAGGCAAAACTATGCAGTTTTTAATTAGTGTAATATTAACACAAATAAAAATTTAAAAACATGGAAGAAGACTTAAAACCCAGATTTATCGAATCATTACAAAGAAACAATGATCAGATAAGAGAAGATCGAGCCAGAACAATCGGGGAAGATTCAGAGTTGATATACAGACGCCGAGTTGAAGACATTGTACTAAAAATCAAAAGACTGGAGCGAGAACAGGAAGGTCTTATCGATATCAGTCCGTTAGACAAAAACAGTTTGACATTTGCCGATTTTCAGCCGGAAGCATTCGTTCAGAAAGACATAGAATTATCATTAACAATCAGAAATTTAAATATTCAACTGGAAGTTTCAACAAAAAGATTTGAATATTTATTTGGTAAAAAATTTTAGTTATGGGAAGTACAAGATACGACATGGGCGCTCGTTATGACAGAGCAAGAAAAGAAGGGTATGCATCAAAATCTGCAAGTGAAATTTTCACTCAGAATGCAAAAAGAATGGCACACGAATCAATGAATCCTAATGGTATTTCTTTCAGAGAATCAAGAGATTCTGCGGTTCATCCGAATTCTGTTCCTATTATTTTAGGATTGGATGTAACCGGAAGTATGGGACATATTCCTCATGAATTAATTAAAGAAGGGCTACCAAAATTAATGGGGGGAATTATCCAGGGCGGAGTTCCCGATCCCGCACTTTTATTCTTAGGAATCGGAGATCATGAATGTGACGGTTATCCTTTGCAAGTTGGTCAGTTTGAATCAGGAGACGAAGAATTGGATATGTGGCTGACAAGAACTTACATTGAATCAGGAGGTGGAGGAAATGCCGGAGAAAGTTATTTATTGGCTTGGTACTTTGCCGCTTTTCACACCAGAACCGATGCTTTTGAAAAGAGAAATCAAAAAGGGTTATTGTTCACAGTAGGTGACGAACCGTGCTTGAAAACACTTCCGGCTTCTGCGATCAGAGAAATTATGGGAACGGGTCAACAGACCTTTACGCATACTGAATTATTGAAAGAAGCTCAAAAAAAATATGAAGTATTTCATATCAGTGTTCTGCATTCAGATCAAGCGGTTAGAGCAGATCAAGGGTGGAAAGATCTGTTGGGACAAAACTGTTTATCGATAGAAGACTACAGAGAGGTTCCGAATGTGATCAAAGAAATTGTTTGCAATAAATTTAAAAATGAAACTTCAGGATTTGTAGATTTAGGAGGATTTAATAATATTCAAATGTTTTAAAAAATGAAAACTGCACAAATAGTTATAGGCTTAGGTTTTGGTGATGAAGGAAAAGGAATCACTACAGATTTTCTGGCTCAGCAGAATCCTGAGTCTGTAGTTATTAGGTTTTCTGGCGGCCAACAAGCGGCGCATACCGTGATGATTGATGATAAAAAGCATATTCACTCAAGTTTTGCAAGTGGTGCGCTGCGTGGTTTGCCTTCATATTTTACGGAACATTGCACGATTCATCCGACTTTTTTATTCAATGAAAAGGAAGAATTAAAAAAGAAAAACGGAAATATTGAGTTGCATATCCACCCGTTGGCAAAAGTAACAACACCTTTTGATGTTTTAAGCAATAGAAAAAATATCAAAAATTTAGAACACGGAACTTGCGGAAAAGGTGTCGGCGCAACGATGAAGAGAAATGAAAGTCCGTTTAAATTATTTGCGATTGATTTGATCGCTCCAAGATCAATGTTGATTGAAAAATTAAAAGGAATCGCCAATTATTATGGTTTTGAAGAAGGAGGAGAAATTCAAAATGCATTAGAGGATTTTTTAGAAGCCATCGATACAATTGATTGGAATATTGAAGGCTATTCTTATCTGAATTCATTTAACAATCTTATTTTTGAAGGAAGTCAGGGAGTTTTATTAGATATGGATCATGGCGTTTTCCCGAATGTAACATTTGCCAATACAACTTCAAAAAATGCTTACGAAGTTTGTAAATTATTGAACATAGAAAATATAGAAATGTTTTATGTGACAAGAAGCTATTCGACCCGTCACGGAAGCGGATGGATGAGTAATGAAAATGAAATAAAACTAAAAAATAATGAAGAAGAAACCTGTATTTTTAATGAATATCAAAAGGATCTTCGCTTTGGAAATTTGGATAATAACTTATTAAATTATGCTCTGAAATTGGACGAAGCTTATATTTTTGCCAATAAGAAAAATCTGGTTGTGACTTGTCTGGATCAAATTGATGAAGAATTTAAAATAGGAAATCTTAATGTAAATTTTGATGAGGTTTATGGATCTTATTCTCCGTATTCAAAAGATTTTAGAAGAATTAATTGATAATAATATTGATTAATTTTAAAAGAAAATAATTTTATATATCATTAAATCAATAGGAATGGGCTTTAGCCCATTTTAATAATGAATACATTTCAACGGCTTTAGCCAAAACTCAAAAATAAAGATTAAACACAAAATGAAAACAACAACACTTTACAGACCAGTCGGAGAAAAGGAAATGGTTTTAATTATCGAAAGCAATTTCAAAAAATTTCCGCCAAGATTAGAATGGCAACCAATTTTCTACCCTGTTTTGGATGAAAATTATGCCTCCGAAATTGCAGAAAAATGGAATACCAGAGATGAAGCAGGAAACTATCTCGGCTTTGTAACCAAATTTGAAGTGTTGGAAGATGAAGCGAATAAATATCCTGCACAAAATGTCGGAGCCAGAAATCATAATGAATTATGGGTTCCATCAGAAAAATTAGAAACGTTCAATCAGGCGATCGTTGGAAATATTGAAGTGATAAAAGTATTTATAGGAGATCAATTTAAATACTCTGAAAATGCTGAATTGGAAAGCCTGGTATTAAATATAAAAAAACTACCATGACAAATAAAGGAATGGCAAAAGATACATTAGATATCTTAGCCAAGAAATATTATATAAACGAACACAACGAAAAAATAAGTATAGAAAACGAACTGGAAATCTCTAAAAAAGAAACCGTTTTATTTTCATCAGAAGAGCTTTCGGAAATAGTAAATAATGAACTTCCGAAAACAGATTTTGAAACAACATTTGAAGTCTGGAATTGCAGTTCTTTAAAAGCAATTTTAAAATTAAGCGAAGAAGAAGATCAGCAGAAAATCATGTGTCTGAATTTCGCCTCTGCAAAAAATCCGGGTGGAGGTTTTATCAACGGAGCAGAAGCGCAGGAAGAAAGCCTGGCAAGAACTTCTGCCTTGTATGAAACTCAACTTCAGGCTTGGGATTATTACACCGTTCACCGTGCAATGGAATCGTGTTTTTACACAGATATGATGATTTACAGTCCGAAAGTTCCGGTTTTTAGGAAAGATAAAGGAGAATTATTACCAAAACCTGTTTTGTGTAATTTTATCACTTCTCCCGCCGTAAATGCAGGAGTTGTCAAGCGACAGGAACCAGAAAGAGCGCATGAAATTTTCGGAGCAATGGATATGAGAATGGATAAAATGCTGGCTTTAGCTTTACATCAAGGAAACGAAACATTGATTTTAGGAGCTTGGGGCTGTGGTGTTTTTAAAAATGATCCGAAAGAAATTGCAGAATTATTTAAAAAGCATCTTCACGGAAAGTATAAAAATAAATTTAAAAGATTGGTTTTTGCAGTTCTGACGAAGAAAGAAGAAATGATAAAGCCATTTGAGGAAATATAATGAAACTTAAATTAAAAAAATATAAAGAACAACTACAAGATTGGCCACAAAAAGGCTATCACATCATGGCACAATATGACGATGAAAAAATTATCGTATATCAGTCTTATAAAAGAAATATTGGTGAATTTGCAGTTAAACATCAATATTTTGATGGTGAATTCAGTTTAGACAGAATGACTTGGATAAAACCCAACTTCCTTTGGATGATGTACCGAAATGGATGGGGAACAAAAGAAGGACAGGAGTATGTTTTGGCAATACATTTAAAAATGTCTGCTTTCAAAAGATATTTAGAAAATGCAGTCTATTCTTCTTACAACGACAGATTGGAAATTTCCAGAGAAGAATGGCAAAATCAGATAAAAGAATCTTCGGTGAGATTGCAATGGGATCCAGATCATGATCCTTTTGGAGGTAAGCTGGAAAGAAGAGCAATTCAAATTGGTTTAAGAAATGGATTTACCCATTCTTTCGCAAAAGAAGATATTATTCTGATTGAAGATATTTCAGATTTTGTAAAAAAACAACATCAATTTGTTATAAATGATGATTTGGAAAACTTAATAATTCCTGAAGAAAAACCATTGCTCTTTGATGATGAAGATTTAAATAAAAAATTAAGGTTAAACTAATGAAAGATAAACTCTTACTCGCTTCAAAATCCCTCACAGGAGTTTCCATTGGTGATGCTTTTGGAGAAAGTTTTTTCGGGGAAGAAAGCTTAATGAAAACATATATTTATCAAAGAATTCTTCCTGAAACTTCTCTTGATTTTACTGATGATACAATTATGTTGATTACTGTTTTCAAGTCTTTGGAAAAATTTGGAGAAATCAATCAGGATTTTCTGGCAGAAGAGTTTACAAAAAACTATTTTTTAGATATCAACAGAGGGTATGGGCCATCAATGCATGAATACTTTCGAGCGGTAGAAAGTGGAGAGAATTGGAAAGAAGTTTCTTACTCTAAATTTGAAGGACAAGGTTCAATGGGAAATGGCGGTGCGATGAGAGCTTCGGTAATTGGAGCTTATTTTTATGATAATTTAGATAAGCTTAAACTTAATGCAGAACTTTCCTGTGAAGTCACTCATGCCAATAAAGAAGCAATAGAGGGAACAAAAGCAATTGCTTTGGCTGCAGCATTTGCTGTTCAGGAAAATTTAGGAATTGTAAGATTTGATCAACAGAGTTTTATTCAAAAAATTCAGAATGAATTAAATGATTCTGATATGAAAAGCAAATTGAACAAAACCTTATATTTAGATGGAAATCCAAGTATTGAATTATTAGTCAAAACATTAGGGAACGGAATCAAAATGACTGCCCAAGACACTGTTCCGCTTGTAATCTGGATGCTTTCGAGATACAGAAACAACTTTGAAGAATGTCTTTGGAATACCGTTTTAGCATTAGGAGACAGAGATACAACTTGTGCAATGGCTGGCGGAATAAGTATTTTATGTTGCGAAGAAAATTCAATTCCGGATTGGACAAAAAATGTAGAACAACCATTTAAAACTAAATACCATGAAAATTGAAGTAACATTAGGTGACATCACAAGAATCAAAGCAGATGCAATCGTCAACGCAGCCAATTCATCCTTACTTGGCGGAGGGGGAGTTGACGGAGCAATTCACCGTGCAGGCGGAGATGCGATTTTGGAAGAATGTAGAAAGATTAGAAATAGACAAGGAAAATGCAAAACCGGAGAAGCGGTTGTAACGACAGCCGGAAATCTTCCCGCAAAATATGTCATTCACACCGTAGGTCCGGTTTGGAATGATAATGAAAAAGAAAGCTCAGAATTACTGGCAAATTGCTATAAAAATTCTTTGAAATTGGCAGAAAGTTTAGAGGTGAAAACTATTTCTTTTCCGGGAATCAGTACAGGAGTGTATGGCTTTCCAAAAGAATTGGCAGCAAAAATTGCAGTTGATGAGGTGAAAAAATTTCAGTCAAAAAACATTGAAAAAGTAATTTTTGTCTGTTTTGGAGATGAAAATGGAGAGATTTATAAAAAACTTTTAGAGTAATGGAAAAATATAATTTCAGATTTATAGATGATCCTACAAATCAAAATGCAGGATTGACAATTGAAGAAATAAATCTTCTTCAAAAGGAAATGAATCTGAGATTTCCGAAAGTTTATATTTCTTACCTTCAAAACTCTGGAAAAAGCTCAAATGTTTTTCAGGTTGAAACAAACGCAAATAAATTACGAAAAATTCAAAATGAACTAAGATTAGAGCTTGATAAACTTAGTTTATTACCTAGTGAAAATATTTTATGTATAAATAAATATGAAGGGTATGATGAATATTTTAAATCAAATTTTGAAACCTATTATTTTTTTAACCTTTCTGAAAATAAATGGAATCCCACACTTTATATTTTTGAAGAAGTTTGTATAAATGATCTATGGAATGCTTTTGAAAAGAGAATAACAAAAGCTAAGGAAAACAATTTCATTAAGTTCATCAATGAAGAAACAGATAAAAAATATGGGATAACAATAAAACAACATTTAAAAAACATTCCATTATATATAATTTCGATACCAATAACTATTATTTTGCTAATAATACTTGCCTTTCAAATTTTGAAAGATAAAATTTTAAACAAATGAAAAAACTAACCATATTAAGCGGTGCCGGAATCAGCGCCGAAAGCGGAATAAAAACATTCAGAGACGGAGATGGTCTTTGGGAAAATTATAGTATAACGGATGTAGCAAGTCCGGAAGGATGGAGAAAAGACAAAGAATTGGTTCTGGAATTTTACAATCAAAGACGTCGTCAGATCCATGAAGTTGAGCCTAACGACGCACACAAATTAATAGCAGATCTTGAAAAATATTTTGATGTTCAAATTATCACTCAAAATATCGACGATCTACACGAAAGAGCGGGATCAACAAATATTCTTCACATTCATGGAGAATTGTTAAAATCTTGTTCGTGCAACAACAAAAATTTGATCTACGAACAAAAAGAAGACATCAAAATTGGCGACAAAGCAGAAGATGGAGCACAATTAAGACCTTTTATCGTTTGGTTCGGGGAAGATGTTCCCTTGATGAAAGAAGCGACGAAAAAAGCAAAAGAAGCAGATATTTTCTTGGTAATCGGAACCTCTTTACAGGTTTATCCTGCAGCAGGATTGATTCACGACATCAAAGATGATTGTCTCTTGATTGTGATCAATCCCAACGAAACTGGTTTCGGATATGGACAAAGAGCTGTTGTGATGAAAGAACCTGCAACAAAGGGAATGAAATTGTTATTTGATAAGCTTGTAAATCTGGCCTAATGGAAAATATTGTAAAAGCCGGAATTTTCGGAGTTTGTATTGGCGATGCGTTGGGCGTTCCTGTGGAATTTAAGAAGAGAGAAGATCTAAAAAAGTCACCTGTTACAGGATATTTGGAATATATGTCATGGAATCAACCCAAAGGAACCTGGAGTGACGACAGTTCTCTAACTTTATGTCTTACAGAAGTATTGACAAAAGGCTATGATTTAGAAAAAATCGGAGAAAACTTTGTAAAATGGAATAAATACGGACATTGGACTGCTCACGGAAGACTTTTCGATATTGGCGGAACAACAAGACATTCCATTGCAAGATTAATTAAGGGTGAAAGTGCTAAATTTTCAGGAAATATTTTTGAAGAAGATAACGGGAATGGTTCTTTAATGAGAATCCTTCCCTTAGCTTTTTATCTTAAAGATGAAGAAAATCTTGAAAAGCTATATCAAACTATAAAAGAAGTTTCATCAATTACTCACGGACATTTCCGTTCTGTTTTTGCATGTTTTATCTATGTGATTTTTGCCATTGAATTGATTAAAGGAAAAGATAAAAAAGAAGCATATCATCATGTTCAGAAAACAGTTTTGGAATATGCAGAAATTCAAGGTTTTAACCCAAATGAAATCAAACTTTTTGAACGGATTTTAAAGAGTGATATATCTAAATACAATGAAGATGAAATTAAAAGCAGCGGCTACGTTCTTCACAGTTTAGAAGCATCTTTATGGTGTTTTCTAAACTCAGAAAGTTATTCTGAAGCTGTTTTAAAAGCAGTCAATTTAGGAGAAGATACTGATACAACTGGAGCTATCACAGGGGGAATTGCAGGAATTTATTATGGTTTTGAAAATATTCCTGAAGAATGGATTTCTGAGTTAGTGAGGAAGGAGGATATTGAAAAGCTGTGTGAAAAGTTAAATGAAAGACTATATAAAGATGATTGAATTATATAAATTTATTTCAGAAGAAGAGCTATTAGAACTTGGAGAAAAAGGATTTAGAGGGTTTTCTTCGAATTTTCCGTTGTGTTTTTATTTGAATAAATCGTTTGATCAGAATATTGATGAAAAACTGATTTTTCTGGTTAAATGTGAAATCTCTGAAACGGACTTTCTAAATTTTAAGAATGAAAGCAACGAAGAAGTTTTGATTAATCCTGAAAAATTGAAAGATTTTAATCATTCTTTAATTGATAAAGTTAAAATTGAAAACGTTTTTGGAAAAGATCTTCAGAATATTGAAAATGAAAAAGTAATAGAACTTTTAGGTGGCGAGCAGCATTTTTTTGAATGGAGGCTTAGAATATTTCTTGATAAAAATTCAAGAGAGATTATTCCTTACAATTACTTTGAAATAAAAGAAGAGGGATACGAGGAATTGTCACCTGAAGAAAATATGGAAAAAATTAAGGCTGAGATTGATGAACAAACAAAATCTTTGAAGAAAAAAACAGAAAAAACATTCAAAATAAACTCAGTTGAGGAAGCTGTAAATTATTTGATTCATGAAGATTTGGATGAGGAAGATATAAAAAGTTTTAAAAATAAATCATGTTCTGCTAGGCTTGAACTTTTTGGAGAACATTTCGGGTTTCATTTTGGCTATGGGATGTATCTTCGGAATCTTTTTTTTCATGGAAATAAAAATCAACAGTTTTTTGATGATCTTGAAAAATATAAACTAAATAGTTTTTTAGATATTGGAGAGCTTGGCGAAGGAATTATTTATGATCTTATATGGAGAAAACTAAATAATTGTAAAACCTCAAAAGAAAATGCTAAAAAAGTGCAGGAAATTCAGAAGCAAATTGAAGATGGTCTCGAAGATGATTCTTCCTTGAATTTGTATATCACAATGAAACTTCTTTCATATAATTTTACTGAAGATGAAATAAAAAAACATTTAGAATTAGAAAAAAGAATGGATAATGAGGAAGATAATTTTTACGAATACTATTACCAACAAAAAGCTCTTTTAGCGAGATTAAATAAAGAAGAAAAACAAACTTTTGAAAACTTAAAACAAGATTATTTTAATATACAAAATGTAATTAATAAATTAAAACACAAACCATGAACGAACAACAAAAGAAAAAAACAAGCAAATTCCTGAGCTATGTTCTCAGGCATCATCCCGAACTCATCAATTTGAATTTAGATGAAAACGGATGGGCAAATGTTGATGAATTAATCACAAAATCAAAAAGAGATTCTTATGAAGGCATTACCTTTGAAGAATTAGATGAAATCGTACAGACAAACGCTAAAAAACGTTTTGCCTTTAATGAAGATAAAACAAGAATCAGAGCTAGTCAGGGGCATTCGATTGATATTAATTTGGCCTTAATTCCACAGCAACCGCCGGAATTTCTGTATCACGGAACGGCTCAAAACAATATTGATTCCATTTTAGAAAAAGGAATTGAAAAAAGAAGTCGCCAACATGTTCATTTAAGTCAAGACAAAGAAACCGCCACCAGCGTTGGAATGCGCCACGGAAAACCGATTATCCTAACGATCAGAACACAAAAAATGTTCGAAGATGGAATCGAATTTTATCTTTCAGAAAATAAGGTTTGGCTGACGGATCATGTAGAAGCAAAATACATTTCAAATTAAATGAAAAGAACATTAGTAATCGGCGATATTCACGGAGGATTCAAAGCTTTACAACAGGTTTTTAAAAGAGCCAATGTTACCGAAAATGATAAATTAATTTTCCTCGGAGATTATGTCGATGGTTGGAGCGAATCTTCCCAAATCATCCAATTTTTAATAGAACTTTCCGAAAAGCAGAAATGTATTTTTATCAAAGGAAATCACGATGCATGGACTGAAGACTGGATTTCTTTAGGTGATGCGCCAAATGTTTGGCTATCCAACGGAGGAAAAAGCACCGTTGAAAGTTATGCTGATTATTCTTTGGAAGATCTGGATAAGCATTTAGAATTTTTCCAGGTGATGAAAAATTATTACGTTGACGAAGAAAACCGCTTGTTTATTCATGCCGGTTATTCTTCTATGCACGGCCCTGAAAAAGAAGTCTATTCCAGCAACTACCGTTGGGACAGAACCTTGTGGGAAACCGCCGTTGCAATGGATAAAAAGTTGTCAAAGAACTCCAATTTATATCCCAAAAGATTTCTTTTATACAACGAGATTTTCATTGGCCATACGCCAACGTTGTACTTAGGAATGAAGCATCCAGTAAACAAAGCCAATATCTGGAATCTTGATACAGGAGCGGCTTTCACTGGAAATTTATCCATTATGGATGTTGATACCAAAGAATTTTGGCAAAGCGATCCGCTTCCGTCGTTATATCCAAACGAAAAAGGAAGGAATAATGATATTTAAATTGAAATAATTGCTCCCACAGATTGCACAGATTTACACAGATGATTGCGCATATTTTTTTATAAAAATTAAAACATAAACATCTGTGTAATCTGTGGGAAATAAATTTAACATAAAGTTTGTCATTCCGGAGGAATCTAGACACGAATCTTTCCAAATTAACCTCTAATAACTTTGCCTAGATCCCTACGGGATGACAAACAGAGTGGATTAAAATTTCTATGTTTCGAGTTTTACAAAAAGATAAGTAATTTTGAAGTTCGAAATATCACTTCAATGAAACTGCAATATCTGTTATTTTTCTTGAGTTCATCTTTATTTTTAGCACAAACTCAATTTCAAACCCCTTTTGAAAAAGGAAATAGAAATCAAACCGTTACTTATGACGAAATGAATTCCTATTATCAGAATTTAGCTAAAAATTTTAATGAAATTCAATATCTTAAAAAAGGAGAAGACGATAACGGGAAACCAATTTATGTTGTCGTTTACAACCCTTTCCCTGAAAAAGATTTAGATAAATTAAGAAAAGAAAAAGCAATTCTCTTCGTCAACAATGGAATTCATCCCGGCGAACCGGACGGAATTGATGCAACAATGATGTTGATGCGAGATTTAGCAACAAAGAAAATTAAAACACCACAAAATTTTGTGATTGCAGCCATTTCAGCGTACAATGTGAGCGGAATGCTAAACAGAGGTTCATTTTCAAGAGCCAATCAAAACGGACCGGAAGAATATGGTTTTCGTGGAAATGCCCGAAATTATGATTTAAACAGAGATTTCATCAAAGCAGATTCTAAAAATGCCCGAAGCTTTCAGGAAATTTATCAGTGGTTGAAACCTGATGTTTTTATTGATAATCATGTGAGTAATGGAGCGGATTATCGATATACTTTTACATATATCTCAACTTTTAAAGAACGATTGGGAAATGTCTTGGGCGAATATTTTTATAACAATTATCAGGCTAAAAATCTTGATGACCTAAAGAAATTAGGTTACCAAAGTACTCCTTATGTCAACATTCACGGTGATGTTCCGGAGGTTGGTTTTGCTTCTTTTGAGGATTCTCCGAGATATTCTACAGGTTATACGACTTTATTTAATACTTTAGGAACTGTTCCCGAAACACATATGCTGAAACCTTATGACAAAAGGGTGGATGCAACGTACAAATATATGCTCGTTAACCTTCAAAATTTAGATAAAGAGTATAAAAAGATAAAAGAACTTCGAATTGAAAATTTAAAGCAATATCAAGCCGGAAAACAGTACGGAATTCGCTGGAAAATAGATTCTACGAAATATTCTACGATGAATTTTAAAGGATATGAAGGAAAATACAAACCAAGCGGTATTTCCGGGAAGCCAAGATTATTTTATGATAGAAATAAGCCTTTCACAAAGAAAATAAAACTGTTTACAACCGCGGTTCCAACGGGTTATATTACGATTCCAAAATATTATGTGATTCCTCAGTCGCAATATAAAGTGATCGAAGAGTTTAAAAGAAATCAGATTCAAATGAAACCGCTTCAAAAAGACAGCACAATTGCGGTTGAATCTTATAAAATTAATGATTTTAAAACCGTAAAAAATCCTTACGAAGGTCATTATGCCCATTTTGAAACTACAGTTGGTAAATCGAATAGAAAACTTAGTTTTTCTGCCGGAGATTATATCGTTCCAACCAATCAGGATGGGGTAAAATACATTATCGAAACATTAGAGCCCGAAGCATTGGATTCTTTCTTCAACTGGAATTTCTTTGACGGAATTTTAGCGCAAAAAGAATATTATTCAGCCTATATTTTTGAAGATACTGCTGCAGAATTATTGAGAAAAGATAAAGGTTTAAAACAAAAATTTGAAGCTAAAAAAACTTCTGATAAAAAATTTGCTGACGATGGGGAAGCTCAGTTGGATTGGGTGTATAAAAATTCACCTTATTTCGAAGAGAAAACTTTCAGACAATATCCAATTTACAGGATTTTATAATTATAGTAAAAAAGACGTTTCAATTTGAAACGTCTTTATGTTTTTATCTTGGTAAACCTCTTTTTAAAGCCATTTCAGCTCGTTTGATGGCTACTTTTTCTTTCCAGTCCATGTATTTCTTTTTGAAATTGGATTTCATGATGTCGTCAAACTTACGCTGAACCGTAAGATTCCATAAAGAATTTGCTTTTACTGCCCACGATTTGTCCCAAGCTCTCAAAGAAAGGGAGAAACTGCCGTCCAGATACTTCATCCAGTGCCACCAGCCTGTCGGCATAAATAAGGTGTCCCCGTGCTCAAGGTAACAATCAATACCTTCTACACCATCCAAAGCCGGATACTTCTCAAAATCAGGGTTTTCAATGTCATAATCTTCCAAAGCATAGGTTGCGTAAGGAAGTTGATATAATCTTTCTTTCCATTTGTTTTCAAATAGCATGACGTGTTTTCTTCCATTGAAATGAGTATGGAATATATGAGCTAAATCAATGTCAAAATGTAAAAACGTTACAGAACCCTTTCCCCCGAAAAACATCCCCGGATACTTGTCTAAAAAGCCTCCCATAAGTTCTTTTGGCGGAATATATTCTTCAAGCAGTTTGCCTGCGTGTTTTATAGGATCGAAAAAGAAAATTCTAAGATCGGTAGGCTCTCTTTGGATGAGGTCTATATAATCTGCAAATTTCATTTTGGTAGTAGGCGTATTGATGGGAGCTGCAGGATCGGCCTTTTTTGAGTCATAAAGAGGTACTTCAACATCTCCAACCACTTCCTTTACATAATCCATCGTCCATTTTTGATAGGCTGGCCATTTTTTCGCCATGTTTTTTATGACAACGGGCCTCCTTGGTTTTAGATATTTTTCGTAGAAATCTTCTTTAGAAATGTCATCTACAACATCTATAGGCTTTAAAATAATTCCCATTTCTATAAATTTTATATTACAAAATTATTAAATTAAACCGTATCAAGCTGAGTTTAAGTTTTTTTTAATCTATGATTCAAATCATTTTTTTAAATACTTAGAATAAATAAAAAAAAGAATGTTCAAAAAAGCTGTATTCATGGGTGTATTAAAAAGAAATACCCTGTAAAAAGAATTACAGGGCAAAAACACAAATTGATTGAATAAAAATTCATTCGGTACGAATGTATAACATTTATTTTATATGCAAAATGGAGTGAAAGTTAATATTAGTCACTATTCAGTAGAGTTATGCTTTAATTATTATTACAAAAAATTATTATTAATTTAAATATAAATGCCATAAAAGAATATTGTTGAAAGTTTTTTTATTTTAAAAATTTTTCAAAAAAAAATTATCACTATGTTTGTAGTGATAATAGAGGTTTAACTTTTCCTATTAAAATTCATCTTTATAGAAGTGTAACAAAAAACGGTAACCATTAACTAATTAATCAAATAATAAATTATGAAAAAGAATGTTTCCTTATTTCTGATGCTTTTTTTCTCAGTGCTTACGTTTGCCCAGAAAACAGTTTCGGGGAAAATAACGGATGAAGACGGCATTGCAATTCCAAGTGCAAGTGTAACGGTGGAGGAACCCGGAAAAGATGCCATTTTAGCCTACGGAATTACCAATTCCAAGGGTGAATATAAGGTAACGTTCACTTCTGCTGAGGCTAATGTAGATCTTAAAGTGAAAGCTTTTAATCAAAAACCATTAACAAAGCAGATCGTAAACAATGACCAGACTTTAACCTTTAAAATGCAGTCTGAAGCTACAGAAATAAAGGAAGTACAGCTTAAAACCAAAATGATCACATCGAGAGGTGATACCATTGCTTATGATCTTAAAGCATTCGACAGTAAAAGTGACAGAACTTTGGCTGATGTAATGAGAAAAATTCCAGGAATTGAAGTCAATACAGACGGAACAATTCTTTATCAGGGAAATGCGATCAATAAATTCTATGTTAACGGAAAAGATTTAATGGAAGGCGGTTACGGAACCATCAACAACTCGCTTCCAAAAGATGCCGTACAGAAAGTTGAAGTTCTTGAAAATCACCAGCCTGTAAAAATTCTTCAGGATAAAGTTCCTTCCGATGCAGCAGCCATCAATATTAAACTAAAAAACTCGGTTACCATGACTGGTAGAGGAGAAGTAGGAACAGGATTTGGAGATCCTTGGCTTTGGAATGTGAAATTAACCCCAATGTTTTTTGGACAAAAAAGCCAATGGGTAGTTAATTACAAGACCAACAACATGGGTGAGCAGGTGGAAAATGAAGGGAATATTCTTGCTTTCGGAAGTGGATGGGAAGGTAGAAGAATAAATGCAGCTCAAAATGATTGGTTAAATGTAGAAACTGCAAGTACTCCAAATACACCAGTAAAAAGATATTTAATGAATAATGTTCATTATTTATCTGCGAATTATCTTACAAATATTGATGATAAAAAAGAATGGGAGCTAAAAGCTAACGCAAACTATACAAATAATGCTGTTGAAAGAGAAGACTATAGAGAAACGACTTACCAAACAGGGAATCTTGCAGGATCTAAAGTTATTAATAGCACAAGAAATGACTTTTATACAGATAAGGTAAAAGGAGAATTAATTTTTACTAAAAATGCGAAAAAAGGTTTCTTTAAAAATACAACAAGTTTCAGCCAATTCTGGAATGCCGATAGAGCTTTAGCTGTAAGAGAGGGTAGAACAGGAAATCAATCTGTAGAGTCACCAACTTCATCATTTCAAAACTCATTGAGTACAATTATCCCTTGGAAAGAAAAGATGGTGAATTTTAAATCATTCATTAATTATCAGGATGACAGGCAGACTCTTCAGGTTTCTCCGGCTAACTACATGCAGATTCCTTACAGAGTAAGTGCAGATTCCGTAGGGAGAATTAATTTTGCTGCTGGCTCAATCGCTGAACAAAGATTCAGACTTAAAACTTTGGATACTTCTCACTCTGCAAACATTAGTTTTTCAACAAAAGGCTGGATGTTTACTCCGCAAGTAGGATTTGATTTTTCAACAGATAAATTAGATACAAATTTTGATGGATTAGCAACTCCTGCAAATCCGGGAGATACACAGCCAGATTTTAACAGCCCAGCTTATGAAAATAGTTTGAAATTTACAGAAATTAATCCAAATGCTTCATTAGGTGTTAATTATAAATCAGATGCTTGGAGTTTATTTGCAAACTTTCCGGTAAATTTTAATAATATTAAAGCGGAAGATGATTTGAGAGGGGTTTCAAAATCTTTAAATAAAACAACATTTACTCCAAATGTTTTTGCACAATATACATTTGCATCTTTCTGGAAAGCAAGCGTGAATGGAAATATCAGCAATAATTTCGGAGATATAAAATCTGCTTATGCCGGATATATGTTATTATCTCCAACAGGATTTAATGTGATGGATCCAAATAATCCGATTCCACAAACAACAACATCGAGTGCAGGTTCAAGAATAGAGTACAGAAACCCTTTAAATAATTTATTTTTTAATGTAAACTATTCATTAAGTGATAGTAAGAGAAACCTTATCTCTAATCCTATCCTTGATGCTACAACTGGGTTTACATTAATGCAATATAAGGAGCAGGAAAATCATGCAAAAAGTAACAGATTTGGTGTAGAAGTAGGAAAATATTTCCCTAAGTTTAAAACAAACGCATCTTTAAGCTATGGTAATACAGCAACAAAATCAGATGCTTTCTTAGATAATGAGCAATTTGAGAATAAAAACAATTCTCAGACATATGGTTTCAAAATTAATAATTCCTATTTTGAGTGGATGAGTTTAGATTATAACGGAAGTATCTCAAGAACTAAGCAAGACAGCCGTGGAGGAAGGTTAGGAATAAATGAAGGTTATAATCACAATTTGGCAGTATTTTTCTACCCAATTGAAAATCATACGATAGGATTTAACTGGGATCAGGTAAATACAAGTAATGGTACTAATAAATACAACAACCCGTTCTTTGATGTATCATATCAGTTTTCTTGGGCAAAAAAGAAAATTGATTTTGAATTAAAGTGGATGAATGTAGGAAACCGAAGAGTTTTTGAAACATATGATCTAGATGGTCAGTTTAACGCACTCACATATACAAGAATCCAGCTTCGCCCAAGCCAAGTCATGTTCACCGTAAAATTCAACTTTAAATAAAAAATAAAAACCAATCTCACTGAGGTTGGTTTTTTTATGATCATTTAATTCAAATCCCGAAACTTTAAAACCCCTGATGATCTGCAGAAGGACCATAGCTTCCCGGAAGCGGAATGTCATTTAATCTGTAATAAACTCCCAGTTGCGCCCTGTGATGCGTAATTTGGTTTAAAGAATGGCGGATCGAACCATATTTTGTCCATTTTGCCAATTCTTCCCCATTGTTTTTTAAAGCCCATGTTGAAGTCAGGTCATCTTCTTTTGCATTATCAATTGCTTCGATACTGGATTTGTAATTTTCATCAAGCTTTTGCAGCAAATCCTCTTTTGTAGAAAGTTTTGTAGGTCGATAATCTGTATTTGCAAAATCCAGATCAGAGGTTTTCAGCATTGTATCTGCCCAGCCGAAGACTTCTACAATATGTGTGGCAAGATGGGTCATGCTCATACTTTTTTCGTGTGGTTTGTAATCATTTTTGTCTTCAGGATAAACTTCGAAAAAGTTTTTGGTTGTCTGGTACTCGGCTCCGAGCTCATCTTTAAATTGTGCTAATGTGTCCATACTATTTTGTTTTTTAGGTAAATTAAAGGTAAGATTTTTAGTGATTTTAATGTTGTAATGAAATCATAAATTTTAAAAATATCGCTTATAATCTATTTTAAATCAATTGTATAAACGAGTTGGTGAAATAAATTCAAAAAAAATATGTAACAAAAATGTACAAGTGCTAACTAATTAATAAACATTTTACAATGAAAAAGTTCTTTTCAGTATTTTTTATCGCTCTAGTTACTTTTGCGAGCGCTCAGGAAAAAGATTCTAAGGAAACAGCCAACCGTTTCTTTTATGAATTAACATTTAAGCCTAAAAAAGATTCTACAAAAACAGATAAGGTAATTACCATTTTGGATATTACAGATAAAAACAGATCTATTTATCAGGATTATACGGTAATTGCTCAGGATTCTATCATGAAAATAGAAATTGAAGCAATGCAAAAAGCCGGAATTATGAAAGATTTATCTAAAACTCTTAAAACGCCGAAAATTTCTGCAAGGATTTATAAAATTTATCCAAGTATGAAAATTCAGTATGTAGACAAGATCGCAAACGGATTTACGCCTGCTAATATCGGTTATGATGAAAACTTGAAACTTAACTGGAAAATTGAAAACGAAAAACAAAAAATAGGAGCATACAATACTCAAAAAGCAACTACTGAATTCGGTGGAAAACAATGGACAGCTTGGTTTAGTGCAGATTTACCTTTTCAGGACGGGCCTTATAAATTTTACGGACTTCCTGGTCTGATTGTAAAAATTGAAGATGCTGGAAAAAACTATTCTTGGGTTTTACAGGGAAACAAAAAAGTAAAAGACTATACAGAATACTCTTATATTGAAAATCTAATGCAGGCTAAAGGAGGAAAAGTAAATGTTCTGTCAAGAGAAAAGTTTGAAAAAACATTTAATGATTTCAAGAAAGATCCTTTTGCAACGGTAAGACCAATGATGACGCAGGAAATGATGTCTAAATCTATCCCGGGAATGGACGGAACAATCGGAGACATGATGAAGAAACAGGAAAAGCAGTATAAAGACTTCTATAACGCAAACGACAATCCTATTGAGCCAGAATATGGTAAATTAAATGTTGGAACAGTCGAAAAAGTAGGAAAAGAAAAAGATTCAAAATAGCATTCATATCAACTAAATTATATCTGATAAACCCAAGTGTAGCAATACGTTTGGGTTTATTTTTTTAACGAAATACGTTATTTAGATTAAATTTAAATAGCGTATATTTGCATTTACAAAACGTCAGGCTTTGAAAGAGAAGGGTTTACATAAATTGAGCGGATTTCCTAAAAATAAAATGGGAAAGATTCTGGGGTATGATGATGATCAAATGAAGATGCCGAGTAAGATCATAGAAATGGGTCTATTGCCGGAAACAGCCTTCAGAATATTGTATCAGGCTCCTTTTAGTGGTCCTATGTATGTGGAATTTGGAGAAGAAAAAAGCCGAATTGCTCTTCGTGAAGAAGAAGGCAGTTTTATCATTGTTGAAGAATTGAATTGATGCAGGATACTCAAAAAAAACAGGTACTTTTAGTCGGAAATCCTAATGTAGGAAAGTCAACGGTTTTCAATACGCTTTGCAACAAAAAACAGAAAACCGGGAATTATGCTGGTGTTACCGTAGCAAGCCATTCAGGGAATTATGTCTATAAGAATGAAGAGGTTGAGGTAGTTGATTTACCGGGTTCATACAGTATTTATCCAAGCTCAGAAGACGAGGCTATTTTTTCTAAATTTCTTATTGATGAGCAGAAAAATTACGCTGGAGTTATTTATATTCTTGAAGCTTTAAGTTTAAAAAGAGGACTTTTGCTTTTTCAGCAGATTCAGGATCTGGGAGTTCCGATGATTTTGGTGGTTAACCAGATCGATCAGGCAGAAAGAAGAGGAATTACAATTGATATTCAGAAATTTTCCGATGCATTAGGAATTAAAATCATCCAAACTAATGCAAAAGAGCAAATTGGAATTGAAGAAATAAAAGAAGCTGTTTTAAACAACGAATTTTTAAAAACAGAAAAAACTTCTTTCGAAATACCAAGCCAGCATAAGGATTTTATTCAAAAGCTATCGTCAGACAAAGGTCTTGATAACGAGTATAAAGCTTGGATATCAATATCTTCAGGCGTTGAGTTGGATAAAATAGAATCCATGAAGAAAGGATTGAGCGATTCTGAGGCTAAAAATTTGGTTCCTAAAAGATTACAGGTTCAGGAAACGGTTAGAAGATATCAGAATGTTGATAAGATTTTGGCTAATGTAATTTCAAAAAGACCTCAGTTCAAAGAATTATTAACGGAGAGATTGGATAAAGTTCTTGTTCATAAATTTTGGGGATATGTTGTTTTCTTATTGATTTTATTGATCATTTTCCAAAGCGTTTTCTTCTTGGCAGAATATCCGATGAACTGGATCGATAATTTCTTCGCTTGGCTCTCAGCTTTCACAGGAGAACATCTTCCGGAAGGGCCACTAAATTCATTAATTTCAAACGGAATTATTCCTGGCTTAGGCGGAATCATGGTTTTCGCTCCACAAATCGGGATTTTATTATATTTCCTCTATTTATTGGAGGATTCAGGATATATGGCGAGAGTTATTTTCTTGATGGATAGGTTTTTACGACCTTTTGGATTAAACGGAAAAAGTATCGTTCCATTAGTTTCCGGAACGGCTTGTGCGATTCCTGCGGTGATTTCAACAAGAAATATAGAGAACTTAAAAGAAAGGTTATTAACCATCTTGGTAACGCCTTTCATGACATGTTCTGCGAGACTTCCGGTTTACAGTATCATTATCGGTTTAATTATTTCAGACGGAACTTTCTTCGGAATTCAATATAAAGCATTGGTTTTGTTGGGAATGTATCTTTTAGGATTTATGGTGGCATTACTTTCGGCTGCAATTCTTAAAGGTTTCATTAAAAATCAAGGAAAAACATACTTGGTAATGGATTTACCAACCTATAAAAAGCCACTTTTCGGATACGATTTTAAAATGGTTTTAGGTAAAGTTTGGGAATTTATAACCGGAGCCGGAAAGATCATCTTTATTGTAAGTATTATTATCTGGTTTTTAAGTTATTTCGGCCCAAAACAAAGGCCTAACGAAGTGGTGGCAACGAATGTTAAGCTTGATCATTCTTATTTGGCAAAAATGGGAAAAGCGATCGAGCCAGCCATTGCGCCACTAGGTTACGACTGGAAAATGGGAGTTGGGATTATCACAAGTTTCGTGGCAAGAGAAGTTTTCGTTGGAACAATGTCAACATTGTACAGCTTGGACGACGATGCTCCGGAAGGAAAAGTGATTGATAAAATGAGACACGATGTAAAACCCAACGGCGAAAAAGTATTCAATTTTGCGACGGGTGTTTCCGTGCTTTTATTTTACGCATTTGCAATGCAGTGTGTTTCTACACTTGCAGTAGTTTACAGAGAAACCAAAAGCTGGAAATGGACTGGCTTTCAGGTGGTAATGATGACAGGTTTGGCATACTTTGTGTCGATGATAGCATATCAAATATTAAAATAATGGATTCTTCATTAATTTTTCAATATGTAATTGTCTTTCTTGTAGTTGCGTTCGCGTGCTATTCTTTATTTAAGATTCTGAGAAAGAATTTTGCACCAAAAAAATTCAGTTCAAAAAGAACAGGTTGTGACAAAGATTGTGGCTGCTCTTAAATTCGTTTTAACATAATAAATTAAGAAAATTGTTGTAATTTTCATCCAGAATAAAAACATTTCTGATTTGAAAAAAACAACACACTTCCTGCTATGTTGTCTTTTAGGATTTTTTGCAAATGCTCAAAAACAGACAGACAGTACCAAAATCATTTCCTACGAAGATCAGGTGATGATAAGACTGAATTTTGATACCAATATTGAAGATTACGTTGCTGTTTACAAAGGCGAGGAATTTCCCAAAACCAAACTTTCTATTAATAATAAAATCAATACTTCATTTTCTATTGATTACAAGATGATAAGTGCTACATTTTCATTCGCTCCCAATTTTATTCCTGGAAATAATGACAATCATTTGAAGGGTGAAAGTTCGTATTCCGATATTAGATTCAGGTTTTTTCCTAAAAGTTTTATTCAGACTGTTTATTATAAAAATTCAAAGGGTTTTTATCTGAAAAATATGCAGGATTTCGATCCCGATTGGCAAAAGGGAAAAGATCCTTATTTACAGCTTCCCGATTTAAGGATTCAAAGCTTTGGCGGAATTACCGCTTATTCTTTTAATAAAGATTTTTCATTAAAAAGTATCTATTATCAAAGAGAATGGCAGAAAGAAAGTAGCGGAAGTTTTGTTCCTGCTTTAGAATATGATCTTACTTTTTTTAAAGATAAAGATATTGATAATCTCAAAAGTGTAGAAACACAGTTTAATCTCGGAGCGAATCTTGCTTATTATTACAATTGGGTCGTTACAAAAAATGTCAATATTTCACCTTTTGCATTTGCAGGAGTTGGTGGAAAATGGTCAAGTTATCAGGAAGACCTTGAAAATGGTTCAAAATCAGATAAAGAAAAGAATAAATATTTCACTAAGAAATTCGGTGGCGGAATTCACATAGGTTACAACTCAGACAGATTCTTGTTTGGAGGAAAGCTTAATCTAATGTCATATAATTACAAGCAGGATTCTGATTCTCGAATTCAAAACAATAATACTTACGGATTGATCTATGTAGGATATCGTTTTGCTCCTCCAAAAGTTGTGAAAAACAGTTACGATAGAATCCAAAAGAAGGTTCCGATTTTATAAGTATCTTTGCTGCGAAATTCAAATAAAAATTAATTATAGAATTCAATTTTTATTTATTTTTGTGAAAAATACATCACAATTGAAATGAAAAAAGAATTAATAGAAGAGCTCTTTTTAAAATTTGAAAATGCCTCACATTTATATAAAGATATTGAATGTTGGAGCGCTAGAGATTTACAGGAAATTCTCAACTATACAAAATGGGATAACTTTTTAAAGGTTATTGAAAAAGCTAAAAAATCTTGTGAAAATGCAGGAGGAAGCATCTCTGATCATTTTGCCGATATCGGGAAAATGATAGATCTAGCAAAAGGAGCTCAAAGAGAAATATCTGATATAGCTTTAACTCGTTATGGTTGTTATTTAGTTGCTCAAAATGGGGATAGCTCAAAAAGTGAAATAGCTTTTGCTCAAACTTATTTTGCTGTTCAGACAAGAAAACAAGAGATTATTGAAAAGAGATTGTTGGATGTTGAAAGAGTAACTGCAAGAGAAAAATTATCAAAAACAGAAAAGAAACTCTCAGGAATTATTTATGAAAGAGGTGTTGATGAAAAAAGTTTTTCAATAATTCGTTCTAAAGGTGACCAAGCTTTATTCGGTGGTTTCACTACAAACGATATGAAAAAAAGAATGGGTATTCCACAAACACGACCATTGGCTGATTTTCTTCCTACACTAACAATTAAAGCAAAAGATTTCGCAACTGAATTAACAAGTCATAATGTTGTTGAAAAAGATTTAAATGGTGATTCTCAAATTACCAATGAACATATTGAAAACAATTTAGCGGTAAGAAAAATCTTAGGAGAAAGAGGAATAAAACCAGAAAACCTTCCCGCTTTAGAAGATATTAAAAAGGTTCAACGAAAGTTGGACGGTGATGAAAAGAAAATTTTAAAACAAACTAAGAAAAAATAGGAATGTCATTAATAAAAAGTATTTCAGGAATCCGAGGAACAATTGGCGGAAAAGTAAATGATAATTTAACACCGCTTGATGTGGTTAAATTTGCTTCCGCGTTCGGAACTTGGCTTCAAAATAATAAGAATAAAAAAGATTTAACTTTAATCATTGGCCGTGATGCAAGAATATCTGGGTTAATGGTTAATTCATTGGTTACAGCAACTTTACAAGGGTTAGGAATCAACGTGATTGATCTTGGACTTTCTACAACGCCAACCGTTGAGATCATGGTTCCTGAGTTGAATGCAGACGGAGGAATTATCCTTACCGCTTCTCACAACCCAAAACAATGGAATGCCCTTAAATTATTAAACGAAAAAGGAGAATTCATCACAGGAGAAAACGGAGCTGAAGTGTTGGCTTTGGCAGAAAGTGAAGACTTTAATTATGCTGAAGTTGATGATTTAGGAAAATATGAAACAAGAGATGATGCTTTTGATATTCATATTCAGCAGATTTTGGATTTGCCGATGGTAGATGTAGAAGCTATTAAAGCTAAGAAATTTAAGGTGGTTTTAGATGCAGTAAATTCTACGGGAGGTATTGCGATTCCGATGCTTTTAGATAAGTTAGGTTGTGAAACCGTTAAATTATATTGTGAACCAAACGGACAGTTTCCACACAATCCTGAACCGTTGAAAGAACATTTAGGAGACATCTGTGAATTGATTAAAAAAGAAGGTGCCGACGTTGGAGTTGTTGTAGATCCTGATGTTGACAGATTAGCTTTAATCGATGAAAAAGGTGAAATGTTCGGCGAAGAATACACATTGGTTGCCGTTGCAGATTATTTATTGAAAAATAAAAATGGTGTAGCAATTTCAAACCTTTCTTCAAGCCGTGCGTTGAGAGATGTTGCGCAGAGCCACAATTCAGAATATTTTGCAAGTGCTGTCGGAGAAGTGAATGTTGTTACTTTAATGAAGGAGAAAAATGCCGTAATCGGAGGGGAAGGAAATGGAGGAATTATCTATCCAGATCTACATTACGGAAGAGATTCTTTGGTAGGTGTTGCTTTATTTTTAACTCATTTAGCAAAAGAAAATAAGACTGTTTCTAAACTAAGAGCAGGATATCCAAGTTATTTCATGGGTAAAAAGAAAATCGAATTGACTCCTGAAATCAATGTAGACGATATTTTATCTAAAATGGAAAAAGAATATCAAAACGAAAATGTTTCTACGATTGATGGAGTAAAAATAGACTTTGAAAACAATTGGGTTCACCTTCGTAAATCGAATACAGAACCGATTATCAGAATTTATACAGAAGCTAAATCTCAGGAAGAAGCTGACAAATTAGGAGATGATATCATCGCAAAAATCAAAAGTTTGATTTAATAAAATTATAAGAACGAGGCTTTTGGTCTCGTTCTTTTTTACAACATGTTCGAACATCTACAAAACAGATTTTCTTTCCCAAAAGATACTTGGGGAAAATACAGAAAGAATTTCACTCGAATCGAAGTTCCGGCTAAAACAATTCTGTTAACAGAAGGTGAAATTTCATTAAATGCCTATTTTATTGAAAAAGGGATTGTAAGAGCTTGGTACAATAATGACGGAAAAGATATTACTTTTCAGTTTTTCATGGAAAATACGATGTTTTCTTCGCTGGAAAGCTTCCGAAAAGGATTGCCGAGTATGGTTTCATTTGAATCAATTGAACCTTGTATTTTGTGGCAAATCGATAAACCGACCGGCGATAAAATTTTGGAAGAAGTTTACGAAGATCCAAAGTTGAGAAGTGAATTTATGGATTCTGTTTTCGAAAGAGTTTTTGATTATATGAAACACTTTTTCTCGTTTATTAAAGAAAGTCCGCAAGAACGATATCTCAATCTTTGTAAAGAAAAACCGGATATTATTAAAAGAGTTCCGCAACATTATATTGCTTCTTATTTAGGCATCACAACCGTTCATCTGAGCAGAATTAAAAGCAAGATTTTGAAAGACAGGCTTTGAAAGGCTGAAGATGGAAGTTTCTTTGCGACTGCATATAATTGAATCAATAAAGAACTTTTTCATTTTTAAACGCAAGGTTTTAATTTAAAAATAAAACATATCTAAGTGAGCAAAGAAGAATCAACAAGTTGATTTGATGAAGCGATGTTTTCAAGCTTCGCGAAGCAAATTTATTTGCCTTTGTCCTCTAAAAATAACACACAAAGAAGTGTAATCTTTGCGTCAAAAAAGTTATTTTCTAAATCTTCCACCTCCAAGCATCCAACTTCCATTTCAACTGATAACAAATGTTATTGCTTCCCGAAACGCTTTCATAATAAATTTGTATTCAAATTAAACATAATGAAAGCAGCAATAGTATTTGAAAAAGGAGGAATTCCACAATACGCAGATTTCCCAGATCCTGAAGTAAGTTCTGAAAACGAACAACTGATATCCGTAAAAGCAGCATCTATCAAACATTTGGATAGAGCAAGAGCAAGCGGAACCCATTATTCAACCGAAAATGAAGAGCATCAACCAAAACTTATCGGAAGCGATGGAGTAGGATTGCTTGAAAATGGAGAGAAAGTATATTTTTTCAGTAAAAAAGGAACCGTAGCAGAAAAAGCAGTCGCAGATAAAAAATTTATCGTTCCAATTCCTGATGGGTTGGATTTTTCTACAGCCGCAGCCTTACCAAATGCTGTTATGGGTTCTGCAATGGGACTCAAATTCAAAACAAAACTAAAAGCAGGAGAAACTGTTTTAATCAACGGAGCAACAGGAATTACCGGAAAAGTAGCGATTCAGGTTGCTAAATTATTGGGGGCTAAAAAAGTAATTGTTACCGGAAGAAATCAAGAAGTTTTGGAGTCTCTTTATGATCTTGGAGCTGATGAAGTTGTTTCTTTACAATTAAATGACGAAGATTTTAAGCAAAAAATAAAAGAAATTCATATAGAAACCCCAATTGATGTTGTGTTGGATTACATTTGGGGACATTCTGTAGAACTTCTATTGTCTGCATTGAAGGGAGATGGAAATTTTTCACACAAAACAAGATTGGTCTCGGTTGGAGGAATGAGTGGTGACACGATTCAATTATCATCACAGATTTTAAGAGGAACAGATATTCAGATTTCCGGTTCCGGATTGGGAAGCTGGTCGCCAGAGGAGTTTAAACTTTTGTTAACAGAAATCATTCCCGAAATGTTCCAGGCCGCAGCAGAGGGAAATTTAAAAATAGATACAGAAACAGTTTATTTAAAAGATATTGAAACCGTTTGGGAGAACGAAATCAGTAGCAGAAAAAGGTTGGTTATATTAATTTAGTGATAACTCCTGTTTATTTATCCACAATTCTTTCATCTTCGTATTCTTTTCACTATCTTTAGTATAGAAATTTACGAAAATGTATGTCGAAAAAAATTCGCAACTTTGCATACATTTTGAAATAGTAAATTTCAGAAGTAATATTAATTTAAGAAGTTTGTCGATGTTTGCAAGTAAATTCAGACGTTGGGCCGACGATAAGACACGCTATTGGAAGAATACTTTGGAAATGAACTTGTGAAAAAGTTCGAAGAAATGATGGAAAATAATGATGAATTCTACTTTGATACAGAAGAGTTAGAAGATATTATTGTTTATTATCTGGAGTTAGGCGACTTTAATTATGCTGATAATGCAGTGAATTATGGACTTAAACTTCATCCCAATTCTTTGGACATCAAGATTAAAAAACTTGAAGTTCTTTTAGAATGGGAAGAGTATAATGCTGCGAAAGAGCTTATCGATGAGTTGAAGGCTTCATCTATGGAGAATACAGACTTTTTGGTTTGCTATGCAAAGTATTATTCGAATTTAGGAAACCCTAAAAGATCCATTGAAATTTGTAAAAAAGCATTAGAATTAAAAGAAGAAGAGAATTTTCTTCACAATTTTATTGCAGATGAATATGTGAATTTAGGAGACCCTTTTAACGCTCTTAAACATTACAAAAAAGCATTGAAAGAAGACCCAACGGATGAATATCCTTTGGAAAACGCGATGATTTGCTTTAGTGAATTGAATAAGAGTGAGGAGGCAATTGCCTTTCTGAATGAATATTTAGATGATTTTGCCTATTCTGAAACCGCTTGGTTTGAATACGGACAGTTCTATTTCAATAGAAAGAATTATGATGAAGCCATAAAAGGATTTGATTACTTATTGGCGATCAATTCAACTGCTGTTGGAGTATATGCCAATAAAGCAGCTTGTTATGAAGCTTTAGGACAATATAAAAAATCAATTGAAATTTACGAGGAAATGCTCGAGTTGGAATATACGAAAGCGTTCACTTTTTATAAAATTGGTTTGTGTTATAAAGCATTGAAACAACCGGTTATGGCGTTGAATTCATTCCAAAGATCGCTGAGAGAAGATCCTCAGTTTTATCTTTCTATGATGGAGCAGTCGTATTTATACGAAGAAATGGGCGGAATGTCGGAAGCGTTGCATTTTGCAACAGAAGCAACTCATTTGAATGAAAATAGTCTTGATTATCAAAAAAGATTAGCCTTTTTATTAATTGATTCAGGGAAATTTGAAGAAAGTCTTGTTTGTCTGAAAAAATTGGTTGAAGCAGAACCCTCAAGATTTTATAACTGGTATGCTTATTCTGAAGTATTGATGCTTCTGGGAGAGTACGATGAGACGGTTACACTTTTGACCGCTGCTGTAATTTTACATAACAGAGCAGAATTGTATTATCAGTTAAGCAACTGTTATTTCATCCTTAAAAACCAGGAAAAAGGAATTGAATCTCTTCAGTTGGCATTGAGCCTAGATCCTACTCTTGCTCCGGATATGCAGAAAAAATATCCTTACATTAAAGATGAGGTGAAAAAGGCAAAAGCTAAAGTGAGAAAGAAAAATTAGAAAAGTAGGAAGCTGGATGATTGAAGCTGGAAGTTATAAACTTGCATTAAAAATCAATAAGGTTATTCTTAACTAAACTTTATTCTTAAAATATATCTTAATGGTTTAAAATATTAAGATTAAAATAAAAATCCTGCAGCAATGCGGGATTTATTTTTTTATAGCAGGTTTAGCCCTTAAAAAGATCAATCCGGCAATAATGATACTTGCGCCTACAAATTGTAAAACAGTTAATTTTTCACCATCTAAAATACCCCAAATGATAGCAACGATAGGCATTAACAAAGTTACTGTTGATGCAAAAAGGGGAGTTGATACTTTTAGTAATCTGTAATTCATTGTCATTGCCAACCCTGTCCCAAAGACGGATAATAAGCTGACAAACATCAATCCTGTTAAATTATCTTTCGAAAAATTAAATTCAGAAAAGAATCCTGTAAAGCTTAAAGCAACTAATGACGGAAAAAATAAAACAAAAGAAAATACAAAAGCGGATAATATGGTGGAAGAAACTTCCATAAGTTTAGACTTTACCGTTGTTGTACTCACGGCGTAACATAAAGTTGCCAATAAAAGTAGCAGAATCGGGATAAGCTTAAAAGTTGTACCGTCACCACCGCCAAAAGCGAGTAAACAAACTCCTGCAAAGCTAATAAACACGCCAATTATTTGCTGTTTTGTGGTTTCGAACTTCCAGACCAATGCCCCAACAATAATCACAAAAATAGGCATCATTGAATTGATGATTCCTGCAATACTGCTGCTGACTTCCGTTTCCGCAATGGGAAATAGAAACATTGGGATAAAGTTACCCGTAAATGCGGCTAAAATTAACCACTTTAAATGTTTTTTAGGAAATAATTTATATTTTGAGATGGCGATCGGCATTAAAATAATTCCGGCAATAAGAACCCTCAATGCTCCCACTTCAAAAGGATTGAAATGTTCTAAAGATTTTTTAATTAAAATAAAAGATGATCCCCAGATAAGACTGAGTATGGCTAAAAGAATCCATTTTTCTTTATCTGCGTTCATTGTTTTTGTGTAAAATTTTTAAAAATTCTTTTTTAGAAATCATTTTGGCACCTAAGCTTTCCAAATGGTCTGTATGAGATTGACAGTCAATTACATCAAGACTTTTTTTATGAGTCTCAACAAAATGGATAAACCCTGCTTTTGAAGCATTACTTACTTTCGCAAACATACTTTCTCCACAAAAAACGTTGCCAATTTGTAGTCCGTAAAATCCGCCAACCAGTTCTCCGTCCTGCCAAACTTCGATGCTTTTTGCCAATCCGTATTCGTGAAGCTGTATAAAAGATTCCATCAATTCGTCCGAAAGCCACGTTCCAGATTGTCCTTTTCGGCTAATTTCCTGACAGCTTTTAATGACTTCTCTGAAATTTTGGTTTTCTGTGAAGGTAAAAACATTACGATCCAGAATTTTTCTCATGGATTTTGAGACTTTCAATTCATCAGGAAACAAAACAAATCTCGGATCCGGGCACCACCAAAGGATTTCCTCATCCGGATTATACCACGGAAAAATCCCCAGTTGGTAGGCAAACCATATGCGTTCTATAGATAAGTCGCCACCAAAAGCAATAATTCCGTCATGGCCATGATACAGCTCAGGATCGGGGAATGAAATCTCGTTTTCGTCTAATCGAACCATTTTTTGTGAAAAAAAATCCCACTTGATAAAGCAGGATTTATATTTGATCGTTATCTTTTAATTAAAAAGGTAAATCATCGTCTTCGTCTCCAGCAAATGGATTCTCATTAGAAACCGGAGATGCAGATTGTGATGGTGAAGCCTGAGTTGGCTCAGAACCATTGTCCATAACTTTCTCAATTTTCCAACCTGTAATAGAGTTGAAATATTTAGTTTCACCTTGAGGAGAAGTCCATTCTCTTCCTCTAATGTTGATTCCCACCTTTACATTTTCTCCTTCCTTAAGATTGTCTAGTAAATTTATCTTATCTGATAAAAATTCTATGTTTATCGGCTGTGGATACTGCTCTTGCGTCAAAATAACCATTTCTCTTTTCTGAAAACCGCTCGCAAACGTCTGAGCATCAAAAAGTTTCTTTACCGTTCCTTGTAATTCCATATTGTAAATATTAACGATGTAAAAGTAATAAAATCAATCGTAATAAGTGCTACGAGAGAAAAAAAATGTAAAAAATTTAATTTTTTTTTCTGAAAAGTTTGGAAGTAAAGGAAAATGTCCTATATTTGCACTCACAAAAACGAAACAAGCTCTTTAAAAATATAACTTAACAAAACAATGCGGATGTGGTGTAATTGGTAGCCACGCCAGACTTAGGATCTGGTGCCGTGAGGCGTGGGGGTTCGAGTCCCTTCATCCGCACATAGTTTTGCGAAAATAGCTCAGCTGGTAGAGCACAACCTTGCCAAGGTTGGGGTCGCGGGTTCGAATCCCGTTTTTCGCTCCACTCCATGCCCTGGTGGTGGAACTGGTAGACACGCAGGACTTAAAATCCTGTGTTCGTAAGAACGTGCGGGTTCAAGTCCCGCCCGGGGTACTAAAACCCTCTGTAATTTTATTACGGAGGGTTTTTTATTTTAGTACCTTATCATAATGTCTTTTTTGATATTATTCAATCTCATTTTTTTCTAAATTTTTGATTTAAGATTTCTTTTAATAATCCTTAATAATTTTAATTGAATTGGATATTTGAGTTGCTCTCTTGTTTAATTCTATCTTTCAACCAAAATAAAAAATGCTATTTTTGTGAAATTCCTTATTTCAATGAAAAAAATTGTTCTGATCGAAGACGAAACCAGCGTTGTATCTTTTATAAAAAAAGGATTGCAGGAAAATGGGTATGAAGTTTCGGTGGCTTTCGACGGTCGTACCGGAGTGCAGTTGGTGCAGTCAAATGATTTTGATTTGGTAATATTAGATATTATGTTACCGGAAATGAACGGTTTAGATGTCTGCAAAGAGATCAGAAAAACGAATAAAAACGTTCCAATTTTATTTTTAACAGCATTAGGAACCTCCGAAAATATCGTTTTGGGATTGGAAAGTGGAGGAGATGATTATCTGGTAAAACCATTTAAGTTTATTGAATTGGTTGCGCGGGTAAAATCATTATTAAGAAGAAGCAATAACAGTCCGGCTCAGGAAATTGTTGAACCTGAAGTTGATAACGAGCATGTTTTTCAGTTTTCAGACTTGATAGTTAATGATTATACCAAAAAAGTGACCAGATCAGGCGAAGATATTTCACTAACTTCTACAGAATATAAATTGCTATTATACTTTCTCAATAACCCTGAAAAAGTGATTTCCAGAGCAGAAATTCTGGATGCCGTTTGGGGTGTAAACTATGAATTGGGAACCAATGTTGTAGATGTTTATGTGAATTATTTAAGAAAAAAACTAGACCAGCAGGAAGATAATAAACTGATACATACTGTTATAGGAATGGGATATGTTTTGAAAAAACCTTAATTAATGTTTAATAAAGTTGTTACAAATCAGACCAAAACGATGGTGCTTTTAATGTTGGTTTTTACTGCCATTATATTGCTGTTCAGTGGATTGGTGTATTTTTCGATTGTCAACTTTTCACATCAAAGGTTTTATGAATTGCTTAAAATCCGAACGACAACAATTGTTCAGATTGAAAAAAGTAAGGACGACCTTGATCTCCCCGAAAATTATATTTTAAATAGCTTAAACGATGAAGAGCTTCCAATGGAACGCGACTACGTTTTTGCAATTCCAACAGACTCAAATTATAAGAAAATCTCTCAGGAAGTTCACATTCCCGATTATTTTTTCAAAAGTATTGCGAAAAACGGGGAGGCTAATTATAATGATAAAGAGTTTTATTATATCGGTCAGATTTTCAAGCATGATAATAAAAATTACATTGCAATAGCTTCCGCGAAAAACCATTATGTGGTTTATTATTTAGGCTTTTTGAAACGAACTTTGATAACCTGTATTGTTCTTTCGCTGTTCTTTAGTATGATTTTCTCTTTTTATTTATCTAAAACTTTATTTAAACCGATCTTAAAAATTACAGGAAAAGTAAAGGATATCAGTTCTGAAAATCTGCATTTAAGATTAGAATCTCAGCCCGATAATAAAGAATTGAATGAATTGGTGGAAACCTTTAATGATATGTTGAACCGTATCGAAACCTCATTTGAAACTCAAAATCACTTAATTGGAAATGTTTCTCACGAATTGAGAACGCCTTTAACTTCCATTATGGGTGAAGCCGATGTTGCGCTTTCTATCAGCAGAACCGGCGCTGAATACAAGGAAACATTAGAAATTATTTTAGATGAAGCCGAAAAATTAGATAAAAAAATCAAGGCTTTATTGATGATTGCTCAAACCGGATTTGATGGGAAGATCCAAAAAATGGATAAAGTCCGCATCGATCAATTGCTTTGGGATGTTATTGAAACATTGAGAAAAATTGATACTCGAAATAACATCTATCTGGATATAAGTATGTTGCCGGATAATCCTAAAAAATTGAAGGTTCAAGGGAACGAGCAATTATTACATCTTGCGGTTACAAATATTATTCAGAATGGGTGTAAATATTCTAATTTTCAGCAGGTAAAAGTTTCACTAGGAGCTTCTGATACAGATGTTTATATCATCATAAAAGACAATGGAATCGGAATCCCTCAAGAAGAAATGAATAAGATCTATGATCCGTTTTTCAGAGCTTCAAATACAAAAAACTACGAAGGTTACGGAATTGGACTTCCTTTAGCCCGAAACATTGTGAGAATGCATAGCGGCGAGTTAATTGTCAGTTCTCATGAAAACCAGGGAACGACTGTTCAAATTCGTTTTCCAAATTTCTACAGTACTCAGCAGGATATTATTTAATATTCCAAACGTTGGTTAAACGCAAAGGCGCAAAGTTTATTAAACTAATGTTTATTAAGGCGCTAGAAAATAAAAGATTTTCAGCAAGATTTATGGGATCAATTTTTTCGGAGAAAAAATCCTTGCGCCTTAAAAACGGTTTTACGAATTCATTTTGCGCCTTTGCGTTTAACCAATTTCGCTTATGTTAACGCGCCTTAACAATTTTCTAATCTCATTCTAATCTCTTTAATCACATTTTAATTCCGTTCCAAAGAGCTTCTAATTTGGTCAGTATAGTTTTGTAGTATCAAAAAAGATAAACACGAAACTAAATCTTAAAGATATGACCAAAACAATTTTAATTGCCACAGATTACTCTCTTGAGTCTTTGAATATATTGAAAAAAGTACTGAAAGAGAAAGATGCCAGAGAAGAAGAAATTCAATACAATATTTTGTTGGTGTCAGGTTATGAGATGGGAGATTCTATCAGAGATCTTCTGTTCACGACCAAGAGTACAATCTTTAATAAAATAAGGCCGCAGGAATTTGTTGACGCTTTCGGGATCATCAAAAACAAATATCCTCATCTCATTAATAAAATTGTCTGTGACATTTTCACGGGAAGTTTTCAAAGGACTTTCAATAATTATGTGAATGCAGAAAATATTGAGGAAGCTTATTATTCTCCGGCTATAAAAAGCAAAGGAAAAGGGAAATTCGACATCGCTCCTTACATCAAAAAATGCAAAGATCTGCAGACTCAGGAAATAAGAATTGAGACTGCTGAAAGACTTCCGGAAAGAGGAAGACTTGCTGAGATCTTTGTGGAGGTCTAAAAAAACAATACAACACTCTAAAATTTAAATCATGTTAAGAAATTATAGTAACAGCAGGACATTGGGAGACAACATCAGGTTGGGGACGCTGACTGCCTTCACGGCGGGGACTATAAATATAGCATCTCTATTAATATTTCTCTCTTTCACCTCAAACGTAACAGGACATTACGCCATTTTAGCGGCAGAAATAAGCAAAGGAAACTGGGCGCAGGTTGCCGTCGTAGGAGGCTGGATCTTCCTGTTCTTCTTCGGTGGATTTGTATCCAATTTTATTGTCATTAATTTCAATAAAAAAAGTAAATATTTTGCGCATTCAATGCCGATTGTATTAGAAATACTGTGTCTATTGTTTGTGGGAATTTACGGTCAGTTTTTCTATCGAAGAACATTAGAAGAAACGGAATTTTTGGTGTCATTAATGCTTTTTGCAACCGGTTTGCAGAATGGTTTAACGGCCAGTATATCAAACTTTTCCGTAAAAACAACCCACCTTACCGGAACAACAACCGATTTGGGAATACTTTTCTCGATGTTTACCCAGAAAAAGTTTAGGAAAAACGGAGAATTGATCGCAAGAGCAAAGTTATTAACGAGCATTATGTTTGCTTATGTCTTGGGAGCGGTTTTCTCGGGATTAACCTATTATTATCTTGAATTTAGGGTATTTTATGTGATCAGCGTGTGTCTTTTGGTGGTGATTGGATATGATATGTATAAAATTCATATCAGACACTTTAAAACACAATATCGATATAGTAAAATCTTTAAAAAACCGAACCTTGTGGCTTATTTATATGACAAGATCCACGGAATTCCGGAAATAAAAGAAAAAAGACAGGAAAAAAGAAAATTGGTATTTGAGGATTAAATTCAACAAATATCAAGTATATCAGTATTAATTTTGTGTAAACTAGCTGTGAATCAATCCTCTATTTGTGTAATGCAATTAGAGGATTGTATTTTAAGAAAACCTTTATTAATCGCGGATGTTGCTCTGGTGGATTTACGGCAAGATTGTTGATTTGTTGATAATTAAATTGTAATTCACGGTTTTAATGTTTTTATTACCGTTTTCATTGACTATTTTTGTAAGTCGATTTAACGTTTTATGTCAGATATTATTCAACTTTTACCGGATCATGTAGCCAACCAAATTGCGGCAGGGGAAGTGGTGCAGAGACCTGCGTCCATAGTGAAAGAACTTTTGGAGAATGCTATAGATGCAGATGCTAGCAAAATTGAGCTTATCATCAGAGATGCCGGAAAAAATCTGATACAGGTTGTAGACGATGGAAAAGGAATGTCTGAGACCGATGCAAGAATGGCTTTCGAAAGACATGCCACCTCGAAGATCAAAGGAACCGAAGATATATTTAAAATTGCAACAAAAGGTTTTCGTGGTGAAGCGTTGGCTTCCATCGCGGCGGTTTCTCAGGTTGAGTTAAAGACTAAACAGAGAGAAGCGGGAATCGGAACTAATATTTACATTGAAGGCGGAGTTTTCCAATTTCAGGATCCTGCGCAAACTGCTGAAGGTTCTAATTTTTTAGTTAAAAATCTTTTCTACAACGTTCCTGCAAGAAGAAAATTTCTTAAAAATAATAATATTGAATTTCGCCATGTGATCGATGAATTCCAGCGTGTGGCTTTGGCTCATGAAAACCTGGAGTTTTCTTTATTTCATGATGATGATCCTGTTTTTAGATTAAGAAAAGGAAGTCAGATGCAGCGTATTGTTGATATTTTTGGACGAAAACTTCAACCGCAGCTTATTCCAATCAAAGAAGATATTATTTGGTGTAAACTTCACGGATTTGTTGCAAAACCTGAAGGTGCCAAAAAAACAAGAGGTGAGCAGTTTCTTTTTGTGAACGGAAGATATTTTAAAAGTCCATATTTCAATAAAGCGGTTCAGGAAGCGTTCGAAGGATTGCTTTTACCGGGATATATTCCTACGTTTTTTCTTTTCTTAGATCTTGATCCTGAAAAAATCGATGTTAATATTCATCCGCAGAAAACAGAAGTTAAATTCGAGGACGAGCATCTTATTTTTGCTTTGCTTCGATCAACCATAAAAAGATCTTTAGGGATTTATAACGTTGCTCCGAGTCTGGATTTTGAAAAAGATCCACAGCTGGATCAGATGATGCAAAAAGCATTTCCAAGCAAGGCAAACAGTATCAATGTTAAAATGCCGGAGATTGTTGTAGATAAGGATTACAATCCGTTTTTGGAGGAAAGAGTAGTAAAACAGGCCGAAATTCAGAATTTGGCGGAAATGTATCACCAAAATATTGCGGCAGAACCTTCAAAAATTAATTTGTTTGAAGATGAAGATTTTGATGAAGATCTAATGAGACTTCCGAATGGATATTGGCTCTTCAACAAGGGCGACAGAACGCTGATGCTGGACATGGGAAGAATGCACAGATTATTGGTTTCAGAAGGCAATAAGCCTGTAAGAAAGGGAACTACAAACGGTCATGCTCTTCTTTTCTCTCTGGAATATCATATGAATGAGACGGAGAAGAATAAATATAAATCAATTAAAAAATTCCTTCCCGAACTTGGCTTTGATACCAAGGTTGCTCACGAAAATGTATTGAGAATTGATGCCGTTCCTGAAGGATTGAAAGAAACACAGGTCATGAAATTCCTTGAAGATCTGTTTGATATTTTAGAATACAAAACGGAAGACGAATTTTTACATTTCTATAATAATCAATGGAATAAAATGCAGTCTAAATCCAGATTTGATTTTATATATAAAAAAGATGCGGAACAATTAATAAAAGACTTCACAGCACTTGGTTTCCCTGAGTTTTTACCCAATGGGAAAAGATGTTTTTATGAAGTTCCGTTCAACGATTTTAAGAATAAATTTTAAAGAACATGTTTAATAATATACCTCCAATTACACGAAATATTATCATTATAAATATTATAGTATTTATTATTTCATATTTCATGCCTCAGTTAGATTATTTTCTTTCAGCATTTTACCCTTTTTCTCCAAATTTTAAAACATGGCAAATTATTACGCATATGTTTATGCATGGAAGTATTATGCATATTTTATTTAATATGTTAACCTTATATAGTTTTGGGCCCATATTAGAACAAAGTCTAGGTGAAAAAAAATATTTGATTCTTTATTTTGTAAGTGGAATAGGTGCTTTTGTTTTATTTAATCTTTGGAACTTTTATGAAGTACAACAAATTAGTACTGAGCTAGCTAATGCTAATATAAATATATCAGAAATTTATGCAAAATCTAATTTGAGTCAATTTAATTTTAATCCTGCTCCATACTTAAATAATGAAGAAGCTTTAAATTTATATTATACATTAACTAGCCCTATGGTTGGTGCATCTGGAGCAATTTTCGGAGTGATAGCCGCTTTTGCAACACTATATCCGGATTCAAAAATCATGATCATGTTTATTCCGGTTCCGGTTAAAGTAAAGTATATTTTACCAGTAATCCTTGTCGTTTCAGTCTTTTTAGGTATTTCCGGAAACGTAGGAGGCATTGCTCACTTTGCACACGTCGGAGGAGCTTTGGTAGGATTTTTGTTAGCATGGATCTGGAAAAAACATTTATACAGATTCAATTAAATTTCTTTTGTGAAAATTCTTCGTCTCATATTTTTAATACTGCATGTCGGGATATTCCTTCTTTTATTGGGAATGTTGCTGAATGCATATGTTCCGCCAAAGATATTTCCTTGGTTTAATTTGTTGTCATTAGGATTCCCAATTTTAATGATTGCTTATGTTTTGTTGATCTTTTTCTGGATTTTCAGTTGGAAGAAAAGAGCTTTCGTTTTTATGTTATTAGGATTGATTTTCACAAATCCGGTAAAAAGATGGGTGAATTTTTCTTCCGATAAAAAAGAAATTGCTAATCTCAAAATCCTTACTTTCAATGCAAAAGGAGGGTTGAATGGAATGAAAAATATTGATGATTATGTAAATTCTTCCAACGCAGATTTAGTTTTTTTACAAGAAAAGGGAGGAAAAGAATATCATTTTAATGGTTTAAAAAACACAAGCGGAAATTATATTGTTTCCGTGTTTACAAAATATAAAGTTATTGATCAGAAGGAACTTATTAAAAGTGATTATTTTGATAACAATGCCTACGCAACGCAAACAGATATTGAAATAAAGGGGAAAGTATATCGGTTTATCAATGTTTATCTTCAACCATTTAAGTTTGAGAAAGCAATGATAAAACTTAATGGAGACAGTGATGAAGATGAAGAAAAACTGAAAAATGTTGTAAAAAGATTAATTCCGACCTTTAAAATGCACCAGAATCAGGTTGCAGATATTAAAAAAGGAATCGAAAATTCTCCTTATCCTGTAATTCTGTTGGGAGATCTTAATTCTGTTCCCAATTCTTACGAATATTATCATCTTTCAGAAGGCTTACAAGATGCTTTTATGGAGGTTGGAAAGGGAAGCGGAACAAGCTTTCACGATTATAAATTTCCATTAAGAATTGATTATATTTTCACCTCAAAATCAATACAGCCAATTACTTACAAAGTTGACCGTTCGGTAAAAATTTCAGACCATTATCCGGTCGTGGCAACATTTAAATTAGACTAGTTTTATCATAAAATAAGTTAAAAAAGTTAACGTGGTAGGGTTTTTGCTTAAAAAAAGTGTACCCAAGACCGTTATTCCATGAAGCCGAGCCAGATCCTGTTGTTTTTACATATCGTTGTCATTGTTTTACTGCTTTCCACACTAGGAAATGCATGGATTCCGCCCAACCTGTTTGGTAACCTTAATCTGCTTTCTTTGGGTTTTCCTTATTTAATATTTATACATATTTTATTGACGCTGGTTTGGGTTATTAAAAGAAAAAAAATCGCTATTGCTTTTGTTTTAAGCACATTTATTTTTTACAATCCAATCAGAAGATGGGTGAATTTTACCCCTAAAAATGAAAATTCAAAATCAATCAGAGATATTAAAGTATTGACTTTCAATGTAAAATATGGTGATTTTGGTTGGGATAAAGTGAAAAAATATATTTCAGATCAGGATGCAGATATAATTTTGGTTCAGGAAAGAGATACGAAGACAGCTTTGAGAGATGATTTAATCAAATATCCTTCTGTAATTTTAAAAACCAAACACAAAATCGTAAGACAGGAAAATCTTGTTGAAGAAAAAGACCGCGGAAATTCTTTCTACGCAGATATTGACATTAACGGAAAGATTATCAGAGTTGTAAATGTTTATTTGGAACCTTTCAGACTACACAAATCGATGCTTTCATTTGATGGATTTGGTAAAGAAGGCGGAAAGATAAGTACTCTTCTTTCTCACATGATTCCTACTTTTAAAGCACACGAAGATCAAATCAGAAGAATCAGAAAAGCGGTAGATTTATCACCTTATCCTGTGATTTTAGCGGGAGATTTTAACTCTGTCCCCAATTCTTATGAATATTATAATCTAGGAAAAGATCTTCAAGATGCATTTTTATCTGCCGGAAGTGGGAGTTCTTCAAGTTTTTATGATTATAAAGTGCCTTTGAGAATTGATTATATTTTCAGTTCAAAATCAATTATTCCTTTAAGCTATAAAGTGGATAATTCTGTGAAATTATCGGATCACTATCCTGTAATTGCAGAATTTCTGCTAAATTAGTTCCATGAAAAATTTAGTTTTTGCAATCCTTACTTTTCTTGTTTTTTTGAGTTCCTGTTCTAAGCAGGAACCGGCTAATTTTGATACTAATCAGGAAGTAAAAGTGCATTATGATACGGTTGCTGTAGATTCTTTTTCTGCGGGAGCAACTTCTGTAGATATTGTCCGCCAGATAAGAATGTCTTCTCAAAAGTATCAGGATTCTGTGAAAGAAGCGATAAAACTTCAGGCTGAAGAAAAGAGAATTAAGGACGAATTAGACAAAGAAAATAAAAAGAAGCAGTACGAAGAAAAGAAGAAAACCGATGAAGAGAAGAAAAAAAATGCTGCAGAAACTCCTTCAACTCCAAAAAAAACTGAATAAAAATAGTTAAATTTTAAAACTCATTAAAAAATATAAAGCAATGAAAAAACAAATTTTAGCAGCATTAATGATTTCAACTCTTGTTGTATCATGTACAAAATCAACTACAAAATCAGAAACAACTGAAAATCCTGATGGATCTGTAACAACAACTACAACAACTGTAAGCCAAAATGGAGTTGATGTGATTGATACTGCAAAAATCGCCGAAGCTAAAGATAACGCGAAAGCTAAAGTAGATGAAGCTGGAGATAAGATAGATGATGCCGCTCAAAAAGCAAAAGAGAAAATTGATGCTACTGCGGATAAAGCTAAAAGTGATCTTCACAAGGCTGGACAGGACATTAAAACTGAAGCCAATAAAGTAGGTAAAGATGCAAAAGAAGCCGCTGCAAAAGGAGCTTCGAAAGTGGAAGATGCCGCCAAGAAATTAAAAGAAGACTTAAACAAATAATAAAATTAAAACCGCAGATTGTTCTGCGGTTTTTTTATTTATTCAACTCCAATAAAGGATCGATGTATTCTCTGTCGTTGCTTAATCTTGGGACTTTATTTTGTCCCCCCAATTTTCCTTTGGATTCCAGCCAACAATAAAATAGGTTTGGTTTGGCAATATGTACGATTGGTCTTTTCAGTGTTAAATTATTATACCTTTTGGCTTCATAATCTGAATTGACGGTTTTCAAATGCTGATCAAAACAGTCGATGAAATGGTCTAAATTGCTCGGTTTTTCACTGAACTCAAAGATCCACTCATGAGCGCCACCTTCATTTTCTTTCATGAAAACTGGGGCTCCTGTGAAGTCGGTGATACTTGCACCTGTAGTTTGGCAGGCTTTAGAAATTGCCGATTCTACATTGGTGATCATTAATTCTTCCCCAAAAGCATTAATATAATGTTTCGTTCTTCCCGTAATTTTAATTCTGAAAGGATTAATTGAAGTGAAAACAACCGTATCTCCAATTAAATATCTCCATAAACCGCCGTTGGTCGTAATCACCATAGCATAGTTTTTACCAACTTCAACATCTTCTAAGCTTACAACCTTTGGGTTCGAAAAATGAAACTCATCCATCGGGATAAACTCATAGAAAATTCCATAATCTAACATTAGCAGCATTTCGTCACTGTCAGGTCTGTCCTGAATTCCGAAGAAGCCCTCAGAGGCGTTGTAAATTTCGTAGTAATTGATTTTCTTTCCAATGATCTGCTGGAACTGCTCTTTGTAAGGTTTAAAGCTAATTCCGCCGTGGAAAAATACTTCCAGATTCGGCCATAATTCTGAAATATTCTTAACCTCAGTTTCATTTAAAACTCTCTGCAAAAGAACCATCATCCAACTTGGAACACCCAAAATACTTCCTACATCTTCATTTTTAACCTCAGAAGTGATCGCTTTAAGCTTGCTTTCCCATTCGCCCATCAATGAAACCTTTTTACTTGGAGTCGTGGTAATTTCTACCCAAAAAGGAAGATTATCAATTAAAATAGCTGATAAATCGCCGAATTTTGTATTAAAATCAGCGTATAATTCTGAACTTCCGCCTAAACGCAAATTTTTATTGGTAAAAAGTTGATTTTCAGGATGATTGTTGGCGTAAATAGAAACCATATCTTTTCCTGCTTTCATGTGGCAGTATTCTAAACTCTCGGCAGAAATAGGAATATATTTGCTTTTCGCGTTTGTTGTACCCGAAGATTTCGCAAAATGTTTGATGTAGCCCGGCCAACTTACATCTTTATGACCTTGCCTTGCTCTTTCAATATAAGGTTCAAAATCTTCATAGGTAACGATCGGAACTTTATTTTTAAAGTCCTGATAACTCGAAATGGAATTGAAGCCATATTTTTTACCGTACTCAGTGTCCTCAGAATGAAACAATTGAGAGAATAAAATCCCTTTCTGTGTTTCAATAGGATGATCCATAAAATTCTGTATCTGGTCTATCCTTTGGCGGATGAACCAGTTGACCACAGTATTGAAGAGTGCTTTCGTTGCCATTTCCAAATATAACGATATTTGACTTTTCTAAGAATATTTTAACGCGATAAATAAAAAAACCGCTACAAATTTTGTAACGGTTTAGTATTTAGATTTATTGTTTCTTAGCAATACTCGTCATAAGCAGCCTGAAGGTTCGCTGCAATAGCTCCTGCAGGATTTCCTTCAATATGATGTCTTTCTAGCATGTGAACCAATTCTCCGTCCTTGAAAAGAGCTACGCATGGTGAGCTTGGAGGGAATGGTGCCAAATGCTTTCTAGCTTCTGATACAGCTTCAGTATCGAAACCTGCGAAAACAGTCGTTAAATGATCAGGTTTTTTATCTCCTGTTAAAGAATATACAACTCCCGGTCTTGCTGCTCCTGCTGCACATCCGCAAACAGAATTGATCACCAATAGAGTAGTTCCTGATTGTTTTAATGCTTCTTCAACCTGTGTAGGTGTTGCTAAGTCTTGGAAACCTTTATCTGTAAGTTCTGCCTTCATAGGCATTACTAAATCTGTTGGATACATATTTTTGTTTTTTAATCTATGCAAAGTTAAACAATTCTTTACTTTTCTTCAATATATAAAAACTATCAAGATGTTTGTAAAATAGAATTAACAATCTATTAATAATTTAATAATATTCGTAAATTAATGAAATAAAATTATGAATAATCAGAAATAAGTGTTAAATTTGAAATGATTCTGAAAACAATAACCATGAAAAGAAACATTTACATTTTTCCCTCAATTTAATGAAATATTCAATTTTCTTTTAGAATCATAAAAATATTGAATATCTCAAGATAAAAATGAAGCCCGAAACTGGAAATGTTTCGGGCTTCTTAATCAAATCGATATGCAAAGGTTGAATATCCTTATAAAATGGGTTGATGGTTTTTAGTTGTTTGTTGATCGTAAAAAAAACTAACAACTAACAGCAATCAACCGACAACTATGAAAGTAACTTTTTTGCCATCTCGGAAATACTCTTTCCATCAGATCTTCCGGCAAATGTTTTTGAAGCAACTCCCATTACTTTTCCTAAATCTTTGATAGATTCGGCTCCGGCTTCTGAGATAATTTTCTTCATTTCAGCTTCCAGTTCTTCTGCAGAAAGCTGTTGAGGTAAGAATTTCTCAATAACTTTCATCTGAGCATCTTCTACTTCAGCTAAGTCATTCCTGCCCTGCGCAGAAAACTGTTCGTAAGAATCCTTACGTTGTTTGATCATTCTCTGTAAAATAGCAATTTCCTGGTCTTCTGAAACTTCAGCACCTCTAGCTTCTGTTTTTAGAAGTAGGATCTGAGATTTCACAGCACGAAGAGAATCCAGAGCTACTCTGTCTTTTGCTCTCATTGCTGTTTTTATTGCTTCGCTAATTATAATTTCTAAACTCATGGTTTTGGCTTTAAGCTCTAGGCAATAAGCAGTAAGCATTGATGCTCGAATTGATAAGCCTATAGCTTACTGCTTATCGCTTACAGCAATTAATCTACATCTTTATTTAAAAATCTGTTTTCTCTTACTTGCATAGAACCGTTGTTTTCAGATAAATACGTGTTGATATTTTGATCTGAAGCATTGGTTCCGTCAATAGAAATATTTTTTCTCTTGAAAGCAGGAACAGATTCGAATTCACTTGCGCTATCAAAGCTTTGGTAACGAGAATTGAATTCTTTTAATTTATTTCTTCTTTCTACAACTCTTTCCTGATCTGCAGTTTTGTTCACGAATGTGAATTCACTTTCAGCAGGTTTTGGAGTTTCGATCTCTATTTTATTTTCATAAGAAGGTCTTTCTTCGGTTTTAATTTCTTCCTTTGGCTGGTAGAAACTTTCCACTTTTGGAGCTTCTTCTGTGATTTGAGTTATCGTATTCGTTGGAGTGCTAAACTCTGCTTTTGGCTGTCCGAAATCAGTTTTAGGCTCATTGATAGGCTCGTTTACGAAGAAACTGAACTCAACAGGTTTTTCTTCAGAATAGGAATTCGTAGAAATATTTGTTCTAGGGTCTTCTTTTTTTTCTTCTGTTTCGAATGAGAAAGACTGAATCTCCAGGTCATTAGGATCATTATCTTCATCAAAAGCGAACAGACTGTAGCCATCCTGCTCTTCATCATCATTTCTCCAAGTTTGAATCGGGCTGTCTAATGTATCTTCCTCTCTATCAGAGAATTTTATTTCAGTTTTAACCTCTTCATCCTCGATAATCATTTTTTTTTCAGTAGAGACCGACTTGAACTGTGGAGTATCATGGTCTTCGTCATCCAATCTGAAAAGATTTTTTCCTCCAAAATCATATCCATGCTCAGGAGCAACCTCTCTTTCTTCTCTTGTTTTGAAAGGAGAAGTTTTATTTGAATCTAATTTATCGTTTAGACTAATTCTGATTTTTTCAGTTGGTCCAGCGAATTTTTTATCGTCATTAGAAAAACCTGTAGCGATAACAAGAACGCTTACTGCATCTCCTAATTCTTCATCAGCACCCACCCCGAAAATGATATCAGCAGTATGTCCTGCTTCTTTCTGGATATGATCCATGATGATTCCGATTTCGTCCATTGTAACCTCTTCTTTACCGCTTCTGATCAACAATAGTACATTTTTAGCACCTGTAATTTTATTGTCATTCAATAATGGAGAATCCAATGCTTTTCTTACTGCTTCGTCAGCTTTATTTTCACCTGAAGCTGTACCTGTAGACATCAAAGCCGTACCAGAGTTTTGAAGCACAGATTTAGCATCTCTAAAGTCAATGTTTACATCAAAGTAACCTGTAATAACCTCTGCCATACCTTTTGCTGCATTGGTTAAAACTTCATCGGCTTTGGAGAATCCTTGTTTGAATCCAAGGTTACCAAACTGCTGTCTTAGTTTATCGTTATTGATTACAATTAATGAATCAACATTGTTTCTTAGTTTATCAAGACCTAATTCAGCCTGCTCCAGTCTTCTTTTACCTTCAAAACTGAAAGGAACGGTAACGATACCGACAGTTAAGATTCCCATATCTTTAGCAACCTTAGCAATAACAGGAGCTGCACCAGTTCCGGTTCCACCGCCCATTCCGGCAGTAATGAAAACCATTTTGGTGTTTTGTCCCATGGCAGCTTTAATCTCTTCAATGCTTTCAATTGCTGATTTCTCACCAACTTCAGGATCGGCACCTGCGCCAAGCCCTTCTGTGATGGTAGTTCCCAACTGAACTTTGTTTGAAACCGGGTTATTATCTAAAGTCTGAGCATCTGTATTACAAATCACGAAATCGACCCCGTGAATTCCTTTCTCGTACATGTGTTTCAGTGCGTTGTTTCCACCGCCACCAACACCAATTACCTTTATGATTGATGAATTTCCTTTTGGCAAATCAAATGAAAATCCTTGTGTACCTATATTTTCCATAATATCTGTATTTACTATTCTACTTCTTCAAAGAATTTTTTTACTTTTTCCATAAGCGACTGCCCGAAAGTTAATCTTGCCGCTCTTTTATTTTCCTGTTGTTGAGTCATAACTTCTTGTTCCTGAACCGGAGCCGTCTGCTGAGTAACTGCATTATTTTCAGCTACTGTTGCTGCAGTTTCCTGCTGAGGCTTTTCCTGAACGAGTTCTTCTTCTATTATGACAGGTTTTTTATCCCTAATTTTTAAACTTTCCATTAATAAACCAATAGAAGTTGCAAATTCAGGACCTTTTAAATATTGATTTTTATCATTAGCAATATACTCATTTGCAAAACCAATTCTACTATCAAAACCTGTTGTATAATTAGCTAATTGACGAAGATGTTTCAAATTTGATCCACCACCTGTCAAAACAATCCCTGCAATCAGTTTTTTCTTCTGTTCAAATGCTCCGTAAGCCTTTAATTCAGTATTTACCATTTCAAGAATTTCTTCAACTCTTGCATTGATAATCTGAGCTAAAGTCTTCAGTGAAATTTCTTTATCGGGTCTTCCATGAAGTCCTGGAATAGTAACAAACGTGCTGTCTTTCTCCAATTCGGGAACTGCAGAACCGAATTTTACCTTCAGTTGCTCTGCATGTTTCTCGATGATTGAACAGCCTTCTTTAATATCTTCCGTAATAATCCCGCCACCGTAAGGAATTACGCATGTATGACGGATGATATTATCTTTAAATATTGCTATATCTGTAGTACCACCACCAATATCAACGATGGCAACACCTGCTTCTTTCTCTTCTTTTGTAAGTACGGCTTCTGAAGATGCTAAAGGCTCTAATGTAAGAGCTTCCATTTCCAGACCTGCTTCTCTTACGCATCTTGCGATGTTTCGGATGCTGCCCATTTGTCCCACTACAACGTGGAAATTGGCTTCAAGACGCTTTCCGTGCATCCCGACAGGTTCCTGAATTTCACCTTCTGAATCTACTTTATATTCTTGGGGAAGAACATGGATAATTTCTTCTCCGGGAAGCATGACCAGTTTCTTGACCTGATCTTTTAACGCTTCTATGTCGTCATCTGTAATAAATTTGTCGGGATGCTCACGCATAATGTAATCGGAGTGCTGAAGAGAGCGTATATGCTTTCCTGCAATACCTACCGTAACTTTACGGATAGGAACTCCTGCGCTGGATTGTGCTTCTGCCACAGCAGCCTTGATTGAGTTGATGGTTTGCGAAATATTATTCACAATACCTTTATGAACTCCAAGACTTTTGGCCTTACCAACACCGAGAACTTCGATTTTCCCGTGTGCATTCCTCCTTCCGACAATCGCGACTATCTTTGTTGTCCCGATGTCCAGACCTACTGAATACTCTTGATTTTCCATTGTTTTATATCGATTTGATTTTTTTATTCTATTTTAACTTTTGCCTTTGTTTTCGGCTTTGTTGCCGTAGTTTTCTTTTCTGTTTTTTTTGTTTCTTTTGCCTTGGGTTTGGTTACTGCCTTTGGCTTTGTGCTTTCCTTCAGTTTTTTTGAAGTTGAGCTTGGTTTTTTTGTCTCTTTTTTTACTTCTGCTATTTTAAGTTTAGCTTCTGTATTTTTTCCTGCCGTAGTTGCCGGAACTTTTGCCAGTTCTAATTTCCCAACTTTTAGAATACTGTCATTATCTTTAAAATAAGGATTCAAAGTGGTAACAATCTGATTCTGATATTTAATAGAGATCATATTGTACTTTAAAGGATCCTGATAAACAAGATATTTTTCTACAAAAGCCTTAAAACCTTTTACTTTTAGGTCTATATTATCTAAATCTCCTATTTCTACTTTATAATTTCCTTCGCTTGTCAGAAGATTGTAATCTCCGTTATTGTCTTTTGAGATTCCGATGAAATATTTTTTGCTGAAATCATCTTTGTCGATCTTTCCGACTAATTCGGCTAATTTTTCGTATTCGTCTTTTTTCACATTTCCTGTCACCAACATGCAAGGATGTGAATAGGTTCTGGAAATAGGAAATTCAATTCCTCTTTCGTCTACATAAAAGTTTTTTCCATCTTTATTTAATCTGAAAACAGGAACTCTTTGTTTAATATCTAAATTAAGCTTTCCATTGAGGTTTAAGTAGACATTGGCACTATCGACCGCAGGAAGTGAATTGATCTTTTTCTCCAAAGCCGGAATATTAAGATCTCCCACTTTTCTTGATGGATTTTCCTTGTTTACAATTGCTCTAATGTCTTTTTCATCAATGAAATAAACCGGAGTTTTTTCATTCATTTTTACAGAAATCTTATTATCCGTAATCTTCTGACCCCCGAATTTCTTCAACGAGAAACTCAGCAGGAAACCTAGAAGGATCACTGTGATAGCAATTTTTAATATTCTGTATTTATTTTTCATTTTTGTTTTCTGCTTTAGCTTTTAACGCTATGGTCGCAAGGTTTTTTTTATTCTTACTTTTTATTTTTTCGTTCGCAAAGGCGTTTCACTCAGCAAATGATAACTGAAAACACTTTTACTATTTTAGTTTTATACTTGTATATTGCATTTAAACCAAGCTTTTGTTTTTATAATTTGTTTACTGCTCTTTTTACTCCGTCTTTAAATAAGGTAGAATGAAAATTTAAAATCATTCCCAATTTCATTTCTGTAACTCTTAAATAATTAAGAAGCTGAAAAAAATGATATTTATTAATTTCCGGAACTGCTTTTATTTCTATAATTACCTTGTTTTCAATTAATAAATCAGCTCTAAATGCTTTCTCAACTATCAAACCTTCATAATTGATGCTAATATCTTTTTGGCTCTCAATACTAAGCCCACTATTTTTCAATTCGTGAATTAAGCATTGCTCATAAACATTTTCATAGAGCCCAATTCCAAGTTTACGATGCACTTTCATCCCTGCATCAAAAACTATATTTGATATTTCATTTTCTGTCATTTGTGTGTTTTTATTTACTCTAAATGATATTTTCAGTTATCATTTGCTGAGTGAAACGCCTTTGCGAACGAAATTAATATGCTTTCCAAAAAATTTCATTGCGCTCGTTGCGTTAAATTTATTTTAACTAATTTTTTTCCATCCATTCACAAATAGGATCGTACAGCGTATCGATATTTCCTGCGCCTACTGTGAGAAGGATATCAAAATCTTTTTCTTTTATTTTATTGAAAGCATCAGATAAATTTGATACTTCTTTTTTATCTAAAGTCACTTTTTCCAATAACCAGTCTGAAGTTATTCCTTCAAAATTTTCCTGAAGCTCTCTTGCCGGGTAAATATCCAATAAGATTAATTCTTCAGAATCACTTAAGCTTTCTGCAAAACCGTCTGCAAAATCTCTCGTTCTGCTGAATAAATGCGGTTGGAAAACAACCAATAATTTTTTCTCAGGATAAAAAGTTCTGATCGATCCCACCACAGCATTAATTTCTGTTGGATGGTGTGCATAATCATCGATGTAAATTTTACCGTTTTTATAGATATGTTTAGTATATCTTCTTTTAATTCCTTTAAAATTAGCAATTGCTTTCTTTAAAGTGTCGAAATCAATGCCTAAATTATTTAAAATAGCTAATGCAACCGTCGCATTTTCTACATTATGAATCCCCGGAATTTCCCAAACAAAATCTTTTATTGTTTCTGTCGGAGTATGAAAATCAAAAGAGATTTTATCATGATCCATTCGCAGGTTATCTGAGTAATAATCAGCAACTTCGTTCACTGCATAGGTAAGATGAGGTCTTCCTATTTCAATTCCTTTTCTTACAAAAAGCTGTTTGTCATTCGGAACTAAAGCTGCAAATTGTTTAAAACCTTCTTCAATCGTATTTTTATCACCATAAATATCCAAATGATCTGCATCTGTGGAAGTTATCACTGCCCAATCCGGAGAAAGGTTAAGGAAACTTCTGTCATATTCATCTGCTTCAACCACAGAATATTGATTACCGTTGAACAGAAAATTTGATTTAAAATTCTCTGCAATTCCGCCCAGAAAGCAAGAAAAAGGTAAATCCGCTTCTTTACACAAATGCGCAACTAAGCTGGAGGTTGTTGTTTTTCCGTGAGTTCCTGCAACGGCGATGCAATCTGTGTTTTCAGTGATTAAACCTAAAACTTTTGCACGTTTTAAAACTTCAAAACTATTTTGATTAAAATAATCTAAGATCCCCAACGTCTTGATTGCCGGAGTGTAAATTATTAATGTATTTTCTTTTTCAAGAGAATTTATTCTTTCGTCAACAAGATCTTCAAAAACAATATCAATTCCCTCATTCATCAGATTCTGAGTGAGTTTGGTGTTGGTCTTATCATAGCCCAAAACTTTTTTACCTGAAGCATTGAAATAACGTGCCAAAGCACTCATCCCGATACCTCCGATTCCAACGAAGTAAAAATTTTGATATGTTTCTAAATTTTTCATTTTATATTAAAAATTAAAAGATTAAAAAATTAAGGTATTTAGGAATTCGAAATGTTTTAATCTCTGAATTTCTAAATTTTTTAATCTTATCTATTTTATCACTTTAAAGATCTCGTCTACAATCTCTTTTGCTGCATTTGGCTTGGCAAAATATTTCAGATTTTCAGACATTTCTTTTCTTACATTTTCATTTTCGCAGATTTCTGATAATGTCTTCCAGAACTTTTCCTGCATTTCAGAATCTTTTACCATTTTCGCAGCGTTTTTTTCAACCAAATTCAATGCATTTTTTGTTTGATGATCCTCCGCCGCAAATGGGAAAGGAACCAACAAAACAGGTTTCTGTGCTACTGCCAATTCTGAAATGGCAATTGCTCCTGCTCTTGATACAATCACATCTGCTGCAGAATAGGCTGTTTCCATGTCTTTGATGAATTCCTTCAATTGAATGGAAGCTGGAAGTTGGAGGCTGGAAGTTAATTCGCTATAATCCAATTTTCCCGTTTGCCAGATCAATTGATAGCCTTTTTCTTTAAGGCTTTCAAGGTTTTCTTTCCAACCGTTATTTAATGTTCTTGAGCCTAAAGAACCGCCTACAGATAAAATTGTAAGCTTATCTTTATCTAATCCCATTTTTTCTTTTGCCTGAGTTGTTTCCTGCATTCCTGAAATAATATTCTCACGAATCGGATTTCCTAAGAATTTTATTTTTTCTGCGGGAAAACCTTCTACTTTTGGATATGCTGTAAAAACTGCTCTCGCTTTTTTACTTAAAATCTTATTCGTTACGCCTGCATGGGCATTCTGCTCTTGGATAAAGATTGGAATTCCCAATTTACTAGCTTCATACAAAGCTGGTCCGCTTGCAAAACCGCCTGTCCCAACCGCAAAATCTGGAGCAAAGTTTTTAATGATTCTTTTAGATTTAGATAAACTTTTCAAAATTTTGAAAGGCAGACCTAAATTGGATAACATGTTTCCTCTGTCGATTCCGGCGATATCAATTCCTTCAATTTTATAACCAGCTTGAGGAACTTTTTCCATTTCCATTTTTCCGTTGGCTCCAATGAACAAAAATTCTGCATCAGGAAATCTTTTCTTGATCTCATCTGCAATAGCGATGGCCGGGAAGATGTGTCCTCCTGTTCCGCCGCCTGATAATAATATTTTTAACTTTTTGTTCATTTTTAATTTATCGTTTTAATCGAATCAATTAATTTTATTTTAATGTTGATAGGATTTCATCCTACCCTTTGTTAAATCGTCCCGTTGGGACTCTTTAAGCGATATCGTTTATTTCTGCGATGCTTTGTTTTTTGCCCATTCCTTCTTCATCGTAAATCTGAATTCTTGAGCTTATATTTAAAATAATTCCTAACTGCAAATAGGTGACCAACATTGATGTTCCCCCGTAACTGATTAATGGTAAAGGTTGTCCCGTTACCGGAATCAAATTAATTGCAACTGCAATATTTACAGAGAGTTGTATGAAAATCATCACCCCGAGACTGAGGACGAGTAAGGAGCCGAAAAAGGCCGGCATCTTACTGGCTATCATTACAATACGGATCATCATAATTAAATACAAACAAATCAGAAAAGCAGCTCCGATAACTCCATATTCTTCAACAATTACAGCAAAAATAAAGTCGGATGCAGACTGTGGAAGCATTTGCTTTAGTGCACTTTTTCCTGGTCCCATTCCGGTAACTCCACCGTGAACAATGGCTGCTTTTGCCATCATTACCTGATAATTTTTTGCCTTTAAGCTTTCATCATCTACATCTGCTGATTTCGCTTTGCTTGATGTAAATGTTTCAATACGGCTCATCCATGTGTGTACACGGTTTCCGCCAATTAAATTTGTATTTAAAGCAATCAGTAAAAAGAAAACAATGGCTACAAATGATGAGGAAATGAATCCTGCAATGTATTTCCAGTGCAATTGCCCTATAACCAAAACAACTACGGAAACCATTAAGATCATTAATGCCGTAGAACCGTTATCTTTCGCAACCAACACGAAAACCAATAAAATAGGCCCAAAAATGTACATAATGTTCTCAATCGGAAGCCTTTCTCGTGTAATTTTCTTGGTTAAATATCTACACAAATAAATAATCAACATTAAAAAAGCAAACGAAGACGGTTGGAATGAGATTGGTGTTCCCGGAATTTTTAACCATCTGGAAGCACTCGCTCCGTCGATTGTTTGTCCAGTAAACATCGTGACAACCAATAAGATAATCATTAAACCGAGTAAAATACTGCTGAGTTTTCCGATGTATTCATATTTAATTGTTCCTACAACTCTCATAATTGCCAGACCAAGAAGTACGAAGAACATATGTTTCATAACGTGACCTGTTGTGGTTCCATTATTAACTATATATTCCAGATTCGAACTTGCAGAATATACAGGGAAAATAGAGAAAATGGAGATCACAAGAATGACCATCCAAAGTACTTTATCGCCCTTCAGGAATTCAAATCTGCTATCTTCTGTGTCTTGTTCGTTCATAATGGTTGCTTTTAGCTGTTGGCTATTAGCTGTTTGCTTTTAAAACCTGCTCTTTAAACTGACGACCTCTGTCTTCATAGCTTTTGAATAAATCAAAACTTGCGCAACATGGAGACAGTAAAACCGTATCGCCATTTTTAGCTAAAGATTTTGAAATTTTCACGGCATCTTCCATACTTGAAGTGTCATAAATATATTCTTTCTTGTCTTTAAAGAAATCTATAATTTTTTGATTATCAATTCCTAAGCAGACAATTGCTTTTACTTTTCTTTTAACTAATTCCTCAATTTCTGAGTAATCATTTCCTTTATCTTGTCCACCAACGATCCAAATAGTTGGGTTTTTCATGCTTTCCAACGCGTAATATGTTGCGTTGACGTTAGTTGCCTTGCTGTCGTTGATGAATTTTACGCCATCAATTTCAGTTACTAACTCTAATCTGTGTTCAACTGCCTGGAAAGTCATTAGTGAATTTCTAATACTTTCATTATTGATTTCCAGTATTTTACCAGCAATTGAAGCGGCTAAGCTGTTGGCTACGTTGTGGTTCCCCAACAAATACAATTCATCAAGTTTCATTGAGAAATTATCTTTCAATTTTACTTTTATCTGATCATTGTCTACAAAACCTCCTTCAGACAAGCTTTCTTTTGTTGAAAAAGGGATCATTTTCGCTTTTATCTCTAATTTTTCAAGAATGTTTTTGCTCATTTCGTCATCTTTGTTGTAGATGAAAAAATTATCATTCTCCTGATTTTCAGCTATTCTGAACTTTGCCAATGCATATTCTTCATAGTTGTAGTTGTATTGATCCAAATGATCTTTAGATAAATTCAACAATAAAGAAATATAAGGTCTAAAGTTTTGAATATCATCTAATTGGAAAGAACTAACCTCCAACACATAATATTCATGATTTTCATCGGCAACCTGCTTTGCAAAGCTGTATCCAATGTTTCCTCCTAAACCTACATTTAATCCGTCATTTTTCAGGATATAATAGATTAGAGAAGTTGTTGTTGTTTTTCCGTTGCTTCCTGTGATCGCGATGATTTTAGCATTGGTAAACTCCGCAGCAAATTCAATTTCAGAAGAAAGTCTGATTCCTTTCAAATGAATTTTATTGATGATCTCTGCTTTTTTCGGAATTCCCGGGCTTTTTACGATCCAGTCTGCATTTAATATTCTTTCTTCGTCGTGGTCTCCTTCTTCAAACTCGATTTCATTCTCTGTTAGAAACTGTTTGTAGTTGTCCTTAATGACTCCTTTGTCTGAAAGAAACACTTCCAAACCCTTCTTTTTAGCCAAATAAGCAGCTCCACATCCGCTTTCTCCTCCTCCTAAAACAACTATTTTCATTCTTTTTTGCTTTATGCAGTAGGCCGGAAGCTTTAAGTTTACTACTTATTGCTTACAGCTTACAGCTGATTTTATCTCATTTTCAATGTGATAAGACATACAATTGCCAACATAACACCGATGATTATCATTCTGTTCACGATTTTACTTTCGTGAAAACCTTCTTTCTGATAATGGTGATGTAACGGTGACATCTTAAATAATCTATTGTTTTGAGCATATTCCAGCCCGTATTTTCTTTTTCTAAATTTGAAAACAACTACCTGTAGCATCACAGATATGTTTTCTATTAAAAAGATCCCGCACAACACAGGAATCATTAATTCTTTTCTTAAAATGATCGCTAAAACAGCAATAGCTCCACCCAGCATCAAACTTCCTGTATCACCCATAAAAACCTGAGCGGGATAGGTATTGTACCAGAAAAATCCGATCACGGCTCCTACCATGGCGACCACAAAAATGGTGGTTTCACCCATGTTGGGGAGGAACATGATGTTGAGGTAATCCGCAAAAATAATGTTCCCGGAAACGTAGGTAAAAAACGCTAATGCGAGTAGTATGACTGTACTTGTGCCCGCTGCGAGACCATCAATTCCATCCGTAATATTGGCTCCGTTTGAAACGGCGGTTACAATGAAAATTACGATTGGGATGAAAACGATCCATGCCCATTCGTGAGCGTCTTTGTCATTCATCCAAAATAGCATTCCGCTGTAGTCGAACTCATTATTTTTAGCAAAAGGAACTGTAGAAACAGTGATTTTTTCTGTAGGCATAAAATTCTGCTCTACATTATTTCTGTTCACGACTTTTGCATCTGCATATTTTCTTTTAACGGTAATATCAGGATGGAAATACATTGTAACTCCGACAATTAACCCTAATCCGACCTGTCCTACAATCTTGAATTTCCCACTTAAACCATCTTTATTTTTCTTAACCTTTTTTAAATAATCATCTAAGAAACCAATTGCGCCCATCCAAACCACAGAAACAATTAAAAGGACAATATAGACATTGGTAATTCTTGTGAATAATAACACAGGAATCAACGTTGCCAAAATGATGATAAGACCTCCCATTGTAGGAGTTCCTTCTTTTTGTTTCTGTCCGTCTAATCCCAAATCACGAACCAATTCGCCCATCTGTTTTGCTCTCAGATAGTTGATGATTCTTTTTCCGTAAACAAGAGCTATCGTTAAGGACAATAGAACGGCCATTCCGGCACGGAAAGAAATGTATTTTAACATTCCAAGTCCCGGGATGTGAATTCCATGGTTGGTAAGATATTCGTATAGATAGTATAACATTTTCTATTTAATTTAAATATTAAGAAATTAAGGTATTTAGAAATTCGTAATGTCTTAATCTCTAAATTTTTTAATTTAATTTTTACTTACTCATTAACTTCCAGAGCTCAATAATTACTTCTTTGTCATCAAAATGATGTCTTACACCATTTATCTCTTGATATGTTTCGTGACCTTTTCCGGCTACTAAAACAATATCTTTAGGTTCTGAGAACTTAATTGCCATCTTTATAGCTTCTCTTCTATCTGGAATTGAAGTGTATTTGCTGAAGTTTTGAGGTTCAACGCCTGCTTCAATTTCTTTTATAATTGCTGTCGGATCTTCTGTTCTCGGGTTGTCTGAAGTGATGATCGCCAACGTTGATTTTTTGCTGGCAATGTTTCCCATTTCAGGTCTTTTGGAATGATCTCTGTCGCCTCCGCAACCGAAAACTGTGATCAGTCTTTCATTTTTAGTTCTGATATCATTAATGCTGTCCAGAATGTTTTCTAAAGCATCCGGAGTGTGCGCATAATCTACGATGAAGAAAATTCCGCCGTCTGATTTGAAGGTTTCAAATCTTCCAGACACTCTTTTTAATTTACTAATTGCTTGAAGAATTTCGTCTTGCTCAAAACCGAGCTCAGAAGCAATTCCGAAAACCAACAGTAAATTGTAAACATTGAATCTTCCTGTTAATGTTGTCCAGAATTCTTTTCCATTAAAATTCAACAGCATTCCGTTGAAATCAATTTCCAATGATTTTCCGTGGAAATCTGCCATTGTTTTTAAAGCATAAGACTTTTTCGTAGCCTTTGTGTTTTGAAGCATAACCATTCCGTTTTTATCATCAACATTGGTGATCGCAATGGCTGTATCCTGAAGTTCATCAAAAAATCTTTTCTTTGTTTTTAAATACTCATCAAAAGTTTTGTGATAATCTAAATGATCGTGGGTAAGGTTTGTAAATCCTGCCACTTTAAAATGCAGACCTTCAATTCTGTTTTGAGAAATTCCGTGAGAACTTACTTCCATGAAAGCAAATTCGCAACCTTCTTCAACTGCCTGAGCCAAGATTTTATTAATGGTAATAACATCAGGAGTTGTATGTGTTGCCGGAATTATTTTATCTCCAATTCTAATTTCAACTGTTGAAAGTAAAGCTGAATCGTAGCCTAAATTTTTAAATACATCAAAAAGTAGAGTAGAAACAGACGTTTTTCCGTTGGTTCCTGTAACACCAATTAATTTTAATTTTTCAGAAGGATTTCCGTAGAAATTGGAAGCCAAATGACCTAAAGCTTTAGAAGAATCCTTTACTTTAACGTAAGTGATATTTTCATTCAAACTTTCAGGAAACTCTTCGCAAACGATTGTTTTTGCTCCTTTTTCAATTGAAGATGCAATAAATGAATGTCCATCCACAACCGTTCCTCTCATTGCAATGTACAATGAGTTTTCCGTAACCTTTCTGCTGTCGAAAACCAATTCCGAAACCTCACGAGTGTTTTCACCGTGAATTTCTAGGACTGGGATTCTATTTAATAATTCAATTAATTGCATTTTTTTGATGCTTTATATTTTAATTCTTTATGAATAACATTTTCATTGTTGATAGGATTATCATCCTATCCTTTTTTAAATCCCTTTGGGACTCTTTTTTAATTTTGCAGAGACAAATAAATTCTCTGGTTTTTACTAATTGTTGTGCCTTCTAATGGGAACTGTTCTTTAATTCGTCCAACTCCTTTATAATCGACACGATATCCTAAATTTTCCAATTGTGGGATGATGTTTTTACCGATCAATCCGACTACGCTTGGCATTTGTTTATTGTTAACTGCTATTTTCACATTAGGTTCAACCATTTTATTAAGGTTTACCTTTTTGTCTACAAGCATTTCTTTTTCAACGTTTTGAGGTGTTTTTAAGAAGGTTTTTCCTGCAATTTCTTTAAACACTGGTGCGGAAACCGTTCCTCCATAAAATCCTTTTGCTGTATTTGGCTCACTGATCATCACATAACAGGTATATTTCGGATTATCAGCCGGATAGAAGCCTGCGAATGATGCTCGGTACTTCATTGGGCCGGGCAACCAATATTCAAATCTTGCGGTTCCTGTTTTTCCTGCCATTTTTAAGTTTGGAGTAAAGATGCTTCGTCCTGTTCCTTTTTCTACAGCTTTGGTCAATGCACTTGTCATCATTTTAATAGCCTTTTCTGAGGCCATTTTATTCACCATTACTTCAGGTTTTGCATTGTACATTACCTTTCCGTCTTTCATGATTTTGTCAATGAATAGAGGTTTTAGCATTTTACCTCCGTTAGCGACTCCGTTATAAAAAGTTGTCAATTGTAATAAATTGATGTTTGATGAATATCCATAAGCGATTGATGCTAATGTTGCCGCATTCCATCTTTTATTTTCAGGAGTTACGATTTTCGGTTTTGTGATCCCCGGAAGCTCGATGTCCATTTTGTCGAATAATTTCCAACGTTTTAGATGATCCAAGAAAATCTGAGGTTTCTCAGCGTAATATTTCGTGATCAATTTTGCTGTTCCAACGTTGCTTGATTTTGCTAAAACATCACTGATGTCGTAAGTTCCACCACCGTGACCGTCTGAAATTCTTTGTTTTGCATAAACCCAAACTCCATTTCCTACATTTACAGTTGTATTTTCATCAATAAAACCGTCATCCATCGCTGCTAACAATGAAATTGTTTTAAATGTAGACCCCGGTTCAATGTTATCTTTTAGAGCATAATTGTAAGAATCTTCGTAATCTCCATCCTCGGTTCTTCTTAAATTAACCAAAGCGCGAACTTTACCAGTCTGCACTTCCATTACAATTACGGTTCCGTGTTTTGCTTCGAAATTAACAAGTTGTTTCTCCAAAGCAGAGTGCGCAATGTCTTGAATTCTAAGGTCTAAAGTTGTGTAAACATCTTCTCCGTCAACAGGTTCCTGAACTTTCCAGAAGTCAATTGGTTTCCATTGAGAAGAGTTGATCCTTTGCTCTAATCTTTTCCCGTCACTTCCTGTCAGGTATTTTGAAAAAGCGCCTTCAAGACCTGCTTTAAGCTCACCATTATCAATTCCGATAGTTCCGGCACCGATTTCGGAGGTTGCTAATTCTCTTTTATAGTTTCTGTCAACGATGAAACCGCCTTTGTTTTTTCCTTTTTTGAAAATCGGGAAGTTTCTGATTCTATCGTACTCGTCAAAATCAAGACCTTTAACTAAAGCGTAATATTGATTTTTCTTTTTCTTCTGTTCGTCGAATTTTTGTCTGAAATCACCTCTCGATTTTCCAAACATTTTGCTTAAAGAATCCGTTAAAGCTCCAATGTTGTTGCTGTAAATCGTGTCTTTCATCGTTTTGAAATCCAGATAGATATCGTAACGCATTACGGTTGTGGCAAGAATAGACCCGTCGGAGGCAAATAAATTTCCACGGGCAGCTTTTAGAGTTGCTTCGCGGTAATTTTTGTTAATGTAATCGTCTTTAATTTCCTGAACATTGGTATTTTGAAGAATGATGATCCTTGCAATGAACATTACAAATACGCACAAAGCCACCACTGCGAAGAGGTAGCCCCACCTTAAGGTTCTTTTACGTTTGTTGTCGTATTCATTTTGCTTTTGCATCTGTACTATCCAATTTTATTAATAATTTGTGAGGATGGTTTTCCAGTGTCATCAAGGAATCCCGGGCAACTTCTTTCCCTAACTGAGATTCCATTTTTACTTTAATAAGCTTACTTTGTGCGTAAGCGTTTCGAGATTTATATTCTTCTGTTTCTTCTTTTAAGGCGTTGACAATTTTAATCTTCTTATTGACGAGATGATTACTGTAAATCATTGCCATCATTAAGATAAACAACAAGAGAAAATACTTGTAATGTATTTTGATCTCATCACGATTCAGGAAATTACCTTTTATAATATCTATAAAAGTTAATCTCTTCTGAGGGCGATTTGTTGTTGTTCTTTTTGCCACTTTATTTATTAGTAATAGGTAATTAGTAATGTGTAATATTTAAAAATTGCTTATTACCCATTGCTCATTATTTATATTTTTATTCCTGTTCTCATTTTAGCACTTCTTGCTCTTGAGTTTTCTTCAATTTCCTTGTCATCAGGAATAATTGCTTTGCTCTTAACCAATTCGAATGCTTTTTTATAATTTCCGTAAATGTCTCTCTGAGGTTCACCCTCAAACATTCCGTTTTTCAAAAATCTTTTTACCAAACGATCTTCCAGAGAGTGGTAAGAAATTACTACCAATCTTCCATCGGGTCTTAAAACATTGTAAGCCTGAACAAGCATTTCTTTTAAAACTTCCAGTTCTTGGTTTACTTCAATCCTTATCGCTTGGAAAAGCTGTGCATAAAATTTATTGATCTTATGCGGCGGAAGAAAATTGAAAAGCTTTTTCAAATCTTCCGTTGTGTTGATGGTTTTAATTTTTCTATGGTGAACAATGTCTCTAGCTAATTTTCTAGATTCTCTTAATTCGCCATAATAATAAAAAATATTAGCCAACTGCTCTTCTTCGTAATCATTGATTACTCTTTTGGCGTCAAGACCCTGCATTACATTCATCCTCATATCCAAAGGAGCATTGCTTCTTGTGGAAAATCCTCTTTCGGCTTCGTCGAACTGATGAGAAGATACTCCAAGGTCAGCAAGAACCCCATCAACCTGAGACACTCCATACATTAATAAGGAGTTTTCTAAGAATCTGAAATTCTGATTGATCAAAGTAAATCTCGGATCATCAATTGTATTTTTAAGTGCGTCTAAATCTTGGTCAAAACCGTACAGTTTTCCTTTATCGGAAAGTCTGCTCAGTATTTCTTTTGAGTGACCACCGCCACCAAAAGTACAGTCCACGTATGTTCCGTCTGGATTCGTCACCAAATCATCAACACTTTGCTTCAACAAAACGGGGTTATGATACATGTTTAAGTTGTGTTTTTTGTCGCTTTTTTTATTTAGCGGTTATTCTTCATCTAAAGAGCCCATCACGTCTTCGGCAAGGCTGGCAAAATCTTCTTCGTTGGTTGAGATCACTTTTTCGTAAGCGTCTTTGTCCCAAATTTCAAATAATTCTCCGGCGCTGGTAATCACAATATCTTTTTGAAGATTTGCGAAATGCGTCAGGTCTTTTGAAATCTGTAATCTACCGGCATTATCCAATTCTACAGTTTTTACTCCTGCCGTAAACATTCTAATGAAATCAGCATTCTTTTTAATGAATCTGTTTAATTTATTAATCTTGCCCATCAATTTATCCCAAGCATTCATAGGGTAAACTTCCAGGCAAGTTTGGAACACGGATCTTTTGACTACAAACGCCTTGTCATCAAAGTCTTCCATCTGTTTGATCAGAGATGAAGGAACTTTTAAACGGCCTTTGTCGTCAATTTTACACTCATATGTTCCAATGAAATTTTTCATTTGGGACAAATTTATATAATAATTTCCAATATTTCCCACTTTTTCCCACTTTTTGACTTAATGTTAATAAGTTTTATTAAAGATTTAATAATATAGGTTTAAGTTGTTGATATGTCGGGTCTTGAGAATTGTATTATTCAGGCCATAGCAAAGAGATTTTCAAAAAAAGAGTTAAAAAGAGCTTTATTATATTATTTTTATTTTAAATTAGGCATATCAAAATATTTTTGAGGTTTAATTTGTATTTTTGCAAGGCTTTATTAAGGCGTTTTATGATATTTAGTACAAAAAAAGAAAAGAAATATACCTTTGTAGAGGCGGGAGAAGGACATCCATTAGTGCTATTGCACGGTTTAATGGGTGGTTTGAGCAATTTCGATAAGATGGTGAATTTTTTTTCAGAGAGAGGATTTAAGGTCTACGTACCTCAATTGCCGATCTACGATTTACCAGTGCTCAATACTAATCTTACCACATTAGCAAAATATATTATAAAGTTTATAGAGAGCCATATCGAAGGGCCTGTAACTATTGTTGGAAACTCAATGGGAGGTCACATCGGGCTTATATTAACTTTGGCAAGACCGGATTTAGTTAATAATTTGGTTTTAACAGGAAGTTCCGGATTATATGAAAGAACATTCGGAGACAGTTTTCCGAGAAAAAATGACAAATCATATATAAGGAAGAAAACTGAAGAGGTTTTTTATGACCCTGCGGTAGCAACTGAAGATCTTGTAGACGAGGTTTTTGGGGTGGTGAATGATAGAATGAAGGGAATAAAAACCGTAATGCTGGCCAGAAGTGCCATCAAACATAATATGTTGCACGATCTTCCTAAGATTTTGACGCCAACGTGTCTGATTTGGGGGAAACAGGATAATGTAACACCTCCTGAAGTTGCGATCGATATGCATAAATTTATTCCAAATTCAGATCTGTTCTGGATTGATAAATGCGGTCACGCAGCAATGATGGAAAAACCGGATGAGTTCAATGAAATTCTCTACAGCTGGTTAAAAGATAAAGTTTAAAAAAAATAAATTGAACCATTAAGAGCTTTTCTTAATGGTTTATTTTTCTAAAAATATTCGAAATGGTTATTAAGACTGCAGAATTTGTAAAAAGTAGCGGAAAATGGCAGGAATGTCCGGAACCGACAATCCCTGAATATGCTTTTATAGGAAGATCAAATGTTGGGAAATCTTCATTGATCAACGCGATGATGAACAGGAAAGATTTGGCTAAAACTTCCGGAACTCCAGGGAAAACTCAGCTTATTAATCATTTTATCGTCAATGAGAACTGGTATCTTACCGATTTACCGGGGTATGGTTATGCGAAAGTTTCAAAGGTTTTGAGAAGGGATTTTGAGAAGCTGATCAACAATTATATTCTAAACAGAAAAAATCTTGTGAATCTTTTTGTTTTGATAGATTCAAGACACAGCCCACAGAAAATAGATCTTGAGTTTATTGAATGGTGCGGAGAAAGCGGAGTTCCGTTTTCAATTGTTTTCACGAAAGTTGACAAACTGAAACCGAATATTGCCATAAAAAATGTAGAAGATTATAAGGCTGAGCTTTATAAAACGTGGGAAGATCTTCCCGAATTATACGTGACTTCTGCTGAAAAGAAAGAAGGATGTGATGAAATCCTTGATTTTATACAAACAACCAACGACTTTTTAAATAATAATAACGTTAATTTCGATGAGTAATATTATCTGGAAAATTAAAACATTTGAGGAATTTACGGTTCCTGAATTATATGCAGTTTTGAAAGCTAGGATCGATGTTTTTGTCATTGAACAGAATTGTCCTTATGAAGATTTGGATAATTATGATCAAAAAGCAATTCACATTTGGGCAGAAGAAGATGGTGAAGTTTTAGCAAATTGCAGGATTTTCAATAAGGGAATTAAATATGATGAGGCTTCGATCGGCAGAGTTTTAACCACAGAAAAAGCAAGAGGTAAAAGCTTGGGAAAACTGCTGATAAAATATGCCGTTGAAACCATAGAAAACCGTTTTCATACTTCTGAAATCAGGATTTCTGCACAGGATTATCTATTGAAATTCTATGGAGATTTTGGCTTTGAAGATACCGGGAAAAAATATTTGGAAGATGACATTCCACACACGGAAATGTTGAGAAAATAAAGAAAAGCGAAGAAATTAATCTTCGCTTTTTTTGATAATTAAATATATGGAGTGTTTTTAGTTTTTACCCGAAATTGCCTTTAAAATAATAGGTTCAAGATTAGACGGCAGATCTGCTGATTTTATCTGATAATTTTTGATCTTCATTTCTTTGAACCAGTTTTCCCAGTATTCTTTGATGACGTCTGCTTCGAAGGGATTTCCTTTTACGGGATTAATTCCCAGAACAACTACTTCAAGATTTTCAAGATCATCATTTGCTTTTATGAAACCTAAACCTTTATCCTGAATTTTATTTTTAAAATCCGAGGAATTCAGTTTTAATGATTTCACCAATTCAGGGGTCAGATACGATGTTTTTTGACCTTCGGAGAACTTGGAATCTTTGTGATAAATGTATCCATCAGTTAAAATGAAAAGCACATTCCTATGATCATCCTTAATACAGTAATCCTTCACTTTATTTTTGAAAAACTCCCAAATATCGGACCCTACATATTGCTTGTCCTTGATGGCAGACTGATAGATCTGTAAAGGAAGCGAGGAATATCTGGTTTCAACAAGATTAATATTATCCTTGGTGGTATTTTTATCAAACGAAACCTTCAATTGTTTTGTAAGGTCATTCATTTTGGGATCAGACGGTTCAGGATTAAAGAAAACCTGCATCTGATCATTAAGCTGAATTACTTTTTTACCTTTAATATGGTCTAAAAATCCCTTGTCGATCGCTTTGATGTATTCGACATCTCTCTGGAAGTATTCCATTGTTGGATTTGGATTTTTATCGGGATCAATTCTGTCTGAAAGATCAATTAAAATACTGATGTTTATATTCTTTGAATTTGAAGAATTATTTGCTGTCGTCAAGTTTTCAGAAACCTTTTCTTTTGGCTTTCCACACTGAATAAAAAATGCAGAAACAATCAATAAGTATAATATTTTTTTCATAACAGTTTTATAAGATTGACATATAAACAGTGTTCTGGCTATCGGCATTGGCTCCAACTTTCTTGAGGTTTGCATTGTACTTTTCAATACATTCTTCCACCAGCTTTTGAGAATGAATTCTTTCATTGATATTGGTAATCCAGCCCTGCATGTATTCTGAGGCGTACAGTTTGTAATCCTTTGTAGGAATAATTACCCCATCAATGATGTTCTGAAGCTCTTCAATTCTACCTTTTGCTTTGGCTATCAGTTCTTTAATGCTGCCAATGTTGGTTCGGATCTCCTCTTTTTGTTTCTCGAAATCTTCAATTCTTTCCTGATGAACGATAATATCCTTCTGCCTTCTTGTTTGTTCGTGCTTTATCTTGTCTTTTTCTTTATTTTCTTTCATTACAAAGTCGAAAACAAGTCCCCAAATAATGTAAACAATAAATCCCGCGAAAATAATTCCCCAAAACTGATTCTTTGTAAAAGCTATCGAAAGATCGAAAGGCGGGGAGGTAAAGGTTCTGTTGAGTTCATACAGTTTAGATTCAATTTCATATGCTAAAATGGCATCAAAAACGAATGTTATAATGAATAACAGGGCGACTTTAGAATAATTAACAATGCTTTTATTTTCCCCAAACATATGGATCAAGTATCCTAATCCTAAAAATACGAACGGAATTAATGTTACAAAAGCTCCTTCAAGCGGACCTTCATCCCAAGCTTTGTTGAAGGCCTGCGCATCCAAGACACTTTGAATAATATTTCCGTTGGCGTCAAAACTTTTAAAAAAAGCCGAATATGAAGTCGAAATATAAAAAGTAAAGAGATATAAACTTATCGGAATCAAAATAATTAATCCGATCCAGAACTTTGTAGAAGCTCCTTTTGTTGCCTTTACGCTGTAGGCTTCAGGATTTCTTGGAAGATCATTGATTTCAAATTTCAGTTTTTCAATCTTGTCCTGAACGTTTTGAATGTCTGTTCCTACATTGTTCAGCTGATCTTCCTTATTGTCTAAAGAAACGGTAAGTCCTTTGATCTCTGTTTCTTTATTTTTCTGCTCGTTGAGGTAAGGTTCCTTTAATTTTTTCTGTTTTTCAACCAGTTCTTTTTCTTCATTTTGAAATTTAGAATAAATTGCATCAAGACAAATTGACAAAGCGGTATGATTTCCGTTGTTTCTTGAACTGTCTCTATAACCGGATTCGTGATAGGTTCTTTTTCTGTTTTCCTCGGTAGATTCGCTTCCTAACGATTCTGTTTTTGAAAGCTGATCCTGATTTTCCTCGATGGGAACTGGCTTTAAACGAAAAAGATTCTTGAGATTGGATGTCATGGTATTCATGGTTATTAGTGTTTAAGGTCGTTGAGAATATCACTTTTAGTTTTTCCTTCCTTTACGGCTTCGATGAGGTAATCGGCAATGTCTTTTACATTTTCCTCCATAAATCCGAACATTGAAACATACTTTTTTAATGTTGAATATTCATTGGGAGAAACAACACCATCTGCCCAAATCATCACGGTGAGATCGTAGAGATATTCTACCTTTTCTTCAATGGTTTCAGGAATTAATGACTTTGAATTGATGGGATTTAAAAGAATTTCATCAAGATTTTTAGCTGAAATTCCTCTTTCTTCGGCCGATTTGTAAAGCATTTTCAGTTCCAGGGCACTGAAATCATCATCACAGATTGCCATTTGATACAATCTTAAAAAGTGAGCTTTTAGATTTTCTGGTATTTGTACTGTTTCCATAGTGTTTTATTTGATTATTCTGTCTCGTGTTCGTGGAATTTCTTCGTGTTTTGTGTTGATGATTTCAGGCTCTTTTGTTTTCTTTCTCGGAATTAATGTCGAAAAATAATACAAGAACAAAAGCCCGACAATGATGTCAATGATAATCCAAAAAGGCTTTAGATAAAAGTAAATCGGGATAATCGGATTGAAAAGAATGAAAATGAGCGCAAATGCAATAAACCAAAATCTTCTGCTCCTGAATTCATTGAAAATAATGATCAAGGCCATCACAGACACGATTCCCCTTAGGAACGTATAGTACCCGAAAGGCAGATCTATAATGCCGATAAAACAGCAGATAGCGGCTATAATGATGAGGTATTTCATGGTTTTTAGTTTTTTAGTCGGGCTTTTTTAGAGAAATTAATTACAACCTGAGCAGTATGATCTGTCTACATATTCTTTACTGTTTCCAGCCATGTAGTAGCATCCTCCTCTTTCTCCAACATACAATGAATGTCCGTTGTAAGTACAGCCTTTGCTTTGAGAATAAGAAGACCTAGAGCTTCTCGTTTTGCTTTTTCTGCTCTTTTTTCTTGAGCTTTTGCTTTTCTTCGGTTTTTTTGCCGAAAATTCAGTTGTTGTGGTTGTTCCGCTTGTTGATGCTGAAAAGCTTGCAGGTAATAATAGAGCTAAACCTAAAAGGCTTGTAAGTAGTAGTTTTTTCATAGTGATTGTGCTTTAGTTTTTACATCCGTTCTTATCGCAAGTTATTTTGTCATTGGTATTCGTCCAATGATCAGAATGAACAGTTGTGTCGGTACCGCAACCTGTTGTACCTCCTTTTTGTCCTTTATGGACGATTGCTGTTGGTGTGTGTTTTACATTCATAATAAATTTTTTAATTATTTAACACTCCAAAAGTATAACGCTTTAAAAACCAATCCTTACGGGAACCCGTAAAATGAAAAAACCTTTCAAAAAAATTGAAAGGTTTATATAAAAATGATTGAGGAAATAATTAAATAACCCCCAAATCTTTACAAAAAGCAACCAACTGCTCATTGCTCGTGACTTCAAGATCTTCTTTTAGGCTGTTTAATTTTTTCTCGACACTGCTTAAACTGTTAGGTCTCATATTATTATTTTGAAGATAAACAGGTATGTTTTTTTGCAGAACACCTTGTGAAAGGAGGGAAACTAAGGTAAGATCATAAGTTGAAAACTCATAATTATTAAGCTTTTTTACATCCTGTTTAAGGTCTAGGGATAAATAATTTTCGTTAACATAAACGGATGCAATTGCTTTTTTCAGGTCTCTTGAGTCATTTCTTGCTTTACGAACGTACCCGTTGATTTTAGACTCTGTAAAAAGCGAATCAATAATTCCTGATTTGTGTTCTCCTGAAAATACAATTATTTTTAAAGAGGGTTGTATTTCTCTTATTTTCTCAATTAATTCTTTTCCGTCCTTAATGGTTTGTTCACGATGATCTTCCTCGAAAGAAAGATCGGTGATCAGCAAATCGTAAGGAGCATTTTCTCGGATAGATTTTTGAGCTTTTGCTATTGCATCATCACAATAGTAAACATGATCAATATTGGGAATATTAAGATCTTCTAATGTTTTTTGGATAGACAGGCTGCCCATTTCGTGGTCTTCGGCGATTAAAATTTTTTTGAACATTCTTTTCTCTTTTTTTAGGATACAGGAAATGAAATATTAATTTTCAATCCTTTTTCGGTTTTGGTGTCAAAAGTAATTTCTCCGCCGATAGAATCTATACGGGAACCCGTACTCGTGAGCCCATTTTTATAAATTAATTTTCCAGAAACGCCTAAACCATTGTCTGTGTAATGAATTGTGATAAAATTATTTATTCTTTCAAATTTTAAAACAACTCTGTCTGCCTGACTGTGTTTTTTCATATTGACCAAAAGCTCTCTAATAATCTGATAAACCTCTTCCTGAGTTGATGATTTCACATCTTTCCAAATGGTCTCATCATTTCCGGCAACGTAGGTATTTACTGTTTCATTTTTAAAGGTGGCGATAAGCTTTGATATTTTCTTGCTGAAATCTTCCTCACCTTCCTTTGAATCTATTTTTTCATAAGAGATGTCTCTTGATTTTTCATAGACGAATTCCAGCTCATCCAGCATTTCATTTTTATCAATATTTTCCTGATTTTCAATTTTGGTTATTACTTGATAGATACCGTTAGCAACAACGTCGTGTACTTTTTTGGAGAGTTTGAGTTGATTGTTTTTTATTTTTAATTCGTTTTCTTGTTTTAATCTTTTTTGTCTTCTTTTGTACAGGAAAGTACCTCCGATTAATATTAGTACTAAAGAGGAAATACCAATATCTTGTTTGAAACTTTTTGATTTTAATCTTTGATTATCAGCGTTTTTTGCTTCCAAATCATACCTTACGACAGCAAATTGATTTTTATCTCTACTTCTTGCTGTCTGAATGCTGTCGCTAATAAAATCAAATCTTTGAAAATTTTCCAGATAATTTTCAGGATCTAGCCTTATAATTTTTTGTAAAGCAATTATTTGGTCATCAATACTTTTATTTTTGATAGCAGACTGAAGCATTTTTTTTGCAAAATTCAGGGATAGATTTTTATCTCTATTTAAATAATATTCAGATAGGGTTTCAAAACTGGAATTCTTACCCCATTCGTCATTTGTCTTTTCCCGAATTTCCAATGCCTGGAAAAATTCAGGTAAGGGATTATAGTTTTTATCGTCAAGATATTTAGCCTTTGCATAATTGTTTATTGCTCTTGAATAGTTATAATTTCTATCAGTTAAAATTGCTTTTTTTAAATATTCTTTAGCAAGTTTTAAATTTCCTTCACTTATCAAAGCATCACCGATATTATTATAACAGATATATTTATCTTCATCATTATTGGCATATCTTAAGGCTTTTTTATAATAAATATATGCACTGTCAAAAACCTTAAGGTTATTAGATGCAATAGCCATATTATTATAATTTGAAGTTAATGTTTTTGTAACAATAACATCTTTTTCGTCTTTAAGTAATTTATTTGACTCTAATGAAGTCTTGATTGATCCAAAAAAATCACCTTTACTTGTTTGAATTTGTGCCATGTTAGCTAAAGCTCTTGCAGCACCAATTGAGTCTTTATTATCTAAAAAAGAATTCTTTGCTAAATTAAAATTATAAAAAGCCGAATCCGCAATATTTTTTTTATTATACTCTTTCGCTTTTTCAAAAAAGGAGTTGGTGGAAAGTTCTAATTCTTTTGCTTTATTATCTTCTTTACAGGAAAATAAGACCATCAATAAAATAATCAATAGCGTGTATTTCATGAAGTTAGTTTTGGTACAATATAAGAAAAAAGACAGATTATACAATCTGCCTTTTTTAATATTAAGGATTAGTTGGAGTAAATGGAGGAGGTATTTGTCCTGTATTTCCTCCTACTGGCCCTCCGTCTTCTCCGGTTCCTGTAATTGGATCAGTTGGTCCGTTTTGCACTGTTACAGGGTTTCCGTTATTATCGTTACACGTTGTTGTATTTGCGTTGTTATGTGAGAATGCTAAGCCTAATAGCATTAATATAAACTGGATCATGTTTTCAAAAAATTTATTGTTAAAGCATTCGTGTTCTTCCCTGCGAAACAGATCGCAGATAGTTTTACACGGTTAAAATTTCGAAGCGCTTCTTAAATTTTTTGGGAAGTGAACCTTCAAAAACGGAGGAGAAACATCTGCTTCCCAACCCGGAGTTTTCCTCCGTTTTATCTGGTGATTTTGAAATAAGGTTTTTGATTTTCTTTATTTTCTGTCCCTGATTTCTTTTACAAATATCTGATAGAAATATTCGAATCTACAGACAGACGATAGACAGGTAGATAGAGTGTAAATGTTTGATTTTTATGGTAAACCGTAAATTAGTTGTCCGATTTTTGTCTAATTTGGACAGCAAATAACTAATACCTGAAAATTTATGTATGAGAAGAAAAGATTTTTAGTGAAAACCGTGTTTGAAAAAGCCAAAAATGAAATTCCTCGCGGGAATAAAAGTTCTATTGCATCATATCTAAGTTCACTTTTTGAGGAACAATATGGCTTTGAAAGAGAAGAGAGAGCATATGTAAGATATTATAAAAATTTAGTCGAAGAAAATAGAGACTATAACATTGATGACCTTGCTCTGGATTATTTAAGTAAATATATTGGATATGATAACTTTAAAAATTTCTGCATTAGAGTGAACATAGAAAATGATGATTTAAAAACTTTCACATTAAGCTTTAATGATATATCTGAAAAGATTCATCAAATATTTATTACTGTAACTCCAACAGTTTTATTACCTGATTTTGTCAAGAAAAATGGATTGGGTATTTTAGAAATAACTTTTGTTTTACTTCTCGTATCGGGAGGTGTTGTGTTTTCTAATAATAAAAATTCTAAACCTTTAAATTTAATTTCGTGTTGGGGTTCTCCTGCAATTGAGAAACCTTTTATGTATTGGGATGGAGATAGATACTTGGCGACCGACAGTAGTTATCTTGGACCCCAAATTGAAGTTATTCCAATGAATCCAAATATGTTTATATATTTAAAAAAGAATACAAGGCCAGATACGCTTACAATTGATAATTCTAAGGGAAAAGTTTGGTATGATAAAAGTGATAACCATGTCGAATTTTTTACAAGTTTTGGCAAACATCCTGAAAATGGAAAGACTTTAAAAGAAGCAACTGACCACATTATTGCGACTTATGGTGAGCAATAATAATTTCCTTCACAATTATTTAAAATTCAATTAAAGCAATTCACAAAAGAATCTATTACTTTCGTCTTATTTTAAGATGAACAAAGGAATATTTTCACTTTTACTTTTTACGTTTACTCTATTTTCGGCACAGCAAAAATCTGTACAAATTGCATTTCTTTCCGATGTGCATTTTCAGGATTTGTATGGAAGCTTTTCGGATAATAATTTTAAAGGAATTATCAATCCTAAAACAGCAAAACCCACCATTCTAAGAACGATGGATTCGCAATTGCATTCCACGAGAATTTTTAATGAAAACTATTTTGCCTTTCTAAAAGCGTTGGAAGATATTGCAACAAAAGGAATTAAAATAGTCGCCATGCCCGGAGATTTTTCGGATGACGGGCAAGCCTACAACCTGCGTGGTCTTCATAGAATATTAGATCAGTATCATAAAAAGTATGGAATTGATTTTTACCTAACCACAGGAAATCACGATCCTGTTGGCCCGTTTCGGCAGGATGCGGGAAAAGATGATTTTCTCGGTGAAGATGGAACCCCATTAGGAATTTACAGCAAAGAAAATCTTGGAAAAACAAAGAATAGAATCATTACAAAAGACATCGCAGAATCTGGATATTTAGAAATTTTGGATGAATTAAAAGCTTTCGGTTTTTATCCCAAAAAAGAAAATCTGTATTGGAGCACTCCTTTTGATCTGGATACTTATAAAAATTATTCATTCGAAAAAGCTTTACAAAATGCGGATTATTCCCGAAGAATGTATAACGTTGCGAAGGGTTTTTCTGTTCCCGATTTGAGTTATGTTGTTGAACCGGTGAAAGGAATTTGGATGATGGCAATTGATGGAAATACCTATATTCCTAAAAACCTCAACGGAAATCCAAATGATCCTTCTAACTATAATGGAGCAAGCATTGGATATAATAACGTCTTGACCAATAAAAAACATTTGATCAAGTGGGTGAAAAAGATTGCAGATAAAGCAAAATTAAATGGTAAAACCCTGATTGCATTTACGCATTATCCGATGGTTGATTTTAATGACGGAGCAACTCATGAGATTAAAAATTTGCTGGGAGAAAAAAAATGGCAATTAGAAAGAGTTCCGGATGAAGATGTTGCCAAAGCCTTTGCAGAAGCCGGTTTGCGAATACATTTTGCCGGACATATGCACATCAACGATACTGGAATTCGAAAAATCGGAGATAAAATGTTGGTCAATGTTCAGGTTCCGTCATTGGCGGCGTATTTGCCGAGCTATAAAATTCTGACAATTCATTCTCATGAAAAAATGGAAGTACAAACGGAAGTTTTAAATGATGTTCTTCGTTTTGATGAATTATTTCCGTTGTATGAAAAGGAATATGATGCATTAAGTCAAAACAAGAATGCTATACTTTGGAATAAAAACATTTTAAAAACAAAATCCTATCACGACTTCATGCTGTTTCACTTAAAAGAATTAGTGCGTTTGAGAATGATTCCGAATGATTGGCCAAAAAAGTTTATAGAAAAAGCGAAATCTTTAAATGGTGAAGACCTACTTTTATTAGCGCAAAATTCAGGTTCAGAAACAAAGCAAACAGGACTTGATTCAAAATCATTCAAAAAATGGAGTTTTGAAGATTTGTTATTTGATTTATATAAATTTCAATCTGCGGATGAACTGGCTAAAAAAGACATTCCTAAAGAAAGATTGCAACAATATCAAAAGTTGGAAAAGTTATTTGAAACTAATCAATCCCAAGATCCTTTCATCATACAATTAAAATCGGTCTTCAAAATACTTTCTTTATTGTCAAACGGAGATCCTGCAGATCATTTCGAGATAGATTTGCAAAAACAGGAAATAAGGAGGTTGTAGTTTTTTATTTCTCACGGATTTCACGGATTTTTGCGTTTATCTTTGTGTTATTCGTGAAAAAAATTAGTGTTATTTGTGTTTAAAATATTTACTAGAAACAAAAAAGACTGCCCAAAAATCAGACAGTCTCTCCTTTAATATCATTTTAATTATTTTCCGGTCACAGGATTTTTCCTTTCATACGTATTGTTATCAAAGCTGATTTTATAGGTTGACTTAAAAAGCTTACTCGGCTGATAATAATCTGTGGTAATCACCTGCGCGCCACTTTCCTTTGCTTTTTCAAATCTCGAATAATCTTCTTTTCTCGCTTCCATCGTATCGGCGTCGGCTCTTGTTCGAATGATATAGCCTTGTTTTACAAGATCATTAATCTTAGGACTTGGATCATTCATAATTAAAACAGCAGACTCAGGCGTTCCAGGAGAGGAATTGGTGAAAACCATTCTTCCTTTCAAAGAAGGATGTTCTTTCATATAAATATCCCTGTTTTCACTATTGTTATCAAGTACAAAAAGGAATTTTCCTTTGGCATCTTTCACTGTTGGCCAGTTTTTATGTAAAATGGCTTCGTTCAAGGTTTTATAAGAACCGCGAATATCGTCCGGAGTTATAATTTTATTTTTACCTAAATATTTTTTCAATTCATTATCCAGATCATCGAAAAGTTTTGAAGTGTAATGTTCAGGTTCCGTGCCAAATCTGTTGGTTTCTCCATCTTTAGGTTCTAGTGTAATGAATACAGGATCATGATCCGGATGGGCATCTGACCATTTTTTAAGATCTTTCAAGCAATCTTCTAATGTGTAATACCAAGTCTGATAATCAATATCTGTAATGTGGATCATCTTATAGCCTGGTTTTTTCATTTTTCCTTCAGGATCGAAAGGCTGTGTTGTTTTTACAAGGTCTAAAATCTTCGGATGAGCATATTTTCCTCCTTTGCTGTCTGCATACACATCAATTTCTAAATTTCTTAATCCTAAATCTAATTGTTGAGGTATAGGAATGTGTTCATATTGAATTCTGGGAAGAAAATTCATAGAATCTTTCTTAGATAAATAGCTGTAAACCTCTGGAAGAATAGCTTTCTTATAACTATTGTGAGAGCCAATTACCTGAATTTCATTAATTTTTAAATCATTAAGATTCTGAGATTGCGACCAAAATAGATTTAAAGTAGATAGGTACAAGACTATAAAAGCGGTCTTTTTCATTTCGTCAATTTTTGTAATGGCGAAATTAATGACTCTTCTTATCAGACGATTTATATATTATGTTAAGTGTTTTTTAAGATTGTGTGAATGATAAAAAACACAGCTTCGTAAACTACTGATAATGAATATGTTTTTATTTTCTCTTTTTGAGATATTTAAGTTTAATTGATTTTAAGATAACATTATGTTAAAATGATTTCGTGGTATATCATTTTACTTTGTATGCCGAAAATGAAACGAAGATCAAGTTAAAGAAAACCACTGTTGCGGGAACAACAGCGGCTTTTTTACTAAGCAAAGCATCGTTTAATTACAACTTACTTTACTTAATGATATGTACCACAAAATTAATTTTTTTAAATTTAAAAAGCTAATTCCGATCGCATTGATCTTTTTGGTGGCAAACCAAGCTCATGCTGAAGGATTTACAAAAACTCATTCTGTTTCCTTTCGGGTGGATGAAACAATTGCCGGAAATGTCACAGATCAGGATGGTTCAGCGATGGAAGGGGCGAAAGTCACCGTCGTTGAAACAGGAGCTACGGCAACTACCGATGCTTCAGGAAATTTTTCTATTTCCGCTTCTGTAGGACAAACGTTATCTATTTCTTATGATGGATACGAAGTACAAAAAATGAAGATCACTTCTTCATCAGTTTCAATTAAACTTCAATCTAAAAAAGCGGCTACTTCTATTGAGGAGGTTACTTTGGTAGGTTATGGATCTCAGAAAAAATCAGATTTAACGGGAGCTGTAAGTCAATTGAAGGCAGAAAACTTCAAAGAAGGAATGAATATTTCTGTTGATAATTTGATGCAGGGAAAAATTGCCGGTGTTCGTATCGTTCAGTCGAGCGGTGAACCTGGAGCAGGAGTGAATGTTTCGATAAGAGGAATTGGTTCTATCAGAAGTGGTAGTACGCCTTTATTCGTTGTAGACGGTGTTCCTTTGAGTAATGATGCGGTAAGCGCACAAAGTCCGAACGTTGGGTTAGGAAATGCTCAGGCTAAAAACCCGTTGAACTTTTTGAATACTTCAGATATTGAATCAATCACTGTTTTAAAAGATGCCTCTGCAGCGGCTATTTATGGAGCAAGAGGTTCAAACGGTGTTGTTTTGGTAACGACAAAAAGAGGTAAAAAAGGAGAGCCGATGTTTACGTATGATACGTATTTAGGTTTCTCTTCTGTGATTAAAAAATTAGACTTATTAACGGCAGATCAATATAGAGCTGCAGGAGTTGATAAATTGTATGACCACGGTGGAAACACAGACTGGCAGGATGAAATCTACAGAAGTGCAGTTTCTCAGAATCATTCGGTGTCATTCTCAAAATCTACGGAAACAGGGAATTATTTTGCATCACTTTCCCACATGGATCAGGATGGTATCGTGCTGAACAGTGGTTTTAAAAGAACAACCGCTCGTTTGAATGCCGAAGAATCTTTCTTTGACAATAAAAGATTAAAAGTTAAACTAAATCTTACGGCGAGTGACATTCAAGAAACCGGAATTCCGAACGGAGCCAATGCAGGTTCTGATGGTCAGGTAATTATCCACGCTTTGATGGCGAATCCTACACGTTCTGTTTACGATCAAAACGGAAATTACACCAATTTCAACATGAATGCTCACTACAATCCATTGTATTTATTGAGTGTTTATACTGATAAAACAAATACTTTCAGAGTATTAGGAAATACGGAAGCAACGTTGAGAATCTTACCGGGGTTGAATTATAAATTCAATTTAGGTATCGACAAAACGATGTCGGAAAGGAACACAACAATGTATCCGAACATCACCGACAGAACTCCAAAAGGAATGTATGTTCAGGCAAATCTAGACTCTTATAATGTGCTTTTGGAACATTATTTAACGTACGATCTTAGCTTAAATAAACATAATTTCAGCTTATTAGGAGGTTTCTCTTATCAAAAATTTAAGTCATCAGGAACTTATTTCGGGGTTAGAAATATTGCTAATCAGGGAGCAGGAGTTGCCCCGGAAATTAATCCTGGATATTCTGGAGAGACATTCATTCCGGGAGCGGGATATAATCAGTCAAACGAATTACAGTCTTATTTTGGAAGGGTAAATTACAATTTTGATAAAAAATACTTATTAACGGTTTCCTTAAGAGCCGATGGTTCTACACGCTTCGGAAGTAACAATAAATATGGCTACTTCCCTTCAGCTGCAGTTGGTTGGACGATCTCAAATGAAAATTTCCTGAAAGATTCTCAAATTGTTAATGAATTAAAATTAAGAGGAAGCTGGGGACAGACAGGTAATCAGGAAGTTCCGAACAAAATTACTCAGGATAGTTATTCGTTAGCTCAGGATGGAGGATATTATTTATATGATAATTTAAATCTAATCAATGGAGTTAAGATCGCAAGAACATTAAACCCGGATCTGAAATGGGAAGTGGTGGAACAAATAAATATCGGAACAGATTTCAGCTTATGGAAAAACAAATTGTACGGATCTTTAGAGTATTACAACAAAACGACAAAAGATCCAATTCTTAATATTCCTTCAAGAGTATTGAGTCCAACAACTTTGGTTTGGAAAAATGTTGATGCACAGATTGTTAATAAGGGTTTTGAGTTTACTTTAGGTTCAGAAATTATTAAAAATGAGAATTTCACATGGAATCTTGATGTAAACGGAGCAACGGTAAATAATGAAGTTAAAAACCTTCCGGTTACGGCAATTTATTCAGGTGAAGTTTCAGGGCCCGGACTTTCAGGAGTTACGGCAAATATCTATAAAAACGGATATGAAGCAGGATCTTTCTTTATGTTGAATTATCAGGGTGTTGATGCCAGCGGAAAATACATCTATGAAGATATTAACGGAGACGGGAGGATCGATCAGAAAGACAGAAAAATTTTCGAAGGAGCTATTCCGAATTTCACTTTCGGGATCAATTCTTACATGAAATATAAAAAGTTTGATTTTGCATTTTCATTCATCGGTCAGACGGGTGGTTACTTATTGAACAATACAGCATTGGATTTAAATATCAACAACTTAGCATCAGACAGAAACGTTTTGAAAGAATTTTATGATTCAGGCGCGAGCTTCACAAATCAGCCGCAATTATCGTCATTATATCTTGAAAAATCAGACTTTATTCGTTTGAATAACGTAAGACTGGGATATACTTTCGATATGCATCAACTGAAGTTTTTGAAAAGCATTAATCTTTACGTAAGTGCGCAGAATTTATTAACGATTACCAACTATTCAGGTTACGATCCTCTTGTTGACACCAACAAACAGGTTGGAGGAAACCAATCTCTGGGAATTGACTACACTACGTATCCATCTGCGAAAACTTTCATTTTGGGAGCAACTGTTAAATTTTAATTTAAGCTAAAAAGAATTATGAAATCTAATTTTTTACATATTAATAAAATCGTTTTATCTGTTTTTGTATTGGCCTTAATGGGATGTACAAATCTTGACGAGCAAGTGGTAGATGAGGTATTGGGCTCTGAAAATCTTGCAGACCCCGAAAGTGCAATTGCTGCAGCTTACGGACAGCTTGGTGACGGAACTTTTGTAGACCATGGAAGTGTTTTTGCATTACAGGAATATTCTACCGATGAAGCCTTATTGGCAACAAGAGGAAGCGACTGGGGAGACGGCGGAAAGTGGAGAGCCATGCACGAATTTACATGGGATGCCAGCAATGATGTCGTAAAAACGACTTGGGATCAATTAACTTCCGGGATTACAAAATCTTTAACGGCAATTAAAAGTATCAACAAAAGTAGCGTAAGCAATAAGACCTTATTTTTAGCAGAAGCAAAAGGATTGTTGGCTTATTATACTTACAACACTTTAGATTTATTCGGACAAGCTCCGTACAGAGATCCAAGCGATTTAAATGCACCGATTGAGATCAGAAAAGCAGATACTTATATCGATGCTTTAATTACAGAAGTAGAAGGTCTTATTCCTAATTTGGCTGATATTAAAACTCAGAATACACACGCTGGAAGATTCACAAAACAGGCGGCTTATGCTTTATTGGCAGATATGTATCTGAACAGAGCAGTTCTTAAAAATAAAACAGCAGGTAGTTTTAATTTTATAGAACAGGCTGTGAATGGTGGAGGAACAGATATGGATAAAGTAATTCAGTATTCTAATTTATTGATCAATGGAGGTCAATTCAGCTTAGAATCTAATTATTTCCACAATTTTGATATTAATAATGATACAAGTAAAGAAATGATCTTCACGATTGTTCAGAAGAAAAACTCGAACAGAAATGCGGATAATGACTTGGCTTATATGTCAATGGAAAGAATCCAGAAACCTTCTCCTGATAACAGAGGAACCAATGCATCTTGTATCACACCAGAATTCTATTATTCTTGGAACGGAAATCATGATGATCCCCGTTTTCAAAGAAGCTACCAGTATGAAGATGGAACTTGGTTCAGAAATGATGGAACTGATGTAAGCGTACCTTCAACAAGTAAAGTAGAAGGAACAGGGAAACCTTGGTTCCATTTCAACAGAGGATTGCAGGTTGGGCAGCAATATGGTCCAAAACTTCTTGCCAACGGAAGCTTTGATATGACAGCAGATGGAAGAATTAAAGTTTATAAATTATTCACAGAAAAAAACACGACACTTGCTGCAGATTTTACACCTGAACTAAATTTTGACAATCCTTCAGAAGCTGTCTTTACTCAGTCTCAGATCAACAGAGGGGTAAGGAATTTCAAGTTTGAATTTGATCCGGGTTATGGAAATAATGGGACAAGTGGAATGGATGTACCTTTGTATAGACTAGGAACAATTTATATGATGAGAGCAGAAGCCTATTTCAGAGGTGGAAATATTGCAAGTGCTTTAGCTGATGTTAATATTTTAAGAACAGGCAGAACCCGTGATGCCTTAAACGGTAATGCTCCCGGAGTTGCGCTTACTTCATTAGATGCTAATACGCTGTTTAAAGAATCCGGATACGAACTATACTGGGAAATGTACAGAAGAAAAGCGATGATAAGATTCGGGAAGTTTGATCTTCCGGGAACTGCAAAACCAGCTTCTCAACCTTACAGAAGGGTTTTCCCGATTCCTCAGGCAACGCTTGACGCATCGAATGACCTTTCACAAAATCCTGGATATTAATAGTCTTCAATAAAAAAAAATTGTACAAAAAAAGCGAAGGGAATCAATCTCTTCGCTTTTTTTATTCTCATCTTTATCAATAGGAACGGGCTTTAGCCCGTTTAACAGAAAAGGCAAATCATCTGGCTTTAGCCAAAACTTAAAATTACTCTGCATTCAACATTCCCAATTCTCCGAAATGTTTTTTGAATTTCTGGATTTTAGGACCTACAACCGCACTGCAATATGGTTGAGTCGGATTTTCATTATAATATCCTTGGTGATATTGTTCTGCTGACCAGAATTTTTCGAATTTTGTTACTTCTGTAACATAAGTTCCTGACCATCTTCCTGAGGCTTCAGAAGCTTTGATGGCTTCTTCGGCTTTTGCTTTTTCAGCATCGTCTTTATAATAAATTACAGAGCGGTATTGCGTTCCGATGTCATTTCCTTGTCTGTTTAATTGAGTAGGATCATGAAGAAAGAAAAATACATCCATTAATTGCTCGTAAGAAATGATTTTAGGATCATAAGTGATTTGTACCACTTCTGCATGACCAGTTTCTCCTGTGCAAACTTCTTCATAGGTCGGATTATCTTTATGACCTCCGGAATATCCTGAAAGTGCAGATTCAACGCCTTTAAGCATGTTGAAACAGCTTTCTACGCACCAGAAACATCCGCCTCCGAAAGTAATTGTATCTAAATTATTGTTATCCATTTTAGGTTGATTATTGTATTAAAAAAACTAATCAAAAGTAAGAAAAAGTTTTTCATTTTAGGTTGAAAAGAGGGGTTTAAACACAAATTACACTAATAGATTTCACAAATAACCACAAGAAAAATATAAAGTAAACATCTGTGTAAATCCGTGAGATCTGTGGCAGGTTTTTTAAACGCAAAGTTTAATTTTTATAATGTTTTACTTTAGGGAGCGAAGAAGAATCAACAAGTTGATTGGATTAAGCGCAAGTCCAAGCTTCGCGAAGCAAATTTATTTGCCTTTGCTAACTAAATCGAAAGTTTAAATAATTAAATCTTTGCGTTAAAACTTTAAACACAAATAATAAAGTGCAAACATTTTTGAAAATCCGTATAATCTGTGGGAGGTTTTTAAACACTAATAACACTAATTTTTTCACAAATAAACACAATGATAAAACATAATCATCTGTGTAAATCTGTGAAATCCGTGGTATAAAAAACAAATAAAAACAAAAAAAGCATCCAAAAAGGATGCTCAATTATATTTAAAATGTTTTTTAATTACTTTTCCCAAACCAAAGCACTTGCTCCTAAAATAGCAGCATCAGCTTCGTCTAGCTCACTGAAAACCAATTTCACTTTATTTCTAAAAATAGGAAGAAGATTTCTTTCCATATGAAGTTTAGCAGGCTTTAAGATAAAATCTCCAGCTTTAATAACTCCTCCAAATAAAAGGATAGCTTCCGGTGAAGAGAACATGACAAAATTTGCCAATGCTTCTCCTAATTTCTGTCCTGTATATCTGAAAACCTCAATAGAAATTGGGTCACCTTTCAAAGCACATTCGTGTACCGTTTTTGAGTTGATCGATTCTTCAGGAAACTGACTTAGCATAGATTCCGGGAATTCTGCTCTCATCTTTTTTGCTGTGATTGCGATTCCTGTTGCAGAAGCGTATGCTTCTAAGCTTCCTTCAGATCCGGTGCTCCAGTGTTTTCTTCCGCCTGGTTTTACGATCGTGTGTCCAAGTTCACCTGCGAATCCATCATGCCCGTAAATCAATTTACCACTTGAAACGATTCCGCTTCCTACGCCTGTTCCCAATGTGATCATGATAAAGTCTTTCATTCCGCGAGCCGCTCCGAAAAGCATTTCACCAAAAGCTGCAGCATTAGCATCATTAGTTATTGTTGTTGGCAAACCGAACTTAGCTGTCATCATTTCACCAAATGGGATCACGCCTTTCCAGGGTAAATTGGGAGCCTGTTCTATTGTTCCGGTATAGTAATTTCCGTTGGGAGCGCCTACGCCAATTCCGTCAAAGTTTTTCTCTTTTCCGTAGCTATTGATCAGCGGATGCACTTTTTCGTACAAAGCATCTATGAATTCTTCAACCGTCGCATATGCGTCAGTGCTTAGATTGCCTTTTTCAAGAACTTCACCTCTGTGGTTTACAACACCGAATTTGGTAGTTGTACCTCCAATATCAATTCCTAGGGCAACGTGTTTTGATAAATCTATTAATGACATTTCTATTCTTATAAATTCTAAAGGGTTAAAATTATAAAAAAGATTGTATTAATGAATTATTAACGAAACATTTATTGAAAAAAGTTTTTAAGCAGTTTTTACCGTTTTCTTTTTTCTTCTTCCCCACCAAACAAGGAAGCCAGTAACTGGTAATGAGGCACATATCAAGCTTACAATGAATGCAATAATCTTTGTAGGAAGTCCTAAAATAGACCCAACATGAATATCATAATTGGCTCCAACGGTTTTTTCACCAAAATTTTTGTCTTTCATGTCGTGAGTATGAAGCAGTTCACCTGAATTTTCATCAAAAATTAGACTGCTGCTTTTATGATAAGAATAAGACAAATGTTTTACATAAACCTCGAAATTCGGATGTTCGTGATCATCCATGTGCGGATGTCCAAGATCGAGTGCGAATCCGTAAGAATCGGGATATTTTGCTCTAACTGTGTTGCTGATCTTGTCTAATGTACCCTCTGTTCTTAATTCAACCGGAGCTTTTGTTTTGATATGAGAGAAATCCGGATATTTTGTTTCACCTCCTGAGAAGATCACATAAATCGTCGCCTGAACGACAAAAAAAGCATAAAATAATCCTGTAATTGAGAAAATTAAGGCAAAAATTGAGGCGTAAAAGCCTAAGATATTATGAAGATCGTAGTTTTTTCTTTTCCAGCTTTTGATATTCTTCCATTTGAATGAGAAGCGTTGCTTTCTCGCTGCTTTGTTTTTAGGCCACCATAAAATGATTCCTGATATAAGCATAATCACGAAGATGATGACAGGAATTCCCACAACATACGTTCCCCAATCCTGCTTCAACAAATAACTCCAGTGAATCATTTTTACAATCTGGAAAAAACCGTTTTTCTCGTCGTAGGTTCTTAGAACTTTTCCGTCGTAAGGATTGACGTAAGCGACTTTATAGATAGGGAATTCATCAAAATAATTCCACGCATCGGTATTGTGTTCGTACCAATAGAATTGATAAGACATTTTTTTGTCGATAGGAATATTTACCCAGTGAATGGGATATTTTTCTTTTACCTGAGCATCCACAGATTTTTCCAACACTCGGATCGGAAGAATTTGTTTTTGATCGATATTTTTTTCATTATGATAGATGACATCTTTTCTGGTAATGTTCTCAACCTCATCTTTAAAAACGTACAAAGCGCCGGTAATGGAAATGATGAAGATCAAAAATCCAATACCTAAACCAAACCACAAATGTAGTTTTCCTGTCCATTTTTTGAATATGCTTGACTTCTTTTTGTGATGTTTCTTCTTCATAATTTCTTAAAGTTCGACAAAGATAAGTTTTTAATTTTTATTTAGAATGTTTATAATTAACAAGCTTTTAATGGAAAATATTTTTCTTTAAAGGCAAGGTTATACAAAGTTTTCTTCTAAATTTATTTCCATAAAGTTTGTCATTCTGTAAGAATCTACGCACGAATCTTTACAGACTATTTTCTAATACTATGCTTAGATCCTTACAGGATGACAAATATTGTGAATATTCCAAATGTTTAAATTAATGACTGCATACTAGCCCCGATTGCAACGACATCCTTTTTCTGAAATGGCTTTGAAAAAAAAGCGCTGGCGAAAAAGATATAGTGGAAAGCGGGAAAAAGCTTCAATTAAAATTTATACTCCACCATAAAGGTTCCTCTTAATCCTAGCGAATTAGTAAAGTCTGCGTCTCTTGCTGCCCACCAGGCAATTGCAGGCTGATAGGTTTTGTTGAAAAGGTTTTCAATACCTAAAGAAACTTTCCAATTTTGGTTAACTTCATAGCTTGATTTTAGGTTAAAAACGGTGTATTCAGGAACTTTTCCTTCTCCGTAGGCGTATAAGCCTTTGGCATTAGGCTCGAATCTGTTTTGCGCAAAAGCATGTAACATATCCAATCCGACAGATAAAGACTGAATCGGTCTTACCTGAACATACGCTAAAACTTTCGGCGCAGAAATTCTGCTGTTGTTGATTTTGGCTGAATAATCCCCGTCATCTTTTATAGAGGTAATTCCTTCCATCCAACTGTAGCTTCCTCCGAAATTGATCCATTTTGTAGGAGTGAAATGTAAAAATCCTTCTACACCATACACAACTTCCGGTGATCTTTGTATCGTTAAAGCTCTGTCTGGACTTTGAATAAACGTAGCTCCTAATTTTGAAGTACTTACATATGAAGTGATCTCATAATTGACCCATTTTGCAATCTGTCCAGTCGCTCCAAATTCATAGTTGTTGACAATGATTGGCTTTGTTTCAAGGTTTTGGATGGTTCCTTCAGTTGAGGTTCTTAAAATTCTTCCTAATTCATTGATAGAGTAGGCCTGAGAAAAGCTTCCAAAAAGATTAACCATCGGATTGATGTTGTAACGAACTCCAATATTTCCAACTAAGGCGTTGTATTTTAGGTCTCCACCTGTTACAAAAATACTTTTTGTGAAAGTTCCGTCACTTTTAACAGTAGAAAGCGTGTTGAAATCACCAACTTTTACGGCAATGTTTTCATATCGTAAACCTCCTTTTATGGTTAATTTTTTCATTAAATCAACTTTAACCAAAAGGAAAGGAGCGATGTTGGTCATATTCATATCTGGAGTCCAATAACGGCCGTCTTCCAATTTTTGAACGGTTTGATCATTCAAGACATCTAAACCGTAGATAATTTCACCCTGAGAATTTTTACCACTCCATAATTGAGTATCGAAATTGGCTCTGGCACCTGTCTTTTTTGAAATAACATTCGATTGTCCGCCATTCAGGAAAGTATCGCTGTATCCGTAAACGGTTCTGAAATCCTGTAAATAAAGGTTTACATTTAATGAAGTTCCTTTCCACAGGTTTTTGTTATCATAACTTAATTTGAAATTATGATTTCTTGGTGTTCCTTGTGGAGTTGTTTCCAGATTCTTTCCTTCTCCTTCTCCGATGGTTGGGGTAACGCCGTATTTTCCTGTTTTTAAGCCTAGATTTAAATCAGATTTGGCAGCATAGCCGATGTAGGAAGCTTCAACTCTTTGATTATCATTAATAGCGTAACCTAACTTCAACATTCCGTTGTAGTTGTTCATTTTGGCTGTGCTGTACGTCGGACTCAGATTTACTCCATCTGCGTCTTTCATATAACCTGTTTTTTCATAAGCCAATGAAACCACATAATCAAACTTGCTGATCTTTCCCGATAAAAGCTGACTTGCTCTGTAGCCTAATGTCCCACCATATTGCTGGCCGGTAATTCCAAACTGTGAAATTCCGGATATTTTTTTGTCTGATTTGCTTCTTCTTGTAATATAATTGATAATTCCCCCGTCTGCACCGTTTCCGTAGATGGACGAAGCGCCTTTAATCACCTCAATTCTTTCGATAACTGAAGGGTCGATTGATCTTAAATCTCTCGCCCCATTTCGAAGTGGAGTAGACTGTGGGATACCGTCAATTAAAACCAAAACTTGGCGCCCGCGAAGTGTTTGTCCTGTATTGGAGGTCTGTCCTGAACTTGTTGCCAAACTCGGAACCGTATATTGTAGAATGCTTGTAATATCTGAATTAACAGTCAATTGCGATTGAACCTGTTTTTCACCGACAACAGTTATAGAACTTGGTATTTCTTTAATATTTTCTCTCTTTCTGGATGCCGTTAACACAACTTCATCTACATCTTTTGTATTGATGCTGTCTTTTACTTGTCCAAATGCTGAAATAGTAGCCAAACAAGCTACAGATAGAGTTAATTTTTTCATTATAGTGTCTTAATTCCTTTTTTCTTTTGTTTCCCGAGCCATACTAAAAACCCTGTGACAGGCAATGATGTACAGATAAGTCCTGTGATAAACCAAATAATTTTTCCGAATAATCCAAAGTATAATCCTGTATGGATATCATAGTTGGCATTGGCGTATTTTTCTGCGTTGTTTAATTGTTGATGAGGTTTATTGGTCAATAATTTTCCTGAATATTTATCAAAAACCAATTGATTTCTGATGGCAAATTTTCCGTCTTCACCATATACCGAAACCGGAATGTTTTTTAAATCTTTTCCTTTTTTATTTTTTCCGTTTAATGGAATTCTGAAACTTGATGAGGATGAATATAATTTTCTTGTTTCCTCTGCAGTAAGGTCAAAAACAGCATTATTTTTTGCTAAAAGTGAGTCGGGAGATTTGATTTCTTTTTCTTTGGGAAGATCAATTGAGCCTGATAATGTAATATTAAAAACATTTTTTACCCAAGGATAAGCGAAATAAATTCCTGATAAGCTTAGTATTAAAGCAATAAACGAAGCATAAAATCCTAAGATATTATGAAGGTCGTAGTTTTTGCGTTTCCATGTTTTTACGTTTTTCCAATCGAAAGAGAAACGTCCTTTTCTCATTTTTTTATTCTGCGGCCACCAAAGGATGATTCCTGTGATGAGCATAATGATGAATAGAACGACAGGAATTCCAATTACATATTTCCCCCAATCTGAATTTAACAGCAAACTCCAATGAATTGCCTTTAAAATAGGGAAGAGGTCATATTTTTCATTATAAATTCCAAGAATCTCGCCTGTGTATTGATTAACGTAAATTAATTTGTTGATTTTTACTTCATCAAAATAATTCCACGCTTTTTTATCCTTTTCATAATACAAAAATTCATAAGATTTGTTTTTATCTAAAGGAATTTCAACGGAACTGATAGGATACTTTTCATTAAGTTCTAAAGCAACTTTTTTACGAAGAATTTCAATTGACAAAGGTTGCTGAGAAATTGTTTCAGCTTTTACAAAAATGGCATCTTTTCTAAGCTGATTTTGAATTTCATCCTTGAAAATATACATCGTTCCCGTCAAAGAAACAATGAACACAATGAGACCAACGGACAAACCAAACCACAAATGCAGTTTGGCAGACCATTTTTTTGTTGAAGAAACCTTCTTCTTATGATGATGTTTTTTCTTCATATCAAAAAGTTAACCTTTTGAGGGGTTAACTTTTGTTTATTTAAAATTTGTATCCTATTGAAAGTCTGAAGTTTCTAGGTGCTTCTGCTTGATAGTAGTAATAATTTGCGTAAGGTGAACCTGAGTATAAGTATCTGTTGAATACATTAAATACATTTAAACCAACTCTGAATTTAGAATTTTCCCAAGATGCACCAGCGTCAAATTTCACATAGTCATTCATCTGTTGAGTGTTTGTTCCTCCCCAGTCCCAGCTACTTCTGTCGCCAAGATAAGTTCCTCCGAAACTTAATCCGAATCCTTCTAATATTCCATCAGTGAACGTATAATTTAACCAAGCATTTGCTGTATGTTTAGCGTATCCTGGAACTCTTTTTCCTTCAGGGTTGTTTTGTGGGTCATTAGATTCTATAATCTTATTTTCTGTAAATGCGTAGTTGAAGATAGCATTAAATCCTTTTGTAATTTCACCTTTTAAATCAAATTCTACTCCTTGAACTCTTGTTTTTCCAAGTAAAATTGAAAATTGTTCAAGTGGGCTATTTGCAGGGTCATTTACCGTAGAATTGTTCTTGATGATGTTATATGCAGATAAAGTTGTATTCCATTTTCCACCAAACCAGTCTTTCTTTACCCCAACTTCCATGTTATTTCCTGTAATTGGTTTCACTGTACTTCCATCTCTGAATATTGCAGCTTGTGGTACAAATGCTTGATCATATAAACCATATACTGACATGCTTTCATCAATAGAATAGCTAATACCAATACGAGGAGTTATTTTATCAGCTTCAGATTTGGTCCCGTAATTATTTTCTTTTACGGTTGTGTAACGTGCTGCAAGAGTAAGTCTTAATTTATCATCTAAAAAGCCTATTTCATCTTGTAAATACAATCCAGTATAGTTCTGCTCGATAGTACTTCCTGCTCCAGCTCTAACTGAAAGAGGTTTGGTTGTTCCATCAAAAGGAAGGTAGTTTTTTGTATTATTGGGACCGTAATAATTTCCTGTACCATTAATATCGTAGTTATTAGTATTTAGATTATACCAATAGTTATGATCAGCAGCTTGAGTATAATCATCATTCTCATTATATTTATCAAGGTTATATCCTTGAGACCAGTCTGCCATGTACTTTTTGCTTCCCAAATCTAGTCCTGCTAAGATTTTATGAGAAACTGAACCTGTTTTTACAAAACCATTTAAGAAAACTTGTCCGAATTTCATCGTGTTATCCGCTTCCCAATATCCAAGGCGGCGAATCATATAGTTTCCTTCAAAACTGCTTGGCCAAAGATTGCTTCCCATCGTATATTCATTCACATACGTTAATTGAGAAGTTAATTTCCAGTTTTGGTTAAAGTTATGTTGTAGATTTATATTTACCGTGTTGTTATCTACTTTTGTAGGATCAATACCTGGATCTGTAGCTGTATATCCAACAGGTTTTGTTGCATATCCATCAAAACTGAATACATAGGCAGAACCTACTTCAGACATTTTTGCCTTTTGGTAGATGTATTCTGCAGTTAAAGTTGTTTTATCAGAAAGTTTAACTTTTAATGAAGGATTGATAATATATCTGTCATTGAATTCATAGTCTCTAAAACTATTTTTGTTTTGAGCCATTAAATTCAATCTGAAAGCTACTTTATCAGTAATTTTAGTATCGATGTCAGCTTCTCCTCTGTACATATTGAAACTTCCAAGAGTTACTCTTGCAGATCCGTTTAAAGATTGTCCCGTTGGCTTTTTAGTTACGATATTATAAATACCGCTTGGCTCTCCGTTTGACATTAAGAATCCTGATGGTCCTTTAATGAATTCTATATGATCAACAAACGACATATCTTCACTTAGAGGTCCCCAGTTTGAAGTTACATTTACTCCGTTCATGAAAGCTGCTGCTCTGGATCCTCTCATGTTTACTCTTGTATACATGTCTCCCCAGTGCTCTAATCTTTGTGCTCCGGCAACATTACGAAGAACACCATCGCTCAAAGTTGTTACCTGCTGGTCTTCTAGCGCTCTGTTTGTAATGATTGAAATATTTTGTGGAATTTTTATCAACGCTTCATCTAAACGCATTGAAGATGAACCTTCTTTTTCTACATATTTCTTGTAATATTTCCCATTTACAATTACTTCTTCAATATCATTAGACTTGATAGAATCTTTTTCCTGCGCAAAAGTCAACATAGACCCCAACAGTGAGGCACAGATCAGTACATTTTTCATGAAAGTCAAATTTTCTGCAAATATATTGTTTTTAATTATTCTAAATAAATTATCAAGTTGATATTTATCATACGAATGTTATCCACTGAATAACAAAAAACCGCTCCAAGCAGTGCTGGAGCGGTTTCTATTCTATAATTAATTATTTCTTAAGCAGGAATTTCTCCTTTGTATAAGAATGAAATAATTTCTTTGTTTAATTTATCAATCATTTCGCTGAATAAGTGGAAAGATTCCTGTTTGTAAATTACAAGTGGATCTTTTTGCTCATAAACAGCTCCCTGAGAAGATTTTCTTAGATCATCCATCTCACGAAGGTGAAGCTTCCAGTTTTCATCGATAATTGATAAAGTGATATTCTTTTCAAAATCGTTGATCAAACTTTCACATTGAGTATCGTGAGCTTCTTTAAGATCAGCTACAATAGTCATTGTTTTGTGTCCGTCTGTGAAAGGAACCTGAATCATTTTAAACATTGAACCTTGATTTTGATACACATTCTCAATAATAGGGAATGATTTCTCTTTCAATAAGTTCAGCTTCATTGCATAATCTTCCTGAGCAGCTTTGAATAAAATATTCGTTAATTCCGGAACTTGTTTGTTACCAAAATCACTTTCAGAAACAGGAGAAGCCATTGTGAAATGTTTGATTACTTCAAATTCAAAATCTTTATAGCTTCCGTTTGCTTTTCCTTTTGCAACGATAGAGTTAGAAACATCGAAAATCATGTTAGTGATATCGTATTTCAAGTGATCTCCGAACAAAGCATTCTTTCTTCTCTTGTAGATTACGTCACGTTGTTTGTTCATAACGTCATCATATTCAAGAAGTCTCTTTCTTGTTCCGAAGTTATTTTCCTCTACTTTTTTCTGCGCTCTTTCGATAGATTTGCTGATCATTGAATGTTGAATAACTTCACCATCTTTATGACCCATTCTGTCCATCATTTTAGCGATTCTTTCAGAACCGAATAAACGCATCAAGTTATCTTCAAGAGATACATAAAACTGAGAACTTCCCGGATCTCCCTGACGTCCCGCTCTACCTCTTAACTGTCTGTCAACACGTCTAGAATCGTGTCTTTCAGTACCGATAATTGCTAAACCTCCAGCTTCTTTTACTTCTTTCGTAAGTTTGATATCCGTACCACGACCTGCCATGTTGGTTGCAATTGTTACAACTCCCGGCTGTCCTGCTCCAGCAACGATTTCTGCTTCCTTCTTGTGAAGTTTCGCATTCAATACCTGGTGCGGGATTTTTCTTAATTGAAGGGCTTTTGAAAGCAACTGAGAGATTTCAACAGACGTTGTACCAACCAATACAGGTCTTCTTGCTGCCGTTAATTTTTCAATTTCTTCAATTACCGCGTTATATTTTTCTCTGTTAGTTTTGAAAACTAAATCTTGTTTATCGTCTCTTAAAATAGAACGGTTTGTAGGAATTACCACAACATCTAATTTGTAGATTTCCCAAAGCTCGCCTGCTTCAGTTTCAGCAGTACCCGTCATTCCCGTAAGTTTGTTGTACATACGGAAGTAGTTTTGAAGCGTTACAGTTGCAAAAGTTTGCGTTGCCGCTTCAATTTTCACGTTTTCTTTAGCTTCGATCGCTTGGTGTAGACCGTCTGAATAACGACGACCTTCCATGATACGACCTGTTTGCTCGTCAACGATTTTTACTTCACCATCAATTACTACATACTCATCATCTTTTTCGAATAATGTATATGCTTTCAATAACTGACTCATTGTGTGAACACGCTCAGATTTTTCAGCAAAATCAGAGAATAGTTTTTCTTTAGCCTCGAATTCTTCTTCTTTAGTTAAATTTTTAGCTTCAACTTCAGCAATTTCAGTTCCGATATCCGGAAGAACGAAGAAGTTTTGATCAGAATTTCCTTGAGACATGTATTCAACACCTTTGTCTGTAAGATCAACCTGATTGTTTTTCTCCTCAATCACGAAATAAAGATCTTTATCTACGATCGGCATATCACGGTTGTTATCCTGCATGTACTGAGCTTCTACTTTTTGAAGCAATGCTCTGTTTCCGCTTTCAGATAAGAACTTGATTAATTGTCTGTTTTTAGGTAAACCTCTGTAAGATTGAAGTAGTTTAAATCCTCCTTCTTTAGTATTTCCTGCAGCGATTAATTTTTTAGCTTCATTAAAAATTGCAGAAACGGTTTTCTTTTGAACTTCAACAATTCTGTCGATAGAAGGTTTAAGAACATCAAACTCCTGTCTGTCTCCCTGAGGAACCGGACCAGAAATAATCAATGGTGTTCTTGCATCATCTACCAAAACAGAGTCAACCTCATCTACGATAGCAAAGTTTAATTCTCTTTGTACCAATTCTGAAGGTGAAGTTACCATGTTATCTCTCAAATAATCGAAACCGAATTCGTTATTTGTTCCATAAGTAATATCTGAATTGTATGCTTTTCTTCTTCCATCTGAGTTCGGTTGGTGATTATCGATACAATCGATATTCATTCCGTGGAACTGATACAATGGACCCATCCAAGCGGAGTCTCTTTTTGCAAGATAGTCATTCACCGTTACAACGTGAACCCCTCTTTCAGGAAGTGCATTTAAGTAAATAGGTAATGTTCCTACCAAAGTTTTACCTTCACCGGTAGCCATTTCGGCAATTTTACCGCTGTGAAGAATAACCCCTCCAATAAACTGAACATCATAGTGAACCATGTCCCAAACTACAGGAGTTCCGGCAGCGTCCCATGAGCTTTTCCAAACAGCTTGATCTCCCTGGATTTCAACGAAATCTTTAGTTGCAGCAAGTTCTCTGTCCATTTGAGTGGCAGTTACACGGATTTCTCCGTTTTGTGCCCATCTTCTTGCTGTTTCTTTTACTAATGCAAAAGCTTCAGGAAGAACTTGGCTAAGAACTTTCTCCTCGATTTCGTATGAATCTTTCTTAAGAGACTCAATTTGTGAGAAAAGAGCTTCTTTTTCATCAACATTGGTCGAATTTTTTATCTGCTCTTTAATCTGTTCTATCTGCGCTGTGATGGTACTTGTTGCTGTTTTTATTTTATTTTTAAATTCAGCAGTTTTCTCTCTTAAGCCATCATCAGACAATTGCTGAATATTTGGTTCAACAGCTTTGATTTTTGTTACAACTTTTTTTACTTCCTTTAGGTCCTGCGCTTTCTTGTCTCCCAAAAACCCTTTAAGAACTTTGTTTAAAAAACTCATAAATTTTTACTTTATGCCTAAAGCGATATGCTTTAAGCGTTTTACTAAATACGCTTACTGCGCAAAAATTGATATTATAAAAAGGGAAATAAGCTTTAAGCCTATTGCCTAAAGCTCATGCCTTATTTAATATTCGTCTTCGTTCCAAAGATAATCTTCGTCCGTAGGATAGTCTGGCCAGATCTCGTCGATGGCTTCGTACATTTCCCCTTCGTCTTCAATAGCCTGAAGGTTTTCCGTTACTTCCATTGGTGCACCAGTTCTGATTGCATAATCAATAAGCTCAGCCTTTGTCATTGGCCAAGGTGCGTCACTTAGATATGAGGCTAATTCTAATGTCCAGTACATAATATTCTATTTTTTTTGCAAAAGTATAAAATTAGCTTATATTATACGCTTTTTTATACTTGATTTTCAATTCTTTTTATTAATTTTTTACTCATTGCACGTCACAGACTGTATTACAGCTATGTCAGCAACTTGTTCGATGTCATTTTCTCAAAAACCATTCCACAAATTTTTTTATGCCATTTTGGAAGTCTGTAGTTGGTTTGTAATCGATTAATGTCTTGGCTTTTCCTATATCAGCATTGGTTTTTTGCACATCTCCGGGCTGCATTGGCAGAATTTTTTTGATGGCAGTTTTTCCGAGAGCCTGTTCAATGGTGGAAAGCATTTCATTAAGATTAATTACCTGACTTTCTCCAAGATTAATGATCTCGTATATTTTTGAATGATTTTCCAGATAGCTGATAGATTTAGTAATTCCGTCAATAATATCATCAACGTAAGTGTAATCTCTTGCGGTGTTTCCATCGCCGTAGAATGGGATTTCCTGATTTTCAGAGATTAATTTTGTGAATTTATGTATCGCAAGATCAGGTCTTTGTCTTGGTCCGTAAACCGTGAAGAACCTTAGTTGAATCATGTCAATATTGTATAATTGATGATAAACATGACCTAAAATTTCCCCACATTTTTTTGTTGCAGCATATGGTGAAATAGGATTATCTACATTGTCTGTTTCTGCAAAAGGAATTTTTTCATTGTTTCCGTAAACGCTTGATGAAGAGGCACAAACGAATTTTTTAATATTGAATTCTTTACACAGTTCCCAAAGGTTCATTGTTCCGCGAACATTTACTTCTTCGTATTCTAAAGGTCTTTCAATAGAAGGACGAACTCCGGCAAGTGCGGCTAGGTGGATGATCAAATCGATCTTATGATTTTTAAATATTTCTTCAAGACCGTTTTTATCCCGGATATCCTGATAGTATAACGTGTAATTGTTTGATTTTGAAAGGGAAATTAATTTTTTAATATCAGTTTCTTTATCAGAAAAGGTAAAATCAGAAAAATTAGCGATTGATTCTAATGTATTTTTAATTTTTATCTGATAATCATAGAAATTATCAAAATTGTCAATGTTTATGACAGAATGTCCTTCTTTCAATAATTTTTCTATTAAATGAGAACCAATAAATCCGCTTCCTCCTGTTACAAGATATATCATCAATGTTTTTTTATGAGTACAAAAATATAAATTTCCTTTGGGAAAAATATAATCATTAAATTTACTTAATAAAGTAATATAAAATTAATATGCAGTTTCAAGGGCAAATTTTAAAGATGACGAGTTTCGATGCTCAGCCAATTCAGTATTATCTTAACCTTTCGGGTGACCTTATTCACATGAATGAATTGTTTGGAAAAGAATTGACGATAAAGCATACAGGATTCCAATGTGTGAATTGTGGAAAAAATAAGCCTATTTACAGAATGGGATTTTGCAAAAGTTGCTTTTTTGAAAGTCCTTATGCCAGTGATACAATCATTCGTCCGGAACTTTCCACAGCACATCTTGGCGTTGGAGAACGTGATTTGGAAGTGGAAAAGCAAATTCAGCTTCAACCACACACGGTTTATCTGGCGTACACAGGCGATGTGAAAGTGGGTGTTACAAGAAACACGCAAATTCCTACAAGATGGATCGATCAGGGAGCAACTTTTGCGCTGCCGATTGCCAGAACAGAAAATCGCTACGAAGCTGGAATGATAGAAGTTGCTTTAAAAGATCATCTGCCGGATAAAACAAATTGGAGAAAAATGCTTCAGGATGATTTTGAGGGAGAAATAGATCTTGCCGATTTTCAACAAAAAATAAAAGAATATTTTCCTGAAGATTTCCAAAAATTCTACAGCGAAGGTGAAAATTTATGGAAATTCGATTATCCTTTCGAAAAACCTGAAAAAGTAACTTCATTTACTTTAGACAAAAAACCTGAGTTTACTGGGAAATTAGTTGGAATTAAAGGACAGTATTTAAGCTTTGAAGGTGGAGATTTTATGAATGTAAGAGGACATGAAGGTTATGTTATTGAATTTGGTGTAAAAAATTAGGCACGTATTTAGATATAATTAAATTAAATCGCAAAAATGAAAAAATGGGTTAAAAAGTTACTAATTAGCCTCGGGGTTTTGATGGTGATTTTCTTGCTGGGAAACTTCGGCTTAAATTTTTGGCTTAAAACCCAACTTCCTAATTATATCAAAAAAAATACGGATTATAAGGTTTCCTATAAAACATTGGACGTAGACCTTGGGACTGGAAATATTCTTTCGACCGGAATTACAGTTAATAGTAAAGATCCGCAGAATACGGATGTTATAGGTCTTCAAGGAACGATTGATACGTTGAAAATCGATCGTTTCGGGATTTACGATGCTATTTTTAATAAGCAAATAAGTTCATCCGATTTGTTATTAGGAAGCCCTAATTTGAACATTATTCTAGCAAAACCGGCTGATAAAAAAACTGGTAAAAAAAAGAATCCTGTATTGTTTGAAAATATCAGGATTAATAATGGAACCATTAATGTTTTCAGAGATACAAAACAAAAATTCTTATCTGTTCAAAAGCTTGATCTTTTTGTTGAAAATTTACAGATGACAGAAGAATCTGTAGAAAATAAATTACCTGTTGTTTTTGATAAATACCACATTAAAGGAGAGAATTTTTTCTTCCGTCCGGATAATGTTTATGCTTTAAAAATAAATAAAATAACAACAACTAACAGGCAAGTAGCTATAGAGAATTTCAGACTGATTCCGTTGTTGACGATTAATCAGTTTAAAAGGTTTTATCCTAAAAAAACGAAACTTTTTCAGTTTGATATTCAAAAAATGAATTTCAAGGATATTGTTTTAAAAAGCAATGCTGTTTCTCTGGCGAATGCGGATTTTCAGAATCCTAAACTTTTAGTTTATACAATCAACGCTGTTCCTGTTAAAGTTGAAAAACCGCTTAATTTCGAGCTTAATCTTGAAGATATAAAATTAAATAATGCGACCGTAAATGTTGTAAAACCTGATGGAAGCAATCTTTTATCTGCAAAAAACCTTAATTTAGATATCAATCAATTAAAGTTTGATAAGGATACAAGGGAAGAGGTAATTCCCGTCGGATACAAGAGTTTTCAGTTCTCTGGAAAAGATATTTTATACTCAAATCATCAGAATTATGTTGTCGGAAGTGTTGCTTTAAATTCTAAAAGTGGAGAGATGAGAAATATTTCTGTCACTCCAAATCCATTAGATCCGGGAAGGCGATCGATGACTTTAAAGGCAAATCTTGCAGCTTTTAATATCAATAAGTTAGAATTTATAGATAAAAAATTAAATCTTGATATAAAAGACGTTCTGGTTGATAATGTAAACGGAATCATCGTTGCGGGAGAAAATAACACAAAGAAAGCTCCGAAAGAGAATAAAGTAAATTCAATTCTTATACGGAAATTCTCGTTTAAAAATTCTAATATTACTTACGACAAAGGAAATGAACCGCTTGTTTTTAATGATTTGAATGCAACGATTAATGAGATTGAAATTAAGTCTAAACCTAATAATTTAGGACATACTTTTAAAGCAAAAGATTATTTTCTGACCACCAAGAATTTTGCCTACAAAACAAAGTTTTACAACATGAGTGTCGGACTTTTAAAATTAAATAAAAACAAAGTTCAGATCACCCAATTTGCGATGAAACCTCTCATTTCGAGAGGTCAGTTTATCAAAATGATACCTGTTGAGAGAGATTTGTATGATTTGAAGGCCAATCAGATAACAGCAGAAGGAAATTGGGACTTATTTTCTCAAAATAAATTCATCAATGCTTCCAATGTTGTGATCCAATCTGCGGATGCTAATATTTTCAGAAGTAAAATTCCGAATGATGATCCGAAAGAAAAACCTTTGTATTCCAGATTGTTGCGTTCGATTAAGATTCCGCTTTATGTTAATAATTTAGATCTAAAAAACTCAATTCTAGTATACGAAGAAGATACACCGGAAAGTGCTGGACCAGGGAAATTGACATTCGCCAATTTTAATATGAATGTTAAAAATTTAAACTCAGCCAAAACAAAAGGAAAACCAACCAAAGTTGATATTAAAATCAATTGTTCGTTTATGAATCTTGCTCCGTTGTCTGTAAATTGGGGGTTTGATGTTGCTAATCAGAACGATGTCTTCACGATTTCGGGCAGAGCAGCCAATCTTCCCGCGAATGGAATTAATCCTTTTATCAAACCATATCTTCATGTGATGGCGACTCAAGGGACGATTCAGGAAATGCTTTTTAATTTCAGAGGAAATCCAAGAGGTTTAAATGGAGCTTTTAATTTGAAACATAAAGATTTAAAAATCGCTGTTTTAAATAAAGATAATCAACAGAAAAAAGGAGTTTTAACGGCAATTGCCAATCTTGTTGTGCGTTCGGATTCCGGAAATCTTCCTCAGTCTGTGGATGTGAAAGATGTAGAAAGAGATCCTACAAAATCATTCTTTAATCTCTTCTGGAAAGGGATTGAACAAGGTTTGAAGAAAACGCTGATCGGAATAAACGTTGACAAAACAGAGAAAACGGTAAAAAACGCAGTTGCTTCTGTAAAGGAAATGAAAAAATCTGTGAAAGAATTAAAACAGGATATAAAAGGCTCCGGAACTAAAAAAGAAGAGCCAAAACCAACGGAAGAGAAAAAGGAAAAGAAAGGTTTTCTAAAGAATGTCTTTAAGAAAAAAGAAAAACCCGAAACTGAATAATTTCGGGTTTAATATATATTTAAAAATTAAATTCTTCACTTTCCTGAACCGGAATATCTCTCAAAAATTCATCAAACTTTTCTCCGGGATAATTGCTGTCTGCGCCGTAAGAATCTATGATCATTCCTCGGTTTCCGGCTGCGTCTTTTAGAACATATAAAACAGCATTATCGTCAGGATTACTGTCACCCTCAAAACGGTATGTTTTTAAGATGGTTAAATCGGCAGGTTGATAGTTTTGTTCAGAATTATCAAGCTTCATTTCACAACTGTCATTCATTCTGAATTCCCTGTGTATTCCTCTCTCAGAGAGCCTTGTCATCACTTGGCTTAAGGTCGTCATTTGATCCATGTTGTCTGCGCTATCCATAATATTATTTTTCTTTATTAATACAATAATTAAACCATTAATTTACGAAAAAAGGAAGACTGTAGAATTATATTTTGATTAAAAAAGAAGTTGAATGTTAACAAAATTTATAATTGAAAAAAATAAAATAGGTACACTTTTTGCAATATCGTCAGTAATAAATCGGACAAAATATGAAAAAAGAAGTCGGAGTTTTACTAGCAGGAGGTGTTGGGCTTTTGGCAGTATTAAGTTTTATAGGCATAAAAAAAGTATTAGATAAAAAAAATAAAAAATACAGTGATTCTTACTCAGACCATCACAGACACTTTGATTCTAAAGATCATGAGGACGAGTATCACGGAGTAGAATTTTACGCATTGAAGTAGTAAAAATATATAAATTATGTTTTTTGATATCCAACGCTTTTTTTAAGTGTTGGTTTTTTTTGTGGAAAACTTTAGTGTTAAAACTAATTATTTTTAAGCCATTCCATTTTACATTTACATCAGAAAATGCAGAACGAAAATATCATAAAAGGTCAGGGCGCTCAGCGAAATGTTATCAATCGTTTCGACCGATACACCTATGAACCAGATGATGAAGATTTTGAATCTGTAAGAACAACCTTCACGGAAATTTTCCCGAAAACAATTGTGAATCAGGTGAAAAGCGAAGATCTTCCGATGGAATATTCGATGAATCCTTACCAAGGCTGTGAACACGGATGTTCCTATTGTTTCGCCAGACCAACTCATGAATATTGGGGCTACAGCGCTGGAATTGATTTTGAAAGAAAGATAATGGTCAAGAAAAATGCTCCAGAATTATTAGAGAAATTTTTTCAGAAAAGAGGCTATCAACCTGCGCCAATTTTACTTTCAGGAAACACAGATTGTTATCAGCCTGCAGAACGACAATTTGAAATTACTAGAAAGTTGCTGCAAGTTTGTCTTGATTACAGACATCCTGTCAATGTTCTGACAAAAAATGCGATGGTTTTGAGGGATTTGGATATTCTAAAACCGCTTGCAGAACAAAATTTGGTTTCCGTTTCTTTAAGTATTCCTACAATCAATGAAGATTTACGAAGAAAAATGGAGCCGAGAACGAGTTCTTCCAAGAATAAATTAAAAGCTATTGAGGTTCTTTCTGAAAATAAAATTCCCATACATGTAATGGTTGCGCCAATTATTCCGGGATTGAATAGCGATGAACCTTTGAATATTTTAAAATCAATTTCAGAAGCCGGTGCTCAAAGTTTTGGCTATACTTTGGTGAGATTAAATGATACGGTTGAACCTGTTTTTGTTAAATGGATTGAAACGCAGTTTCCAGACAGAGCGCAGAAAGTTTTAAATCTAATTCGTTCCATGCGAGGTGGAAAATTAGGCGAAAAAAGATATTTTGACCGACAAAGGGGTGATGGAAATATTGCAGAAATGATTCATAATACCTTTAAAATAGGAAGAAAGAAGTTTTTTGAAGGTAAAGAATTTCCAAAATTGACAACCGCCAATTTCACGGGCGCAAAGGATCAGCAATTGAGATTGTTTGATTGATTTTTTTTATCCCACAGATTACACGGATTTTCACAGATGTTTGTGTTTTATTAGTGGAAAATATTTGTGCTATTAGTGTTTAAATAATCAAAACAAAAAACCGCTCCAAAAGGAACGGCTTTCTTATAAATCTTTTTGAATTTCAATTACATTGAATCATCTGGACATGTAAATTTATCACTACACGTTGCGCAAATCACAACTCCGTTGCAGTAATACATGCAAAATTCAGGTTCTGGAAGTTTAATTCCTCCTGCTCCAGCAATACTTTTTAATTGGCCTTTACTTAGTTTTTTTAAATTTTTCATATTGTTTTAATTAAAAATTTGATATTAAAGTAAAGATAATTAAAAAATCATTAACTAAATACAGTGTGGTAGTTATTTTTTTATTAAACCTAATTCAATTAATCTTTCATGTAAAAATTCTCCTGCTGTTGTATCTTCATATAACTTAGGATGGTCTTCGTCAACACAGTTTTCAAGAGCGTTTAATGACATTCCGCTTACGGGATGCATAAAGAAAGGGATTGAGTATCTTGAAGTTCCCCACAATTCTCTTGGCGGATTTACCACTCTGTGAATCGTAGATTTCAACTTATTGTTGGTATGTCTTGATAACATATCTCCAACGTTGATTACCAATTCGTCCGGTTCCGCAATCGCATCAATCCAATCACCGTTATGGTTTTGAACTTGAAGTCCTTTTCCCTGAGATCCCATCAAAAGAGTAATCAGGTTGATGTCTCCGTGAGCTGCTGCTCTTACCGCATCATCAGGCTCCTGAGTGATTGGCGGATAGTGAATTGGTCTCAAAATAGAGTTTCCTTCCGCGATTTTGTCGTCAAAATAAAACTCATCCAATCCAAGATACAAAGCCAACGCTTGTAAAACAGATTTACCAGTTTTTTCAAGCATTTGGTAAGTTTCTTTACCAACTTCATTGAATTTTGGAAGCTCCTCAACGATCACATTGTCAGGATATTCTTTCTTGTATTTTGAATCATCAGACACATATTGTCCGAAATGCCAAAACTCTTTCAAGTCTCCTTTTTTGAAACCTTTTGCAGTTTCTTTACCGAATCCGACATAGCCTCTCTGGCCACCGATTCCTGGAATTTCATACTGTTGTTTTGTTTCTGTGGGAAGTTCAAAAAAGTTTTTCACTTCGCCATACAGATCTTCTACTAATTGGTCATTAAGAAAGTGCCCTTTTAAGGCTACAAAACCAATTTCTTCGTAAGCTTTTCCGATTTCATTTACAAATTTCTGTTTGCGTTCCGGGTCACCCGAAAGGAAATCACGCAGGTCTACACTAGGTATTTTATCCATTTTTAGAAATTTAACGTGGTGCAAAATTACATCTTTTTTGAATTAAATTTTTTTAGAATTAAGGATTTATAAGTTAAATTTGTACTTATGAAAAAATATTCTTCTAAGAGAAGTATCCAAATACTTGCGCATCTTCTTCAGCAGTACGGAATTTTAGATATTGTTATTTCACCGGGGTCCAGAAATGCTCCGTTAGCGATTCATTTTTCGGAAGTGGATGGCTTTAATTGTTTCAGTATTGTGGATGAAAGAAGTGCCGCTTTTGTAGGAATTGGGATGGCGAAAAGCGAAAAAAGGCCTGTTGCAATTACCTGTACAAGTGGTTCTGCGGTGGCGAATTATTACCCTGCCGTTACAGAAGCATTTTATCAGAATGTTCCTCTTTTGATTTTAAGTGCGGACAGGCCAACAGATTATGTGGATATTTTTGATGGACAGACGATTAGACAGAATAATATTTTTCATCAGCATTCTTATGGCGATTTCCAGCTTTTAGAAGACAGTAAGGAAAACGCGGAAGAAATTAATTTTGACATTATTAAAAAAGCGATCGAGCTTTGTTTTGAAAAACAAGGTCCGGTTCACATTAATATTCCGTTGGAAGAGCCTTTGTATGAATTGGTTTCTGAACTTCCGACTTTTCCTACGGTTGAGAAAACAATTAAGCATAAAGAATACGACATTCCTTCCAATTTAGTAGCAGACTGGAATACTTCACAAAGAATTCTTCTTTTGGTAGGAACAAGAGATTATAGCCCTGAATTGGAAAATCAGCTTTCTCAATTGGTTAAAAATCATTCTGTTGTGGTTTTAAGTGAAGTGAATTCTAATTTGCATCACGAAAAATTTTTCAAACATATTGATCGATATATTTACAACTTCACGGAAGAAGATTACAAAACATATGCTCCGGATCTGTTAATAACGATCGGGCAGAATGTTGTTTCCAAAAAAGTAAAACAGTTTTTAAGAAGTGCCCGCCCAAAACAGCATTGGCATTTGGATGAAGTTTGGCAGCCGGATACTTATTTTTCTTTAACGGAGAAAATAGAAATCAAACCTGAATTGTTCTTTTCTAAATTGTTGAAATTCATTAATCTAGAGCCAAAACCCTATTTTAATCTTTGGGATGTTTTAAGAGATAAAAAAGATGCAAAACACCTTAAATTTCTAAATATGGTGGAATTCTCTGATTTTTATTTCTTTAATAAAGCTTCACAGACTGTTCCTGAAAACTATAATATTCATGTCAGCAATAGTTCGGCGATCAGATATGCACAGCTTTTTGATTTTGGAAAGAGAAAAATCTATTGCAATAGAGGAACAAGCGGAATCGACGGCTCTACATCTACAGCAATGGGATTTGCGATTAAAAATGCTAATCCAACTTTATTGATTACGGGAGATTTAAGTTTCTTCTATGACATCAACGGGCTTTGGAATCAATACATTCCGCCTTTTGTAAGAATTATGATCTTCAATAACGGAGAGGGAAATATCTTTAAAATTATTCCGGGACCTGGAAATGCCAACCCGAATACTTTAGAGGAATTTATCGCTACAAAACACAAGAAAAACGCTGAGCATCTTGCCAAGCATTTCGGATTTTCTTACACAAGAGTGGAAGATGAGCCAACGCTTGACAGGGTTTTAGATAATTTCTTCAAGCCTGATGCACAGCCTAAAATACTGGAAGTGAATACTTACGGTAAAAATAGTGCTGATGTCTTAAAGGCTTATTTCAATTTCATGAAAGAGAATTAAAGATCCAAATATTCTTCATTACCCGGTAGATTGATAATTCGGTCTATTGGGTAAATGAACATATCATCAAAGTCATTCATTGCATTAATTAATTGAAAATGTGAGAATTGCTTGATGTTTTGTAAAGTGATCTCAGTTTCTTTAATTTTCTTCTGCTTCAAAAGATTTTGTCTTTGAACACCATTCAAAAGATACGTTGTCGGAGTGAACCAATCTTTACCTTTTTGGAATAAAAGATTTGAAAATGAAGTATCTGTGATATGATTATTTTTTACAATAATTATTTCTTCAGCTTTGGATTTCATTTTCATTTTTTCCAGCTCTTTTCGGTCTTCAAATTTGAAAGAATAATCGAAACTATTGTTCTCAACTAATTGAAAATCTTGTATTTCAGGAATTGCATAAGGGATCATTTGGGTGCGGATTTTTTTGTCCAAATCATAAGAAATTCTTAGTTTGTACATTCCGTCTTCATCATGTTCCAGATGTTTAAAAATTTTAGCCAAATCAATTGAGCCTTCTTTCCCAAAATGGGCAAAGGTTTGATTAACACGCTTTTGATGAAGATCTAACAAGAAAACTTCCTGATCTTCTACTTTAATACTTTCAATGAATTGGGACATAGATTTTATTTTTCATTTCCTGATACTCGTCTTCTAATTTACTCATGTGCGTTATTCCGCCGCCGCTCTTGAAATACAATGTACCATTTTCTTTTTCAATAAAACGGATCATTATGCAGCTGTCGAGATTTTCACCATCAAACCAGCCACAAACTCCGGTATAATAACCTCTGTCATATCCTTCTGCTTCGAGGGTTATTTCCAATGTTTTTGGCTTTGGAGCTCCTAAAATAGATCCTGCCGGAAGCAGTTTTTTCATGATACTTCCTACTTTTCCATCAAATTCAGGCTTTAAATTCCCTGAAATCTCTGAACTCATGGCATACAAATCTTTTTGCTGAGTTTTGATGAAATCAATGTGCTGAAATTTATCAACTTTCACATCTTCTGCCACCATGCTAAGATCATTTCTAAGCAAATCTACAACGGTGTAATGCTCGGCTTTTTCTTTTTTATCGTTCTTAAGGATTTCTGCTGCGTTTTCTAAAGACGCATCAATAGTACCTTTCATGGGATAAGTGAGAATTTTTCCGTCAATGATCTTCACAAAAGTTTCAGGAGAAAAAAATACAAAAAAATCTTTATAAAAAACCTTGTATTTTGCATTTGAATGATAGAAAATTTCTTCGAGTGTTAAATTCGTCTCAATTTTGGTTTTTCTAGTATAATTTACCAGATAAGAATTTCCTAAACGAATATTTTTCTGAACTTTATCAAATCCTGATTTAAAACTTTCTAAAGTTTCAGGATAAGATTTCCATTCAATTTTTTTATCTAATTCGTGTGTTGTTTTTGTAGTTGAAAACGATTGAAAATCAACTAATAAACCTGATTTTTCAATCTCATTTTCTTTATAAATTTCAACATTATCCAAAAGGAAGTCGATAACAAAAAAATAGGGAACTTTCTGGAGAGAAAGTTCGTCCATTTCCATAAATTTTTGATGATTCATTGAAAACATTCGACAAAAGTACTTATTGATGTTTACTTTTGCACAAAATATTTTTAATGCAGAACAAATATCCTCAGAAACCGGGAATTGACTTTATACTAAAACAGGCTTTTTTTTACTGGAATAAAACATTGATTTTTCAATTAATGTTCTCCATCATTTACTTTGCTATATTTTTTACATCATTTGCCTTTTTTGCTTCTAAATATGGAATATGGGAGATGAATCAGGAATTCATGGAGGCTTTCAAAATTGGGACAAGCGAATATTTGGCAAAAGTTTCTGAACTTACACAAACGGACAATTATCAAAAGTTTACGTTTGGAATTTTTGCGATGAGCATTTTTCTTTTTCCTTTGAATCTTGGTTTTTTTCAGATTTTCAAAAAGATGGATTTAAAAGAAAAAATTGTTCTTGGTGATTTGTTTGCGGGATACAACGGGCTTAATTTCTTTAAATATATAGGATATTATATCTTTTGGTTCTTCATTTATCTTTTTACGGTTCAAACTATAATTCTTGCTGTGGTTTGGGTTATCATTACAATTTTCGTTGCTCCGCTAATGTTTTTTACAGATAAAAGAATTTTTGAAGCGATTTCATTAAATTTTAAAGCCTTGAAAATGTATTTTTTAGAAATATTTGTCTGCGTTATTGTGGCGACATTCTTTAAATATTTAGGCTTTGGTCTGTTTTTGGTTGGAGGATTATTCACATTTCCGTTTTGGAATGCGATGATTTATGCTCTTTATAAGACCGTTTTTGCTGAGAAAAGTTAAATTTTAAATTGTTTACTATTTTTTTATCAAAATAAAGTTAAATTTGGTAAAATCATAAAATAATTTAACCATGTCTGAATTCGACGAGTTTGACCAACAAGGTTCTGTTCCTACTAAGGAGGCCGGATCCATTATTTCTCACGCTTTTGAAATGTATAAAGGGATTTTTCTTTATGCATTAGTTTCAATGATTATCTATATTATAGGAGATTTTATCCTACAATCTATTACAGGATTTAATTCCTGGAGTGGATTTAGTGATTTTAGAGATCTTGATAGTGGTGATTATACGAATTACGAATATTGGAGAAAGCCGGGATTTTCATTATACTACTCTTTTTCGAGTATTCTGGGAATTTTACTTTCGCCTATTTATGTTGGATTAATTTATATTGCGAACAAGTTTAATACTAAGAATCCGATAGAATTTTCAGATCTGTTTATTGGATATCGCCAGAATGTAGGAAATATTTTGTTGTATAGCTTAGTTACAACAATCATATTAGGCGTTTCTGCTGCAATGTGTGGAATTCCATTCTTTTTTGTATTTCCGCTTTTCCTTTTAGGATATCCGATTCTTTTGTTTGAAAATGCAACTGCAATGGATGCTATCAGCAAAACTTTTAATATTGCAAAAGAAAATTACGGTCTGTTTTTAGGAGTGGCATTATTAGGATTATTGATCAGTATTTCGGGAATTGTACTGTGTTGTATCGGGATTATCATTACAGCACCATTTATTATGATTGTAATGTATTCTACATATTGTGCTTACTTAGGAAAGCCGAGACAAATCATGTTTAAAAAATAAAATATTGAATAAAGATAAACAAATAAGCAGTGTGGTCATAAAGCAGGTTTCGTTACTTGCTATCATATTGGTGTTAGCGGGATTGATCTGTTTTAACCTTGCTCTTTTTATACCTTCGGTTTTGGGGGCAATTACCCTGTATGTTCTTTGCAGAAAGTATAATTTCTATCTGCAGGAAGAAAAAAAATGGAAACCTTGGCTTTCATCATTAGTACTGATGCTTGCAAGTTTGATTATACTTATTTTGCCAATCTATTTTATTGGCGATCTTTTAATTGAAAAATTAGGAAACGCACAGGCTTATATGACTAAGTTTAATGTGTTCCTGGAAAAAATACATACTTATATTTTTTCAAAAACAGGTTTTGATATTCTCAGTAAAGAAAATATGGCTAAGCTGAAAAGCTCCGCCGGTCAAGTGTCGACGAAAGCTGTTAGCGGAACGTTTAATACACTTACCGTTATCATGTCCATGTATTTTATTCTTTATTTTATGTTGAGTACACCTCGTTTTTTTGAACGTATTCTTGCTGCTTCGGCCCCTTTGAAAAGAGCGAATGTGTCTTTGATAGGCGAAAAGATGAGAAAGCTGATCATGGCCAACGCAATTGGGATTCCTGTTGTGGCTCTTGGACAAGGTTTAGTTGCTATGATAGGTTACTTTATTTTTGGAGCGCCAAGTCCGATTTTGCTTTTTGCATTGACGGCAGTGGGTTCTATGATTCCGATTGTAGGAGCTGCAATTGTTTATATTCCGATCTGTATTTTTATGATTGCAGAAGGAGATACGGGGCACGGTCTTGGTTTGGCTGCATATTGCTTGGTAATAGTAGGTTTAACGGATAACTTATTGCGTTTTACCCTTCTTAAAAAATTAGAGGATATTCACCCGCTGAATACCGTTTTCGGAATTATCATGGGAATGAATCTGTTTGGATTTATGGGATTGATCTTCGGACCTATTCTTATCTCTCTTACGCTTCTTTTGATTCAGGTATATAGAAATGAGTTTTCTGATGAAGATACTCCTCCGGAGTTACAATTGCCCGATAAAGATGATGAGTTGGAAAATAAAATAGATCTAATAGTTTAAAATAAAATGGTAGAAGGAATAAACCCCGAAATATTAAAAGAAATTTGTGTAATGAAGATGCCTTTTGGGAAGCATAAAGGGGTGATTCTTGCAGATCTTCCAGTAAGTTATCTTGAATGGTTTCACAGCAAAGGAATGCCACCGGGAAAACTGGGAATGCAACTTTCAACGATTTATGAAATAAAAATAAATGGCTTGATGGATTTGCTGACGCCACTTCGAGGAGGAACAGTGAATTATGATAAGCTAAAAAATAAGACTTATAAATTTTAGGATAAAGTTTCGGCGGCACCAAAGGTGCCGCCGAAAATTTTTTAGATTTTAAATCAAATTAATCCTTTAATGCTGCAATTTCATCTCTCAGCTTGGCTGCTTTAATGAAATCAAGATTCTTAGCTGCAGCTTCCATTTCTTTTTGCTTCTGAACAATCATTTTTTCAACGTCTTCGCTCGCATAAGTTGCTTTTACTTCGGCAACTTTTTGTAAGATCTGTTTTTGAGTGTATTTTTCATCAGGGAAGTCTTTGCTTCGGCCGACTAAATTCTCAGATATTTTCTTATTTAACGCTGTTGGAACCTTGTTGTGATCTGTGTTGTATTGTATTTGTTTTGCACGACGATATTCAGTTTCATCTATTGTTGCCTGCATGGATTTTGTCATTTTATCGGCATATAAAATAGCTTTACCGTTAAGGTTTCTTGCCGCACGACCAACCGTCTGAATCATTGATCTTCTGCTTCTGAGCATTCCTTCTTTGTCCGCATCTAGAATAGCAACTAGAGAAACTTCAGGTAAATCTAAACCTTCTCTCAATAAATTTACTCCAATTAAAACATCAAATAACCCAACACGTAAATCATGCATAATCTGAATACGTTCCAACGTTTCAACATCTGAGTGAATATATCTCGTTCTGATACCGAATTTTGTGAAGTATTTGGTTAATTCCTCGGCCATTTTTTTGGTTAAGGTAGTCACTAGAACCCTTTCATCAAGATCAGCTCTTTTCTGGATTTCCTCCATCAAATCATCAATCTGATTTTGACTTGGTCTTACTTCAATAACAGGATCTAAAAGTCCAGTTGGACGAATAATTTGTTCAATATAAGTCCCACCAGATTTCTCTAATTCATAATCGGCTGGAGTTGCAGAAACATAAATGACTTGATTTTGAATAGATTCATATTCTTCAAACTTCAAAGGCCTGTTGTCCATTGCTGCAGGAAGTCGGAATCCGTATTCTACCAACGCTTCTTTTCGGCTTCTGTCGCCACCATACATTGCATGAACCTGTGGAACGGTAACGTGGCTTTCATCAATCACCATTAAATAATCTTTAGGAAAATAATCCAGTAAACAGAAAGGTCTTGATCCCGGAAGTCTGCCGTCCAGATAACGAGAATAGTTCTCAATACCAGAACAATAGCCTAATTCTTTGATCATTTCCAAATCGAGTTCGGTTCTTTCCTGTAATCTTTTGGCTTCTAAAGGTTTTCCTATTTCGCTAAAGAAATCAACCTGTTTTACCATGTCGTCCTGAATCGATTTAATAGCTCCATTCAAGGTTTCTTTTGATGTCACGAAAAGATTGGCAGGATAAATTTGAATTTGATCAAAACTAGCCGTAACATTCCCTGAAACTGGATCAAAACTCTGAATTTTTTCAATTTCATCCCCAAAAAACTGAATTCTTACCGCATTATCCGCATACGCAGGAAAGACATCAATAACATCTCCTTTTACTCTGAATGTACCTCGCTGGAAGTCTGCCAATGTTCTAGAATACAAAGCATTAACTAAAGAATGTAAAAGTGATGTTCTTGTTATTTTTTCTCCAATTGCAAGAGAAATTAGAGACTTATGAAACTCCGCGGGATTTCCCACACCATAAATACAGGATACTGAAGCTACAATCAAGACATCTCGCCTTCCTGAAAGCAAGCTTGCAATGGCAGAAAGTCGTAATTTTTCAACTTCTTCATTGATACTCAGATCCTTTTCAATATAAGTTCCGGTTGTTGCAATATAGGCTTCAGGTTGATAGTAGTCGTAATAACTTACAAAATATTCCACGGCATTGTCTGGAAAAAATTCTTTAAATTCCATGAAAAGCTGTGCGGCCAACGTTTTATTGTGAGCCATAACGATCGTTGGCCTTTGTACGTTTTGAACGACATTGGCAACGGTAAACGTTTTCCCGGAACCGGTAACTCCTAATAAAGTCTGATATTTCTCACCGATTTCGATTCCTTCGGTAAGTTTTTCAATGGCTGTAGGTTGGTCGCCGGTTGGTTTATATTCTGATTGAAGATTAAAATTCATTGAAAATTTAGTGTATATACAAAAATACGAAAGATATTATTAGTCTCAATAAAAGTGGTGCGAATTTAAAAGATTATGATTTTTAGTTGATTTGTAGATATTTATAAAATTTCAACTCTGATTCTACGATTATAATTTAATAAATGAGACGGGATATTTTTATTTAATTAAGATAAATGAAATATTTTATATTTAATTGAACGTAAAATTATATTTATTGATTTATTGACTGTGTTTTGTTGTTGTATTTGAATTATCTTTGCTTTAAATCTAATTTAAATATTAATATGAAATTAAAATTACTCTCTTTAGTGTTAATTGGTCTTTGTAATATTTTACATGCTGAAAAATACTTCACTCCCGATCCTCCGCCAACTGTCATTTCTGTTTATGAAGATGCTGTCTTTTATGACATGTATGCGGCTACTGTCAATCAACCTTTGCCTGCGGATGCGATTCGACAAAGCAATAGTTCCTATACCAAAATGCTTACGGAATCTCAATTAGATTCATTTGGAAATAAGCTTACGATGAATATTACCATTGGTGCGTTGTGTGATAATTACGACCGTCTGGCCAATGTTTACCTTGCTTTAGTAACGAAAGGTTCGGCTGATTATGATACAAATTCGGTTACAAAATTAGAATTAGGGAGGTTTATTACTCCTTTTATGAATAAAAATGTGAGTCCGACTTCTGTTCCTTATACATTTCAGATGGATAATGTGGCGGCTATTCTTAAAGATCCTGTTCTAAGGTCGCAATATGATTTCTGGATAGAATTTGTTGTTTTAGGGGTTCCTTATGCTGCACAAACACAGGTTTCGGGTTGTGCCGGACGTATTGATACTTTTAAAGGATCATTAAGTTTTACGACGACGACAGATTCTTCAATTCCGGCTACCAATAATTTTCTTCTTCCTATGACTGCTGCGAAAAGTCTTAATAATTACAGTGCAACAGATGTCCCGGGACAAACGATCAGAATGTTGAGTTTTGTATTAAATGCTCCTGTGAATAATGCTAATTTTTATTTAATAACATCCAATCACGGAGCCAATAGCGGAGGGGAAGAATATATTAGAAGACAGCATTTTATATCTCTTAATGATCAGCCTATTTATAATTACACGCCAGGTGGAAAGTCTTGCGAGCCATATCGCCAGTACAACACACAAGGAAATGGAATTTACGGTTCTTCTGTCCAATCTACCTCTTGGTGGACTTCATGGAATAATTGGTGTCCGGGCGATGCCGTTCCGATCAGAAAAATTCCGCTTGGAAATATGCAGGCGGGAAGTTATACTTTTCAAATTAGTGTTCCGTCTGCACAGTTTGTAGGACAGCAGGGAGATTTTCCGCTTTCTGTTTATTTTCAGGGAGAAAAGCAAAATGTTTTAAGTACAAGTGATGTGAAAATCACAGACGTTAAAATTTATCCTAATCCTGTAGTTGATGTTGTGAAAATTTCGAGTACTAAAAAAGTAAAAGCTACTGAAGTTTATTCGTCAGATGGGAGATTGCTAAGAGTTTTCAAAGGAAATGAAGCTGATATCAGCGAATATCAATCAGGATTGTATATTCTGAATATTATATTTGATGACGGAATGTCACTTAAACATAAGATTATTAAAAAATAACATTGAAAATAAGAAAAGCGCTAAAATTTTAGCGCTTTTTTGTTTATTCGAAAGTCATTGTAACCGGTAGTTTGAAAACTGTAGCTTCAGGTTTGCCATTTCTTGTTGCAGGTTTCCATAGAGTTTCATTATTAGCTGCAGTTGCTGCTCTTGTAAGTTCATTATTGAAAGCAGTATTGTCGCCTGTTGCAGATATTTGCGTGATTTTTCCGTTTTCATCTAAGTTTAGTAAAACAATTGATTTTATCAATCCTTTTTTCCCATCAAAGACAGATCCGTTAAAATTTGATGCCAGTTTTGTTCGAAAGCTATTAATTCCACCAGGGTATTCTGCAGTTACAAAATCTTTTGAATATGGAACAGATGGAGGTGGAGGAGGTGGATCGTTTTCATATTCTGTTGATTTTTGCTTTTCCTTCTTGCTGATTTTTGCATCAGTTTTCTTATTTGGTCTGATGGTATCTAAAATTACTTTTTCATCATTTGTGTTTTCTTTTACGCTTATTTTGGTATTTAATTCTTCTTTTTTATTTAATTGTGACTGTTCAACAGGAGCTGTATTTTGTATTTCCCTGCCGTTATTTTTTATATTTAAATTTGAATTATTTGCATAGGTTTTTTGAACAAATAATCCAAAAATGGTAATCAATATCGGAATACTTACAATTTTTTTTAGTCTGGACAGTTTTGTTTTTTTAGTGTTCATCATAATAAATCGTTTTTTGGTGTTATTAAAGTTGAAAGTATGCGTAAGGTTGTAATGTTGGCCTGAAATAATCTCTTGAAGTATTAAATTTTGGTAGTCCTTAATACTATAATTATTTTTCAGTACATATTCGTCGGCTAAAAATTCATGATTGGTCACCATTGCTCTTTTGTAGAAATAAAGAGCAGGATTAAACCATGTAATTATTTTCAAGATTTCAATTAGTAAAAGATCAATGCTGTGTTTTTGCCCTAAATGGCTTTTTTCATGTAAGAAAATTCTTGAGTCTATTTCGTTGTTTACCAGATAGTTTTCGCCTAAATAAATTGTTTTCCAAAAACTAAAAGGAGAAAGGTTTTGATTGGTTATAATTATTTTTTGTCCTAAATAATTAATTTCTTTTCCCTTTAGATTTTTTATTTTTAAAACAGATATAATTGCTTTTACAAGGAGGATAGAAGCTACAATTCCGTATACTATCCAAGTGACATTCATCCAATTGAAAATTTCTTGTTTCGTTGGAAGTAATGTTATTTGCTGTGCTGTCTCTTCAAAGATTAGCTGAGGATTATTATTAAGTTTTGGAAATTCTGTGGTGATGGTTATAAAAGGAATAACGTAAGAAAGCACCAGTGAAAAAATTAAATAAAATCGGTTGAACTGATGCATTTTTTCTTTTTCCAAAAACAAATAATACAAAGCAACAAGCAATGAAGAGCATAAAATTATTTTCAGAATAATCGGGATCATTTTATTCGTCTATTTGTTTATCAATAATTTCACGAAGTTCTTTCAGCTGTTTTTGAGACAATTCTGCGTTTGTTGTAAAAAATGAGGCAAATTGTGTCACTGAACTATTGAAAAAACGGTCAATCATAGAAGTCATTTCTTCCTTGAAATATTCCCCTTTGGCTACTTTAGGATAGTATTCACGGGAATTTCCATATAATTTGTAGCCTACCAGATCTTTATTTTGCATTCTCTTCAAAAGAGTAGCAACCGTTGTTGTAGCTGGTTTAGGCTCAGGATATATCTCTAAAATTTCTTTCATGAATGCTTTTTCTTTTTCCCAAAGAATTTCCATGAGGTCTTTTTCAGAATCGGTTAATTTTATTTCATTCATATTCTACAATGTTGTATTTAGTTCTACAAATGTAGAATAAAAATTTAATTGCACAAATTTTTATGGCACTATTTTTCCATTTCTTTTATAACCACTAATCACAACACTATGAAATTCAATCAATATTATGTACCGGCCTTGAGTTTGTTTTTAATACTTTCTTCGTGCAAGGAGAGTAATGCTAATGCTCAACAGGCGAGTAAGGACGGAAGTGTAGAAACAGAAAAGCCAAATTCTGATTATAAACCTGCATTTGCGGGGCAGACAAGAATTAAAGCTGTAAAAACGTCAACCGCATACAATGTCGAAGTATTAAATAAAGATCTAGGAAAACCTTGGGGAATTATCAATTTGCCGGATGGCAAGTTTTTAATTACCGATAAAAGAGGTTATATGAATGTTGTTTCAACGGACGGAAAACAGATTTCTAAAATCGAGGGATTTCCAAAAGTAGATTCAAAAGGGCAGGGCGGAATGCTTGATGTTGCTCTCGACCCTGATTTTAAAACCAATAATATCATCTATTTTAGTTTTTCAGAACCTTTTGGTGAGGGAAATTTAACCTCTGTTGCCAAAGGAAAACTTTCATCAGATTTAAAAACTATCTCAGAAGTGAAAGTTATTTTCCGTGCTGAACCTTCTTATGACGGAGATAAGCATTACGGAAGCAGATTAGCTTTTGATAAAGACGGTAATTTATTTGTAAGTACAGGAGAAAGATCTGATAAACAGACAAGAGTGTATGCTCAGAAAACAGATAATTATTTAGGTAAAATTTTAAAAATAACAAAGGATGGAAAACCTGCTCCGGGAAATCCTTTCATCGGGAAAGCTGGGTTTAAACCTGAAATTTATGCTTACGGAATAAGAAATCCACAAGGATTGGCCCTTGATCCCAACGGAAATCTTTGGGATGTAGAAATGGGCCCGCGAGGTGGTGATGAAATCAATTTAATCAAACCCGGAAAAAATTACGGTTGGGGAGATGTAACGTATGGAATTGAATATTCAGGTTCGAAAATAAATAATGGAACAACACAAAAACAAGGAACCGAGCAACCTGTTTATTATTGGGATCCTGTAATCTCACCAAGCGGAGTTACGTTTTATACAGGAAATATTGATGAATGGAAAGGAAATTTAATCATCGGTTGTCTGAGTGGTGAACACATCAACAGAATCGTGATGAAAGATAATAAAGTAGTCGGAGAGGAGCGTCTTTTGGCTGATCAGAATGAAAGATTCCGAGATGTTTTGGATGGTTCGGATGGAAGCCTTTATGCTGTGACAGACAGCGGAAAACTCTATAAAATCTCTAAAAAATAAAAACATAATGCTTCTGAATTTCAGAAGCATTATTGTTAAAAAATATATATTAAAATTTGAAATTAAATCTTGCAAAAGCCTGTCTTCCTGCAAATCCCATTTGTACAGGATCGAAAATTCCGCCTGATTCGGTATTTCCGTCAGAAACCGCAGTCTTTTGTAATGTTGGGTATCGGTTGAATAAATTCTTACTTCCAATTGTCAAACTAAGGTTTTTAGTAAAATCATATCCGAAAGATAAATCGGTGGTAACTTTTGGGTTATAAGTTTGGTAATCATCTGCACCATTATAACCGATCAGAGTCACTTTGTCGAACCTAACGACCTGTAGATTTGCATTAAATTTACTGATCTTATAATTTAAATTTAAATTAATCTTTGTTTTCGGAGCAGAAGCCAGAATGAAAGCTCTTTCTCTCGGGCTTAAGTAAGTTTCTTCTTTGCCAGCCAATTTTGGAGAGGTGTTTACCTTGGTGATTTCCATTTCATTATAATTTCCGGCTAAAGTGGCGGTTAGCTTTCCGTTACCTATATTTTGATTATAATTTAAAATAACATCAACTCCTTTTGTACGGGTGTCAATAGCGTTAGAAAAGAATTGAGCCTGGTCTATGTAAGGATATTCTACCTGAGCTTCAATCGGGAGTTCGTCTTTAGCAAAATTTCCTGTCAGAACAATTCTATCTTTTATGCTAATGTAATATCCATCAATTGTAGCCGTGAACTTTCCTGCATTAAAAGTAAATCCGGCACTTCCATTAATCGATTTTTCTTCTTTTAATTGAGGAATTCCAACAGCTTGTGTTAAACCACTGTCGTTCGATGCCAATTGAATGGTTACCAGATCGCCACCCTGAAAATTAGTAAACTGCAGGCTATAATATTTCTGAGCCAATGATGGTGCTCTAAAACCCGTAGAAGCAGAAGCTCTGAATGCAAGTTGAGGGGTAATGGCATATCTTGTGGCAAATTTTCCGTTAATCGTGCTTCCGAAATCGCTGTAATTTTCAAATCTTCCGGCTAAGCTGATCATCCATTTTTTTGTGATATCTAATTCAGTATCAACATAAGCTGCAAAGTTATTTCTGTTTTTATTCACTTCCTGAGAATATCCTGGGAATCCTTGTGATCCGCCTGGTCTTATTTCTCCCGTTAACGGATTGGTAACCAATGAGGTTTGTGGAGTGTCTGTTGTAACAATGTTTCCATTCACGTCATACATCGCGTAAGAAGCTTCTTGTCCTTTAATGACATTAAATTTTTCATACCGGAATTCAGATCCGAAAGCAATATTTAAACCTTCCAAAACATCAAACTGCTTTGTAGCATTAAAACCTGTCGTATTTTGTAAAAGTGAATGCCCGCCAGCGTTGAAACTTGTCGGAGAATTCACTCCTAAAGTCGCATTAATGGTATTGTCTATCTGATAAGTGAATCTGTTACTGCCAAAAGCGTTGTAGAAATCTACATCCCACTCGGCAACTTTAAATTTTAAACCATTATCAAATGTAAAATCTGTAATACTTGTATTTTGAATAGGATTAAAACCATTTGGATAAACTTCCGGAATATTTCCGTCTGCATCTGCCGTTCTCGTCCATGCATAAGCATTTGTTTCTCTGTGAGAAAATCCTTGACGGGAATAGAATTTCAGGTTATCAGACAAAGGAACTTCTATGTTTCCAAAGAAATAAATATTTTGAGATTTTGCATCGCCAAAACGCTGTCTTGGAGATTGGTAAAATTCCGGATTGGCATTTCTGATAGAATGTTCTTTATTGATAAATTCTACAGTAAAATTTCCGAAACCGCCTTTTGAGCCTATTTTTGTTCCTAAATTTCCATTAAAATCAAACGTAATTCCGTCTATTTTACGATCTGACATGACATCTTTGTTTCCCGGGCTTTTAAAAAGATTCATCCCGTAGAAAGCGTTTCCTTCAAAACCTTTGTCGCGGTCGTTCAGAATGACATTGATAACGCCTGCAATGGCGTCAGAACCGTATTGTGCGGAAGCACCATCACGAAGAACTTCCACTCTTTTTATGGCTCCGATCGGAATGGTGTTCATATCCGAACCTGTATTTCCTCTTCCTTTTGTTCCGAAAAGATTGATTAAAGATGATTGATGGTATCTTTTTCCATTTAATAAAAGTAAGGTTTGATCGGGTCCCAAACCTCTTAAGGTTGCAGGATCTACAGCATCAGCTCCATCTGATCCGGATTGTTTATTAGAATTAAAAGAGGGCGCGGCAAACTGTAAAAGTTGATTAACCTCGACTTGTCCTGTGGACTGACTGACTTGTTTAATATCAATTATATCGATAGGTACGGGGGTATCAATGACTGTTCTTTTCTTGTTTCGGCTTCCTGTGATGGTGACTTCATCTATTCTTTTTTCTTTTGAAATCGTATCATTTATTTCCTGCGAATACAGCATAGAGGTTGCGGCGAAAAAAGCAGCACTTAAATACTTAATCTTCATATCTATCGAGTTTTTTTAATTTAGTGATAAATCAAATATATTAAAATTTGATCTTAAATCAATAAAAAAACTCACTATTGTTTGAAAAGTATTATGTATTAAACTTAATTAATTGAATATTATAGAATTTTCACTTAACTCGTGTTTATACATTAATTATTTTTACAATTTAAAAGACTTAAAACAAAAAAACCGAGAACTAATCTCGGTTTAAATTTTTATGCTTCTTCCAATTGCACTGTGAAGTGTCTCAGAAGTTCTGGTTCCCATGTTATTTTATAACCTTTTGCAATCTCATCACGTCTTTCGTAAACGTTTTTAATCGCAGCAGCAATATAATCCATGTGATTGTTTGTATAAGTTCTTCTAGGAATTGCTAAACGAACCAATTCCAACTTAGGATAACGGTTTTCTCTTGTTTCAGGATCTCTGTCTGCCAATAAAGTTCCGATTTCAACAGTTCTGATTCCGGCTTCTTTATAAATCTCAAGTCCTAAAGTCTGCGCAGGAAATTCTGAACGGTCAACATTAGGCAAGAAATTTAATGAATCAATAAAAACTGCGTGTCCACCGATTGGTTTCTGAACAGGAATTCCGTATTCAATTAATTTGTGACCAAGATATTCGACCTGAGAAATTCTGCCTTCCAAATAAGCGAATTCTGTTGCTTCATCAAGACCAACTGCCAAAGCTGCCATATCTCTTCCTGCCATACCACCGTAAGTGATGAAACCTTCGTAGATAATGGTGAAGCTAGATGCTTTTCTGAACACTTCTTCGTTGTTTAACGCAATGAAACCTCCGATGTTTACCAATCCGTCCTTTTTAGAACTCATCGTCATTCCGTCTCCATATGAGAAAACTTCTTTACAAATTTCTTTAATCGTTCTGTTTTCTTGTCCTTTCTCTCTTTTTTTGATGAAATAAGCATTTTCTGCGAATCTTGCCGAGTCGAAGAAAACAGGAATTCCATATTGATTAGAAAGTTCTCTTACTGCTTTCATGTTTTCAAGAGAAACAGGCTGTCCTCCAGAAGAGTTACATGTAATGGTAATTAAACAGAAAGGAATTTTTTCTTTTGGATGACTTTTATAAACTTCTTCCAGCTTTTCAAGATTGATATTTCCTTTGAATGGATGTAAATTATTAATATCAAATGCTTCATCAATCGTACAGTCGATTGCGTGTGCTTTTCTTAGCTCGATGTGACCTTTTGTAGTATCAAAGTGAGAGTTTCCAGGAACTACATCACCATCTTTTACTAATACTGAAAACAAAACGTTCTCAGCAGCTCTTCCTTGGTGAGTTGGTAAAAGATATTTGAAACCTGTGATATCCTGTACAGTTTGGTGTAATTGTTCGAATGAACGAGAACCTGCATAGCTTTCGTCTCCTGTCATTAGCGCTCCCCATTGTCTGTCAGACATTGCTCCGGTTCCTGAATCTGTTAAAAGATCAATATAAACCTGTGAAGATTTTAGATTAAATAAATTATAGTTAGCATCTTTAAGCCACTGCTCTCTCTCTTCTCTGGTTGATTGACGGATTTCTTCAATCATCTTAATGCGGAAAGGTTCCGCGTACGGTAAATTCATGATATTTTATATTAGATTGTTTGTAACGAAAATTTTGTTTGAAATAAATTCAAATTCATCAAGTATTTTTAAATGGAATAAAAGAATTATTCCGGTGCCTTAAAAATATTATCGTCTGAATGGAAGCCTGCTACACCACCACTTACAGCAAATTTCATTGCCGAAGCTGCGGTCATTCCCACTACAGGTTTGATGTTTTTTTCTTCAGTTACAATTACCCAACCCGAAATAGCGTAAGAATGAGGAAGATAAACAGCAACATAATTGTGCTTGTCTACATCTTCCATTTCTTTTTGTGTTAAAAATCCGATTCTCCAAATCTCTGGGTTTTCATTGGTTTTTACCCAAACAGGATCGTTGAATTTTTTCTTGTCTCCTACAAATGAAGACATTACGTCTTTGGTTGGTGTGTAAATATGCTTTACGCCGGGAGTTTTTTCAAGTAAACGATCCACTAAATCGAAAAAGAATTTTCCGACAACGAATTTATTTCCTAAAAACCCTAGAAGAGCAGTAATTAAAATCGTTGAAATAAAAACCAACCCCGGAATTTCTTTGGCAACCGACGGAATAATATTGTCAACAGATGTGACAACATACCAAATGACAAAAATGGTAAGTCCGATTGGTCCAATAATCACCAATCCCTGAAAGAAATTTTTCAGAAAGAAATTAGTGATATTCTCGAAAGTTAATTTTTTCAACGTTTGTTTACTGTATTTATTTTAACCGTGTATTGTTTCTTTGTTTCCGTATGATTTGATGATGTTGGCTTCATATTCCAGCCATTCTTCCCAACGTTTGTTTACTTTTTCAGGATCTCCCAATTGTCTTGCAAAACCTATAAAAGTTGTGTAATGATTTGCTTCTGAGATCATTAATTCTCTGTAGAAAACGACAAGTTCTTCATCTTTAATGTTTTCTGTAAGCACTTTAAAACGTTCACAACTTCTCGCTTCAATCATTGCAGCGAAAAGTAATTTGTCAACAATAAGATCTTCCCTTGTTCCCTGAACGACAAATTTAGCCAATTCATTGACATAATCATCTTTTCTTGCTTTCCCGAAAACAAATCCTCTTTTCTTAATGATCTCGTGAACCTGACTAAAATGGTCAAGCTCCTCCTGAGCGATAGCAATAAGTTCTGTTACGATTTCCGGATGTTCAGGAAGCATATTGATCAAACTTATAGCGTTTGTTGTAGCTTTCTGCTCGCACCAAGCGTGATCCGTCAAAATTTCTCCGAGATTTCCTTCTGCAATATTAGCCCATCTTGGGTCGGTAAGAAGTTTTAACTTAAACATTGTATAAATTTTTTGTAAAATTAAAATAAATTGCGATAACTAAGAAGTTTTATTATGCCCTTGATTTTATAATTTTTATGTTTTTAATTAATCCGTTTAAATTTCATGGTATTCTATTTGATATTACTAGAATATAATTAAAAATTTAAACTATCATGGAAACAATTACAATTTTCAAAAACAAATTAAACGGATTTCTTTCTCTTATTTTGACATTTGCTTTTTCTTGTTTTGCTTTTGCTCAGGAAAATTCTGCAAAAACGGCTGTAAGTACAAATGAAACTAAAACTACAACTACAACAGAATGGTACGCTGAGCCTACTTATCTTATTATTGGAGCGGTTGTTTTAATTATTATTGTTGCTCTTTTGGTAAGGGGAGGAAGAAAAGGAGATTAATTTATTTAATTTCCGTTTTTCTTCTTAAAATCTCTAAGATATTCCAGCCAAAACTGTCAACCTTCTTCAATCCTGTTGAAATAATAAATGCCAGAATAATATTAATGATATAAATTAATACCATTAAAATCCACCACGGCATATTTTCTTTCAATGGAACTACAAGAAAATAGACTAGAGATGAACTTAATCCTTGAGCGAAATAGAAAAAGATGGCATTTTTACCAATGTACGTTACAAAATTTTCTTTCGTGATTTTTAATCTGTTGTAAAAAACAAATAGAGTAGTCAAAGAAAATAGAGACCATATTATATAAGGAATTTTTGGCGGGAATTTATTTTTATTGATTTTATAAAAAATCTCGCTTCCATAATACCAAAACATCCAGGCTAAGGCTACTGCGACAATTCCGTAAAGAACGGGAATCATTTTAGTTTGGATTTTTTTACCGCGCATTCTATTGGCAATTAAGAAAATGGCCATATAAAAAGCTACATAACCAACTTGTCCTGTAGGATAAAACGATGGGAAAATATTGAAGAGTAAAGTTAAAGCAATACAAATTCCGATAAACCAATTGATGTGTTTTGGAAAGAATTTTAAAATTAAAACGCCAAAAACGGTAAGGATGAAATACACTTTTAAATACCAAAAACTTCCCATCACAACAGGAAAAGTGTCTGCATTTGTGTATTGATGAAGATACCAGTTTCCGAGATTTTGCCATTGTGGAACTGTAGAAATACTTGTCGTGGCATATTTTGATCCAAATGTTGAATAAAATCTCTGTAACCATTCCAAAGAGAAAAAACTTAGTCCAAAAACTTTAAAAAAGTAATCTAAAAAGAATAAAAATGTTACGAAGATCATGTAGGTGATCTGTAGTTTTAATAATCTGTAAAAAGTTTTCTCAATATTTGAACCTGAGGTAATTCCACTTAAAGCATAGAATAAAGCAACATCAAAAACCAAAGAAAATACTCTAACCTCGGCCGGAATATAAAATTGCCCAGACCAGAATGCGGTATGAATAAATATAATGGAAAGCGTTGCCAGTCCTTTTGCAAAATCAATGTAGAGATCTCTGTTCATTATTATGGATGATAAAGTTCAAAAGTAAATAAAGTTTAGGAATTATTTCAAATAAATAAAAAAGAGGTAAAGCGAATCGTTTACCTCCTTTCTTAAATATGCTAAAAATGAATGTTTACTTAAGATCTTTGAATTCCTCAGCAGAAATTTCTCCAGTCTGAATTTTTCTTAATTCGTCGATATATTGACTCATGTAGGCATCAAGTTCAGGATTTCTGGTATTTTTTGCCTGTTTGTAAGTTCCATTTAAAACTCCTTGATAATAATAGAAGAAGTTATAATCGAAATCGGCAGCAGAAAGATCATACTGTCCTAAAAGGAAACCTAAACGAACTGCAGATCTTCTCTGTGGCGGAGTTCCGTGGTGTCCCGCACTTGTTGTCTGATAATCTCCAATGCTTTGAGCAAACTCATAAGCTGCTGCAATTTGCGCAAATGTTGTTTGATTGTAACCGTTCGGTCTTCTCAAATAATATCCTGCGAAACCGTCAGCTTCCAATTCATTTGGTCTTGCTGTAGATTCACTTACAGAAGGTAAATTGTAGCGATACTGAAGTTGGTGCCCGTATTCGTGAGCAAGAATCATTGCATTTACAATATCTCCTCCTTTTGCTTTTGCATCATAATAAATAGCGTATCCATAATAGATTTTACCATTTGAATACGAAATTGCATTGTACGTTGAATTTGGGTTTGATGCATCATCCACAAACCTGAAAGTTAAGCTCGTTCCACCCCAAAGACTGATGATCTTGGTCATTTGAGCATTCATGAAATTGGTGTCAGTTGTTGTTTTAAGAGTCGTTTTTAAAACTGCATTTGAGCTCCAGTATTGATCAACATAAGAACATTGCTTTTGCAGATCTCCGGGTTGTTCGATTTTTGAAGTTTCGGTTTGAGATTCCGGAAGAATGGTGTCTTCCATTTTGTCGTCGTTACATGCTGTCAGTGAGAATGCAGCAATGGCTCCTGCTAGTAAGCAGAAATTAAAGTTCATTTTCATATTAAATATTTTTTGGTGAAAACGAAGGTATAAAATAATCTGTTATGAACGAGCTATTTAGTGTTAAAAATTATTCAACGCATAGTGATATGTTTGTCGTGTAAAAAATATTGATTTGATTATAAGGTAATTGAAAATTAATTCTTATATTTGCACCTCGAATTAACTAAAAATTTATAAACAATGTTTGCAATTGTAGAAATAGCAGGGCTTCAATACAAAGTTGAGCAAGACCAGAAGTTGTTTGTAAACCGTTTGAAAGGAGAAAAAGGAGATAAAGTATCTTTCGATAAAATTCTTCTTACTGTAAACGGTTCAATCACTGTTGGCGCCCCAGCTGTAAGCGGTATCGTAGTAGATGCTGAAATTTTAGATCATGTAAAAGCTGATAAAGTAATCGTTTTCAAGAAGAAAAGAAGAAAAGGTTACCAAGTTAAAAATGGTCACAGACAATCTTTAACTCAAATTCAAATCACTGGTATCACTGGTTTTGAAGGAGCACCAAAGAAAGCTGCAAAAAAAGAAACTGTGAAAGCTGAAGTTCTTTCAGACAACGCAACTGTTAACTTTGGTGAAGATCACGAGTTGAACTATCACTTGAAGAAAAACAACTTGTCTCAGTCTAAAGAAAACAGAGAAACTTTAATTACTTTAGGTAAAGCAGTTAAAGTTGAATTAGAGAAAACTGTTCTTACTCACGAAGAAGTAGATGCTGCTATCGTTAAGAATATTGATCAATTTAAAGCACTTAATAAATAATACTGTAATAAAATGGCACACAAGAAAGGAGTCGGTAGTTCCAAGAACGGTAGAGAATCTCACTCTAAAAGATTAGGTGTGAAGATCTTCGGAGGACAAGAAGCTATTGCCGGAAACATTATTATCAGACAAAGAGGTACACAACACCACCCAGGTACTAACGTGGGAATGGGTAAAGACCACACTTTGTTTGCTCTAGTAGACGGTAAAGTAGTTTTCAGAAAGAAAGCAAACAACAGATCTTTCGTATCTGTAGAACCAAACGCATAATTATTTAAGCGTTCTATAAAAATGTAATCCTCGGCTTTGGTCGGGGATTTTTTTTGTTTGGAGTTTTTTTGGATTCGTTGAATTTTATTGTTTTGCAAGAGAAATCTGGCTACATTGAAAAGCCTTTATTTTTATTTGAAGCTTTTTCCTGCTTTCCGCACTCGCTATTTTTCTCAGTTTTCGGCTGCGGCGGCAAAGCCGCCGCAGCCGAAAACTGAGAAAAATGAGCTCAAACAAATGCTCCAATCAGGGCTAGGGTCGTGGTCGTTTCTTTAAACCATTTGTAAAAATCGCAAAATTTGTCATTCTGTAAGAATCCAGATACAAGTTTTCCGGATTATTTTCTAATATTTTTTAGTCAATGATGTAAAGAATAATTTTCTTAAATTTCCAATGTTTAATTAAATCATCAAACTAAATATTAATTATTATGAAAAATTTAAAGAAAATCAACAGAGAAGAGCTTAAAAATGTAATGGGAGGAGCGCTTCCGGTAAAAGATTGTTTACCGTGTGATGTGTACTGTAAAATTCCGGAAGGGCAGAGACCGCCTTGTAATGTAGTTTACATTGTAGCTCATTGCAACAGCTGCAAAGATTATCCGGCAGAATCTTAATGAAATAAAAAACTCCTTGCTCAATGAACAAGGAGTTTGTATTTTAAAACCCAACTTGGAATCCTGCTTTGATCCCGAATTTGGAAATATCTGGTCGGTCAAGGTAATTCCCTCGCCAGTTGAAATCTACTCTGAAAATTCTTAAGTTTCCAAAACCTATATTCTCGATTCCGAAACCATATTCGTAATAAACATGTTCGCTCGGAGCAGAATATTTGAAACCTTCAACATTAATAGATTTTGAAGCATCACTTAAAGTTCCGTAAGCTCCTCTGATGAAAGCTACTTCTCTCAATTTCAATTTCTTAATTAAAGGAATGTAAGAAAGTATTTTTCCATTAAAATGATGTTCCAAATGTAATGTTGTATACGTATCTGCAACAAATTCATAATAATTAAGCTGTGCAAAAGTATTTCCAACTAAACTGTACGACTGGTTTCCCGGAACAATATTCTGTAAAGCCAACGGAACCGTGTCGAAATTTTTACCTGCTTCGAAATTAATTAATGTTTTACCCCAACTTCCAATCAAAACTGGCTTGTAGAACATAAATTGAAGCTTATTATAGTTGAAATCTGCATTAAACAAACCTTCGATACCTCTCGTATATTTTAAAACGATTGTTGGCGCTAAAGTTCCGTGCTCATATCTGTCGACCCCGGTTTGAGAAAATTTTGCTCCCGGTCTTGCGATCAAACTAATGGTAACATGAGAGTCATTCACCGTTTTTCTTAGGTCTCCATTTCTGTAATACATTAGATTAAATCCATCTGGATTGGCAGATTTAATGCTTTGCATGGTTCCATCAACACGAATCTGGAAGTTTTTCCAAGGCTCAATTGATGTGAATATATTGGTTTGATTTAATGAACTTAATGAAGCGTTTTCACCTCTCGCAAAAACGGTTGATGATGCAAATGAACGAGCCATAATGCCGTCATCGGTTGTCAACTGAACACCCAGTTGAAGGATGTCTCTTCGGTTTCCACCTCCGATCATAAATCTGTTGACTCTGTTGAACATGTATCGACCTTCAACACCATATTTAACCTGCTGATCTTTAAAACCATAAGCAGTATAGAACTGAATTCTCCATGGATCGTTTTGCCCAAAATAGGTTCTTGCACCCAATCTTATTCTATCTCCTTCAACCTCATTTTTTCCGTAGATTGAAAATATTGGACCGATATCTATTCCCTTAAATGCATTGTAATATCCAGAAGCCAATGTTTCATAAATCTTTACAATTCTGTTGAATTTCGGTGTCTGCTGAAGTTTATCAAGCATTTCGTAAACTCCCTGTTCGCTTTTAGACAAAGAATCAGGTCTGGCTTTTACCCAGTAAGCATCATCTTTATCAACGAAATTATTTTCATATTCTTCTTCTCTTCGAACAAAAACTTTATCTTCTAAAGGTTTATTAAATTCATAATTTGAATAATCCACGGATCGCTTTGCAATAATGCTTTTTGATGTTTTTTTCTTGGCAAAAGGGGTCAATTCGATCTCTGTAACGAATTTTTTAGGTAGAAATGTATTCTCATCAGGATTATCATATTCAAGTTCTGTTGAAATTGAGTTGATGAAATTGACATTTATTTTTTGAGTTGATTTTAAAGTCGCTCCCAAAACGGCATAGCTGTCTGTATCTATATAAAGATAGCCCTGGAAAGCTAAAACCTCGGTTCTTTTGGGTAAATATCTTATTTTGTAGGCATTCTCTCCACGGATTGAGATCGTATCGACTAAGTTATAATCGTAAGTGCTAAAACCGGTTTCTCCAACCGGACTTGGAAATCCTATATCAAAATAATTGATGGTATTATCGTAAATATTAATGTCACGATAAAGATTTTTTGCCGTAATAGTAATTACCTGATTATCTTGAAAACCAGAGGTTTTTTGAGCAACCAATAGTCTTTTTGTTCTTTTATCGGGTTTATTTTTTCCAAAGTTTTCATAAATAGATTCATTCAAGAAAATTGGAAGTCCTATTTTTCCACTTGCGGTAGAATCTGCATAATCGAATATAAAATCTAGTTTATTGAAGATTTTTTTACTCATAAAAGCGCTATCCAGATTGTTGGCATCAAACTGAATTTTTTCGTATTCTTTATAAGTGTAAGTATCGAATTTATCTAATCCGTTATTTCTTTTTCTTTTCCAGACTTCCTGCATGATCGCGTAAGCCGGATTTTCCTTTTTATTCTTGTATTTTGGTTTTTCGTTATGAATAACAACCTCCTGAATACTTTCTACTTTTTCCTGAGATAATTTTACGAAAAGATTGTTAGCATTTTCGGGTGTAACGGTTATGTTTTCTAAGGCATAATTTTTTCTTAGAAATTTTAATTTGTAAATAATACTGTCTGACTGAACACTGAAATTTCCTGTCGTCGTAGTTAAAGCCGGTTTGTTGTTATCGTTTATGAAAACATCTACACCGCTGATTTCCTTATTTGTTTTCGAATCTAAAATTTTGCCGTTTGCTGAGTTTTGAGCACAGACGAGGCTGGTTAAAAATAGAAAAAAAGAGAAAGAGTAATATTTGGAGTTATTAATTAACATTTGTTGTTTCTTCAAGCATTTAGCATAAACAAAAAGTATGCTGTTTATTTATAAAATAGTAAAATTTAAAAAAAATTCTTTAAATAAATACAAAAGCGCAAAGTTAACAAAATAACACCATCAAAATGACGGTGTTATAGTTATTAATTTGTTAAAATGATAAATACTTAAAAGATCTATCTCTGAAGCTCAACAAAAATATATCCTAAGGCTCCAAAACCTAAGGTGTCACCATCTGCTATGTTTACATTTACTCTATAAAATGTTCTGTCTGTGTAAGAATAGAAATTAAATTGTGCATGTCCATCTTGTACACAGTTTAGGGGAAGTGAGGTAATGTTCGTAAATGTTGGAGTAGTGGTTAAAGGAGCTGTATTTACAATAGATGAAACATCTTGCGCTGTTTTTATCATGCCATGTAGAATTCCTATATTGTTAGCTCCACTGGTTGATCTCACTTGTATATATGAGTCGGTTGTACCCGTGCATGTTGTTAAAGGGAAACGAAACTCTAGCGTACCAATACTAATTAAAGATGCAGTAGGAGCACTGGCATTAATACTAAAAGATTTAAAAGTAGATGTTAATGGAGCATTGTTTTGAATAACAACATTTCCGGTAGCGTCTACTCCTAAAGCTGCAGCGTTTTGTGTAGTGGCTGTAGTATTATTAATGTTGGTGAATTTTAATCCTGATGTTCCGGTTGCGCCTGATGCAATTTCCACTCTTGCTGTAGGTGTAGTCGTTCCAATTCCTACAAATCCTGTGTCTGGTTTTATTCTTAATCTCTCGGTTAGAGCTCCGCCGGTAGAGTTTCCAATATAAAAATCTTCTTCAGAACCGTTAACGGCTGTAGCTCCTGTACGAATTGAACCTAAAGCCCAGTTTCCTCCTCCAGAAGTAGGTCCGCTATTGGTAAATCCTATAAGTGAATAATTTCCTGTAGCTAAAGGAGAAGAATTTCTAAGGGTAAGTATCCCATATTGATTTGTTCCTGCAGTGGCGTCAAAAAGATTATACCTGTTAGCATTTGCTGTTGTTGCAACAACATGTAGCCTTGTAGTTGGAGCGGCAGTTCCGATACCGACATTTGCTGTTAGCGCTGTTATATTATTACCTAAATTAACCCCGAAAATGGCATTACCTATATTCATTTGATTATCACCAGTTGCGTTTGGAACTGTCGTGTTTCTTCCTATCAAAATATTTCCATTTCCGGAAGTTAAAGTTACTCCGCCTCCATTTGCAATTCCTGCTGCATCACCGATAGCTACATTACTAACGCCTGATGTTAAGCTTGTTAATGAGCTTGTACCAATTGCGACGTTGTATGAACCGTTTGCAGTTAGATTTAAAGTACTTAGTGAGTTATATCCTATAGCGACATTGCTTCCTCCTCCTGTGTTTGCTGTAAGTGCTCCATAGCCTATTGCTGTATTTTGCGGCCCGATAGTGTTTGCTCTCGCAGCTTGATATCCGAATGCTGTATTTCCCTGTCCGGTAGTATTTGCATTTAAGGCCTGATATCCAAATGCGCTTCCTGCAAAGCCTGTTGAAATAGGTAAAGTGCCTGCTCCAAAAGCTGTGCTGAATAAACCGGTAGATGTTTGAGGTATAGAGCCGACTCCGAAAGAAGTGTTTAAGGTTCCTAGTAGTCCGGATTCTATATTATTTCTTTTAAAAATAACATTCTGATTGTCAGATGTTCCTATGAAGTTATTAGCGGGATTTGTTCCTGCATTTCCTGTCAAATGCCAATCATTGTTATTAAGAGAAGTAACAAGAGCTGTCCATTTTGTACCGTCAAAATAATAAAAGCCAGTGGATGTAACATCGGCAGCGATACCTGCGGCTGTTCCTACAGAAAGATCATTTACATAAATAAGTGTAGATGTTGGAACTGCTGACATTAACTGTGCACGTTGAAGGTTGATCCTGGGAATTAGCATTCCGTCTACATTTGTTATAGCTCCTGTTGAGGCTTTTGCTGTAATGTCTAAAGTGGATGTTGGAGTGTTTGTATTGATACCGACTTGAGCGAAAATAGCAGAAGGTAATAACGTTAGTAAAATTAGTTTTTTCATAAATCTATTTTTTAATTATTCACAAATTAATGATAAAATATTAATTAAATATGACATTTTTGTTTAAATATTTAATAAATTATCATTATAAAACATTGAAATATAGATGTAAACGAATATTGAAAGGAAATCAATAATTGAAATTTGAAAAAGGAAATAGAAAAAATTGGACATAAAAAAATCCATCAGAATAATCTGATGGATTTGCTCCTCCTCTTGGGCTCGAACCAAGGACCCTCTGATTAACAGTCAGATGCTCTAACCAGCTGAGCTAAGGAGGAATTTTCCGTTGTTTTGGTGATGCAAATATAATATGAATATTGATATGAAGCAAGTGTTTAAAGCAAATTATGGCAGAAAAATTGAATTTTTATTCGATGACTTTTACTTTTTTTAATGACGAAAAAAGCATGACGTTTTTATCTGTCTATTTTTCAGTATTTTGAAGTTTAATCTAAAGATGAATTGATAAAAAGTAAAAAATAAAATATTTTTCAAATTTGCTTAAAAATATTTTTTATAATCCATTTTCTCAGTGTTTAAACAGAAAAAACAACCAATTGAAATGTCTCTTCTTTATAATTAAAAGGCTTTAAAGCTGTCATTCCTAAACCATCAACATGCACAGCAAAAGAATGTGGATTTTTATCATTAATAAAAGCGGTTCCCAGATCGTAATCTTTTTTAGTAAAATCTTTCACGGCGGCAAATAGCTTTTTCAGGATTCCTTTTCCTCTCCAATTAGAATTAATCAAAACAGGACCGTAGATAAATACTCGATAATCTGTCAATTTTTTGTCATTAAATATTTGATGAGGAAAACTTTCATACATCGCTTTTACAACAGGATGTTCCGGTAAGGGATTAGTTGTTGCAAGACATACAAACCCGGCTAATTGATCATCTTCAACAGCAACTAAAACGCCTAAATTTTTATTAATACCATCTAATGTTTCTTCAGTCATACTGGAAACTATGAAGCCTTGTTTCTTTTCTTCTTCAGTTAATTGATCCGGAGTGTTGGCATTTTGCAGCTCGATAATGGCGGGATAATCTTTCGGCTCGGCTTTCCTTACAATAATGGAACTCATATTTTTTATTTGCAAGATATTATTTTCTGCCATCTTTTTAAAATTAAGAGATGTGAATTTATCTATATTGAGGATTGAGAAAATTTAGGTTATATGCAATAAAAAAGAGTTACAAAATGTTTTGTAACTCTTTTTAGCTTTCGCTCCTCCTCTTGGGCTCGAACCAAGGACCCTCTGATTAACAGTCAGATGCTCTAACCAACTGAGCTAAGGAGGAATGTCCTTATTTTTAAGTGGTGCAAATATAGGACTGATATTTATACCATGCAAGTTTTTTTAAAAAATATTTTAAATATTTCTATAATTTTCCTGTAAACACTTTAAAGATATCACTTCCAAAGATCAGTAACATTAAGCCTAACAGGAAGATAACTCCGATCATTTGTGCATTCTCTAAAACTTTTTGAGGTACAGGTTTTCCTACAATAATTTCATATAAAGTAAAGATAACGTGTCCACCATCCAATCCTGGGATAGGAATTAAGTTCAGAAATGCTAACCAAACAGAGAACATTGCTGTGAAACTCCAGAAAGCCGGCCAGTTAATACCGATACTTCCGTCAGCAGCTTTATTTACAGGCATGTTTTTAACGATAGCAATTGGTCCACCAACGTTTTTATATCCTTGAACCTTAGAGTTAAACATAATTTTGAACTGCTTAACTTGCATTGTTAATGCTTCAATAGTTCTTGTAAATCCTCTAGGAATAGATTCTCCGAAAGAATAATGTTTATTGGTTGTAATAGATTTAGCAAGATTTTTAGTCGCAATTTGTACGCCTAATTTTCCGTTTTTATCAACAGGAACAGAAGCTAAAGTCTGAACAGCTCCGTTTCTTTCAACATCAACAGAAATGGTTTTTCCTTTATTTTGAATTAAAATAGAGCTTACCTGATCAAAGAAAGAAACTTTTTGACCATTAATTCCAACCACTTTATCACCAACAGCTAAACCTGATGCTTTAGATGAAGGAGTTGCCAAAGAATCAATAACCATTGGCATTCTTGGGCTGATGTATAATTTTGCTTCTTTTTGTTTAAGAACTTCTGCAACACCCTCAGTATTTACAGGGAAAGTGACTTCTTTTCCATCTCTTAAAACTGTTACATTATCACCTAAAAGGATGTTAATGGAAGCGTTTTCTAGTCTTTCGTTAGGTTTTCCGTCAATGCTGATGATTTTATCACCATTTTGGAAGCCCATTTTTCTGCCGGCTTCCGTTACTTCAACTCCGTTTTCAAATTTCGTAAGGTCGGTATAAGTTTCTCCGTTAAATAGAGATAAACAGCTATAAATTAACCAAGCCAAGAAAAAGTTTACCGTAACTCCACCCAACATGATGATTAATCTCTGCCAAGCCGGTTTTGCTCTGAATTCCCAAGGTTGAGCCGGTTGCTTCAATTGCTCGGTATCCATGCTTTCGTCTACCATTCCGGCAATTTTCACATATCCTCCGAAAGGAAGCCATCCGATACCGTATTCTGTTTCACCGATTTTTTTCTTTGCTATTGAGAACCATGGATCAAAAAACAGATAGAATTTTTCCACCTTGGTTTTAAAGTATTTTGCGGGTAAAAAGTGTCCAAGCTCATGAAGAACCACTAAAATAGAGATACTTAATATAAACTGGAAAATCTTGATTGCTAATTCCATTAATAAAATTTAGATTTAATTTGCAAAGGTAACAATTATCAAAACTATGCCAAATAAAAAAGCTCCCCGAAACGAGAAGCTTTGTCATATATTAAGACTATTTTCTACAAATTAAGCGAAACTCCGAGACTGCCATTGTTTCCTACTTCTGCAAATACCCCGATTTTCTCTGTGAAAAAGTATCTTGCACCAATGTGAGCCCCGATTCCGAAGTCTTTTCCAAGAACTCCTACATCTACACCTGGATAAATATCTAATTTTTCTGGCAGATCTAATGCTTCACGCAAGTGAAAATTCAATCTTCCGAAGATAAAAACTCTGTTGTCTTTATCATCATCTTTATATCCACTAAAATAGGCGTTCAAACCTCCTCCAACTGAAATTAGTTTGTTTAAACCATAATCATAAGTTCCTGTAACTCCCGTTCCATATCCCCAAGCACTCAATCCCAATTGGACTTTCTGATCTCCTTTTCCGGTGTAAGCTTGAGCATTTACCAAAGCTCCTCCCAATACTAACATAAACATAAAAACCAATTTCTTCATAAATTTTACTTTTTCGATGTTATTACTAAAAAATATCCGCATCAAAAATAGAACCGAAATCAAGGGAAAATCGTATTTTTATGGAAGTTATTTAACAAAGTTTATGAAGATCGCAGGATTAAATTTAGATATCATCTGGAAAAATAAAGATGAAAATTTTCAATTAATTGAAAAAGAGTTAGAAAATATTGAAGCCGATTTATTCCTTTTGCCGGAAATGTTTTCAACAGGTTTTTGCATGGATGCTTCTGAAGTTTCAGACAGAAATGAAGAATCTTTAGCGTTTTTAAAGAAACTGTCAAAAGAAAAGAATGCTGCATTTTGCGGAAGTGCTCCTGTGGAAGAAAACGGAAATTTCTATAACAGAATGTATTTCGTTCAGCCAGATTCAGAGGTTGTTTTTTATGATAAAAGACATCTGTTTTCTTTTTCTGGAGAAGATAAAGTTTATACTCCCGGAAAGGAAAGAATGATTGTTAACTATAAAGGAATCAGATTTTTACTACAGGTTTGTTACGATCTTCGTTTTCCTGTTTTTGCGAGAAATAATGATGATTACGATGCTATTTTATATGTTGCGAATTGGCCTGAAAAAAGAGTAGGAGCTTGGGAGCATCTTCTGAAAGCAAGAGCGATTGAAAATTTATCTTTTGTTTTTGGCTTAAATAGAATCGGGACAGATGGAAATGATCTTTTTTATCAGGAAAGTTCGCATTGTTTTTTCGCAGATGGAAAAGAAATTTCTACGAAAAATGGAAATATCGTTTCTTCAGAATTAGATATGAATGAATTAAATGATTTCAGAAACCATTTTCAGTTTTTGAATGATCGAGATTCTTTTTCGATTGATTTTTAAATTATTATGACCACAGATTTTCACAAGTTTACACAGATGTTTAGGCATATTTTAATAAACAAATAATTAAATACTAAAGCGCAAATATCTGTGTAAACTTGTGAAAATCTGTGGTTTAAAATAAAAAAACTGTGAAAAATCACAGTTCTATTCATATTGTTTTAAAAGTTGAGTCAACGTATTCACATCATGAACACCACTTTCTTTCCAAAGTAATTCTCCTTGTTTGAAGATGGCTAACGTTGGAACTCCACGCACGCCGTATTGAGAAGCAATGGCAGGATATTGATCAACATCTATTTTTATAATTCTGGCTCCCTGGCCAACATTTTCTTTTACTGTATTTAAAACCGAAGACTGAACTTTACATGGCTGACACCAAGTTGCAAAAAAGTCTATCAATACCGGTCTTTCGGATTCAATAAGTTCTTGAAATTTTTGTGACATAGTTTTTGGTTTTAGTTAAAAGTTTCAATATTTAAAGGCTGGAATCCTGAATGCCTTTTACATTTTTCCAGCTCGTTCCGTCATAAACTTCAACACCGTTTTTCTTTAAGATTTTAACGGCTTCATCGGCTTGTATTCCTTTATTACAGAAAACAACTACTTTTTTACCTTTTAGAGATGTGGGATTGTTTATAATTTCAGCTAAAGGAACGTTGATCGCGTTGTTTGCTGATCCTCCTGCAAATTGTTCAGGAGTTCTTACGTCTACCAAAGTAACATCCGGATTATTGATTATTTTTTTGATGCTTGCGTTCGAAACGTCTGCAGTTGCTACTGTTTTACATGCAGTTAATGCAAAAATTGATACAAGAATTAATCCGAGAAATTTATTTTTCATATTTAAAATCTTACAATGTTTTTGATTGACAAACGAAGTCTGAAGTTGGAAATTTTTCAGTTTTTTTAATTCCATTATATCCGCCTTCTATTTCAGTAAAGTTTCTGATTCCGTGTGAGTTAAGTATGCTTGCTGCGATCATGCTTCTATAACCTCCCGCACAATGTAGGAAGAAATGCTCAGAATCATCAATTGTGGTTACCCAATCACTGATGTTGTCTAATGGTTTGTTGTAAGCGTTGTCAATATGTTCTGCAGAGTATTCTCCAAGCTTTCTAACGTCGATTACTTTTGTATTTTCAGTAAATTGTTCTGCAAATTCTGCAGGTGAAATTCTTGTTACTTCATCAATTTCTTTGTCTGAATTTTTCCATGAATCAAATCCTCCTTTCAAATATCCTAAAACATTATCAAATCCAACTCTGCTCAATCTTGTGATTACTTCCTCTTCTGTTCCTTCATCAGAAACCAATAATAAAGGGTGTTTTACATCTACGATCAAAGTCCCAACCCAAGGTGCGAAATCTCCTTTTAGTCCAATATTAATAGAGTTTGGAATAAAACCTTTCTGGAAATCTGCAGGTCCTCTTGTATCTAAAATTAAAGCGCCAGTTTCTTCTGCAAAGCTTTCAAAATCTTCAACAGAGACAGGATTTAATCCTTTATCCATAACATCATCAAGGCTTTCGTAACCTCCTTTGTTTAAGGCCACATTCATTCCGAAATATTTTGGTGGAGCTGTTAATCCATCTAAAACTTCTTTGATGAAAGATTCTTTATCCGGCTGATTCAGTGCGTAATTGGTTCTTTTTTGATTTCCTAAAATATCAACCGTTTCTTTCTGCATATTTTTCCCACACGCTGAACCTGCTCCATGAGCCGGATAAACCGTAATGCTGTCATCTAATGGAAGTATTTTGCTGTGTAAACTTTCGTATAAAATTCCTGCAAGATCTTCTTGAGTAAGATTGGTCGCTTTTTGAGCCAAATCCGGTCTTCCTACATCTCCTAAAAATAGCGTGTCTCCCGTGAAAATTGCAGTTTCAACACCATTTTCATCAATTAAAAGATAGGTTGTACTTTCCATGGTATGACCAGGAGTATGTAAGGTCTTTATTTTTACTTTTCCGATCTCGAAGATCTGATTGTCTTCTGCAATAATTGCTTCAAAATCAGGATTAGCAGTCGGTCCATAAACAATTGGGGCTCCCGTTTTCTTACTTAAATCCAAATGTCCTGAAACAAAATCTGCATGGAAATGGGTCTCAAAAATATATTTTAAAGTTACATTGTCTTTTTCAAGGCGAGCCAAATAAGGATTAACTTCTCTTAATGGATCTATAATCACAGCTTCATTTTCTGATACTATATAATATGCCCCTTGAGCAAGGCAGCCTGTATATATTTGTTCAACTTTCATCTTATTTCTTTAACAATTTTGTTGTTATTATTCAATCTACAAAAATCGTGTTTTATTTTTTAAAAACGGGATAAAATAAAATATCGATAATAATAGAGTAAATCTATAAAGTTTTATTAGTCTAATTTATATGAAGATTGTAAGTGAATATTTATTTTGTTTTTAATGATAATAAATATTCTCTCTGATTTTCTTTATTAGCATGACTAATTTAAGCAAAATTTATAGAAATTTGAAGCTGAACTAAATCATGAATATTCTTTCGATGATTAAAAGTTTTATAAAAAATTTTATATTTATAAGTTAAAAAAGAACAAATGGCAGATAAAGCGAAATTTATTGAAGAATTAACTCCCAGATACACTCCAAAAGGTGAACATATTATACTAGGAAAAGGAATGCTGGACGGCGAAGTGGTATCAGAAATTAATGTAACCATTCCTTTAAAAACAATCAACAGACACGGACTTATTGCCGGAGCAACCGGTACCGGAAAGACCAAAACGTTGCAGGTTTTTGCAGAGCAGCTTTCTCATGCGGGAGTTCCATCTTTGGTTTTGGATATCAAAGGTGATTTCTCTGGGATTGCAGAAGCAGGACAAGTGAATCCTATTATTGAAGAAAGATATGCTAAAACGCAGCTTCCCTATAATCCACAGGCTTTTCCGGTAGAATTGATGACGATTTCGGGTGGAAAAGGAGTGAAATTAAGAGCAACTGTTACTGAATTTGGTCCTGTTTTATTAAGTAAAATTTTAGAATTAAATGATACTCAGCAAAGTATCATGTCAATCGTTTTTAAATATTCTGATGACAAAGGATTGCCTTTAATCGATCTTAATGATCTGAAAAAGGTTCTGCAATACGTTACAGATAATGCGCAAGGCAAGGCAGAACTGGCTGCTAATTACGGATCAATTGCTCCGGCTTCTTTGGGAGCTATTTTGAGATCAATCGTTGCTTTGGAACAACAGGGAGCGGCAGATTTCTTTGGTGAGCTGAGTTTTGACGTTCATGATTTGCTTGAAACCAGAGACGGAAAAGGTGTTGTAAATATTTTGAGAGTTGCTGATATTCAGAATAAGCCACAATTATTTTCAACTTTTATGCTTTCTCTTTTTGCTGAAATTTATATGACTTTCCCAGAAGAAGGAGACAGCGGGAAACCAAAATTGGTTTTATTTATTGATGAAGCTCATTTAATGTTTGATGAATCTTCAAAAGCATTGCTTTCACAAATAGAAACGATGGTAAAACTGATTCGTTCTAAGGGAGTTGGGATTTATTTTATCACTCAAATTCCGGGCGATGTGCCAGAAAGTGTGCTTTCTCAATTAGGATTAAAAATTCAGCACGCATTGAGAGGTTTTACAGCAAAAGATAAAAAAGAAATATCAAAAGCAGTTGAAAATTATCCTACAACGGAATTTTATAATGCTTCCAATTTAATTCAAAATCTAGGAATCGGGGAGGCGTTTATTACTGCTTTGGATGAAAAAGGAATTCCTACACCGTTGGTTCATACCTATTTAATTTCTCCTGAATCTAGAATGGATGTTTTAAGTGATTCTGAAGTTTCCGATTTAGTGAATAATTCTAGTTTAGTTGCTAAATATCAAGAAGATATAAACAAAGAGTCAGCCTACGAAATGCTGACAAGCAGAATGGAACAAGCAGCTCAAAATTCTGCTCCAACCCAAAAATCAAGACCTGTAAAAGAAGAACCGGGAATGTTTGAACAAGTTTTACAAAGCAAAGCAGGAAGAACGTTTACCAGCACTTTAATGCGTGAAGGGGCAAAAGCTCTTTTAGGAATGTTTGGTTTGGGAGGCAGAAAAAGATAATAATATGGGTTGATTTTGTCAATTTCAATATAATTATAGATAGTTTAAATTCAAGATTTACTTTTTTTTGACATAATTTTTGTTAATTTAGCACGACTGCCTCTATTCATCGATAAAAAATAGATGTATTCGTTGTTTGAAAAGTTGATTTCAACAATGAATTTTTACATAATGTGAGGGTATGTAAGGAAGATGAGATAAAATCCTTTTTATTTATGGCATAAGTTATGTACGTAGTTTATTGGCTACTGTAGGGATTTTGATGGCAGTAATTATTAGTATTAATCATAAAATTAGCTGTATAACAGATTATAATGTATTCAATAATAGATATAGAAAGTAATGGTGCAGGTTACAGGAAAGAATGCATTATAGATATTGCTGTCTACCGTTATGATGGTCAGAAGATTGTCGATCAGTTTATTTCTTTGGTAGATCCTGAAGGAGATATCACACCTTTTGTTCAGAAATTGACCAATATTACTCCAAAAATGGTCAAAACTGCTCCAAAATTCCATGAAATTGCAAAAAGAGTGATCGAAATTACTCAAAATACAACGTTGGTTGGACATAATATCGATTTCGATTACAGAATGCTTCGCCAATCGTTTGCAAGGCTTGGTTATGATTTTAAAATCAACACTTTAGATACAATTCCTTTAGCTAAAAAACTGATTCCTGATGAGGTAAGTTATTCATTGGGTAAATTGGTGAAATCTTTGGGAATTCCTTTAACAAATCATCACAGAGCAGATGGTGATGCACGGGCTACGTTAGAATTATTCAAACTTTTAGTTTCGAAAGATACTAAAAATGAGATCATTCAGGAGCAGCACGAAGAAACAAATGCAAATACTTATATCAATAAGATCAAGCAGTTAACGCAAGATCTTCCGAATGAAAGAGGCTTTGTCTATTTCCAAAACGAAAGCGGGAAAATTATCTTTTCCGATTATGTTCAGGATATTAATAAATTTTCGAAAAAGGTTTTTAATTCCAAATCTAAGAGATGGGAAGAAATTCAGACGGGAGTTACTCAAATTAATTTTGAACTTACCGGAACCGATATTATTGCCAAGTTGATATTGAATTCAAAAAATATCAAAAAGAGAGAAGTTTATCCTTTCGGACTTTATTTTAGAAATAATAAATATATTGTTGAGAAAAATCAGCTGAATAAATCAGAAAGACCAATTCTGAAATTCAAATCTTTTACTCAAGGTACAAAAGCCGTCCAGTTTATTGGAAGTTTTGAAGAATATACTGATATTAATGTCTTCAAAAAGAAAATAGATTTCAAAAAAAGAAATGAGCTTTGGCTTGGACAGGGAAGAAAATTAGGCGAAAAACTATTCTTAATTATAGAAAATGGAAAAGCTGTTTCTTACGGTTTTTACGAACTCTTCACCCAAATTCAGACGTTGAGTATGATCTCTAAATTAAAAATAGATCTGCCTCTATCAACCGCAGATTTAAATAATGATTTGCAGTTGGCGTTACTTCGTGGCGACTTTGAAACGCTGCCGTTACCAAAATAAAATGATGTTTTACAACGTATTAATTCTTATCAAGAAGAGGGTGCTTTTCAAACAATTTTCTCGAAATAAAAAAGAATTAGTATTTTTGTAAAAAATAAAACAAAGCAATGCACAATTTTAAACAAAATAAAGCTGGAAAAAAGGGAACTGTAAAGTTTTCTAAGGTTTGGAATGTTTAAAAGAGTTGCCTTGCATAAAAATAATACTTTGGCAGACTCTTTTTAGGAAGAATCTGCCTTTTTTATGCTAAAATAAAATTATGAATTCAAAAGAATTATTAAAGATTGCCAATGAGTTTGGCACACCGGTGTACGTTTACGATGCAGAATCGATTAAAATTCAATACGAGAAACTTACATCTTCTTTTTTAAAACACACAAGGTTCTTCTACGCGGCGAAGGCGTTGACAAACATTAATATCCTTAAGTATGTCAAGAACTTGGGTGCTTCTTTGGATTGTGTATCAATTAATGAAGTGAAGCTTGGTTTAAAAGCAGGTTTTACGAAAGAAAAAATATTATTCACTCCAAACTGTGTCGACTTAGCTGAAATCGAGGAAGCAATGACGCACGGAGTTCACATTAATATCGATAATATCTCTATTCTTGAGCAATTCGGTAACAAATACGGAAATACTTACCCAATTTTAGTAAGAATCAATCCACACATTTTTGCAGGAGGAAATTATAAAATCTCAACAGGTCACATCGACAGTAAATTTGGCATTTCAATTCACCAAGTTCGTCACATCGAGAGAGTGATGAAAAGTACAAATCTGAATGTTGAAGGTCTTCACATGCACACAGGAAGCGAAATTAAAGATCCTGATGTTTTCTTACAGGCTTTAGATATCATGTTGGAGCTTTCTGAGCATTTCCCGAATCTGAAATATTTGGATATGGGAAGCGGTTTCAAAATTCCTTATCAAGACAGCGAAGAGGAAACTGATGTGAAAACGTTAGGAAAAAAAGTGGAAAAAGTAATCGCCGAGTTTTCAAAATCTACAGGAAAAAAATTCGAACTATGGTTTGAACCGGGAAAATTCTTGGTTGGAAAAAGCGGATATCTTTTAGTAAAAGCAAATGTTATCAAGCAAACAACAGCAACTGTTTTTGTTGGAGTTAATTCTGGATTTAATCATTTGATTCGTCCAATGTTTTACGATTCTTATCATCAGATTGAAAATTTATCTAATCCAAAAGGTGCAGAAAGAATTTATACTGTAGTTGGAAATATTTGTGAAACAGATACTTTCGCTTGGGACAGAAAATTGAATGAAGTAAGAGAAGGCGACGTTTTGGCTTTCCATAATGCGGGAGCGTATGGTTTTGAAATGAGTTCAAACTTTAATTCAAGATTAAAACCAGCCGAAGTTCTTTTCTTAGACGGAAAAGCGCTCTTAATTCGTAAAAGAGATGAATTTGAAGATTTATTGAGAAATCAGATTGAAGTAATCTAAATAATACCAAGAACTCTGTAAGAAATTGCAGAGTTCTTTTTTTTGATATTGATTGAAAAAATTAATCAATTGTTTAACATCAGTTTTAAATTATTGCCTAAATTTGATAGAGGCATAATTCTTTACAGAAGAAAAAGTCTTAATTAATCCATATCCATTCTATATTTTTTCGAATAGAAAACCCACAAAAATATTAATTATGGCTAAAAACATAGCAGAGCAAATTGTTGAAATGCTCGAAAACGCAAATGTGAAAAGAATTTATGCAGTAACGGGCGACAGCCTTAATCACCTCAATATTGCCGTTAAAAAAAGCAGCATCGAATGGATTCATGTAAGGCATGAAGAAGTTGGAGCATACGCCGCTGCTGCCGAAGCCGAGCTTGACGGTTTTGCAGTTTGTGCAGGGAGTTGCGGGCCGGGACATATTCATTTGATCAATGGCGTTTACGAAGCGCATCGTTCTCACGTTCCGATGTTGGTTATTGCTTCAACGATTCCGACCGAAGAAATGGGAATGGATTATTTCCAGGAAACCAATACTACAAAACTGTTCGACGACTGTAGTTACTACAATCAAATGATCACAAGACCGGAGCAGGTTCAAAGAACTGTTCAGACAGCAATTCAACATGCAATTTCTAAAAAAGGTGTTGCTGTGATTGGACTTCCGGGTGATGTTTCAGAGTTAGATGCTGAAGAAGCAACGACTTCCAATAAAATTTTTAAAACAAACCCAATTATTCGTCCTTCTGATGATGAATTAAATGAGTTGGCAAGTTTAATTAATGAAAGTGAAAAAGTAACCATCTACTGTGGAATCGGAGCAGAAAATTCCAACGCCGAAGTAGTAGAGTTATCAAAATATTTAAAAGCTCCTGTGGGATATTCTTTCCGTGGAAAAATGGCGATTCAACCTAATAATCCTAATGAAGTTGGATTAACCGGACTTCTGGGACTTCCTTCCGCCTATCATGCTATGCATGAAGCTGACTTGCTCATTCTTTTAGGAACAGATTTTCCTTATCAAAAATTCATGCCTGTTAAAAATAAAATCGTTCAGATTGATGAAAGTCCTGAAAGATTGGGAAGAAGAGCCAAGTTGGAATTGGGTCTGACAGGTGATGTTAAAGAAACCATCAAAGCTTTATTGCCATTATTAAAAGAAAAAACAGATATTCATTTCCTTAATCAGCAATTGGAATTTTACGAAAAAGTAAAAGAAAGTCAGATGGCTTATGTGAAAGATTCCGGAAAAGAAGATGCTATTCAGCCGGAATATGTAGCGCATATTCTTGATCAAATCGCAAAAAAAGACGCCATTTTCACGGTAGATACAGGAATGTGTTGTGTTTGGGGAGCAAGATATATTACTGGAACGGGCGAACGTAAAATGTTAGGTTCTTTCAATCATGGTTCAATGGCGAATGCAATGCCGATGGCAATTGGAGCGTCTTTAGCTCATCCCGAGAGACAGGTTATCGCGATGTGTGGTGATGGTGGATTATCAATGCTTTTGGGAGATATGGCGACTATTTTTCAGTATAAACTTCCGATAAAATTGATCGTTTTCAACAACCGTACGCTTGGAATGGTAAAATTGGAAATGGAAGTCGGCGGAATGCCCGATAACGAAACAGACATGATTAATCCTGATTTTGCAATGGTCGCAGAGGCAATGGGCTATCCCGGGAAAAACGTTCATAAACCCGAAGAGGTTGTCAACGCAATTACGGAATGTTTAAACCATGACGGACCTTATTTGTTAAATATTTTCACAAATCCTAATGCATTGGCGCTACCTCCAAAAATCGAATTCGATCAAGTGTTGGGAATGACAAAATCGATGACACAATTAATGCTTGGCGGGAAAATGGAAGAAGCTTTAGATACCGTAAAAAGCAACTATAAACATATTAAAGGATTGTTGTAATGAGTAGTTCTCTAAAGAAATTCTACATTATCGCCTGGGCATTTGGGCTTATTTTTTACTTTTTAGATTACGTGATCAGGTCTGCGCCAGCGGTGATGATTCCGCAATTGGTTAATAATTTTAATACAACCGAACTGAAATTGATCAGCATGGTCGGAACATATTATTACACCTATTCAACCTGCAGTTTGATTGCTGGAATTGCTTTAGATAAATTCGGAGGGAAAAAATCTCTTTTTGTCGGAACTTTAATTTTGGGATTTGGCTGTTTATTATTTTTAATTTCAAGTCAGGTTGCCGGAGTTTCAGGAAGATTATTGCAAGGTGCAGGCTGTGCTTTTGCTTTTCCGGGCTGCGTTTATTTGGCGAGTAAAGGTTTTTCATCAAAATCTTTGGCTACGGCCATCGGTTTTACACAATGTATAGGAATGCTGGGCGGAACAGCTGGGCAATTTGTAGTAGGACCGTGGGTTGAAAAAGGAGTTAATATTGATACATTCTGGCTTTGGTCGGGAATTGCAACCATTGTTACCGCTTTCGGCTTATTTTTTGTGATTCCCAATGAAACGAAATCTGAAAATTCCGAGGAAGCTAAAACGAAGCATATAGGTTATTTAGAACCCTATAAAATCGTTTTTAAAAATCCACAGTCTTGGCTTTGTGGAATTGTTTCTGGGCTTTTATTTGCTCCAACAACGATATTTGCAATGACTTGGGCGGTTGCTTTTTTTCAGAAAGATAAACAGTTTATTTTTCATGAAGCAGCGATTACCAGCGCGATGGTTGCTTTTGGATGGGTGTTTGGATGTCCGCTTTTAGGATTTATTACAGATAAAATTGGTCGTAGAAAACCGGTTTTGATTGCTGGTGCAGTTTTGATGATCATCAGTTTGTTACAGTTGATTTACTTGCCAGATTTGTATCCTGCAAAAATAAGCATGTTCATTCTCGGCTTAGGTTCCGGAGCAGCGATGATTCCGTATTCTGTTATTAAAGAAGCCAATCCGGATTATGTAAAAGGTAGCGCAACGGGAGCCATTAATTTTATCACTTTTGGAGTTACTACTTTATTGAGTCCTATTTTTAGCAGATGGTTCGGGAAAAGTTTAGATATTTCTTCCGGAGATCTACATTTTCAACATTCGATTTTATTTTGGATTGCGGGGATTGTTTTAGCAATTCTTGTTTCATTAATGTTGAAAGAAACAGGTAGCAAAGCTCAGAATCAGGCAATAGTTTCATAATTTTACATTAAAATTTAATTAAATATTTTAATCAGGCTTTACACTTTTGTGTGAAGCTTTTTTTTGATGTAATTTTGCTCTATTAAAATATATTCATGAAAACTTTAGCATTATTCATCGGGCTTTTTGTGGCAAATTTTGCTTTTGCACAACAAGATGTTGAAGAAAGAGACGATACTTTTACTTCGGAAAGCAATAAGAATCTTTTAAAAATAGATATCAAAGAGCCGTTATTGCAAATTGCTGCAAAAAACTGCAACGATTTTAAAGCTGCAGCTTTTGAAGGCGGAGTATTGGTTTATAAAGAAACATTGAGAAAATATATGTTTGATTATCTCAACTCTGATTTTTATGTCTTAAATGGTGATTTCAATTTTATATTAACGATCGACCAGACCGGAAAAGTGACCAAAATTGAAGGATCTCCAAAAGTATCCAACAGTGAAGTTTTCTTTGATGACATGAAATATGTGGTGAGAAGAATCAAAAAAAACTGGATTCCGGCATCTTGCAACGGTCAGCCAATAACTTCTCAGGTTAAAATAAAAATGAATCTGTCATCTATTTCAACCGATTTGTAATGAGAAAATATATTGTAATTCTATTTCTTTTCTTTTTTGGCTTCAAAGGTTTTTCGCAGGAAGTAAAAGCTGAATTTCCGGGTGGTGATGAGGCGTTCAAAACGGAATTTATGAATATGGTCCATGCCTACATAGATATTGCGTTATATGCGATCCAAGGTGAGGTTACGTTTATCTTTAATATTGACGAAAAAGGCAAAACCAATAATCTGGATGTACTTCCAAAGTTTAAAAATAATGAGATGTTCATTGACGATATGAAGTACGCCATGAAAAAAGTAAAAAAGAAATGGACACCCGCCACAAAAGATGGTGTTCCAATTAACTCAAAATATGTTTTGAAAGTTAATTTCACTTCAAATACTTACGATCATGATTAAAAAAATATTTGTTTTAATTTTTATTATCTCAATTAAATTACTGTATTCTCAAAATGAGGTTTTAGAAGCCTATCCACCTGGACAGAATTTCTATACTGGAGGAGTCAGAGGTTTGGAGATGGATATGATTAGAATTGTTAAAGATAGAAACTTAACTCCTTGTTCTGATAGTGGTCAAAAGTACAAATTGAAAGTTATTGTAAACCCAGATTCATCTATTAATTATGTTAAAGATTTTGACACGATAAATATCGGGAAAAATAAGTGCGCTTTTGATTTTAGCAGAAAACTTATTCCGTCATTAAACAAATGGATTCCGGCAAAGGAAAACAATGTAAACGTTAGGGCGATTGCCGAAATCTCAATTGATCCTTTTTTTCTTTATTATTCTAAAAGTGATCCTTATTTAAATAAAAAAATAGAACCAAAATTTAAAAGAGGAAAGGAAAATTTTTCTTTTGATTTAAAAGGAATTTTTGAAAGTTATATAGAAAAAAATCAGGACAAATACGCTTCTGTTACATTTGTTGTTAATGAAGAAGGGTTAATGGAAAATTTTGTTATTGAAGGAGATTATCCGGATTCTGATAAGAAAAATATTATTCGTGAACTTTCTAAGATAAAAGGAAAATGGGAGCCGGCAACATTTAATGGTATTCCTGTAAAATCAAAAATCCGACAAGCAGTAAGGCAGCAATATAGTTTTGAATATGAAAAAGAAAGGATTGAAAGCAGTTTTAATAATCAAAATTTTAGAAGCAGATAACCCTGCCATTCTGGCACAATATTTTGTATCTTTGCAAACTAAACTATTTTTAGCATTGATATAAAACCCAATTTCTAAAATTTAATTTCTACAAAAGTGCAGGAAAAATATATAGACGAGACCAAGCAGGGAGAAGCTTTTGCGATTGCTGAAAGAGATGGAAATTCTAAAAAATTATTTTTAGAAAGCTATGGTTGTCAGATGAATTTCTCTGATTCTGAGATCGTTGCTTCTATTCTTAATGATCAGGGTTACAACACTACTCTTAAAGTAGAAGAAGCAGATCTTATCCTTTTAAATACATGTTCGATTCGTGAAAAAGCGGAGCAAACGGTAAGAATGCGTCTTGCTCAGTTCAAAAAGCTGAAGAAAGAAAAACCAAACATGACGGTTGGTGTTTTGGGCTGCATGGCTGAGAGATTAAAAACCAAGTTTTTAGAAGAAGAACAATTAGTCGATCTTGTTGTTGGCCCCGATGCTTATAGAGATTTACCCAACCTTTTAAAAGAAACTGAAGACGGAAGAGATGCCATCAATGTAATTCTTTCTAAGGAAGAAACCTACGCAGATATCAATCCGGTTCGTTTGGGCGGAAATGGTGTTACGGCTTTCGTTACGATTACAAGAGGTTGCGATAACATGTGTACCTTCTGCGTCGTTCCGTTTACTAGAGGTAGAGAAAGAAGTCGAGATCCGCACTCAATTCTTGAAGAATGCAAAGAGCTTTGGAATAGCGGATATAAAGAAATTACTCTTCTCGGACAAAACGTAGACTCTTACCTTTGGTACGGTGGCGGACCTAAAAAAGATTTTGCCAAAGCATCCGAAATGCAGAAAGCGACAGCCGTTGATTTTGCACATTTGCTTGATCTTGTAGCTAAAGCAGTTCCCAATATGAGAATCAGATTCTCAACATCTAATCCCCAGGATATGAATTTGGATGTGTTCAGAATTATGGCGAAACACGATAATGTTTGTAATTACGTTCATCTTCCTGTTCAAAGTGGAAGCAACAGAATGTTGGAAGCAATGAACAGACAGCATACTCGTGAAGAATATTTAGATTTAATTAAAAAAGCAAAAGAAATTGTTCCGGATATTTCTTTTTCTCAAGATATGATCATTGGTTTCTGTGGCGAAACGGAAGAAGATCATCAAGATACTTTAAGCTTAATGAGAGAAGTGGAATATGACTACGGTTATATGTTCTCTTATTCGGAAAGACCGGGAACGCCTGCTCATAAGAAAATGGAAGACGATGTTCCGGCTGAGGTTAAGCAAAGACGTTTGGCGGAAGTTATTGATTTACAGAGAGAATTATCCAGACAGAGAATGGAAGGATATGTTGGACGTGTTCACCGTATTTTGATTGAAGGTGTTTCAAGAAAGAATGAAAAGCAATGGAAAGGAAGAAATTCTCAAAATGCCGTTTGCGTATTTGATATGCTTGAAGGGCAAAAATTAGGTGACATTGTGGATGTTTTCGTTTATGATAACACACAGGGCACACTTTTAGGAAGAAAAATTGAACATACATTGAACTAATTTGTTCTTTAGCGAGAAAATAGATATTCAAGAAAAATAATTATCAATAATAAACAGACAATGGAAAAGTTTCATAAATATTGCCTTAGTGTTTTATTGGTAATCATTTGCAATAATATTTCAGCCCATGTCAGAAATGGTACCGTCGAAAGCGATGACTGTAAAAGATTGTGGGAAGTTTACAGTAAGTTTCTTGGAACTCAGGATTGTGAACAGTCGTTGGAGTTTTTAACCAAGAAAAAAACAACCGATTATTGCTCTTTAAATCAAAAACAAAAAGCAGTTGATGCGATTGGAGAAACTATTTTCCGAATTCAGCATCACAATTTTTATAATGATTTTGAATTAAATTATTCTCAGAAGAAGAAACACAATAAAAATTTAGAAAATTTTGAACGACAGATCAAAGATTATGATTTTGTCGAAAACATATATTTTACGAGTAAAGTTTCAAAAGTCAGAAACAAAGATTATTTGGATTTAATAAGTTAGAATTAATAATTGTGATGAAAATAAGCTTTAAAAGTTTATCTAATCGTTTTAAAAAATCAACAAATTTTACAGAAAAAATTAAACTCTGTAGATAAAATTAAATCAATAATCAAAAATTTACTTATGAGTAACGAGTTACAAAATATAAAGAACCGCTTCGGAATTATCGGAAATTTTCCGGCTCTCAACCGTGCTTTAGAAAAATCTATTCAGGTAGCACCAACGGATATTTCCGTGTTGGTGATTGGTGAAAGTGGAGTGGGAAAAGAATTTATCCCGAAAATCATTCATTCAGAATCCAAAAGAAAACATCAGCCTTATATTGTCGTAAACTGTGGAGCGATTCCGGAAGGAACCATTGATTCCGAATTATTCGGACACGAAAAAGGAGCGTTTACAGGTGCTACAGGTACCAGAAAAGGTTATTTTGAAGTAGCAGACGGCGGAACGATTTTCCTTGATGAGGTTGGAGAACTTCCCTTACAAACGCAGGTTCGTCTTTTAAGAGTGCTGGAAAGCGGCGAATTCATGAAAGTAGGTTCTTCACAGGTTCAAAAAACGAACGTAAGAATTGTAGCAGCTACCAACGTCAACATGATGAAGGCAATTCATGACGGAAGATTCCGTGAAGATTTGTTTTACCGTTTGAATACCGTTCAAATTGATATGCCGCCTTTGAGAGAAAGAAAAGGTGATATTCATTTGTTATTCAGAAAGTTTGCCATCGATTTTGCCGAAAAATACAGAATGCCGGAATTGGAATTAGAGCCCAACGCCGTTCATTATGTTGAAAATTATACTTTTCCGGGAAATGTTCGTCAGTTAAGAAACCTGGTTGAACAAATGACTGTGGTAGAGCGCGACAGAAGCGTAACAGTAGAAAAATTATCAGAATATATCCCAATGGAAACCCATTTGCCAATGGTGGTAAATGCTCCTAACAATCAGAAACAGAATGATTTCGGAAGCGAAAGAGAAATTATGTATAAAATTCTCTTCGATATGCGTAATGATATTAATGATTTAAAATCCTTAACTTCGGAACTGATAAAGAACAGAGGAACAGCAGATCTTAGCAATCAGGAAAAAAATCTGATCAGCAGAATTTATACTCCTGAGCCTCAGCAGGCATCGCCGGCAAGCTCTTTATTATATTTTGAAAATAATAATAACCCAACTGTTCAGACGCCGACCATTATATCAAATACTGATAATGATGACAGCTATGAAGATTTTGAAGACATTGAAATTGAGGAAAATAAACCTGAATCTCTGTCTCTTCAAAACAATGAAAAAGATTTGATTATCAAAGCGTTGGAGAAGCATAAAGGACGCAGGAACAAAGCGGCCGATGAGTTGGGAATTTCACAAAGAACTTTATATAGAAAAATAAAACAATATAACCTAGAAGACTAAACTAACCATGGATTTTGACTTAATTATTAAAAGAGGATACAATTTTAACATCGGAAAATACGTTTCAGACGGATTTGAACTTTTCAAAAAAGATATTGGCGGATTTATAGTAGCTACAATTCTTGCCATTGTAATGTGTATTATTCCTTTTTGCGGATTATTGGCAATGGGTAATTTTTATAAAATTTGTAGAAAAGTAGATGCAGGAGAAAAAGTTCAGGCCGGTGATATTTTTGATTTTACAGATTTTTGGGTGTATTTCAAATTTATGATATTGCTTTTTGTAGCAATTTTCATATTGATGATTCCTATTCAAGTGTCTATGGTTCCAATGATAATGGCGGCAAGATATGGTGATGGCACAGGTGATGTCGGGACTGCATTATTTGCAAGCGGAATGGGAGTTTGGATGATCCTTTTTATATTGCTGATATTTGCATTTGCAATTTCTTTTTACTTTGTACAGCCGTTAATTTCGATTTACAGAGTTCAAAGTGTAAGAAAAGCATATTCACTTTCTTGGAAAATTGCGAAGAAAAACTTCTTTATGATATTGGTTTTCAGCCTAGTTGTTGGAGTAATTTCAGAATTAGGAATCATTGCTTGCGGAATTGGGATACTTTTTACTGCGCCAATCGGAATCTGTATTAAATATGTCAGCTTTAAAGATATTTTAGAAACGCAAAATCAAAAGCAAGGTTTATGATAAGTAAAATGAAAATTATATTTGGATTTGTAATTCTTACATTGTTTCAGCAGTGTTATTCTTTTACAGGTTCATCTTTAACGGACGAAAAGACGGTACAAATCAATGAATTTCCGAATAATGCTGCCTTGGTGAATCCTGCCTTGTCACAGCAGTTTTCAACGGATATTCAGAACAGATTTTTACAGAGAACGACGTTAAAGGGAACCAAAGAAAATCCGGATATTTTGATCGAAGGAGAAATCTCAGATTATTCTATAACACCGACTACGATTGGGTCAAATTCAACGACCAATCAAACGACGGGAGGAATTGTTCAGGATTCTCAAAATAAGTTAACAATCACAGTGAAAGTACATTATGAAAACAAAATCCATCCGGATTCAAGTTTCGACAGAACATATTCTGATGAAGCGGTTTTCAACAGTAATTTATCACAATCAGATATAGAGGCTTCACAGGTGAAGATTGCAACAGATAGAATCATTAACAAGATATTTAACGATATTGTAGCGAATTGGTAAAATGAATCCAAGAGTTTTAGAATTATTAAAGAACCCCAAAAATATACAGTCAGAAGATCTTACTCTTTTGAAAGAGGAGATCAATTCTTTTCCTTACATTCAAAATATCAGAGCATTACATCTGTATGGGATTCATCTTTATGATAAAGAAAATTATCAGAAAGAGCTTTCTACAACGGCTGCTTACACAACGGATAAGAAAATTCTTTATCAGTTGATCAACGGTAAAATTAAGCAAAAGCCAAAACCCGAAATTATTGAAGAGCAAAAGCCTTTGGTTTCTGCAAATACCTTCAAATATATTTATAAAAGCAGCAGTTTTCCTATTAAAAGAGAGGAAAAAGAGCAACAGCAGATCATCAAGGAAGAGCAAGCCGAACAGATCGTTAAAGATAAAAAGCACGAGGAAGCATTTCTTCTTCAGGCTCAAATCATACCGGAAATTAAGCATCTTCATGTAGACGGTGAAAGAAACCGTATTTTATTTGAAGGTGAAGAAAACTTCCTTAATGACGATACTTTGGAAACAATTGATTTGGAATCTACTTTAGAATCAGGATCTATTGTTACTCAAAAAGCTGAAAAGAAAGAAGTAGAAGATGTGATTGATGAGGTTGAAAATATTCAGCAAGAACCAATTTCTGAGGAAGTTCAGCAAGAAAATCCTGTTGAAGAAATAGCAGAATTTAATCCTGAAACGATCATTAATGAAGATAAAGTAGATTCAGAAGTTGAGGAAGAAAAAATTGATAATGAAGCTGATATTAGCTTCCATGAAATAGAACCTTCTTTAACTGAAAGTGAGCTTAAAGAAGATGATTTAGTTGAAGAAATAGCAGGATTTACTCCTGAAACGATCATTAATGAAGAAAAGGTTGATTCAGAAGCAGAGGAAGAAAAAATTGATAATGAAGCTGATATTAGCTTCCATGAAATAGAACCTTCTTTAACTGAAAATGAACCTAAAGAAGACGATTTAGTTGAAGAAATTAAGCCGCTTGTTGTTGAAAATGAAGAGCTTAATGAAGTTGAAGCTAAAATAGAATTTACTCCCGAAGAAATCATCAATGAAGAAGAAATTACTTCAGAAAGTGAAACTGAAAAGGTAAATAATGATGCTGAATTAAGTTTCCACGGAACAGATTCTTTCCTTCCTGATGTTAAAATTCAATCTAATACTGTTGAAGAAACTATAAGCGAAGAAATTCCTCAGCCAAACATCAACAAGCATGAGGATGAAATGAGACGTCTGATTGAAGAGGTTGAGAAAAAAATGAAAACGGTAAAAGTTTCTTCTGAACATAAAGAAACTGAACCTGAAATTTCAGGACATGAAATAAGTTTTGCAGAAACTCAAAGTTTTAATGTTGAAGAACCTGCAAAAGAAATTATTGAAGAAAAAACTGAGGAAGAGAAACCTGAATTAGTTGAAAATAAATCTGACGAGCTTGAAACAGTTGAAGAAACTGTAAACGAAGAACTTCCAGAAGAAAAACCTGTCGCAGAAGAACCACAAGAAGCAAAATCTGCATGGAAACCAATGAGTTTCGAGTCTCACGTTCCGGATTCTTTACTTAATAAATCAACAGAAACTCCTCAGCCAAAAGTTGAAGAGGTAAAAGAAGAATCTCCGAAACAGGAAGAGATAATTCCACAAGTAGAAGAAACAGAAGTTCCGAAAGAAGTTGAAACGATCGAAGAAGCTGTTATAGAAGAAAAAATTAACGAGCCCCAAACTGTAGAAGAAGACGAGGAAGAGGAAGAAGCTCCGGCATTGAATGTTTCTTTCTTTAATTCAGATATTATTTCAAGCTGGGCAGTTGATGCAAATAAAGCTAAGGAAGAACAGCAAAAAGAAAAAGAGGAGACTACAGAGACTTCTGCTGAAACGGTAAGCACAAATCCAATAGACAGCAATATTCCCGGATTTATCAATACATGGCAAAGCTGGCTAAAAATCGACAGACCATCTGATGAAACAGAAGAAACTGTAGAACATGTTGAGCCGATAGAAGAAGCAGAACCTGTAGATAAAGTAAAAACTGAAATTAAAAATAAGGTTATTGAATCTTTCATAGAAAATAATCCTAAAATTTCTCAGCTAAAAGATGAAGTTAATTTCGTTGTGAAAGAAAAAACGGATGATATTTCACATCTAATGACAGAAACTTTGGCGACTCTGTATTTCGAACAAAAATTGTATACAAAAGCGATTAAAGCTTTCAATATATTAATAACCAAACATCCTGAAAAGAAAGAATATTTTGAAGGAAAAATCCAAGAAATAAAGGATATTCGAGGGAAAAACTAAGATTTAAAAAAAGAAAATATAAAAAATGCTGAGTCCAAAAGATTCAGCATTTTTGTTTTATGTATTATTGACGACATTTTTCTTATTTCTCAATTTTCGCCATGCTTTTCGTCCGTAAACGACAACGAGAATAACTAAAATTATAGCAAAAATCCCAGCCAAAATAGGCATTGCCATTGCTAAAACAGTCATAATTCCCGCTCCGGCAGTTTCCGTAGTTCCAACAACTGAATTTCCCAGTCCGCCTGTCGTTGCTGTAGAAGCAGCTCGAAGTCCTGCAAAGCCGGAACTTATGGTTGCCGCTGTTCCTCCTCCCGCAATCAAAGCCAACGCCCATTGCGGAAAAGTTCCCAAATCTGCAAACTGACTTGCAAACAAAACAGAACCAGCCACAGTTGCCATTGGAACAGAGATCGTATCCAATAAATGATCAATGAACGGAATATAATAAGCGAGGATCTCAGCTACCGTAGCAATTCCGGTTGTGATAAGCGTCGGAAGGCCGGAAAGCCATTCAAAACTCTCATTCGTCGGAATCCAATGAAGATATGAAGCCAGACTTACCGCAAACATCGGCAGAAAAACTCTAAAACCTGTCGCGGCCGCCAGTCCGATGCCGATAAACGCACTCAGAACATAAGGTAAAAAGGGAACATGATCTAACATTTTAATTTTCAGATTAATTGTTTCCCATAAAGTTACAAAAAGTATGCAAAGATTTTAATGAATTTTAATTCTCAGCGAATCAGATTTAAGCACAAGAAAGTATCACACAATCATCTGTGCAAATCTGAGTAATCTGTGGTAGAAAAATAAATAATTATAATCACAGATTTTCACAAATCTTTACAGATGTTTACGCTTTATTTATTCTGGAAAAATAGAAAGATTAAGATTTTTTCTGAGGCTGATTAGACTGACAAAGCTTAATAAACTGCGCTTCCACATCCTGAAATTTAGCGGGCATTTCAGGCGAAACCCAAAACATCATCGCAATCGTTTTTTCACCAAAAGCTTGCCTGAAAATATCTTTATTTAAACGGTAACATTCTCGTAATAATCTCTTTACGCGATTTCTGTGAACTGCTTTTTTGAAATATCTTTTAGAAACAGAAACTCCAATTTTTAAAGCTTCTACAGGTAAAGTAGGTTTATCTTTTAGAATAATAATTCTCAAATTTCCACAGGTTCTCCATTTACCTTTTTCAAAAAGTAAAGTGATCTCATTGTCTTTTTTGAGTTTTTCGGCTCCGGGATATTTGAAATTTGTCATTTACAGGGTGTAAATATAGTCTTATTTTGAATTTTTCTCATAGATTTCACAAATTCTCACAGAGAAAAATAAAACATAAACATCCGTGTTGATCTGTGAAATCTGTGAGAAAATAAATTTTTAATCTTTTTTCAATAAATGGTTAATAACTTCTGAAGCTGTATACAACCCAAAAATCGCAGGCATATAACTTATCGTTCCGTAGAAAGATCTTTTAAAATTAGTTCCGTCTGTCATTTTCAGGCTTTCTTCATCTTGAATATCGTTAGAAAAAACGCAACGAACGCCTTTATCAATCTTCTCTTTTTTTAATCTTTTTCTTACCTGTCTTGCAAGATGGCAATGCTCAGTTTTGCTGATGTCTCTTACCATTACTTTACTAGGATCGGTCTTTCCTCCGGCTCCCATCGAGCTTACAATCTTTATTTTTCTTCTTTTTGCAGCGATGATTAAACAAAGTTTTGGCGTTACACTGTCGATACAATCTAAAACATAATCAAATTTCGCAGAATCCAGAACTTCATCCATTCTTTCCGGATTTAGAAACTCATTGATTTTGGTTAAATTAAGTTGAGGATTAATATCTAAAAGTCTTTCTGCAACAACCTCTACTTTATGCTTTCCGATTGTTGAATGTAAAGCAGGTAACTGTCTGTTAATGTTTGTGATATCTACCGTGTCGCCATCTACGATCGTCATGGTTCCGACTCCCGCTCTTGCCAGAAATTCTGCTGCGAAAGAGCCAACTCCGCCTAATCCGACAACCAAAACAGTTGCTTTATTCAATCTTTCCAAACCTTCTTCTTTGATGAGAAGTTCCGTTCTCTCCAACCAGTTTTTATCCATTTTTTATTGTCTCTAAATTTTCTACAATTTGTTCGTTCAGTTTTTCTAAAGAAATTCCCTTTATCTCTGAAGTTTTTTGATATAAATCTTCAATATTAAAATCTTCATTATCAGTTTCTAAAAAGATTTTGTCTAAAGGGGTGATTTTCAAAATATTTTGCAAAGATAAATTATACAAAACCGCTTTTCCAAAACTCAAATAAAAATTATTTTTAAGCAGGTCTTCGGCGATGCTTTGTTTTTTATTAAAACCATGAATGATCATCGCCTGTTCAGCTCTTTTTTTGAAGGAAATCACTTCGTAAAATTTTCTTACACAATGAATAATTAAAGGCTTTTTTACTTCATTTGAAATTTTTATCTGTCTTAAAAAAACGTCTTCCTGAATTTTTTGATCAATTTCAACAAAAGAATCCAGCCCGCATTCTCCGATCGTAAAACAGTTTTCATTAATGTTTGATTGTAACCAATCGATTTGATTATCAATTGATTCAATATTAATGTCCTGAGGGTGAATCCCAATCGAATACAGCGAATCGGGCGGAATATTATTTAAGTCTAAATTATAAATTCCGTAAGTCACATTTTTCTTATGATGATGAAAATCAAAAAAATCCATGTACAAAAATACTAACTATTTAGAATTAATATAAAATTCTTAAACAAACGTTTATAAATATGTTAAAAATTTCTTAACTTTACTCAAACTACACTTCATGAAGAAAAAATTTACGGAAAAACAAATCCATATTTTAGACATCGCCGAAGAGCTGATTGCGAAAAAAGGATACGAAGGAACATCGGTAAGGGATATCTGTTCCAAAGCCAATATTAATGTCGCAATGATCTCTTATTATTTCGGTTCTAAAGAAAAAATGATGTCTTATCTCTATCAATACAGGGTTTTAAAGACAAGGGAAAATTTTTCAGAATTTGCGGACACGATCAAGGATGGGAAACCGGAGATGCAGATGAAAGAAATTATTAAATATATTGTTTCTCAGTTATTTAAATATAATTATTTCCACGGATTTGTCACTCAGGAACTTCGCCACACAGAAAATTTAAAAGATGAACTTCTCGATTTTTATCAACTATTCGTTAAAAAACTGGATGAAGTCATAAAAAAAGGAGTTACGTCGGGAGTTTTTACATTTACACCAAAACCCGAGGATGTTTTGACCACAATTATTGGTTCTACATTATTTGTAATTCGTAATAAAAACTTTTATGAGCTTTATGTTCCAAGTAAAAACGAAGAAGCTTACGGTAAAGAAGCCGAAAAAAAGGTAAGAATGAATCTTTTGATGAGCGTTTTTGCAATTTTGGGATACGCTGCAGACTAAAATTACGTTAAATATTCATAAAAAAAAATCTATTGACAAAAAAGTTATATTTTTGCAAATTAATAGATCGGTCATATAATCCGAAAACTGTTGAATTTTTTATATGAAAAAATATATTTTAGGTCTTTTTGCTGTAGCTGTGGTATCTTCATGTGTGAGTCAGCAAGATAAAGCGATGAAAAGTGCTGATAAAAACTACATCTTAAAGGTTGCAAATGAGAACTTTGCAAAAAAGAAGTGGAAAAATTCACTGGCTCTTTATGACAGGTTGGCTAATTTGGTTGCAGGTACGGATGATTTCCCTAATGTGGGTTTCAATACGGCGTATGCAAACTATTATGATAAAAACTATAAGTTGGCTGGGCATCAGTTCAAAAACTTTGCAGTAAGTTTTCCGAAGGATCCTAGAGCAGAAGAGGCGGCATATATGTCGGCTTTATGTTACTATGAAGGTTCAATGGATTATAATTTGGATCAGTCTAGTACAGAATTGGCGATTAATGAGTTACAGGATTTCTTAAATAATTATCCAAACTCTGAAAGATCTAAAAACATCACAACGCTTATTGATGAGCTGTCTTACAAGTTAGAATTCAAATCTTACGAAAACGCAAGACAATACTTCAATATGGGGGATTATAAAGCTGCAAACACGGCTTTAGAAAACGTATTGGAAGATTTCCCAAGTACAAAACTTCGTCCGAAAATCTATGATTATATGATGAAGTCACGTTACTTATTGGCTCAAAAATCGATCTATGATCTTAAAGACGAGCGTATTGAAAGTGCATTGTCATTTACAAAACTTGTTGAAAAAGAACTTCCGAATACAGAATATTCTAAAACTGCATTGGATCTTAGAGAGAAATTAGAGAAAGAAAAGAAAGATTTCGCAGTTGTAAAAAAACAAACGGAAGCTAGAATTGCAACATTAACGGCAAGACAGAAAAAAGAAGTAGAAAAGCTGGCTGAAAAGAATAAAACTGAAGATCAGATTAAAAATCAGATCGATGCTGAGAAGAAAGCAATGCAGATCCAGAGGGACAGTGCGAAGCTTCAGACACCTCCACCGGCAGCGACTTTCAAAATCCAAAGATAATTCGTAAATTTGCCACCTTATAAATAAATTAATTTTCTCAAAATGAGTGTAAAAGATACAAAAGCAGAAGTAAATACTATTACTTACGATAAAGACAAGATTGAAGATAAAGTAGGTTCAATCTATGAAGCTATTGTTATCATGGGAAAGAGAGCAGAGCAGATCAACGCAGAAATTCGTACAGAATTGCATAACAAATTAGACGAATTTGCTGTTCACAACTCTACATTGGAAGAAGTTTTCGAAAACAGAGAGCAAATTGAGATCTCTAAACATTACGAAAAACTTCCAAAACCAACTTCTATCGCGATCGAAGAATGGTTAAACGAAGATATTTACTTCAGAAAAACTGAAGAAAGAAAATAAAAACCGTTTGGTTTTTAATAGATGAAGGTCATAAAGGAACTATTTCTTTTATGACCTTTGTTGTTTAAATGGTTTGTGAGAAAAAATAAGTATTTTAGTGTTTTAAAAAATTAAAACTAAATGAGTATTTCCGGGAAAAAGATTCTTATTGCCGTTTCTGGAGGAATTGCAGCCTATAAAATTCATTTTCTGATAAGAGAGTTTATAAAGAAAAACGCAGAAGTTCAGGTAATTATGACTCCTGATGCTGAGCATTTTGTGACGAAGCTTAGCTTATCTACGTTGTCGAAAAAACCTGTATACACAGATTTCTATAACGAAAACGGAACATGGAACAGTCATGTGGAAATGGCGTTGTGGGCAGATGTAATGATCGTTGCTCCTTGTACAGCAAATACTTTGGCTAAAATGACGCACGGAATGTGTGATAATTTGGTCATTGCAACTTATATGTCAGCGAAATGTCCTGTTTTTATAGCTCCTGCAATGGATTTGGATATGTATGCACATCCTTCCACAAAGCAGAATTTAGAATTGGCTGAAGATTTCGGTCATTTTATTATTCCTGCGGAAAATGGTGAGTTGGCAAGTGGACTGATTGGGCAGGGAAGAATGGCGGAACCGGAAACGATTGCTAAAGCGGTTGAAGAATTTTTTAATTCAAATCATAAAAAAACTTTAGAAGGAAAAACTGTTTTAATTACAGCCGGACCAACTTATGAAGCTCTTGATCCTGTAAGATTTATAGGAAATCATTCTTCGGGTAAAATGGGGTTCTCTTTGGCTGAAGAAGCTTCAAAAAGAGGTGCAAAAGTTATTTTGATCTCAGGGCCGACTTCTCAGGTAATGAATGATAAAAGTGTTGACGTTCATAAAGTTACTTCGGCGAAAGAAATGTTGGCGAAAGTATTTGAATTTTATGAAACTATCGACATCGGTATTGCAAGTGCAGCCGTTGCGGACTATGCTCCAAAGGAAGTTGCGAAGGAAAAGATCAAAAAAAATGATGACAGTCTAACGATTGAATTAATTAAAAATCCGGATATCCTGAGAACAATGGGTGAAAAGAAAACCCATCAATTCCTGGTTGGTTTTGCATTAGAAACTCAGAATGAAGAAGAAAATGCCAAAGGAAAACTGGAAAAGAAAAATCTTGATATGATTGTTTTAAATTCTCTTCGTGACGAAGGCGCAGGATTTAAAAATGATACCAATAAAATAAAAATATTCACCAAAACGGAGAAAAAAGAGTTTGAACTAAAATCTAAGGACGATGTTGCAAAAGACATTCTTAATTTTGTTGAAGCTCAGATATTGAAATAATTTTAATAAATTTCCGTTCTCAATTTTTAATAGATAATGAAAAAATACATAAGTTTATTTTTACTGCTTTTCATATTTAATTTTAGCTTTTCTCAGGAGTTGCTGGCTACCGTTCAGGTAAATTATCAAGCATTGGGAGGAAGTAACCAGCAAGCGTATAAAGCTTTGGAAAAAAGTCTTAGAGATTTTATCAATAATACAAGCTGGACGGGGAAAAAGCTTCAGAATTTTGAAAAGGTAAAATGTAATTTTTATATAGTCCTAAGGGAAAGCCCTGGTAATAATAAATACAAAGGGGAAGTTTTAGTTCAAGCAGTGCGTCCGGTTTATAATACTAATTATGAATCTTCATTATTGAATATTCAGGATCAAAGATTTTCTTTTGAATATATTGAAAATGAGAATCTTATTTTTAATGAAAGACAGTTTTCCGGGAAAAATTTAATTGATGTAATTAGTTTTTATGTTTATACAATTTTGGGTTATGATGCAGACAGTTTCCAGTCTTCAGGCGGAACTCCATGGTTTCAAAAAGCACAGCAAATTGCCCAAAACGGAGAGTCCCAGAATACCTATGAAGGATGGAAGCAGATTAATGAGCCTAGAAACCGTTCTCAGCTGATCAAAGAAATTATGAGCCCTAATATGGTACAGTTGAGATCACTCTTTTATACCTATCACAGAGCAGGGTTAGATAATTTATTCAATCAGGATCAGATACCGGCAAAGAAAGTTATTTTTGATGGTTTGTTACAGTTGAAAACCTATGAAAGTAATTTTACTCAGAACTATTATCTAGATGTTTTTCTTACAACTAAGGGTAGTGAGATTTTTAATATTTTCAATTCTAATAATAATGGAGGAATTGCATTGAATGAACTGAAACAATTATTGATTCTCATGAATCCGAAAAAAACAGACGAATTTTGGAGCAAGTGGAAATAAAAAGCTTGCTGTTTTTCAGTCTTGAATTCTGAATTTTAAAGTTCTATATTTGCATTACCTAAAGTAACGCTACATCAATGCTTTCGAGAATTTACATTAAAAATTTTGCTTTAATTGATACGCTTGATGTATCATTACACAACGGTTTACAAGTGATAACCGGGGAAACTGGTGCCGGTAAATCTATTATTTTAGGTGCTCTTAGACTTATTTTAGGAGAGAGGGCGGACGTGAAATCCATTTCAAATGCAGCAGAAAAAAGCATTGTAGAAACGGAATTTGAATTAAATAATCAGTTCAAAAAATTCTTTATTGAAAATGATCTCGATTATGAGCATCAAACGATTATCCGCAGAGAAATTTCTCCTGCAGGAAAATCCAGAGCGTTTATTAATGACGTTCCGGTTACGTTGGATGTTTTAAGAGAGCTTTCTTCGCAACTTATTGATATTCATTCACAGTTTGAGACTTCAAACCTTTTTACCTCAGAATATCAGTTTAAAATCATTGATGGACTTTCAGAAAATAAAAAAATCGTTGAAGAATATCAGCATGAATTTTTAGAATTTCAAAGCTTAAAAACTCAGCTGAAAAAATTACAGACTCAACTTTCAGAAAGCAATAAAGAAAGTGATTACAAGCAGTTTTTATTGAATGAACTGGAAGAATTGAATCTAGATGATGTTGATTATGAAGAATTAAAAAATCTACTTTCTGTTCAGGAAAATGCAGGAATGATTTCTGAAAATCTGGCTCAGGTTTTATCTAGATTTCATCAGGAAGAAATTGGTATTTTATCTTTCTTTAATGAAGCTAAAAATAAATTATCAAAAATTTCTGAGGTTTCAAACAGCTTTTCTGAGCTTGACCAAAGATTAGAAATCTCTTTTGTAGAATTAAAAGACATCATTTCCGAACTGGAAAATGAGTCTGAAAAAATTGAAATCAATCCTGAAAATCTTGCCTCACTTTCTGAACTGAATAATAAATTGAATGCTCTATTTATTAAGCATAATGTTTCTGACGTTACTGAATTAAAAGAAATCAGAGATCAGTTAGCAGGAGAACAACAAGGTGCATCAGAATTAGAATCAAATATTATTGAAATTGAAGAAAATATTTCTAAAAAGGAAAAATCTCTTCAATCTCTTTCCGAAAAACTTTCTAAAAATAGAAAGAAAAGTATTCCTGTTTTCATTAAAAAAGCAGAAAGCTTACTTAAAAAACTAGGTCTTGAAAAAGCTAAAGTTGATATTGAGCTTCAGGATACTTCAGAATTTAACCAATTCGGGAAAGAAAATATTCAGTTGTTGTTTCAGGCGAATTCTGGGTTTCCTTTAAAACCCATTCAAACAGCTATTTCCGGCGGTGAAAGGTCACGGGTGATGTTGGCTGTCAAAAAAATTATTGCTGAAAGTGACGAGCTTCCAACGCTTATTTTAGACGAGATCGACAGTGGAGTTTCAGGAAAAGTAGCCGAAGAAATCGGAAATCTAATGCGTGAAATGTCTCAGGATATGCAGTTGATCGTTATTTCTCACTTGGCACAAGTTGCCGCAAAAGGAAATAATAATTACAAAGTGGTAAAACAGGATGTTTCCGGAAAAACGCAGTCTACAATTGTTCCTTTAAGTGATGACGAAAAATTGAACGAAATTGCCCAATTACTTTCCGGAAGTAAAATTACTGAGGCGGCCTTGGCGCAGGCAAAAGAGCTTATTGGATAATAATTAATTAGAACTTACTTCAACATTTAGTATTATAAATGTCATCCGGAGCTTAGCCTGTAGAGAGCTTGTCGAACTATCGAAGGCGCTATTATTTTTCTAATTCTTCAATTCTCTTTTTTAGAGCAATTATTTCAGCATCTTTTTGTTGGATTTCTTTTTTCAGCATTTCCATTAGTTCTCTTTGACTTTCTAGTAGAAAATCAGGAATATTACAGTAAAAAGTTCCTCCTATATTTCCAAATGAACTACTTGTTACAGTATTTTCAAAATAATTGTTTGTATTTTTAGTATCATCTTCTTTTATCTCTTCAACATTTGTCTCTAATAATTTTGAAATTCTGTCCCATTCTTCCTCAGAAATCTCTACTTCACCTTTTTCTTTTCGGCTATATTGAGTTTGGCTGATGTTAAGATATTCTGCCAGATCTTTCTGTGTGAAATCTTTTTCGTTTCTTCTTTTTATTAATTTTTCCTTTACCATAAAGCATTTTTTACAAATGTAGAAATTATTCGAATATAACCGAATACAGTCGAATAAAAAATATGATGTTTATATTTAAAAAATCTTTTTCTTTGCAGAAGTAATTTAAAAATTCACAAACAAATGAAAAAAAACAACTATCTGATGCTGTTAGCATTAGTCTTACTCCTTTTTAACTGTGGAACAGAATTAGAGACTACTCATCAGTCTGATGAAAGCAACCATTCAGAAAGGATTCATCAAAAAATCAATAGTAATGATTTCAAGAAAGAAACACAATTGCAATCAATCAGTGATTTCTCCCAAGTAAATCTTTTACTCAAGAATAATAAGGCAGATTCTGATTTTCTTAGGAGATTCAGAATAAGTGAATCTTCCATCTACAAAATGGATGTCAATAATGTAGAAACCTATTCTCTTCGTGCATATAATATTTTTGAAAGAGCTGATAATGTTTACAATTTAGTATATCGTAAAAAAGACGATAAAACAGAATTTTCTATTGTAAAGATATTATCTGATGAAATTATTCCGGTTTATGATTCTGAAAAAGGAATTTTAACCAAAGTTAGCAGCCATTCGACTTCAAAAACTTGTACAGATTTTTATTCAGTTGAGATCTGGCATTGTAAAGAAGGAGTATCTTGGTCTCAATGCGATAAATGTGATCAATGTCTTTATTACAGCTCGGGCTATACTTCATATGAATGTGGAGGCGCAGGCGGAGGAACAGGCGGAGGTGGCGGATCTAATCCAGGCGGAAATACAGATCCTGGAGGTGGAGGTGGAGGAACGGGAGTCTATGACCCAAGTGGATATACTTTTGATCCTAACATCCCTCCTACATTTGATAAAGACTACATAAGAGCAGTAAGAGCCTCTGCTTTTTTTAATCAGTTGGATTTTTATGGCGCTCAAGTTTGGCCGAGTCAGCATCCCGAAATTTACTGTGCAATACTGGAGTATTATCTAGATCAACTTCCAGCGCTAGCCGCACCACAGAATACGAATGCATTGAATTTCGCAAATTGGTCTGTGAATTTTTTTGTAGAAAATCCTACAGTTTCTTGGGAGCAATATGAAAAATGGTTTTTGAATCCCAATGTAGATAGTAGTATTTCTAACGAAGTAAGAAGTTATCTTTCAGAAACCAGTCTTATATTACCAATATTTACAGTAAATGATTTTCCTGGTAAAGATGAAGGGATGCCATTTGAGTGGTGGAAGGATAATGATTGGATGAAAAATAATATTAGGGTAAATGGCTTACAACCTAATGAACAACCTAATTCAACTGAGATAATGTTATTCGGATTATACCCTACTCAAGCAAGTTTTCATATAAAAAATTCAAACAATGCACTAAACACGGCTAACCAGTTAGTATCAAATGGAAAATACTCACACATACATAATGGAAAGGCTGATGCTTTTAGACATACTTTTTGGAATGCTTTAGATTCGGCAGATTTTGGAAAAAAAATAACTTTGCTTTTTACTAAGGCACATGAGGTCGGATCTTCAAATCATCCTCTTGAAACACAAATGGATTTGCACAACAATCAACAAGGAGCGGACTTAGGAGCAAATTATGGTATATTTACATCAGCTACTACAATTAAAGATGCAGTAATTAATATTATGGATTATACTTCAAATATTTGGTATTTGTTACCTCTTGCTAATCATGATGGGAATAATATTTTACCAAATACACAAATAAAACCTATCAATCAATAATATAAATATTATGAAAAAAATATTTTTTTTACTTCCTATTTTACTTATTATTTCATGTAAAGAATATAAAGAGATTGTTATTAAAGACGCTTCTAAAGATACTTTAATTGAAATTCAAAGTAATAGCGAAACTCCTGCTGCCTTAGTTTTTAATGTAAATGGTACTATAGATGATACATGTAAAATTATGGGTGTATCAATAAACAAAAACGACTTTGGAAAAGATATTTTTGTAGATGCATATAGTAAAAAATTATCATTAGATTATAAAGCATTTAAAGTGAAAAAAGGCAGTATTATAATTAAATACAAATATTAAATTACAATATGAGTATCAATTATTATGTGAGAAATAGAAATGTTTAAAAATCGGGTTTTATTTATTTGCCAACTTATATCTATAGTAATTTTGTGTTTTATTATAAAATATAGAATTTTAGCATTTGATGCAGTCGAACACGCAGATGATCTTCCGGATTATTATATCCCTTTAAAAGAAGCTATTGGCGAGTATGTTTATATACCCCATAAAATTCCGGAATTCGGAAGAGATGATTATAGATATCTTGATTTAAGAAAAGGAGATACTTTAAAATTAGAAATCAGGAGCGATTCTTCATTTACGTTTAATTATTTTTATCACGATAAAGCTATTAAAATAAAGAGTTTCACAGATAAATTTACGGTATCTCCTGTACATAAAGATATATTAATATTGAGAAAATATCCTGATGGATCAGATTATCACGGAGGCACCAGTGGATTTAAAAAAGGAGAAAAAACTTATTTCTATCTACGCTTACGTAGTCCCAACGATCCAACGGAATATGAATATAATTTGTATTATCAAAAAGTAAAATAATTTAATAACCGCTGAGCATCGTGCGGTTTATATAAAAAATGTTAATGAAAAAAATAATAATACTTACACTTCTATTTCTATTCTTTTTTAGTTGCAAGCCTTTGCAAAAACCAATACTAGGAACATGGAAACTGTCAAGTATAGTAAATAGTGAGGATATTTATGCTTCTCGCTCGTCATTAATTTCACAAAATGTTGAAAGTAATATGACTTTAACTATAAAAAATGATGGGACATTTATTTCAAATGGAAATTTATGTACAGGAGATTGGCTAAAAACTAAAGAAAATTATTCAAAAGGAAGATTTTATATGCCTCAATATATGAAAATAGAAAAAGCCTTTCGATTAGAGTCTACCGAATGCCCTGGAATAGGTGGTGATCATCGTCTTAAATTAAATAATGGAAAATTAGAATTATATTATCCTTCTGTTACAGGATATAGAATCCAAATATTTGAAAAAATGATAAATAAATAAAATATAAACCGTAGAAAACTCTGCGGTTTTATTTTTGATTTCTACATAGATTCCTTGAAAATCTGTAACATATTCTGCATTCCACTTACTAATGTAAAAAAGTAAGCTATGTTTGTAAAGTTCTTAAGGCTAGAAATAAAAAGTTTTTTTCGCGGTACTTCTGTTGGGGTAAATTTGGCCATGAAGATCTTACGGTTTATGGGGATTCTTTATTTTATGGCATGTTTGGTGGGAGGCGCTTTTGCTGCTTTCTACCTTGTTCAGGAGAAAATGAATGCTGATCCTTTAAAAGTAGTTTCAAAATTCATGATTATTGTCTGGGTGGTAGATTTAATTGTCAAATACATGTGGCAAGAGATGTCTACACAAAACATCAAACCTTTTCTTACACTGAATATTTCTAAGAAAACATTGGTCAATTACATGTTGATCAAAACATTTTTATCGGTTTTCAGTTGGATAAATTCTTTATTTTTCATCACGTTTTCTATTATTGCGCTATTCAACGGATACGGATTTGTAGAAGTTTTGTCGTGGTTTATTGGAGTTTCTTTACTTTTCTACCTTAATAATTTCATCAATATACTTTTCAATAATAAAGAAACGATTGCTATCGTAATTGGCTCTATATTCTTAGGATTAGGACTTTTGACGTATTATAATATCATCCCTCTTCTGTCTTATTCTGAAACCTTCTTCTATGGTTTTTATACAAAACCTTATTTAATTTTAATACCAATTGTTTTGTTTTCAGGACTTTGGTGGATTTGTTTTAAACATGTTTATCAGGAATTTTACTTGGATCAGGGATTAGAAGCAAAAAAAGCGATCGGAAGAACAGAAAATATTGCTTTTTTAAATAAATACGGCGTACTCGGAACGTTTATTAACAATGATATCAAGTTATTAAGACGTAATAAAGTGGCCAAAGGAATCATTTTAGGGAGTTTTCTGTTTATATTCTATGGATTGCTCATGTTCAGTTCCTCAGTCTATAAAACGCCTTACATGATGATGCTTATGGGACTTTTTGTGACGGGTGGTTTCCAGTTTTTATTTGGGCAGAGAGTTCCTGCTTTCGACAGCTCTTATTATCCTTTGATGATGACTTTAAATGTTCCTTATAAAGAATATTTGAAAGCAAAATGGTGGTTAATGAATATTGTTACAGGAGTTTCAATGATCATTGCTGTATTTTATGCTTATTGGGGTTGGGAAATCTACATTACTTTCTTCGCTGCTGGATTATATAATATTGGGGTTAATTCTCAGTTTACATTGTGGTCTGGAGCATTTAATAAAACTCAAATCGATCTTAATTCCAGAGAAAAAAGGATTGGACAAAAAAATAGTTTCAATATGAAAGCTTTGCTGTTACTAATTCCAAAAATGCTTTTACCGATGGCTGTTTTCGGAGTTTCAAAATATTTCTTCGGAATGACTGTCGGAGTGGTAAGCATTGCCATTTTAGGATTAATTGGATTTTTATTGAGAGAAAAAATATTCGATACCATCGTAAGACATTATAAAAAAGAGAAATACAGTACGTTAGACGCATTCAAAAACAAAGATTAATATGATTACTATAAATAATTTATCTAAAACATACGGAACTGCGACTGTTCTGAATATCGAAAATATTGAAATTCCCAACGGAGAAACTTTCGGTCTTGTCGGAAATAACGGAGCGGGAAAAACAACTTTATTCAGCTTAATGTTAGATCTGATTCAGGCTACAACAGGTTCTGTAAGCATTGACGGAATTAAAGTAAGCGAATCCGAAGCCTGGAAAAGCAAAGTTTCAGCTTTCGTGGATGATACTTTTTTAATTGGTTATCTGACTCCGGAAGAATATTTCTATTTCATTGGTGAATTGAGAGGGCAGAATAAAGCTTCTGTAGATGAGTTTTTAAAACAATTTCACGATTTGTTTAATGGAGAAATTTTAAATTCAGGAAAATACGTTCGTGATCTTTCAAAGGGAAATCAGAAGAAAGTTGGAATTGTAGGCGCAATTATCGGAAATCCTGAAATTATTATTCTGGATGAGCCTTTTGCTAATTTAGACCCTTCCACACAGATTAAACTGAAGAATTTAATTAAAGAATTATCAAAACAAGATGGGGTAACATTCCTTATTTCAAGTCATGATCTTTCGCATACAACAGAAGTTTGTAACAGAATTGTTGTTGTAAATAAAGGTCAGTTGGTGAAAGATATTCAAACCAATCCTGAAACTTTGAAAGAATTGGAGCAGTATTTTGCAGATCAGGTTTCCACTCCGGCTGAGGCTATTTAATTCAAATTTTTAAGTCTAATATTGATTGAATTCATGAGCATAGAATCACAAAACGTTACCGATTATCCCAATAGCAATACCATTTTTATGGTTTGGAAGCTGAATGATGATCCTAAGTTAAAAGATGTCTTTCAACAATTATGTGCATTAGTTTTAAACTTAAATAATTCTGTGTTTAACAGGTTTCCAGACAGCCGGGCTAGTTGTGTGATGGGAATTAGTTACGAAGCTTGGAAAAAATTAGACCTTCCAACACCAATGCCTAAGGAATTAGCCACTTTTGAAGAAATTAAGGGTATAAAACATACCGCTGTTTCTACTCCCGGAGATCTCCATTTTCATTTAAGAGCAGATAATAAAAGCATTATTTTTGATATGGCGATCGAGATTTCAAAATTGCTGAGTCCTTTTGCTGAAAGTATTCTTGAGATTAATGGATTTAAATATTGGGATGCCCGCTCGATCTTAGGTTTTGTTGACGGAACGGAAAATCCACACGGAGAAGACAGAGATCATTTCGCAAAAATTGGTGATGAAGATCAAGATTTTAAAGGCGGAAGTTATCTTTTTGTTCAAAAATATCTTCACAATATGGATGCCTGGAAAGGTCTTTCAACAGAAGAACAGGAAAAAGTGATCGGGAGATCAAAAGAAAATGACATTGAGATGTCAGACGATGTCAAGCCTTCAAACTCACACATCGCTTTGGCGAATATTGAAGGGGAAAATGGTGAAGAACTAAAAATCGTAAGAGATAATATGCCTTTTGGAAGTCCTTCAACAAATGAGTTCGGGACGTACTTTATTGCGTATTCAAGCACATTTGCAACGACTAAAAAAATGTTGACCAATATGTTTATCGGAGATCCGGTTGGCAACTACGACCGGATTTTGGATTTCAGCACAGCAGTTACGGGAACGCTTTTCTTTGTTCCGACGAGAAATATGTTGGATGAATTTTCAGGATAAAGAAATTAAATAATATATAAAAGGTCAGAACATGTTTCTGGCCTTTTTGTTTTTTATAATCATTTGGTTTGTAGATTATTGTATTTGCTTGTTGAATAGAGAAAAATATTAATTCAAAATCTTTTTTAATAAAAATATATTTTTGTGTAACCTTTTTAGGTTTTCGTTGTCTTTACAATAGAAACAGTTTTAAGAATGAAAATTTTGTTCGGAAATAAAAAAGAAGATTTACTGAGCCGTCTTAAGAAACAAGATCCGGCTGCTCAGAAGATTTTCTATGAGCAGAACGTTAAGAAGTTCCTGAGCGTGGGCAAAAGCTACATCACAGACCTGTATCAGGCGGAAGATTGTATCATCAAAGCTTTCTGTAAAATTTTTAAACATATTGAAAGTTTTCGTGGTGATGGTAATCTCGAAGGATGGGCAAGAAGAATTGTAGTGAATGAATGTCTTAATTTTATCAAAAGCCACAAAACGGTTTTTTACATAGACGATATCAACCCATCTTTTTTGGTAGAAGTTCTGGATGATGAAATTACCATTGATTTCGATGCCCAAGAACTTTTGAATCAGCTTCCGGATGCTTACAGAATGGTTTTCAACTTGTATGTTCTGGAGGGTTTCTCGCATCAGGAAATTTCCGAGACATTACAGATTTCTCTGGCGGTAAGCAAGACACAGCTGTTTCGAGCTAAAGAGAAGTTAAGAGTACTTTATCTTCAACAACAAAAAACAATGAGAAATGAGCACGCACAAAGATAATTTAGAACATCAGATAAAAAAACAGATAGAAGAAAGAGAAATTGCTCCTTCAAGAGATCTGTGGTCTGAAATTGAATTACAGAAAGAGCAGAAAAAATCTGGATCTTATATGACTTGGGTTTGGGCTGCGGCAAGTATTGTTCTGGCTTTTGGTTTGGGTTTCGTTCTTTTTTCAAATCATTCAGGGAAAGAAAAAATTCAACATACAGAAATTTCAGAAATAAAAAATATGCCCGCTCAGGAAAAATCTTTTGAAGATGTAAATAAAGATACAGAGCCGGCTTATGCAGATAAAAATACAGCTCCCGAAAATAAAGATATTTCAACTAAAATCATCGATGAAGTTCAACCTTCAAAAGTTTTAGCAGAAAAGAAATTGATACTTCCGCAAAAAGAAGGTACACAAATAATTGTTCCACAACTTCCTAAAATTAAAACTGAACAAATTATGGCTCAGGCAGATTCTTCAAAGATTCCTGCGAAAAGAAAAAAATATGTAGACCCTTCCACATTGCTTTTTTCTGTTGAGCATAAAGATGTGATTGAAAAAACTAAAGAAAGCAACGTGGCAAGCGTTGATCTGAACGGAAAATAAAACTCATTTTAACTATAAAAAATTAATAATATGATCAAGAAAATTATCATGATGGGATTCCTATGCGTATTATCCACATCAATGTATTCACAGAGAAAATCATTATCAGTAAACCTTCAGTCAAAAAATGATACCGAGGTAAGCCCTATTGTAAAGGAAAAAGTAGATGAATATGCCAAAAAAATAGATACTATCATTCAGGAAGAGAAAAAGCTGATGGAAGCAGAATTACTTACGCTCCAATCAAAAAACCTCGACAAAACAGAGTTTGATAAACAAAAATCACTCATTGCCGATCGTTTTTCTGAAAAAATTGATACAAGAATTGAAGAATTGGGCTTTGATCTTGACAATGTGATTCAAAAACAGGTAAGATATTCACTTCTTAACTCTGATGTTACTTCTAATGAAGAGTTAAAAGCACAATTGATGAAAAAATTCAGACCAACGAAAAGTCTTACAGGATATTTTTCTTACGGAATCATGAATCTTACGAATTCTAAAGTTGATAACGACTTAGATAAAAACTTAGGTTACGCCGGAAATTTTGAATTTGGACTAAAACTTAATTATCAGTTTGGAAGAACAAGCTCATGGGGATTGATTTCAGGAATTGGTTTTTCTTGGAGAACTTTAAATATTGATAACAATATGTTTTTCATGAAAGATCTTAATGCCAATCCTGTGCTGGCTCATTATGATAAAGGATTAAGCAAAAGTAAACTGAGAACGGGATATATCATGGTTCCGCTCGGGATTCAGTATAATTTTTCGAAGATCAAAAATGCAGGATTGGATGTTCAGTACAGAGATTATAATAAAGGTTTCAAATTGGGAGCGAATGTTTACGGTGGGGTAAAAATGGCTACCAATAATATTATAAAAGGAGATGGAATCAGTGACAGAGATAGAAGTAATTATCAGGTGAGTCCTTTTATTTATGGAGGACAATTCACGGTTTCTTACGATGATTTCAGCATTTTTGTGAAAAAAGATTTTGGTAATTTCTTCAAAAATGGAAATTTTGAAAATGATAAAGCTTTAGTTTTTGGGGTAGGACTTTGGTGGTAGAAAGACACGTAACCATTCATATATAAAAAAACGCTGGGAAAAATTTCTCAGCGTTTTTACAATATAATAATTAAATCTAATTTTTTATTTTAAACTTCCCACCATATCTTCCGGCTTTACCCACTCATCAAATTGTTCAGCAGTTAAAAATCCAAGATTTACCGCTTCTTCTTTCAACGTTGTTCCGTTTTTGTGAGCTGTTTTTGCAATTTTTGCTGCATTTTCATAACCGATGTGTGTATTCAAAGCAGTAACCAACATCAGAGATTTGTCAACCAATTCTTTAATTCTTTCATTGTTAGGTTCAATTCCAACAGCACAATGATCATTAAATGAAATACATGCATCAGCAATTAACTGTGCAGATTGCAAGAAATTATAAGCCATTACGGGTTTGAAAACATTCAATTCATAATTTCCCTGAGTCCCTGCGAATGAAATTGTTGTATCATTTCCTAAAACCTGTGCACAAACCATTGTTAATGCTTCATTTTGGGTAGGGTTTACTTTTCCAGGCATAATGGATGAACCCGGTTCATTTTCAGGAATATGAATTTCACCAATTCCTGAACGCGGGCCAGAAGCCATTAACCTGATATCCTGTGCAATTTTAAATAAAGAAACTGCCAGTTGTTTTAAAGCTCCGTGAGATTCAACAATAGCATCATGAGCCGCCAAAGCTTCAAATTTATTTTCAGCGGTTACGAAAGGAAGATTGGTGAATTTTGCGATATATTCCGCCACTTTTACATCATAACCTTGTGGTGTATTTAAACCTGTTCCTACTGCAGTTCCACCTAAAGCAAGCTCAGAAAGGTGAGGTAATGTGTTTTTTAATGCTTTTAAACCGTAATTTAACTGAGCCACATATCCTGAAAACTCTTGTCCTAAAGTTAACGGAGTAGCATCCATTAAATGCGTTCTTCCAATCTTTACAATATCTTTAAAAGCAGCAGATTTTTCCGATAAAGTATCTCTTAGTTTTTCAACCGCAGGAATTGTTACTTCAACAACCTTTTTATAAGCTGCAATGTGCATTGCTGTTGGATAAGTATCGTTGGATGATTGTGATTTATTCACGTCATCATTGGCATGAATTTCAGATTTATCACCTAGATTTCCTCCATTATTAACGTGAGCTCTGTTAGAAATAACCTCATTCACATTCATGTTAGATTGCGTTCCTGAGCCAGTTTGCCAGATTACTAACGGGAATTGATCGTTTAATTTTCCTTCTAAGATTTCTTCGCAAACTTTAGCGATCATATCTCTTTTTTCAGCAGGAAGAACTCCCAGATCAGTATTGGTGAAGGCAGCTGCTTTTTTTAAATAAGCAAAAGCTTCGATAATTTCGTGGGGCATTGAACCTTCAGGACCAATCTTAAAATTGTTTCTTGAACGTTCCGTCTGTGCTCCCCAAAATTTATCAGCAGGCACTTGAACCTCACCCATGGTGTCTTTTTCTATTCTGTAATTCATTGTGATTGAAATTTTTTAATTTTAATTTAACCACAAAAGACACAAAAGATTTAGTTTAAATTTTATAATAAAAATCTTTAAAGTTCACAAAAATGAGAATCATAGATTTTCAAAAACTAATGTGTTCTTTTAAAACACTATTTAATTAAACTTAAATTATACTAATATGTTTAAAAACTTTTGTGCCTTTTATGGCTAAAAATAAGTTTCTATAAAATTAATCATAAACTAAGAATCCCGCAATTTATAATCATTATAAATATCAATTCAAGTCACTGATTTTACTCATGTTTTTTTAGGTAAGCCGTATTTTTGCACCAAGAAAAAATTGAAATGGAATTTAGATATCAGGATCCGTACCCGATTCAAAAGGACGATACGGTTTATAAAAAGTTGACTTCAGAGTATGTGAAAGTTGAAAAACTAGGAGACAGAGAGATCTTAACAATCGATCCAAAAGGATTGGAGTTATTGGCTGAAGAAGCTATGGCAGATGTTTCTTTTATGCTTCGTTCGTCTCACTTAGAAAGTTTGAAAAGAATTATTGATGATCCTGAAGCTACTGATAATGACAGATTCGTTGCCTATAACTTATTACAGAATGCTGCTGTAGCAGTGGAAGGAGCATTGCCTTCTTGCCAGGATACAGGAACTGCTATCGTGATGGGTAAAAAAGGAGAGAACGTTTACACAGGCGTTGATGACGGTGAATATTTAAGTAAAGGAATTTACAATACATACCAAAAAAGAAACTTAAGATATTCTCAGGTAGTTCCTTTGAATATGTTTGATGAGAAAAATTCTGGTTCAAATCTTCCTGCACAAATTGATTTGTATGCTAAAAAAGGAGATTCTTATGAGTTTTTATTCTTAACAAAAGGTGGTGGTTCTGCTAACAAAACTTTCTTATATCAAAAAACAAAGTCTTTGTTGAACGAAAAATCTTTGGAAGCTTTTGTAAAAGAAAGAATTTCAGATTTAGGAACAGCTGCGTGTCCGCCTTACCACTTAGCTTTGGTTATTGGTGGAACTTCTGCTGAAGCGAATTTAGCTACGGTAAAGAAAGCATCTGCAAAATATTACGATAACCTTCCTACAGAAGGAAATGAAGCGGGTCAGGCTTTCAGAGATCTGGAATGGGAAGCTAAAGTTCAGAAAATCTGTCAGGAAAGTGCAATTGGTGCTCAGTTTGGTGGGAAATATTTAACTCACGATGTTCGAGTAATCAGACTTCCTCGTCACGCGGCTTCTTGCCCGGTTGGAATGGGAGTTTCTTGTTCGGCTGATAGAAATATTAAAGGAAAAATCAATAAAGATGGTATTTTCTTGGAGCAATTGGAAGAAGATCCGAAAAGATTCTTGCCTGCAACACCTCCACACTTAGAGGAAGCGGTTGAGATCAATTTGAATAAACCAATGCCTGAAATTTTAGCAGAGCTTTCAAAATATCCAATCAAAACAAGATTAAAATTAAATGGGACATTGATTGTTGCAAGAGATATTGCTCACGCAAAGATCAAAGAATTGTTGGATGCAGGAAAACCAATGCCTGAATATTTCAAAAATCACCCGATTTATTACGCGGGACCTGCAAAAACTCCGGAAGGAATGGCTTCAGGAAGTTTCGGGCCAACAACAGCGGGTAGAATGGATGTTTATGTAGACGAATTCCAAAGTCATGGCGGAAGCATGGTGATGCTTGCAAAAGGAAACAGAACAGCTGATGTTACTAACGCTTGTCATAAATACGGAGGATTCTATATTGGCTCAATTGGTGGACCTGCGGCAATCTTAGCAAAAGATAATATTTTGTCTGTTGAGGTGGTTGATTTCCCTGAATTAGGAATGGAAGCGGTGAGAAAAATTGAGGTGAAAGATTTCCCAGCATTCATCATTACCGATGATAAAGGAAATGATTTCTTCGCAAATCTTGCCCATTAAATAAGCAGACGTCAATGATATTAATTATAGAAATCCTGACCAAAGCTATAAGTCTAATTTCTAACATCTAATATCTAACTTCTCTCTAAATTAGTTTAAAATAAAAATAAATAATGAAAATAGGGCGCTGATCTTTTGTTTAAAAAAGAAAAAAGTTCTATTTTTGCCTAAAATATATAAGAAAAATGATGTTATCAGCATTTTGGCCGTTTTATCAGTTCCTTTGGACAATCTACTTTGTTACAATGTTCCTTGTAGGATTCTGGTGTATCTTTATGTTTTTTGGATTGGTAATCCCAATGTGGTTAAGTGAAGGTTTGATGGAATACTTCGGTAAAGTAAAACCTTTTGATCCGGAAGATATCAGAAGAAAAGAACTGAATGAGCAGAAGGGAGTAGAAGTGATCTTCAGCAACCCTAAAGGAAACGGACCTTTCTTACACGATAGTCACGGACATCATTAATTGATTGTCATTGCTTTTTCACATGAATTCTGAAAAAGTAATATCAAAGCAAAACAACATATATAAACCACTTAATTTATTAGGTGGTTTTTCTGTTTTTATCCGTTTCTTAAAGTTTCAGGAGAAACTCCGTATTTCTTTTTGAATGCTCTTGTAAAGTTTTGAACGTATTCGTAACCGCATTCAATGGCGATTTCTTTGATCATGATTTCTTTGTCGATGATCATTTTTTTAGCTTTAAGCATTCTTAATTCAGATAGATAATCTGTTACCGTGATGTGATATTGGGCTTTAAATTCTTTTCTTATTTTATTCTGATTAATTCCTATCAACTTTCCTATTTCTTCAACTTTTATATTCTTGTGAAAATTTTCATCAACGAATTTTTTAATAATTGATGGTGTTTTTGGTGAAGTTTCAATCGTGTTTTTTTCATTAAACTGTTCAAAAATTAAAATCAAAAGCTTAATAATCTTCGCTTCAATGAATAATTTCTGCATCACGCCTCTTTTAGAATAGCTTACAATTTCCCTTAAAATGATATGCATTTCTACAGTCATATTCGGAGGAGTTTCTTTGTGAAGAAAAATATAATTGTTTTCGATCATATTTTCCAAAATCTCTGCGCTTTCTCGATTAGATTCAGGATTAATCAGATTAAATATATATTGATAATTGATCTGAATTTGAAGATATTTTAAAACTTCCTGATTTTCTGTCCAAAGTTCAGCCGTACTTTCTTGGGGCGAATAATGAAGAATGTATTGATTTTTCTTGAATTTAAAGTGCGTACCACAATCCTGAGCTTCCAAATTAATATTCGGGCTCAATAAAAAAATAAGATTAAAACTCGATTTACCCTCGATCATATTCGATCTTGAAAACTTGTCAGGGTACGAGTCTTCCTGCATTACGATTTTAATGTCTTCGGATCTGAACAATAATCCATTTTTAGATTGATTCTTCATACGACAGGTTTTTACGGGCATGGTACAATTTAAAACGAAAGCCGGACATCAGATAACAAAAAGTTTGGAAATGATAACTCAAGGTTAAAGATGTCAACTAATTTTGCGCAAAATTAAATTAAATTTAGAATAAATAAAAATAATATTCATTATGTTCGGAAATTTATATTTTGCGATGAAAAAAATTGGGGTGGGGTTAAGATTGCTTACTATCGCAGGAAGTTACTCATACGCACAGCAATGGGAGAATGTTGGATCGGTGCAACCGATTTCGGCAGCAGGAACGAGCCACAATAATTTGGTGGTAGACAATTCGGGAAATTATTTTATTTCTTATTATGATTCATCAGTAACAAAAGGTTCTGTACAGAAATTCAACGGAACTTCTTGGTCTTATGCCGGAGGAAGTGCCGGAATTACATCAGGAATAGCGTTGTACAACTCTTTATCTGTGGATGGTTCAGGTAATATTTATTATACAAATCAGGGAACGGGATTAGAAGTTCGTCAGTTTAACGGAACTGCTTGGTCTCAATTACCAAGTGCAACAACAAGTACGGTTAATTATCATGCTTCAGCAGTATCTCCATCGAATGTATTATTCACTTTTGGTACTCATAATTCAGGAACGGTTCAGCGTTATGTAAACGGAGCTTGGGAGCAAGTAGGAAATACTGGATTCTCTAGTGGAGCTTCATTTGCAGAAATGGTGATCGGAACGAATAACAAAGTGTATACCTGCAACGTAGCAAGTGGAGTAAGAGTATATGAAAATACAACGACTGCAACCACTTCTGACAACTGGGTATTGACGGGCGGAAGTATTGTGGATGCTTCATCTTCAGGAGAAAGTTATACATCAGATATAGCAATTGATGCTAATAATAATCTTTACGTTGCTTATGTTTCAAACGCTGCAAACTCAAGAAAAGTGAATGTTAAGAAATTTGACGGAACTTCTTGGGTACAGTTAGGAAATGCCTATTTTTCTTCAGGAGGTGTTCAGCATGTTGCCATTGCAGTAACTTCTGCTGGCGAGCCTTACGTGGTAGCAAGCCGTTGGGAAAATGATGATTTGCTAAGAAATACAGTTTACAAATTAGATAATGCTACTCAAACTTGGGGAACTTTAGGAGGAAATTTCCTTTCTGACGGACAGGCAACTTACAATGATCTTGCGATCGATAAAGCAAATAATTATCTTGTTTTAGCCTATACAGATGGAGGTTTAAAAGTAAAAAGAATTTCTTTAGGCAGCGCAGCTCAGCTTTGTAATAATACAGATCCGGGAACTAATATTGGTGATTTAGGTTGTGTTACTTTTACCTATAAAGGACAGCCTGTAACGTATACAACGGTAAGAGGATCAGACGGAAAAATTTGGCTTCAGCAAAATTTAGGAAGTGCACAGGTGGCAACTTCTCAGGCTGATGCAGATTCTTATGGAGATCTTTTCCAATGGGGAAGATGGGATGATGGCCATCAGGCAAGAAACTCGGCTACTGTTACTGCTCCTTCAACTAATAATCCAAGTGCATTGGTGGGAGTTAATTCATTTATTATTGGTTCCAGTGCAAGCTCATGGTGGGGTGGAAACGCTTCAAGTGACCAATGGACAGCGAATAACGCTTCAGCAGTAAATCAGGCAATCGGAGCAGATCCTTGTAAAGCAATCGGGCAGGGCTGGAAAATGCCTTCTCAGGCAGATTGGACATCGGCTGTAAACGCAGCATCGATCAGCAATCCAACTTCAGCTTTTAACAGTAAATTAAAATTGCCGGCAGGTGGTTATAGAGGTAGTACAGATGGCGGATTTACCTTTGTAGGACAAAGAGGGTATTTCTGGAGTTCAGATGTAGCAAGCACAGGTGGAAAATATCTTTATGTAGGAACTACCATCGCCAATCCATCTTCTGGGGCTCCAAGAGGTCAGGGTGCTTCTGTAAGATGTATTAAAGATTTTACAGGCTTAAGTACTTCAGATATTAAACTTAATACACTAGGAATTTATCCCAACCCAACCAACGGAATTCTCTATATTAAAGCAGATTCAGCGATTGAAAATATAAATGTAATGAATGTTGTAGGGCAGAAAATTAATGTTAGATTCTCTAATGATCAGATCGATTTGCAGGGACTTCCAAAAGGAATTTACATTGTAGAATTGAAATTGAAGAACGGACAGACTTTCTCAAAAAAAATCAGCAAAAACTAAAGTCCATAGATATTTGATTGATGAACAAAAGGCTTTTTTAAGGCCTTTTGTTTTACATATTAGTTCATTATTAAATTGCAGAAACCCGTTGTGTATGATAAAAATGCACAGCGGGTTTTGCTTAAATAATTGGAATTAAGCTTTAAATAATATTAATTTCTACATTAATATTTCCTCTTGACATTTTTGAATACGGACATGTCTGGTGCGCTTCTTCGGTCAATAATTTTGCGGTTTTGGCATCTATTCCCGGAAGACTTACATTCAGGCGAGCCTGTAAAAAATAAGCATCATCACTCATACAAAGGTCAACTTCTGCATCTACAGCTGTCTCGGCAGAAAGTCTGATTTTTCTCCTTCTCGCTGCAATTCCAAGAGCTCCGATAAAACAAGCTGACCATCCCGCTGCAAAAAGCTGTTCCGGATTTGTTCCTGCTTCATTTCCACCCGGAGTTGACAATTTTATGTTGAGGTTTCCGTCAGAACTTTTAGAAAACCCTTCGCGACCACCTGTAGTGTGAGTTTTTCCTGTGTATAATACGTTTTCTGTTTGTAAAGTTTGATTGTTTTCCATTTTGAAAATATTTAATTGTTATTAATTAGTTTTAAAATTATAGGTCAAAATTAGTTGAGTTTAAAATTGTATGAAATCATAAAATAAGTGAAACAGACAATTTGAAGTGTAAAAAAGACATTCTAAAAAGTGAAGTTATTTTGAATAACCATCAACTTCAATAATTGCATCTGCAAAAGACTTCGGATCTTCCTGCGGAACATTGTGCCCGATTCCTTTTAAGATTTTATGTGAATATTTTCCTGTAAATTGATTTTCGTAAGCCTTTCCGTCAATCGCAGCACCGTCAAAATCACTGCTGATTGTAATGGTAGGAACGCTGATTTTAGGTCTTGACTGAAGTTTTTGCTCCAATTCATCATATTTTGTTTCTCCTTTTACTAAAGACAATCTCCAACGGTAATTATGAATAACAATCGCAACATGATCCGGATTGTTGAAAGATTGTGCCGTTTGATCGTATGTTTCTTTACTGAAATTCCATAATGGTGAAGCGGTTTTCCAAATTAATTTATTGAATTCATACGTATTGTCTTTATATCCTTTTTCACCACGCTCGGTTGAAAAATAATATTGATACCACCAACCCAATTCCGCATTTGGAGAAAGAGGTTTTTTATTCGCTTCAAGATTGGTAATTAAATATCCGCTCACGGAAACCAAACCTTTTATTCTTTCCGGATAAAGTACAGCCATCACGTCCGCAGTTCTCGCCCCCCAGTCAAATCCGCCAATAATCGCTTTGTCGATTTTTAAAGCATCCATTAAAGCAATAATATCATTCGCAACCGCTGTTTGTTGCCCATTTCTCATGGTTTTATCAGAAAGAAAACGAGTTGTCCCGAAACCTCTTAAATAGGGAGTAATTACTCTGTAACCTTTCGCTGTTAATAAAGGAACAACTTCTTCATAGCTATGAATGTCATATGGCCATCCGTGAAGCAAAATTACTGGAGTTCCATTGGGTGAGCCAGCTTCTGTATAACCAATATTCAGGACACCTGCGTTGATTTGCTTTAAAGTTCCCAGAGAACTTTTCGTTTCCTGTGCATTTAACCCTATAGTAAACAGTAAAATAAGGATAGCGCTGATCAAATATTTTTTAATGAAATAATGATGCTTAGGTATTGAAATGTGGAACATATTATTTAAATTTTTAATTAACATTGATTTGATTTTCTGTTATTTACGGAATGATTTAAAAGCAGCTCTCATTTCCTCAGAGAAAAGTTGAGGTTCTTCCCATGCTGCAAAATGACCACCTTTTTTCACCTCATTGAAGTAAATAAGATTTTTATAACTGCGCTCTGTCCAGCTTTTCGGAGCCTGATAAATCTCTCCCGGAAAAACGGTTACCGCAACAGGAATTTTAATTTCGGATGTTTTTTGCTCTACAACATTGAAATTATTGGTATTGTTTTCCCAATACAACTGCGCAGAAGAAGTAGCTGTATTGGTTAGCCAGTACAATGTAATATCATCCAACATTTCATCTTTGGTAAGAGATTTTTCGGCATTTCCTCCACTGTACGTCCATTCATTGAATTTATCTAAGAAAAAAGAAGCCAGTGCGGTTGGAGAATCTGTGAGTCCATAGCCAAGAGTTTGCGGACGGGTAACCATCATTCCTGCATAACCGCCGCCTTTTGTATACAATTTATTTAATGAAATAAAAGCTGCTTTTTCTTTATCTGATAATCCTGAGGGAGCAGAACCGCCTTCTTTTAAAATATTAGCAATTTCTGCCGGTACGGTTGCGGGCATATTCACATGTATTGCTAGCAGACCTTTTGGAGCCTGACGAGCCATCGCATCTGCAATCACAGAACCCCAATCTCCTCCTTGTGAAACATAATTTTTGTATCCGAGACGCTTCATCAAAATATCCCATGCATTTCCGATTTTTTCCGGTCCCCATCCTGTAGATTTTGGTTTTTCTGAAAATCCATAACCGGGCATTGACGGGATAACAAGATCAAAAGCATCTTCTGCTTTTCCGCCATAAGCGGTGGGATCTGTAAGTGGACCGACTATTTTTAAAAGTTCAAATACAGAACCCGGCCATCCGTGAGTGATAATTAAAGGAAGTGCATTTTTATGCTTTGATTTAATATGAACAAATTGAATATCAAGTCCGTCAATATTAGTTACAAATTGTGGAAGAGCGTTTAGTTTTGCTTCGGCTTTACGCCAGTCGTAGTCTGTTCCCCAATAATTAGCTAAATTTTTGATCTGATCTAATTTTACACCCTGAGACTGATCGATTACCGTTTCTTTATTCGGCCATCTCGTTGTATTGATACGTTGACGAAGTTCACTAAGAGCATTGTCTGAAACATGAATATGAAAAGGACGAATTTCCTCCGAATTTTTATTATTTCCTGTTGCAATCTGTTGTGCAAAACCTGATGTTGAAATAAATAGAAAAGCTGTTGCAGCTATTGTCTGAAAATTTCTTTTATGAGTCTGATTTATTTTCATTGCTATAATTGTTTTAAATTAAAATTATTTTGATTTCTTTAAAATTTCTGGAGCAAAAGTAAAGCGCAGATTTACTCAAAACTATGGCAAAGAATATGAACTGGACAAAGTCAGTTGTGAATTAGACAATCATTCAACTTAAAAAATATCGGATGCATAAAATACTCGTCAATGCATAATGTTTAAATCGTTAAAATGCATGTTTTTGGATCAAAATATAAATAATTCTCAAAAATTAAATTACATTCGTATCGTACTAACTAAAAAAAACAAACTTTTATGAGGAAATTTTATTCGAGTGTATTGTTGTTTATAACCGTCCTTATTTTTGGGCAGATAAGCTATACAGTTACACCAAATCCGTTCAATGAGACGGATCAGATTACATTAACGGTACCCGGAAGTCAGATCGATGAATCTGCATGGGGAGTTGCCAATAATGCTGTTTATATGTGGACGTGGTCTTTAGATACGAATTACAGTAATAGTCAGGATTGCCCTACCAATGGGAGTTGGGGAGATTCTAATGACTTAAATAAATTAAGCTATAATTCAACAGCAGATACGTATTCTATAACTTTTACTCCGACATCATTTTATAACAGAACAGGAATCGGAAGATTCGGGTTTTTGCTGAAAGATAAGACGGGAAGTCACCAGACGGTAGATAGTTTTGTAAATGTTGGTGTTTTAAATTTAAACTTAACCAATCCTTTAGCGAACAGTTTGACATCGGTTCCGGTGGGAAATTCTATTAATGTGACGGCTACAACCAATGTTAATTCAACATTTCAGTTGAAAGCCAATGGAACTGTTGTAAATTCTACTTCAACGCCTTCTACTTCATATTCTTACAGTTATACCGTAACTGCAGATGCAAATATGGAATTAATTGCAACAGATGCCAATTCAAACACAAAAAATGCAACGTTCATTTTTCAAACACCGAGAAATGTTGTTTCTGAAGCAATTCCGACATGGATAAAACAAGGAATCAACTATCATCCGACAGATAATACCAGAGTTGGACTTGCTTTGTATGCTCCGTTTAAAAATTTCGTTCATGTGATCGGAAGTTTCAATAACTGGGCTGTGAATGATGCTTATTTAATGAAAAGAGATACCACAAATCCTGATCTTTATTGGATCGAATTAACGGGTATCACGCCTTCTCAACTATATACTTTCCAATACAGAACCAACGATCTTAGAAAAGTAGCAGATCCTTTTTCTCCACAAATATTGTCTTCTTATGATGATCAGTGGATCTCGGCTACAACTTACCCGAATTTACCTCTGTTTCCTGCAGGACAGGGCTTTGAGGTTTCTATGTTTAAAACAGGACAGACTCCTTACAACTGGCAGACTACAAGTTACCAGAGACCCAACAAAGAGGATCTTGTTGTTTATGAATTGTTATTGAGAGACTTTACACAGGAAAAAAACTGGCAGTCATTAATCAATAAAATTACTTATCTAAAAAATTTAAAGATCAATGCGATTGAATTGATGCCAATTATGGAGTTTGAGGGCAATCTTTCTTGGGGATACAATACGTCATTCCATTATGCATTAGATAAAGCGTACGGAACACCGGAAAAATTCAAAGAATTTGTTGATTTGTGCCATTACAACGGGATTGCTGTGATTTTGGATGTAGCTTTAAATCATGCAACAGGACGTTCTCCGTTGGTAAGACTTTGGAATATTGATCCTGATGGAGACGGTTACGGTGATGTAGCTCCAAATAACCCATATTTTAATACAGTTCCGAAACATTCGTACAATGTTTTCAATGATTTTAACCATACAAGTCCGTCAACTAAATATTACGTTGAAAGAACGCTTCAACAATGGTTAACAGAATATCATATCGATGGTTTCCGTTGGGATCTTACAAAAGGTTTCACGCAAAGCTGTTCTGAAAATGATGAAACCTGTACCAATGCTTATCAGCAGGACAGGGTAGACATCATGAAATATTATGCTGATAAACAGTGGGCAATTGATCCAAATTCTTATATGATTTTCGAACATTTAGGAACTGATGCAGAAGAACAGCAATGGGCAAATTACAGAGTTGCAGAAGGAAAGGGTGTAATGCTTTGGAATAATCAAAATGGCGCGTACAATCAAAATACGATGGGCTACAAAGAAAACAGCAACTTTGACAGAATGAATCACACGCTTCATGGTTTCACCAATATGCACGCAGTTGGGTATGGAGAAAGCCATGATGAAGAAAGATTAATGTTTAAAAATATTTCTTACGGAGCTGTAAACGGAGCGTACGATGTTAAAAATCTAAACACAGCGTTGAATAGAATGAAAACTTTCGGAGCAACATTCTTCACAATTCCCGGCCCGAAAATGATCTGGCAATTTGGTGAATTGGGTTATGAATTCAGCATCAACAGATGTGGAGACGGATCTATCAACAATGGTTGCCGAACAGATGAGAAGCCAATTGCTTTTTCTTTAGGATATGACACTAATGCGAACAGAAAGGCAGTTTATGATACTTGGGCTCAGATCATTAATCTTAGAAGTTTGTATCCGGTATTTAAATCAAAAACATATTCTGTAGAATCAAATAATCTTACCAATGATCCTAATGGATTAATTACCAGAATTTACGTGTACGATAATACGGCAAGTACTGTTCAGAATGTTGTCGTTATAGCCAATTACGATACCTCTGCAAAAGATGTTGTGCCTTACTTCCCGTACGCAGGACAGTGGAAAAATTTACTGGATAACACAGTATCAGTAGTTTCTTCTACAACGGCTCCAATTAATCTTCAGCCGGGAGAATTTAGAATTTTCGGAAACTACACAGGAACTTTATCTACAATTGATGCTAACGCTGAAAATAAATTATCACTTCAAATTGCGGACAATCCTGTTAAAAACGGTTTAGCGAAATTAATTTATCATAAAGCCAAAAACGGCGAAATTATAATTTATGACATGAGCGGTAAAAAAATGGATTCCATTAAGCTTAAAAATGAGTCAGGAACTTATGAATTAAAAGCTAATTATCCTGCCGGAACCTATCTGGTTCATTTAAAATCTGAAACCGGAGTTGCTATCCAGAAGATGATTATTAAATAAGACAAACATAATGTATAATTAAACAAAGAGAGGTAATGAAAATTGCCTCTCTTTTTCATTTACACTAAAATTCACTTTTGACCCTTCACCTTTAAAAATTCACAATTTTTGCCAATTAAAATTATTAGTCTACCTTTGCAGTAGATTTATCAAGAAAGGTGGAGGGATTTGGCCCTGTGAAACCTTAGCAACCGGCACGTTTTCAATGTGTAAAGGTGCTAATTCCAACCCGATTGGGGGAAGATAAGTGAAGTCAATATTCTCAATATTCATTCCATTTCTTGACAATCTTTGTTGGCGGATTTTTGTCCGTCCGGGTTTATTATTAATTTTGCAAAAAACAAAAGATGAAGAAACTAAGCATATCTGTATTATTGCTTGGAGCGGTTTTCGTATCGGCTCAGGAACTTGAAAAAGAAAAACAAATCGAAGACGTAATAATCGTCGGAAACCGAAATGCTAAAAGAACAAAATTGGAAACACCTGTTCCGGTAGATGTTATCAATATTGAAAAAATACAAAAATCTGCACCTCAAACAACGGTTCAGGATCTATTAAATTATGTAATTCCCTCTTTTAATGCGGTGAGACAGTCTGCTTCTGATGGAACAGAACATATTGATCCTATGACATTAAGAGGAATGGGACCCGATCAGGTTCTAGTTTTAGTGAATGGAAAAAGAAGACACACAACATCATTAGTTAACTATCAAAATACAGTCGGAAACGGCTCTGTTGGGACAGATTTAAGCACAATTCCTGTGATTGCGATCGACAGAATTGAGGTTTTAAGAGACGGAGCAGCAGCACAATATGGTTCTGATGCCATTGCAGGCGTTATTAATATTATTCTTAAAAAAGATATAGGTGCTTCTGCAAGTTTAAACTACGGATTATCAGGTAGAAATGATGGTGAAACCTATCAGGGAGCAGTCAATTACGGAACTTCTTTAGGAAAAGATAAAAGTTATATCAATTTGTCGTTACAGCTAAGTCAAAGAGGAAAAACGACGAGAACACAGAATCATAAATTAGATATTTTTGGAGATAATTTTGCATATGAATTTGCTCCAAACCCAATTATTGCAGAACAAAATGATGATGCGGAGATTAGTAAAAGAGGCTTAACCAGAGATGATTTCAATTTCCAAATCGGTGATGCTCAAATAAAACAGGCTCAGTTATTTTTCAATGCAGAATATCCTTTTAATGACCATTTTAAACTCTATACTTTTGGAGGATTCAGTTTAAAAGAAGGTGAAGGTTTTGGTTTTAGAAGACTTCCGAGCGAAACTTCAAATATTGTTTCTTCAATTTATCCGAATGGTTTTCAGGCTAATCTGAAATCTCAGGTGTACGATCTTTCTTATGCTGTAGGAACGAAATACAATGTAAACGATTGGCTTTTTGATCTGAGTAATACTTTCGGAAGCAATACATTCAATTATAATGTTAACAACACTAATAATGCTTCTTTAGGTGCGAAATCTCCGACAAGTTTTTATGCAGGAGCGCATAGCTTTCTCCAAAATACCATTAACCTTGATGTTTCTAAGAACTTAAACAATTTCAATGTTGCTTTCGGAGGAGAATTCAGGTTTGAGCAATATCAAATCAAGGCCGGAGATGAGGCATCTTACGCAACCTATGATATTAATGGAAATATTGCAACGCCGGGATCTACAGTAGTTGGAAATGGTGGATCACAGTCTTTTATGGGCTTTTCTCCTGATAATGCATTGAAAAAATCAAGACATTCTACGGCTGTTTATGCAGATGTTTCTTATGATTTAGATAAAAAATTAAATATCGATGCTGCCGCAAGATTTGAAAATTATTCTGACTTCGGAAATACTTTGAATGGAAAATTGGCTGTGAGATATGAATTTGTAAAAAATTACGCGATTCGTGGAGCGGTGGGAACGGGTTTTAGAGCGCCATCTTTGCAACAACAATATTTTAATAACTCGTATGCAGATATTTCAACTTCCGGAATCGGAATTGTAAGAAAAGGAATATTCACGACAGACAGTAAAGCGGCTGAGGTTCTTGGTTTTGATAAATTAAAACAGGAAACTTCTGTCAATGCAAGTCTTGGGTTTACTTTAAAACCTGCCAAAGGACTTTTCATCACATTGGACGGATATTGGATTGGAGTAAAAGACAGAATTGTTATCACGAGCAACATCACGGACGAAAGATTGTCAGATCCTGAATTGGTCGGCGAAAATAATATCGCAGAAAGCGGAAGATTCTTCGCCAACGCAATTGATACCGAAACAAAAGGGGTTGATTTGGTTGTTTCTTACGACTGGAAATTAGCAGGTGGGAATTTAAACATCAATTTAGCAGGAAATTACACAGAAACAAAGATCACAGACTTTCATTTCCCTCAGAATTTAGGAACGCCTCAAAACGAATTTTTTGGACCGGATCAAATCAATATTATTGAAACCCTTTCTCCCAAAGCAAAAGCGACACTAGGTTTGAATTATGGGATTGGTAAATTCAATTTCTTAGTGAGAAATACGTATTTTGGTAAGGTCATCAGAGACGGTTATCCTTTCGGTGGTGTTCAGGAATTTGCTCCTAAAATTGTTACAGACGTAAGCGTTGGCTATGATATAACTAAAAATGTAAACCTTACGATTGGAGCCAACAATTTATTAGATGTTTTCCCTGATCTGCAGATCTACGAGAATTCTTATTACGGAGTTTTCAAATACGCGCCGGTTCAAATGGGAACATTGGGAAGTTATTTCTTCGGAAGAGTTAACTTTAATTTTTAATTGAATAAATTTAAGATCTAATTTTAACCACAAAAGCTTCTTGACACTTTAGAGCACTTTAGTTTAAAAAAGCTTATTACTTCGAAAATAAAAAGTTCACATAAGAAGAAAATCAAAGATTTTCAAAAACTAATGTGTTCTTCTTTGTAATAAAATTTTAACTTCAAATAACTTAAGTGCTTAATTCTTTTGTGGTTAAATTTTTAATTAGTTTAAACTGCCCAATTATTTAAATATAAAATCTAGCATATATATAAAAATGAGCACTACTTCACATCAAATAGGCTGGAAAACAGCAGTCGCCATCGTTGTATCCAATATGATTGGGACGGGGATTTTCACAACCTTAGGGTTTCAGCTGGTAGATGTTACTAATACCTACAGCATTTTTCTGCTTTGGATGATTGGTGGAGTTTTGGCTCTATTTGGAGCATTTTGTTATGCCGAATTGGGTTCTCATTTTAAAGGAAACGGAGGTGATTTCATTTATCTGAAAGAAATTTATCATCCGCTTTTGGGTTATTTAGTAAGCTGGATTTCTTTGATTATCGGGTTTTCTTCACCCGTTGCACTAGCGGCTTTGGCGATGTCGCAATATCTTTCTGCTTTTGATTTCACTTTTGGAACTTGGTTTTCGATTGTTGTCATCTTTTTGGTGGCGTTGTCTTTATCATTTAGTTTAAAAGCTTCGAGCAGATTTCACAATTTTTTTACATTTATTAAAGTCGCTTTTATCGTTGTCCTGATTATTTTGGGTGTTGTCCTTTCAGAACCTCAAATTGGAAATAGTCTAAGTTTCACCGACAGTTGGAAAGACGAAATGATGCTTCCCGCATTCGCAACCTCGTTGGTTTTTGTAACCTATTCTTACACAGGCTGGAACTCTGCATCTTACATTGCAGGAGAAATTAAAAATGTTCAAAAAAATCTTCCCAAAGCATTGATTGTAGGAACCGTTTTCGTGACGGTTTGCTATATTTTGATCAATTATATTATGCTGAAACATGCGCCGATCCATCAATTGGCAGGAAAAGAAGATGTAATGAGGGAGGCTGCCAATAATATGCTCGGTCATTCTTTTGGAAAAATAGTGAATGTCTTTATTGCTTTACAATTGGTCGCAACAATCAGTGGATATTTGTGGGTTGGTTCCAGATTAACACAGGCTTTTGCTAAAGAAAATAAGTTATGGAAATCTTTATCGGTTAATAATAAAAAAGGAATTCCGGTTCGAGCTATTTTTGCGCATGCGGTTATCGCCACTTTGATTATTCTGACAGGAAGTTTTAAAGAAATTTTTGTGTACACCTCATTTATTCTTCAACTGTTTGCAACGTTGGCTATTTCTACGGTTTTCTTTCTTAAAAAAAGTCAGCGAAAAATATTTAAATCTAATATTTTTTATGTCTTTCCAACTGTTTTCATGTTGTTCAGTGTCTATATTTTATATTTTACGTTTGTTCATAACCCTAAAGAAAGTCTCATCGGATTAGGAATTGTAGCGTTGGGAATTATTTTGTATTTGATTGATAAAAAGCTTTCTAAGAGTATTCCTGAATAAGGTTTAAAGGTTTAAATCGACCTAGGAAAATGGAGCGTTAAAAAAATAAAACCTGTGAACGTTAAGAAAATTCTACTGTTTGAGTGCGGGACAAATACTGAAATAAAACAACAAGAGTAAATCCGCACGAGTTTTAGAATTTTTAGAGAACAGAATTTATTTTTAGCGGAAGTTTCCAGTCTTGAACTTTTCGTTCTTTTGTTTCAAGACAAAAGGACTTAAATAAAAATCTAGATCTTATTTTAAAATCAAATCGATATAATATTAATTGATAGACAAAATAATACATATCAAATAGTTACAGTTTATCCAAAGACTATTGAGTATTGAATTAATAATTCTTATCTTTGCATCCACAAAATTTCTACAATGTCTAAGTCGTTAATTCCAAAACTAGAAGCTATAAAACAAAGATATAATGAGGTAGCAGACCTTATTATACAGCCTGATGTAATTTCAGATCAAAAAAAATATTCTTCATTAAATAAAGAATACAGCGATTTAGGAAAAATTGTAAGAGTTTACGATCAGTACAAAGGCGCTTTAGATAATATCGCAGAATCTGAGGAAATCATCGCTGATGGTTCAGACAGAGACTTGGTCGATATGGCTAAAGAAGAAAAAGTTGAAGCTCAGGGTAAACTTCCAGGTTTGGAAGAAGAACTGAAGGTGCTTTTAATTCCTAAAGATCCAACAGACGATAAAAACGTAATCGTAGAACTTCGTGCCGGAACCGGTGGAGATGAAGCTGCTATTTTCGTGGAAGACGTTTACAGAGCGTATGCAATGTTCTTTAAGACTAAAGGTTGGAAGCACGAAATAACAGATTCTAGCGAAGCTGCAAAAGGTTATAAAGAACTTATTTTAAAGATTGAAGGAGACGGTGTTTATGGAGTCATGAAGTTTGAATCCGGTGTTCACCGTGTACAGCGTGTTCCTGAAACAGAATCTCAAGGTAGAGTGCATACTTCAGCAATTACCGTTGCTGTTTTACCGGAAGCTGAGGAAATCGATTTTGAATTAAATCCTGCCGATATCGAAATGCAGACTTCACGTTCAGGTGGAGCGGGTGGACAAAACGTAAACAAGGTTGAAACTAAAGTACAGTTAACACATAAACCTTCAGGAATGGTGGTTGTTTGTCAGCAGGCACGTTCTCAGTTGGCTAACAGAGAATTGGCGATGGAAATGCTTCGTACCAAATTATATGATATCGAAGTACAGAAATCTGTCGGAGATATTGCTGCACAACGTAAATCTATGGTTTCTACAGGTGACCGTTCTGCAAAGATCAAAACCTACAACTATCCTCAAGGAAGGGTTACCGATCACAGAATCAACAAATCGATGTATAATCTTGATGCTTACATGAATGGTGATATATCTGAAATGATCGACGCCGTAATCATGGCAGAAAACGCCGAGAAGATGAAAGGTGAAGAAGAAAATTACTAATACGTAAATAAAATAAATCAAGCTCTTGTGAATCAAGAGCTTTTTTTGGCCATAAAAACTATGAAAATTTCAAAATAACTAATAAACACTATGGGACGAATTAAAGGTATGCTGTTTTTAATGCTAATTTTTTGTGTCAAAAACCTAAGCGCGCAATCAACTGTTTTAAAACCTGATAAAGTGTTCGGATTATACTTTGATACTTTTGTGAAGCATGACGAAAATGCTTTAAACAACCTCAATACTTATCTTAAAGGTTTTGTGGGCGAAGATGGGATCTATAAAAATAATACAGAAACTGCCTATCAGGAAGAAATAAAAGGGTTAACAAATCTTTTTCTTTCAGGATTTTCCGAAAATATTCGTGAAGAATGCAGCCAGGATGCTAAAAATTATTTTATTGCTTTGTTTGACAGGTACAAAACAGCCACCTTCACCATAAAAAATATGGAAACGATGAGAAATGACTATTCTCAAAGTCAGGATATTTCGGAAGTTTTTTATGATGTAACGATTAAAGTTCCTACCAAGGTTACCATCATAGATCTTAAAAAGATAAAAAAGATCAGTGCTAAGGAATTAAAAGGATATCTTAAAAGTTTAACGAGTGAATTGGTGAATGCAGATAAAGAAATTTCGCTTTCAGAGAAGTTTAATTTATATCAAATCTATAAAGGAAGTGACGTTTTTTACTGGAACGGAGGCCCTCAGGAACTCTTATGGAAGCTGAATAATTTCTATTTTAAAAATATTAATTCTGGGAAATAATCATTCAAATTATATTACAAAAGCAGTCGGTTTCGGCTGCTTTTTTTGTTGAGATAAATTTCCAAAACCTGTCACATGTATGTTTGTAACCTTCGACGGACTGCAGAAGTTAAAAACAACATTGCGGGAAACAAAATACATTTTACAAAGGTTACAAACAGACTTGTTTTAAACTTCTGTAGATCTTCGGAGGTGTCCTGCAACTTGCGGGAAACCTTCGCACAACGTATTTTGTTTCCCGCAAGTTGATTGAAACGAAACAACTTTTTTATTTAAACCAGATTGTGTATTTTTGAGAAAATCGTTCGAAATGAATTTTAAACCTATCTTATTAACGGCTGGAGTTTTGTTTTCAGCAACATTTTATTCTCAAAAAATGAATTATCCTAAAGCATTAAAAGGTAATCAGACAGATACTTATTTCGGAACTGCGGTGGCAGATCCTTTCAGAGATTTAGAAAATGATTCTGAAGCTACCAAAAAATGGGTCGATGAAGAGGTGAATTTTACTCAAAACTATCTTTCAAAAATCCCTTTCAGAGATCAGATCAAAAATCAATTGAAAGAGGTTTGGAATTACGAAAAAATTTCTGCGCCATTCAAAGAAGGTGATTACACATATTATTCTAAAAATGACGGTCTACAGGCTCAGTCAGTTTACTACCGAACAAATAATAAAACTAAGGCAACGGAAGTTTTCTTAGATCCGAATAAATTTTCAGAGAAAGGAACAACTTCTTTAGCTCAATTATCATTCAATAAAAAAGGAACTTTAGCGGGATATTCTATTTCTGAAGGCGGAAGCGACTGGAACAAGATTATCATCATTGATGCGATTACGAAAAAACAGATCGATGAGACTTTAGTTGATGTAAAATTCAGCGGAATTTCTTGGCTGGGCGATGACGGTTTCTATTATTCAAGCTATGATAAGCCGAAAGAAGGAACTGTACTTTCCGGAATGACGGATAAGCATAAAGTATTTTACCATAAATTAGGAACAAAACAGTCGGAAGATCAATTGATTTTTGGAGGTGAAAAAACGCCTAGAAGATATTTGGGAGCGTATGTGACGGAAGACCAAAGATATTTGGTTATTTCAGCAGCAAATGCAACCAACGGGAATGAATTATACATAAAAGATTTAAAAAATGGCGGGGATTTTGTTCAAATTAATAAAGGGTTTGACATCAATGCCAATATTGTTGATACGGACGGTGATGATATTTTTATTTCTACGGATAAAGATGCTCCCAACATGCGTTTGGTGAAAACAACTATTAAAAATCCAGCTCCTGAAACTTGGAAAAATGTAATTCCTGAAACAGAAAATGTTCTTGGAGTTAATTCTGCAGGCGGATATTTCTTCGCGACGTATATGATCGATGCCATTGATCAGGTGAAGCAATATGACAAAACAGGAAAACTGATCAGAGAAATCGCTCTTCCGGGAAAAGGAACTGTCGGTGGTTTTGGCGGAAAGAAAACGGAGAAAGAATTGTATTTCTCATTCGGAAATTATATCACGCCGGGAACCATTTATAAATTCAATGCAGATTCCGGAAAATCGGAAGTATACCAGAAGCCAAAAGTGAAATTTAATCCTGAAGATTATGTTTCAGAGCAAGTTTTCTATACTTCAAAAGATGGAACAAAAGTTCCAATGATGATTAATTATAAAAAAGGAACAAAATTAAATGGTAAAAATCCTACCATCCTTTATGCTTACGGAGGTTTCAATGTAAGTTTACAGCCAGGTTTCTCTGTTTCAAATGCAATCTGGATGGAAAATGGAGGTGTTTACGCTGTTCCAAACATCCGTGGAGGTGGAGAATACGGAAAAAAATGGCATGACGCAGGAACAAAGCTTCAAAAGAAAAATGTTTTTGATGATTTCATTGCGGCAGGAGAATATCTGCAAAGTAAAGGCTATACTTCTAAAGAATACATGGCTATTTCCGGAGGTTCAAACGGAGGATTGCTTGTAGGAGCTACAATGACAATTCGTCCAGACTTAGCAAGAGTTGCATTTCCGGCAGTTGGAGTATTAGATATGTTGAGGTACAATAAATTTACAGCCGGTGCAGGTTGGTCTTATGACTACGGAACGGCAGAAGACAGCAAAGAAATGTTTGAATATCTAAAATCATACTCACCTTTACATAATGTGAAAAAAGTTTGTTATCCGTCAACAATGGTAACAACGAGTGATCATGATGACAGGGTAGTCCCTGCCCATTCATTTAAATTCGGAGCAGAATTACAGGAAAAACAAAGCTGTGATAATCCTGTTTTATTAAGAATTGAAAAGAATGCAGGTCACGGTGCAGGAAGGTCTACAGAACAGATTATTGGTGAAAGTGCAGATAAATTGTCTTTCGCTTTGTATGAGATGGGAATTAAAACTTTAAAGTAAAAAGTAATAAGTCAGCCTATTATATTTGATAAAATCCGGATACACATCCGGATTTTTCTTTTGTTAAGTATCAGATAAACTTAAGGTTAATGTAAGTTTCATGTTTCATGCAAAAAAATTAACTTTACGGAGATAAAATTAGTGGAATGCGAAAGATAATTTCTGTAAAAAAACCGGACTTCAGTGTATTGCCTCAGGAAAGAGAAGTATATAGTTTCGAAAAAGATGGATTAGAATTAAAATCATCTTATACAAAAGACGATGTTAAAAATGAAGCTTTAACAGAGACTTCTCCGGGAATTGCACCTTATCTGAGAGGTCCTTATTCTACGATGTATGTTCAAAAACCTTGGACGGTTCGTCAGTACGCAGGTTTTTCTACGGCAGAAGAGTCTAATGCATTTTACAGAAGAAACTTAGCAGCAGGTCAAAAAGGACTTTCCGTAGCTTTCGATTTGGCGACGCACAGAGGGTATGATTCAGATCATGCAAGAGTTGTTGGTGATGTTGGGAAGGCAGGTGTTGCCATCGATTCTGTTGAAGATATGAAGATCTTGTTTAATGAAATTCCATTAGATCAGATTTCGGTTTCTATGACGATGAATGGAGCAGTATTGCCGATTTTATCTTTCTATATCGTTGCAGCTGAAGAACAGGGTGTAAAGCAAGAACTTCTTTCAGGAACCATTCAGAATGATATTTTGAAGGAGTTTATGGTGAGAAATACCTACATTTATCCACCTGCGCCTTCCATGAAAATTATCGCAGATATTTTCGAATATACGGCACAAAACATTCCGAAATTCAACTCAATTTCAATTTCAGGCTATCACATGCAGGAAGCTGGAGCTACTCCGGTTTTGGAGATGGCTTATACCTTAGCAGATGGACTGGAATATGTAAGAACAGGGATAAAAGCAGGAATGAATGTCGACGAGTTCGCGCCAAGATTATCTTTTTTCTGGGCAATCGGAATGAATCACTTCATGGAAATCGCTAAAATGCGTGCAGCAAGATATATCTGGGCTGAATTATTGAAGCAATTCAATCCTCAAAATCCAAAATCGTTAGCATTAAGAACCCATTCCCAAACTTCTGGTTGGTCTTTAACAGAGCAAGAACCTTTTAATAATATCACAAGAACGGCGATTGAAGCATTGTCTTCAGCGTTAGGAGGAACTCAGTCTTTACATACGAATGCTTTGGATGAAGCAATTGCTCTTCCAACAGATTATTCAGCTAAAATTGCCAGAAATACACAAATCATCCTTCAACAGGAAAGTGGAATTTGCGATGTCGTAGATCCGATGGGAGGAAGTAATTTAGTGGAAAGCTTAACCCAGCAAATGATCGAGGAAGCGATGAAATACATCGATGAGGTTGAGAAAGAAGGCGGAATGACAAAAGCCATCGAAGCGGGAATTCCAAAAATGAGAATTGAAGAAGCCGCAGCCAAAAAACAGGCTAAAATTGATAGTGGGGAAGAATTTATCATTGGTGTAAATTCGTTCAGATCATCATTAAAACAAACTCAAATTGAGATTTTAGATATTGATAATACGGAAGTTCGTAGAAAGCAGATCGAAAGATTAGAATCAATAAAAAAAGATAGAAATACCGAAGCGGTTGAACAGATTTTAAATGAAATCAGAGAATCTGCAAAAACAGGAAAAGGAAATCTTTTGGCATTGTGTATCGAGGCAGCTCGCAGAAGAGTAACGCTTGGCGAAATGAGCGATGCCATGGAAGAAAGTTTCGGCAGATATAAAGCGAATATTAGAACAATTTCTGGAGTATATGCCATGAATGCAGGAAAAAATGAATATTTCGGACAAGCCCTTGCTCTCACTCAAAAATTTGAAGAAGAAGAAGGACGTCGTCCAAGATTGATGGTCGCTAAAATGGGTCAGGACGGTCACGACAGAGGTGCAAAAGTTGTCGCAACAGCATTTGCCGACATGGGATTTGACGTTGATGTTGCTCCATTATTCCAAACTCCGGAAGAGGTGGCAAAACAGGCGGTGGAAAATGATATTCATATTTTAGGAGTATCTTCTCTGGCGGCCGGTCACAAAACTTTGGTTCCACAAGTTGTTGAAGAATTGAAAAAGCTTGGAGCTGATGATATCACGATCGTTGTTGGCGGAGTAATTCCGCAACAGGATTATGAATTTTTGTATGCCAACGGAGCCGATTTTATCTTTGGTCCTGGAACAAACCTTCCGAAGTGCGCTGTTGATATTTTAGAGAGATTTTTGAATTAAATTAACTTTTATAAAGTATAAGTTGCATAACATTTGTATTGTAGACCATAACCAAAACAAAACATTATGGCTTATACAGTAATTTCAGTATTTCCTTCAACTGTAAACACAGAGGAAATTAAAAAAGATTTAAGAGATCAGGGTTTTGATGATGCTAATGTTATTGTTTCAACATCCAAATTAGAAAATGAATCATCACACCATGATTATCAGGAAGATGTGAAAACAAGAAACTTTTGGGACTATGTTTTTGCTCAGGATGTAGAGTTATTGGATGCTTACAGCAAACATAGCGTAGGAAAAAATAATGTTGTTGTCTATGCTGATAATCTCGAAGAAGCTCACAAAGCGAAGGCAATTCTCAATGCAAAAGGCGCAGTTGAAGTTCATGAAAATGAACCTGAATCTCAAGCACCTGAGGGAATGGCTCAAGAAAAATACAATGGGATCATTGCAAAGGCAAAACATGATGTTTATTTCCTTGATCCTGAAAGAATTTACCGACCAAGCAGCAGAGGAATGGATGACACGATGGATGATCTTGGCTCAAAAGATTAAATGACCACCATATAAATGAATCTTAAAAACATATTAAAACCTACGAAGAGAAAAATCATTCTTTTCGTGGGTTTATTTTTTATAGGAATTTTTCTTTTTAATTCTTTTAAAAGGAGTCAAATAGAGGAAAAATCACCTGTTCCGGCTGATATAAATTTGGTTAAAGAACATTTAACCGCACTTACGAAAACGCCACAATTCAGAAACTATAAAAATCTGGATCAGCTCAATACAATTGCAGAATATATTCATCAAAACTTTAATAAATATAGCGATAGTACAAGCTTCCAAGAGTACAAAGTCGGAGAAGAAACCTATAAAAATGTGATCTGCTCTTTCGGGACTGAAAATAAAAAAAGAATCATTATTGGGGCTCATTATGATGTGTGTGGAGATCAACAGGGAGCAGATGATAATGCAACCGGAGTTACAGCATTGCTGGAACTGGCGAGAATGCTTAAAGGTCAAAAACTCAATTATAGGATAGATTTAGTTGCTTATACTTTAGAAGAACCACCGTATTTCAGAACAGAAAATATGGGAAGCTACATTCATGCAAAATATCTGAAAGACAACAATATCGATGTGTACGGAATGGCAAGTGTAGAAATGATCGGATATTTTAAAGATGAAAAAAATTCTCAGGATTATCCTTTGGGAATTCTTTCTTGGGTGTATGGAAATAAAGGAAATTATATTACTTTGGTTAGAAAAATTGGAGCAGGAAATTTTGTGAAAAATTTTATTGAAAAATTTAAAGATTCCAATCAAGTCAAAACGAAAACCTTTTCTGCTCCAAAATTTGTGACTGGAATCGATTATTCCGATCATTTAAACTATTGGAAGTTTGGCTATTCCGCGATGATGATTACTGATACTTCTTTTTTCAGAAATAAAAATTATCATCAACCAACAGACACATTGGAAACATTGGATTTAAAGAGAATGACAAAAGTAATTGATGGTATTTTCCTCAGCTTAATTCATTTGGAGTAAAGAAAAATGACTACCAAAAATTGATAGCCATTTGTTTATTTTATATTTTCCATGAACGGAGTAACCATCGATAAATCAGTTCTTTTACAAAGAAATAAACCAATATCGGGATAATAATAATCGCTGTCCAAAGCCATGGATTAATATAGATTGATAACAATCCGTTCGATACACTGGATTTCGCCAGAAAATACTGCCCGGAAGCTATTAAAATTAAACTTAAAGCTAAGACAATCATTAAGTTAATGCTGAAACGTCTGCTGATATCACTCACCATTTTTTTCGGTGAATATCCCAAACTGTTTTTAATAGAAACTTCTTCCTGTTTTTCTAAAAACTGAATTTTAATAAAGCTTACAATAATATAAAGGCACAAAGCAAAAATGAAAATACCTAATACGGCAATCGCTTTTAATACAAGGAAAAGTTTAGACTTTATCTTGGCAGAACGCAGGCTTTCCTGATTAGATTCATAATTGTTTTCCTTCATTTTTGAGATCAAACCTTCATCTCCCGAATCTTTCACCTGAACCAAAACTCTGTTGTAGATTTTAGGTTGATTCGCAAGTTGAGGTTTTTCTGCCAAATTCAAAGAATCAAGAAATTTTTTCGGAATCAAAACGGAATGGATTCGGTCTGAAAGTCCAACCATTCTTCCTTTATACGTCTTGTTTTGTTTGTTGACGACAATATTAATATTGATCTCAATTTTCTTGGCAAAATCTTCTGAAATTTGTGGAAGACCTTGATTTAAAGCAAATCCATAATTATAAAGATTAAGATATTCCCTTGAAATAATAATCGGAATGACGTCTCCTTTCACCTGAAATTCTTCATCTGTTAACGGAACATCAATTGCTTTTAAATCTAAACCTTCAAAATAAAGATCCGTATAAAAAGGAATAAAATCTCCGCCATTTGCAGAAGCTTTAAATTCATTCGCAGAAAATGGATAAACGGTCTTTATTTCAGACCATTTTTTCAGGTTTGTAATATCATTTTCATTAAAACCGAGAAGTTCTTTTCTTCCGATATTATCTGGCGTTAATTTTTTACTGAACGTCAGCCAGTAATTGCTGTCACTGCTTTTGCTTCCGAAAAGTCTGTTGGCATTTTCGTACAGTTGCAGACACGAAATCACAAGAATGAATGCAATAAACAATCCTGCGTACAATATGATTGAGTTAAAAATTTTCTTCATAAGCTTATAAATGAAGAATTTGGTAATCATGCTCAAAAGGGAATTCATTCAGTTCAAAAAATAAAACTGAACTTCCGCTTTTTCGAGACACTTCATTAATTAATGAAAAAGCAATCTTTTTGTTCTCCATATCCAAGTGACTGAAACATTCGTCGTAGATCAGAAAATCGGTTGGATTTACTAAACTTCTCACGATCGCGCTTCTTTGTCTTTCTCCATAAGAGCAGTTTTCTGCTTTCTTGTTTAATAAACTTTCTACGCCTAATTTTGATGCATATTCTTCCATAATCGGAATGAATTTTTTTCGATCCTGATTAAAAACACGCAGCAAAATATTCTCAGAAATGGTAAGATCTTTAATCAATCTCACGTCCTGAAATAATAAACTTAAACCGTCTTTTCTATTTTCTACAATTTTCTCAAGATGAAGGTTTTTTACAATCTGCTGATCGTATTTTATATTACCTTCATACTGAAAATGGGTTCCGAGAATAGCAGTCGCCAACGTAGATTTTCCACTCCCAGAGGGCGCAACAATCAGGAATTTCTTCCCTTTCTGGAAAGTGATGTTCTTTTTCCAGATCTGTGACTGTTCCAAATCTTTGGGAGTGAAATATTTAGGAGAAATATTTTCTAAAACAATATTATCCATTCATTATCAAATAATACAATGCGTTTTCGTCTTTTTTGTCTAAAGTAAATACCGTTTTAGAAACCATGTTTCCGGCGTCTTCTTTAGTTTCGTTCACCATATCAATGATCTTCACCGCAGGTTTTTCTTTCGTATTGTACTCTTTTCCATCAGACCAAGAATAAGCTGTAACACCTGATTTTTTGTCAAGTTTAGCATTCTTCCCGGCTTTTTTATTTTGGAGCTGATAAATTGCGTTGTTGTCTTCAGAGAAAATTACCTGATTATCAGTGATCATATACTTTTTGCTTTGACCAAGAGGACCAGCCAATAAAGAAGTAAGATCAGCCTTTTTCTTAGGATTAAAGCCTAATACAACTGCGTTATTTGATCTGTAATAATCCATAGAATCAGATGGAAGAGATTTGAAATCTACAAATGCATAATCTCCCGTGAAAGTAGAAGTAATGTCTTCCAAAGTTTTGTCGGTTGAAGATAAATAATGATTGATAGTAGCTTCAAAGCCAGCTTCTTTAATCAGATATTTCATAAAATCTAAACTGAAAAATCCGATAGAGAAAGATTTAGCATTATCAAGCTCTACATTTTTTACTAAATCGTAATTGATGTTGTTTTTACTGTAATATTTTTCAACAATTTTCTTCATATCTGCGTTGAAGAAAGTTTTGGTATCCATTTCAGATTTTCCTTTGTCAAAATTAAAATCGAAACCAATTCCTGAATCTTTTATTAATTTATTTACAGCAAGTGTTTCGATATAACCTTTTGATGCATAGCTCGCAATAGCGGCAAGATTTACCCATCCGCTAACGTCTTTATCACCAACCAAAGATTGATCTACCTGATCTTTTATCGCAGAATTTGAAGTTCCTTTACGGCTCCAGAAATCTGTGAAATATTTCTCATTAAGTTTAGAAGAAGTGTCAATTCCTGGCGTATTCATAGAGTCATAACCGCCTGCATAAGGACTATAGCTCTTATCGGTTGTTACGATGGCCATATCACCTTTTATGCTTCCGCTCAATTTACCGTCTACATAGATGTAATCTTTTTTGTCTACGGTTACTTTGCTTTTAGTAAGATCAGACATGCTTTTTTGGAATTTCGCCTTGTCATCAACCCAGAAAAAAGCTTTTACATCCGGATCGTAGGTTGATTTTCCCTGATCAACGATAAAATAAAGAGGTTTGTCAATATTAATCCCTGATTCTTTAGGTTTGCTGACCAATTGCAAGAAAAATTTCTCCTCCTCTTTCAGGTCTTTCTTTTCCTTTAGTATCTTTTCAACAGGAATTTTGTCCGAAATTGTTTTAAGATTTACTCTTGACAATCCTAATGTTGCATCTGTGGTATAATTCAGAATGTCACTGTTTTTGTTAGAATTACAGGAGAATAGGATCGCGACCGCGAAGACGTAAAATAACGTTCTCAATAAAGTGTTTTTCATAGTTTTTATTATAAGAAAACAAATATACTCTTTTGTGGGTAATGAGAATGAAATTTCATCTCAAAGAGACTTATTTACAGCTAAATATCAAAAAAATAAAAATAAAATCTTGATTTTCAAGAATTTTTATATATTTGCACCAGAAAATAAAGTTTAACCAATAAAAAAACAACGAAGCAATGTTCAAATTAGATCATAATTCTCCTTTCGGTTTGCCACTTATGGTGGTGAGGCTTCGTGGTTTGGTACACTCTTAGAATAACAGTACAATGATATATCAAAACCCGAAGTCGTAAGATTTCGGGTTTTTTATTGCGCAATAATTCAAACTTCAAGTTTTCCCGAAATCATTTTTAATACAATTTAGGAGCTATTTCCCGCTTTCCGCTATATCTTTTTTGCCTTTGCTTTTTTCAAGCCATCGCAAAAAAAGGATGTCGCTGCAATCGGGGCTAATGATAACGCTCTGCCAATAAACCTCATAGGTTTCAAAAACCTATGAGGTTTGAAGAACTCATCAACTAAAGTATTAGTTGGACAAGATTTAATGTGACGTATTGACGAAAAACCACCATACCTCACCTCTAATATCTATAATTAATGGAAAATGATAACCTTCTGTTTTCAAGATTAAGAAGTCTGAGAAGCAGAAAAAGAATAATAAAAAAAGATGTAGAAAAGCAGATCAGAAAAAAGTATAAACGTAGTAATGAGCTTTGGAAATTAAGAAGAAAAATTCCATTAGTTCCATTGGAAAAACCTTATCAGAAGGGATTTGTAAGATTCTTTGTTGTAAGAGACGATGTGAAAAGAACTAAAGATGGAGAATTTTTTGAAGGAATTCTTATGAAGATCAACACCTACATGTATTCTGAAACCCGAAAATTTTTAAAAAAGAAAAGAAAATTCGGAAGAAAAATATATGTACCAAGAGATCAGAAGCTAGGTCGTCTTTTACCCTACCAATGGAATGATCCAAAATTGGGATTAACAATCAGAGAAAAACAATACTTTCAGAAAAGAGAAGAATACAATCCGTTCAGAAAAAGATACAACGTTTATTACGAATTCATTGAGCCATGGAGATTTACCTTACAAGTAAAACCGTATATGATCACTCATTACAAACCTTTAAACTCTGATTTAGAAAAAGAAATAGATGAACTAGATTCTTATTTAAATCAACATAAAATTAAAGGAATTATTTGTAAAAAAATAAATGGGGGATTAGGCAAATTAAGATATGAAGATGAAAAAATTGATCTTATCGAAAGTAGAAAATACTTTCACTACAAAAAAATATCCGCAACAGAGTTTGCAGATTATTTTATGGACGAATGAGTCCAATAAATGTTTAAAACAAAAACAATGGGAAATTTAAAACTTAAAGGAAAAGATATATTAAAAATAGGCTATCCAAACAATCAAAGCGTAAATATCGCTCTGGAAGTCATGAAAAGAAATTTTGCAACGAAAAATATTCATCATGTGAAATCTCTATTAAAGGAAATTCTTACTAATCCGGAAGATTTCGAAAAAGATTTAACCTTCGGACAAATTGCAGAAGCCCTGCTTTCATCCAAGAAAACAGAAAAAAGAATGTTGAATGCCAACCGTACTTCTTTTCAGATTTTCGGAAACAATATTTCGGATGAAGCAAAAAATCAATTATACACAGGATTGAAACTTCCGATTGCATTACAAGGCGCTTTGATGCCCGATGCCCACAGCGGTTACGGACTTCCAATAGGTGGAGTTCTCGCAGTAGAAAATGCAGTAATTCCTTACGGAGTCGGGATGGATATTGGCTGCAGAATGAGCCTCAGTATTTTGGATACTCCTATTTCATATCTGGACGGAGCAAGAGATAAATATGAAAAAGCTCTTGCCGAACATACCAAATTCGGGATGTATGAAACGCATAAATCTCACGTTGATCACGAAATTTTCGACAGAGATACTTTCGATATGATCCCGATTTTGAAAAGATTAAAAGGAAAAGCCATCAAACAAATGGGTAGTTCCGGCGGTGGAAACCACTTTGTAGAATTCGGGGAAGTTGAAATCACAGAAGAAGATGAGCAAATCGGACTTCCAAAAGGAAAATATCTCGGAATTCTTTCTCACAGCGGTTCGCGTGGATTGGGTGCTGAGATTGCTCAATACTATTCAAGAGTTGCAACAGAACAATGTCCATTGCCAAAAGAAGCGCAAAACTTTGCCTGGCTGGATTTGAACACGCATCTCGGTTTAGAATATTGGACGGCGATGAACTTGGCGGGAGATTATGCTTCAGCCTGTCACGACGATATTCACAGAAGATTGGTGAAAGCGGTTGGAGGCAGAGTAAAAGCTAAAATCGAAAATCATCACAATTTTGCTTGGAAAGAAATTCACAACGGAAGAGAAATGATTGTCCATAGAAAAGGTGCAACTCCAGCCAATGAAAATGAATTGGGTATGATTCCCGGATCGATGACTGCAAAAGGTTTCATCGTTCGTGGAAAAGGAAATCCAGATTCGTTGAATTCGGCTTCCCATGGAGCGGGAAGAGCTTTTTCAAGAGGAGAATGCAGAAACCTTTTCACTCAAAATGACATCAAAAAAGAATTAAAACTCAAAAATGTCACTTTGATGGGTGGAAATACCGAAGAAGCACCAATGGCATACAAAGACATCAACGAAGTCATGAACGCCCAAAGCGAATTGGTAGATATCCTCGGAACTTTTCAGCCTAGAATTGTGAGAATGGATAGATAATTTTTGTTGCTGGTTGTTAGTTGGCGGTTGATTGTTTTGAACCGTTGACTATCAACATGCAATATGCAACGATCAACAAAAATCAACAAAAATGGGAGCACCACATAACATAAAAAGATACGGTGAAGTTTGGCCGGAATTTAGAATTCAACACGGACTGGAAATTTTAGAAAAATTAAAAAATAAAGTCATTTTATCAGGAGGATGGGGGTGGCATTTTATGTCTGAAATTGGGCATACAGAATATAAACACGTTCATGACCATAAGGATATTGATGTTTTTGTAAATAAGGAAAATGTAGCTGAAGTCGTTATGATTCTTCAGCAGGAAGGTTTTCAGAAAGTATGGACGCGTTACGATCATTTGCCAAGCGAAGAAAACTTCCGCAGGTATGAGAAAACAATCGAATTGGAAAACGAAAAGTTCCACAGAATAACAATTGATTTCTTTGAAAGAAACGATTTAGAAACTGTAGAAACTAATGGATTTACGGTGGTGAAACCTGATGTTTTACTTTCATTTTATAGAAATATTCATTCCAGTGATAAATGTTGGGCTGTCATGGCTGCAAAAGATTTATTGGAAAAAGGAATTGATCCTGTTGGTCATCCAAGATTAAGTGAAATGCCAAAATAACAATGGACAAATTAATACAAATAACCTCAGGAAGAGGACCTTTAGAATGCCAATGGGTAGTTGCCAAAGTTCTGAAGGTTTTCCTTGAGGAAGCAAAACATAATACGATAGACTACGAAATCATACACCGAGAAAATGGTGATGCAAATCTGACATTGAAATCCGTAACCCTACTTTTAAAAGCAAAAGATTTAAATGAATTTTTAAAAACTTGGCTAGGAAGCATTTGCTGGACAGGGAAAAAGTACATTCCGTAAACTGCACAAAAGAAGCAATTGGTTCATCGGTGTTTTTGAATTGGAAGGTTTGGAGAAAATAAATTTTAATGAAAAAGATATTCAATTCCAGACAACAAGAAGTCAGGGAAGTGGGGGACAAAACGTGAATAAAGTAAACACCGCAGTTCGTGCAACACATGTACCTACAGGACAAAGTGTTTTCGCACAAGATACGCGTTCACAATTGGAGAATAAAAAACTGTCTATCATAAGATTAAAGGAGAAAGTTTTGGAACAGAATATTATTCAGCTTCAAAAAAGAATGCAGGAAACATGGAACAATCATTTGCAGGTGCAAAGAGGAAGTCCGATTCGTACATTTTCCGGGACAGATTTTAAAAAGAATTATCAGGAAAAATCTTTCAAAAAACAAAGAAACGTCCTGAAAAATGAATTAAAAAACTACAAAAATGACCTTAACTAAAAGTAAATATTACTTCGAGGCTCTAGATAATTATCCTTACAGCTTACCAGATTGTCTGGAAGCACTGAATTATGCGCTGTCCTACGATCCAGAAGATGCAGACAGCCTATGTTTGATGGGAAGAATCTACAGCGAAATGTTAATCGATTACGAAAAAGCAAAGCTCTATTTTGAAGAAGCGATGCTGTGCGATGTGACGAACTTAAATGTTCCACAATATTATATCAAATGTCTTTTGGATAACGAAGATTTCCATGAAGCAGAAAAACTGATTCGATATTCTTTGAAAATTAAAGGGATTGATAAATCAGCCATTTGGCTTCATCGATCTTTGCTTTCCGAAAAAAGAGGAAGCTTAACAAATGCTTTGAAATTTTTAAATGAAGCCGAAAAGTATTGTTTCACATCCTGCAGTCTTGATTCAATAAAAGATCGCAAAAAATTTGTGAAATCTAAAATGCCGAAGAAAAAGCGAATTAAAAAAGAGAAGGAGACGAAATAAGTCTCCTTTTTTTGTAAATTTAATATATGAAACACTATATTTTTCTGTTCTTGCTAATAATTATTTCGTGTAAAAAGAATGATCCAAAGACTAGAATTACTCCAAAAGATGAAAATTTAGATTTGAGATATGAAGTTTTGAATCAATTGATCATTGACGAACAAAAAGGAGATAGTTTGATGCTGGCTAATGAGAATTTCGGACATGATTATGTTTACAATATTTCGTGTAAAAAGATTTATTTAGAGACAAAAATTACTAATACTGACGAACCACCCCCACCTCCTGGACTTGGAATTAATTTAGAATATGATTCGATTTTTTTACAAAAAGATTCTGCTTATTATAAGAAAGAAGAAAAAATATTATCTCATTTTAAATTTAATAAAAACAAGATAAAGATAAATCTACAGTACACGACTGATGAAGAACTTTATAAAATAAGAGAAATCAAGCCTAATGATTTCTGGACTGAATTAGATAAAAGATATAAGAATAAGTGTATAAAAACTTTTTCTGTGCCATTTTTCAATAAAGATAAAAATATTTGTATCATTCAAAACTCTATGTCTTGTGGACCACTATATGGAGGAGGGGCTATTGCCATTTATCAAAAAATTAATGGTAAATGGAAAATTATAAATTCATTTGATCATTGGGTAAGTTAAAATATGAAGATAAATTTCACAATAAAAGAATTGCTGTTAAAAGAAACATTCTCAATCGCTTACGGAAATTACGATAAAAGAGAAGCATTATTGATGGAATTGTCTCATCAAAACAGCAAAGGTTACGGAGAATGCGTTGCGATTGATTACTATCAAATCGATCTTCAAAGTTTTGTTTTAAAATTAAAGGAAATTCATTCTCACATTGAAGCTCAGAAAATTATTCATCCAAAAGAATTTTTCAAAATTTTATTCAGTTTAAATCTCCATCCGTTTTTACTTTCTGCGTTGGATTGCGCGTATTGGGATCTTTTCGGCAAACTGGAAAACAAAAGTTTTATTGAATTAAATCAGCTTCCTTCTGAAAATTTAGTTGAAAGCTCAATCACAATTTCTGTTGGAGATATCAATAAACAGATTCAAAAAATTGAGAAAAGCAGTTGGAACAAATTCAAAGTAAAATGTAAAGGTTTAAATAAAATTCATATTGAAAAACTTTTAGAATTAAATAGAAATATCGCCTTAGATTCCAATGCAAGTTTTACCGATGAAGACTGCGTTTGGCTTCAGGAAAATGCTGAGGTTCAGAATTTTTCCTATTTAGAACAGCCAAGACCAATTGATAAATATAGAGTATTGAACAAAAATGGTTTTGCGAATTGGATGGCAGATGAAGACTGTCAAAATTTAGATTCTTTGGACGAATTAATTCCTTATTATAAAAGTATCAATATCAAATTAATGAAATCTGGCGGTTTGACTCCTGCTTTAGAAATGATCAAAAAAGCCCGAGAATTAAACTATAAAATTATGATAGGTTGTATGACAGAATCTACCATCGGTATTTCTGCTGGTTGTGTTTTGGCAGGACTTGTGGATTATGCAGATTTAGATGGAGCTAATCTAATTTCAAATGATTATGCCACCGGAAATTTAGTAGAAAACGGTAAAATAGTTTTGTCTGGAAAACCGGGATTGGGAATCGAGTTAAAATAAAAAAAGCCTTCAAATGAAGACTTTATATTTATTTAATTTCTAAAAATTACTTTTTTACAGAAACAATATAATCGTAAACCCACTGATGTTGTTCATCTGTTAACTTCGCTTTTGGAGCCATAGAATTCATAATTCCAACCCATTGAACAGATGTGTGTGCTGTAGGATCTGGTAATTTATGACATCTTGTGCATGAGTTTTCAAAGATTGTTTTTCCTTGAGCGATCTGCTCTGCCGTAGAAGTTGAAGCCATCGGAGCGGTTGCTGTCGTTGCTTTTGGCGTACAAGATGCTAATAAAACAGCAGTGAATGATGCTATGGCGAATATTTTTTTCATGTTTAAACTATTTGATTGAAACAAATGTAGGAAATTCCCTTTTTCATTAATGATGCAACGCTTAATTTAGAAGAAATACAAATTAGGGAATGTGAATGGTGAATTCGTTTCACTCGTCAATGGTGAATTTTTAATGCTAAATCATAAAGTATAATTTAAGTAAGATTAAAAAATTCACAAGCAAAGCAAATTCACTATTGACCATTCACCGTTTAATCCTTATTTTTGAACTAATGAAATTTTCTACACAAGATCTTATAGAAGGAATACGGTCGGGCAATAAACGTTTGATCGCAAAAGCTATTACTTTGGTTGAAAGCAAAAAAGGCGAACACAGAATTCAGGCCGAGGATTTATTAAAGCAAATCATGCCTTTCACCGGAAAATCTGTTCGTGTAGGAATTACAGGCGTTCCTGGAGCTGGAAAATCAACTTTTATAGAAAATTTCGGAAGACTCGTGATTTCTCATGGTAAAAAAGTAGCTGTTTTGGCGATAGATCCAAGTTCAGCTATTAATAAAGGAAGTATTTTGGGTGATAAAACCCGAATGGAAGAGCTTTCCAAAGAAGAAAATGCATTTATCCGACCTTCCCCAAGTTCAGGTTTTTTGGGCGGTGTTGCCAACACAACTTTTGAAACGATGATGATCTGCGAAGCGGCGGGCTACGATTATATTTTAATTGAAACCGTTGGAGTGGGACAGTCTGAAGTTTTGGTTGCCGATATTACCGATGTGTTTTTATTTTTAAAAATTATTGGTGGTGGCGATGAACTTCAAGGGATAAAAAGAGGAATCATGGAAATGGTCGACTTAATTTTCATTAATAAAGTAGATCAAGATAATCTTCAAAAAGCAAAAAATACGAGGCTTGAATTAAAAAGGGCACTTGATTTTATTCCGCCTAAAGAAAGAGACTGGAAAATCCCTGTTTTGCTGGGTTCTGCGCTAAATAACGAAGGTTTAGGAGAAATTTATGCTAAAATTGATGAATTTATCGATTTAAAAAAGAAAACTGAACGTTTTGAAACCGTAAGAACTCAACAAGCCGAAAAGCGCTTTGAATATTGGGTTCAGGAATATATTTTAGCGATGATGAAGAAAAGTGATTCCGTAGAAGAGGCTTACCTTGACCATAAAAAAAATGCTTCGACAATGGTTTCAAATCCAAGTACCGAAGCAAAATTATTTGTTGAAAAATTTCTTTCTAAAGATTAATTAAGGTTGATCTTTCACCTCTTCATTTTTTGAAATAAATCCATCGTAAGAAATCGGCTGTCTGTCGTTGCTTCTCATTGAAGTAAATGCTTTTCCGTTTTTATAAACTTCTATGATGATTTCATCTACATTATTTACGTCATTAGGTTTGATCTTGATGACCCATTTTCCTTTTTTGTTCTGAGATTTATTCACGGTAAAATCTTTTGAAGTAAATCTGTAACTGTTATCTCCACTATAATTTGCTTTAAATGATCTTCCGAAATAAGGAAGTACAACATCCAAAACATTATTTTTTATTTCAACGGTGTAGTTTCCGTTTAGATCCAAAATTCTCGTTGCGGTAGAATTCGGCATAGAATTCATCACTCGGATAACATCATAGTTGGTAGGGTTGGCTCTTTCTGCATGGAAGGTAAACTCCTGAGAATTTACCAATGCATCGACTGTTTTGGAATCTGTATCCTGCGCAGAAAAACTCTGGAAGAAAAACAAAAATCCAAAAACGAATATGATTGAAATATACTTTTTCATGATAGTAAAATAATTATTAAATTTATATAGCAAAATGTATGCAAATATATTGTTAAAATATATTTTGGAATAGAAATTGTTAGGCTTGAATTAATAACACTCGAATATATGAAAATAACACATCTATTAGGAATCGGAGCTGTTGCTCTATCGGTTTCAGCTTGTACAACAAACCCTATTACGGGAAGGTCTTCTTTGCAGATCGCAAATAATTCAGAAATTTTAACAATGTCTGCTCAGGAATATAAAACGACATTGTCTAAAGGTAAAGTAATCAGCGGGACAACAGATGCTAAAAGAGTGGTAAGTGTAGGAAGCAGAATTAAAAGTGCTGCAGAAAGATATTACCAAACCATTGGTAGATCTGCAGATCTTGCGAATTACAGTTGGGAATTTAATCTTTTACAAAGCAGCGAACTAAATGCATGGTGTATGCCGGGCGGAAAAGTAGCCGTTTATACAGGGATTTTACCTATAACTAAAAATGATAACGGTCTTGCTGTTGTAATGGGACACGAGGTTTCTCATGCATTAGCTGGTCATGGAAATGAAAGAATTTCTCAGGCAATGGTAGCTCAATATGGAGGTTCTATTTTAGGTGGAACAATTTCTAACTCTCAATGGGCTGGAATCTTTGAAAAGGTTTATCCAATTGGTTCTCAGGTTGCTTTATTGAAGTATGGAAGAAATCAGGAATCTGAAGCGGATGAAATGGGACTATATCTAATGTCGATGGCAGGATATGACCCAAGAGAAGCCGTTCCTTTCTGGAATAGAATGGAATCTGCATCTACTGGAGGCAGACAGCCAGAGTTTTTATCAACTCACCCAAATCCTGAAACAAGAATTTCAGATATTAATAAAGATCTGCCAAAAGCTTTAGAATATTATAAGGCTGCGGGAGGAAAAATTTAATTAAGATAGAATTTTAATCTTGAATAAGGCCTTATTAAATTTTTAGTAAATTTGATAAGGCTTTTTAATTTAATCACTTAAACACAATATTATGAAGAGTTTATCAATTACAGGACTTATACTTTTGGCAGTCTCCACATTGCTATTTTATCTTACAACCGATTTTACTGTTGAAAAAATAGGACTTCCACACATTATGGGAGTGATGGCAGGAGTTGGTATTGGTTTAATAATTGGCGGAATGGTGGGATATGTAAGTAAAGGAAGTGCCATTAAAGCTGATCAAAAGAAAAAAGAATTCAAACAACTACAAAAAGATAAAGAAGATCTTGAAAAACAGGCTGCAGAAATTGCAAAACGTGAAGCGGAACTTCAGGCTCAAAATAATAATCCTCAAATTTAAAATTTGAGGATTATTTATAATTGTTATTTTCGAATCAATTAAAATTTATAACCTACACCAACCATAAATAAGTTGGGTCTGTTATCATATCTGATCTCTTCACCAGATACTTTATTGATGAAGTTTCTGCTATCCTTACCGAATGCACCTTCATATTTAGCGTTTACAATCAATTTCTTGATTTCAAGCTGAGCTCCGAATTGGTAACCAACCGTGAAATTATCTCTCGCATTTTCTGAGAAATCATTGTAAGTATCTTCTTTGCTCAAGTTATAGCTTGCAACAGGCCCGATAAATACACCCAACATATCTCCAACTACTTTGTGGCCTACAAGAACCGGTAAATCGATACGGTTGTTTTTAATATCAAAAGTTGTATTAGAAACAGGATCTGTAAATTCGTTTTTAAAAGTGGTGTAATATAATTCTGGCATTAGGAAAAATGACATTGGAAGACTTGCTTTCAATGAAAGTCCGATATTAAATCCTACATTATTTTTACCTGTATTTTCTATTGCAGCGCTTGCTGTGTTAGAAATGTTTTTCCAAGAAGGCGAACCCGTTGGAAAAATTAAATTTGCCTTACCTGCAAGCGAAATCTGTGCAGTTGCAAACATAGAAAACCCTATTAAGGCTATACTAAATACCTTTTTCATTATCGTCTAGTTTAGTTATTGTATTCTCAATAGTTTTATGATTTTCGAGTAAATACTCTCTCAATTCTTTAAATAGTTCTGATGAATAAACGAAGTCAATAAGGTTTTTATTGCCCGCTGTGATCAGCACGTCTTTATTTCCTTCCCATTCTTTGATCCCTAATCTCAGATAAACGATCTTTTCACCAATCGTCATTACAGAGTTCATATCGTGGGTGTTGATAATTGTCGTTGTGTTATATTCTTTGGTGATTTCAAGCAAAAGATCATCAATTACATTAGATGTATAAGGATCTAATCCTGAGTTGGGTTCGTCACAGAATAAATATTTCGGGTGATTTACAATTGCTCTTGCAATCGCAACCCTTTTTTGCATCCCTCCAGAAATTTCAGATGGAAATTTTCTGTTGGCTTTATCTAAATGTACCCTTCCGATTACCTCAAAAACCCTTCTTTTTTTCTCTCTGAAAGTTAAGTTCGTGAACATATCTAAAGGAAACATAATGTTTTCTTCTACAGTTAAAGAGTCAAATAAAGCACTTCCCTGGAACAAAGTTCCGATTTCAGAACGTAAATGCTGTTTTTCTTCTCTGTTCATCACATTAATGTCTCTTCCGTCAAAAAGGATTTCTCCTGATGAAGGCTGATAAACATTCAATAAACTTTTAAGGAAAACTGTTTTTCCGGAACCACTCTGTCCAATAATTAAGTTGACTTTTCCTTTATCAAAAGTGGTTGTAATACCTTTAAGTACTTCAACTTCTTCAAAACTTTTCTTAAGATTTTTTACCTCAATCATTAGCTTAATACTAATTGGGTTAATACTAATTCTGAAAGGATAATGAAAACCATCGTCCAAACCACGGCCTGCGTACTTGCTCTACCTACTTCCAATGAACCTCCTTTTACGTTATATCCGAAATAAGAAGGAACTGTTGCAATGATAAAAGCAAAAACAATTGTTTTTAAAAATGCATAGAAGATAAATAAATTAGGCATAAACATTTGTATACCAGTTATATAATCGGCTTTTGTCCAGTTTCCGGTTAAAACTCCTGCAAGATATCCTCCGCCAATACCAAAAACGATACTGATGGCAATAAGGAGTGGATTAAAAATAACGCAAGCAAGTATTTTAGGAAGTATCAAAAAGTTAGGTGAATTTACTCCCATAATATCTAATGCATCGATTTGTTCGGAAACTCTCATTGTCCCAATACTGGAAGCAATATATGAGCCAACTTTTCCTGCCAGAATCAGACTGATAATGGTAGGTGAAAATTCTAAAACCAATACAGCTTTCGTTGCATATCCTACAAATGCAGGTGGAATTGGGAAAGATGAAGAGTGGAAGTTATTATACATCTGAATGGCAACTACCGCCCCAACGAATATAGATGTGAAGATAACCAACCCAAAAGAGTTGACTCCTAAATCATTAATTTCCCTCATGAACAGCTTCCAGAAAACCCTCATTTTCTGAGGCTTCTGCACGGATTTACCCATGAGGATGATGTATTCTCCTATCGCTGAAAAAAACTTTTTTAACATTCTGCTAAATTAGACTTTTTTATTTAATTAGATTAAGGTTGAAGTTAAGTCTAAAGCTCTGTTTAATGTTAAAATTAAAACTATTTTAGCTCCATATTAGCCTTAACCTAAATCTTTATTTTGCATTTTTATCTCCTGTGATCACCAATAAAACGGTTTTTAAAATGATGACCATATCTAAGACAAAACTCCAGTTTCTAACGTAAAAGGCATCTGCCAGAATACGTTTATTCATTTCTACTTCTTTATCACCCGAATCACCGCGTAAGCCGTTTACCTGTGCAAGACCTGTAATTCCGGGACTTACCATGCTTCTTAAACTGTATCTTCCGATCTTCGGTTTATAATAATTATCTACAGCAAGCATGTGTGGTCTTGGCCCTACGATTGACATTTCACCTTTCAATACATTGATGAACTGTGGCATTTCGTCAAGACTTGTTTTTCTTAAAAATTTACCGATTTTCGTAATTCTGGAATCATTTTCCTCCGTTGTTTTAGTGGAAGATTCCTCATTCACTATCATGGTTCGGAATTTAATACAATTAAAAACCTCTTCATGAAAGCCATATCGTTTCTGCAAAAATAAGACCGGACCTTTAGAGGTACTCTTTATTAATATAGCAATGATGGGAAATAGCCACGAACAGATGAAAATTAATATAAAAAACGAAAAAGTAATATCAAAAATTCTTTTCAGTAAATGATTTGAATAATAATCTAAAGGATATCTTGCCTGATTTAAAACGGGCTGAGTTTGAATATACGCCAAATCATAAAGGAAAAAATCATTTTGTGTGATACTCGGAACCAATGAAATGTGAACTTTATTAGCTTCTGCCAATCGGAAAATTTCATCTTCCGTTTTTTCATCAAAAGAGTTTTCTGATGGGAAAAATAAAGTATGTATTCCATGATTTTTCCAAAATTCTACCAACTCAAAAGAATTGATTTCAGATTTATCGTATTCAAAAATTTTATAACCGTAATCTTTTCTTTCGCTGAATATATTTTTTAATATTTCTGTAGAACTGTTTTCATTGAGGAACATTATATTTCTGTAATTAATACCCAAACTACGGAAATACTTGATTCCGAAATAGATAAGGGATTTAGCGAGAAATATAAAGAAAAACAGATAAAAAGAAAGCCAGTAAATATCAGAATTAAAAAATACGTTGTAGCTTACCTTTCCTATCAATAGAACACCAAGAATAAACAGTAAAAAGTGAATTAAGAGCCGTTCAAGAAATAAAGTATACGTTAAGTTTCTCGGAATATTATAAATTTTTGTTCTGCCACTTAAAAGCATCCAGAACATAAATAATAAGGCCAGAGAAAAAATGTTTTGATACCAGGTTTCCTGATTGTACTTTAAATTTTCATTTCTGCTGACAAAAAAGAATACGAAAACAGACGCTATAACCAAAAGGTCTAGCAAGATAATTATCGATTTTAAATATCTAGAATATCGAATTCTTTGCATCTATCGGCTTTTATAACGGATACGAAGAGCTAAATTACGCTTTTTTTATGGTATATTAAGATATTTATGAGTCTGAACTGACGCCTGCCATTCCGGATGCTCTAAAATAAAATCTGTAATTTTAGGATACATCTCATCGCGCTTGCTCCATTCGCTTTGAAGATATAATCTACAGTTTGCTGAAACTTTTGCAGCCTGTTCTTCTGCAAATTTAAGATCATTGTTATTGAAAACGATTACTTTAAGTTCACTTGCCCTTTCATAAATTTCCTCCTTTGGAAGTCCTGTTTTCTTTGGTGAAAGCGTGATCCAGTCGATATGTCCGCTCATAGGATAGGCTCCCGAAGTTTCGATATGAATCGTGCATCCCAATTCTTTCAATTTAGATGTTAAAATATCAAGATTCCACATTAATGGCTCGCCACCTGTTAAAACAACTGTTTTACAATGTTTGGCAGCTGTTTCTGCAATTTCTTCTGCATTCATCAGCGGATGCAAGGTCGGATCCCAACTTTCTTTTACATCACACCAATGACACCCGACATCGCAACCACCCAATCTAATGAAGTATGATGCTTTTCCCGTGTGTGCTCCTTCTCCCTGAAGAGTGTAAAAATGCTCCATCACAGGGAGCATTTTACCTTCTTTTAATAAAATATCTTCTTCTTTATTCATTTTAAAATTAGTCGTTATAGACCGAAGTCTTATAAGCAATGATGGTATTTTTCATCAACATCGCTCTTGTCATAGGTCCAACTCCTCCCGGAACCGGCGTAATCCAGCTTGCTTTTTCTGCGCAGCTGTCAAAATCTACATCACCAGCCAAATAATATCCTTTTGGAGAATCATTATCTACTCTTGTGATCCCTACGTCAACAATTACCGCTCCGTCTTTGATCATTTCACCTTTTAAGAAGTGAGGATCACCTAAAGCTGTAATTACGATGTCTGCTTTTTTAGTATATTCTTCAATGTCTTTTGTATAAGAGTGTGTAAGCGTAACCGTTGAATTTCCAGGGAAATCTTTTCTTCCCATCAAAATACTCATTGGTCTTCCTACGATTTTACTTCTTCCGATGATGACACAGTCTTTTCCTTTTGTTTCGATATTGTATCTTTCTAATAAAGTTAAAATCCCGAATGGAGTAGCTGGTAAGAACGTATCCATTTCCAATGCCATTTTTCCGAAATTGGTAGGGTGGAAACCGTCAACATCTTTCCTTGGATCGATTGCGTTAATGATTTTCTCCTGATCAACCTGATCTGGTAAAGGCAACTGAACGATAAATCCGTCTACAGATTTATCTTTATTAAGTTCCTCGATTTTTTCCAATAATTCAGATTCAGAAACCGTACTTGGAAATTTAACTAAGCTAGATTGAAAACCAACTTCTTCACAGTCTTTCACTTTAGCATTTACATAAGCTTTGCTCGCGCCGTTGTTTCCAACAAGAATTGCTACCAAATGCGGGGCTCTTCTTTTGCTTGCAATGATTTTATCAACTTCAACCTTGATTTCTGCTTTTATTTCTTTGGATACTTTTAATCCGTCAAGAATTTGTGCCATTTTACTTTTTATTACTTTATTAGATTTTTAAGGATATTTCTCTGGATTCTGATGAGTGCAGAATACGGATAGTATGTAAATTATTTTTTCTTCTTCACTAATTTCATAAAATATGATATAAGGAAACTTCTTTACAGGAAGAGCTCTTACATTTTTAAATCTTTTTTGAAAATAAGGGCTGCTTACAATTCTGCTTATCGAAAGATCTAGCTGTTTATTAAAATTCTTTAGAACTTTCAATGAAATATTAGCATAATAATCTGTTGCTTCTTCAATATTTTCTTCTGCAATAGGTAAGAATTTAAAACTAAAGTCCATATTTAGATCTGATTCTTTTCAAAGATTCTTTTCCATCTACTGCTTTTGATTTATCTTGCCTCAAAGCGACTTCTATAGCTTCAACCATTTCATCGGTCATTTGAAAATCATCCTCATTTTTTTCAAAGCTGATCTTCATTTTTTTCAAAAAAGTTTCCACAAAGGTCTCTTCTTCCTTATTGCTTAGGTTAATGATAATCTGTGTCATATTTTTTATTTTTTATTAAAATTAATGAAAATCTACAACAGTTATTTGTTTGATTTATAATAATTAATCAACCCGTTTGTTGAGCTGTCGTGAGAGCTAATTGTCTCATTACTTTCAAGTTCCGGCAAGATTTTGTTTGCTAAAACTTTTCCTAATTCCACTCCAAATTGGTCAAAACTGAAAATATTCCAAATAGCTCCCTGAACAAATATTTTATGCTCGTACAATGCAATTAATTGTCCTAATGCAAATGGAGTTAATTCATTGAAAATAATTGAGTTAGTAGGGGTGTTTCCTTGGAAGACTTTATAATTTAACAAGAAATCAATTTCTTCATCAGATTTTCCTGCGTTTTTTAATTCTTCTTCAACTTCTTCTTCAGTTTTTCCGAAAGCAAGTGCCTCAGTCTGAGCGAAAAAGTTGGCTAATAATTTATCCTGATGATCCGAAACTTTGTTTGGACTTTTCGCATAAGCGATAAAATCTGCAGGAATTAATTCTGTTCCCTGGTGAATCAATTGATAAAAAGCATGTTGTCCGTTTGTTCCAGGCTCACCCCAAATGATTGGCCCTGTTTCGTATTCTACGAATTCACCATTTCTGTCAACACATTTTCCGTTACTTTCCATATCTCCCTGTTGAAGATATGCTGCAAATCTGTCTAAATATTGAGAGTAAGGAAGAATTGCATACGTTGTTGCCGCATAGAAATTACGATACCAAATTCCCATTAATCCCATCAAAACAGGAATGTTTTCAGCAAAATCTGCTGTCTGGAAATGTTGATCTGTGTCAGAAGCTCCTTTTAATAATTGTTCGAAGTTTTCATATCCAACTGAAAGAACGATACTTAAACCGATCGCACTCCAAAGTGAATATCTTCCGCCAACCCAATCCCAGAATTCGAAGATGTTTTCTTCTGCAATTCCGAAGTCTTTAACTGCCTGAACGTTAGTTGATAAAGCGACAAAGTGTTTTGCTACATCTTCCTGTTTTCCAGCTTTTAAGAACCAATCTTTTGCTGAATTGGCATTCGTCATTGTCTCCTGAGTCGTGAACGTTTTAGAAGCAATGATGAATAAAGTTGTTTCAGGATCTAAGTTCTTTACAACTTCTGCAATATGATTTCCATCTACGTTTGAAACGAAATGAACGTCTAATCTTGTTTTAAAATGTTTCAAAGCTGAAACCACCATCACAGGCCCCAAATCTGAACCTCCGATTCCGATATTCACAACATCAGTGATTTCTTTTCCGCTGAAACCTTTGTGTGATCCTGAAATAATGCTTTCAGAGAACGTTTTCATATGGTCAAGAACTCTTTTGATCTGTGGTTTGATATTTTCGCCGTCAACCAAAATTTCTTTATCAGAAAAATCCCTCAAAGCTGTATGTAAAACTGCTCTTCCTTCTGTTTCGTTGATTTTATCTCCCGAAAACATTTTAGAAATAGCATCTTTTAACTGACATTCTTCTGCTAAATTTAATAAAAGTTCTTTCGTTCTTGAATCAATTAAGTTTTTAGAATAATCAAAAAGAAAATTGTCTCTTTTTAATGAAAACTCTTCAAAACGGTTCGGATTGTATTGAAAAAGGCTTCTTAATTCGAAATCATTTCCTGCAAAGTGTTCGTCAAGAGCTTTCCAGCTGTTTGTTTGTGTAGGATTTATTTTTGATAACATATATTTCTTAGGGATTTAGATTATTAATTCTAGAAATTAATTTTTTGAATAAAAATTTCTAAAAAATTTGGTGTTGTTAAATTTCTAATTTGCAAATTTAAGGAAAAATAAAACCTCAGATAAATTTGAGCGTTATAAATAACAATTTTTTAAAAAACAAACCCCAGATCAAGTCTGAGGTTTTATGGTTGGTGTTTTTTTGAAAGATGAATTGTAAAATTATTTGTCTATTTCGTTCAGTATATTTTCGAGTTGTTGGGCACTTTTTCCGTAGAAATATTTTGTCCATAAAACAATGCTTGCTACAATCGCGATAGTTCCTATGAGAACGCTCAGTATCAAAACCTGCTGATAATGGCTTGACATATTTTCTAAAGACTCTCCTTTTTTCTCCAACATATTATAAAGCACCAGTCCTAATGTGATCATAAAATGGGGAAGAAGGAGAAAGCCGAAAGATTGGTATCTTTCCATGTTTAGTTTCAATTCATGATATATTTTCCAGAGGCTGTTTTGGGTATTTCCGGTATACAGTTCGGTCTGTTTATAAAATTTATAAAATCCGAAAAAGTAATAAGAAGATATTACCACCAGCATGACGTAAGAGGTATAATAAATAACATGTTGTGAAGCAGGGAAATCTAATTGTTGTGGAAAGAATCCGAGAAGGATGATGGCAATAATCTGAAATGGAAATTCCATTTTCATACTTTTTTGGATCTTTTCAATTGGATGTTTGCTCTTTTTTAAATGTTCTATATTATTGGGAATGTTGACGTTGTTGGCGTCTTCATTATTCCATTGTTCTTTTAATTGATCAAAATTCATAGCCTGATTTTTTTATGATTTGCTGTATTTTTTCTTTTGTTCTGTTCAATTTTACACGGGCATTGCCTTCACTAAGTCCTAAATTGTCCCCGATTTCTTTATGCGATATACCTTCCATAAAGTAAAATATAATAGCTTTTTCTAAAGGTTTAAGTTCTTGAACCGCAGCGTAAAAGACTTCCAATTGTTTGTCTTTTGCAGGATTGTAATCTTCGTTTTGGACTTCAAAGTGGTCGGGCACATCCGTGTGATTGTTTGTCCGCTTTTTCTCTTTTTTTAAATAAGTAATGGCGGTGTTAATGGCTACGCGGTACATCCAGGTTGAAAATTCACTATTCCCCTTGAAGTTCTGATACGATTTCCAAAGCTGAATAAGAATTTCCTGCTGCAGATCTTCTCGGTCTTCCAAAGAATCTGCATAGATGCGTGAGGCCTTATACAAAATGCCTTTGTGCTTGTTGACGAGATTTAAGAAAGCGGTTTCAGTTGGATTGCTCACGATGATTTCATGGTGTTGGTTATGGGTTAAAGGCTTGGTACAGGTTTCAAGGTATATCCTTTAGATTTTAAAAGCTGGATAACTCCGTTTTTACCCATAAGATGAGCACCTCCCACTGCAAAGAACGAACTTTCTTTTTTCATAATTTCCGGCATTTTTTCTGCCCAGTTATTATTTCTGTTCGTAAGCATGGCTTTTTCCTGTTTGGCATTCATTATTTTGTCATTCTTAAAGAGGGTGTAAAGGGATTTTACATCTTCATTTTTAAATGCAACGACCATTTTCTTAAGAAGGATTTCATATTCCTTTCCCATTTTTAGTTGCTCAATGACCGCTTTCAAATCATAAGCTTTATTGATGGATGTAAGCTGTTCTTCTACTTTTTCAAGCCCGTAGACTTTCTTTTTACTTTTAATAGCATTTTTAAGAAGTTCTATTTCATAAAATTTCATTTCAGTTTGAGGACAAGGTGTAGATTTCAATGCAATAAGTGAATACAAACCTTGCGAGCTTGAATTATCCATTTTCTTTAAATCTGTTCCATAATCGTTGAGGATCTTGTCTAATTCCTTTGCCTCCGCAGGAGTAAGCTGATCTGATAGTTTCTTATCCGTCTGATACATTTTCTGCATGGCTGTCATCTCAGCAGGATCTGTATAATTGATCTCCATGACAAAATTATCAGATTTTTCAAGAGCTTTCGTAACTTTCAATTTTATCTCAAAATCCGAACTACACATTGTATGAAACGTTCCTGCAATATAAGAAGGTTTTGTGAGTCCATTCCCTGAAACTTCCCAAAGTGTACTGTTTTCCGGGTTGCTGTTTTGCGCTTTTGCTGTTGTGAAGGTTGCTGATAATAATACTGCGAACCCAAGTTTTACTAAATTTTTCATATGATTAAGTTTTAATTATTTACTCTTTAAACAGTAGGTAAGGGCAGTATTATAATCGTTACAGTTTTTTTGAAAAAAATAAAAAACCTCCTGAAATGGATGTTTGTAAAATCTAAAATTATGTTGATAACCATAATGGTTAGGATAGTTTTAATTAAATCTGATCAGGTTTTTTTAAATATTTTCTTTTTCTCAACAAATAAATAATAGCTGCTGCGATCAATAAAATGGGCCAAATGGTAATTAATCTCACCGCAATTCTTTGAATTAAATAAAAACCTTCCACAAAAGCATTTTTTGCATCGTAAATAAAATTGAATTTATATTTATTATCAATGTTTTGTGTGTTGGTAACGGCGATTTCTGCAATTCTAAGTTTGGGTTCTTTAATATAGATGTCAACGGTGCTGTATTTCAAATTATCTGCAACGTCCATATTTGCCAATTGCTGTTGATTATTTTCAGACATATTATCGTCATCTAAGTTCACTTTGTCTTTATTGGCTTTTAATTGAGAAATATTTTCACTGCTTTTCTTTATTCTTTTTCCTTCCAATTCTGCGTATTTGATTCCGGCAGTTACATCTTCTGCATTGATAATTCTTGAGTTTAAGAACAATTTTTTATCATTAATTAAAGTCAAAAGTTCGCCCAATTTATCAGTCGGAACACGAACCTGCATTGTATTTTCAGTCTGAAATTTTTTAACCAACATCGCATCATTGCTTGAAGTATTATAAGTATCTTCTGAAACTACATTACTCTGTAAATTGCTTTTTGTAACAAATCCGCCAAGCTGCTGAATAGATTTTTCAATGGAAATTGTTGCTTCATAGACGTCTTTCACTTCCATATTAACCTCTGCGGTTTTGATGAATTGTTTGTCCTTCACTTTCATAGTTGCAACAGACGAAACGCTGTCTGAAACCACAACTGCTGCGGAATCTGCTGTACTTTCAAGTTCGTATTTACTTGCTGTGGCTTCTCCTTTTTTGCATGAATAAATTCCTAATAAAAGAACTGTTGCTAGTGATAATTTGATGTAAGTAGTTTTCATATGTAGATGTTTTAATGTTTTTGCTTATCCCAAAGTTGAGACTGAATCGTTTGTAATGTTTGAAAATCGCGAGTAAAAAATTTGTAAAGCGAGAAGTTGATTTAATGAATTAAAAATCAATATTTTGTAAAATAAATAAAGGAGAATGAACTATTTTTCGGATTGATTTTTGCATATTTTTTACAAATCAAAACCACACGATAACTATGTCTAATACTTTTTCCAAAATCAGAAACACGATAGAATTATTCAGATCAATAGATTTTGATCAGTTAAGTGCAATTTCTCAAAAGGTTGATCTCCCGAAATTGATGCAAAGCTTCTCAAAATTAGATGATAAACAATTGGGAGGATTGATGAAAATGCTCGATCCAAACAAGAAAAAGAAAGAACTTCCGCCAATTGATGGAGATTTCTACGATATTTATCATACGCTGACTCCCGAGCAGAGAGAAATTCAGCTTAAAGTTAGGGCTTTCATGGAAAAAGAAGTGAAGCCTTTGGTGAATCATTATTGGCTGAGAGACGAATTTCCTCATGAATTAATTCCAAAATTTCAAAAACTAAATATTTGCGGTGTAACCTACGAAGGTTATGGATGTCCCGGAATGCCATTTTTGATGGAAGGAGTTATTGCCATGGAAATGGCGAGAATTGATGCTTCTATTGCTACGTTTTTTGGAGTTCAGTCAGGCTTGGCAATGGGATCTATTTATATTTGTGGATCTGAAGAGCAAAAACAAAAATGGCTTCCTCAAATGCAGAAATTTGAAAAAATCGGAGCGTTTGGTTTAACTGAACCTGAAGTCGGTTCCGGAGCAGCTGGTGGACTAACCGTAACCTGCAAAAAAACTTCGGAAGGCTGGATTTTAAATGGTCAAAAAAAATGGATCGGGAATGCAACATTTGCAGATTTAATTATTATTTGGGCAAGAGATTTAGACGATGGTGAAGTGAAAGGTTTTATCGTTGAAAAAGACAATCCAGGTTATGCTGTTGAGAAAATTAAAGGAAAAATGGCACTGAGAATTGTTCAAAACGGATTAATTACGCTGACAAATTGTTTAGTAACCGAAGAAAATAGATTGCAAAATGCGAATTCATTTAAAGATACAGGAAAAGTGTTGAGAATGACAAGAGCAGGAGTGGCGTGGATGGCTACAGGTTGCGCGCGAGGAGCGTATGAAAGCGCTTTGGCCTATACAAGAACGAGAGAACAATTCGGAAAACCGATTGCTTCTTTTCAAATGATTCAAGGGCATTTGGTAGAAATGCTTTCTAATCTTACGGCAATGCAAACGATGGTTTTCAGGTTGTCTGAAATGCAGGATGAAGGTATTTTAAAGGATGAACACGCTTCTTTAGCCAAAGTTTTCTGTACGCTGAGAACAAGAGATATCGTTTCCAGAGCAAGAGAAGTTCTTGGCGGAAATGGTATTTTGCTTGAATATGATGTTGCTAGATTTGTCGCTGATGCAGAAGCAATTTATTCTTATGAAGGAACAAAAGAGATCAATTCACTGATTGTCGGAAGATCGATTACGGGTTTCAGTGCATTCGTTTAATTTCAATAGTCAATGGTGAATTTTGCTATGCAAGTGAATTTTTAAAATTGACAAGCAAAGCGAATTCACCATTGATTATTCACTGTTACTTTCAGCTTACTAAAGCTTTATATTTTTCTTTGTTATCAATAATGATCCAAAGATTGATTAAAAATAAAACGGCAGAAATTCCGATTCCCACTGAAGAAGGTGCTCTGCAAACGTTGTGTAAAAGTATTCCGACCATTACAGGTAAAATTACGATGGCACCTAAAGCTCTTGTTTTTGGAAAAATAAATAATAATCCTCCAATAACTTCTACGGCACCAACTAAAGGCATCAGCCATCCGATTTCTCCGAATGCTGCAAAAAGTTTTGTCTGATCAGCTGTAAGGGGTGGCATTGGCATGTGGTGTAAAAACTTGTCGAGACCGGCATTAATAAACATAAGTCCGAAAAGTAGACATAGAATAAATTTTACAATTTTCATAATTGATGATTTTTATCAAAAATAAATAAAAATGGAATCACTTGATAAAAAATGAAATGAATTTTAATCAAATATTTAATTATTCAATATTAATTCCCTGTTAATCATAAATTAATCCATTTCTTTTAGCGTAATATTCTTCGATATTTTATAGCTTTTCTTCTTTTTATTAGGCTTTTCTTCTTCACCTAATAATTTTCCCCAAGGTTTTAATCCATCGACTCTTTCAAATATAATTTTAATAATGGCAATTGCCGGAATGCAAAGAAACATCCCCGCAATACCCCAAAGATGTTCTCCCAGAAGAATTCCGAGAAAAGAAAACAACGCATTGATTTTCACTTTTGAGCCTACGACAAACGGTAAAATAATATTTCCGTCAACAATATGTACGGCAACATAACCTATTAAAACGTATATACAAGTAGATGGAGTAGAAGTTGCAAAAGCTATAAAACAAGAGATTAATAGTGAAATACATACTCCCAAATAAGGAATAACATTTAATAATCCGGTTAATACTCCCAAAAGAATAGCATATTTTACCCCTAAAATAGTAAGAAGGATTGAAGTAAGGATGGATACAATAAATACCTGCAGACAAAGCCCGATAATGTATTTCTTTGTCATAACACGTACTTCGTTCACCACTTCCTGCACGCTTGCTTTATGTTTTTCATTAAAAACTGTAACGATGAAATTGTTTAAAATTCTTCTATAATTTAATATAAAAATGAAGAAAAGAATAAAAAACACAATAAAGCCAAGTCCAGTTGAAAATATTCCGAAAGTAAAGCCTAAAATAACGCCCGATGATGATAAAAGTTTGCTTAAACCTTGATTGATATAATCTAACTGCTCATCAATTTTAACATGAAAAGTATCTGAAACCCAGTTTTGAAGACTATTAAAAACAGTATTAAACTGCATTCTTAAATGCGGAAGATCTTTGCTGAAACTTGATAATTGTGATCCGAAAAAGTAAATAAGCCCTGTTAAAATCGTTAACATGATCATTACAGAAGCCATTGTTGATACGGTTCTTGGAAATCTCAATTTTGTTTCCATTAAGTTCGCGATTGGCAAAAAGAGCATCGCCATCAAAAACGCTAAAAAGAAAGGAGCTAAAATGCTCTGACCTAATGCCAAAAGATATCCAAGTCCAATGATTGAAATAACAACCAAAGTAAGCTTAACAAGGAAAGGGAGTTTAAGAAAATTCATAATTCAAGATCTGTAGCATAAAAATACTAAAACCCTCCGACTTGATGGCCTTTTTTCACTTAATTAACTAAATTTCTATTTGAAAATGGCGAAAATAAAACACGTCCCAAAGATTTGAGACGTGTTTTTTATGTATTGAGAAGTTGATTGTGAAATTTTACTTTTCAAGTGCAATTTCTACCACTTCCTCCATTCTGTTTACGTAATGTACGTTCAGGTTTTTAAGATAATCTTTCTTGATTTCCTCAACATCTTTTCTGTTGGCTTCGCAAAGAATAACATCTTTAATTCCTGCTCTGGTTGCGGCAAGAAGTTTTTCTTTGATTCCGCCTACAGGAAGAACTTTTCCTCTAAGCGTAATTTCTCCTGTCATCGCAAGATGTGGTTTTACCTTTTTATTTTTAAAAGATGAAACCATTGAAGTCAACATTGCGATTCCAGCAGAAGGTCCATCTTTTGGAGTAGCTCCCTCAGGAACGTGAACGTGGATGTTTTTCTTCTCGATATCTTCCTGAGAAATTCCTAATTCATCGTGTTTTGCTTTAATATATTCCAAAGCAATGGTTGCGGATTCTTTCATTACCGTTCCCAAGTTACCCGTCATGGTTAAAGCACCTTTTCCATTGCTTAAAATGCTTTCAATGAATAATATATCACCTCCAACACTTGTCCAGGCAAGACCAGTTACAACTCCCGGAACGTCAGTTAGTTCAGATAAGCTTTTCGGTCTTGGAACACCTAATATTTCATCTACTTTTTCAAGAGAAATTTTAGAGTCATATTCTTTCACCAAAGCTGTTTGCAAAGCTACCCAACGGGCAATGGAAGCAAGTCTTTTCTCTAAAGATCTTACGCCGCTTTCAGAAGTATGTGCTTCAACAATATGTTTTAATTCAGGATTTCCAAGTTTGAAAGATTTTGCCGTCAAACCGTTTTCTTCCTGTTGTTTTTTAATTAAATGTCTCTTAGCGATCTCAATTTTCTCCTCCAAAGTATAACCTGCAATCTGGATGATCTCCATTCTATCCAACAACGGAGTTTGAATGGTTGATAATGAGTTGGCTGTTGCAATAAACATTACTTTAGACAAATCGTAACCCATTTCTAAGAAATTATCGTAGAAAGCTTTATTTTGCTCAGGATCAAGAACTTCAAGAAGTGCCGAGCTTGGATCTCCATGAATTCCTTTTCCAACTTTATCAATCTCGTCTAGAACAATCACAGGATTTGATGTTCCTGCTTTTTTGATGGATTGAAGAATTCTTCCCGCCATCGCTCCGATGTACGTTTTTCTGTGTCCACGGATTTCGCTTTCGTCATGAAGTCCACCCAAAGAAACACGAACGTATTTTCTTCCCAAAGCATCAGCAACAGACTTTCCTAGTGAAGTTTTACCAACTCCGGGAGGCCCTACCAATAATAAAATTGGAGATTTCATGTTGTTTTTCAATTTTAAAACAGCCATGTGCTCTAAAATTCTTTTCTTGATATCCTCAAGTCCGAAATGAGCTTTATCTAAGATCTTTTCAGCTTTTTCAATATCAAAAGTATCTTTGGTAAAGGTATCCCAAGGCAAGTCTGTAAAGAAATCTAAATAATTTCTCTGAACATTATAATCCGGCGAATTTGGGTTTTGTCTTTGTAATCGGTTGATTTCCTTTTGGAAATGCTCTTCAACTTCGGCATTCCATTTCTTCGTGCTTGCTTTTGCAATCAAATCTTCAACATCACTTTCCGGTCCACCGCCCAACTCTTCCTGAATTGTTCTAATTTGTTGATTTAGAAAGTATTCCTTCTGTTGTTTGTCAAGATCTTTTGATGTTTTTTGATGAATCTGATTTCTTAATTCTAATTTTCTGAAATCTTCATGCATCATTTCATAACACTTGTTGGCTCTTTCCATTAAGTTTTTCTCTTCAAGCAGACTTTGCTTTGCACTTGATGGAAAATTAGCGTTGGTGCAGATGAAATTTAAAAGATCATCATTATTATTGATGTTTTTTATGGCGAAGTTGGCTGCATTAGGAATATTCGGGTCAAGCTCGATTATTTTTAATGCTAAATCTTTAACATTTTCTAATAAAGCTTCATATTCTTCCTTATTCTTGGCTTTTCCGTCCTTTAATTTTGAAATTTCAGCCTTGAAATAGGGTTGAGTTTCAAGAATTTTTTTAATCTTAAATCTGTGGAAACCCTTAGTAATAGCCGTAATATTACCTTCAGGAAGTTTTATTATTTTAATAATTTTTGCTAAAGTTCCTGTGTGATACAGATCTTTTTCTGTAGGTTGCTCAATATCTGAATTTTTCTGACTTACAATGCCAATGAAATCTCCGTTTATTTGTGCTTCTTCAAGAAGTTGTATTGATGCTTTTCTTCCTGCAGTAATAGGAATTACCACATTAGGGAACATCACCATATTTCTTACAGGAAGGATAGGGAATATCTTTTGTTCTGAATTTTTTTCAGTCTCCGCAAGATCAGAAAGATTGATTTCCTCGGCTACAATATCAAATCCGTCACTTATCATTTCCTCTAAACTTATATCTTCAAATTCTGTCATAGTTAATCGAATGACAAATTGTCATTTCCGTTTTAAATCGTTAAAGTAGATTTTCATAATATGCTTTGAAAATGCGCGACATATTATATTGTTCTAAAATGCACAATACCTATGCCATTTGTTTTTTGCTAAAAAATACGGTCAAAATTTCCTTTTTTGAATAAATAAAATTTTAAAAACTAAAATAAAGAACTAGGATTTCCGTAATTTCTTAAAAATGTGTATTTTCGCAAACTGATAAAAAACTATAATTTATAAAATGGCAATTTTAGGACAGATTAGGAGTAAGCCTTGGCTTTTGATGGGAGTAATTGCACTGGCGCTTTTGGCGTTCCTGGTGAATCCCGATAGTATTGATAAGGTTTTTGGTAAAAATCCTGATGTTTTAGGAAAAGTAAATGGTGAAAAAATTACCCGTGAGGAGTATAATGATCAGCTTTTCGTTCTACAACAGCAGGCTGAGCAGCAAAATCAACCGAAAAATGGTCTTGAAGAACAGGCTTGGCAGTTATTGGTGCAATCCAAACTGATTAAGCAGCAATTCGAGAAAATGGGGTTTGAAATGACGGAAGATTACTTCTGGAATCAGATCCAGTATGATCAAATGTTTGCTCAACAAAAACAGTTCTTTGACGAAAAAGGAAACTTTAAGACTCAGGAGCTTAAAAAACAGATCGAAGAAATGAAGGCTTCAAGTCCGGAAGGTTACAACCAGTGGTTGAAAACCAGAAAATCTGTTGAATACAGACTAATGGCGAGACAGGTCTTTGCAAATATTTCTACAGGTGTTACAACAGGTAAGAAAGAAGCGGAAGAATTAATGAGACAAAGAGATCAGTTAGCTGATATCGATTTTGTGAAAGTTGATTACACTGCTTATCTTCAAAAAACTAAAATCAACGTTAAGACTGAAGATCTTGCGAACTATATTAAGCAACACCCTGTGATGTTTAAAACAGAAGCGAGCAGAAATATCGGTGTAGTTTATTTCCCTTCTCAGCCAAGTGCAGCTGATGATGCAGCAGCTCAGAAAGAGATCACGAAATTGTTCTCTGGAGGTACTGATGCAAGTGGAGGAAAAGAAAACTTCCAGAATACAACAAACGATTCTATGTTTGTAACGGCTAATTCTGATATGCCTTTTAACAATCAGTATTTAAAGCCAAACCAATTGCCACAAGCTATGCAAGCGCAGATTGCTACTGCAGCGGTTGGACAGATTTTTGGACCTTACAAAGAGCAAAACTTCTATGTAGTTTCTAAATTAGTTGGTAAAAAGACTTCGGATTCTACATTGTCTAGACATATTCTTATTGCATTCAAAGGAAGTCCTGCAGGAGAAGGCGTTACAAGGTCTAAAGAACAAGCTAAGAAATTAGCAGATTCTATCGGAGCTATCGTAAAAGCAACTCCGGCTAAATTCACTGAATTTCTTAAGTTATCTAACGATCCAAACTCTGCTGCTCAAGGTGGTAGCCTAGGATGGACAACTCCTGAAACTCCTTTTGTTCCTGAATTCTTGACGTATTTGGCGAACAATCCTAAAGGTGCAACTGGTGTTGTAGAAACTCAATTCGGATATCATATCATCAATATTGAAGATAAGAAAGCGGGATCAATGGGTTATAAAGTAGCTAACTTAGTGAAAGCTATCAAGCCTTCTGATGCTACTGAAGCTGATACAGATAAGAAAGCAAGAAGATTTATCCAACAAGTTCAAGGGAAATCTTTCAACGATTTTGTAAATATTGCTAAAAAATCAAACTATCAATTCTCAAATCCTAAACAGGCTAAGAGATTTGACGGACAGATTCAAGGTCTAGGAACAGACAAAGATGCTGAAATCCTAGGTTGGGCTTTTGATAAGAAAAGAGAGAAAGGTGATACAGAATTCTTTACTGTAGAAGGAACGGGAGATAAAATTATAGTTTACCTAAACGGAAAACAAGAAAAAGGTCTTGCAGATCCTGAATCTGTAAGAGATCAAATTGAAACAATCGTTAAAAATAAATTAGCTGCAAAACAAATTTCTGATAAAATTGCTGCTGCTAAAGCGACAAGTTTAGATCAAATTGCTAAATTATTTGCAACCACAAAACAATCTGCACAGGTTAATTTATTAAACCCATCAGTTGCAGGTTCTATGGAGCCTAAAGTAGCTGGTGCTGCATTTGGTGTTGCAAAAGGTAAAGTTTCTAATCCGGTTGAAGGTGGAACGGGAGTTTATGTTTTAATCAAAAAGAACGAAACGACTAACAAACAACCTGGAGATCTTAAGCAGTTCACAGAGTCTGTTACTCAGAGAAACTCAGGAATGTTCGGTCAGGCTTGGTTAAAGAGCTTACAAGACAATTCTGATATCGATGACTACAGAATCGAGATCTGGAATAAAGTAGGAGCTCAACAACAATAAGAAATTTAATTTCATTCATATAAAATGCGGCAAAGTTTTTGCCGCATTTTTTGTATTTAACGCAGAGCAATAAAAGAAAACATTAATTTAAAATGTGTTATATTTGCTCATAGAAAAAATTTAGCAAGTGAAGTTCAGTAAAGAATTAAAAGCTGGTGTAATAGCAATTTTAGCCATTGTTGGCTTTGTGATATTATTCCAATTTATGAAAGGCAGAAGCCTTTTTACTACCGATAATATATTTTACGCAAAATATGATAACGTTGAGGGATTAGCACAATCTTCCCCTGTTTCGATCAATGGATTGAAAGTTGGGCAGGTTGACAAAATTGTTCCTCAAAGAACAAAAGATGGAAAGATTCATTTTATCGTAAAAGTTACTGTTGATAATAATTTTGAATTCTCAAAACAATCAACTCTTGAAATTTTTGAACCTGGATTAATGTCTGGTAAAGAAATGAGAGTTAATTTGTCGTATGGTGGAGCCTCTGCAAAAGATGGCGATACTTTACAGGGAGCCTTCAAATTGGGTACTTTGGGAAGTCTTTCTTCTCAGGTAGGGCCTGTTAAAGATCAATTACAAACTGTTTTATACAGAGTAGACTCTTTAATGTCTAGTGCCAACCAGGTTGTCAACGCACAAAACAGAGAAGAGATCAGATTATTGCTTGCGAATCTTAACAAAACTGTTGGAGCGTTACAAACTACGGCAGGAAGTGTAAATACTTTGGTTGGTAATAATGATCCGAAACTTCAAAAAGTATTGGATGACGCAAGTGTAACCATGCAGACAGGTAAAGTGACTTTAGATAAATACGGAAACTTAGCAGAAAGCATTGATACTAAAAAATTGAATGCGACTATTGCCAATCTAGATGCTACTGTTGGTAAACTAAATGATGTTGTTGCGGGAATCAATAATGGACAAGGAAGTTTAGGGAAACTGATGAAGGATGAGCAGCTTTACAACAATCTGAACTCAGCATCTACCAACCTGAACTCGTTAATTGAAGATATGAAAGCCAATCCTAAGAGATACATTAATTTCTCAGTTTTTGGTAAGAACAATAAAGACTAATATACCTTATGCAATATATCGATAATATTATTTTTCTGATTTTATTAGTTGCAGGGTTTGGACTATTTGCAAAAAGTCTGCAAAAGATATATAGAAATATCAGACTAGGAAGAGAGATCAACCGAAGTGATAATAAACCGGAACGCTGGGAAACCATGGCACGAGTTGCGATGGGACAAAGCAAAATGTCAGCACGTCCTGTTGCAGGAATTTTACACCTTTTCGTGTACGTTGGTTTTGTTATCATTAATATTGAATTAATAGAAATCATCGTTGACGGAATTTTCGGGACACATAGATTCTTAGCAACAATTTTTGGAGATACTTTTTACGGTTTCTTTACCGCAACATTAGAAATTTTAGCCCTTTTAGTGGTAATCGGAGTTGTTACTTTCTTTATTCGTAGAAATTTTTACGGAGTGAAAAGACTAACGATGAAAGAACTTTTCGGATGGCCAAAGAATGATGCCAACTGGATTTTGATCATTGAATTTGCCTTGATGATGGCTTTCTTTAAAATGAATGCCTCAGATCTTATTCTACAAACAAGAGGTGTGGAAGGGTTTCATCATCTTGGATCTTTCCCGATCAGTGAAATGATTTTTGTTCCGTTTTTGGAAATTTTCAGTTTCGACAACGGATTTTTGATATTCACAGAAAAGGCAGCTTGGTGGTTTCACTTTGTGGGAATCCTTTTCTTCATGAATTATCTTTACTATTCAAAGCATTTACACATAATTTTAGCATTCCCAAGTACTTGGTTTGCCAATTTAGATAAGAAAGGAAAATTCAACAATTTAGATTCTGTAACTAAAGAAATTAAATTGATGATGGATCCAAATGCAGATCCTTACGCTGCTCCGGCAGAAGGTGCGGAAGCTGATGTTCCGTCTAAATTTGGTGCTGAAGATATTTTTGATTTAAATCAGGTTCAGTTATTAAATGCATATTCTTGTACAGAATGCGGAAGGTGTACTTCTGTTTGTCCTGCAAATATTACAGGTAAAAAACTTTCTCCGAGATTGATCTTGATGAAAACAAGAGACAGATTGGAAGAAGTCGGAAGAAATATCGATAAAAATGGATCATTCGTTGATGATGGTAAAAAGTTGCTGAATGATTATGTTACTAAAGAAGAACTTTGGGCATGTACTACTTGTAACGCTTGTACAGAAGCCTGTCCTATATTGTTAGATCCGCTTTCTATCATTTTTGAAATGAGAAGATTCTTGGTAATGGAACAGTCCGCTGCTCCACAGGAATTAAATCTAATGATGACGAATGTGGAAAACAACGCTGCACCTTGGCAATACAATCAGGCTGACCGTTTGAATTGGGCGAATGATTAAATTTCAGGTTAAAAATTTTAGATCAATAAATAATTGAACTTTAAAATTTTAAATACACTTTACATTAATATAAAATACATTTTACAATAAATGGATTTACATATAAAAACAATGGCAGAATACGCTGCCGAAGGAAAATCACCTGAAGTTTTATTTTGGGTTGGCTGTGCAGGAAGTTTTGACGACCGTGCAAAAAAAATTACGAAAGCATTTTGCAAAATACTTAATAAAATAGGTGTTGAATTTGCTGTTCTCGGACAGGAAGAAAGCTGTACTGGAGACCCTGCAAAACGTGCCGGAAACGAATTCGTTTTCCAGATGATGGCTTTAACGAATATTGAAGTTCTGAATGCTTATGATGTAAAAAAAATCGTAACGGCTTGTCCACACTGTTTCAATACACTTAAAAACGAATATCCGAGCTTAGGAGGGAATTTTGAAGTGATACATCATACTCAATTCCTTAGAAAGCTAATGGAAGAAGGTAGATTGAAAATTGAAGGTGGAGCTTTCAGAGGTAAGAAAATCACTTTCCACGATCCTTGTTATTTAGGAAGAGCAAATAACGAGTACGAAGCTCCAAGAATGTTGCTTGAAAAGTTAGATGCCGAGCTTGTGGAAATGAAGCGTTGCAAGACAAATGGTCTATGTTGTGGAGCAGGAGGTGCACAGATGTTTAAAGAGCCTGAAAAAGGCAAAAAGGACATTAATATCGAAAGAACAGAGGAAGCTCTAGCTTTGGAACCTAAAGTAATTGCTACAGGTTGCCCATTCTGTAACACAATGATGACGGATGGAGTAAAGCACTTTAACAAGAATGAAGAAGTTGTTGTGAAAGATATTGTTGAGCTTTTGGCTGAAGCGGAAGATTTATAAGAAAATAATTATTTTATATAGTATTAAAACTCAGGAGTGATCTTGAGTTTTTTGTTTTTAATTCAAAATGGAGTACTTTATTAATAATATGAAGGTGTATGTGAAATTTTTTTATTGATTTTTTTAACGAAAGAGATTTTATTTTTATTGATATCTTACCTAAATAGAATGATGTGTAACATGTTGAATTAAAATATTTTAAAAATAAATCCTTATTTGTGGAAAATAATATTAGCTTTGCAAAAATATTTAAAAAACACAATTATGAAAAAATCATTATTGATTGGGATTATTTTAGTTACCAATTTATTACTTTCTCAACAGGCAACATATACTATGACAAGTGATGTTCCTATTTCAATGACTTCTATAGGAACGGACACGTATAATAATACTATTTTTTATCATAATTTAGATAGAGGCTTGACAATTGATCTGGCTAAAAAAACAAATGATATTGCTGCAACCCCTATTGATTTTAATATTAATGCAAGAGGTGGGCTCAATCCTTTTCTTACGATAAAAGGAAATACTGGAGATATGGGAATAGGTACTAATGATCCTCAGCATAAACTAGATGTTGTTGGAAATGCTCAATTTCAAGATATAATAAGTGGAGGAACAAATGCTTGGATGTTCCATACACCTGATGATGGAAGAAAAACATTATATATTGCTTATAGAAGTCCTCAAGGTTGGGATTGGGGTAAATCTTTTCTTATTAATGGGGAAAGTGGAGATGCAGCTATTCAAGGAAAATTAGAGGCTAAAGAAGTTAAGGTTACTTCAACACCTACAGCAGATTTTGTATTTGCCGACGATTATAAGTTACCAAAATTAGAAGACGTTGAAAAGCATATTAAGGAAAGAAAACATCTTCCAGAGATAGCATCAGCAAAACAAATGGAAAAGGAGGGGGTAAATATAGGTGAATTCCAGATTAAATTGTTGCAAAAGATTGAAGAGCTTACTTTGTACTCTATTGAACAGAATAAACAACTTCAGGAAGATAGAAAGAATTTAAAATCTCAATCCGAAGAAATTAAAGAATTAAAAAAACTGGTTCAACAATTTCTTTCTACAAAATAACACAAATACTAAAAATGAAAACAAAATTACTTTCTATAATTTCATTGTTTATAGGCTTCTTAGGTTTTTCTCAAACCGAAGTTTATTTTAAATATGATGAAGCAGGAAACCAACGATATAGAGGGCCGAATGTTAATGGTAAAAACACGGAGGAGTCGAAAAAAGCAGAATCTAAAGTAATACCTTTGGTTCAATCTCAAACAGTAATTGATGAAAAAGCTTTCTTGAAGCAGATTAGGTTATATCCTGTTCCTGTCAATGATTTTCTTACAATAGATTGGACTGAAGAGGTAGATAGTTTAATTGAATCTGTTTCTCTTTACCAACATAGTACAGTTCACTGGAAATTCCAGCAACAAAATATTCCAAACCTTAACAGACAATTGAAGATTAATATGTCTGGCTACGAGTGGGGAGTGTATGTTGTACGCTTTACCTTAAAAGACGGAAGAATTTTCAGTAAGAACATTACAAAACGATAGGATTCATTCCTATTTATAATTCATTAATTTAAGCACAAAGAATATGAAAATTTTCTATTCATTCATTATATCTTGTATCTCAGTATTAGGATATTCACAAACGATATTATATCAATCCGAAAGTACTTCGAGAACTGTTCAGGATCCACAGAGTGTAATTTTAACCCAAGGATTTCATGCTAAGTCGGATGTATCTAATCCTTTTATTGCTAAAATAGGACCTTCGACAGAAAATCCGGGTGGTGGGCCTATAGATTCCGGAGCTGGTATAGGTAACCCATCTGGGACTACAGTACCGCAGGGAAAATATTTTCATGATACCAAAGGAAGTATAGAGGTTACTGGAGCAGGGCAATTACAGTTTACTTTACCGCTCTCTCTCTACCGTTAGGAGTTAAAAATGTTGCACCTAATATTAGTTTAATTTATTTAAGCAATTCTGGAAATGGAATTGCAGGTTATAGTTGGGCGCTTTCAGGAGTAACGACGATTTCAAGAACGGGCAAAGTTATTGAGAAAGATGGAGAGCTAAACGGGATAAAGCTAGATTATTCAGATTATTATAGTTTTAATGGACAAAGGTTAATTTTAAAGTCTGGTGAATATGGTAAAGACGGAGCTGAATATGTAACTGAAAAATATTCTAATGTTAAAATTAAATCTGTTGGTGCAACTACAGGTCAGCTATGGCAAGGTCCTGAATATTGGCAGGTTACTTTTGAAGACGGTTCTCAGGCTTGGTATGGAGGTGTAGCTTCTGGAAACAGTACTTCTAGAACTCCTTTAGAATATAATATTGTTAAATGGAAAGATGGCCAAGGGAACCATATTAACTATAATTATACACAGACAGCTTCTAGTAATATTGCTGTAATATCAAGCATAGAATGGGGTGGAAATGAAGTATTAGGTAAGGCACATTATAATAGTATTGTTTTCAATTATAATACTATTACGACAAGGAGCTTAAAAGAAGTTTCTTATGTGAATGGAGTTGCTATGCTTCAGGATAAATTATTGAATGATATAGTTATAAAAACTAATGGAAATCAATTTAAAAGATATGGCATTGAATATAGCAGTAATGGAACAAGCTATCAATTTGCTAATAAAATTACAGAATATAATTCGGAAGATAAGCCAACTACTCCAGTTACATTTACATATCCAAATCTAGTTTCATCAGAAGTAGATTATTCAGGTGTTTTACCTTATAATAGCGATTCTTTTGATGATATAAAGTTTACAGGGGATTTTAATGGAGATTCTTATCTAGATTTCGTTATGAATAATGGTCTTGTTAAGCTTGGTGCTTTTAATGATTCTTTTACAGAAGTTTCTACCAATAAAACTTTTAATGCTGAAGCTAAAATTGTCAATACTTTATTAGACGAAGAGGGGCAAGTATATAATGGAAATGGAATTGTTCAATATGAAGATGGTAAAATTGTAGGATATATTTTTAGAAATAATACTTTTGTAAAAGTCTTTGAAAAATTACTTCCAGAAACATGTACATCATGTACACATCAGGTTAACATGATGAATGAGGGAGATATAAATGGTGATGGAATATCTGATATATTTCTTGCGACAACGAGTGGAGGGTTTTCATATAAATATATTATAGACCTAAAAAATTCAAATAATCCTGTTTCTACTTATTCTACTAATTTTGGTTTTAATGAAAGTGCATACACAAATCAAAAATATTTGGATATTGATGGCGACGGAAAGATAGAAATTATCGATGTCTCAAATACAGCTTATACCGTATTTGAATTTATAAAAACATCACCTACTCAATATTTGAAAAAGATCAAATATTCGAGTAACTTGGCAGAAACAAAAGATCCTGATTTCCCGATATTATTTGGAGACTTCAATGGAGATGGAAATTTAGATTTTACAATTCCCACTACAGCTAGTCAGGATGCAGATAATTGGAGATTTTATATTGGAACAGAAAATGGATTTCAAAATACCTTAAAACAAAATTTTCTTAAATATAGAAATCCATCTCAACCAGCAAATTTATCATTGTTTGATCATCATTTTTATTCTATTTCGGATATTAATAAAGATGGAAAGTCTGATATTGTTTTCATCTATTCTAAGAATAAAGTTGGAGCTATAGATAATAGTGGAAATGCAATGTGGAGAAGTGTGCAGTATGAGGTTAAAACACTTCAAGGAAATGGAGGCACAGATTTTATATCGGGTTTAAGCAGTACAAGTCCTTCTTATTTAGTACCAGGAGCAGATTATGGGTTATTTCAACCATTAACAAACCCTATTAAATCTAACAATAATTACTACGATATTTTTGTATTTAAGAAAACAAGAGTACATAAATACAAAGCTCAAACTTCTTTGTCTGAATTATCAAGAATAAGTTCAATAACTCAAGGGGAAATTACTACTTCAGTTAACTATTTGGAAGTAATAGCTAATAATGCAGCTCAACCTAATTTTTATCAAAAAGTAAAAAAAGAAATTTATCCTTATTTTTCTTTAAGCAGGGTTGATCAATCTTTTGCAGTATCACAGCTTCTACAGGCAGGCAGAAAACAAGATTTTAGATATAGAGGAATGACAGGGCATTTGCAAGGTAAAGGAGTAATTGGTTATCTTCAATTGGCTCGCTCTTCATGGTATGCTGATGGCTTTGAAAACACTAAGATTTGGTCGGGAGCTGAAATTGATCCCGTTAACGATGGTATTCCGGTAAAAGAATGGTCAATTAGGACCAATGATGAATCTAAAATTTTTCCAACAGATATTTCTGAGAACAATACACAGCTTTTGAGCTTTAAATCGACTAATTATCAGATTGATAGATTATTGAATGGACAGGTGGTTACTACAGTTGCAGATACAGATAGAGCAAAGATTATTACAGTAACGCTTCCAAAAAACACCAGAACCAAAGATTTTTTAACAGGAGCACTTATAACAGGGGATATTACCTATGGAAGATACTATCTTCCTACACAAAGTATATCTAATGTTAACAATGGATATGCCATAACTACTTCAACATTTGGATATATTCATAATCCTATAGGTATAGGCTCGGATTATTATATTGGTCGTCCGAATACTAAAAGTGATGTAATACAAGCATATGGTGATACTAAATCTGCCAAAGAAGAATATTCTTATGACAATAATTTATTAAAGACTTTAAAAACATGGAACAGGGATAATACGGGGTACTTAGAAGAAACTTATGATTATGACGGATTCGGAAATATAATCCAGAAAACGATCAGTAACAATCTTGATTCCCAAACCCAAAATACAGCAGCCGAATATGATACGAAAGGAAGGTTTGTCATTAAAAAAACAGATAATTTAGGACTACAAACCAATATAACGTATAATGATTCGGGACAAATGTTAACCCAAACGGATCTTTTAGGGAATATTCTTATCAATACTTATGATGCATGGGGTAAGCTCATGACATCTAAAACTAATTTAGGAGGAACTGCGACTTACACCTATGAAAAAGATATTAACACTAATATCATTATCACACAGTATGATCCTGATGGGGATGTGTCAAAAAAATACACCAACAAATTAGGACAGAATTATAAAACATCTACTAAATCCTTCGGACAAGGACAATTTGTATCTCAGGAAGTTCAATATGATATTTTAGGAAGGAAAACGAAAGAGAGTGAACATTATTTTGAAGGTGGAAACGTAAGCAAATGGAATGTTATAGCCTATAATGACACTTTTTACCCAGCAAAGATTACAGCAACCGCATTAGCATCATTGAATAGTACAGGAGAAATATCTTCATTCCTTGGCAAACAAATAGAAACTGTTGTTTCTGGAAATACTACTTCTGTAAGAGAAATTAACGGATATGCAAGGATAAATAGTAAAACTACTGATGCAATAGGGAATGTAACTTCAACAAGCGATAAAGGAGGGACAATTCAATTTACGTATAATGCAGCGGGAGAACAAATAAAGGCGCAATACGCCGAAAATATTGTCACTACAAAATATGACTCTTGGGGTAGGAAGTCTGAGTTTAATGATCCTTCTAATGGATTATACAAATATGAGTATGACGGATTCGGACAAGCTAAGAAAATTATCAGCCCGAAAGGAACCAAGGAATACACTTATAATAACCTGGGTCAGCTTATTTCTCATACAGAAATCTCCACGACAGATGGAGGGCAGGCAACTAATAAAACAATTTCTTATTCATATGACAATAAAGGAAGGGTAATTTCAAAAGGCGGAACTTCTAAAGGGAAATTGTATAGTTCAACCGTGATTTATGATCCTCAAGGAAGAGTATTGTCTTCGTCAGAAAGTAGTAATGGAAAATATTTTATTCAAAAAGGTATTACCTATGATGATAAAGCAAGGGTGATTTCATATGAAAAACAATTGTATTCTTCAGGTACACTTACCAAAGTACAGGTAGAAAATATATACAGTGCATGGAATGGTGAATTATATCAGGTAAAAGATAAAGGTACGGGAAAAGTTCTATGGGAGCTTCAAGAAGTTAATACAAAAGGTAAAGTACTTCATGCCAAATTAGGTGCAGCTAATGTTACTAATGCTTATGATGATAGTGGTTTCTTAACTAGCGTTAATCATTCTTCTCAGGTGAAGCCAAGCATTTTGCAGCTTACTTATAATTTTGACGGAATTAAAAATGAATTAAAAAGTAGAGTGACTGGGGGTGATTTTAATATTTCAGAACTTTTCGATTATGATGATAATAACAGACTGATAAGTTGGACAGACCCTGTAACCGGTTCTAAGCCGCTAAACCGAAACGTTTACGATGTTAAAGGAAGAATCATGGAAAATGATCAGGTGGGAACTATGAAATATGAAAATTCTACCAAGATCTACCAACCTACAGGAATGACACTAAATGCTGCAGGAACTCAGAACTATAATAATGATCTCATTCAAAGCATTGCTTATAATGAAAATAATGATCCTGTTTTTATTGATGGAGAAAAAGGAGATGTTGCTTTTCAATACGGCTTAACCAGTATGAGACAAAGGGTAACTTACGGAGGGAATTTTAATATCGATGGAGATGGCAAATTCACTAAATTTTATAGTGAAGACGGTAGCTTTGAAATTGTAAAAGATAATACTACAGGGAAAGAAAAACATATTTTGTATATCGGAGGAACTCCTTATGAAAGCAATGTGATTTATCTTAAAAATTATGATGAAGCCAATGGATCTTATAAATTTTTACATAAAGATTATATAGGAAGTATTTTAGCAATCAGCGATGAAGCCGGAAATAAACTAGAACAAAGACATTTTGATGCATGGGGTAATTTTACACACCTTCAAATAGGAAATGGACAAATTATTACAGATAAAAATATAATTGAAACTACTTCGTTATTAGTAGAGAGAGGATACACAAGTCATGAGCATTTTGCGGAAGTTAGCATCATCCACATGAACGGAAGATTGTATGATCCGCTGTTAAGAAGATTCTTAAATGCTGATGAAAATATACAGGATCCTACCAATACCCAGAATTACAATAAATATGGGTATGTGATGAATAACCCGCTGATGTTTAATGACCCGAGTGGGGAGTTTCTTTTCTTTCTTGCACCGGTTATAGGATGGTTGGTAGCAAATGCAGCTGTAATTGGAACAGGGGCATTGATAGGAACATTAATAAGTGTTGGAATGTATACTCTTCAGGCAACATTGAATAACAATTGGTCATTAGGAGGTTTTGGAAAAGCCATTTTAATGGGAGCTGTTACCGGTGCCGTCTCAGCAGGTGCAGGACAAATATTTAGTGCTGCCGGTTTTTGGGCAACAGTTGGTAATGGAGCAATAGCAGGTGGTGCATCGGGTGGTGTCGCTGCATTAATTAATGGGGATAATTTTTTGAAAGGACTGGTTACAGGAGCGGTGATTGGTGGTGCTGTTGCGGGGGTAAGTTTTACAATAAACTATTATGTGAAGGGCTATAATAAATCAAAATTTACAACAACAGATGATATACAAGTGAATACTGATTCTACTGTAGAACCGGATCTGCTAGCAATGAATAAAAATATTAAAGATGCTAGAACTACTTTACCAGATGTTGATACATTTAAGATTGAGAGTGAAGGTATTGGATTAAGTAATTCTAAAGGACTTATGATGAACGATAATGGGAATTTCAATGTTTTAGGGAGAACAGATTTTCATTTTGGTTCAGGAAAATCAAGTATTTTATATTCTACAAAAGCGGCTTCAAATCTAAAGCTATTAGGAAGGATTATGTCACATGAAACATCTCATGCTTGGTCTTATGCAATAGGTTTGCCAAATATGGATATAGGAGTAGATAGCAGATTTGATAATGCTTTAGATAGTATTGAACATCTTGCGATTAGGAACCTTGAACACATATATGCGCAAAAGAATGGAATATTAGAATTTGGAAATCTTGTTCCAAAAGATATGATTAAATTTCAAATTAATGCACTAAATCCTTCTCAAAAGATGCTCTACAATTTTTTATATAATAAATTTTCACCTATTTTTAATGTAACATATAAATTTCCTTAAAATGAAATGCTTTTTGAATTTATTGTTTGTCTTAGTATTTATTAGTTGTACCACAATTAATAAATATAGTCCGGACTTTGTATTTACGTCAAATTATTATGAAAAAAAAAAAAATAATCAAAGTGAATTTTTTTATGATAGTGAAACTGGAATTTTTAGAAATAATAGGCCTGAAAAAATAATGGTTAAATTAGATAATAAAGAGAAACAAGAGATTTATAATTTTTACAAAAAACTTGAATTAAAAAGCAATTCCTGTTGGATTCAATTTGATGACAAAACGAGCTCTAGATCTAATTTCATTTTAAAAGTTCCAAATTTTAAAATGAATAGTTGCGATAGTATAAATAAAGAAGAGGTTGATAAGCATATTAGTCTATATGTCAAAATTCGGAAAATTTTAAAATCAAAAAAAGAGTATCAAAAGGCTTTTCCTGAAGAGTTTGAAGTTTATTAATAAAATTATTATAACCATAGGATTTTTTGTGTAATAGTTATGAAGTTGTTATTATGAAAATTATACTCATACTACTTTTGATTTCAGGTAACTTACTATCTTCCCAAAATATCGAATTTAAATATCGTGTTGAGGTATGTTATGAATCAAAATTATTAGAAGAATATATATATGATAGTAAATCGAGTATTTATGAAGAGGTGAATTATGATAGAAATAGCTTTATTGACACTACAAATATTTATAAAGAAAGTTTTAAAGCATATATTCCCTTGGATTCTATTCAAAGAAAAAAAATTATTTCTAAGTTTTACAATTTGAAGATTAATAAAAATATTCTTTTTGATGCTAATTTTCAACAAACTGATTATCGTAAAACTTCATTATTCTTTTATAAAGATGGGAAATTAATAAATAATGATAATGAATACTTGATACAAAAAAATAATGTAGGAAATTTCACGAATCTAGTCGATGAAATATTATCATTTATAAAATTAAGTGCAGAATATAAAAAAGTTTTCTACTGGTATGGTGAGAAACGTTAAATGTAATAAATACAAATAACGGTTATATTGAACAAATAAACATATAACAGGGATCCTTATGATTGTCCTCCACTGTACAAATTTTGTTGTTTTTAACCATCACATAGAAAGAACCGTTAAAATATTATAACGGTTCTTTTATATGCCATAAAAATAAAATGAACATTTAAGAAAATACGAATCAACAAAAGAAATCCTTGAGTTTTTTGTTTTTAATTCAAAATTGTATCTTGCAAAAACATAGAAAACCAATATGAGAAGTATTCTGGCTTCATTTTTAGATTTATTTTAAGCTTTAATTTTTTCAGGCAGAAATATTTTGCATTCCATAAATATATTTTTAAGCCTTATCATCTTTTTCGAAATGTAAAAAAGACAATCGTTTATAGAGATTATATTAAACTCAATATTAATCTTGATGATTGGATTCAACAACAAATTTACTTCTTGGGAGAATATGAAAAAGATGAAATTGATTATTTATATAAAACGTTAAAAGAAGGCGATACATTTGTTGATATTGGAGGAAATATTGGCTTATTTTCACTTAATGCATCTAAAATTGTTAGAGAAAAAGGCAATATTTATTCATTTGAAGCTTTTCTACCGAATTATGAGCAATTTAAAAATCATATTAAAATAAATGACTTTAAAAATATTACTTTAGAGCATCTGGCAATTTCTGATCAGAAGGGATTTATCGAGATTCTTTATAACGAAACTTATGATAATGTTGGAATGGCATCTTCTTACCTTCAGGAATACACTTCAAAAGAAAAAGTTGAAAGTGTTAGCCTAGATGATTATGTAAGAGAAAATGGAATTTCGCATATAGATTTAATTAAAATAGACATCGAAGGTGCCGAATATTCTGCTTTAAAAGGAATGGAAAAGGTATTAACCGACATCAGACCGAAAATCATAATAGAAATAAACAATATCGCCCTCAAAAGCTCCAACCGCAGCGAAAAAGAATTAATCCAATTACTTACAGAAAAAGGCTACACCAAAATAAAAATACTCAGCCAAAACGAAAATTCTTATAATGCTGTTTTTAAGTTTATTTAATAATTCAGATATATTGCAATAAGTCACAACTCTTAGTAATTGAAGAAAAAATCGTAATTTTATACTTTAAAAATCATCTAAAATGAAGATTGAAGAATCAAGTATCGTAGAAGCTAACGACTACAGAGTCATTATATATCCTGCATCAAGACCTTTCACAACGAAGGAAGCAAAGACAGTTACTGAAAAATTGTATGATTTTCTGGCAACTTGGGCTGCACATGGGAAACCGCTTTCATCATCTTTTAAGATCGAGAAAAATCAGTTTATCGTGGTTTGTGTGGATGAAGAGAAGGAAATGGCTTCCGGATGTAGTATCGATGCGCTAGGCAAGATCATGAGAGAGATTGATGAAGAATATCAATTAGGTTTATTCGACAGAATGAAGGCGAGTTTCGTAGAAAATGGTGAAATTAAAACCTTAAAATTGATCGATTTTAAAACAAAATTGAGAAACGGAGAATTATCAAGAGACATCGAGGTTTTCGATTTTTCAAAAAACACGTATCTTGATTTCCTAGGCCATTTTCTTTTACCAATCGATAAAAGCTGGGCTGCTTCTATAAAATAATCTCCCTTGAAAATACTTTTTATTTCCTCATGGTTTCCGAACAAACTGGAGCCTACAAACGGTAATTTTGTGCAGCGCCATGCGGAAGCGACTGCATTGTTACATGATGTGGAAATATTACATACAATTGGAGATATCAGCCAAAAAGAGGAATTTATTTTTGATGATAAAATAATAAATGGAATTAGAACATTGATTATTTATTACAAAAATTCCAACAATCCGGCTCTGAATTTTTTCAGGAGAATGAAATCCTACAAAATGGGATTTGCCAAGATGCAAAAGCCAGACTTAGTTCATGCCAGCGTTCTTCATAACAATATGCTTTTTGCAGTGTATTTGAAGAAAAAATATAAAATTCCATTTGTTGTTACAGAGCATTGGACAGCTTTACAGGAGCAAAATCTTGACAAAACTTCCAATAATATTAAACGAATTGCCAAATTTATCGCTAAAAATGCGGGTTATATTTTGCCGGTAAGTTATAATTTAAAAGATAGCTTAAAGCAATTAGGAATTACGACTCCAATGAAAATAATTTCAAATGTTGTTGATACTGAGCTTTTTACTGTTAAACCTAAAACTGAGCAATCAGAAATCAAATTTCTTCATGTATCAAGCTTAATTCCTCGTAAAAGACCGAAAGATATCATTAATGCTGTCAATTTATTACATCAAAATGGATTTCAAGTCAGTTTGGAAATTGGGGGCGACGGTGAGACAAAATCTTTGATTAGTTTGGTTAAGGATTTACGTGCTGAAAATTATATAAAAGTTTTTGATGCAATAAGTTACGCCGAGGTTGCCGGAAAAATGCAGAACTCAGATTATTTCATTCTATTCAGTGAAAATGAGACTCAAGGTTGTGTAATTTTGGAATCTTATGCGTGTGGAAAACCTGTAATCTCAACAAAAGTTGGCGGTGCTGCAGAATTTATTATTGATGGTCTGGGAGTAGGAATTGAAAAAAACAATACAGATCAGCTTTATAATGTTTTAGAAAAAATCTGTAAAAAGGAATATTCTTTTAAAAATGAAGCTAAAATCAGACAATTCTGTGTAAACGGCTATTCAAGAGAGTCAATTGCAAAACAATTTACAGAAATCTATAATGAAGTTATTGCTAAAAACAAACTATCGTGAAAAGTCTGAAAGATTTTTTAAGAAGTTTTTTTAATAATAGTGGACATTACGTTTTCTTATCTTTTCTGATAGCCAAAATCTGTGGTTTCATCGGTTCTTTATTGATTATCAGATTACTTCCTGAAAATGAATTCGGAGTATTGAGTATCGTTCTATCGGTTTTGACGATTTTTTTACCATTTACAGGTTTTGGAAGCGGTCAGAGTTTAATGAGATTCGGTTCTATTTCTTCTGATGAAGACGAAAAACTCAAAATATCATCTTATTTTTTTTTCAAAGGAATTTTATTTGAAATTATATTAATTATCCTGTTTTTGGGAGCTTCAATATTTTATTTCAATAAGTATGAAGATATTTTGATCATTTTTATTTTTTGTGCAATAAGGCTTGGAGGATATTATTTTGTCAATCATATTCAGGCTTTTTACCGAATTACAGGGAAAAATCAAACGTTTGCAAGAATTAATAATGTTGTCAATATTGGAGGATTATTATTAATTTTTATCTGTACCTACTTTTTTAAATTCTACGGATATCTTATTGCGATTGCGATAACACCATATTTAGCTTTGTTATGGCTTAAAAAAGATATTTATTTATCCCGAAAATTTATCCCGGAGAATTATAAAGAAATGTGGCGTTATGGAGCATTTACCGCTGCAACCTCACTTATTTCTGAGACGTTGTTTTCTTTAGACATTCTGCTGCTTGGATTTTTAATGAACGAAACTGCCGTTGCCAATTACAGAGTGGCGATTTTAATACCTTCAAATATTACATTTTTAGCGGTAAGCTTTTTACAGAGCGATTTTCCGATACTTTCAAAAAATTATAAGAATAAGGAATTTCTCCGTTCATATATTGTCAATTTTCACAAAATATTTTTACCGATTTGTGCCGGAATATTTGTTTTCTTTTTCTTTTTTGATGAATATATTTTGCAGTTTTTTTTCGGAAAAACCTATGTTGAGAACGGAACATTGTTAATGATCTTATTGATAGGTTTTAATGTTGGAATGTTGACCAGAAATCTTTACGGAAATTTATTGCCTGCAGTCGGAAAAATAGAAATCAATACATGGATTAGCATTGCTTCACTTCTTATTTTATACGGGATATCATCTCTTTTAATTCCGACATATGGAGTTGTTGGGATGGGAATTGCGATGACTTCTACCTTACTTATTTCAGGATTTTCTTACATGGTTTTTTTCTTATTATACCTGCGGAAACTTTCTTAATTATAAATCTTTGTTATCTTTGTTGGAATGAAAAATGTTATTTTCGGAATATTGGTCGTATTTTTTGCACTTCTAAGCTGTAGAGGTGACGAAGATGATATTCAAAAAATAGATCAGATATTAAATATTTACATGAAAAATAGTTCTGGGAGGGACTTATTTCATAAAAAGAAAGACAGCACTTTCTATACCTATTCGCTGAATGATGATCTTGCGGATACAGATATTGCTTCCGTAACCAGTTCATTAAAAGCGACTTCCGATTCTCTTTTTTATATTGAATATATTGCAGGCGCAAAAAGAATAGGACTGGACACTTTGGATCCAGATAATAAAACCTATCATTCGGTTATTACTGTTTCGCTAAGAAAAGCGATAAATAATGTACCAATAGATACGATTCAGGAAAAATTGGAGATTCAGTACCGCCGAACTCCCACAGTTTTTGAAGTATCCAAAGTATATTATAATGACACCTTAAGGTTTACAAAACAACCTGGAGGGCCAAACGTAGTTACAATCGTAAAATAATTTTTAAATTTGCACAACTGTTAGATAATTTATGTCTAACATTCTAATAACTAACATCTAAATACAATGTTACAAGTCAATTTTTTGCGCGACAATAAAGAACGCGTTTTAGAAGGTCTGAAAAAAAGACAATTCAAAAATCTTGAGTTGGTAGATGATGCTATTGCTACTGACGACGAAAGAAAAAAAATCCAATTTGAATTAGATTCTCAACTTTCCGAAATCAACAAGATCTCCAAGGAGATTGGACTGTTGATGAAAGAAGGTAAAAAAGAAGAAGCAGAATCTGCAAAATCTAAAACAGCACAATACAAAGAGTCGAGCTCAGAATTGAAATCTCAGTTAGAAATCAAAGAAAAAGCTTTATTAGATATTTTATACCAGCTTCCGAACATTCCGAATGAATTAGTAAAAAGTGGAGCATCTGCGGACGATAACGAAATTATTTATCAGTCTCATGATGTAGAAGGTCTTGGTGAAGGAGCAATTCCTCACTGGGAACTGGCTAAAAAATATAATTTGATTGATTTTGAATTAGGAGTAAAAATTGCTGGTGCCGGTTTCCCTGTTTATTTAGGAAAAGGAGCGAGATTGCAGAGAGCTTTGGTTCAATATTTCTTAGATAAAAATGTTGAGAAAGGATATATGGAAGTAAACCCTCCTCACGTTGTGAACGAAGCTTCAGGATATGGAACAGGTCAGTTGCCGGATAAGGAAGGGCAGATGTATTATATTCAAGCAGATGATTTATATTTAATTCCAACGGCGGAGGTTCCGGTTACGAATTTATATCGTGATGTTTTGTTGGAGGAAAAAGATCTTCCGATTAAAAATACGGCATTTTCTCAATGTTACAGAAGAGAAGCGGGAAGTTATGGAGCTCACGTAAGAGGGTTAAACCGTCTTCACCAATTCGAAAAAGTAGAAATTGTAAGACTTGAAAAACCTGAAAATTCTTACGCTGTTTTGGAAGAAATGGTTGAGCATATCAAAGAGATCTTAACTGATCTTGAACTTCCTTACAGAGTTTTGAGACTTTGTGGTGGAGATACAGGTTTTGCTTCTGCAATGACTTACGATTTCGAAGTTTGGAGTGCTGCTCAGGAAATGTGGTTAGAAGTAAGTTCAGTTTCTAACTTTGAAACTTTCCAGGCAAATCGTTTGAAGTGCCGTTACAAAACGGATGGTAAATCTCAATTGGTTCATACTTTAAACGGTTCTGCAATGGCTTTACCAAGAATTATGGCTGCTTTGCTTGAGAATAACCAGACAGAAGATGGAATTAAGCTTCCTAAAAAGGTTGCTGAATATGCAAGATTTGATGTAATTAATTAAGCTGAAAAAAGTTTAAACTAAAATAAAAAACCACCGAAATTTTCGGTGGTTTTGTTTTATTCGGTAACGATGATTATTTTTTTGTCTGCATTTTTAAGTGTTGCATCTTTATCAAACATCGATTTTATATCATATTCTATTTTCACAGAATGGTCGTCAACTTGTTTTAGCCAATCGTGTTTTCCGGTTATGGATTTTATTTTGCCTTCAAATTTTAATGCAGTTTCAATTTTTTTGAAAAACATCATCATCATTCCTTCGGTTTTTCCATCGTCTCCGGCTTCAGATTGTCCGTCGGGAGATTGTTTTGATAAGGCTTCCTTAAGGCTTTTTAGATTGAAATTATTAGTATCAATCGTCAGCGTTTTACCGTCCCAAAGGTTATAAATATTTTGCTCTAAAGGAAGTGTTTCCTGTTTTGTGAAGTTATTTAAAGCTTTATAATCAGTTTGAGTAAAATGATCTAATTTTAATGAAAAACCAACTGGATCATTATTTTCTTTGGAAGATTTCATGAAAATTTTCTTCATGATTCTTAAAGAATCGGGATCTTTTGTAGTCTTTCCCTCCTTTTTTTCCAATTCATAAATGCTGTTCCAAGTTGTAGGAAGTTTATCCATATCTCCAAACTCTTTTTTGTTTTGTAGAGAATCGGGAGTCATGGCTTTCATTTCTTTCATGAATTCCTTCATATCAATATCAGTCAGCATGGTTGATGCTGCGTCTTTGTGATAAACAATTTCAGAATTAATCACGCAGGATTGCAGCACAAAAAGGCTGATTAAAAGTAAAAGTAGAGTTTTTTTCATGGTTTTAGTTATGGTTAATGACAATTGACTGTACTGTGCTGATGAGTGTTGTGATCTCCCGGTAAATGGCAATCTCCTTGATTATCTTTAGAAATGGTCATTGCCTCAGCTCTTGGAGAAATGTAAGGAATTCCGAGTTCCAGACCTCTTACGATAAATAATCCTCCTAAAACGATCATCACTACAGGAATTACTTTTAAAACTTTTACTCTAAAAGCCTGATTCATCAAGTTTCCGACAAGAACTACCGCAAACATGAATGGAAGTGTTCCGAATCCAAATAAAGCCATATATGCAGCTCCCTGCCATATTCCTCCGCTTGCTAAACTTGCCGTTAAAGCCATGTAAACCATTCCGCAAGGTAAAAATCCGTTAAGAATACCTGTTGTAAATCTTGAACGGTAATCTGCTTTTTGAAGAAGCCTTCCTAAATTGGATTTAACTTTAAATAAAAATTTAGAAAAGAAAGGAATTTTCGAAGCAAAATCTTTTCCTCCAAAAGAAAATACTGCCATTATAATCAATAAGATTCCGACAGCTATTGTTAAATATTTTTGAAAACCCGCCATCTCAAAACCTTGTCCAATAATTCCTAAAACCGCTCCCAAAAGTGCATAAGTAGAAATTCTTCCGAATTGATACGTTAGATTTTGAAGATAATAATTGGTAGCCTGTTTTTTTGTCAATCCCATCGATAAGGCAATAGGTCCGCACATTCCGATACAGTGAAATCCGGAAGCAAAACCCAAGCCGATAGCCGATAAAATAAGTGCTATTTCCATATCACATCATAATCCATTCTGTAGTCTGTTTTATCTTTCGTCCACATCAATCTCAGCGTATAATTTCCTGGTTTTAATACTTTTCCCGGAATTAGAATAGATTGATTTGCATCCAGCTGTTCAGATTTTTTGATATCTAAATTCTGGTCATCGGTTCTGTTTAAAACAAATTTTACCGTTGTATTAGAATTATCATATCCTTTAGGAAAGATTACTTTAATTCCGTTTGTATCTTGTTTGTATGTAGGTTTTTCCTGTAAGTCGTCTGCTTTTTTCTTAGCATCAATTACATCTTGGTATTTTAATTCTTCTTCATAATAATTATCGGTTACCATTTCAGAGTTTTTCTGCCCGTTCGGGAAAAGAAATAACATCGATAAAATAAAAACTATGAATGCAAATAATGCAATTACAACACCGTGTCCCCAACTAAAGTTTTTCATTATGTAAATTTTATTATTTTCTAAAGGTCATCTAAAATTAAGTTCCATTTTGGGTTTTATATTTCCAAATCAGGACAATTTCATTGCTAAAATTTAAAACTGTAATTTAAATGGTCCTTCAAAATAGGTTTGATAAGAATCGATCAATTTTCCTTTCATATCATACACTCCGATCGAGATGTTTTGTTTTGAAAGTTTCATATCATCCTCAGGGAAGCTGATATTGATGGTTCCTTTTGACATTTTATCTCTGTCTACAGTAATTTTGCTTGATGCGCTGTAGATGATTTCACCATGTTTTGGCTCGATTACTTTTATCGTTACAACCTTCTTTTCGTTTGTTTTGTTTAAGAAAGTATAATTGTAGGTGTTGGTAATTTTTCCGTCTCTTACAAAGAATGTGCTTCCTGCAGGTTTGATGAACTTAGCTTCCATTTCTCCACGGTTGTAAAGTAAAAATCCTAAGAACCCGACCAATAAAGCAAGAACGACCGCAAAACCTTTCATTCTTCCTGTGAACTTAAATTCAGTTCCTTGCTCAATTTCGTTTTCAGAAGCATATCTGATCAATCCTTTTGGAAGACCTACTTTCTCCATTACTTCATCGCAAGCATCGATACATGCAGTACAGTTGATACATTCCAACTGCTGTCCGTCTCTGATGTCGATTCCTGTAGGACAAACCACTACACATTGATGACAGTCGATACAATCTCCTTTTCCTGCAGCTTTTCTGTCTTCAGCTTTTCTCCATTTTGATCTATTTTCCCCACGATTAAAATCATAGAAAACATTGATGGTATCTTTATCAATTAAAACTCCCTGCAACCTTCCGTATGGACAAACCAATGTACAAACCTGCTCTCTGAACCACGCAAATACAAAGTAAAATGCTGCAGTAAACAGAACCATGACAATAAAATTGGTAGGATGTGCAAATGGCCCTTCTGAAATAATTTTAAATATCTCCTGATATCCAACAATATACATCAGCATAAAGTGAGTGATGATCAAGGATATGATCATATAAACTGTCCATTTTAAGCTTCTTTTCCAGATCTTTTCGCTGTTCCACTCTTGTCTGTCCAGTCTCATTTGGCTGTTTCGGTCACCTTCAATAAGATATTCAATTTTACGGAAAATCGATTCCATAAAAATTGTCTGAGGGCAAATCCACCCGCAGAAAATTCTTCCGAACGCAATCGTAAAAATGATGATAAATATTAAAGAGGCTATGGCACCTAAAGTAAGAATGAAAAAGTCTTGTGGATAGAAAGGCTGTCCAATGATGTAAAACTCCCTATCAATAACGTTGAACAAAAAGAATGGGTTGCCATTGATCTTGATGAATGGCACTGCAAAATAAATAACCAATAGGGTATAGCTTACAATATCTCTATAGTTGGTAAATTTACCTTTAGGCTTTCTCGGAAATACCCATTTTCTTTTTCCGGATCGCTCCATTGTCCCTATAGAATCTCTGTAAGTCTCAGGGTCCAGAACCTGTCCCTGTCCGCCACGTACTTCTGTTTCTTCTATTTCTGACATTTTTGTAATGTGTTTAAAAAAAGAAAAACATAATTCGTTACTATTTTTTAATCTAATAACAAATTATGTTTTTTCATATGTTTTAAAATTTAATTTTAAATTATTCTTTTTCCCAATGAGCTTCTGTTCCCTGAGGAGCGGCTCCACCCTGAGCTGGTGTCACTGGCGGTTGCTCTTGATTGATGTGATATACATACGCTGCAATCTTTTCAATCTCAGCTCCGGAAACTTCACCGTTTTTACCGAATGCTCTCATCGCAGGGTTAGTAGGAGAACCATTCCAGTCCATATGGAAAACGTTTTTGAATAATGTTTTCTCTGGCTGGTTGATCCAGTAGTTATCCGTCAAGTTTGGACCGATACCACCACTACCATCTTCCTTGTGACATGATGCACAGTTGGTTTTGAAAAGTTCTTTACCATCTGCAATATTATCAGCAGAATATTTTGCTGTTTCAATAGTTACAGGAGGCTGACTTTTTTCGTATTCTGCAATACTTGCAATCTGCTCTTTATATTCTTTCTCGTACTCACTTAATGGGTGAGCGAAATCTGTGAAAGAGAATGCGCATATATAAACAATACAAAAAGCAGTCCCAAAATAGAATAAACCTACCCACCATTTTGGTAATTGGTTATCCAATTCCATGATTCCGTCGAAACCGTGGTCAATAAGGATATCTTTTTCTTCTGTAGCAGATTGTTTTTTGAATGCACTTTCATACATTCTCTTTAAGAAAGGAACTTTCTTTTCTGCTAAATATGCTGCTTTTTCTTCTGCAGATAATTTTTTGAATTTATTATTTTCAATTAAATCTCCGATCGAACTGTGGATATAAGCCAAAATAGCACCTATCACAACAGTACCCCAGAAATATGGTGAAGCTAAAAACGTGTAGCTCTGTACAAACAAATAATAAAAAACTATTAGAAGTCCAATTATTATTAAAATGTTTACAACAACCGGTGTCCTTTGTTTCATAATAAATAGTTTAATTTTTTAAATTAAAATCGTCTCCATCATCCCCCAGTGGAGCTTCTTCTTCTTCCTTATAATATTTTTTAGGTCTGCTAAAAACATATATGATTAAGGCTACGAAGAACATCATAAAGAATATCAGTGCCAATGTTTGATACAAGCCTGCATTTTCGGTATTGGATAATATATCTTTAAAGTTCTGAGGAATCATTTTTGAAGCTTTTAATGTTTAGTTATTACTTGCTGTTTTTATTTCCGTTGTTTTGATATCTGTTCCTAATCTTTGTAGGTAAGAGATAAGAGCTACAATCTCTTTTTTCTCTAATTCTCCTTTAGGTCTCTTAGCATAAGCTTCTTTTAAGTCGGCTGCTTCAGAGAAGATATCTTTTACAATTTTCGAAGCCTGGTTGTCTGCCCATGCATTAGCAGAATCTATCTGAGGTTTTGTATATGGTACATCGAAAGTATTTTTCATTAGTAACATTTTATCAACCATTTTAGATCTGTCTAAGTTTGTTGCAATTAACCAAGGGTAACGAGGCATGATAGAACCTGCAGATGTAGATCTTGGGTTATACATGTGTTTGTAGTGCCAAGAACTTGGGTTTTTACCTCCTTCTCTATGTAAATCTGGTCCTGTTCTTTTTGATCCCCATAAGAATGGTCTGTCATATACGAACTCTCCAGCTTTTGAATACTGTCCGTTTTTACCGTTGAATCTTGTGATCTCATCTCTGAATGGTCTTACCATCTGAGAGTGACAAGCATTACATCCTTCACGGATATAAAGATCTCTACCTTCCAATTCAAGTGGTGAATATGGTTTTACTGCTGAAATCGTTGGTACACTTTTCTTAAGAGATAGTGTTGGGATGATTTCCACAGAACTTCCGATAGATATTGTTAAGAAAGATAAGATTCCTAATAATACTGGAGTTCTTTCTAACCAAAGGTGAGTACCTTCTCCTTCTTTTCTGTTTTTTCCGATGTTTGCCAAAGCAGGTGCTTCTGCAGGAACTTCTTTTTGGAATGATCCTTTTCTTACAGTAGCTACAACGTTAACGATCATTAAGATGGCTCCAGAGATGTAGAATAATCCTCCTACGAATCTCATTTTGAAGTAAGGAATGATCGCTGTTACTGTATCCAACCAGTTTTTATACATCAAAGTTCCGTCCGGATTAAATTGTTTCCACATTAATCCTTGAGTAAATCCTGAGATATACATTGGTACAGCATAGAAAATGATTCCTAATGTACCTAACCAGAAGTGCCAGTTAGCTAATTTTACTGAGTATATTTTTGTTCTCCACAAGATTGGTACTAAATAATAGATAACCCCGAATGCCATGAAACCATTCCATCCAAGAGCTCCTAAGTGTACGTGACCGATAACCCAGTCTGTAAAGTGACCAATTTTGTTGATGTTTTTTGTTGCTAAAAGCGGTCCTTCAAATGTTGCCATACCATAACAAGTAACTGCAACTACGAAGAATTTCAAGATAGGATTTTCTCTTACCTTATCCCAAGCTCCTCTTAATGTAAGAAGCCCGTTCAGCATTCCTCCCCAAGATGGTGCAATAAGCATGATTGAGAAACCTGTTCCCACTGCCTGAGCCCAAGCCGGAAGTGCTGTATACTGAAGGTGGTGAGGACCAGCCCAGATATATACGAAAATTAATGACCAGAAGTGAATAATAGACAGTTTGTATGAGAAAACCGGTCTGTCAGCAGCTTTTGGTAAGAAGTAATACATCAAACCTAAAACCGGAGTTGTCAATACGAATGCTACTGCATTGTGACCATACCACCATTGTACGATAGCATCTTTTACCCCAGCATATGCTGAATAAGATTTCCAACCTGTGAAAGATAATGGAACTTCTAAGTTGTTAAAAATGTGAAGCATTGCCACTGCGATCCAAGTACCGATATAGAACCAGATGGCTACATAAAGGTGTCTTACTCTTCTCTTCGCAATTGTTAAGAACATGTTTGCTCCGAAAATGATCCATGAGAATGCAATTAATATGTCAATTGGCCATTCATGTTCTGCGTACTCTTTAGAGGTATTGATCCCCATAAAGAAAGTAACGAACGTAGCAACAATCATAAATTGCCAAGTCCAGAAATGTAACCAAGACAATGTATCGCTGTACATTCTTGTTTTTAATAGTCTTTGTAATGAGTAATAAATACCGGTATAAACGATATTACATACGAATGCAAAGATTACGGTGTTGGTGTGCAACATCCTGATTCTACCAAAACCAAACGCCCCATGTGTGTTTATTAAGCCTTGGATGTTACCACTCTTCAAACTCTGAATCGTAGTATCATCTGTTCCGAATAAAAATTCAGGAAGTTCCGGGTAGAAAAGCATTAACGCTGCCGTAAGCCCAAACAAGAACCCAATAAGCCCAAAAACTATGGTCGCGTAAAGGAATGCCCGAACAATACTGTTGTCATAACTAAACTTTTGTGTCTCCATATCAACTATTCACTTTTTTCTTCAATTTTATTATTTTCTCCTATTTCTTTCTTGTTGGGTTTATTGCCATCATCTTCTTTTTCCTTGATTTCGCCTGAGTCAAAGAGGATTCGCACTGCCGGAGACTCATCATCTTCGAACTGTCCTTTCCTTGCATTGACTATAAAAACGACCAAGAAAATTGCAGCCAAAGAAACACTGCAGAGGATCATTAAATATAGAATATCCATTTGACAACAAAATTAACCTATTTTCAGGGCTCAAATTTAGTGAAAAATAATGATATTAATCACGAAATAGCCACACTTGCTAATTTAAAATCAGTCTAAATAAGGGCTTTTAAGCGTGTTTTTTGAAATACTTTCTTCCAAGTATCCATGTTGAAACGGTTGTAAATGTAACTACAGTGATAGAGCTTGCAGGCATTATCAGTGCTGCAAAAAGCGGATGCATGTGACCTGTAACGGCATAGCTTAATCCAACAATATTGTATAGAAAACTAATTATGAATGTCATTTTTACAATAGTGATCGAGCCTTTACAAACGTTTAAGTAGTTGTCAAGAGTAACGACTTTATCTCCGTTCATAATAACATCTGAAGACGGAGTAAAGCTATTGGTGTCATCGGCAATTGCGATTCCTACATTGCTTTGTTTAAGGGCTCCGGCATCATTTAAGCCGTCTCCAAGCATGGCAACTTTTAAGTTTTTGTCTTGAAGATTTTTGATATAATTAAGTTTGTCTTCCGGACTTTGATTGAAAGCCATGGACTGACAATTTGGAATTAATTCTTTTAACTGATTTTCTTCTGAAGAGTTGTCTCCACTCAGAATATAAATTTTATAGTTCGTTAGTTTTTTAAATAAGTCTTTAAGTTTGGCACGATACTCATTTTTAAAGATAAATTTTCCTAAAAACACATCATTTTTACTGATGTAAACTGCAGTTTCAAGATTTTTAGACTCTTGATTATTGTATCGCGCAGAACCAATTTTATAAATATTCCCTCTTACATTAGCTTCGTAACCTTTTCCTGAGATCTCCTGAAAACCTTCAACAGGGAAATATTCATCCTTAGATTCAATGAATTCATATAAAGATTTTGAAAGCGGATGGTTTGAGTTTTTTAATAAAGTTTTGATATTTAATAAATCAAATTCCTGAATTTCAGGACCATCATATTTAATATTTGATTTTTTTCTGTGCGTGATTGTTCCAGTTTTATCAAAAACAATCGTATTGATCTTCGCAATTTTTTCGATCGTTAAAGTATCTTTTACATAGAATTTATTTCTACCTAAAATCCTCATAATGTGCCCGAAAGTAAACGGAGCGGACAAAGCAAGTGCACACGGACAAGCAATAATCAAAATTGCGGAAACAACTTGGAACATTGTATTTAAATCAATAAAATACCAATACGTTCCTGCAACTAAAGCGATACCTAAAATAATGAATGTGAAATATTTACTAACGTTGTTTGTCAGCGTGTCAAGTCCTGTTTCGTGCTTTTTAAAAGCTTCTTTATTCCAAAGTTGAGTTAAATAACTTTGATCAACATTTTTGATAACTTCTAATTCCAAAGAAGATCCAACTTGTTTTCCTCCCGCGAAAATTTTATCTCCGGGTTGTTTGCTGATACTTTCGCTTTCTCCGGTAATAAAACTGTTGTCAATATTTCCTTCTCCGTTGATCAAAATTCCGTCAACAGGAATGATTTCCTGATTTCTAACTAAAATTCTATCACCAACTTTTATTTCAGACAATAAAATATTATCCTGTTTTCCTTCAAAATCAACTTTCGTTACGGCAATCGGATAGAAAGATTTGTAATCTCTATCATAGGAAAGGGCACTGTACGTCCTTTTTTGGAAGATTTTACCGAGCAGCATGAAGAATAAAAGTCCACAAAGCGTATCGAAATATCCTGGGCCATAATCTGTTACCACTTCATAAATACTTCTTCCGTATAGAACAAAAATTCCTAAAACAATCGGAACGTCAATGTTGACGATCTTATTTTTTAATCCATACCAAGCAGATTTATAATAGTCTGATGCAGAGTAAAATACAACTGGTGTTGCTAAAAGGAATATCAAGGTTCTGAATAAACCTTTATAATGCTCCATCCAATAATCTTCGCCTCCAATATATTCAGGAAAGGCGAGGAACATTCCGTTACCAAAAGCAAAGGCAGCAATGGCAAATTTTACCAATAAAGATTTGTCAAGATGATCTTCGTTTTTATCAGCCGTTTCAAGGCTGATAACCGGTTTGTATCCAAGATTGGTTAAAAACTTAGCTAGTTCGCTTAATTTTAGATCGTTATGGTTGAATGAAACCTGCAAGGTCTTCCTTGTAAAATTAACCTGAGAATATTTAATATTTTCATTTAATGTATGAAGACTTTCCAATAGCCAAATACAAGAAGAACAATGTATTACAGGAACTTTGAATGTGATCAAACTGGTATTTCCTTCCGAAAAATCTGTTACTTTATCAAAGATTTCCGGAGTATCTAAATAATCAAATTGGGAAGAATTCTCATCACTTGGACGAATTCCCGCCGTTTTATTTAATTCGTAAAAATTACTTAAATTATTGGTATTCAGAATTTCGTAGACAGATTTACAACCGTTGCAACAGAAGATCCTTTCATCAAAAAGAATTCTTTCCTTTTCTATACCTTGTCCGCAATGAAAACAGTTCTCGCTCACCTCCATAAATTATTGACTTACAAAATTATAACATTTTTTTTTGTTTATCGTTTTAAAATGTGCTATTTTTGTGATAAATGTCATATAAAATGTCGCAGGAACAACAGATTGCAATTGAAGAGAGGTTCGCCAGAGTTTTTAATGATAAATCATTCAAGGAAAGACTTACTAGTGTAGATTTTGAGAAGTATATCAACGCCAAAAAGAGGTTGAGTTTTCAAAAGCACGATACCATTTTCGAAGACGGAGAAACTCCAAAAGGAGTGTACTTTTTAGAAAAAGGTGCCGCTAAGCTATCCAAATCGGGAGCTTTCGGGAAAGACCAGATTTTGAGATTTATTAAAGAAGGCGATATCATCGGCTACCGATCTTTGCTTTGTGGAGAAAATTTTCAAGCCAAAGCAGAAGCAATGACAGATATTGAGTGTATTTTTCTTCCTGCCGAAGTTTTTATGTATCTTCTGGAGGTAGATCCTCAATTGTCTTTCGTAATGCTTCAAAAAATTTCTTACGAATTAGGAGAATCTTCTAATACCATTACTTTCTTAGCGCAGAAAACGGTAAGAGAGAGATTGGCTGAAATTCTGATTCTATTGGAACAGAAATTAGGTGTTGATCCTGAAGGGTTTATTAAGATTTCTTTGACGAGAGAAGAAATAGCAAACATTATTGGAACCGCTACTGAAAGCGCGATCCGTCTCATCTCTGAATTTAAAGGAGACAGTCTCATCGAAGTAGATGGAAGAAATATCAAAATTCTGAATCACGATAAATTAATGAAACTAGGACACGTAGTTTTATAAATCATACCAAAAAACTTAAGTCGGCGAAAGCCGACTTTTTAACTTTTAAAAAATAGATAAATTATGTCTGTTCACTCTGAAATTAAAAAAGTTACGACTGAAACCTTGCGTAAAATGAAATTCGACAAGGAGAAAATAACGATGCTTACTGCATATGATTTTACCACTGCTAAAATGGTAGATGCAGGCGGAATTGATGCTGTTTTGATAGGAGATTCTGCGGCAAATGTAATGGCGGGTTTTGAAACGACGTTGCCGATTACTTTAGATCAGATGATTTATCATGCTCAAAGTGTTGTTCGTGGAACAAACAGAGCGTTGGTGGTGGCAGATTTACCTTTCGGAACCTATCAGAGTAACCCTGAAAAAGCATTGGAATCTGCGGTGAGAATGATGAAAGAGGGTGGTGCTCATGCGGTGAAAATTGAAGGAGGAAAAGAGATTTCAAAATCTATCAAAAAAATTATCAACGCAGGGATTCCTGTGATGGGACATTTAGGGTTGACGCCTCAGTCAATTTATAAATTCGGAACCTATAAAGTAAGAGCTAAAGATGAAGCAGAAGCAGAGAAGTTAATTGCTGATGCGCAACTTTTAGAGGAATTAGGATGTTTTGCTATTGTTTTAGAGAAAATCCCGGCTGATTTGGCTAAGAAAGTAAGCGAAAGCATTACAATTCCAACAATCGGAATCGGAGCTGGACCAGATTGTGACGGACAAGTTTTGGTATATCACGATATGGTTGGAATGAACCAGGGTTTTAGTCCAAAATTCTTAAGAAGATACCTTGATCTTTACACTGAAATTACAGGAGCGGTTGCTCAATATGTAAAAGACGTAAAAAACGTGGATTTCCCTAACGAAACAGAAAGTTATTAATGAATCAAAATCTTCAAACTGCTCAGGGAGCGATTTCAATTTTGGCCGTTGTTTGTCTTGCAATCGGATGGTTCAATTTATTTTCTCCTGAAGTTAACGCAATTCTTTCCAAAAGAATATTTTATATCGTTGTTGGTATAAGCTTTATTTTGCAGGCTCCATTATTGGTGAACAGAAATTTTGTTTATCCGATGTATATTGCCGCAGCACTTTGTATCATTGGTGCTTTTCTACCTTACGATTCTAGAGTTTCTGGAATGAAGACTTTGGGACTTTTAGCTGGAGTTATTATTTCGTTTTCCAACAGACCAAATTTCCGCAAATAATACATGGAGGAGCAGATTGTATATGAAGACAACCATCTTTTGGTTATTAATAAAAAAGTCGGACAGCTTGTACAGGGCGACAAAACCGGCGATGAATCTTTATTAGACTCAATCAAAAATTTTATAAAAATAAGAGATGCTAAACCGGGAAATGTTTTTCTCGGTTTGGTTCATCGTATCGACAGACCGACTTCGGGTTTGGTAATTTATGCTAAAACTTCCAAAGCGCTTTCCCGTTTAACGCAAATGGTTAAAAACAGGGAAGTCAAAAAAACGTATTGGGCGGTTGTTGCTAAAGAAATGATTCCACAAAGTCAGCGTTTGGTTCATTATTTACAGAAAAACGAAAAAAATAATAAAGCCATTGTCTTCACAAAAGTAACGGACGGAGCAAAAGAAGCAATTCTTACTTACAATGTTATTAAAAAGTTAGATAATTATCTTTTGCTTGAAATTGATCTTGAAACAGGAAGACATCATCAAATCAGAGCTCAATTATCTAAAAATGGAGTTCCTATTAAAGGCGATCTAAAATATGGCGCACCTCGCTCCAATCCTGATGGCGGAATAAATCTTCACGCCAGAAAACTAGAATTTATTCATCCTGTTACCAAAGAAAATATTGAAATTATAGCTCCTGTTCCGCAGAATGATGCGATTTGGAGAGCATGTGAGGAGTAAATTTCAAACATAGAAAGGAAATTAGAAGATGGAAGCTGGAATTGATTCGGTTTCCATTTTTTATTTAAATTCAAAAAATGTTTTCTTAGTGTTAAAACTTCCTACTTCCACCATCCCGCTTCCATCTTCATTAAAAATTTTGCGTATTTCAAAAAAATAACTACCTTCGTCCTATACTTTAGGGGTGTCTGTTGACAAACAGACTGAGACTTTACCCTTTGAACCTGATCTGGATCATACCAGCGTAGGGAAAAGTGAGATGACTTTTTGTTGTGCTTTCTATGCACAATTATGGCCATTCCTAAAGTGAAATGTTTAATTAAAACTTTGGAATGGAACTCACAATCAACCACACCCGAAAAACTTTTGCTGAACTTCCCGAAAATCTGGAAGCGCTTTTAGCTATGGAAATTCCTGGAAAAAAGAAAGGTATTGCCGTAGCTCTCAACAATCGTATCATTCCGCAGTCCGCCTGGCTGGAAACATTTCTCAAAGACAACGATTCTATTTTAATCATTACTGCTACTCAAGGCGGTTAATTCTCATAAATACCCAATTATTTTATGGCTCATAAAATCACACGTTCGCCGTTTCCGAACTCAAAGAAAATTTACGTTGAAGGGAAAATTCACCCGATTAATGTAGCAATGCGAGAAATACACTTAAGTCCTACGAAACTAACCAACGGGACTTTAGAAGAAAATCCTCCGGTTACTATTTACGATACCTCCGGACCTTATACCGATGAAAGTTCTGAAATTAATATTGAAAAAGGTCTTCCGAGAATCAGAGAACAATGGATTTTGGATCGTGAAGATGTTGATGTTTTGGATAATATCACTTCAGAATACGGGAAAAAACGTTTGGCTGATCCAAAATTGACTGACTTACGATTTTCTTACAATCACAAACCAAAAGTTGCCAAAGAAGGAAAAGAAGTTACCCAATTGTATTATGCAAGACAGGGAATTATTACTCCGGAAATGGAATATATCGCTATCAGAGAAAATCAGCGCATCGAGCAATTGGAAACTGTTTCAAAAGATATGGCTTTTCAACATCCGGGAAATAGCTTTGGAGCAAGAACGCCGAAAAGCAAAATTACTCCAGAGTTTGTAAGAGAAGAAATTGCGGCAGGAAGAGCAATAATTCCCAACAATATCAATCACCCAGAAAGTGAACCGATGATTATCGGAAGAAATTTCTTGGTTAAAATTAATGCTAATATTGGAAACAGTGCCGTTTCATCGAGTATTGACGAAGAAGTTGAAAAGGCGGTTTGGGCCTGTAGATGGGGCGCTGATACGATTATGGATTTATCTACAGGAAAAAACATTCACGAAACGAGAGAGTGGATCATCAGAAATAGTCCGGTTCCGATTGGTACGGTTCCAATTTATCAGGCATTAGAAAAAGTAAAAGGAGTTCCTGAAGATCTGACTTGGGAAATTTTTAAAGATACTTTAATAGAGCAGGCAGAGCAGGGTGTTTCTTACTTTACGATTCATGCTGGCGTTTTGTTGAGATATATTCATTTAACAGCCAACCGAGTAACAGGAATTGTTTCCAGAGGCGGTTCCATCATGGCAAAATGGTGTCTGTATCATCACAAAGAAAGCTTTTTATACACTCATTTTGAAGAGATTTGTGAAATCATGAAAAAATATGATGTTGCATTTTCTTTAGGCGACGGTCTTCGTCCGGGTTCAATTGCAGATGCAAACGATGAAGCTCAATTTGCAGAATTAGAAACGTTGGGTGAACTCACAAAAATCGCGTGGAGACATAATGTTCAGGTGATGATTGAAGGTCCAGGGCACGTTCCGATGCACATGATCAAAGAAAATATGGAGAAGCAGCTGGAAGTATGTGATGAAGCTCCATTTTATACATTAGGCCCTTTGACGACAGATATTGCACCAGGTTATGACCACATTACTTCAGGAATTGGAGCGGCAATGATTGGCTGGTTTGGTTGCGCGATGTTATGTTATGTGACACCGAAAGAACATTTAGGACTTCCGAATAGAGAAGATGTAAAAGTTGGGGTGATCACTTATAAATTAGCTGCTCATGCTGCCGATTTGGCGAAAGGGCATCCAGGAGCACAATACAGAGATAATGCTTTAAGCAAAGCGAGGTTTGAATTCAGATGGGAAGATCAGTTTAATCTTTCGCTAGATCCTGAAACAGCAAGATCGTATCATGATGAAACATTGCCTGCAGACGGTGCAAAGATTGCCCATTTCTGTTCAATGTGCGGGCCTAAATTCTGCTCAATGAAAATCACACAGGAAATTCGTGAGTCTGCAGAAAAAGGAATGTTCGACAAATCCCAGGAATTTATCGAAAAAGGGAAAGAAATTTATATATGATCATTGTTATCACTCCCGAAGAAATGATGAAGAATGAAACTGAATTGATTAATGAATTATTTCAGGAGGGATTGGATTTACTTCACATCAGAAAACCTTTCATTAATTCAGAAGAAATGACGCATTTTATTAATCAGATAAATTCAGGATTTCATAGTAAGTTGGTTTTGCACAGTCATTATGATTTGGCGAAGAATTTTACTATTTCAAGATTCCATTTTAGAGAAATTGACAGGCAAAATGGTTTGTTTAAATCTTTTACAGATAAAATAATTTCAACGTCTGTTCATGATATTGAAATATTTAATGAATTAGGTGAAGAATGGGAATGCGCTTTTATCAGTCCGATTTTTCCAAGTATTTCTAAAAAAGGATATGGTAAAAACTCAACGATTTTGAATGATATTAAAAAACGAGATAATCCAAATGTAAAACTGATTGCTTTGGGAGGAATTAATGAAAAAAATATCAATAAAGTTTTTGAAAGTGGAGTAGACGGAGTGGCTTTATTAGGTGCAATCTGGGAAAGTGATGAACCTTTAAATGTTTTCAAAAAATGCAGACAGAACGTCCTTTCGTAATGAGCATTGCAGGCTACGACCCAAGTGGTGGAGCCGGTTTGTTGGCAGATACTAAAACATTTGAACAATTGAAAGTTCAGGGTTTAGGAGTTTGTACAGCAATGACTTTACAGACGGAATCTCAATGCCTAAGCATGAACTGTCAGCCTTTGGAAGAAATTTTATCTGCAATTGAGGTTTTAATGAAAAACTATGATGTTCAGGTTGTTAAAATCGGAGTCGTTAAAGATGCGTGGATGCTTGCGGAAATAGTAACAACAATTAAATCTATTAATCCTAAAGCAAAAATAGTCTGGGATCCGGTTTTGAAAAGTACGTCTGAGTTTTCTTTTTTTGATTTGAGTACAATTCCTGAGTTGGAAAATGTGTTAAAACAAATTGATTTAATTACACCAAACTATAATGAATATAAGCTTTTACAGGAATTTAATCTTTTTAAAAATACGGAAAATTCATGTTCAATTTTAATAAAAGGAGGTCATCGAGAGGATAAGTTAGGCACCGATATTTTATTGGAGAATGGAAAAGAAATTTCAATTCATCCAATTGATGAAACTTCAGTTTTTTATCCAAAACATGGATCAGGCTGCGTGCTTTCTTCGGCTATTGCAAGCTATTTGGCTTTAGGGAGTAATTTGGAAGAAGCCTGCAAAAAAGGAAAATTATACATCGAAAAATTTTTAACAAGCAATCCCACTTTGCTAGGATTTCATTCTTAGTGTTTGATATTTAAAATTTGCGGTCTTTGCTAAGTAGAACGCCTTTGCGAACTTAAAAACAGTTAGTAGCTAAAAAAACCTTAGTGCTCTTTGCGTTAAAATTAATATAGAAAAATGGAAAAATTACAATACATATCTCAAGGATTTACTATAGAAGATCAGGAGCTAAACATTCGGAAAGCTCTTGATAAAGGAGTAAAATGGATTCAAGTTCGTTGGAAAAATGCTCCGGAAAATGAATTCATCAAACTTTGTGAAATTTCAAAAAAACTATGCTCAGACAATCAAACGGTTTGTATCATCAACGATCATGTCCAGATTGCAAAAGAGATTGATGCAGACGGCGTTCACTTAGGTTTGAACGATCAATCCATCGAAATAGCAAGACAGGTTTTAGGAAAAAATAAAATCATAGGTGGAACTGCCAACACGCTTTCAGATGTTTTACAAAGAATGGATGGACCGTGTGATTATATTGGTTTGGGGCCGTTAAGATTTACCTCAACGAAAGAAAAACTTAGCCCTATTTTAGGTTTTAAAGGCTATGAAAAAATAATTCAGGACTTAAAAACTCTGTCATTGGAAATTCCAAAAATCTTTGCGATTGGCGGGGTTATCCTCAATGACATTGAATTACTACAGCAAATCGGAATATATGGTGTTGCCGTTTCAGGTTTAATTACCAACGAAACCGCTACAGTACATGAAATTAAACTCGCATTACATGAATAATCAACAATTAATAATAGCAGACAGAGTCTTCGAATCGAGATTGTTTTTAGGAACAGGAAAATTCGGAAGTCTTGAAGAAATGGCAGAATCAATTATCGCCTCAGAAACCAATATGGTAACGATGGCTTTGAAACGAATAGATTCTCAATCCTCGGAAGATGATTTGTTAGGTTCATTAAGATCTACAAAAGCCCACCTTTTACCTAATACCTCAGGAGCAAGAACAGCCAAAGAAGCTGTATTAGCTGCACAATTGGCAAGAGAAGCATTGGAAACGAATTGGGTTAAATTGGAAATTCATCCTGACCCAAAATATTTGCTGCCCGATCCTATTGAAACGTTGTATGCAACGGAAGAATTGGCAAAATTAGGATTTATCGTGATGCCATACATTCATGCCGATCCAGTTTTGTGCAAACGTTTGGAAGATGCAGGGACGGCTGTTGTGATGCCTTTGGGAGCGCCGATTGGAACCAATAAAGGCTTGAGAACATTGGATTTTTTAGAAATAATTATCAGTCAGAGTAACGTTCCGGTAGTAGTGGATGCAGGAATTGGCGCACCTTCCGACGCGGCAAAAGCAATGGAAATGGGAGCTGATGCAGTTTTAGTGAATACAGCGATTGCTGTGGCAAGAAATCCAATAAATATGGCGTTGGCTTTTAAAGAAGGCGTAATTGCAGGAAGACGAGCTTATGAATCAGGATTGGGAGCGATTGGAAATCATGCCGAAGCATCAAGTCCGTTGACGTCTTTTTTGTTTGATTGAAACTAAGAATATAAAAGTCCCAAAGGGACGATTCAGTAAAGAATAGGATGAAGTCCTATTACAAATAATAAATAATGATTATTTGGATTAAAACCGAATATTATGAACAGCTTTAAAGATATTTTTGAAAATTATCACTGGGATGATATTAAAGCCAAATTAGAAAAAGTAACCTTATCTGATGTTGAAAACAGCCTGCAAAAGAGTACGAAAACAACAGAAGATTTTCTGAATTTTCTTTCTCCTGTTGCAGCTCAGAAATTAGAACTGATGGCTCAGATGACACAGAAAATCACACAGAAACGTTTTGGAAAGACGATTCAGCTGTATGCGCCATTGTATTTGAGTAATGAATGTCAGAATATCTGCACCTATTGTGGTTTTAGCTTAGATAATTCGCTTAAAAGAAAGACGCTTTCCAGTACGGAGCTTATTATTGAAGCGATGGCATTAAAGGCAATGGAGGTCAATCATGTATTGCTGGTAAGCGGAGAAGCAAATAAAACCGTGGGACTTTCCTATTTTTTGACGGCGGTTCGTTTGTTGAAGCCTCATTTTGCCAATATTTCCATTGAAGTTCAGCCATTGTCGGAGGAAGAATATCAACAGCTTCACGATGAAGGCGTGAATGCAGTTTTGGTATATCAGGAAACCTATCATCAGCAAGTTTATAAAGAATATCATCCAAAAGGGAAGAAGTCAAATTTCAACTTCCGTTTAGAAACACCAGATAGAATAGGGAAGGCAGGAATCCATAAAATGGGTCTTGGCGTTTTATTAGGTTTGGAAGATTGGCGGGTTGACAGTTTTTTCAACGCACTTCACATCGATTATTTACAGAAGCAGTATTGGAAAAGTAAGTTTTCAGTTTCATTTCCTAGATTACGACCTGCGGAAGGGATTATTGAACCCAATTTTATCATGGAAGATAAAGATTTACTTCAATTAATCTGTGCTTACAGAATTTGGAATGAAGAGTTGGAGATATCCATTTCCACCAGAGAAAATGAAAAGTTCAGAAATAATATCATTTCATTAGGAGCAACGGCAATGAGCGCAGGATCAAAGACCAATCCTGGAGGATATGTAGTAGACCGGGAATCGTTGGAACAGTTTGAAACCAGCGACGAAAGAAGCATGAATGAAATAAGAAGCATTATTAAACAAGCGGGTTATGATCCTGTGATGAAAGATTGGGATGCTGTGTACAGTGGAATTTAATTATAAAATTGTTTTAAGCTCAAGCTGCGAAGACTTAAGAACAGCTATCATTTGCTGAATGAAATGTCCTTGCGAACAAAAATATCCACAACTATTTTAAAAACTAACCTTGCGTCCTCTGCGTTAAAAAAAATCAATTATAAATGAAAAGCGAAGATATTTTTGCAAGATACAGCCGACAGATCTTCATTGAAGAAATAGGATTGGAGGGACAAAGAAAAATAATGAACTCCAAAGTGCTTGTGATTGGAGCAGGTGGATTAGGAAGTCCTGTTATTCAGTATTTGGCAGCGGCGGGAGTTGGAGTTTTAGGGGTAATGGACTTTGATGAGGTAGAATTACATAATTTAAACCGACAAATCATTCACAATGAAAATTCGGTTGGAATTTCTAAGGTGAAAAGTGCAGAGCAATTTGTGAAAAACCTCAACCGTCATATTCAATTTATAGGAATTGAAAAGAAATTAGACGTTTCCAATGCAGAAGAAATTATATCTCAATTTGATGTTGTCATTGATGGTTCAGATAATTTTAAAACGAGATATTTAGTTAACGATGTTTGTGTAAAGCTTAACAAACCTTTAATTTATGGGAGTATTTTAGGATTTTCAGGGCAGGTGGCTATTTTTAATTATCAGGAAAGTAAAAATTTAAGAGATTTATTTCCTGAACCTCCTTTTGATGAAGATCTTCCGGATTGTGATAGCCTTGGAGTTTTGGGCGCATTGCCGGGAATTGTAGGAAGTATGATGGCCAATTTAACCTTGAAATTAATAACCGATTTACCATTAAATATCAATCAAATCACATTAATTGATACATTGAACTGGAGGTTTCAAACTGTTGATTTTTAATTTTAAAAACAATATTTAATAAGTTTCGGCTAAAGCCAATTTGATTTTTTGCAAAAAAAACGGGCTAAAGCCCGTTCCTATTGATAAAATATTCGTGCTATTCGTGCAAAATATTCGTGCAGATTTGTGTTTAAACAAAAAATTACTGTGCCTGCTGCATCACACCAGCATCTTCTTTTTTCGTCTGATTAAGAATATTGGCGTCTTCTTTTGCCAATTTATTTTTCGTCGGAATTTTATAATTAATGGAAAGCCCGAAATTTCTTGTATCATATTTACTGCTAATGATTACCGGAGTTCCAGACGGTGGATTAGAACGAACCTGCATCACCTGTCCGTTGAAAATATCATTGGCAAAAACAGAAACCGTCAAACGATTATCCATGAATTTTTTCGTTAAAGTAAGATCGAATGAATTGTTGAATGGTTTTTCTGCCGTAAAGTAAAAATACCCTGCTTTTGGCGTTAAATAACTGTAATTTGCCGTCAATTTAATGTCTTTCGGCAAAATAACCTGTGCCATTGCATTTAAAATCCAGAAGCCTTTATTGTTCAGATTATCAATTTCATGCTTTTGATAACCGGCGTATAAATACATGAAATTAATCTTATCAGGATTAAAATTAAACTTCATAATTTCGCTCAACGGTTTACTGAAAACCATAAACGGAATCGGAAGTCCAATATTGAAATTGTGAATTCTCATACTTGAAATATTCACCTGTTCATTAAATAATTTTCTTCCGTCTTTTCTAATGATCTGTGCGACCTGATTACTTGCTGAACTTACGCTGTAACCAATAAATGCATAATCAAAAGCCGAAATTTTTATTTCATAATTATTAAAGATCGTAGGCTGTAAATTTGGATTTCCGGTTACTTCCGTGCTTGGACCAGAGAACGTTACGTTGTTTGGGTTTAAGGCTGATATACTTGGTAAGCTGATTTTTTTGTTATAATTTGCAGCAATATACACCTGATTCATCAAGTTATATTGAACACTCGCATTCGGAAATAATTTGAATTTATTAAATGGAATTAAATCAGCCTGAACAAGATTTCCATTTTTATCAAAAAATCGCGTAATACCGGAAATATCATAATTCTCAGCTCTTGAACCTAAAATGAAATCAAATTTCTTCAATTTAGCCTGAAATTCTAGATAGGTTGAAGCAGTTTGTCTTTGATAATCTAAATTTGTGATTCCAAAGCTTTCTGTATCATAATCCTGTTTTTCATATAAACCTCCAAAACTTACTTTTCCACCATCCAAAAGCTTTATGGGTTGCGAATAATCTACTTTAAAGTTGGCAATATTCATCACAGATTTGTTATTCAGAACATCTTTTTGACCGTTGCTTTCTGTTGTTTGATTGGGGTCAAATGCGAAATAACCATCTTGAGAGAAGTTGTCCTGAGCAAATTTACTGTCCGATCTTGTATATCCAAATTGGAAATCTAATTTTTGAGATTTATCGGCAAAACGTTTTTGATACGTTGCCACCGCTTCCTGTCTTAAATTATCGGTGCGTGCAGCATCTGAAGAGTTATAAAATGCTTCTCTAAGATCTTTTGGATCGTTTTGAAAAGGTAAATCTCCATGTCCCTTACTCAAAGTATAATTGTCATTATTATTGTGGTATATGTCGTAGTTTACCAATAATCTGTCTTGTCCAAGATCAAAAGTCAATCCTGATTTTGCAAAATATCCTCTTGCAATTCGGTCTGTATTACTTGTTAATAGTTCGTCTTGTTGACCGTTCAACATACTTTCACGATAATTCTGACCAACATTCAACTGCCATCCGAAGAGTTTATTTCTTGCATTTAGGTTTAATGAATTCGTTGTTCTGCTTCGGAATTTATCATAATTCGTGAAAGAATAATTCCCTGAATAGGTTGCTGTTAAATATTTATTAGCATTTTTATTCGTAATAATATTCATGATTGCTCCACCTGAAGTTGCAGGGAATTCAGCGCCGGGCTGGGTGATCACTTCAATTCTGTCAACGGAGTTTGCGGGCATTCCTTCAAGGAAAGAATTTAATTCGTTAGAAGTGATATTTAAAGGTCTTCCGTTCAAATAAACATCAAGAATTTTACCTTGATACATCATTCCTGCGATGTCTGTAGAAACAAGACCCGGAAGTTTTTTAATTCCTTCTAAAACGTTTCCGTTATTAAGCTGAGGTTGTTCAGAAAAATCAAAGATCGTACGATCTGCTTTTTGTTCAACGGCTTTTTTAGTTTTGGTGAGTACGACACCTTCAATTTCCTTTTCTTTTATCTGACTATTGGTCTTCTCCTGTGCATAAGTAAACATAGAGCCTAGCACAGACAGAACGAATATAGTTTTTTTCATAATGTTTTTTTTCTACTATTCAGTTAGACGCAGAAAAGGAAATTTTGTTACAAAAAAGCTTTTTCCTATTTATTTAAGACTATTGAATTCTGTATATTCAAATTCAGGAGATGAAGAAAATAGTTGTCTTAATACTGATGCATGACCATTTCCTGCGATAACAAGTATTCTGTCTTCGGTATTGTGAGGAATACTCTGGATATTACGGAACATTCTCAGGTTTCTGTTGTACCAATACAATGAAAGCATATCTGCACCGTCGTGGTCTCTTAGTTTAAAATCTCCTGTAAGATAAGCACCATATTCATATTGATGGAATTCTTTGCTGTTCATATATTTAAAACTTTCCAGAATAGATTTAAAGTTTTTAGGTTCAGTACTTTTGAAGAATGTAGTATATTGATTAGATATCGCATCATCACTCTGAAAATCATAGTCTTGGCTGATCTTATTAAAATAGGCAGAATCTTGTTTCCCAAATTTTTCTTCAAGGTCACCCCAAGCAGATGACGCATCTATGCTGAAAAGTTCATTAAGTTTGAGTTCGTTGGCAATACGCATTGCAAGCTGATAACGTTCGTCTCTTTTTTCTCTGTGTTTTCCTTCGCTGTATTCTTTTAGTTTTTGATTGGCGTTCCATTTTGGCCATGCTTCTATGGCTATTTTTGTAGGCTTAAATTTTTTAATGTACTCAACAAGTTCCGTTACTTCTTTGGCCGTTTTGGGAGCAAGAACATCTACTTGATCACTTTTGTCTGTTTTATGAGCATCAAGATTTGGATAATCGAAATGGAATGATCCAACGATCAAAACTTTGGTTTTAGGATTGCTAAAATACTCCGATGGTTTTTTCTGAGCCGAAACAAAAGTAGAGAAGCATACAAGTAGGCTATAGATAAATGTTTTCATAATTATTTTTTTGTTAGTTATTTTATTTTGATACTCCAAAGGTAGATTTACGGGAAAATCTATGAAATAGCGTTTAGATGAAGCCTTTGTTTATCGCGGTTAAAAGATTTTCGTCGGAGAAAAGCAGCCGTTCATCGGAAATTAGAGCTCATAATTTAACAGATATCCTATTTTTGTTTTATGAAAGCGAACAAACTCATTTATCTGCATATTTTCTTCTGGGGTATTTATGCTATCGGCTCGGTTCTTATTCCCTATTTTGTATTTCATACGGAGAGAATTATCCTTAATATTACGTTCTTCCTCACAAGTTTTATTTGCTTTTATGTGAACTATTTTCTGGTAGCTCCTAATTTTTTTGATGCAAGCAAATGGTATAAATCTGTGATTGCATTTTTATTGAGTGCCTCCTGTTTTGTCCTTGTTCGATATTCTGTTGAAGAGATCTTGCTGCCTGCGACAGTGGGATTAAGGAACTATAGGGAAGGAACCAATTTTGGATTTTACTTTTTTGATAATATTTTCTACAGCAGCACCACTATTTTTATCAGTACCACTTTCTGGTTTTTTAAATACTTTGTTGATGTAGAAAAAGAGAAAGCAGAGTTGATTGAAGCCAGAAAAACCGCAGAACTACAGGCGTTGAAAACACAGATCAATCCACATTTTATTTTTAATTCTTTGAATAATATTTATTCTCTCGTTTACCAAAAATCTGATAAAGCGTTGCCCGCGCTTGAAGAATTAAGTCAGTTGTTGAGGTACAGTACCAAAGATCTGGAAAAAGATGTGATTACTTTAGATAAAGAAATTGGGTATATTGACAGTCTGACGGCTCTTGAAAAATTACGATTAAAACAACCTGAATTATTAACTGTCGAGAAGAATATTAATCATCCCAAATTGAATATTTCACCGATGATTTTAGTTCCGTTTGTAGAAAATGCTTTTAAACATGGAGATTTCCGCGAAAAAGGATTTGACATGAAACTTTCTGATGACAATCAAATCTTACATTTTTATCTTTTAAATTTTAAAAAAGATAGAATGAAAGATTCCACATCAGGAATCGGGATTGATAATGTGAAAAAAAGACTGGAAATTTTATATCCAAAAAAATACGAATTGAATATCAAAGATTCTGAAACAGAATTTATTGTAGATTTAAAAATTGATTTGCGAAATGAATAAAATTAAATGTATTGTTGTAGATGACGAACCATTAGCGATTTCGCTATTAGGAAGTTATGTGCAGAAAATTCCTTTTTTTGAATTGGTTTTCTCTTCTGAAAATCCTATAGAAGCTTTAGATTTTATTCAAAATAATGAAGCTGATCTGGTTTTTCTTGATATTCAAATGCCTGAATTGACGGGAATTAATTTCATGAAAATTGTTGGAGATAAATTAAAATACATCTTAACAACTGCCTATTCTGAGTATGCTTTGGAAGGATACGAACACAATATTGTCGATTATCTTTTAAAGCCGGTTTCTTTTGAACGGTTTTATAAAAGTGCTTTGAAAGCTCAGGAACGGTTTTCTTTTAATGAAGATAAAGCAGATTCCCATTTCTTTGTAAAATCTTCCGGACAGCAGCACAGAATCAATTTTGAGGATATTCTTTATATCGAAAGTATTAAAGATTATGTGAATATTAAAACTGCCAATCAGGAGTATATTGTTTTGGATACTTTAAAATCTCTTGAACAACAGCTTTCTGAGTTTTCCTTTGCCCGTATTCATAAATCGTTTATGATTAATTTAGATCAAATTAAAAGTATTGCCGCGAAAAAAATAATATTGTCATCTGATCATGAAATTCCGATAGGAGACAGTTACAGGACAAATTTTTTAAGCAAACTCAAATAAAAAAGCAACTTCAATTGAAGTTGCTTTTTTTTGATAATTTATGATATGTTTTTGAAAAGCATTATTGAGGACGTTGTATCAGATCTCCATTTTCTTCTTTTTTCATACTGTTCAAGATGTTCGGATCTTCTTTTGCCAGTTTATTTTTTGTAGGAATTTTATAATTAACGGAGATTCCGAATCGTCTGCTGTCACTTGCGCTTTTTATTATTACTTTTTCTCCTCCATTCGGTACATTATAGCTCATAGCCATATTTTGCTGTCCATTGAAAATATCATTTGCAAAAACAGAAACCGTTAAGCGTTTATTCATGAATTTTTTAGAAAGCGTTAGATCAAATGAGTTAGCGAACGGTTTTTCTGCAGTAAGATAGAAAAATCCTCCATTCGGTGTGATATAGGTGTAATTTGCATTAAGCTTTATATCTTTTGGTAAAATGAAATTTCCCGTCACATTAAAAATCCATAGACCTTTATTTTTCAGATTATCAATATCATGTTTTTGATATGATGCAAAGAAGTATAAAATATTGGTTTTATCGGGATTAAAGTCAAATTTCATGACCTCACTCATAGGTTTACTAAAAATGCTGAGAGGTATGGGAAATGATAAATTATAATTATACATTTTCATACTCGGGATATTTATTTGTTCATAGTAAAGATTGTTTCCTTCTCTTCTGATAATTTGCGTTGTTTTATTTTTTGCGATACTTATATTATAACTCGCAGATATGTAATCAAAAGCTGAAAATGATAGTTCGTAATTATCAAAAATAGACGGTTGAAGATCAGGGTTTCCGCCTATCTGAACATTAGGGTTTCCGAGTATGGAATTATTGGGGTTAAGTGCAGATATGCCCGGAAGATTGATTTTTTTATTATAATTCGCTGCAAAATTAATCCTGTCTGTTAGATTATATTGAATACTTGCATTGGGAAAAAGCTTGAATTTGTTGAAAGTTCTTAAATCTCTTTCAACGATAGCATTGTTGTTGTCTAATGTTCGTACAACGCCTGAAATATCATAATTTTCTGCTCGTGTACCTGCAATAAAATCAAACTTTTTCAGACTTGCCTGAAATTGCAGATAAGTAGATGCCGTCTGTCTTTGGTATTCTAAATTGGTAAGACCTCTGCTTTTGGTGTCAAAATTTTGTTTTTCATACAAACCTCCGAAACTCACTTTTCCTCCATCAAAAATTTTGAGAGGTTGAGAATAATCTACCTTAAAGTTGGCAATTCTCATGTTGGAACTGTTGCTTAAAACATCTTTTTGACCGGGATTGTTTATTTCTTCATTGGTTAGGACGAAATAATTCTTTTCAAAATAATTATCCTGAGAAAATTTATTATTTACATCTGAATATCCAAACTGAAAATCCAGTTTTTGCGATTTGTCACTGAAACGTTTTTGATAAGTAACAACCGCTTCCTGCCTCAAATTGTTTGCACGGGCAGCATCCGAAGAATTATAAAATGCTTCTCTCAAATCATTGAAATTATTTTTATAAGGAAGATTTCCATAGCCGTCACTTAAAGTATAGGTATCGTTATTATTATAGTAAATATCGTAGTTTAATAATAATTTATCTTTTCCAAGATCGAAATTTACTCCGGATCTTGCAAAATATCCTCTCGCAAATCTGTTGCTGTTAGTTTTTAATAATTCATCCTGTTCGCTATTCTGTAGACTCTCATTGTAGCTCTCACCAACATTCAATTGCCATCCGAAAATCTTATTTCGGGCATTTAAGTTTAATGAATTATTGGTTTTACTTCTTATTTTATCATTATTGGTAAATGAATAATTTCCGGAGTAGATTGCTGTTAAATATTTATTAGCATTCTTATTTGTGATAATATTCATGATTGCGCCGCCTGAAGTTGCAGGGAATTCTGCGCCGGGCTGGGTAATTACTTCAATTCTGTCGACCGAATTGGCGGGCATTCCTTCAAGGAAAGAAGTCAAATCATTGGATGTGATATTTAAAGGTCTGCCATTAATGTAAACGTCAAGCGCTTTTCCTCGGTACATAATTCCGGAAGCATCAGTAGAAATAAGTCCGGGAAGTTTTTTAATTCCTTCTAAAAGGTTTCCGTTGTTAAGGTATGACTGTTCTGAAAAATCAAATATAGTACGATCTGCTTTTTGTTCTACCGCTTTTTTTGTTTTCGTGATAGTAACTCCTTCTATTTTCTTTTCTTTAATCTGATCATTAGATTTTTCTTGAGCATAAGAAATGATGGAGCTCAAAAAAGAGATGGCAAAAATTGTTTTTTTCATTGTTTGTGTTTTATAACTTTATTCCTTAGTGTTTAACATCCGGTTAGTTTTATAGATGCAAATAGAAATAAAATTCGCTCCACAACAAAAAAAAGGGTATACCATTTATATACTATTTTGGTTTATTGTGTTGGTAATCAGTTTTGTATACTTTGAATTAAGTTTTTGTTATTAATTAAAATTGTAAAAAATAGTATGTAAAAACAAAAAAACCAGAACAAAATTAGCTCTGGTTTAATTATTTATTTTGTCTTTTTTTTAATCTGTATTGATTTTTTAAAGACTATTCATTAAAATTAGTGAAAATTAATTTTCCTGTCTTTTGATTAAGTTCAATGCAGAACCTGCTTTAAACCAATCAATCTGCTGATCGTTATACGTATGATTTGCCATAATAACGTCTTTCGTTCCGTCTGCATGTACAAACTCTAAAGAAAGTTGTTTTCCTGGAGCGAATTGATCTAAATCTAAGAAGTTTACCGTGTCATCTTCCTGAATTTTATCATAATCAACTTCATTAGCGAAAGTTAATCCCAACATCCCTTGTTTTTTAAGGTTGGTCTCATGGATTCTCGCGAAAGATTTTACCAATACTGCTTTTACGCCAAGGTGTCTTGGTTCCATGGCAGCGTGCTCTCTTGAAGAACCTTCACCATAGTTTTGATCTCCAACAACAATCGTAGGAATTCCAGCAGCTTTGTAAGCTCTCTGTACAGCAGGAACTTCGCCGTGTTCACCTGTTAACAGGTTTTTCACATTGTTAGTGTCCATGTTGTAAGCATTTACAGCTCCAATCAACATGTTGTTTGAGATGTTATCTAAATGTCCTCTGTATTTCAACCATGGTCCAGCCATAGAAATGTGGTCGGTTGTACATTTTCCGAAAGCTTTAATTAAAACTTTAGCACCTACAATGTTTTTTCCATCCCAAGCAGGGAATTCTTCTAACAACTGAAGTCTGTCCGAAGTTGGACTTACTTTTACAACAACAGAAGATCCGTCCTCAGATGGAGCTTGGTATCCGTTATCATCTACAGCGAAACCTTTTGCAGGTAATTCAAACCCTTGAGGTTCGTTTAATCTTATCTGTTCTCCAGATTCATTAGTTAATGTATCTGTGATAGGGTTAAAGTCTAATCTTCCAGAAATTGCAATAGCAGCTACCATTTCAGGAGAAGCAACGAATGCGTGAGTATTTGGGTTACCATCAGCTCTTTTCGCAAAGTTTCTGTTGAAAGAGTGAATGATTGAGTTTTTCTCTCCTTTTTCAGAACCTTCTCTATCCCATTGTCCGATACAAGGTCCACAAGCATTAGTAAAAATTCTAGCATTTTCAAATTTTCTGAAAGAATCTAAGAAACCGTCTCTTTCTGCTGTGAATTTCACCTGCTCAGAACCTGGGTTGATTCCTAAGATAGCTTTAGGCTTAACACCTTTAGCAACAGCATCTTCAACGATAGAAGCTGCTCTTGATAAATCTTCGTAAGAAGAGTTCGTACAAGAACCAATCAATGCCCATTCTACTTCGATAGGCCATCCGTTTGCTTCAGCTTTAGCTTTAAATTCAGAAACTGGCGTTGCCAAATCCGGAGTGAAAGGTCCATTTAAATGTGGAGCCAATTCAGAAAGGTTGATCTCGATTACTTGGTCGAAATATTGTTCCGGGTTTGCATAAACTTCTGCATCACCTGTTAAGTGGTCAGCAACTTTGTCAGCAGCGTCTACAACATCCTGTCTTCCTGTAGAAGCCAAATATCTTCTCATAGAATCATCGTATCCGAAAGTAGAAGTTGTAGCTCCAATCTCAGCACCCATATTACAAATTGTCCCTTTTCCTGTTGCAGATAAAGATTGAGCGCCTTCTCCGAAATATTCTACGATACATCCTGTTCCACCTTTTACAGTAAGGATTCCTGCAACTTTTAAAATAACATCTTTTGCGGAAGTCCAACCGGACATTTTTCCTGTTAACTTAACACCAATTAGTTTTGGCATTTTAAGTTCCCAAGCCATTCCAGCCATTACATCAACGGCATCAGCACCTCCAACTCCGATGGCAACCATTCCTAATCCTCCTGCGTTTACCGTGTGAGAATCAGTTCCGATCATCATACCTCCTGGGAATGCATAATTTTCTAATACGACCTGGTGAATAATACCAGCTCCCGGCTTCCAGAAACCGATTCCATATTTATCACAAACAGAACCCAGGAAATTGAAAACTTCTGAATTCTTATTAAGACCTTCCTGTAAATCTGCCTGCGCACCTACTCTCGCCTGAATCAAGTGATCGGCGTGAGCAGTTGAAGGAACAGCCACTTTAGCTTTTCCTGCCTGCATAAATTGTAACAGCGCCATCTGAGCAGTTGCATCCTGCATTGCTACTCTGTCCGGTGCGAAATCTACGTAAGAGTTTCCTCTTTCATGTGCTGATGTAGCATTACCTTCCCATAAGTGGGTATAAAGGATTTTTTCTGAAAGGGTAAGAGGTTTTCCCACGATTTGTCTTGCCGCTGCAATTCTTTCTGGGTAACGCTCGTACACTTTTTTGATCATGTCAATGTCGAAAGTCATATCTGTTTTAATTTTTTCTTTTTCTATAAATTTTCCGGACTTTAATTTAGAATTAAAAGCGGAAATTTTCTTAATATGGACTCATCAAAATCTATTCCTACCATCTATAAAATGGTATAAATAAGATGAATCATTAATATTTTTAATACCTATCAAGTTAAGGAAAAAATAATTTTTGAGTCATTGACATAGGTTAAAATAATATTAACGACTCTTAAATGGAAAGGTTCTAAATAAAAAATGGGAGACTTGAAAAAGAAATCAATCTCATTCTATCTTATTTCTGCTTTGATAATTTTGTTTGTCTATATTTCTTTCAATTTTCCAACATGTTTCTGCAATTTTATTTTCCTTTTATTAAAATGACTAAATAGGTAGAGTATAACAGACAAAAAAATGTAATTTTGGAGTTTTCCAAAAGCTTATGAATGACATTCCAGATAAATTTGACGAACTTTCAAGCGAACATTTTTCAATTAATTTTGTTGATGCATCACCTTCTGAATTAATTCATAATTCTAATGAAAAGTTTATTTCTATTGTGTCTGTACACTTTTTTCATCTTAATAGAAGTAAGTTAAAAAAGATTAGTCAATTTAAGAAGACTAGAGGAATTAAAAGAAAATTACAAACTCAGAAATATATTATAGATTCTGTGGATAATAATTTAGTTAACTTATCAGGAATTTCGAATTGGAATTTAAGAGAAGTGGCATTGAAAAATGGAATACATATTCTAGAATTAGCTAAAATTATTGACAAGGATAAAGATTTTAGCGAGAATATTTTAATAAATAACATTTCAGTTAATTATGGATTATGTATAAGTTTAGGTTGGTATAGTATAGTTTTAGCTATTTTTATGTCACAAATTGGCCAGATTGCAAGAGCTACAAATAAAAAAAATGCAGCAATTCTTTTAGATTTATTACCAGGCGATAATATTTCTAATTTTAGAAATATGAGAATTGTTGAAAACATAATTGATAATTCAATTTTATCTGATTTTCAGACTGATGCTATTCAAAATAATGAATTGGAAACTTTAGGCTTTGGTTATGGACAAAAAAATGGTACTACAAAAGACCTTAAAAATGACTTTGAGTATGTCATTGTTGATTGGATAGTACAATCTTTTCATTCACTTCTTCAATTTGAAAAAAACAATTTGAAAACAAGCAGTGAAGAGTATCAATTATCAGAATTAGCTAGATATTTGCTAAAAAAAGAGAAATTTAAAATAATTGATGCATTTCAAATAATTGATTAAAAATCAAGTGTAAAACATTGCCTTTTCAAAATCTACTAAACAAAAATGGAAGACTTCAAAAAGAAATCTTCCATTTTTAATATTTAAAACAGTCTTTCGACTTATCGTTTAATTCTATTAGTGACCAACTGTAACCAATTCTTTTATTGAAGGGACAAAACTTGTAAGGTCAATGCCTTCTACAGCAGTTTTGTATTCGTCGATATTAGGAATTCTTCCCATAATCGCAGAAAGTACAACAACCGGAGTTGAAGCCAATAAAGATTCTCCTTTTTTACGCTCAGAATCTTCCACAACTCTTCCTTGGAACAGACGAGTAGAAGTAGCTAAAACAGTATCTCCTTTTTCAGCTTTTTCCTGGTTACCCATACAAAGGTTACATCCAGGACGCTCAAGGTACATCATGTTCTGGTATTGTGTACGAGCTTCACCTTTTGGAGTGTTGTCGTTGAATTCGAAACCTGAATATTTTTCTAAAAATTCCCAGTCACCTTCAGCCTTTAATTCGTCAATGATATTGTAAGTAGGCGCAGCTACCACCAATGGAGCTAGGAATTCTACTTTACCATTTTGCTTTTCAAGGTTTCTAAGCATTTGAGAAACGATTTTTAAATCTCCTTTGTGAACCATACAAGATCCAACGAATCCAAGATCTACTTTTTTCTCACCTCCGTAATACGTAAGGTCTCTGATAGTGTCGTGAGTATATCTCTTAGAAACATCATCATTGTTTACATCCGGGTCAGCAATCATTGGTTCAACGATGATATCAAGATCAACAACAACTTCAGCATAATATTTAGCATTAGCATCAGGAGTTAAAGCAGGTTTATCGCCTGATCTGATTTCCTCGATTCTTTTATTAGCTTTATTAATTAATCCTTGAAGAACCTGGTTGTGATTATCCATTCCTTTGTCGATCATAATCTGGATTCTGCTCTTAGCAATTTCCAATGATTCGATCAAAGTATCATCCTCAGAGATATTGATTGAAGCTTTAGCTTTCATTTCTGCCGTCCAGTCTGTAAATGTAAACGCTTGGTCAGCAGGAAGTGTTCCGATGTGAACCTCGATAATTCTACCTTGGAATACGTTTTCCCCATCAAATTGCTTCAACATCTGAGCCTGAGTTGCGTGAACTACATCACGGAAATCCATATGCTCCTTCATATCTCCTTTGAAAGTTACTTTCACAGATTCAGGGATTGGCATAGAAGCTTCACCTGTTGCTAAAGCTAAAGCTACTGTTCCAGAATCAGCTCCGAAAGCAACACCTTTAGACATTCTCGTGTGAGAGTCACCTCCGATGATGATTGCCCATTCGTCAATCGTAATATCGTTAAGAACTTTGTGAATAACGTCTGTCATAGAATGATATTCACCTTTCGGGTCACGTGCTGTGATTACTCCGAAATCGTTCATGAATTTCATTAATTTAGGAATATTCGTCTGCGCTTTTTTATCCCAAACTGAAGCTGTATGACATCCTGACTGATAAGCTCCATCAACGATTGGAGAAATTACAGTCGCAGCCATAGATTCTAATTCCTGAGCAGTCATCAACCCTGTTGTATCCTGAGATCCAACAATGTTTACTTCTACACGAACGTCTGAACCTGCGTGTAATAATTTACCTTCAGTAACACCAACGGCATTTCTGTTGAAGATTTTTTCAACCGCAGTAAGCCCTTGTCCTTCGATAGAAATTTCTTTAGAAGGAGCAAAAACAAGAGGAGTTTCAATTCCTAAAAGTTTTGCTGCAAATGTTTGTAGTTTTTTACCAAATACGATGGCATAAGAACCACCCGCTTTGATGAACTCTAATTTTTGAGGAGTAAATGATTTTGAAATATCTTTCAATTCAACATCTCCGTTATATAATTTCTTTTCTTTAGTATTGATCGTTAAAACTGTTCCTGTGGCAACAGAATAAGCTTCTTCTAAAACGATGTCACCATTTTCGTTACGAACAGGATTTCCGTTTTCGTCTAATTTTTTCACCCAGTTCTGAAGATCGATTCCGATACCTCCTGTTACATCAACTGTAGTAAGGAAAATCGGAGAAATACCGTTTGTTCCTCCAACAATCGGAGCAATATTTACAAATGGAATATATGGGCTTGCTTGTTTACCAGTCCAAAGAGCTACGTTGTTTACTCCCGACATACGAGATGAACCAACACCCATTGTACCTTTTTCAGCAATAAGCATTACGCTTGCATCAGGATGTTGTGCCTGTAAAGCTTTGATTTCTTCCTGAGCCTGAGGAGTGATCATACATTTACCGTGAAGTTCACGGTCTGATCTTGAGTGAGCCTGATTACCCGGAGAAAGTAAATCTGTAGAAATATCACCTTCACCAGCGATAAATGTTACAACCTTAACTTCTTCAGCAACTTCAGGAAGTTTTGTGAAGAATTCAGCTTTTGCGTAGCTTTCAATTAAGTCTTTTGCGATTTCGTTACCGCTATTAAATGCTTCCTTTAGACGGTTAGTGTCCGCATCATAAAGGTAAACTTGAGTTTTAAGAACGTTTGCAGCTTCTTTAGCAATAGAAATATCATTTCCTAAAGCAAGATCAAGCAATACTTCGATTGAAGGGCCACCCTTCATGTGAGATAATAATTCAAAGGCATAAGCCGGAGAAATTTCTTCTACAACCGATTCACCTAGAATGATTTCCTTTAAAAATTGAGCTTTTACACCAGCCGCACTTGTCGTTCCTGGTAATGTGTTATAAATAAAAAATTTAAGAGAGTCTGCCCTGTATTCATTTGCTGTATCTTTAATTTGCGAAATAATTTCGCTTAGTAATTCAGCACCATCAATTGGCTTTGGATGAAGTCCTTGGTCTTTTCTTTCTTCAATCTCTTTAATGTAATCCTTATAAATATTCATATAGAAGTCTTTTCTTTTTTAAAGTAGATTATAAACAGTTGGTATTGCTGCTATTTCTTCTTTATTAGTCTATCTAAAATACAATTAATTTTATCTTAAACTATTGCATTCTTGATAGATAATACCGATTAGAGTAAAATCAACATAATCTACATCTTTGTTTTAAAAATGTGAGATAATATTCAGTGCCAAATGCGAGTATAAAGGACTTCTGTGAAAGTGTAAGTGGCTTACCTGTAATCTGTCTTGCCGCAAAAACCCTCTTTGGGTAACGTTTCTGAAATTTTTTGATCATATCAACATCAAAAGTTATATCTTAAAAACGTTTTAAAATTATCAAACAATTAAAAATGTTCCCAAAATTACGAATTTTTACTATTTTATGAAGATACTATTATTTAGATTCTTTATAAATATGAGTTTTATAATATCTATTTTTGGTCGTATTTTTGCAGGCAAATGACGAATATGAAAAATGTAGTTAATTTTCTGGGTGTATTTATGTCGATTTTCATTTTTTCGCAGACGAAATCTGTGAAGAAAACTCCTGTGAAGAGTGTTTCAAAGACTGTCGTTAAAAAGGCATTTCCGAAACCTAAATCTAATCCAAATCTGGTTGTAATTAATAAAGATATTCCTGTTTTAATTCCACAAAAGAAAGATGGGCAGTTTGGGTATGTTAATCAAAAAGGAAAATTTATTATTCAGCCGGAATATCATATTGCGGTATTTTTTGCTGAAGATTGTAATCTTTTAAACTCTCCAAACGAAAAAGTCAGAAAATTCGGAACAAAAGAATATGCAACGGTTGAAAAAGATTTAATATCATATAGAATTGATAATACGGGGAAAAGAGTCTATCAGTTCAAAGATTCTGATTTAGGACAGTGCAAATTGGGAAGTTATAAGCAACAGTTGTTTCAGGCTTATATTTTAAATGGTTTTTATGGCATAATTGAAAAATCAAAATTTGTAAATGCAGAGGATTACCGAGACTATCAAATTTATCCTCAATATCAATATTTATACATTTTGGAAGGTGATGATGTGTCTGATCCGATGATTATTGCATCTCAAAATGACAGATTCGGAGTGATTGATGTTAATAATAAGGTTATTATTCCTTTTGAATATTCAAATATCAAGAGAAACTTCAGCTGGAAACTGGGGAAAATGTTTGATGTCACAAAAGACAGTGTAAATTACTATTATATCGATACTCATAATAAAGCGTACTAATGCTGGAGGCTTTAGGCAGTAAGCTTGAAGCTTTTTTTAATACTTCAAAATCTGGTTTTCAAAACTTAAAACTCATATATCACATATTTTTTGTAATTTCGCGGCTGAAATAAAGGGGTGCTGTAACAAGCTGAGATTATACCCAATGAACCTAGAACGGATAATGCTGTTTAGGGAAATTAAAAATGAGCAATAAGTAATCGATAATGGGTAATTCTCAAATCATTACTTATTACCAATTACTCATTATCGATCATAATCCGCCCCTTTTATTCATTAAATTTTAAAAATTTATAGAATGAAAGGATTATTTTTTTTAGGGCTTACCGTTGGCTCTTTTGCTTTTATACAAGCACAAAATACAGATTCCTTAAAAATAAAGGAAATTGAAGCAATCAACTTTACCAAAAGACTTCCTGTTGCTAAGGAGATCATTAATGTTCAGAAAGATTTAGACAGTAAAAATCTTGGACAGGATCTTCCAATGTTACTTAAAAATCAAACCTCAATTATTTCGACTTCCGATGCAGGAAATGGGGTTGGCTACACAGGATTTAGAATTCGTGGTGTTGCCGGAAGAGGAATTAATGTCATGATGAATGGCGTTCCGTTCAACGATTCTGAAAGTCAGGGAACATTTTTCGTCAACGTTCCGGATTTAACGAGTTCGGCCTCACAAATTGTCATTCAAAGAGGTGTCGGGACTTCCAATAACGGTGTTTCTGCTTTTGGAGCGAGTATCAATGTGATTTCTAAAGATCCTGAAGAGAAGTTTTATTTTAAAACAGATGACAGTTACGGATCATTCAATACGTACAAATATTCTGCTGAGGTTGGTTCAGGAAAATTCTGGAAAAACCGACTTTCTGTGATGGGAAGATACACGAATATTCACTCTGACGGATATATCGACAGAGCTTCGTCCGATCTTCATTCATACAACTTCACGGCACTTTTTGAAGAAGGAAAAACGAGGATTCGTTTGATGGCTTTCGGAGGAAAAGAAAAAACGTATCAAGCGTGGAATGGAATCGACAGAAAAACCTGGGAGACAGATCCAAAATTCAATGCATCAGGAGCAATTTATGATGCGAATTGGGAGAAAATTGTAGGATTTTACGATAACGAAACAGATAATTACAGACAAAATCATTATCAGTTACTTTGGGAACAGGGAATTAATGATCACTGGAATTTAGAAACAACTTTACATTACACAAAAGGGAAAGGATATTACGAAAATTACAAACAAGGCGATCCTTTTGCGAGATACAACTTGCCGGATTTTAATGGTGAAGAATATTCTGATTTTATCAGAAAAAAATGGTTGAATAATGATTTTTACGGAGTTGTTTCGACACTTTACGGAAAGTATGAAAATTTAGATATAAACTTTGGAGCCGTTGCCAATCAATATTACGGAAGACATTTCGGAAATGTAACGGGTGTATTTTTACCTCAGATCAACGAAAGCGAATATTACAGAAACCGTTCTGTAAAAAGCGAAGTCTCAGGTTTTGCAAAGGCTTTGTTTAAAGTGAATAATTTCGAATTCTTCGGAGATTTACAGCTTAGAAATATCGATTATGATATTAAAATTCTTAAAGATGGAGATGGTGAAGGAGGAAACTTAACCAAAAACTGGTTGTTCTTCAATCCAAAAGCCGGAGTGAATTATAGAATCGGAAACGGAAAGGTCTTTTTATCTTACGCACACGCTCAACGTGAGCCCAACAGAGATGATTTAACGGCCGATAATAATGTAAAAGCAGAAAAACTTCACGATTTTGAAGCCGGATTAGAAAAACAATTCGGGATTTTATCTGTGACGGCCAATTTATATTATATGTATTACGTTAATCAATTGGTCTTAAACGGCGAATTGAATAATGTCGGCGCTTTTATCAGAACAAATTCAGGAGAAAGTTACAGAAGAGGTATTGAAATTGGAGCGTTGGCAAAACTTTCCAAACAATGGGAAATCTCAGGGAATGTAAGTTTAAGTCAGAACAGAAATCAGGATTTTAAAATAGAAAATGAAGCCTTGGTAAGAGATCTTGGAAATACGCAAATCTCTTTTTCACCGGATGTTATCGCTAATTTAGGGTTGAAATTTAATCCAAATAAAAACTTCCAGTTTGCATTGATGAATCAATATGTTGGAAAGCAATATTTAGACAACACTGAAGATAAAAATTTACAGTTGAAAGATTATCTTTTGACAGATTTTAATGCTCAATATCAGTTTAAAATAGCGAACAATGATGTGGCGCTGAAATTATTGGTAAATAATATTTTCAATAAAAAATATGTGAATAATGGAGCGGTTTATGACGGCGAACCTTACTATTTTTCTCAGGCAGGAACTAATTTTATGTTCGGAATAAGCTGGAAAATTCAATAGTAAATACATAAAAATAGAGCATAATTGTTTTCAATAATTCAATAATGATATTCAAACGAGTAATATTAGATTCTAAAGACTGTTTCGGCAGTCTTTTTTATTGTGAATAAATCATCTAAAAAGTCATGGAAAAGTTATAAATTTGCCATCAAATGAATATTTCAGCTTACATTTTAGAATATCTGAAACAATTTGGTTCTGTTACAGTTCCAAGCTTTGGTGTATTTTCTTTAGAAAATTCTAAAGCAATTATCAACTCCGAAAACGGGAGTATTCTTCCGCCTGCGAGTCAGATCACTTTTAGTCCTGATCATGAAATTCAATCTGATGAATTGATCGCTTTTATTGCAGATCAAAAGCAAATGTCTTTTGAAGCCTCAAAAAGTGACTTAAAGATCCAGACCGATTTTTGGAAGAAAAAACTTCAGGCAGAACAAACATTAGAAATTCAGAACCTCGGAACAATCTTTATTGAAGACGGACACACTCATTTTAAAGGAAAAAGAATAGAATCCGGCCATCCCGATTTTTACGGATTGGAAGAGATCAAAATTTCCGATATCAAAGCAAAAGATAAAGCAGTTGTTACTGAAAAATCAGGAAACGATTACAAATTCAGTAAATCGCTTCTTTGGATCTTTTTGATTGTTATTCCAATTTTAGGAATCGCTTATCTGGCTTTTACGAATCAGGAACTCCTTTTTGGAAACGAGTCTTTTAAACACGAAAAAGATTCAATTAAAATTGATGCAAAATTGTCTGTTTTGGTAAGAGATACTGTAAAAGTAGATTCTACCCAGATGAAAATTGCAGATTCTTTGAAAACCTTGAAAAAAGATTCAATTGTAAAACCTGTTGAAAAAGCTGTTCAAGTTCCAACAACCCCAAACAAGACTAAGGCTAAATGGCAAAAATAAAAAAAGCGTCAGAATCTCTGACAATCATGACGAACATTGTTCTCCCCAATGAAACCAATTCTCTAAGAAACCTTTTTGGAGGTGAATTATTGGCAAAGATGGATCGTTGTGCATCGATCTCTGCAGCAAGACATTGCGAAAGAAGAGTGGTTACGGCTTCTGTGAATCACGTTTCTTTTAATCACCCGATTCCGGAAGGTGGAATTGTGATTTTAGAATCTAAAGTTTCAAGAGCATTTTCAACTTCTATGGAGGTTTATGTGGATGTTTGGTTGGATGATCCTATCAGTCAGAAAAAAACGCATACGAACGCAGGAATTTACACCTTCGTTGCTGTGGATGAGTTCAATCGTCCAATTCCAATTCCAGAAATGGTTCCCGAAACAGAGGACGAAAAAGAAAGATTTGCCGCTGCATTCCGTAGAAAAGAATTGTCATTAATTCTGTCAGGAAGAATGAAGCCGTTGGAATCTGTGGAATTGAAGAAGTTATTCCAAGAGCCGAGTTAAAACACAAATAACACAAATATCTTACACAAATTTTCACAAATTAATTCGTGTTATTAGTGAAAATATTAGCGTCATTAGTGTTTAAAAATAAAAAACACAACCAGTAAACATAAACTCCCACAAATGGTTTGTATTTATTTTTAAGATGAAAAAAATATGAGAACAGATATTTCAGAAAATGATATATCACGAATTGTCTATGAAGCGGGCTATCTAGTTCATAAGGTTTTAGGTCCTGGACTTTTAGAAAGTGCATACGAAGAATGTATGTTTTATGAGCTTAATAAGAATGGTCTGTTCGTAGAAAAACAAAAGCCAATGCCTTTGATCTACAACGAAGTGAAGTTGGATGTAGGATATAGATTAGATTTATTAATTGAGAGCAAATTTGTTTTAGAAATAAAATCTATTGAATCTTTGAATGATGTACATTTAGCACAAATCCTTACTTATCTTCGTTTAAGCAATTGTAAACTTGGAATGTTAATAAACTTCAATACTCTACATTTTAAAAATGGAGTAAAAAGAGTGATCAATGGCACATTATAAATTTGTGTCATTTGTGAAAATAATTTGTGTCATTTGTGTTTAAATATTATGAAGATCCTACTTTTAGATAAAAACCATCCTTTAATTACCGAACAGCTTTTAGCAAAAAACTTTATATTGGAAGAAGATTTTACGTCTTCTTACGATGAGATTTGCAATAAAATTGAAAACTACGACGGAGTCATTATCAGAAGCCGAATTCCTTTAGATAAAAACTTTTTAGAGAAAGGTAAAAAGCTGAAACTCATCGCAAGAGTAGGAGCCGGAATGGAAAATATTGATATTCCTGTTGCTGAAAAATTGGGCATCCAATTAATCAATTCTCCTGAAGGAAACAGAGATTCTGTTGCCGAGCATGTTGTCGGAATGTTATTGATTTTAATGAATCGACTTTTTATTGCTTCCCAAGAAGTGAAGAACGGAATTTGGTTGCGTGAAGAAAATCGCGGCGACGAATTATTAGGAAAAACAGTTGGTCTTATCGGTTACGGAAACATGGGAAAAGCAACAGCGAAAAGACTTTCCGGTTTTGGGTGTAAAGTGATTTTCCATGATATTTTACCGGATCTTTCTGATGAATTTGCAACTCAGGTTTCTTTGGCGGAGTTAAAAGAAAAAGCTGAGGTTTTAAGTTTACATATTCCTTTGACGGATTTGTCATATTATTTAATTGACGGACCATTCCTTTCTGATATGAAAAATGATTTCTATTTTGTGAATACAGCGAGAGGAAAAAATATAGAAACTAAAAGCTTAGTCGAAGCCTTGAAGTCAGGAAAGGTAAAAGGTGCCTGTCTCGATGTTCTGGAATATGAAAAATCTTCTTTCGAAAATATTGAAACAGAAAATGAAGATTTGCAATATCTTTTAAACTCTGAAAAAGTAATCGTAACGCCTCATATCGCAGGTTGGACACATCAAAGTAAAGAAAAGCTTGCGCAGGTTATCGTTGATAAGATTGTTGCTCAGTTTGCTTAAATAAACCTCAATTATAAATTTATCGTTTTCATCTTTTTACAGTTTTATGTTAAATAATTCATAATTTACAGCAAGAATTCCATATTTATTTTGAGTTTTATTAAATTGCCGCTCATTTTCGAAACTCATGAAGAAGCGTAACTTTGTACTTATTTTAGCTGTTTTTTTACTTATTTTTTCCTGTAAAAAAAAATCCGACTCTAAAGAATCTATAACTGAAAATACAACCGATCTGCCCAATTATGGAAGCGTAGATCTTAGTAATGTTTTCACAAAAGGGGACGGACAGCTTTCTGACAAAGCTTCACTTGTTCGTTATATCGATCAGTATTACAAAAAAATCTGGGAAGGAAGCGATCTGAGTGGCGGAATATTGGTCGCAAAAGGTGACGATATTTTATACGAAAATTACAGAGGCTTTAGTAGGGAAGGGAACCAGTCGGCGATTGATAAAAATACACCTTTGCACGTTGCTTCAGTTTCAAAAACATTGACAGCAATGGCGATGATGAAATTAATTGAAGCCGGAAAAATAAAATTTACAGATCATCTAACCCAATTTTTTCCGGGATTTCCTTACCCGAATGTAACGGTTCAGACTTTATTGGATCAAAGAAGCGGTCTTCCGAAGTATGAATATTTTATTGCTAAAATTCCACCAACATCTCCTGAACTTGCAAAACCATATATTACCAATCAGGATGTATTAAATATGATCATTAAATACAAACCTGAATTGGCAAGAGATACCGACACTGGTTTCATGTACTGCAACACCAATTTTGCTTTATTGGCTTTGTTAATTGAAAAAGTAACCAAAACTCCTTTTCCTCAGGCGATGAAAGAAATGGTTTTTGATCCTTTGAAAATGAAAAACAGTTACATTTTTCAGGAAAAAGATATTCCTACAGCATCACAATCTTTTTATTATGGAGGTAAATTATATCCTTTAGATAGATTAGATCTTATTTATGGTGATAAAAACGTTTATACAACGCCAAGGGATCTTTATAATTTCTCAAAAGCAATGTTCTCAAAAGATTTCTTAAAACCTGAATTGATGGAAATGGTTTTTTCACCTTACAGCAATGAAAAAGCAGGAATGAACAATTACGGTTTAGGATTTAGAATGAAAATCTTTGATAACGGAGAAAAATTGACTTACCATAACGGCTGGTGGCACGGAACAAATTCTGTGTTTGCTCATTTATTAAAATCAAAAGTAACCATTGTAGCGATCGGAAATAAATATTCAAACAAAGTATATACTGCGCTTGCTCTATCCGGCTTATTTGAAGATTTTCCGGTGCAGAAAGATAAGCTGCACAGTGTGATGAATGACAATAAAGATTCTTTAAATGGCGGGCAGGATGTTACAGAATAATGTTTACTTTTGCTTAAACATATTCATGAAAAGACTTCTTCTCTTATTTATTATAGGTTTTCTTTTGCAATCGTGCGCAAGAGTGGGCTCTCCGGTTGGTGGACCTAAAGATTCTTTGGCTCCAAAATTTTTAAGCTCAAATATTGATACAACAAGGATCAATGTTTCAAGAGATATTCGTGAACTTCGCCTTGATTTTAATGAATATATTACGCTGAAAGACATCAATAAAAACCTGATTATTTCTCCGCCAATTAAAAACATCAAGCGTATTTTACCATCAAATATTGCCAATAAATATGTTTTGATCCAATGGACGGATACTTTACAGGCTAATACAACTTATAATTTCAACTTCGGAAATTCTATTGTTGATAATAATGAAGCGAATATTCTGCGTTACTTCAATTTTGCATTTTCTACGGGAGACAAGTTGGATGATTTGTACATAAGTGGTGAGGTTAAAGATGCCTTAGCAATAAAAAAACAATCTGAAAGTGCTGAAAATAAACTCGTTGTAGGATTGTATCAGGTAAAAGACACTATTAATTATAAGCAAAAGCCTTACTATATCACGAAAGTTGATACAGATGGTTATTACGAACTGAATTATTTATCACCTGGAAAATATAAGATCCTTGCTTTTGAAGATGAAAACGGAAACTCAATGTACGATCCTGGAAAAGAGAAAGTTGGTTTCCAGAAAGATGCTGTAGATGTTGAGAAATCTGTTTCTGGATTAAATTTAAAAGTTTATCCGTCTAAAAAATCTCTGAAATATGGTGAAATGAAAGAAATACCGGGCGGGATTTTAATGACATTCGAAGGAAATCCTACCGATGTTAAAGTTCTTTCAATCAATGATAAGCTTCAGGATATAAAAGTTACTCATCGACCAAAATCAGATTCAATTAATATCTGGTTTGATGCTGTGGCTCAAAAAGTAGGGCAGGGAACAACTGAAAACTTGAAATTCAGTTATGATGTTGATAACAAGAAAGATACAGTTTCTGTTTTTTACAAGCAGAATGCTAAAAATGAAATGCAAATTTCTAATAATGATGGCGGATTGTTACCTCCAAAAACGGATTTCAAGATCACTTCAAATTATATCATTGATAAAATAAATCCTGAAAAATGGGTACTGAAAAGCGACAGTTTAACTACTCAGGAGTTTACGGCTAAAATTTCGGAAACCAATCCGTATCAGATTTTAATTAAATCAGATTTTATTGTAGGAAAAAAATATCAATTAACGGTTCCAAAAACAACGGTTTCATCTTTTTATGCTAAAAATTCAGAATCAAAACGTTTCGATTTTGAAGCTGATAAAGTTGAAAATTACGGTAATCTGACGTTAAAACTTCAAAATGCACCGACTACAAGTTATTGGGTTCAATTATTAGATGCATCAGAGAAAATTGTTTATCAGAAATATACAAAAGGAAATGAAGTGAAATTCGACATCTTAAAACCTGCCGAATACATCGTCCGAATATTGGTTGATAATAACGAAAATAAATATTGGGACGAATCTGATTTCTTAAATGAAACTTTTGCTGAAGATTCCTATGTGTTCTACAAACTTGCTGTCATAAGACCGTTGTGGGAAACCAATGAAACCTGGGATTTAAAAGATACGAGAACGCTGGATAGTCCTAAAACCTCTACGAATAAAACGGCAACACCTTTTCCAAATGCGCAGGAAAAACCTGTAAAGCAAGATGCAAATAACCGTGAGTTGAAATCAGGAGGTGCTGTTTTAACTCCTGTGAAGTAAGAAAATATGAAGACTTTTAAGAAAATTGTGTTTTGGAGTTTGGTGGGCTTTGCTATCATTCAGTTTATTCCGATTGATAGAGTTAATAAACCTGTGAATCGTGCGGTGAATTTTGTGGATGTTAAAAAGACTCCGCAAAAGATAAGAGACTTGATAAAAGGAGCTTGTTATGACTGTCATTCCAATGAAACGGTTTATCCTAAATATGCTTTTATCGCTCCGATCTCATGGTCTCTAAAAAGCCATGTAAATGAAGGAAGAGAGCGTCTTAATTTTTCAATTTGGGGAACTTATAACAAAGAATTGAAAGAAAATATGCTTAGCAGAGCTGCGGAAAGTGTTCAGAACAGGATGATGCCAATGCCGGGATATATTCCTTATCATAAAGAAGCGAATCTTTCTGACGCTGAGCGAAAGCTTATTGGTTCTTACTTTGAGGAAATGCTCAAGAATAAAACATATTAATTTAATTCAAAAAAAACTCTCGCAGATTTTACAAATTTAACTGATAATTATTTTATCATTAATTCATAAAATCTGCGAGAGATGATATATTTTTAAGAATTAAATATTCTTTAAATACCTTTCAAAAAATATTTTCTGAGAATCAAAAGCGATATCATCGAGGTTGATTTCACTTAAAGGAATCCATTGCGTTTCTGAGATTTCAGACAACTCAATATTCACTTCAAATTTCTCCGAAACATTGTATTCATAAAACAAATCGATTGTATTATAATCAATTTCTTTGTACTGATAAACGTTTGGAAGACTCGTTAAATACTTTAAGTTTGAAATATTGATATCAAGCTGAAGTTCCTCAAAAAGCTCCCTTTTACAGGTTTCTTCTGCGCTTTCTCTCGGATCTACAAAACCTCCTGCCAGATCAAGTTTTCCCTTTTTTGGGTCCTGATTTCTTCTGGTAAGATAAATCTCATCTCCACATCTTATGACCACTGCTACTGCACCGGCAACGTTGTTGTAAAGATTAAAGTTACAATTGGGGCAGCTCCATTTTTTTTCGCCATCCCAGTGTAGAGATTCTTTGCCACAGCTTGGGCAATATTTCAATATTTTCATTGAGCAATATTAATATTTCTCGGGTGATAATTCAATATCACATCGCGAAGTTCTTCTGTTTTCAGATGCGTATAGATTTCCGTTGTTGTAATACTGGAATGACCAAGCATTTCTTGTATATAACGAAGATCTGCACCATTTTGTAATAGATGCGTTGCAAAAGAATGTCTGAACGTGTGTGGAGATATTTTTTTGCTTACACCAGCTTTATCTGTAAGCTCTTTTATGATTAAGAATACTATTACTCTGGACATAGAGGTTCCTCTGCTGTTCAGAAATAGTGAATCTTCGTACTTTTTATTGATCTTGCACTTCGAACGAGTGTCTTCGATGTAGCTTTTCAACAAATCTGCAGTAAAATCCGCCAGTGGTACAAAACGGGTTTTATTACCCTTTCCATTCACTTTGATGTAATTTTCTACAAAATTGATGTTTGAAATTTTAAGATCAATAAGTTCCGAAACTCGGAGTCCACATCCGTAAAGTACCTCAATGATACACTGATTTCTCTTTCCAAGATCTGAAGACACTTCTATAGCGCTGATAATCTTATTGATATCAGGAAGGCTTAACGTGTCCGGAAGATATAATCCCAACTTGGGGCCCTCAAGCAAAGATGCAGGATTGTCTTCACGAAACTCATCTTCAAGTAAAAATTTGAAGAAAGCTTTTATAGAAGAAATCCATCTTGCCTGTGATCTTTCGCTGAATTTTTGTTTGGAAAGGTTGAAGATGTACTCTTGCAGGTTATCATACCCTATAGAACCCGGACCGATGTTTTCCAGATCCTCTACTGCGTATTCTTTTAATTTCTTAATGTCTCGTACGTAAGCGTCGAGAGTGTTTTCTGAAAAATTTCTTTCGAATCGAAGAAATATTTCAAAATCCTTAATTTTTTCATCCCAAGTCATTGTTTGTGCTTATTTTTTTAGTTCACAATCCGATATTTGTTCTATTTCAATATTATGGTTCCTCAGGAACGATATCCCATCATCGTCCGAATATTCATTGATATACACTAGCCTGGAAATTCCCGCCTGCAGAATAAGTTTGCTACATTCTTTGCAGGGTGATAACGTTAAATACAACGTTGCTCCTTTTGCAGATTGTGTAGAAGAGGCTAACTTTAATATCGCGTTAGCTTCTGCGTGCAGTACATACCAGTGTGTTTTTCCACCTTCATCTTCACAGCAATTTTCAAATCCCGAAGGAGTGCCGTTGTAACCATCTGAAATAATCATCCTATCTTTTACGATAAGAGCTCCTACTTGTTTTCGTTTGCAGTAGGAAAGTTTTGCCCATTCGAGAGCCATTTTTAGATAAGCTTTATCAAACTTATTCATACAACGTCATTGTTTTTTTTCGAAATAATTGGATTAATTTTCTTAGAAGTTAGGCTTTCTTTTTTCAATAAAAGCAGAAACTCCTTCTTTTTTATCATCAAGTTCAAAAAGTTCTCCGAAATACTTGATCTCAGTTTCAAAACCTTTCTCCGTATCAGATAAATTCACGGCATTTATTGCCTTTGATATTGCCATCGGTGAGTTGCGGGCAATAACGGTTGCTAATTCTTTAGTTTTTGTTAATAAATCTTCGATAGGGTATACTTCATTTACCAATCCGATCTCTTTGGCTCTTTGAGCGGGGATCATTTTGGCAGAGAAGATCATTTCGTTGGCAAGGCCTTTTCCTACAAGCTTCGGTAATCTTTGAGTTCCTCCGTACCCAGGAATTAATCCTAAAGTAACTTCCGGAAGTCCCAATTTTGCATTTTCCGATGCATATCTGATGTGGCATGCCATGGCAAGCTCTAAACCTCCTCCTAGTGCAAAGCCGTTTACTGCGGCAATTACAGGCTTGGATAGGTTTTCTATTTTATTAAAAAGGAAGTTTTGTCCGTTTCTGGCTAATTCTTCCGCTTTTTCTTGTCCGAAATCACTAAATTCTTTAATATCAGCTCCGGCAACGAAAGATTTTTCTCCGCTTCCGGTAAGAATAATTACTCTGCAAGTGGGGTCAGAATCTAATTCTTCTAACGCTGAACTTATCTCCTGAATTGTCTTTGCATTCAACGCATTTAAACTTTCAGGTCTGTTTATTGTGATTATAGATAATTTATCTTCTTTATTTAATAATATATTCTCGTAACTCATTTTTCACTTTAAAATATTATTCTGTGCAAATTATAAATTTTTTACAAAAAAAAGGAAAAAATCTTACTTTTTTTTCCTTTTAATTGAAAATATCATTCAAATATGCTTATTTGGAATGATTCATCATATTTGCATCAATGTTAACATGTAGTTGCGAAGCCACTTTCATGCCAAGTTCTATGTTTGCTCTAAAAAAATGACACAACTGTCTATTTATAATTTCATCTCTCTTCGGACCATCAATTCCTTTCATACTTCCAACAATGTTGTGAATCAGATTTTCTCTGTCTTCCGAATTCATTGCTTTTGTATATAATAAGCCTGGCTGAGTGTAATGATCATCATCATTTTCGTTTCGATTGTAGCTGGCAACGTGATTGTTGTCCAGTTCATATTCGAAATTTTTATAAGTTGAATCTGCCTTAATATCATCGAAACTGTTCGGATGATAATTTGGTTTGTCCTGATATTGACTCGAATCTGCCATAAAACCATCTCTTTGATAATTATTAACGGCAAATGGACAACGATTTACTTCTAATTGATGAGCATTGACTCCAACTCTGTATCTGTGAGCATCGGGATAAGAAAATAATCTTCCCTGAAGCATTTTGTCCGGAGAAAAACTGATTCCGTCAATTAAATTGCTTGGTGAGAAAGTAGATTGTTCTACGTGAGCGAAATAATTAACCGGAATTTCATTTAATTCCATTTCACCAACTTCAATTAATGGAAAATCTCCCTGGAACCAAACTTTAGTGATGTCAAAAGGATTCCATCTGAAATCTTTTGCCTGATCTTCAGTCATTACCTGAATGTACATCGTCCATTTTGGAAAATCTCCGTTGTCGATCGCATTGCAAAGATCTTCCTGAGCAAAATCCGGATTTTCTCCTGCCATTTTTACGGCATCCTCGTTCGTAAAGTTTTTAACGCCCTGTTTTGTTTTAAAATGAAACTTCACCCAAACTCTTTCATTGTTGGCATTGATCATTGAAAAAGTATGAGATCCAAAACCATGCATATGTCTGAATCCGTGAGGAGTTCCTCTGTCTGACATTAAAATTAAAACCTGATGAAGCGATTCCGGATTCAAGCTCCAGAAATCCCACATCATTGTTGCACTTTTTAAGTTCGTTCTTGGAACCCTTTTTTGAGTATGAATAAAATCGGGGAATTTTTTAGCATCTTTAATAAAGAATACAGGTGTGTTGTTTCCAACTAAATCCCAATTTCCGTCTTCTGTGTAAAATTTTAAAGCAAATCCTCGTGGGTCTCTTGCTGTATCTGCGCTTCCTTTTTCGCCCCCAACTGTAGAGAAACGGGCAAACATTTTGCATGAATTCCCAACTTGTGAGAATAATTTGGCTTTCGTATATTTACTAATATCGTGTGTGATGGTTAATTTTCCATAAGCTCCGGTTCCTTTTGCATGAACAATTCTTTCAGGAATTCTCTCTCTTACAAAATGAGCAAGGTTTTCCTGAAGGATAAAATCCTGTAACAATACAGGACCTCTTGGACCAACCGTTTGTGAATCCTGATGCTCATAATACGGGGCACCACTACTTAATGTTAATTTTTTAGAATCCATATAGTTATGATTTGAATGATTGATTTACTATTTATATACCAATATGTAAAGGTAGTAAATATCAAAATTACTTGAAATTTTGATTGCCAATAACAAAAACATCATATCTTTGTAATAGATAATATTAATCAGATGAACATTCAGCAATTGGAATATCTTATCGCCGTAGATAAGTATAAACACTTTGGTAAAGCAGCTCAAGCCTGCTTCATTACACAGCCTACATTGAGTGCAATGATACAGAAATTTGAAGATGAGCTGGATGTAAAGGTTTTCGACAGAACAACTCACCCGATTCGTACAACGGATGTGGGGTTACAGATCATTGATCAGGCGAAAGTGATAATAGAATCTGTAAATGAACTGAAGAATAAAGCAAACCTTTTAAATAATATTTTAGGAGGAACCATTAATTTGGGAATTATTCCTACTGTTTCTTCATTTATTTTACCAACTGAAATCTTTGCATTCTTGGAAGAGAATCCGAAAATTCAGATGAATGTAAAAGAAATGACGACTGATAATATTATTAAAGCTTTAAAAGCCGGAGAATTGGATGCTGGAATTATTTCTACGCCTTATGATACTGCTGATGAGTTTTATCAGGACTTCTTATTTAATGAAGAATTAATGATCTACAGCTCAAATACTGAAGCTAATAAGAAAAATTCTTATGTTGTTCCGGAAGATTTGAATGTTGAAAAAGTTTGGTTGCTTGAAGAAGGAAACTGTCTGAGAAATCAATTCGAAAACATCTGTCATTTAAAAGAAAATACGCTGAAACCTAAGAACTTAGACTTCTTGGCGTCTAATATTCAGACTTTGGTGCATATGGTTGATAAAGTGGGTGGAATCAGTATTTTACCTGAATTAGCTTTAAGCCAACTTTCTGAAGAACAAAAAGGAAATGTGTTCAGATTCAAGAAACCTTTCCCTTTCAGAGAGATAAGTATTATTTATTATAAGCCAACTTTCAAACAAAAGATTATTGATGAATTATCGAATTCTATCAGATTATCTTTAAAAGAAAAACTAAATTACAACGAAAGCCCAAAAGAATTCGTAAGTATAAAACCACAGTAGTTTATTTTTCTTAAAGATTGATAAATCATTAATTTAAAGAAAATTATAATTAGTAAACAAAAGTTTTGAGTATTAAAAAAATAGTACTTAAATTTGCACTGTTTACGAACGAGGAAAAATTTGACCTGATTGCAACCTCTATAAAAAAAAGCTAAAACAGTATTTCTATTTTGAGCTTTTCTGGCAATTTATTCATATTTTTCTTCGTATATTTTTAATCTAAAAAACAAATAGAAGAAATATGTCTTATTTATTTACATCTGAATCAGTTTCAGAAGGGCACCCAGATAAAATTGCCGATCAGATCTCTGACGCATTAATCGATCATTTTTTAGCATACGATAAAAGCTCGAAAGTAGCTTGTGAAACTCTTGTTACGACAGGACAGGTGGTTTTGGCAGGTGAGGTGAAGTCTGACGCTTATTTAGATGTACAGACTATTGCAAGAGAAGTTATCAACGGAATTGGATATACGAAAGGAGAATACATGTTTAATGGTGATTCTTGTGGAGTTATTTCTGCAATTCACGAGCAGTCTCCGGACATCAACCAAGGTGTTGACAGAGCTGTAAATGACGAATCTTTCGAAGCTAAAGCAAACGCTCAAGGTGCAGGTGACCAAGGAATGATGTTTGGTTATGCAACGAACGAAACGGCAAATTACATGCCTTTGGCTCTAGATCTTGCACACACTATTCTTAAGGAACTTTCTGCGATCAGAAGAGAAGATTCTGAAATCAAATATCTTCGTCCAGATGCAAAAAGCCAAGTTACAATCGAATATTCTGACGATCACAAACCGGTAAGAATTGATTCTATCGTAGTTTCTACTCAGCACGATGATTTTGCTGCTGAAGAAGAAATGTTGAACAAAATCCGTGAAGACATCAAAAATATTTTAATTCCTAGAGTTGTAGCTTTACAAACTGAGGAAATTAAGGCATTATTTAATGATCAGATCAAATATCACATCAACCCAACAGGAAAATTCGTAATCGGAGGTCCTCACGGAGATACAGGTCTTACAGGAAGAAAAATCATCGTTGATACATACGGTGGAAAAGGTGCTCACGGTGGTGGTGCATTCTCTGGAAAAGATCCTTCAAAAGTAGACAGAAGTGCTGCTTATGCAACAAGACACATCGCTAAAAACTTAGTAGCTGCAGGAGTTGCTGACGAAGTTTTGGTACAGGTTTCTTATGCTATCGGTGTTGCTGAACCTTGTGGTTTATACATCAATACTTATGGAACTTCAAAAGTTGCTATTAACGACGGTGAAATTGCTAAAAAAGTGTCTACAATCTTTGATTTAAGACCTTACGCAATCGAACAAAACTTAAAATTGAGAAACCCTATTTATCAGGATACAGCTTCTTACGGACACATGGGAAGAGAGCATTATGTAGCTGATAAAACCTTCAATAAAGGTCACAAGAACGAGTTAACTCTTACAGGATTAGAGTTCTTCACTTGGGAAAAACTAGACAAAGTAGACGAAATTAAAGCTTCTTTCGGGATTTAATTTTTTCTCTAACATAATAAAATGACTGCTTTATCTTTCAGGTAAGGCAGTTTTTTTTAATTTTACAATTAAATAATTTAAAGATGATGAATTTTCGATTCGCAATAACCATTCTATCTGTATTCTTCCTAAGCATTTTTACGAAAGCTCAATACACGGTGCATAAGATGCTTACAGTAGGATATACCTACCAAAACCAGAGTTTTGGAGAACTAGGTGGGAAATTGCTTTTCCTGAAAAATGATGACGTTATTTACAGGCTGGGAGCTTCTGCTTTGATGGGCTCTACTCATTCTGAATTTGCTATAATGCCAAAATTACAGGCCGATGTTTTATTAAACTTTCAAAAAGATGTAGATTTCTATCATTCTTACTATTTTTTAATCGGAGCAGAAGGAACAAACAAGTACGTTGCGCCGAAAATTGGGGTCACTCTTTTCGGAATTTTGGATCTTACGGGAGGTTATGCCTTCCCAATTGGCAATTTAAACGGCAAAGAAATGAAAGGTCTGAATGTTAATTTTACACTAAATATCCCTACTGTATTCATTCATGACATGTTTAAGTGATTTTTTTTAGATTTTTCTTGTAAAAATTTAATAATAGCTTAACAGTTATTAAAAAATTATTATATTTACATCAAGAAAAATTGTACCGCCTATTGATTCTACTTTACTCTAGAAAACTGTTTTGTATTTACAGCTAAAACCAGATTAATTATCTGGAAGAAAGTTTGTCTACAAATTTTTTTATTATTGAGAAGAGTTATGAAATCAAAATCGGATAGTTTATTAATTTCCCTTTACCAGGAAGGAGACGAATCGGCATTATCTACGCTTATTCACCGTCACCAAAGAGAGCTTTTTACATTCATTTTTTATAAAATTAATGATGAGGATCTGGCTAATGATGTTTTTCAGGATACTTTCATGAAAATCATTTTAATGCTGAAAGAAGGCCGTTACAACGAAGAAGGAAAATTCATCCTTTGGGCAAAAAGAATTGCCTACAATCTTATTATAGACCATTTCAGATTAAAATCTAAGAACATCAAAGTTTCAGAAACTACTTTTGAGACCGATGAATATTCTATTTTTGATCTTATCAGAGAGCCATCTGAGAATATTGAAGATCAATTGGTTACCAATCAAATTCAGGAAGACTTATTGAGAATGTTACAATTTCTACCTCAAAATCAACAGGAGGTAATCAAATTAAGATTTTTCGACGGATTAAGCTTCAAAGAAATCGCAGATCATACCGATATGAGCATTAATACCACGTTGGGAAGAGTACGTTATGCGTTAATAAACCTGAGAAAAATCATGGATGAGAATAATATCATCCTTACGAGATAATAATTCTTAAAAATTCTCGTTTTAAGGAAAAACATTTATCGCCTATGAGAAAAAATGATTCCTTAAAAGTGAAAGCTTTGAAACCTAAAAAAGAAACAATTGATTTCTTGCTCAATTTTTCTAAAAATATTGATGTAGTTAAAACCAAGAGTAAGAATTATCCGATCTCTAAAAATTAAAAGTATTAATTTTGTGCTGTATGAAAATTCAGCACATTTTTTTTGATCTCGACAATACGCTTTGGGATCACCGTAAGAACGCCTATCTTACCATCAAAACACTTTTTGAAGCACAGGAAATAACTTTAAAGTATAATATAGATTTTGAAGAATTTCATGCTGTTTATCACAATATCAATGAAAAACTTTGGGAAGATATAAGAGACGGACTCATCGGAAAAGAATATTTACGAGAGCACCGTTTTTATGATACTTTCAAACATTTTGGAGTTGAGAATAAAGAGCTTTCCATGTATTTTGAAGAGCATTTTTTAGATAAAATCCTTAATCATAATGAATTGGTAGAAGGGGCAGAGTATGTTTTGGAATATTTAAAATCTAAACATTACACGCTTCATATAATCTCCAACGGCTTCAAAGAAGTAACTGAAAGAAAATGCATTCTGTCGGGGATTGCTCATTATTTCCATACTATTACAAGTGCCGATTCTGTGGGCGTGAGAAAACCTAATCCTGAAATTTTCGAATATTCTTTAGGCTTATCGAATGCTAAAAAAGAAGAAAGTATTTTAATTGGTGACGATTGGATCGCCGATGTTGTAGGATCACAAAACTTTGGTATTGATGTTATTTTCTTTGATGTTTACAAAGAGAATAAGCAGGAAGAAGGTTTAAAATCAATAACACACCTTTTACAGATTAAAGAATATTTATAAAAAACTGCTTTTGTGATTCATTCCTAATTCTTTCCTAAATTAATGTAGAATTTTGCTTCATAATAACGAACAAACAATTTTATATTATGAAAAAATTAAAAAATATCACAGGAGCATTATCTCTTACTTTCTTATTGATGACGGGCTTTGTCTTTGCACAAGACAGAGCAATAAGCCCCAATCAATTACCAAAAACTGCCAAGAATTTTCTTGCCGCTAATTTTAAAGGAATTGCAGCAAGTTCTGTTATTGAAGACAATGAAATTTTTGGAGTTGATGAATATAAAGTTCATCTAACCAACGGAATGAAAGTTGAATTCGACAGCAAAGGAAACTGGAAAGAAGTCGATGGCGAACATCAAAAAATACCTTATGGATTCATTCCTGCAGCAATAAGAAACTATGTTGCTAAGAGTTTTCCCAATACTCATATCATACAAATAGAAAGAAAAAGCTGGTCATACAAAGCCGAACTTTCTAACGGAATAGATCTTGAATTCGATAAAAACGGAAATTTTAAACGAATTGATGATTAATAACGAAAATTATACACTAACAAGTAAAATTAAAGATATGGTAAATTGGAACATAATGACAGGTAAGGCGATTAGAAAAAATATTCTAAGCTATATTACAAGAAATCACTCCGGAAGTTGGGTAGAATCTATTGAGGAAAAGTACAATGCATATAAAATCAATTTGATGAATGGATTGAGCATTATTTTTGATGCAAACGGACGACATATAAAAACAAACTTTTAAACTTATAAAGTAACCTCCTCAATTCAGGAGGTTTTAATTTTATATATTTGATAGAGCTAAAATGTATTTAAAAATGCAGATATGAAGATTTTAATTATAGAAGATGAGCCGGAATTAAGAAACGTAGTACAAAGTTTTCTCGAAGCAGAACATTTTATAGTAGAATATGCTGATGATTATCAATCAGGGTTAGAAAAGATCATTTCTTACGAATATGACTGTATTTTGTTGGATATTATGCTCCCGGACGGAAACGGAATGGATCTTCTGAAAGAAATTAAAAGCATGCACAAAAAAGATCCGGTAATCATTTTATCTGCGAAAGATTCTGTTGATGATAAAGTGAACGGATTGGAAATTGGAGCAGACGACTACCTCGCAAAACCTTTTCACTTGGCGGAATTAATGGCAAGAATTAAGTCTGTCATCAGACGAAAAAATCAGGATGGTGAAAATACGATTAGCTACAAAAACATTTATATTGATCCAGAAAGTAGAATTGTAAAAATCGATGATAATGAATTGATTCTTAACCGTAAAGAATATGATCTTCTCTATTATTTTGTTATAAATCCTGAAAAAACATTGCAAAAAACTATGCTTGCGGAGGCTATTTGGGGAGATTATATTGATCAGGCAGACAGTTTAGATTTTATTTATTCTCAAATTAAAAATCTACGTAAAAAATTAAAAACACTCAATTCAAAAGCTGATTTTCAGGCTGTTTACGGGATTGGGTATAAATTTATTTAATGAAAGTTTCTCTAAAATATTACACCATAAAGTACCTCATCACGATCTTGTTGTTGATCATTGCTGTTTGGGCTGCGTTGTTTTACGCTTATATTTTAGATGAAGTGTATGATAATGTAGATGATGGCTTAAAAAACAGAAAAATACAAATCATTAAAGCGGTCTATCTTGACGAAAATTTATTAAAGAATAATGAATTTGGTTTTAATGAATTTAAGATAAATCCTATTTCTGCGTCAGAATATAAAGACAAAAACAATCTGTATAATAAAATGTATTATATGGAATATGATGACGAAGAACAGCCCTACCGAGTTCTTACAACCGATTTTATAGATCAGTTTGGAAAGCATCAGCAATTGACCGTCAGAACGTCTACGGTAGAAGAGGATGAGTTGGTGTACGACCTTACAACAGCCCTAATTGTTTTATATCTATTATTGGTTATAAGTATTATTGCTGTTAACGGATTTTTGCTTCATAAAGCGATGCGACCGTTTTATTTAATTTTAGATAAGCTTAAAAAATACCAGTTTGGCGTTTCATCTTTTAATGAACCTCAAAATTATTCCATCAAAGAATTCGAGGAGTTAAATATTGAAATTAATGAAATGATTGAGCGCAATGAACTCGTTTTTCATCAGCAGAAACAGTTTATAGAAAATGCTTCTCATGAACTGCAAACGCCATTGGCAATTGTGATTAATAAAATTGATCTCTCGATTCAGAATGGCGAACTGGATAAGAAAAATCTCAACTTTTTGAATGATGTAAAAAATGATCTCAGAAGAATGGCGGGATTGAATAAATCATTGTTAATGCTTTCTAAGATTGAAAATAATCAGTTTAATAAAATATCCTACGTCAATTTTAATGTATTGATCAATGATCTGGTGAAAAGCTATGAAGATTTTATTGAGTATAAAAAGATCGATATCAATGTAGTAGAAAAAGAAGTTTTTGAAGCAACTTTTGATCCAGATCTGGCCAATATTCTTTTATCTAATTTGCTTAAAAACGCAGTAAAATATAATAACCAAAACGGAATTATCAATATTATCATCGAAAAAGAAAAACTGATATTTCAAAATACGGGTTCAGGAATTCCTCTGGATAAATCTCAAATCTTTAATCGTTTTTATAAACAAGGTTCAGATCAGGGATCTACAGGATTGGGACTTTCTATTATTAAGACTATTATAAAGCAATATCCGCTCTGGAATATTGCGTATGAGTTTGATGATGGGATGCATTATTTTATTCTTTCGAAAAATTAAAATTACAAAAAACAAAAGCCTTTCAACATGAAAGGCTTTCTTATATTTAAAAAAGTTTGAATTAAATTCCTAAACTTTCTCTTACTCTTTTGATGGTTTCAGTAGCGATTACTCTTGTTTTTCCTGCACCTTCCTGAAGTTTTGTTTCTAATTCATCAAGATTATTCATGTAGTAAGAGAACAACTCTCTTTCTTTTTCGAATCTCACTAAAATCAAGTCCAGAAGTTCTTTTTTTGCGTGTCCGTAACCAAAGTTTCCAGCTAAATATTTAGCTCTTAATTCTTCGGTTTGTTCAGGCGTTGCAACCAATTGATAAATCGCAAATGTTTTATCTGTTTCCGGATCTTTAGGCTCTTCTAATGATTTTGAATCTGACTCAATGCTCATCACCTGCTTTTTCAATTCCTTTTCAGGTAAGAAAATATTGATGATGTTTCCTCTTGATTTAGACATTTTGTGACCATCAACTCCCGGAACATATTTTGTATCTTCCTGAAGTTCAGATTGAGGTAAAACGAAGACTTCACCCATCTGATTATTAAATCTTGAAGCTACATCACGGGCAATTTCCAAGTGCTGAAGCTGATCTTTTCCTACAGGTACAATCTCTGCATCATACAGTAAAATATCGGCAGCCATCAAAATAGGGTAGGTAAACAAACCTGCGTTTACGTCCTGTAATCTGTCTGCTTTATCTTTAAATGAATGCGCTAAAGTCAATCTCTGATAAGGAAAAAAACATGATAAATGCCAAGATAGTTCACAGGTTTCAGGGATGTCACTCTGTCTGTAAAAGAATGTTTTTTCGGTATCTAGTCCACAAGCAAGCCAAGCCGCAGCTATTTCGTAGGTGTTTTGTTTCAATTCTTTCGCGTCTTTTATCTGCGTTAATGAATGCAGATTTGCGATGAATAAAAATGATTCATTTCCTTCCTGTTTTGATAGCTCAATAGCAGGAATAATTGCACCCAACAAGTTTCCAAGGTGTGGTGTTCCGGTGGCTTGTATGCCGGTAAGAATTCTTGACATTTGTTTAAATTATTTATAAAAATTAATGAATTGCAAATTTATGGATTTCTCCCACAGATTACACAGATCTATACAGATATTTATTTCTAGTGTTGGAAAATATCAATAGGAGCGGACTTTAGTCCGCTTTCATAAACGAATAATCTATTGGCTTTAGCCAAAACTTAAATCTTACGTAAACACAATCATCTGTGAAAATTTATATAATCTGTGGGAAAATAAAGAAAATTAAGGAATCAAAATCTTCTCTCCTCCAAATTTCGGTTCAACTCCAAAAATAAGATCCCAATAGGCTTTTGCTTTAGCCAGATATTCTCTCATATTAGTTTTAAAACCTGCATATTTATTAACATCTTTAGCATTGTAGCCGTAAGCTTCAATTCCATTTTTCTTGGCTAAAAACACAGCTCTTTCGTTGTGAAACTTTTGTGAAATAATAATCAGTTTTGTTTGTCCAAATATTTCTTTAGCCCTAACAACAGAATCCAATGTTCTGAAACCTGCATGATCCAAGAAAATCCTGTCTTGTGGAATTCCGTATTTCATTAAGGTTAATAACATATCTTCTGGCTCGTTGTAATCTTTTGTGCTGTTGTCTCCGCTTACGATGATGTATTTGATTTTTCCGCTTTTATAAAGATCTATTGCAGCTTGTATTCTATTGTAGAAATAAGCGTTGGGAAGTCCGCTGTTTAAATTTTTACTTGTTCCTAAAAGTAAAGCTGTTTTTGTTTCGGGAACATCAGCGATATTATAGGATACGGACGCATCACTTTCTTTTTTGATGCTATAATTCGCCCAAGCGATAAAAATAAATCCTGCAACAATAAGAAGCAGGAATATTTTAAATGTAGTTTTTATTAGTTTTTTCATCGAGTGTAAAATCTTTTAAAATTCCAGACCGTTCGGAAAAGCTTTTTTTCTGAAAACCAGTAATAAAACTGCTCCTACTGTAATGGCTGAATCTGCAACATTGAAAATATATTTGAAAAATTCAAGGTGTTTTCCTCCGATTAGTGGTACACTTTCAGGAACGTTCCAGTCTACCAATGGGAAGTGAAGCATATCAACAACGCAACCTCTCATAAATGTAGAATAACCTTGTCCGATAGGCACTAGCTTAGAAATTCCTCCATAACCAATCCATCGGTCGATGCTTGGATCGTATACAGTTCCGCTGTCGAAAATTAATCCGTAAAACATTCCGTCGATAAGATTTCCTATTGCTCCTGCAAAAATAACTGCCATCGGAATAATAAGATAGTTGGATGCTCCTTGTTGTAACCACTTTTTGAACATATAAACCATTCCTCCAATCAAGAATACTCTTAGGATAACAAGGAAGTATTTACCGATAACTCCACCAAAGTGAAGTCCGTAAGCCATTCCTGGGTTTTCTACAAAAGTAAGTTTGAAGCCAGGTAAAACGGAAACGCTATCATCTAGATTGAAATGCGTTTTTACATAAATTTTCGAAGCCTGATCTATTAATAAAATAAGAAATGTGATAAGCGCAATCTTCTTCATTACAATCCTTTTGGTTTATAAGGTTTTCCTATTTTCTCATTTTTCTTACCAATCACTTTCTTAATCGTCTTAGTGTTGTGATGCATCTTCGTATGGAATTTCTCGAACTCGATGTTCATATCTTTTAAAACACTTTTCAGCGCATTCAATTCCATTGCATTTTTAGTGTGTACTATTATAGACTCCATTTTTCTTAATTTAAATATTTACTTTTTAGACAATTCGTCTAATCTTTTTCTGTCTTTAGCAGACAAATCCTTGACTCCGTTTTTGCCCATTTTGCTTAAAAGGTGGTCAATTTCTTTTTCCCTGTCGCGTTTATTAGAATTAAATTCATCATCAATCGTATAGTTTCTGTGTTTTTCGGGAAAGAAACTGTTTTTGATCCAATCTCTATTAAAAAATCCTAAAACTACAATAAGAATGACCCCTAAAATTAACAATTCGTTCATGGATATAAATTAAAAATTAGGTTTATAAAGTATTTCATGAAATACGATATAAACCCAAATTTATTTTACAAACCTTACGGTTATTTCTGCATATTTTTCGCTTCGATGCTTAAAGTAGCATGAGGAACTGCCAATAATCTTTCTTTAGGAATCAGCTTTCCTGTTACTCGGCAAACACCGTACGTTTTATTCTCAATTCTGATTAAAGCATTCTTAAGATCGCGCACGAATTTTTCTTGTCTTCCTGCTAAAATAGAGTTTTGTTCTTTACTTAATGTCTCGGCTCCTTCTTCAAAAGCTTTGAAAGTTGGCGAAGTATCATCTGTCCCATTATTCTGGTCGTTGATGAAGCTTTCTCTGATCAGCTGTAAATCTCTTTCAGCTTTCTCTATTTTTTCTTTAATGATCGCTTTAAACTCTTGTAAATCAGAATCATTATATCTTACTCTTTCGTCTGACATGTTCTTTTCTCTTTTTTAATAAAATTATGAAATGGAATTTGAAAAACAATAACTATATGTTAATTTTTTTCAACATTTATCTTAAATTTAACCTCATCTATTTCGATTTCGTTAAAATTTGGAAGTGAAGATACAATTTAAATTTTATTTGACAATTCGTGTAAATTAATTTTTAATAAATTTTAAATTTTCTACAGTCTTATTATTTAAATATACTTTAATGAAATAATATCCTTTTAATAAAGATCTAACATTTATTTTATCATTATCGGTAGTTAAAACAAGCCTTCCATCCTGTGAATATATTTCTGAACGAACGATTTTTTCACTACTTACTATATTTAAAATATCACTAACTGGGTTCGGAGCAATTTTCGTGCTAATATTGTCTTTTAGGGAAATATTTTCAGTGGCCAGTGTTGATGTGTTATAGATATAATCATTTGCACAAGCCTTTTCATACTGTAAATTAACAGGTCTTACCTTTATGGTAATGTTTTGCCCCGGAGTTATTTGTGTTAAAGGAATATTTTCAAAAGTATAGCTATTATTTACGGTTTTCCCAAGGTTTATAATAATACCAGAACCGCTTAAGAAACAATATACATTGTAACCGGTTGAGTTAGCAGAAGGAGTCCAATTTACTGACATCTGATAAGCTCCATTATTTTGATTGACAGAAACATTATTTATTTGAGGACACAAAGGTGCTTTTAAATACTCAAAAAGATAAGCGTTGCGTTGTTTCCAACCTAAACCTTCCAAATTATTTTTAAATTTAATCGTTGAGGGACTATAAGTTACTGAAAGATCCTGAACCCAAGTCGTACCACCATTTATAGTGTGATATGTACCTCCCGAAGTTATCCAACCTTCATCTTCATTAACAAATACCAAGTCATTAATTGTATTATTGATATTAATAGATTTATCTATCCAAGTGTTTCCGGCGTCAATAGTTTTGAAAATAGCACCTTTTTCTCCAAATGCCCAACCTATAAGGTCATTTACAAAAAATAAATTTGTAAAATGCTGATTGGTATCATTTGTTATTGCTATGGTATTCCAAGTCTGTCCTCCGTCAGTAGTTTTGTATAAAATATTTTTTCTTCCGACTATGAGACATGAATTTTGGCTAAAAGTCTGAATATCTGAGAAAGGATAACTATCATTATTTTGATCTAATAATATTGTCCACGAAGTACCTTGATTATCGGTTTTATAAATTCTGTTAGCAGAAACACCATACGCAGAATTATCATTATAGAATTGAATATCTAAAAAATAAAGATTGGGAGAAGTAGAGCCTGTAAGATCAAACATTTGAGTATAGTTTTGCAGATCTCCATTATATGTTCTGAACGGTCTGGGGTAGGTTATTTCTACAGTTTTTGAAGGGTTGTATGCAACACTGTGAATCTGATTTGGAAACATCATAATACCTGCAGGTACTGAAATAGGGATATTCGTCTGTTCGGTAATTATTTTATGAGTAGTATTGTTTAATGAAGTTTTCGAATATTTAGCCTCTGCATCAGTTCTTTTTTTTGCTATTTGTAAAAATTCATAAACGCCATTATTCTCCCTTACATTCCCTTTATCTTCGGTTACGGTTGAAAAATCATTATCCATGCCTGTAAGCCTAACTAAATCATTATTCTGAAGTTTAGAAATATTACCGTTGGATCCTGATGTATAAAGATTATTATTAGTTAGATAAACATTACTTATTTTAGCAGTCGTATTTCCAACGTAATCCCATGTTGCTCCGGAGTTACTCGTTTTCAGTAGATAGCCATTTAATGTGGCATATCCTTCCTGTTCACTTACAAATTTTAATGAAGACAGTGCTCCGCTTGTGGTTATTGTAATTTCCTGCCAACTAGTTCCTCCATTACTTGTTTTAAACAATTTTTGACCATTGTAGATATAACCTGTATTTTCATTGATAAAATATAAGCTAAAGTTAGATGTAGTAACAGGATTGGCGATATTTTGCCAATTACTTCCGCCATCTACAGATTTTTTAATAACAAGTGGGCTCAGAGAACTTCCATAGGAAAACATTACATTATTGTTTACATAAAATATATTGCCTTGGTTGGTTGTAAGTTGAGTCCATGTTGTTCCTGCATTAGTTGTTTTACAAAGACTCGTGGGAGTCGAGATAAAACCTAAATTTGAGTTGAAAAACTTGACCTTCGCATTTAAAAGTGAAACAGAAACAGTTCCAGAAGGACTTGTTTCCGCTTCTAAGTTTTTATAATATGTCTGCCATGAATTACCTCCGTCTGATGTTTTAAATACTGCACCATCTGATAAATATCCATTTTGTGACAACCAAATATTGTTTTCATCAATAGTACTATAACTATTTATTTTATCAAAAGAACCTCCTAAAGGTTGCCACTCTGTACCCCCATTTATTGTTTTAAGTAAGGAAAATGTTAATTTTTCTGATTCATAACCGTTAGATACAGCAAAACCAACATTATTATTCACAAACTGAATTTCTGAAATTGGATTTGTGTAAATATAAGGCTGCCAAATTCCAGAAGCATTTTGAGCATATATTGGTTTGGCAATAGCTAATAAAAATAAAATAATTAACCTTCTCATTTTATTGATGTTTTTTGGTTACGTTTTTTCGATATGAACTTTGAATTTTATTTCATCGATTTCAACTTCATTAAATTTAGTGAAATTTGAAGTAATTTCTATTTTATTTGACAAGACCTCCGATGAAATATATTCTTCATTTTTCTTAATATCATTTAAGAAAGGTGAATTTTCTTCCACAAAGATGTTTATTCTGTCTATTAAATCGAAATTTTTATCTTTTCTCAAGTTTTGAATTCTGTTGATAAATTCTCTTGCAATCCCTTCAGATTTTAACTCATCTGTTAGCGTCAAATCTAATGCCACAGTTGTTTTTCCGTCAGAAGTTACTGTCCATCCCGGAATATCTTTTGTTGAAATTTCAACATCAGAAAGGGTAATTTCGTAACCTTGAACGTCTATTTTTCCTTCTTTTTCTAAACCGGAAATTTGTTCAGCAGTTAGATTTGCAATTTCTCCTCCAACTGTTTTCATATCTTTTCCAAGTCTCGAACCTAACGTTTTAAAGTTTGGTTTTATCTGTTTTACAATTAAATGTGATGCTTCTTCGGCATTTATTAACTGTAATTCTTTAACATTTACTTCTTGTTTTATTAACTCTGAAACTGCTAAGATTTGCTCTTCAGTTTTCTTGTCTAACACAGGAATCAATACTTTTTGTAATGGCTGACGAACTTTCATGTTTTCTTTCTTTCTCAAAGAGAAAACCATACTCGTAATATTTTGTGCTAAGTGCGTTTTTTCAACCAAATCCTGATCAATTAAACTTTCATCAGCAACAGGGAAATCTGTTAAGTGAATAGATTCCGCGTTTTCCTTTCCTGTTACTTTATTTAAATCCTGATACAATTGATCCATAAAGAATGGAGCAATTGGTGCGGATAATTTTGCAACAGTTTCCAAACAAGTATATAAAGTTTGGTAAGCCGAGATTTTATCGTCTGAATAATCTCCTTTCCAAAAACGTCTCCTGCATAATCTTACGTACCAGTTACTCAAGTTATCATTTACAAAAGTATTGATGACTCTTGCTACTCTTGTAGGTTCGTAATCTTCGTAGAATGCCTTTACTTCTTTGATTAATAAGTTTAATTCAGACAAAATCCATCTATCGATTTCCGGTCTGTTTTCAACTTCTTTTTCAGAATAATTGAACCCGTCAACATTTGCATACAAGGCAAAGAATGAATACGTATTGTAAAGTGTTCCGAAGAATTTTCTTCTTGTTTCATCAATTCCTTCGATATCGAATTTCAGGTTTTCCCACGGATTCGCATTTGAAACCATGTACCAGCGTGTAGCATCCGGTCCGTAAACTGCTAATGTTTCAAACGGATCAATTCCATTTCCTTTGGATTTTGACATTTTTACCCCGTTTTTATCCAAAACAAGTCCGTTACTCATTACATTTTTATAAGCAACTGAATCAAAAACTGCCGTTCCGATCGCATGAAGAGTGTAGAACCAACCACGAGTTTGGTCAACACCTTCCGCGATGAAATCTGCTGGGAACGCTTTATTATTGTCGATTAATTCTTTGTTTTCGAAAGGATAATGCAACTGCGCATAAGGCATTGATCCTGAATCGAACCAAACGTCGATCAAGTCGCTTTCACGGTTCATTGCTTTTCCTGATTCTGAAACCAAAACAATTTTATCAACGATATTTTTGTGTAGATCAACCAAAGAATAATTTTCTTCAGACATATTTCCGATCACAAAACCTTTGAACGGGTTTTCTATCATGAATCCTGCTTCGATAGATTTTTCGATCTCGTTGTATAATTCTTCTACTGAACCGATGATTATCTCTTCTTTTAGATCTTCAGTTCTCCAGATTGGCAACGGAATTCCCCAATATCTTGAACGGGATAAATTCCAATCGTTTACATTTTCTAACCAATTGCCGAAACGTCCTTCTCCTGTAGATTTTGGTTTCCAATTGATTCCTTTGTTTAAATCTACCAATCTGTCTTTTACAGCAGTCATTTTCACAAACCAAGAATCCAATGGATAATATAAAAGAGGTTCATCTGTTCTCCAACTGTGTGGGTAACTGTGAACATATTTTTCAACTTTAAAAGCTCTATTTTCTTCTTTTAAACGAATTGCTATTTCAACATCAACAGACTTTTCGGGTGCTGTTCCTGCATCGTAATATTCGTTTTTAACATATTTACCTGCAAAATCTCCCATTTGCGAAGTAAATTTCCCTTGTAAATCTACCAAAGGAACCGGATTTCCATTTTCATTTAAAACCAACATTGGCGGAATCTCAGGGGTAGCTTCTTTTGCCACTTTCGCATCATCAGCACCAAAAGTAGGAGCTGTGTGAACGATACCTGTACCATCTTCAGTCGTAACAAAATCTCCTGAAATTACTCTGAAAGCATTTTCCGGGTTTTGATAAGGTAAAGCGTAAGGTAATAATTGCTCATATTTAATTCCGACCAAATCAATACCTTTGAATTCTGCTAAGATTTGATAAGGAATGATTTTACTTTCTGAAGTGTAATTTGCAAAATCTTCATCTGTTCCTTCAGCATATTTTTTTGCAAATTGTTTTCCAACCAAAGCTTTAGCCAAAACAATATTGATTGGTTCAAAAGTATATTGATTGAAAGTTTTTACTAAAACATAATCGATTTTCGGACCTACTGTCAAAGCGGTGTTAGACGGCAACGTCCAAGGAGTTGTCGTCCAAGCTAAGAAATGTACATCTCCAAAACCTTGTAAAAATGAAGGTAATGTCTCAGGAAGTGTCTTGAATTGTGCGACAATTGTTGTATCAGACACGTCACGATAAGCTCCGGGCTGATTAACTTCATGGGAAGAAAGTCCAGTTCCTGCTTTCGGAGAATAAGGCTGAATTGTGTAACCTTTGTACAATAAATCTTTGTTGTACAACTGCTTTAACAACCACCAAACCGTCTCCATATATTTTGACTTATACGTGATATACGGATCTTCAAGGTCTACCCAATATCCAATTTTCTCGGTAAGGTTATTCCAGACATCGGTGTAGCGCATTACCGCTTCACGACAAGCTTTGTTGTAATCTTCAATAGAAATTTTTGAGCCAATATCTTCTTTAGTAATTCCTAATTCTTTTTCTACGCCTAGCTCCACAGGAAGTCCGTGTGTATCCCAACCCGCCTTACGGAAAACCTGTTTCCCGTTTTGGGTTTGATAACGACAGAAAATATCCTTTAACGCTCTAGCCATAACGTGGTGAATTCCGGGCATACCATTTGCTGAAGGCGGACCTTCATAAAAAACAAACTCAGGTTTCCCTTCACGAATCTCAACACTCTTATTGAAGGTTTTATTTTGTTTCCAAAATTCCGCTACATTCTCTGCTACGTCAATAAGGTTGAGGTTTTTGTATTCTTTAAATTGGCTCATTGTAATATCTCAATATCGTTGATTAATTAAGTTGGCAAATTTACTAAAATTTGTCGGTTTATAATATATGTTTTATTTTGATAGTTTCGATTAAAAAGTTCTGTTTCAGAAATATAAATGTTTGAATTATTTTCTCCCACAGATTTCACGGATTTTCATAGATGATTGTGCATATTATTAAGCACAAAAGTTTAATTATATTTTAAACGAAAACATCTGTGAAAATCCAAAAATAAATCGTGGGAAATAAAAACAAATTTTCGTAATTTTAAAATACCACTTAAAACCATTTGTATGAAAGCCTTTTCCAGATTGATATTTATTGTTTGTTTTCTTGTCGGCATGATGACTCAAGCTCAGAATAACTACCCTCAAAATTATTTTCGGAATCCTTTAAATATTTCCATCAATTTGGCTGCTAATTTCGGAGCCGTTCGCTCTAATCATTTTCATATGGGATTGGATATTCGAACTAATAGCCAGGAAAATTTATCTGTGGTTGCGGCGGCAGACGGTTATATAAGTCGAATAAAAGTTGAACGATATGGTTTCGGAAATGCCGTTTATGTAACTCATCCGAATGGTTATACAACGGTTTACGCTCACTTGAATAAATATTTTGACAGGCTAGATGAATTTGTAAAAGAAAAACAATACAAAGACGAAAAATGGGAACAGGATATCAGTTTTTCTCCCAATCAGTTTCCTGTTACGAAAGGACAATTGATTGCTTTGAGTGGAAATACAGGAGGTTCGGCAGGTCCGCATTTACATTTTGAAATCAGAGATACAAAAACGGAAGAGTGCATCAATCCTTTGCTTTTCGGTTTTAATATTCCTGATGGAATTGCACCAATCATAAGCGGTTTGTATTGGTATGATCGTCGTTTCAGTACTTACGAACCCGGAGCTAATGGAGTTGCTGTTAAAAAAGCTGGAAATGTTTACACTTCGAATATCATTCAGGTTAATTCTCCTCAAATAAGTTTTGCAATAAAAGCGTTGGACAAAGCTAATCAGGGGTTTAATCTTGGAATTTATGATGCAGAGTTATTGATGGATGGAAAATCAGTTTACAGTTTTAAAATCGACAAAATACATTACAATGACACCCGTTATATCAATGGTTGTGTAGATTACACAAAATTTGTCAAAGATAAAATGAGTATTCAGCATTTGTCAAATTTATCGGGAATGAAGCTGCCAAATTACAGTTTTGAATCAGATGGGATTATCAATCTTCAGGATAATGAAATTCACGATATTGAAATAATTTTCAAAGATGTCAACGGAAATACGAGTCGATTAACAACAACAGTTCAGTTCAGTAATCCGTCAGAAAAAGTTTTATCAAATAATAAAACAATTGTTCCCAATGAATCAAAAACAATTAAAACAGAAAATGCAGAAATCAATTTGAGTAAAAATGCAGTTTATGATGCTGTAAATTTCAATATGTATGAAAAACAAGATGTAGAAGCGGTTTCAAATTTAATCGTTTTAAATAGTCCATACATTCCAGTTCATGATTATTTTACATTAAAAATTAAACCCAACAGAAAATTAACCAACGAAGAAAAAGAAAAAACCGTCTTAGAACTCAATTACGGAAGCGATAAAAATATCATCAAAGCAAAATGGAATGGTGATTGGGCAGAAGGGCAATTCAATAGATTAGGAATAGCCAGATTGTTAGTAGATCAGTCTTTGCCTTCAATTTCTCCAAACTGGAAAGATGGAGCAATCATAAATGTTGGTTCTTTAAGATTGAAAGGAACAACAAAAATTGGTGACATTGAATTTTTCCGAGCTGAACTGGATGGAAAATGGCTCAGTTTTGCAAGAATGAAAGATGATTTTGTTTATGTTTTTGATGAAAAATGCCCGAAAGGTTCTGGTTCTCATAAATTAAAACTAACAACAATCAATACAGCAGGAAATACAAATACGCAGAGTTTTACTTTTTCGAGATAATTAGCTTTGTGATATTTTTTTCAACGCAAAGTTTTTAATTTGGATTACAAATAGTTTTAAGTGAGCAAAGATGAATCAACAAGTTGATTTGATGAAGCTGTATTTTCAAGCTTCGCGAAGCAAATTTATTTGCCTTTGCTTTCTAAAATCACAAGTTTAAAAATAAAATCTTTGCGTTTAAATTCAAACACAAATGTTTTCACGAATAGACACAAATGTTAAAGCACAATCATCTGTGAAAATTTGTGCAAATCTGTGGTTAAAATTTAAGATCAAGCAATCTTTTAATTTTAATTAAATAAATTTGTCACTTAAAATAAAAACCATTGGAATTCTATCCATCAATCGAAAAATCAGACATTCAGGAAATAAAAAAGTTTCAGGAGCAAAAACTTCAGGAACTTTTGACTTATCTTGAAAACAACTCACCTTTTTATCAAAAATTGTTCAAAGAAAATAATATCAATATTTCGGATATCAACACGTTGGAAGATTTACAGAAAATCCCGACGACAACGAAAAACGATATTCAGCAGAATAACGATGATTTTTTCTGCATCACGCCCGATAAAATTGTGGATTACAGCACAACTTCAGGGACGTTGGGTGATCCCGTAACTTTCGGGTTATCAGACAATGATTTAGAAAGATTGGCTTATAATGAAGCTATTTCTTTCGTTTGTGCTGGAATCCAAAAAGGTGATGTTGTACAGATGATTACAACAATTGATAAAAGATTCATGGCTGGTCTTGCCTATTTTTTAGGATTAAGAAAAATGGGAGCAAGCGTTGTCAGAATGGGACCCGGAATTCCTGAGCTTCAATGGGATTCAATTTTTAGATATAAACCAAAATATTTAATCACTGTTCCTTCATTTCTATTAAAAATGATAGATTATGCCGAAAAACATGGAATCGATTATAAAAATTCCAGTGTTTACGGTGCGGTTTGTATCGGAGAAAGCATCAAAAATCAGGATTTTACAGATAATATTCTTTCACAAAAGATCAAAGAAAAGTGGAATGTTAAGTTATTTTCCACCTATGCTTCTACAGAAATGAGCACGGCCTTTACTGAATGTGAGCATCAAATCGGAGGACATCAGCATCCTGAATTAATCATCACAGAAATTCTTGATGACGACGGAAATGTAGTTCAGGAGGGAGAAAGCGGAGAATTAACGATCACAACTTTAGGCGTAGAAGCGCTACCGTTGTTGAGGTTTAAAACCGGAGATATTGTAAAAGCACACTACGAACCTTGCCAATGTGGACGAAATACGATGAGACTCGGTCCTGTTGTTGGAAGAAAACAGCAGATGATCAAATATAAAGGAACAACGTTGTATCCGCCTGCGATGAATGATATTTTGAATGATTTTAATACTATTTTGTGTTATCAGATCGTTATTCAGTCGAATGAAATTGGCTTGGATGAAATTATCATTAAAATAAGCACAAACAGTGACTCCGAAAACTTTGTAAACGAAGTGAGAGATCATTTCCGTGCAAAATTGAGGGTAAGTCCGAAAATCGAGATGATAGATTTTGATGTTTTGTCTAAAACAGTTTTTAATCCAAACAGCAGAAAGCCGATTACGTTTATAGATTTAAGATAAAAGCTAAGTAAAATTAACCATGAAAAAAACGTTATTTCTATTCCTGATAACTCTTTCCGCTTGTTTAATGGCTCAGAGGGTTAAGGTTATTTCCGGAGATTATAATTTTTTAAAAGATCAAAAATTTGTCAAAGTTGTTTTCAAATATGATAATGTAAAGTTTGAGAAAAATAATTTAACAGAAGAAGAGTTTTTAACCAAGAGAATTTCTGAAATTGAAAAATCAAATGGAAGGGAAGAAGCTGAAAAATGGAAAGCAGATTGGGAACACAGTAAAGAACAGGCTTTTCGGGATAAATTTATGAGGTCATGGAATAATAATTCATCAATTCTACTTTCTAATACATTTGCTCAAACCAAATACACATTGATTGTTGAGCCAACTTGGATGCATGTTGGGTTATTTATTCCTTTGTTAAGCGACAAGGCTTTAGTTTCAAGTAAAATGACTTTCGTGGAAACACAAAATCCAAATAATATTTTGATGGTCGTGGAAGCAATAAGAGCAACCGGAGGTAACGGTTTTGGGGTTCCAAATAATAACGACCGAATTGCCGAATGCTTTGCGAAAACCTCTAAAATGCTCGCTTTAAAAGTTGAACATTACACTAAAAAATAACAATAAGTTATTAAGTGAAATTCTATATTTGCAAACTTTAAATTAAAAATAATAAATTATGAAAAAATTATTCTTGCTGTTGTTTATGGCAATTGCAACGACAACTTTTGCTCAAACTGAGAATCAGCTGATTTTCCAACAAGGAAATTTAGATTTTCTAAAGGATCAGACTGAGGTAAATGTTCAAATTAAATTTGATAATACGCTTTATCAGGTGGAAAATTTCACAGAAGCTCAATACCTTGAAAAAAGAAAAGAAGATGTCTTAATAAAACATAAAAAGACTGAGCAGGATTGGCATAAATGGAATGATGCCTGGGACAAATTTAAAGCCACAGATTATTTAGATTATTTTTTAAAGGGAATCAATGGTAAATCGAGAAAGGTTCTTTTCAGAAAAGATGTAAATTCAAAGTATACTGTAATCATTGACGCGAAATGGATTTATGCAGGATGGCATGGCGGAATGATCGGGCAGGAAGCAAAATTAACTTCCGATATTACTTTTGTAGAAACAGATAACCCTTCAAAAATCGTAGCGAAAATAAAAGGTGATAAAATATTAGGTAAGCCACAAAACAAAGATTTTGTTATGGAATACGGAAGAATTGCCGGAGCATACGAAGCAACGGGAAAAGTGCTTGGAAAAGCTATCAAAAATGCTTTAAAATAAAAACAAAAAGCGGTCTGAAAATTTTCAGACCGCGTTTTTATGATTGCTCTTGTTGTTTCTCCATCTTGATGAGGTTCGCAAGATTTTTTATTACTGTATCGTGTTTTTTCACGAAAGGATTTTCTTTATTCCAAACATATCCTGCTAAAACTGCACAAATTTTCTTCTTAACATCAGGATTTTCCGGTTGATGGAAGAATAATTCCTGAAGATTTCCGGTGTACCATTCTTTCACATAAGTAGTGAAGACATCAACACCATATAAAATATAATCTGCGAATTCTGTTTGCCAATCAACTTTTTCGCCGTTCAGTTGTCTTATTGCCAGTTTTGCGGCAGTCATTCCCCCTTCCGTTGCAAAGGCCATTCCTGATGAGAAAACGGGATCAAGGAATTCTGAAGCATTTCCAGTCAAAGCAAATCCGTCTCCGAATAATTTTTTCACCGAACAAGAATAGTCTTTCAAATGTCTTGGTTCAAAAAGAAAATCTACATTTCCGAAACGTTTTACATAATAATCCGAAAGAGAAATTGCTTTTCTTAATGCTTCTGCAGCGTCTCCGTTTTCGGATAATTTGTCAATATATTCAGTTGGACCAACAATTCCTACACTCGTATTTCCATTTGAGAAAGGAATTACCCAAAGCCAAACTTCGGTTTCAATAATATCAAAAGAAATCAATGTTCCTTCCGTCCCTTCTTCTCTGTTAATGTCTTCTACATGAGCAAAAATTGCAGAATGCGGAGATAATTTTGAAGGTTTTTCTAAATCTAAAAGTTTCGGTAAAACTCTTCCGTAACCGCTGGAGTCGATCACAAATTTCGCATGGATTTCCTTTGTTTCTCCGTCTTTATTTTTAACGGTTGTGATAGAATCTGTTCCGTTAAATTCTATTCCGATAACTTCAGTTTCAAATTCAAGGTCGATTCCTTTATTGATGACTTCTTGGGCTAAAGTATTATCAAAATCAGCTCTCGGAACCTGCCAAGTCCAGTCCCAGCCCTCTCCGAACTTATCACTGAAATCAAAGATGCAAACTTCGTCACCTCTCAAAAAGCGCGCTCCCAATTTTTTCTCGAAGCCCATTTTATCCAAGGCAGGAAAAAGTCCCGCTTCATCAAAATGATCCATCACTCTCGGAATTAAGCTTTCGCCAACAACCAATCTCGGAAATTTTGTTTTTTCGACAACTTTTACGTTGATATTGTTCTTCTTTAAGTATGAAGAAGATACGCATCCGGATGGTCCAGCACCGATTACGAGAACATCAACAAATTCTTTGCTCATCTTTGATTTTTTATTTTAATAATAACTTATATCTTTGCCGCAAAATTAGTGACAATTAATTAATATTTTATAAAATTATCTATTATTACTTTTAATTGATGAAAATAAATAACTTTTTAGAACTGAAAGATTTTCAGAATATCGTCGTAAATAATGAAAAAATAGAACTGGATGATACACTTTTAGCCAGAGTGGATGCGAGTTTTCAGTTTTTGAAAGAATTTTCTAGGAATAAAGTGATATACGGTGTTAATACTGGTTTTGGGCCAATGGCTCAATTTAAAATCAGTGATGAAGATACTCACCAGCTACAATATAACTTAATAAGAAGCCATTCTTCAGGTATTGGAAATGCTCTTCCGCCACAGGAAGTGAAAGCTTGCATGTTGGCAAGATTAAATACTTTATCACTTGGAAATTCTGGTGTTCATCATTCGGTAGTTAATTTACTTAAAGAATTAATAAACAGAGATATTACACCATTGATTTTCGAACATGGCGGAGTAGGGGCAAGTGGCGATTTAGTCCAGTTGGCGCACTTGGCTTTGGTTTTAATCGGTGAAGGTGAAGTTTTCTATAAAGGCGAAAGAAAATCCACAAAAGAAGTTTTTGAAATTGAAGGTTTAGAGCCGATAAAAGTTGAGATCCGTGAAGGTCTTGCTTTAATGAATGGAACTTCCGTGATGTCAGGAATTGGTATTGTGAATGCATACAAAGCCAATCAATTAACTGAAATTTCTATTAAATTATCTTGTGCGATCAACGAAATCGTTCAGGCTTATGATGATCATTTATCCGAAGCTTTAAATGGAACAAAACTTCACGCAGGTCAGCAAAAAATTGCAGAAAGAATGCGTACGCATTTGTCTGACAGTAAATTAATTAGAAAAAGAGAAGATCACTTATATACTCATTTCGAAGAGCAGGAAAAGGTTTTCAAGGAAAAAGTTCAGGAATATTATTCGTTAAGATGTGTTCCGCAGATTTTAGGACCTGTTTTAGATACATTGGAATACACGGAAAAAGTTCTTGAAAATGAGATCAATTCAGCAAATGATAATCCAATTATAGACGTTGAAGGTCAGCATGTTTATCACGGTGGAAATTTCCATGGAGATTATATTTCTTTGGAAATGGATAAGCTTAAAATTGTGGTAACAAAACTGACAATGCTAGCTGAAAGACAATTAAATTATCTTTTAAACTCAAAAATCAACGAAATTTTGCCTCCTTTTGTAAATTTAGGTAAATTAGGGTTTAATTTCGGGATGCAGGGGGTTCAGTTTACGGCAACTTCCACAACGGCAGAAAGTCAGATGCTGTCGAATCCGATGTATGTTCACAGTATTCCGAATAATAATGACAATCAGGATATTGTAAGCATGGGAACAAATGCAGCGGTAATTTGCAGAAAAGTGATTGAAAATGCTTTCGAAGTATTGGCGATTGAAGCAATCACAATCATTCAGGCGATTGAATATCTTGATTTTAAAGATAAAGTGTCATCATCAACAAAAGAGCTGTACGATGAAATAAGAAAGATCATTCCTGCGTTCTCAGATGATATGGTGATGTATCCATATTTGGAGAAAGTGAAACAATATTTAAAAAAATAAACAGTTTAAGGAGAACCCGAAGGGTTCAACAATAATAGCCGTAGGTAAAACCTATGGAAATATAAAACCATAATCTGGTAAAAAAACAACAAACCCATGAAATGTGCAATTGTAACAGGAGGCTCTAGAGGAATAGGAAGAGCAATCTGTATAAAACTGGCAGAAGAAAAAAACTATCATATCTTAATCAACTACACTTCAAACGAAGCTGCAGCAATGGAAACTTTAGCTAAAGTTGAAGAATTGGGATCTACAGGAGAAATTTTAAAATTCGATGTAGGAAATGCGGAAGAAACTTTAAAAGTTTTGGGAGAATGGCAGGAAAAAAATGCAGATTCAATAGTTGAGGTAATTGTAAATAACGCCGGAATCACAAGAGATGGATTATTCATGTGGATGCAGAGTGAAGACTGGAACGCTGTGATTAACACAAGTTTAAATGGTTTTTTCAACGTCACAAATTTCTTTATTCAAAAATTGTTGCGTAATAAATACGGCAGAATTATCAATATGGTTTCTGTTTCCGGAGTAAAAGGAACGGCAGGTCAGACGAATTATTCTGCAGCAAAAGGAGCTGTTGTCGGAGCTACAAAAGCTCTTGCACAGGAAGTTGCGAAAAGAAATATCACTGTAAATGCAGTCGCTCCAGGGTTTATCAGAACAGATATGACACAGGATTTTAATGAAGATGAATTGAAAGCCATGATTCCTGCCAACCGATTTGGTGAAGCTGAGGAAGTTGCAGATCTCGTTGCATTCTTAGCTTCGAGAAAATCTTCGTACATTACAGGAGAAGTGATCAATATTAATGGTGGAATTTACTCATAATCAATCTTATACTAATTTAATTTTAAATAAAGTTTCAACTTTTAAAACTTTGCTGAGTGAAATCGAAGATTCGACATAGTCAAACGCCTTTATGAACTTAAAAAAACAGCATTAATTTTAAAATATCTTTGCGAACTTTGCGATTAAAATAAATAGCAGCAAAAATTGTTATAAAACTAAAATGGAAAATAGGGTTGTAATTACCGGAATGGGAATTTATTCTTGCATCGGAACTTCTCTGGAAGAAGTGAAAGATTCCCTGTATCAAGGAAAATCCGGTATTGTTTTAGTGGAGGAAAGGAAAGAATTTGGTTTCAGATCAGGTCTTACGGGCGTGGTTCCAAAGCCGGATTTGAAAAGTCTTTTAAACAGACGTCAGCGTATAAGCATGGGCGAAGAAAGTGAGTACGCTTATGTAGCCACACTTAATGCGTTACAGCAGGCAGGCATAGATCAGGACTTTTTAGATAATAATGAAGTCGGGATTTTATACGGAAATGACAGTGTTTCTCAGGCAGTTGTGGAATCAATCGACATTGCGAGAGAGAAAAAAGATACTACTTTAATGGGTTCAGGAGCGATATTCAAATCAATGAATTCTACGGTGACCATGAACCTTTCCACAATATTTAAATTAAGAGGAATCAATTTAACGATCAGTGCAGCTTGTGCCAGCGGATCTCATTCGTTGGGATTAGCTTACATGATGATTAAGAGCGGAATGCAGGATATGATCGTTTGTGGAGGTGCTCAGGAAACCAATAAATATTCAATGGCGAGTTTTGATGGGTTGGGTGTTTTTTCGGTAAGAGAAAATGAGCCTACAAAAGCATCAAGACCTTTTGATAAAGATAGAGACGGCTTAATTCCAAGTGGTGGAGCAGCTTCTTTAATTGTTGAAAGTTTAGAATCAGCACAAAAAAGAGGCGCAAATATTCTGGCTGAAATCGTTGGTTACGGTTTTTCTTCAAATGGAGGACACATCTCAACTCCAAATGTTGACGGCCCGGCTTTAGCAATGAATAGAGCTTTGCAACAATCTGGTTTACAAGTAAAAGACATTGATTATATTAATGCTCATGCGACTTCTACACCAATCGGAGACGCGAATGAAGCAAAAGCGATCTATGAAATTTTCGGAAGTGAAGTTCCTGTAAGTTCTACAAAATCCATGACGGGACATGAATGTTGGATGGCAGGTGCAAGTGAAGTTATTTACTCAATTCTGATGATGCAAAATGATTTCGTAGCACCAAATATCAACTTGGAAAACCCTGATGATGAGGCAAAAAAGATAAATTTGATCGCCGAAACAAAAAGTCAAAAAATTGACGTATTTTTGTCGAATTCTTTTGGATTTGGGGGAACAAATTCGGCACTAATTGTTAAAAAATTTGAATAAAAACATGGAAAGGGAAAAAATTGTTGCGATCGTCAACGACTTTTTGGTTAATGAATTCGAGGTAGACGGCGATGAAATCAGCAATGAAGCAAACTTAAAAACAACTTTAGGCTTAGACAGCTTAGATTATATTGATATGGTTGTAGTGATTGAATCTAATTTCGGAGTGAAGTTAGGGGAAGCAGACTTCAAGAAAATGGTCACTTTTGACGATTTTTATTCGACTATTCAAAACAAAATCACTGAAAAAAACGCTTAATTATCGATTAAACTTTATTTTCTATAAATTTTAACGGAATAATTGTCTTTGCTGAGTGAAACCCCTTTGCGAACTTAAAAACAGCATTATATTAAAAAAAATCTTTGCGAACTTTGCGTTAAGAACAAGAATAAATTATGAACAAATGGAAAGGTAAATCTAAAGGCACAATTCTGGGCTACAGAATTTTCGTCTGGTGTATTAGAAATATCGGGATCAGAAGTTCATATTTTGTACTCTATTTTGTTGCTTTATACTATTTTTTGTTCGAAAAAAACAGCAACAAATATTTCACTTATTACTTTCAAAAAAGACTGAATTACGGATTTTGGAAAACTAAAATTTCATTATTTAAAAGTTATTTCACTTTTGGAACAGTTTTGATTGATAAAACAGCTATTTCAGCAGGATTAAGAGAAAAATACACCTACGAATTCGACGGTGTTGAAAACCTCAAAAACCTTTTGGCAGAAAAAAAAGGCGGAGTTTTAATCAGTGCTCACATCGGAAATTTTGAAATTGCAGAACACTTTTTCGCTGATATTGATTTTGATTGTCAGATTAATTTAGTCACAACAGATCAGGAAGTTACAGTAATAAAAGAATATCTTGAAAGCGTTACTGTTAAAAAAAGCAATATCAAATTCATTTATGTAAAAGAAGATATGTCGCATATTTTCGACATCAATGAAGCCTTGTCTAAAAATGAGTTGATCTGTTTTACAGGCGACCGTTATTTCGAAGGTTCAAAATTCCTTGAGGGAGATCTTCTTGGAAAAAGCGCGAAATTTCCGGCAGGTCCTTTCCTTATTGCTTCTCGATTAGGCGTTCCCGTTGTGTACGTGTATGTGATGAAGGATAAAAATCTTCATTATCATTTGTATGCGAGGGTCGCTCAGCAAGTTAAAAAACGAGATGCGCAAGGACTTTTAAACTCTTATACTCAAAATTTGGAGTCGATGATCAAAAAATATCCGCTTCAATGGTTCAATTACTTTGATTTTTGGGATGATATTGATTAATTTTCAATATTTTTAGGGTAGCTTTTCCGCCTTCCGCTCCCAATCTTTTTTTGCCAAAGCAAAAAAAGGATTTCCGCTCAAGTCGGGCTGCAAACAATTCAACGTTAAAAAAGCCTTGTCAAGGTTCAAAACCTTGACAAGGCTGATGAAAAATTAATCTCCTTGAAAAAAACATACGACATATTGATTATCGGTAGCGGATTGGGAGGTCTTGTTTCGGCTCTAATTTTGGCGAAAGAAGGTCTGAAAGTCTGTGTCTTGGAGAAAAATAACCAATACGGAGGAAACTTACAGACATTTTCCCGTGACAAACTGATTTTCGATACGGGAGTTCATTATCTTGGCGGACTATCAAAAGGGCAAAATCTTCATCAATTCTTTTCTTATTTGGGAATTATGGATGATCTTGAGCTTCAGAAAATGGATGAAGACGGATACGATAAAATCACTTTCGGTGATGACGAAATCGAATATCCTCATGCCCAGGGTTATGAAAATTTTGTTGAGCAATTATCTCAATATTTTCCGCATGAAAAAGAGAACTTGGAGAACTATTGTGAAGAAATTCAGCGGGTTTGTAATCAGTTTCCGAGATATAATGTTGTCGGAAGCAATAATTATAATGAAGAAATTCTCCATTTAAATACAAAAAGATTCATCGAATCGATTACTTCAGATAAAAAATTACAGTCAGTTTTATTGGGTTCAAATTTTCTCTACGCAGGAGATTCGGAGAACGTTCCGTTTTACGTTCATGCTTTGACGGTGAATTCTTACATTCAAAGTGCTTACAAATGCGTGAAAGGAGGAAGCCAGATCTCAAAATTATTAATTAAAAAATTAAGAGAATATGGCGCGGAAGTTCACAAACATTCCGAAGTTTCTGTAATGACTTTCAATGAAAATGGAATTTTAAATGGCGTAAAAACCAAAGAAGGAAAAGAATATTTTGCGAAACAAATTATTTCAAATATTGAAATTCGTTCAACTATTAAACTGATAGGTGAAGAAAGGTTGAAAAAATCCTTTTTAAACAGAGTTTTGAGCTGGGAGCCGGTTTCTTCATGTTTCAGTGTTTATTTAGTCTTAAAACCGCATTCAATTCCAAATTTTAACTATAATTTGTACCATTATTCTTCGGAAGATCTGGTTTGGAATGCCTATCAATATAAAAAAGAAAATTGGCCGGAAACGTATATGCTTTCTTCAACGCCATCAAAACATCATTCTGAATTTGCTGAAAGTTTAACGGCAATTTCCTACATGGATTTTGATGAAGTTAAAAATTGGCAAAATACTTTCAATACCGTTGCTGATGAAGAGGAGAGAGGACAGCAGTATGAAAAATTTAAGCTTGAAAAAGCAGAAAAAATGATTGATGCATTGGAAAAGAAAATTCCAGATTTGCGACAGTTTATTAAAAAAGTGTACACATCTTCTCCTTTATCTTACCGTGATTACATCGGAAGTTTCGAAGGAAATATGTACGGATATATAAAAAGCTCGGAAAACCCTTTAAAAACAATGGTTTCCCCGAGAACAAAAATTAATAATCTCTTTCTTACAGGGCAATCTGTCAACATGCACGGAATTTTGGGCTGCACAATTGGAGCTTTCAATACGTGTGCTGAAATTTTAGGAAAAGAGCTTATTGATGAGCGTTTGACACAAATGATTAATAAGAATAAAAGTGAATAAAAGTAACAGGCAGTCTGTCATTCAGAACGAAACAAAGTGGAGTGAAGAATCTAAACAATTTGGAATAGATTTCTCCTTCCGTCGAAATGACAGAGTTTTAATCTTATTGTTTTTCAGCTTCAGCCTTATCCTCAATCTCACATCTTGCGGTGTCAGAAAATCAATAAAACACGTTCCTGATGTAAAACAATATTCATTAGAAATTCCGAAAGTCAATAAAATTAATGACTCAACTTTTAATTTTAATCAAAATTATTTAACCAAAAATAAACAACAGCTTTGGGAATTATATATTAAAGGAAACCCTTTACAGTTAGGCTATAACAATGGAGCATTGACTCAAAATTTAATGCAAAAACAGGAAGAAATTTTCTTTTCAAAGGTAGAAGGTTTTGTTCCGTCGAAGTTTAAGCAAAAATTATTAAGAGGTTTTCTAAAATGGTACAACCGAAAAATGTACTTGAATGTAAGAGAAGATTATCAGGCAGAATTATTTGGGTTATCTCAATATGCATCAGATAAATACAACTTTATTGCACCTAAATATCTGAGAAGTTTATACTTACACGGTGCTCACGATATTGGTCATGCGATGCAGGATTTGATGGTTGTTGGCTGTACTTCTCTCGCAGTTTGGAACGAAAATACAGAAGATGGAGATCTGTTGATTGGAAGAAATTTCGATTTTTATGTTGGAGATGATTTTGCTAAAAATAAATTGATTGAATTCGTAGAACCTGAACAAGGAATTCCTTACATGTCAGTAAGTTGGCCAGGAATGATTGGCGTTGTTTCGGGGATGAATAAAGAGGGGATTACGGTGACGATCAATGCCGGAAAATCTAAAATTCCCTTGACTGCAAAAACTCCAATTTCTTTGGTGACACGAGAGATTTTACAATATGCAAAAAACATCGATGAAGCTATTGCCATTACAAAAAAGAGGAAGGTTTTCGTTTCAGAATCTATTTTGGTTGGAAGCGCAAATGATAAAAATGCTGTGATTATTGAGGTTTCACCGGATAATTTCGGAGTTTATAAAGTAGAAAATACAAGTCGAGTTTTTTGTACAAATCATTTTCAATCAGAAGCTTATAAAAATGATAAAAGAAACCAGAAACATATTCTGGAAAGCCATTCTGAATACCGTTACGAAAAACTTCAGGAACTTTTAGAGGAAAATAAAAAACTGAATCCTGAAAAAATGGCTTCTATTTTAAGAGATAAATCGGGTTTGAAAGGTGAAAAAATTGGATACGGAAATGAAAAGGCAATCAATCAATTATTGGCGCATCATGCCGTGATTTTTTCGCCTCAGAAAAAATTGGTTTGGGTTTCTGCGAATCCTTATCAGCTGGGAGAATTTGTATGTTATGATTTAAATGAAATTTTTTCAGATAAAAGATTAAAAAGCGGTGAATTTGCAAAGTCAAATTTAAATATTGCTAAAGATCCTTTTATTCATTCTCAAGAGTACAAAAATTACGAAGAATATAAAAAATTAAGTTCTCAGATCGAAGATGCGATTGATGATAAAAAGAAAATTCTTTCTGATGAATTCATCAATAATTACCAATCTTTAAACCCTGATTTTTGGTTCTTATATTATCAGGCAGGAAAGTATTATTTCAATAAAAAAGAATATTCTAAAGCAAAAATTCAATTTGAAAAAGCGTTGACAAAAGAAATTACAACCGTTCCAGATAAAGAAAATGTTGAAGGATATTTGAAGAAAACACTAAAAAAACTAAAATGATTCCCAAAAGTATACGGTATTTATTTTCCATCCCTTTTATTATAATTGTTTGTTATTCTGTGTATTTGGGGAGCAAGTACAATTCAATTCCGGAAATTATTCCTATTCAAGGTTACGGAAAAACGACAGGCGGATCTGGAAGCAAATTATTTCTTTTTTCTCCGATTATATTAAATCTTATCATTTTATTGTTCATTTGGCGAATCATCAAAGATCCGGGCAAAATCAATTTTACCTTTGAGAATAAAGATGAAAATCACAAGAAAGAAACTTTTACAGTACAGTTGGTTTTGGTGATTATTGCTATATTTATTACTGTTTTTACAACACTTTTGTTGTTCTCTGATGTTGTTTATAAATAATTTTAATTCCTGAAATTTTTATAGAATTCTTATTAGTAATAATAGAACATAGCCATATCTCTTTTGTTTAATTTTTATTTATTATTTAATAAATATTATTTGTGTTTTATAAGTGTTTATGATGTTTTTATTGAATAATAAATCTTTAATTGTTTATTTTGTTTTATTATTTTAATTGATTTTGCTTTTTTAATGTAAAAACATTTGGTATGTAGTTAGTTTATTATTTATATTCGTTTCCTTAAAACCATGAAACGAATGAGAAAAAACTATTTTTTATCTCTTATATTTTTATTGATGCTATTTTCTTGTAAAGATGAGAAGATGGAAGGTGTAGAGGTAGAGAGTTCTTTTGTTAATTTTGAAATCAATGCGGTTCCTTACGCTAAATTATCAACCTATGCTTTTTTTACGGGTGAATTAAAAAATATGACGCCATCAAGCAAGGTAATTCCTTATGAACCTGCAAGTTCGCTGTTTACCGATTATGCTCTTAAAAAGAGATTTATCTGGATGCCACAAGGTGTAAAAGCGAATTTTGATGCAGATGATAAAACACTCAATTTCCCTGTAGGAACTGTTTTAATAAAAAGCTTTTATTACAATACAGTACAGCCTAATAATACCACCAAAATACTGGAAACCCGATTAATGATAAGAAAATCAACTGGTTGGATTTTTGCAGAATATATGTGGAATGATGACCAGACAGAAGCTAATCTGGTTACCGGAACAGATTTTACAAGTGGAAGTTCTAAAAACCTAACTTTCAAAAAAGAGAATAATGAAGTCATGAATATTGATTACAGAATTCCTTCAGAATCAGAATGCTATGCCTGTCATAAATTAGACAACAAACCGGTTCCCATCGGTGTAAAACCTCAAAACCTTAATACAACATACGGCTACGAAGGAGGAGTGAAAAATCAATTACAAAAATTGGTGGATGAAGGTTATCTTTTAAGTTACCCTTCAAATATTGTTTCTACAGTTAATTATAAAGATGCCAGCAAGCCTGTAGATATACGATTGCGGTCTTATTTAGACATCAACTGTGCGCATTGCCATCAACAGAATGCTCGTTGTGATTATCGTGCTATACGCCTGAGTTTTAGCCAAACAACAAATCTTACCAATATGGGAGTCTGTGTGTTGGCAGATGAACCACAAGGTCCTTCATTAGAGAAGATTATAACACCGGGAAATCATAATAAATCGGTAATGAGCTTTAGACTTAATTCTGTAGATGAGAGCAACAGAATGCCTTTGTTGGGAAGAACGATCGTACACGATGAAGGTGTAGAACTCTTAAAGCAATGGATTAATTCTCTTAACCAAAACTGTCCTTAAAAACGAATAACCAAACTGAAAGAATATGAGAAAAAAATTATCCTTTTTTGTTTTATTATCTAATATAACATGGGGAATAGCACAACTTACTTGTGCTTCTGCAGTAAATCTTACGGTAGGAACATATACAGCACCTGCAGTTACAGGAACGCCACCATCTACAGTTTGTAATTTGGGAACTCTCGGATCAGCAGCGGTATGGTACAAATACACAGCTACTGCCAATAAGACTGTTACTGTTTCTTCGGTAGTAGCAGGGCAAAATGTAGACACAAGAGTGATGATATATTCAGGAAGTTGTGGAGCATTAGCGTGCGTGGCAGCAAATGATGACTCTTCCGGGACTTCTTCACAGGTAAGCTTTGGAGCAGTTGCAGGAAATACCTATTATGTGGTATTCGACAACAGGTGGTCTAGTTTAGGGTTTAATTTTAATGTAATTGAATCAGCACCAGTTGTCAATCGACTTTCATTTGTTTCTCAGCCGGTTACAGCAGCGGGGAGTTACAATAACTGTGTGGTAGATATGAACGGAGATTATTTAGATGATATCGTTTCTGTCGTAAACAATACTCAAATCGTTATCTCTTATCAACAGCAGGGAGGTGGGTTCAATAATGTTACGTATACAATTCCTAGCTCTATTATATTGCCTTCATGGAGCATTGCTGCCGGAGATTATGATAATAACGGTTTTAATGATTTAGTGTACGGATCGGGAAGCGGGATTGCTTTTGTAAAAGCTAATGGTGACGGAACAGGTTTTACTACCGATAGAAAACCACAATCTTTTTTAGTTCAAAGAACTAATTTTATAGATATCAATAATGATGGAAAATTGGATGCTTTCATTTGTGATGATAACGCTCCGAACAGGTATTATATGAATGACGGAACAAATATGAACCATAATCAGGGAGGAATGGGAGATTTCCCGTCTGGCGGAAATTATGGTTCTATCTGGATTGATTATGATAACGATGGTGACATGGACTTATACATCGCAAAATGTAGCGGAGGCGGTTCCGGCCCTGGAGGAAATATAGATGAACTTCACAGAAACAACGGAAACGGAACTTTCACCAACGTTGCTCTTGCGGCGAATATGGCGAATCCTACCCAGACATGGTCTGCAGCTTGGGGAGATTTTAATAATGACGGTTGGATGGATGCTTTGATAGGAATCAATTCAACAACCAATGGTCTGAGTAAAGTGATGAAGAATAATGGAGACGGTACATTTACCGATAAATCTACAGGTTCCGGTTATGACATCGTAAATACTTTAAGTAGAGAATATATTTCATATGATTTTGATAATGATGGATTTCTGGATGTCTTAGGCGCAGGAAATACAATCATGTTTGGAAATGGTGATTTTACTTTTACCCCGAACGCCAGTACTTATAATGTAAATGCAACGAAACGTCCGATTGGCGACTTGAATAATGATGGATTTCTTGATATTCAGAATGGAAATACCATCCTAATGAATGCCGGAAATACCAATAAATGGCTAAAAGTAACATTAAAAGGAACTCAAAGTAACAGAAACGGAATCGGTGCAAGAGTTGAAATTTATGGAGCTTGGGGAAAACAGATCCGAGATGTACAGAGCGGAACAGGATTCGGAAATATGAGTACACTGAATGCTCATTTCGGAATCGGTCAGGCAACGGCAATTACAAAAGTGATCATAAAATGGCCTTCAGGTATTGTTGATACGATTTATAATGTAACACCAAACACGACATTAAATGTTGTGGAAGGATCATTCTTGAATACCAGAGAAGTTCAGAATACTCAGGAAATATTGACTATTTATCCAAATCCGAGTGATGATATTATCAATTTTAAATCTAAAAATGATTTTACTCCAACCGAAGCAAAAGTATATGAAATGACAGGTAGACTAGTTCTACAAACAAAGGTTGAAAGAAACTCAATATCTATCAAACAATTAAATTCAGGAATTTATATGCTTGTTTTGACAGATAAAAATGGAAAAACATATTCTCAGAAACTAACAAAAAAATAAAACATAATTTATTTTATTCTTCATAACTCACTGCAAGGTCGAAAGGCTTTGCAGTTTTTATTTAAAAAGATTGAATTAATTATTATCAGGACTCACTTTATTCAAGAATAGAAAAGTGCCTATTCCTAGAATCATCGACATTGTAGTGGCCAAAATGGTGCTTCCGATAACGTATTGAAGAAGATTATTTTTAATCAATTCAAAATTAAGTTCACTGCTTAAAATATTACTGTCGCCATGCACAAAAGGAGACCCTAAAAATAAGGAAGCAGCAATAATAAAAGGAATAAACGGCGGCAAACTCACGTTGGAAGCTACAAAAGCCAAGACTTTATTCAGTTTAAAAAGAACTGCCAAGGAAATGGTTAATAAAGTGTGAAATCCCCACAACGGAGAAAATCCTATAAAAACCCCAAGCGCAATGGAAAAAGCCTTTGTACGGTTGCTTCCGTCACTTTCTAAAACGTCTTCTTTAATGAATCTTTTAAAGCTTTTCTTCCTAAAATTATTAATAAAGTTTCTCGGAATAATATAAAGCAAGGTAATCGTTACCAAAATGGTATTCAGAATACTGATTCTTGTAAAATCTTTGAACGGTCTGAAATGCGAAACCCTTTCCGCAGGATCATACAACACTTTTATAGGAACATTTTTTACAGGAACGTGTCTCCAGGCTGTTCTTACAATAATTTCAATTTCGAACTCAAATTTTGGAGTGAAATATTTTTTCGGAATTTTATGTAAAGGATATAAACGATAACCGGATTGGGTGTCTTCAAGCTTAATTCCTGTTTCAAACCAGAACCAAAAATTAGAAAAACGATTTCCGAAACTGCTTTTTTTTGGAATTCCGTCTTGCGACATATTTCGGTTCCCGATGAGTAAAACATCTTGATCTTCATTCAATAAAGCTTCCACAAAAACCGGAAGGTCATCGGGATAATGCTGTCCGTCAGAATCAATCGTTATTGCATAGTCGTAACCTAATTCTTTTGCCTTTCTGAAACCTATTTTAAGTCCATTTCCTTTCCCTTTATTCTCAGGCAGAGAAACGGTTGTAATTTGAGGATATTGACCGAGAATGTGAGGTGTGGAGTCCGTAGAACCATCATTGATCACAATGATACTTTCGGTATAATCTAAAACACCATCAATCACCCTTTTCAGAGTTTTCTCGTTGTTGTAAGTAGGTATTAAAATGCAGATCTTCTTTTCAAAAATTGCATTTTGTACTTCAGGAAGGGTCATTGTTTTATTTTAATGATGCTTTTTCAGTATCAGACATGGTTTTAGATTGTGCAGCAAACTTTTTAATATAACTTTTCATAGCTGCATTTTGCTTTCCGTAGTTGCTTAAAATGAATGCTTTATCATCTTTTAAACCACCTCTGTATCCTACAATTTTCGGGATATTTTCCTGAACGCTTAATCTTATCAGCCTTAATTCAATATTGTTAGGATTGGATTTAATAATGCTTTCAAGACTTACTGCTCCGGTCTTTACGAGAGATTTTCTGTTTTGCTTAGCAATTTTTGCTTCCATGATTTTCGCTGCAGCTTTATATCCGCTGGTTACAGCATCCGAACCCGTCTGTTTTTCGGCAGTATTAATAAACGCCTGTGTATTTTCGTTGGATTGATTGGCTTTTGCATAGCTATTTCTTAATGCCTCCAAATCTGATTGAAAGAATAAAATAAAAGCGGTAATGAATGAGAAAATCAATTTCATGATGTCAATTTTTTATAGTTTACTGACATTTTTAATGCAATAGTCTCGCCAAAAGAAGTGGTATTCTTTACTTTAACTTCATCTTCTGTTTCAGTAATATCTAATTGTAAACTTAGATCAGGTGTTTCAAACGGGTTGATGATCGCCATGAATTTTACATTCGAAGCAGATTTTAAAAATAATTGTGCGCCTGTAAATTCTTCAGTCAGTTCCTTTACGATCTGCATCATGCAAACTCCTGGAGTTACAGGATTTCCCGGAAAATGTCCATTGAAAATATCATGATCTTTATTTAAATTGATATTCGCAATGAAGCGTCCGTTTTCTTCTTTTTCGGATGATTGTAAAGTGTAAAAGTCTGTAAGAATAGTTTGCATAAAATTATTTTTTCATGTTAAATGTATAGTAAACGCCCGCCTGGAAAAGTAGATTTGTATGATCTTCACTTGTTGTCTTTATCTGGGAAATCATTCCTTTTTTAAATCTTGCTTCGATACCGAAATTCTTAGTAATGTCGTAACCTGCACCAACTAAAATTCCAAGGTCGGTAGTTTTTTTATTATAAGGATCAAAATTTTTGTCACTAATCAAAAGATCGATACTTAGTCCGGCATGTAAGTTAAATTTCTTCAAATAAAATTTATTTACTGCCTGAAGTGAAATATAAGAAAGTTCAGATTTTACTTCCTGAGTGCTTGTCTTCATTATTGTTCCCTGTCTGGAATAATTGATCTCAGGCTGCAAAGCATAGAGTTTAGAAAATCTTATAGTACCGAATGCGCCTACATAAAAATCTGTAATGTACTGAGTTTGTACTTTTTCTTCACCTGCCCAATAATCATCACTTGCTTCAAACCAATTGTAAATACCACCGTCAGTTTCTGTGAATTTTGCAAAATTTACTCCACCTCTTACTCCGGGAGTAAATGTGATCTGTGCAAAAGACAAGCTTGATATGAGAAAAATAAACAGAAAAGGTAATTTTTTCATGTTAAAAGTTATTCGGTTTCGGTTATTTGAAATAGTTTTATATTGATCTTGAAATCTTTATGTTGAAGATTCAAACTATCCGCGAAGATATGTTTTTTTGCTTCAAAAGTGAAATCGATTTTTTCCTTATTGTTTTTCGTATAAACGATCTGATTTAACAACCCATTTTCTTTATTGAAGAACAAAAAATATTGTTTCTTATCCATTTTTGAGAGGTAAATTTTCGATTTTTCATTCTCAAAACTTTCAGTAACATGATATTTCTGCCTTAACAATTGCTGAAAATCATTCTTTAAAAAATTAATGACAATCTTTTTATCTAAGTCTGCTAAAACATAGTTGAGCTTAAAATTATCTCCTGAAATCTCAAAATCAATTAATTTATTTCCAAAATCGGAAGTTAATACGACACGGTGTGTCGCGTCATTCAATTTTTTAATAATTAAAATTCCGCTTACATGGTTTTTATAAATATCCATCTGACATTTATAAACATAATCTTCATTCGAAGAAAAGTATAAATTTTCAACTGTTTTCTCAGAATTTGTTACAGATTTTACGTCTGTCAGCTGATACGTTTTACACGAAACAAACAGGAGGGAAATCAGACTATAAAGAAAACTCTGAAGCAGAAATCGGCGCATTGATCTTCGTATTTTTAAAAACAATATTCGTTGTATCTCCTGAAGCTTCCGTCATATTCACTTGAGAAACTGTTGATTGACCTTTAGGAAAACTCAATTCAATTTGCTTAATGTATTTCAATAGTTGAGTGGATTTCGGAGTAAATTTTGCGATGTTGTAATTTGCATTTTTCAAATAAGCTACTGAAAATTCAGGATCATTAAACATCTGTCCGTTTGAACTTCCTACAATCAGTTTATTGATTTTTTCGAAGGTTTTACTTTTTGCATCAACAGAAGATTTTTTACCCTGATCATTGATGAAAATTTTATTGTCCTTAAAAATAATGCTGTATTGATAAGGCTTTGTATATTTCCAGCTTAAAATGTTGGGTGTTTTTAAAGACATTCTTCCATACGTTACAATGTTTTTATCCAAAAAATCCATCTTTTTGGTTTGGGTAAAGTCACTTTGTAATGTTTTGATTTCTTTTGTTTCAGAAGAAATTTTGGTCACAAAAGCTTTTGCTTCAGCGCCTGTCATTGCTGTATTTTGAGCAAAAAAGAAGCTTGAAACTAATAAAAATGCTCCGAAAGCAATATTTTTAATCATTTATAAATTCGGTTTTATTTTGTTTTTGTTTACATTGGATTGCATCCAATGCTTTGTTGAGTCGTCCCTTCGGGACTCCCAATCAATATTATTTTTCGTTATCAACCGTAAAAGTTGAATATTTTTTATCCTTCAAAAATAGCAATAAATCTTTCAACACATTGTACGTCTTTTCCGAAGTATCGTGAAGGAGAATGATGCTTCCTTTCTTTAGATTTTTTGTAACTCGTTTATAAATTGTCTTTTCGTTGTCTGTAATCGTATCTAAAGAACGGACATTCCAGCCGATGTTTTTTTTGTGAGTTTGTTTGATCGCTTTAGCAATATTCGGATTGGTAACGCCAAAAGGAGGACGGTATAAATTAGTTTTAATATTTCCGAGTTTAGAAATAATCTCATCACACTTTTCAATCTCTTCAATCATTTTTGAGGTAGATAAAAATCCTGTGTTATTGGAGTGAGATAAGGTGTGATTTCCAATCGTGTGACCTTCTGCAATAATTCTTTGGAAAGTTTCGGGATATTTTTCAATCTGTTTTCCGATGCAGAAAAAGGTTGCTTTTATCTGATTTTCTTTTAATAGATCTAAAAATTTTGGGGTAAACTCGGTCGGACCATCATCAAAAGTCAAAGCAACTTCCTTGATTTTCGTTCTTTTATGAGTCAAACTATTGACAAAATATTCTAATTCAATATCAAAAGATCCCCAAACGACCACCGCCGAAAAAAGTAAGAAACAAAACAGATACACCCAAAAAGTCCCGTGAAATGCATAAATAAATACATTCCAGAAAAGATAAAATAGGATAAATAGGTAGTGTTTCATCTTTTTATTATTTTGAGTTTTTGGTTTAAAATTTTCTTGGTGTCATTGCGAGGAATGAAATGACGAAGCAATCCCAAATGCTTAATAGATTCCACGCCCCACTTCGTTTCGCTCTGAATGACAAACAGATTGTCTTAATTCTACGTTAAAACTAAGCTCTTTCCAACAAAACCAAACTATGATCACTTCCTCCCAAATGATTATACAAAAGAATGTTTTTAATACTTTCTTTTTTCACATCATTAATCATCATCACTTCCGGAATCTGCTGATCTTTCAAAATATGACAAGCCATAAATGTTGAGAAACCACTTGCAGTATTGAATTCTCCACTTAGATGCTTGTAATATAATAATGCTGAATTTGGAAATAAATCCATTGCTTTAGTATAATAAACATCAGATGTAGAATCTCCACTGAAACCTAAAATTACAGCATCAATTTCTTCAAAGGTAAGATTGTTTTTTGTTAGAAAGTCTCCGATAAAGCTTTGAATTTCATCTTGTTCTAATCTATTGTTGATTTTGATATCTCTAAGCTGAGCGTAAGAACTTTCTGTCTTTCCTTTTCCTAAAATAAAAAAGCTTGAACCTTCTCCCCAAATAACTCCTTCTGTTGTTGAGCTTAAATAATCAACGGGAAGATTTTCTTCTTTTTTAATGGTATTGTTTAATTTATACAATTCCATTGTTCTGTCGGTTTGTTCATCCGTTGAACCTACCAGAACATGATCAGCCTCACCATCATTAATTTGAAGTTTGGCGTCTAGCATGGAGAATTCTAAAGACGAAGAAGTATTCACATACGTGAAATTGTAAGCGTGGCATTGTAATGCTAAAGCAATTTGCCCGGCAACCGTATTGTGAGTGGATTGAATAAAATAAGTAGGAGTTAGAAACTCTTCATTATTATCAATCACATTTTTTAAAAACTTTTCAGAATCTTGGGAACATCCCATTCCTGTTCCGACAATAATTGCATCAGGGTTTTCAATTCCGGCTTCTTTTAAAGCGTATTTTGAAGCTACGGAACTCATTTTTACTGTTTTAGACATTCTTCTGCTCATTGCTGGCGGAATGAATTCTTTGTAATTAGGTTCAATAGCTTTTACGATCTGAACTGAATTTTCAGGTGTAAGATTTTGGATGAAATTTTCATTTAAAGTGTCCTGAACTGAGATGCAGGCTGCACTGTTGATATACACTGCACTCATGATTTTGAGAAAATTAGGGTTGAACAATTTCCTCCAAACCCAAATGAGTTAGAAAGTACATGATCGATAGTCTTCTCTTTTAATTCGGTAACGGGAGTTAAATCAAATTCTTCCATCTTCGTTTTAAAATTAAGAGTTGGAAAAATGATATTATTTTGAATCGCCAATAATGAATAGATGGCTTCAATTCCTGCAGCAGCGGCTAAAGTATGACCTGTAAACGCTTTTGTAGAACTGAATTCCGGCACGTTGTTTTCACCAAAGAGTCTGATCATCGCAATTCCTTCTGATAAATCATTATTGGGAGTTGCGGTTCCATGAGCGTTGATATAATCGATGTTTTCTTTCTCTAAACCTGAAACTTTCAATGCTTTTTCCATCGCTAAATAAGCGCCTTGTCCGTTTTCCGAAGAAGCGGTTTGATGGTGGGCATCGTTGGCATTTCCATAGCCGGAAAGATACCCGAGTACTTTTTTATTTTCTTTTTTAACAACTTCATCAGATTCCAATACCAGAAAAGCAGCTGCTTCTCCAAGGTTTAATCCTTTTCTGTCATTGTCGAAAGGCGTATTATAAGAATCGGTAAGAATCATTAGGGTACTGAATCCATTCAAAGTAAATTTTGAAAGAGAATCTGTTCCACCAACAACAACGCGGTCTAAAACTCCATTTTTAATAAGCTTCGCGCCCATCATAATCGCGTTGGCTGCAGACGAACAAGCCGTACTGATGGTAGAAACCATACCTTTCAGACCTAAATAATCTGTTATAGCTAATGATGAATTTCCTGCATCATGAGAGTCGATATATTTTTGCTTTTCAGGAAAGTCTTCGTAAGTGTAGAAATACTTTTCGGTGATATCCATTCCGCCAACGCTTGTTGAAGAAATTAACCCCGTTTTGTAGCCGTTAATATCTGATATTCCGGCATTTTCTACCGCTTCTTTTGCAGCAACCATGCCTAATAAAGCAGTTCTTGTTACCTTATTATCTTCATTAAGCTGAAGTTTTTGTACCAATTCTTCATTAGATAGTTTTATCTCGCCGGTTTTAATATTTCCGGTGTGGCGGGTTTCAAACAATTGTATGTCTGAAATTCCGTGTTTTCCGGTTTTTAACGAAATGAAATTTTCTTCCACATTGTTTCCGATGGAAGAAATGATGCCCATTCCTGTTATGGCAATTTTTTGACTCATTTTATCTTATAATGTAACAGTGTATCAATTTAACCGTTTACCAATATTGTTACATTGTTAAACTGATACATTGCTAGATTCAATAATTTATTTTGTTCTGTTTTCTTCGATGAATTTTGCCATCGTATCGATAGATTGAAAAATTTCCTTTCCTTTTTTAGGATCGGCTAATTTTATTCCATAATCTTTGTCAAGAAGAACGATCAACTCTAAAGCATCGATAGAATCTAATCCTAAACCTCCTCCGAATAACGGATCAGTATCTTTGATTTCTTCTATAGAAACGTCTTCAAGGTTAAGTACTTCAATAATTTTGTGCTTCAATTCAGTTTGTAAGTTTTCCATAAAAATTATTTTAATGTATCAATTTAGCAGTGTACCAATGGATGACTGCAAATTATTGCTACATTGTTATATTGTTTAAATTATTATATTAGTTCGTTAGCAAATATACAAAAGCTTTGTAATTTTCCTGATATAGTTCTACCCAACCACAGAGTACCTTTTCTGCCTTTCCTGACTCTAAGATCTGTTCTGAGTAATCATTTAAAAATTTTTCATCAAATTCATCCAAAACAAAAAAAGCATTCTCTGTCTGCATTTTATGTCTGATGCTGATTTCACCAACGCAGATGTTGGGCAACGTGTACACAAAAACAGCAGGGCTCGGGAAGAAATTTTCCTGAGAGTTGATGCTTTCCTGATATTTAAAATCAGTATCTAAACTTGATGATTTGTTCGCTAAAACTATTGCCGTTTTGCTATGATCTCCGTCTTTTAAAATCATTTCGGAAGCCAGAAAAGCGAGTTTACTCAAGTTATCCATTTTATGAAACTTAGGATAATTTAATTCTAAACTTTTATAAGCTTCTTTGGCAAATTCTGAGAATGTTCCAGATTGACTTTCGAAAATAACTTGTTCGTTGACGGTTATTTTTGAGTTTTCTATGGTGCAAATGTCTGTTTTCTTCATCGTGTTAACATTTTTCTAAAACAATTGCTGCATTACACCCACCAAAACCTGAAGCCGTTTTCAAAATATATTTGATTTCTGCAGGTTGGTTTTCTTTAATAATATGTAAAGGCTGGGAAACTCCCATTTCTTCAAAGTTTTTAGATGAAATTAAGGTATTGTGAAGGGCACTTTCCATAGAAATAATACTTTCCAGTAAACCTGATGCTCCTAAACAGTGCCCGTAAAAACCTTTCATGCTGTTGAGAGGAACATTTTGTAATTCCATTCTGTTGAAAGCGATGGCTTCCATTTCGTCGTTGTATATTGTCGCTGTTCCGTGAGCAGATATAAAATTGATTTGTTCTGCTGAAACTTGAGCTTCTGTCATTGCATTTTTGATGCTTGCATACAATCCGTCACCTGTTCTTGATGGTCCGGAAATGTGATTCGCATCGTTGATGGCTGAGTCTCCTAAAATTTTAAAACTAAACTTTTCGTTTGAGATTGCTTGGTCACTTCGTTCCTCGCAATGACCTGTAATAAAAGCTGACGCTGTAGCTTCACCAATATTGATTCCGCTGCGGTTTTTATCATAAGGTTTACAAGGCTCGTTTCCAATGGCCTGAAAAGAATTAAATCCTGAAATCACAAATTCTGAAATTTCATCTCCAGCCACGACAAATGCATCTTTATATCTTCCTGCCTGGATCATATTTTTAGCAACAGCAATCGCCATTACCCCTGAAACACATGCATTAGAAACTACAATGGGTTTAGTTTTAAATGCGAAAAAGTCAGCGATTTTTTGTGCTAAACTTGAAAGATATGCACCTTCCGGTATAGTCACTTTATTTTTTAGTAAGCTGATATTTCCTTTTGTGGTTGATAAAATAAAAGCCGTTTCTTCTGTAATGTTATGTCTTTCCACCAAAGGTTTTAAGCTTAACAAAAACATTTTTTCCAGTCTTGTGAAATCTTTATTGTCGAAGTTTTTATTAAATTCTTCTTCCAACTTTTCAGAATCAATGATAGAAGCATAAAAAGCTTCCTGATTTTCAATCACTTTATGTTTGGCGACTCCTGATTTTCCTTGTAGTAGAGCATTCCAATTGGAAGCAACATCAAATCCTAAGGGAGTGACGCAGTTGTAATCTGTGATGTAAACTTCTTTTCTCATAATCCCATTTTATCTTTCCAAGCTTGAAAAAACTCGGGATTATACAAACATAAATTATTATCAGAATCTAAGAAAACCTGAATGGTCTCTCCACTGCAAACCAATTTATTGTCTTGATTAAAAAGTTCATATTTATAAATCAATTTCGCAGCAGTAGTGTTTACAAAAGTTGTTACGATATTGAATGTTTCTCCATATTTTAAGGGAAGGAAATGTTCACAAGTGCTTTTTACGATAGGCGTTACAAATCCTGCTTTTTGAATGTCAAGATAAGTCAAACCATGCTGTCTTCCAAAAGCTTCTCTTCCGTCCTCAAAATACACAATGTAATGACCATGCCAAACAATTCCTAACGGATCTGTCTCATTGAATCGTACTCGTACTTCTTCAGTACACTGGATTGGTTTTTCGTTAGACTGCATTTTGTTTCCTTTCATAAAAAATTGAAATAGTGACCATGGCAATATAAAATAAAAATAATAAAGCCAATTCTTTTGCTATACCAGCGATTCCGCTGTTTCTTAGAATAATATCGTAATAGGCATTCAGTCCCCAGTTCATGGGTGAGAACTTAGCGACGGTTTGCATAAATTCAGGCATTAAGAATACGGGAACCCATATTCCTCCAACGGCTGCCAATACAACCACAGAAGTCGCTCCAAACGGTGCAGACTGTTCCTGAGTATCGGCCAGAGTTCCTAATAAAACACCGAAGCCAATAGCTGCTAATCCTGCAAAAATGGTAACAATAATGAGATGGAACATTTTTCCAGTCACATCAAACTGAGGTAAGTTCATATAAGGGAAAAGGTAAACTCCCACCGCTACCATCAATAAAAACTGAATGATACAGATGATTAAATAGGTACACGTTTTTCCTAAAATATGAATATAATAAGGAGTTGGGCTTACTCTTACTCTGACACTGGTTCCCTGACTTTTTTCCTTCACTAAATTAATAGAAAGCGGAACTACGATGAAAAATATTGCAAAAAGCGCCCAAGCCGGAACATTATGCTGAACAGAATTCGGTACAATGTCCATTTTCCCTTTTGTAGGCGTAATTTCTTTGAAGCTGATTAAATTTTTATTTTCATCCAGATTTTCAGTCGTTCCCAATTGATCCTGGAATGCTTTGTAAATCTTTTTGTTTTCGATCTCAAAAACCATTTTATTAACGGCATTCATTACATTGTTTTTGAAACCGATATTGGTTGCCGGATCAAAATACAAGTGAATGTCTTTGGCTTTTATGTCAACATTCTTTTTTGCAGAAGCAGAATCTGCCTCAATTCCAAATGAGCTTACAATGGTTTGAACCTTAGAATCAATATTTGCATTTAGATCTTTCGTTAAATTTTCAGGAATGACGATGGCCATCTGATAATCCCCCGAAAAAACAGCGTCTTGAGCTGATTTTTCATTGTAATTGATTACTAACTCGAATGTTTTACCATTTTCGAGCTCGTGTTTTATATTTTTTGAAATTTCGGATTTGTCGTTATCAATAAAAATAATCGGAATTTTTGAACCTTCCAGATTTTTAAAAGTAGAATCCTGAATTAAAGTGATCGTGATGATTAACAATAAAGGCATCACAAAAATAATGACGATTCCTCCGATATCTCTTTTCAGTAAAAGGATTTCTTTAACGAAACTTCTCCACAATTTATACAACAACATCTCTTAATTCTTTTCCGGTTAATGAAATGAAAACATCTTCTAAGTTTTCGGCACTGGCAACTCTGTTCACCAATTCTTCGGGAGTTCCAACAGCGTGGATTTTCCCATGATCAATGATTGCAATTTTTGTACAGAATTCTTCTGCCTCAGAAAGGTGATGTGAGGTATAAATGATGCACGTTCCTTTTTTATTTAAATCTAAAAGATAATCAATAATTGCTTTTTTAGACTGAACATCAACGCCAACGGTTGGTTCATCAAGAAACAACACTTTAGGATTATGAAGGGTTCCTGCAATAAGGTTGCAACGACGCTTCATTCCTCCGGAGAATTGTTCTACTTTTTTATCAGCGAATTTTGACAACCCCATAAGTTCTAAAGATTCGTCAATCGCAATTTTTAATTTTTTATGTGGTAAACCATACAGGCTTCCGAAGAACATTAAGTTTTCTTTTGCCGTAAGCGTAGGGTACAGTGCATATTCCTGAGGAACAATCCCGATGATCTGTCTTAATTTAAAACCATCTTTTTGAGGAGATAGTCCGTTGATCTTAAAAGTTCCTGAAGTAGGTTTTATCAACCCCGAAAGCATAGAAATTAATGTTGTTTTTCCGGCTCCGTTGGGTCCCAGAATTCCGTAGATTTCGTTTTGATTAATATTCAACGAGATATCATTTACAGAAAACTCTTCTGCATGCTTGTATTTTTTATACAGGTTTTTTATTTCAATGATGTTCTCCACGTTAAATTGCTTTTCTCAGTTTTTTATAGAAAGCTTCTTCCAGATCAGCAATATGAAGCATTGATTTTGAAAGTTCATTATAAATATTGCTTTTTGAGTTTCTGTTTTTGTAAACTCTTGCAATATCCACCGCAAAATCTCTCCAAAGATCACCAATTGCGGTAATTTCTTTAGATAGTTCTTTTAATTCATCATTTTTAAGAATTACGGCAGCCTCTTGTAAAAAAGCTCCATAAATAAATCTGAAACCGCCACCGCCAGTTCCGATTTCCTCTTGCATTCTGATCAATTGACCCAGATAATGATTGGTCACTTTTGTACCTTTTTTATCAGCCCATTTCGGGATACTTTTCGCTACCCATCTCATCGCTTTTACGCCAATAAGTGGAACGGGAGCTAACATATTTTTACAAGTATCTTTAATTCCTTTTTTGATGGCTTCTTCCAGATTTACATTTTCCGGAATGTAAGTAGGGTAGTACATATGACCTTTAGGAGGAAGTGCTCCTTTGGCATATCTTACTTTTTCCAGTTCGGCTTCGGAAAGGGAAGTTGTGTAATCCATCACAGGATCACTGATCAAAAATCGTCCGTCTTCTTTTCCATAAACGACCAAATTGTGAGCGTTGAAATGGAATTTATATTCTTCAGGAAAATAAGTAAGGTTAAAAACCCCAACCTGTAAACCTGTCGGTACATTGTTTTCTAAGTTTTTTTCTAAAGCTAATTGAGCGTCTTTAGGATTCGAGAATTTTTCTCTTTTAATTTTAATTCCCAGTCTTTTTGCGGCTTTGCTGAAAATAGCGCCTGGCATTGGCCTGTAGCTAAAACCTGGGGCGAAATTTACTTTTAAAAAAGGTAAATACACGAAAAATAACCCAGAGCCGATCCCAAAAATCATAGGTTCGCTGAGTTTTAGCCCTTTGTTTATTAGTAAATTAGAGGCAACACCGTTTTCGCAATGCGCGGTTTGATGGTGTTCAAAATTAATTTTCATTCGTTGCTTGATTTTACCAAACCTTCAAGATTTTCAAAACCTTGAAGGTTTCTATTTATTTACCGTTGAAATTTTTTAATTCATCCACTGAAATTCCGAATGCATCGGCATATTTTTTCAGTACGGATTCGCTTAGTGTCTTAAATACTTTTGGTTTTGCGTGTCTTTTTACCCTCCATTGCCACATTCCGGCGTAGGAAGCAAGAACCTGTAAATCCATTTTGTTCAGTTCCATGAAATAAACAATAGGACTCGCAATATTATTGACAACATCTTGTCTGGCTTCTTCTATTCTCTCATTAATCAACGCTAAAGATTCATCTAAAGCCGCTTTTTTAATATCCCAACCAATGCTGTTTGCCGTTGTATAATTGTTATTTTCATCAGTCACGTACAAAACCTCGGTCATATTTGCCGATTTCAAATTGCTTTCGTCTTGAGGAAGGTCTTGTTTTTTCATCTAAATATTTTTAAGTTTTAGATTACAGATGAAAAAAATTCACCTGTTTTGTGATTAACTTTATCAATCGGCTAAAATAGTGAAAATAGATTATATGTAAATCATATTATTCTGTGATGATGTAATGTGAGTTTTAATAAGAAAAGCATTGCAAAATAATCATATTTGAAGATGAATGATATGTAACAAGTATAGGATAAATTCAGACTAATATATTTTAGAAAGAAATTTGATTAAATAAATAATACTATGAAGAAATTTTTTATTTCGGTCTCGCTCTTTTGTATGTTGAGTGCGATGGCTCAGAAATTTGACACTCAAAAAATAACTGATAGCCAAGGCTATACGTATGAAACTGTGAAAAACGATCTGTCTGGTGTAAGAGTTTATACATTAAAGAACGGATTGAAAGTGTATCTGGCGAAAAACGAGGACGCACCAAGAATTCAAACCTATATTCCTGTAAGAACGGGATCAAACAATGATCCGAGCGATAATACAGGATTGGCTCACTATCTTGAGCACATGGTTTTCAAAGGAACTTCGCATTTGGGAACTCAGGATTGGGCGAAAGAAAAAGTGTTGCTTCAACAAATCTCAGATCTTTACGAACAACATAAAGCAGAAAAAGATCCTGAAAAGAAGAAAGCACTTTATAAAAAAATTGATGAGGTTTCTCAGGAAGCGTCTAAATATGCTATTGCTAATGAATATGACAAAGCAATTTCGTCTTTGGGAGCAACAGGAACCAACGCTCACACTTGGTTGGATGAAACGGTTTATAAAAATAATATTCCGGCCAACGAGCTTGAAAAATGGCTTAAAGTAGAAAAAGAACGTTTTTCTGAATTGGTTTTAAGACTTTTTCATACAGAATTGGAGGCGGTTTACGAAGAATACAACAGAGCTCAGGATAACGACGGTCGTTTGGTAAATTATGCTTTAATGGAAGCGCTTTTCCCGAAACATCCAAACGGGCAGCAGACTACGATCGGAACTTCAGAACACTTGAAAAGCCCATCAATGGTCGCGATTCATAAATATTTTGATACGTATTATGTTCCTAATAATATGGCGGTTGTTTTGGTTGGTGATCTGGACTATGATAAAACGATAAAATTAGTTGATGAGTATTTCGGAACTTTCAAATACAAAGAATTACCAATGAAAAAAATGGTAACGGAAGCTCCAATGACTTCAATCGTTACCAGAACAGTGAAAAGTCCTTCAACGCCGAGAATGACAATGGCTTGGAGAACCGATTCTTACGGAACTCAGGAAGCGAGATTGGCTGATGTTGTTGCTGAAATTTTAAGTAACAGAGGAGATGCAGGTTTGATTGATCTTAATATTAATCAAAAACAAAAAACATTAGGCGCAGGAGCTTACGAATCTCCATTTAAAATGTATGGTTCTTTTGCATTGACGGTAACTCCGAAAGACGGTCAAAGTTTTGATGAAGCTAAAAAATTATTATTAGATCAATTAGATTTAGTTAAAAAAGGTCAATTCCCTGATTGGATGCTGAAAGCGATCGTGAACGACAAAAAAGTTCAGAGAATGAAAACTTTGGAAACTGCAGACGGTTTGGCAACCAATCTTTATGATGTTTATATCAACGGAAGAACCTGGCAGCAGGAATTGGATGAAATTAATGAATATGAAAAAATTTCAAAATCTGATGTTGTAAAATTTGCGAATGAATTTTTCAAGGATAATTATGTGGTTGTTTACAAGGAAAAAGGAGTTAATGACAAACTGGTTCGTGTACAAAACCCGGGAATCACTCCGATTAAACTGAACAGAGATGCGCAATCGCCTTTCTTAAAAGAAGTTTTAGCAATAAAACCAACTGAAATTAAGCCTGAATTTATCGATTATAAAACAGCGATCCAAACATCTCAGATTAAAGATAAGAAAGTAAGTTTCGTTAAAAATAAATACAACGAAATTGCTCAGGTGAATTATATTTTCCCTTTCGGAACAGATAATGACAAAGAAATATCTCTTGCGATCACGGCTTTGGAATATTTAGGAACAGATAAATATACGCCGGAACAACTGAAAGAGGAATTCTACAAACTTGGAATTTCAAACAGTTTCAGAACTTCAAATGACCAAACGGTAATCACGTTGAGCGGACTTGAAAGCAATATGCAAAAAGGAGTTGAATTGATGAATCATTGGCTGACCAACGTAAAAGCAGATAAAGCAATTTATGATCAGACCGTAAAAACGATCTTAGAATCAAGAGAAGTTGCGAAGAAAGATAAAACGAGAATCATGAACGCATTGAGCAATTACGCGAAATACGGGAAAGATTCAAGAATGACGGATATCGTTTCCAAAGAACGCATGCAAAACATCAATGTTGATGATTTAATGAAAAAAATCAAGACGATCAATCAATATCCTTACGAAGTTTTCCTTTACGGAGAAGATCAGAAAGGGTTGGAAAAAGCGGTAAAACCTTATATCGCCAACACAACTTTACAGCCTGCAAAAGCAAAGGTTTATGCTGAACCTGCGACTGAAGGAAAAGTATATTTCACCAACTACGACATGGTACAAATGGAAATGTCTAAAATTGCAAAAGGCAGCAACGTAAATCTTGGAAACTTCGGAAAAGCCAATGTTTTCAACGAATATTTCGGACGTGGATTGTCTTCTATCGTTTTCCAGGAGATCAGAGAAAGTAAGTCGTTGGCTTATTCTGCGTATGTTTCTTATGCAAATGCAACTGAAAGCAATCATCCAAACTACGTTACAAACTACATCGGAACGCAGGCAAATAAATTACCTCTAGCAGTAAGTGCAATGAACGATTTGATGGCTCAATTACCACAAATTCCGGCTCAGTTTGAAAATTCTAAAGGTTCTGCTTTGAAACAAATTGCATCCAACAGAATCAACAGAACAAGCATTTTCTTTAATCAATTAGCGCTGAAAAAATTAGGTGTTGATTATGATATTAGAAAAGATGTTTATGCTGAAATTCAGGGATTGAGCTTACCTCAATTGACGAGTTTCTATGATACTGATATCAAACCATTGAAATATAATACAGCCATTATCGGGAAAAAAGAAAACCTGAATATGGAATCTATTAATAAAATGGGAGAATTTAAAGAGGTAACTCTTGAGGAGATCTTTGGATACTAATTTTTAGATTAAAAATAATATTGAAAGTGGGGTAGAATTGCCTCACTTTTTTTATTTCTTTTTTGTTTGAACCACAGATTTACACGAATTTTCACAGATGATTGAGAATAATATAAAATGTATAAAATAAAAACGCAAACATCTGTGAAAATTCGTGTAAATCTGTGGTTCAAACAAACAACAAAAAAGCCGCACAAAAAGTACAGCTTTTATATATTTAAAGTAAATTTTCTATGATTTCACTTCCTGAATAAACAAATTGATTTCAGCTCTAATTAATAATTCATCATTACTAAATGTCTCACAAAAAATATTACAGATATTTTCATATTGCGAAATCAACGATGCTTTTGAAATAATTTTGTCACCAACTTTAGGCAAAGCAAAAACCTCAATTTTCTTAATATTGGTAATAAAACCGATCACTTTAGTATCAGCTTCAGGATTTTCGAAGAAACTTTGTCCGAGAATTGATGAACAGGTTTGGGCAAGATTTTCAATTAAACCAGCTTCAACAAACTCATTATTGTGAACAAAAATATTGTCTTCCAGAATTTCAAACGAAGTCACGACTTTTTCTTTGGTCAATTCCAAAATATAATCCGCCATCAGCATTGGATCGCGATGAGGTAAGAATTGATGAATATTGATGATGTCGTTTTCCTTGATTTCCATTAAAATTATTTTACAACAGTTTTCATTTGAGAGTTGGCGATCACAACATCATTAAGTTTCGTAATAATATTGACAAGCGTAACCCCCATTACTTCATTAAGAATGGTAACTTCCGATTTCAGATGATCTCCGACTTTAGGTAATGCTTCAGCTTCAAAAGACTTGATTGCACCGATATATCCTGTTGGAGCATCTTTTCCTAGCAGATAATATTTGTATCCGGTGTGTAAAGCAACGCTTTGAGCCTGATGTTCAATTAATCCTGATGCCTGGAAAATCCCGTTCTGAACAAAAATATTTTCTTCTTTTATTTCAAAACCTGAGAACAGGTGGTTTTCAGAATATTCTGCAAGTTCATTCACCATTACAAAAGGAGATCGTTGCGGGATTAAGCTTTCCACAAAATTTTGATCAGATGTTGGTAATTTGTTTTCCATTAGCAAACGGTTAACAAGGCACAAGAATACGCGAATCTTCCACTTTCAGGAACGCAAAGAAGTATTTTTTCTCCTTTTTTCAATTTTCCTGAATTCATAAGTTGTTCTAAAGCAACGAAGATAGAACCTGCACCGATATTTCCTATTTCAGAAAGGTTGTAGTACCATTTTTCCCAAGGGAAATCCAATCCTACTTTAGCAAACTCGTCTTTAAGTCCTTCTTTAAAGTAACCTGAAGAAATATGAGCTAAAACATGATCAATAGAATCTGGGTCTAAAGTATGTTTATCGAAAGATGATCTTAAACTTTCGGCACCTTTCACCAAAATATATTTATCTAAAATTTTAGTGTCTTGTTTTAATGCAAAAATAGATTGCTTCAACCATTCGTCAGATGGATAATCTGCCCAAGATTTCAGGGTTCCGTCTTCCTGCTTTTCGCAACCTGCATACATACAGGCTTCGATTTCGTGAGCATAAGAATAGAAATCAATCCATTCTACTTTCAAATTGGTTTCATTTTCTCTTGGCTTGTTTTCCAATAAAAATGCACCTGCTCCGTCAGAAAGCATCCATCTAAGGAATTCTCTTTTGAAAGCGATGATGGGTCTTTCTTCTAATAAGACTAAATTTTCTGCTTCATGGTTGAATTTATCGGCCGTCATCCAAGCGGACATTCTCTCGGAACCTGCACAAACTGCGGCTTCCTGAACGCCTGCTTTTACAGAAAGAAAACCGTAGTTCAGCGCATTCATTCCTGAGTTGCAAAGACCTGTTGCTGTATTTATTTCGATAGATTTTCCAATGTTTAATTCACCATGAACCATAGAAGCGTGTGACGGCTGAATCTGGTCTGGTGAAGTTGTTCCTACAGACAGTAATTTCATGTCTTCTTTTTTGAAATTTTCATCAAAAAGACCTTCAATTGCTTTTGCTGTGATCTGAGCATTGGTATGTGTAGGATTTCCTTCTTTATCTAAAGCGTAATATCTTGTTGTGATTTTATTGTTTCTTAAAATCAATGACTTAGCTTTTGATTTGGCGTCATTTATATACCCTAGATACGTTTCCATTTCATCATTAGAAACCGGCTCATTCGGTAAATATGTTGAGGCTTTTGTTATAAATACGTCGTACATTCTATTTTAAATTAATTCCTTGTAAATATTTTTTTTGTTTTTGTCTTTTAACCCAAAATATAGGGGTCGTCAACAGGTGTAAAACTAAAACTACGGGTGAAATTACCCAGATTGCTGCCATCAAATATACCTTAAAGAATTTTATCAGCAATGGTCGTTTTTCTTTTTTCTTGATAATCAGGTTAGACCAAACAGTGAAGATCTTGTTTCCTACCTTTTCTACTCTTACTAAAAAAGGACGGATTTCTACGGCTCCGTTATTGATCAGACCAGGTTGAAGATTGTTCAGATCATTGTTTTTTAAATGTCTTTCAATAACCTCGCCATATTTTACAGAACCTGTGATTTCTTCGTCTGAAACTCCTGCCGCAGGAAGCAATCCTGATTTTTCTTTTTGTCCGGTTGTCAGCCAGCGCAAAATGGTTAATACACTTGTATAATTATCGTGTCTGTCTACCAAAGCAATGTTTCCTACAAGCTGGGCTTTCATGTCTTTTAAATAAACCTTCAACTTTTCCTGAGAAAGCATCCACATGTTTCTTGTTGCAGAAATGGTGACAACAGGCGTATTTTTCAATATATTTTCTGCGTAACCACTTTTCAGAAATGAAATAATAGGAATGGACGGCGTTAAATACCAAACCTGATATCCAAAAATAATGAGGTCATACTTTTTATTCAGAATATTTTCCGAAGGCGGATGTATCTCGCTCGGAATCTGTAAATAAGACTCCGGAAATGTATTGAAAAATACATCACTCGACCAAGGAAAAGCAAAATCTTCCTTTAACTGAATATTATAATATGTAACGTTATATTCCTCTTTATTATTTTCAAACGGTTGGGCGACATTCTTTACAATGTCCTCCAATTGTCCGGTTTGTGAATAATAGATTACAAGTATATTTTTTTGCATTAGTTTTTTTATCGGTTACAAAAATATGCTTTTCATATTTATTATTTATGTCTAAATACTTTTATTGATTCAGAACTGAATTCAAGCTCGTAATTATCATTTTCAAATGAAGAGTTTTTAATATTCATTAAAATAATAGTTTCCGGAAGCTTGGTAATATCTTTTAGATTAAAATTTTCGTCAGAAATTAAAAGTACGTTTGCTTTTTTATTCATTTCTGAAATATTGTTGATATAATTAATCTTTCTTCTCTTTACAATATAATTCTGTTTTGCAATTTCACGTTTTTCGTGATTATTAATTAAACTGAATACTTTTCTGCTTGCTTGTTGCAGAGTCAATAAAACATCTTTTTGTCCGAAATCATCAGCAATATGTAGAATTACTGCATCTTTTGGAATGTGTTTATTCAATTCAAAATAAACGGATTTATTGGTTTTGAAGTCCTTTTTCAGTTCATCTACAACTTCTGTTTCTTTATATAAAAAGCTTAAAAATAATTTCTTTTTAAAATAATTTTCATCTTCAATTTCATTTCTCAGTTTTGCAAATTCATATCTGAAATAAGCATTTATTTTTTTCGTTCTTTCCGAATAATTTTTACCAAAGCTAAGATCATCATTGTGGATTCTGTCACCAACTTTTACGGTAATGCTTCCGTCATAAATAATGAAGTCGCCTTTTGGTAAAACCTCAGAATTTCCGTGGATGTAAACAGGAACGACATCTAATCCAAATTCTTCAGCAATGTAAAATGCTCCTTTGTGAAATCTTTTTACATCGTTCGTGTAAGAACGTTCGGCTTCAGGAAATACCATTAAAGAATAGCCTTCATTTATTTTTTCTCGAAGTTGCTCCATTCCATTCTCGATGCCTTGAGAAACGGGGAAGAAACCTAAAGCTTTTACTAATTTTCCAAAAACGGGAGATTCGTACACCCAATCATTCACTAAATAAACAATTTTGTGCGTCGCCATTGCAAGCGCCAAAGTATCTAGGAAAGAAGTATGATTCGCAATAATAACAGAAGGTTTGCTGAAATCTTCAAGCGGATTTTTAATTACCGTTTTCTTGACAAACGGACTAAGATGTAAAACCGATTTTAAAAATAAAGCAATAGATTTTTTAATGGTACTCAACGCTTTTCCTTTTGCTTTTCTCACGAAGAAATGTCCGAAGAAAGAAAAGAAAAGTCCGCCTAAACCGTAATAAAAGAACGAGATCACTGAACGTAAAAACAATCTGAAAGTAATTGGCGAAAGTCCTTTTTTTTGTCTGTTTGTGATTAATAATCTGAACCAAAACGGATATAATGTTGAGGTGATGATGATTACGGAGAACATTCCGATCAGCGCAACCAATGCTAAAGAATGTAAAGCCGGATGTTTTGCGAAAATCAAAGATCCGATGGATAAAATCGTTGTGAAAACGGCCAGAATAATTGAAATTCTGTACGTTGGAAGTTCATTTTTTCCTGTCGTATGCTCTTTTTGCATTGCTTTCGTAAGGAAAATACTAAAATCATCCCCAACTCCAAAAACTAAGGTACAAACAACGGTGCTGAAAATATTTAATTCTAATCCTAAGAAATAGAGAATTCCTGCGGTCACAACTCCTGTTAAAACAATTGGGAACATCGTAAGAACCGTTAATTCAAAGTTTCTAAAGAAAACAATGATTGTTAAGACGATGGCTAATAATGAATAATTAATCAACGTGTTGAAATCTCTTTTCAGTAAACCTAAAAAGTTCTCATTCATCTGCTGACGGTCGATTGCTAATGCTTCGTGCTTCTTTTCAACATCTTTGATGAATGCATCTCTTTTGGTTTCATCTACTTTCACTACATTAGAAACAGTGTAGAAGCCATTTTCATTACTTAAAAACTCGGAAATTTGTAAAGCCTTTATTTTTTCGTAGTCTTTTAAGCTTAAAGTAGAGTAGTTCTTATTTAAATTTTCATTGAACTGATCAAATGCAGAGCTGTTGAAGCCAAATTTGTTTCCATTATCAATTAATTCAGAAATAGTTTGATCTTTTTTATGACTGTCCCAGAATTTTTTCCAGGTTTCAATTTTCTTTTGTTGATCTTTTTCAGATAAAACAACATTTCCAATGGAGTTGTAGCTTAAAATTTTTCCGTCTTTCTTTTCTTTTTCAAGGAATTGAGAGAGTTGAGAATTTCTTGCTAAAGCTTCATCTTCAGAATCTCCATAAGAAATGGTGTAAATTGATTTTGAAGTGATGTCGGAAAGTTTCTCCAACTTTGCTTCACTTATTTTTAAATCTTTTGGAATGTAATTCAAGTCTCCAATATCTTCATTAAAACCAACATGTCTGAAACCAAAGATACAGGCAATAATAATGATGGAACAGCCAATAATTAAAGGCTTATTCTTCTCATACGGATATGAACCGATTCTATCAATGAAATTCACACTGACTTTTTCGTCCTTTTCTTTAGGTTTGTAAAGTTGAGGTACAATAATTAATGCTGTAATTGAAGACAAAATAACGGTAATCGCAGCGAAAAGTCCGAGATCTTTCAATGCTTCGGAACGTACAAAAACCAAACATAGAAATGAAACAGCAGTTGTTGCGCTACTTAATATAATTGGTTGAGTGATTTCTTTGTAAAGCTCTTCAATATTGTTATTATGCTTATAATGTGTCAAGATATGTAACGCATAATCTATCGTAATTCCTATCAAAATGGCACCGACACTTAATGAAATTGCTGAAATTTTGTCTTTAGTAAAATATAAAATCAACAAAGCCAATAAAACAGAAAATACAGTCGGAAGAAAAACGATAATCGGCGTAAAGAAATTCCTGAAATAATAAATCAGCAAGATCAAAAGCACCGTCATAGAAATCATGACCGTATTTTGAATATCTTTTTTGATCTGTTGAGCATTGGCAACGGCAATTACTGGCGAACCAAAATAACTAAGCTCAGTTTTTCCTTTGAACTGTTTGTTGAGGTTGTCTTTTATTTCATTTAATTGATTGACAAATGTTTCGTTATTTTTAGTATCGTTACTTTTATTTTTAGGTTCAATAAAAAGCAAAAGATTTTTCCCGTCTTTGGTGACGATGTAATTGTCTTCAAGCTTGAAATCTTTGCTGATATTTAATGCATTCAGTTTTTTGATTCCTAAAAATGTGATTCCAAGCGGATCTTTTTTAATAAAATCTTTAGTCACCAAACTTGTCGGGGACACCAGTGACACATAATTATTTTCTACCTGTTTTGCGATACTGTCCTTTTGGAGTTTTCTATCAATTTCCTTGTAATCGTTTTCATTTAAGAATAAAGGAAGATTTTGATTGACGAAATCAAAGGTTTCTGAAATTTCATTATCGTTTACTTTTCCCTGAACCGAGCCAATATATTTTTGTAAAGGTTCAATTTTAGTTAAAAAAGTATCGGCAGTCTCGGAAAGCTGAAAATTATCTTCTTTAGACGTATTTTCAATGATGACAATGATTTTGTCTGAAAAATTAAGTTGTTTAAGAACTTTTGCGGTAAGATCAGATTTTTCGTTTTTCGGGATTATCTGATTGATATCTTCCTCAAAATTTATTTTTGAAGCGAAAAATCCACATATCACGGCAATGCTTAAAGCAATAAATACTGAAAGCGCTTTGTTCCTGGAAATGAGATAATATAAAAATATAAAAAAACGATGCATTGCATTATGAAATCAAGTTTGCAAATTTAAATTTTTAAGTATAAGTTCAAAAGATTTAATATATAAAGTTTTAACTTACAATGAATAAATATTCTTGACGAAATAAAAAAAAAATCTACTTTTGCAGAAGTTCCCAATTGATGAAAAAAAATATAATAAAAACTTTTAAGTAAAAACTTGGTTTTTTATATGTTTTAACACACACATAGATTAAAATAATGAGTTTATTACACCCGTATTTTCTTATAGCAATTATTCTCCTGATGATATTCAGTTACCAAGAAGTGTTTCGCGGTAAAGTAGAGAGTAAATATCTTTATTTTTTAGGAGGTTTTTTGGTTCTTGTTGCAGGATTGCGTAATGAAGTTGGTCCGGATTACGGTAGTTACAGAGGGATTTATGTGTATTCTGATACTGTTGATTATATCAGTATTATTTTTAAAGGTCTGCATTTGGATAGTCCGCAACCGATTGTCGTTGAGTGGCTGTATGTTCTTATTAATAAGTTTCTTCTGAATATTTTTAATGCGCCTTATTACATGCTTACGCTTTTAATAGCAACTCTGGCAGTTTTCTTTAAAATGCGCTATGTAGAAGATAATACCTTTTATCCTTTCACTTATATCCTATTCATGTTTATTCCTGGTTTTTTTGTTGGAGAATGTGGGCAGATAAGGCAGAATTTGGGTGTTTTTGTTGTATATTTTGCTGTAAGATTTATAAAAGAGAAAAAGCTATTTTACTATCTTTTGTGTATTTACTTGGCGGGAGGAATTCATAATATATGTTACGCTTTTTTACCTATGTATTGGATTGCTCGTATTCCTGTAAATAAAGGGATTATGCTTGGAGTTATTTTAATCTCTATAATAATGTCTCCGTTTGAGGTGTATAGGGTTTTCGGTAGCTTTTTGGATGGTCTGGCTTCTGATAGTGTGGTTGTCGGAGGTTTTAATGCGTACATGGAAGAAACTGCTGAAAGACTTAATGGAGGAATTGGTATCCCTGAGGTGATGACGGCAATTCTAACTTTCTTCCTCTTTTTCTTTGATACTAAAATGGTTGAAAAGTATCCATATTATGAGTATCACAGGAATTATGCGCTTGTTGGAATATGCTTCTACTTTATATTCAGGAATAATCCGGTTTTCTCGTCCAGATTGGTTGGAGCCTTTACCGGTTTTGGATTTTTAATTATTCCAAACGCGATGTATGTGGTTTCTAAAAGTACAAAAACAATGATATATGCTTTTATTATAGCATTGGTGATTTTTAATCTCTTGGTCTTCTCAAGTTTTAGAAATATTACCGCAGGTAGATTCACAATAGATCTTTATAAAAATTTCCTTCTTCCTTAAAATTCTAATCAAATTATTATAAAAAAGGGAGACAATATGTAAAAATATTGTCTCCCTTTTTATTTTCCAAACTGTAAATCAAATATTAATAATCAATTTATTGTTATTAATATTTGTTCAAAATTGATTATTTATTAAATATTTTAATCAAAATTATCATATTTTTGCATTGCTCAAGTTGAGAATGCTATATTTTCATTCATAATTCAGTAATATTATCTTATTTATGATTCAAATCATAAAATTGTTTTATTATTTATAAAATAAATGAATTATGATTGAGAAAGGCTTAAAAGTTGTACTTTTGTTGCGACACAAAAGTTAAGAATATGAAAAAGTCAATTAAGAATGTAACGACAATATTTTGTTTATTGTCAATGAGCACCTATTCTGCAAGTAATATAGGTGTAAAAGGTGATTTGTTCTCTCAGAACTCAAAAGACTTGTATCAGGCAAAAACGGATACAATAATTAAGGTTTCAGAGCATCAAATAAATAAAGAAGGAAATGGTATTAATAGAAAACCTATTAATTCAAATACAAGTAATGGAAGTGCGTCTCGTGTGAAATCTGTTGTTGTTCCATTGGACTGGACAAAAGCTCCCAACAGTTACATTTTTGATCCCGGTCAAAGTAGTGATGGTTTATATGTGCCTGTAAAAAAGGCTTATGTAATGTGGGAAAAAGATAAATATATTGGCGGCGGTAGTATTCCCGCAGGAGCAGTTACTGCTGATGTATTGTGGGAAGATGTTCATGGCTTGATAAAAACAGGGGCAGGATATTCTCTTGAAATCCAGGATTCAGGGCCTAGTGCAAAAATTAAAGTTCCCATTAATAAATCTAAAAAAGGGAATGCAGTAATCGCTTTTAGAATTAATGGCGAGATTTTCTGGTCTTGGCACATTTGGGTTACTGATGATCCTACGAATGGTCCTGCTTATAAAAGTTTCGCTAACATCAGACGTGAAAGAAGTGATGGTACAGTAGAGTCAATTCCGGATTCCGACTGGAAATGGATGGATCGAAATTTAGGTGCTGTCAGTAATTCAATGACAAATAAGGATTGGAGTAGAAGTGGCGGATTGCTTTATCAGTGGGGAAGAAAAGATCCGATACCGCCACTGGTAACTAAAGTAGACGATTTTTATGAAGCAAGCGGTTCTATTGGAAGAGTAAGACATAGAGGGGCAAAAAACTTCACCAATGCTATTAAAATAGATGATCTTACTAAATATGTTTTACTGTCAGGTGCTGAGGTAAGCAATAACATCAAGCTTTCAATAAAATATCCTTTAAGTCTTATCTATATTAATAAAGATGATAATTCAGGGCCTGCATATTACAATAACAATACAAATCTGCCGATCAACTGGTTTGGAAAAACTGCAAGCTTAACAGACAGCCAGCTTGGAGAGCTTAATTTATGGTCAGACAATGCTCAGGGTAAAATTGATGCTGTTTATAATAGTGACGATAGCGCTAAACCTTACAGAGATAAATCTTCCTTTGATCCCTGCCCAAACGGCTGGCGAGTTCCGTCTGCTTTAGTTGCGAATTTGGGTTCTGCAACATATGCTGATGATATCAGAATTGATTTTTCTCCTTTTGGAGTAAAAACTAATATGGGAAAAGACCTTTTTGAAACCAATAAATACCATATTATAAAACCTACAGACAATGGTGTTCCAAGTTTTATGACGGGTTTTAAAGTATATTCTAATTATGGATATGATTTATCAAACGTAGCAGGCAATAATATGGGAGTTTTCCCTGGAAGTGGACAAATCATTCAGCTGGCTCACCAAGGTCAGTACAGTGATGAGCATCATACGGGTTTATGGACAGCAACCATGCCGAGACATTTTGATGCTTCTCCCGCTGTCAGCGCCAGAATGTTATTTATGGTTCCGGATAAAGATCAGCCTGATATCCCTGATGCCGGGCTTCCAAATGTGAAAGGAAGATATTTTTATATGCCTTTAATGGCGGGTAAAACATCCGATGCCAACGGTTGTAGATGTATAAAAGATCCACTATATCTTGCAAACAGCTACGATTTTCCTACGGAATATATAACACAGCAACAAGAATATAGAGAAGGTCTGAATAATCCTAATACATATCAAATTGTTAAAAATACGACGATTTCTACGATTGAAATTCCTGTTAGTAAAGCTTTTTCAGTTCAAAGTCAGCTTTTAAATAATCCGGATATTCTTAATTCGTCTAATTTTAATAATTTAAAGGCTAATCTTCTTTGGACTACCAATTCAGGTTTGGTGAATAAAATTACGGTTGTTAATCCTTCTCCGGGTAGTGTTTCGTCTATTTCGCTGTCTAAGATTTTGGTTGATATTAATCCTAATCAAAGCGGAAATGCCGTGGTAACTTTACATAACGGAAGTATTACCAATCCCGTTTATTGGAGCTGGCATATTTGGGTGACGGATACACCTATTCAATCCAATAATTATACAACAGAACTTCCGATGAATAATGTTACAAATTATGTAAATTATGTTCTTAAGGCCAGATCTGTTCTCGAAACAGAGTTTATGGATAGAAATTTAGGGGCTACAGATGCATTTCCGGTTGTGGCGAATCCTCTTACGCCTACAGCAGCAGAGCTTGCGGTAATAAAAGCGTCTACAGGCTTGCATTATCAGTGGGGAAGAAAAGATCCGCTTCCTGTTTTTCAGCATGCTGATAACAGAGCTTCTTACGGAGTGTTTTTGGGAACCGTTACCGCGAGCGGGACGTTAACTTATACATCTCTGCCTTATGCAACCTATAATAATTTGTCAGGAGCATATATTATTCCATTTAATACCTATTCTAATGCTTCGAATGCCAATGTTTTAGCTACAGATAAGGTTTCAGATAAAGTTTCTAAAGTTTTATCATATTCTGTTAAAAATCCTTTGGTTTATATGATTCCGAGTTCTTTTGCTCCTTTTAATAGTGCAAATCCTCTTTACACCAATGGTACAGACTGGTTGTCAACAGAGCCAAACTTAGCTGCTGACAGATGGGGGAGAGGTGGCAAAAAATCACCTTTTGATCCTTGTCCCGAAGGTTGGAGGATTCCGGATATCATGAATAGTGCATTTAGCTCCAATCAGGATTTTGGAATCACGCCTTGGTATAAAAAAGATAAAAATGTAGGAACAGCGTACAGTGTGCTTACAGATTATTCAGGGGTAAGAGTTAGAAATAGTACATCAACTACGATAGGATATACCTTTAATGATCCTACTTATAAAATAGGGAATTATCCGAACTCCGGTTCCAGAGGTTTTAGAAGTGTAATAGCCAATCAAACATCAACAGGAACTTTTAATATGGTTAATTTTCAATATCCTGGAGTATGGACAGCCGCGTTAAACTCAAATTATATTGGAAGACCAATTAATATCTTGTTTGATGCTGCATCTACAGCCAATCGTCTGACGGTTTTTCATGATAATAATGATCCTTATTTTGCAATGAGCTGTCGTTGTGTAAAAATAAAATACGATGCCAATGGAAATGAGCAAGGCGCTCTTCCAAAGCTTCAGATTACTTCATTACCGGCTGCAAAAGCTTCTCTTCCTTTAGCAAAAAGTGAAGTTATTGAAAAGGTTAGGAAAAACAAGATCACCTTATTTCCAAATCCGGTTAAAGATGTTCTTTATATTGATGCAACTGAGAACGGAAAATATTTCTACCAGATTTATAATATGTCTGGTCAGCTAGCACAATCCGGACAGTTTATAAATGATGAAGCCTATGTTTCTTCATTGCCATCAGGAGTTTATCTAGTAAGAATCAATAATTCTGAAATTGTGGTTAAAATTATTAAAGAGTAATATCTAAATAAGTAATAGTAAAGGGAGCGGAGGTGTATTCTTCGTTCCCTTTTTTATTTGGATTAAAATGCCATATTTTTTACATCTATTACGGTTGATGAAAAATTCTATATCATTTTATTTTAAACAATATTATTCTTCATTATTTAAGAGTAAACTACCTTGAATAAAGGAATGAATTGCTTAAAATTCTTTTTACTAAGTCTTAATTAAATTCTGTTAGTTGCCAAATTAAAATTGGATAACAAAAAGTATATAATAAAAAAGCTTTACTTTTGCAAAAATTTTAGAATGTCGAAAAATTTAGTAATTGTAGAGTCTCCGGCGAAAGCAAAAACTATTCAGAAATATTTAGGGAAAGATTTCGAAGTAAAATCCAGCTTTGGACACATTAGGGATTTACCTAAAAAAGGGATGGGTATCGACCTTGAGACCTTCAATCCGGATTATGAAGTTTCGGCAGATAAAAAGAAACTGGTAACAGAATTAAAATCCGCAGTGAAGAAAGCCGAAATGGTTTGGCTGGCTTCCGATGAGGACCGCGAGGGTGAGGCTATTGCATGGCATTTAGCAGATGAATTAAAACTGAAACCGGAAAACAGAAAAAGAATCGTTTTTCACGAGATTACTAAAAACGCTATTCTAAAAGCAATCGAAAACCCAAGAGATATAGACCAGAATTTGGTAAACGCTCAACAGGCAAGAAGAATTTTAGACAGAATCGTAGGTTTTGAAATGTCTCCGGTTCTTTGGAAAAAAGTAAAACCGGGATTGTCAGCAGGAAGGGTTCAGTCTGTTGCTGTAAGATTAATCGTTGAAAGAGAAAAAGAAATCCGTCTGTTTAAGCCAAAAGCTAGTTTCAAACTGGATGGGATTTTCGTAAATAATACAGAGCAGGATATCGCTGCTAAACTTAAAAAAGACTTCGAAAAAGAAGAAGACGCCGAAAAATTCCTTGAGCAGGCAAGAACAACAGAATTTAAAGTTCTGAATGTTGAAACCAAACCGGGAATGCGTTCTGCATCTGCACCTTTTACAACGTCTACATTACAGCAAGAGGCTTCTTCAAGATTAGGATATAACGTAACCAACACGATGCGTATCGCACAAAGACTGTACGAAGAAGGTTACATTACTTATATGAGAACGGATTCAGTAAATCTTTCTCAGGAAGCTATTGAAGGCGCCAAAAAACAAATCACATCAGAGTACGGATCAGAATATTCTTCTCCAAGAAATTATACGACAAAATCTGCATCTGCGCAGGAAGCTCACGAGGCGATTCGTCCGACGGATTTTTCAGTACAAAGTATTGGTGATGCTCAATTAAGCAAATTATATCAATTAATTTACAGAAGAACATTAGCTTCTCAGATGGCAAATGCTAAAATTGAGAAAACTGTTATTGAGATCGGAAACGCAAAATTGGCACAACATTTTGAAGCTCAGGGAGAGGTTATCATTTTTGATGGTTTCTTAAAAGCTTACGGAATCGTTAAGGCTGAAGATGATGATGACGAAAGCAATGATAAATTACTTCCGAAAGTTACTGTTGGTGAAGTTTTGGAATACAAAACCATCACCGCTACAGAAAAGTATACAAGACCAAGTGCAAGATATACGGAAGCAGGATTAATCAAGAAACTGGAGGAATTAGGAATTGGCCGTCCGTCAACGTACGCACCGACGATCCAAACCATTCAGAATCGTGAATATGTAGACAAAAGAGAAATCGAACCACAAATGAGAGAAGTGGTAAAGATTTCTTTAGCAAAAGATAAAATTAAAAAAGTAATCCTTGACGAAAAATTCGGAGGGGATAAAAATAAATTCGTTCCTACAGATATTGGTGAAGTTGTAAGTGATTTCTTAACAGATAACTTTAAAGAAATCTTAGATTACGGTTTTACGGCAAGAGTAGAAGAAAGTTTTGACGAAATTGCAAACGGTGGACAAAAATGGAAAGAAATGATGACCGATTTCTATTCTAAATTCCACCCTAGAATTGCAGATGTTGAAGAAAATGCAGATCGTGCCAACGGAGACAGGCTTTTAGGAGTTGATCCGAAAACTGGTAAAAACGTTCACGCAAGAATCGGAAGATTTGGAGCAATGATACAGATCGGAGAAACGGAGGATGAAGAAAAACCAACTTTCGCATCATTAATGACAGGTCAGAACATCGCAACCATTACTTTCGAAGAAGCGATGGAATTATTCAAACTACCTTTTGAATTAAATAGCTTTGAAGATCAGCCGGTTTCAGTGGGAGTTGGAAGATTCGGTCCTTATGTTAAGTGGGGCGAAACGTACATCAGCATCCCGAAAGGAGAAGATCCGTTGTCTGTCAATCAGGAAAGAGCGGAAGAAATCATCCACGAAAAGAAAATAGCAGATGCTCCGATCGCAACATATAAAGGCGAGGGCGTAACAAAAGGAACGGGAAGATTCGGACCTTTCATCAAATATAAAAGCATTTTCGTAAACGTTCCTAAGAAGTATGATTTCGATAATCTTTCTCAAAGCGATATCAATGAATTAATTGATGCTAAGCTTGAAAAAGAGGCCAACAGATACATTCAACAGTGGGAAAAAGAGAAAATCTCCGTTGAAAATGGAAGATGGGGACCGTTCGTAAAATTCGGGAAAGCAGTGTTCAAAATTCCGAAGAAAAGCGATGATACTAAATATGAAGCAGACGAACTGAAAGATGTTTCGTTAGATGAGGTTAAAAAATGGATCACAGATCAGGATCCTAAAGCTTTTGCAGAGAAAAAGAAACCTGCCGCTAAGAAAGCAACTACAAAAACTGCAGCTGCGAAAAAGACGACAACAGCGAAGAAAGCTCCGGCTAAAAAACCTGCCGCTAAGAAATAAGTAAAATTTTTACAGATAATCAAACCACTAATACAATTGTTAGTGGTTTTTTTATTTCGAGAATTCCTATTTTAGCATTGATAGAAAATACATGAATAAATAATTCTTGAAATTTGATAGATATGAGATATTTAAGATTTATTATATTATTTATTGTTTTTATAGGAATGGTAATGTATTTAAATAAGACTGGAGAAGAAGAAAGCATTCGAATTAATAAAGCTTTAAATAATAATGTAAAGTTTGAAGGTTCTATAGTAGATATTAAACAATCGCGTAATCACGCGTTTGGTATCATTCGTTTGGAATTGACAGAAAGTAGTGCAGGGGAGTTTGATAAAAAAATAAATGATACTTTCAAAAATGGAATCTATCCATATAGAATTAAAGGAACTCAGGCTGAACTATACACGGTAATTCCTGATGGTATAGATGAAGAAGATATTATGAAATTAAAATCCAATGAAAAAAATTATCATTATTATAATGTAAAAACAAAACAAAATTTAGAAGGAAATATATGGATGATCACAAATGATACTGATATAGACTTTGTAAAAGAGAATACAATTTTTAAATAAAATGGTAATTCATTCTAAAACCGTTCACTTTCGTTTTTTGGAGTTTATTTTATATTTTTCATCCATTTAACAGCCTCTTTCATTGGCTCTTCAGATTTTGAGAAAGCCGTATTGTGTCCTAATGTTGGAAATAATTTATATTCATAGCGTTTGCCTTTGGATTTTAGTGTATTAAGATGTTCAATTGATAGATTCACGGGTACCTGAATATCTTTACCTCCAAAAATCCATATTCCCGGAATTGATAATTTGGAAAGAACATCTACTGGGTCTGTATCTATAAACTCGTATTTATCGGGATCAGTCATGGTGTGTTTACAGGCATCTTCTTCTGTATGCGTATCCCAAAAATTTGAATTTCCGTTGGTGTAAAACTGAAACCTAAGTTGTTCTTTTACCGTTATCAATGCTCCACTAAATATAGTCATAAATTTGACTTTCTTATTTTTCTCCGCAGCCAAAGGAATAATCCATCCAGCTTGGCTTCCACCAATCAAACCTATCGCTATCTGATCATTTGATAAATATGTAGACAATATATTCACGGCAGCACTCGCATCCAGAGATAAAAGATTAAGATTTGAGGCGTCTACATTATTAGTTCCTACTTCAGGTCCGGCATATGTGCCGGCAGATTCTCCTACACCACGTTTGTCATAAGTCAAAACAGCAATACCATTTTTAGCTAATAATGTTGCAAATTCTGTCATCCTTTTTTCCTGTCCGGATCCATGAACAATGACAACAGCCGCAGAAATATGATCAGGCTTAAAAATTGTTCCCGCAAGCGAATCTCCCTCACTTAGAAATTTAATATTCTTAGTTGTAAAATTTGGAGTAATAGCTGACAAGTGATTAATAGTACTAAAAAGAAATAATATCAGAAGAAAATTCCTGCAAAATTGTTTTGTATTTAGAATGTTTTTTAAAACAGTCAATTTATTTATAGTTTTCATTTTAGTTTATTAGTCCTTTATTATTGTAGTAAAGTCTCATGCTCGTGGTTGTGACATTGTAGGCAACTTGTTTATAAGCGAAACTTAATCAACCAAATGTAATCATTTTTCCAATCGTTACAAATTGCTGATTAATCATTAAATCAACCCCCAAACCACAGGACACTTCATTACGATGATTCTTCTAAATTAGCTGAAAATCATAAGATATGAGCACTCCCAAAAACTTTACCCGAAAAGATTTTTTACAAACTTCAGCTTTAGGAATCGCAGCGATAGTTTTTGGTTCATCGTTTACAAGTTTGTTATCTTCAGAAGAAAAACCCTATTTCAATTTAAAACCAATCGGGCGACAATTTTCCTTGGAAGGTTACTACATCTGGTGCAGTTCTCCGATTTGGGGCGAAGACGGAAAAGTTCATCTCTTCTATTCTCGATGGAAAAAAGAAAAGGGAATGGGCGGCTGGCTCAATGGTTCAGAAATTTGTAGAGCAGAAGCAAATTCTCCTTTTGACGAATTTCAACATAAACAAGTTATTCTCACTCCCAGAGGTGGCGAATTTTGGGATGCAACAACCTGTCATAATCCTTTAATCAAAAAAGTGGACGATCAATATTATTTATTTTTCATGGGAAATTCTAATGGAAAAACAAATACAAAAAGAATCGGATTGGCGACTTCAAAAAGCATTGATGGAGATTGGGTCAGACCAGAACAACCTCTACTTCTTCCAGGAAAAGAAGGTTCTTGGGACGATCATTGCACCACAAATCCGGCTTTTGTAAAAGGAAACGACGGAAAATACTGGCTGTTTTATAAATCCTGGAACACCCATGAGTATGAAACCCAAAAAGGTCCCATCCGAGGAAACCGAAAATATGGACTCGCAAAAGCTGATTCTCCAATGGGGCCTTACAAAAAAGTATCCGAACATCCGGTCATTGATTTCTCATCGTTGCCCAACAATGCCCAATTAGAAGACGCTTTTGTCTGGAAACAAAACGGAAAATTTCATATGATAGCCCGTGATATGGGATTTTTTAATCACGAATATGGCCTACATTTAACCACAAAAGATGGTCTTCACTGGACAAAACCGGAAATCGCTTATCTTAATATGAAACATTACATTCAGGAACCGACTCCTCCGAAAAATTTAAACCGATTCGGAAGATTGGAACGCCCAATGATTTTATTCGATAAAGACGGAAAAACACCTAAATTTTTAGTTGGCGCAACACAAGGAGGAAAATTTGATACTTCTACAACTTTTATTTTTGAGATTTTAAAATCCTAAGATTTAAAACCGAGTCAGCAGAACCTTGTCAAAGTTCTAAAACTTTGACAAGGTTGATAAATACGAAGTCGTTAACAATTTGTTGACGGTTTTTTATTGACAAAAAGCGTGACATGATTTCAATTTGATGAGGTTTTTTGTATGTTTGTGAAAATAATGAAGATTATAAATGAATTTTGAAGATTTTATCATTTCACCAAGAAATTTCAAAACTGAAAGCTGGCAGATCGGAAATCAGATCACGAAAAATATAAAGGAAGACAGTATTGTTCTTTTATTCGTTTCGGATTACAGAGGTTCGAACGGTGATGCAGAAGTACAGGATTTTACAGCAATAAGAAAGGAGTTTTATAAACTTTCACAACTTGATTTCGAAATCCCGTTGGTAGATTTGGGTGATTTGGTTTCAGGGAAATCTGTTCAGGATTCTCATTATATTTTGCAGGAGGTTTTATCTGCATGTCATTATAAAAGGGCGATTCCGATTATTATTGGAGGGTCGAATGACTTTGCTTTTTCGCTTTTTTCCGCATTAAATTTTCATAAGAAAAATATTAATTATACGCAGATCAGCAATGTTATTTCCCTAAAACAAGGTGAAAATATTAATGAACATACTTTTTTAAGTAAAATGTTCGGAACTAAGGATTTTTCAATTAAAAATTATCACCATTTAGGATATCAAAAACACTTAAATGAAGTTGATTCTGTAAGATTGATTAAAGAAGTGGAATTTGATATTATCCGTTTAGCCGAAATGATGAATTCTACCGAGAAAACAGAACCTTTTTTCAGAAAAGCAGATCTTGTGACGGTAAATTGTGATGCGATTGAAAGTTTTGGAGAACCTTTTTCTATGAATCCACAGGTGAATGGATTGAACCGGAGAGAAATTTGCGCTTACATGAAAGAAATCGGTTTGAGCGAAAACCTGAAATCTGTAGGGATTTTTAATTATAATATTTACTCCGATAATCAATTAAATCACCAGCTTTTAGCACAAATGATCTGGTATTTGATTGAAGGAATTAATATACAACATTCACATCCAAAGGAAAGGCATTACGAAATTTTCTATGTTTTGATTGATGACAGGCAATATGCTTTCAAGCGCGATACTTTCAGTAATTTGTGGTATTTTGGTGATGATGAAAATATAGAAAACTGCATTCCGTGTTCAAGGAAGGATTTTGATGAAGCCAAAAAAGGCTGGCTGAACGCAAGACTGACGAAAATATAAGGTATGATAAAACTTGTTCCCCAAAAAGTTTCCATAATTGTTCCCGTTTATAATGTTGAAAATTACTTGGCAAAATGCCTAGATTCTTTAGTTGACCAAACGCTTCAAAATATTGAGGTTTTGGTTATAAATGACGGAAGTAAGGACAATTCTGAGAAAATTATTAAACAATACGCTGAAAAATATCCCGAAAAAATAAAACCTTTCTCCAAAGAAAACGGAGGTCTTAGTGACGCTCGAAATTTCGGACTTGAAAAAGCTACGGGCGACTTTATCGGTTTCGTAGACAGTGACGATTACGTTACGGAAACTATGTTCGAAGAAATGCTGAATCTAGCAGAAAAGCATCAGTCAAAAATGGTGATCTGCAATATTCAAAAAGTAGATCAACACGGAAACGTGACTCAAAAATTGACGCAAATTCCCAATATGCCGGAAAATATTGATCTTGAAAACAATTTTTCTGTTTTCTCTGATCTAAGTTATTTTGCGTGTAATAAATTATTCAAAAAAGAACTTTTTAATGATAAAAGATTTAAAAAAGGGGTTCATTTTGAAGATATTCAGCTTATTCCGCAGCTTCTACTGGAGTGTAAAAATATAGCCCAGACTCAAAACTTTCATTATCAATATTTAGAAAGAACAGATTCTATCACTAAAACTCACACCGAAAAAGGACTTGATATTTTAAAAGCCGTGGAAGATGTTGAGGCTGTTTTTAAACAATCTCAATACGCTCAAAAGAAGCTGGAATTAAAAAACTTTCAGATTTTTGAGGGAGTTTATTCGTTTTTGGCGTATCTCGCTTTTGTGAAAAATGATAACGTTTTTTACGATATGGCCAATAAATTAGAGCTTTTCATGAAAGAAAGAGATATAAAAATAAAAGATATATTAAACTATAGTCGTTTTGATAAAAATTATCTTTTATCTTTGCCACTGAAAAAAAAGATTTTTTATCTCTTATTTTTTGCTGGACAGAAGAAATTGATAAGAAAATTAATGTAAACACAAATGTTAGTACAATTGTTTCGATTGGTAGAAACTTTTTATAAATCCCAATATAAAAGCTTCTCTAAAAGTTATAAGGAAACACATGTACTTGATTAGAAAAAAAAATGAAGAATTTTGAATTGTTCTTAACCGAAACCGGAATTTCTATTTTCTACGTGAAGATAGGGTTAGGTTTTTTGTTCTCTTTTTTAATCACCTATTTTTCAGTACCTACCATTATCAAGATCTCCAGAAGGAAGAACTTGATGGATGAACCGGGCGTTAGAAGTTCTCACATGAGAAAAATCCCGAATTTAGGAGGAATCGCTATTTTCTATTCAATAGGAATTTGCACTTCTATCTTTGCGTATGAGCTTTTTGATCTCTACAAATTTCTATTTGCGTCGCTGGTCATTCTTTTATATATCGGGGTAATGGATGATATTGTGGTGATGAGAGCGTATAAAAAGCTAGTTGCTCAGATCGTTGTTTCGGCATTGATTGTTATAGGTTCTGATATCCGAATAAGAAGTTTATTCGGGATATGTGGTGTTTATGAGCTTAGTTATTTCGTAAGCATTGTATTTAGTATTATTACTTTCATTATTCTTATTAATGCTTTTAATTTGATAGATGGTATAGATGGTTTAGCTGGAAGCTATTCGTTGATATGCTGTGCTCTTTTTGGTGTAAGTTATTATAGATTAGGAGAATATAATTATCCATTGGTGGTTCTTTCCGGGATAATTATCGGAGCCGTTTTGGCATTTCTGTATTATAATTTGTCGAATTACCGAACCAATAAAATCTTTATGGGAGACACAGGTTCCATGTTATTGGGATTCTTACTTGCATTCACAGCTATTTGTTTTATAGATATTTTTATAGATAAAGATCTTCCGAATGTACCAAGGTATCATTTGCAGTCTGCACCCGTAATTGCGGTTGCGATATTAATCCTTCCTATTGTAGATACATTAAATGTTATTGTGATAAGGCTTTGTAATAAAAAATCGCCTTTTGATGCAGATAAAAACCATATACACCATAAATTATTAAAGCTTAATCTTACCCACAGAAGATCTACTTTTTATATCATTGTGTATTATCTTTTTATTGTAACTGCTGCTTATTGTTTAAGACACACCAATATAAATTTATTATTATTAATCATATTGGCTTTAGGCTTTTTGGGAGCTTATTTGCCTGATTTTATATATGTTTTAAGAAATAATAAAAAGTAACAATTAAATCTTTATTTTTGCAAACAACTTGAAAATATGATGAAGAATTTTAAATATTTATTCCTTTTGCTATTACCTTTTCTCCTTACATCATGCGTTACTACGAAAGATGTAAGATATATGCAACCTAGTGAAAGCCTCGTAATAAACGAAGAAGGTTTGATTCCGTATAATGTTCCCGTTTACAGAATCACTAAAAATGATATGTTGAACCTTAATATTGTGACTACACCTAAAGGTGATGCTGCACAGTTTTATTCTTCTTTGAATGGTAGCGGAGCAAATGGCGCAGTGAGTACTAATAATCCGGTTTCAGGCGCTGGTGCTGGCGGAATTGCTACTGGTGGTGGAAGCGGAAGCGGTTCAGGAGGAAACATTAACTTTTATTTTAATGGTTTAAAAGTTGATTCTAATGGTGATATTAATATTTTTGGTATTGGTTATATTAAAGCTGAAGGAAGAACTATTGAAGATCTTACAAAAGAGATTCAAGATAAAGTAAATGAGAATTTCCAGGAAGGAAAATCTGAAGTTAGATTGAACACCAACGGAATCACTTATTATATCTTAGGAGATGTTGAAACAACGGGTCTTACAGGAGAAAAAGTAGTTCATAAAAATATACTTACGATAACTGAAGCCTTAGCTATTAATGGCGGGATGAACAGAACTATCGACAGGAAAAATATTGTAATTCACAGAAAATTACCGGAAGGAATCAAGGTTGCCAAAATAGACCTTACCCGTGAAGATATTATGAATTCACCTTACTATTATGTTCAAAATGGTGATGAGATCTATCTTAACACAAGAGCGAAGAGCTTGAACGGATTTGGAAAAGATCCTATACAGACTCTAACGACTGGAGTTGGTGTATTTACTACGGCATTGTCAATTTTTCTACTTATAAAAAACCTTTAATCATGATTCCAGGAAAAGACGCTACTGTAGAGAAAAATGATTCTCAAAAGGAAAAATACGGTTCTTTCTCATTATTTGATATAGAACATTTTTTAAGAAGAATATTAAAGAATTGGTATTGGTTTGTATTCATGCTGCTTATTGGCTATGTGATCTCATGGGTCTATAGTAAATATTATGCGCAAAATGTGTATTCTTCAAATTTATCATTAAGTATTTCAAGTAATACATCTAGTTATTTTACTCCAAATCAGTCTATTAATTTCATATATGGACAAAGTGGAAATCAGGATGGAATTTATTTGAAAAAAATGCTTTTATCAAGGTCTCATAATGAATTTCTTGTAAAAGGATTGGATCTTTTTGTGGATTATTCTACAAAAGGATCTATAAAGTCTACTTATTTAGACAAAGATGACTCTCCTGTTTTCTTACAAATAGATAAAAAACATGTACAGCAAATTAATTATGCCATTACTTTGATGCCTAAAAGTAATGATACATATGAAGTTATTTTGCCTGAAGAAGGTCAATCCACAAATTTATATAACTATGAAATTGAAGGTTTTCAAAGTATTAATGCATACGAAAGACCTGCTAATAAAGTTATAAAAATTGGAGAATGGTACACGTCTCCAAATTTGAGATTTAGATTAATTAAGAATCCTATAAGGTCTAAAATTGTTTTAGATAAGATTATTGTTAATCTAACTTCTGTTAATCAGGCTGTTAATCAGATTGTGTCTTCAATAACAGTAGATTTTGATAAAGAGATTAACAGTATTATGATTATCGGTAAAACGGGGTATAACCTTAACAGTACCGTAAGTTTTCTAAATAAATCCGTAGCCGAATTACAGAAAAAAAGATTTGCAGATAAAAATACAGTAGATAAAAATACAGAGTCTTATTTGCAAAATAATCTTGATGGAATAAGAAAAAGACTAGATTCTAGTGCTGCAGTTTTAAACTATTTAAAAACATCGGAAAAACTGTATGATATCAAAGACAGAGACGAAAAATCTCTTACTAAAATAAAAGATCTTGAAGCTAAAAAAGCAGATTTAGAAAGTAAATTAAGCTCTCTGAATACAATAAGACGTACCCTGGAAACTCAGAATTTTGATAAGATGATCAGTACCAATGCTGCTGGTTTCGAAGATGGTCTCTTCACTGCTTCTGTTTCTGAATTGAAGGCTCTTTATCTTAAAAAAAGAGAAATGGCTTCTATTTATAAGCCTAATTCTGAACCAATGTTGGAGATTAATAGGTTGATTAATGATGCTAAATTAAGTTCTACTAATTCATTAAGAAATTATTATACAGGATATTATACGGAGATTAATAAAATTAATCAACAGGTTAATGATGCTAATTCCGATTTGCTTAGTTATCCTGAGAAACAACGAAAATATCTGGATGCTGAGAGAGGGTATAGTATGATCGAAGCAACGTATAATAGCTTATTAGGTAGACAGAACGAAACTCAAATGAGAATGGCTACCAATCAGTCTGATATCACAGTTATTGACCCTGCTAAGAATCTTGGACAAGGCCCAATTGGTCCGAATGTGAAAGGAACCAAGGCTATGATTATGGGAGGTTTGCTAATTCTTCCATTGTTATTTATTTTGATAGGTACCGTACTTGACAACAGAATAAGAAATATTAAAGAATTGTTGAATGCCACAAGAATTCCATTGCTTGGAGTTATTGGGAATAACAGTAATGAAAATATGCTTACTGTTCTTGAACAGCCTAAATCTTCTGTATCTGAAGCGTTTAGAGGTATAAGAGCGAACATGAGATTCTTATCAGTTGAAAATGGTAAAAGTAAAACAATATTGGTTACATCATCTATTGGAGGTGAGGGTAAAACATACGTTTCGATCAATTTAGCTTCCGTTTTAGGATTAAGCGATAAGAAAACGATCCTTTTGGGGATGGATTTAAGAAAGCCAAAGATCTTTGGAGATTTTAAAATCGATAATAAATACGGGATTTCCAATTATCTTACTGGGGAAGTTTCAATAGATCAGATTATTAATAAAACTAATATTCCTAATCTTGATGTTGCTACTTCGGGGCCAATTCCGCCAAATCCTTCAGAGCTTTTAATGAGTGATAAAAATATTAAGTTCCTTGAAGAGCTTAAAAACATATACGATTTCATTATTATTGACTCTCCACCGGTAGGTTTGGTTGCAGATTCTTATGAATTGATGAAATATTCAGATGCAAACATTTATGTTGTTCGTCACGAATACACAGAAAAGTATATGCTGAAGATGATTACTGAGAAATATCATAACAATGAGATTGAGCATTTAGGCTTAGTTTATAATGATTATGACGTAAAACAGGGTTATGGATACGGTTATGGTTACGGATATGGCTATGGTTACGGATATTTCGATGAAGATAAAAACTATAAAGAGCCTCTGTTAATAAGAATAAGAAACAGAGTCAGAACGATCTTTAATAAAAAATAGTGTTTTTAAACCCTCATTTAATGGGGGTTTATTATGTATTCAGGAATTTTAAATCTATTAAAAAAAGAATATTTTTGCTACTTTGTCGTTTACTTTATAACAAATTATGTTTTTTTGTTTATTTTTAACTAAACATTAAGATTATCATTAATATAAAAATGTTTTATATTTGCAAAAATTAAATTTTAAAATAACCATAAATCCATATTCTTTTATGAATAAAAAATTATTATTTAGCTTCCTTGCCGTTTTGGGAACTGTGGTAAGTATTAAAGCTCAAAGAAACGAATTGGGGGTTCGTCTAGGGATGAGTAACCTAGTTGGTGATATAGGAAGAACGAATTATATTTTACAAAAGCCGTTGGATTTAAATAAGGCGTCGGATTGGGGCATCCCATTTTATGGAGGTATTTTATACAGGTTTAATTTTAACCCACACCAAACTGTAAGATTAGATCTAGGATATAATCAGATCCAGTTCAGTGATAAGGCGGCTAAAGAAGAATATAGACAAAATAGAAATGCAGGAGGAAAAAACAATGTTTACGAGGCTAGTTTAATGTTTGAATACAATTTCTTCCCGGTAAACAATGAGCAGAAAGGTATGCTGAGCCCATATATTTTTGGTGGGGTTGGAGCTTTGATGTTTGATGCACCAAAGGCAAACATGGTAAATGACTTCAGAAGAGATGCAGATGGGGTAGCGCAGGCTCCTATCAATGAATTAGATTTTACCACTACAGCTGTCTATACAACAGGGAAAAAAACAACAATGCATATTCCTTTTGGAGTAGGTTTAAAATATAAATTTAACTATAGCTGGGCAATATTTGCAGAAGCTACATTTAGATATACATTAACGGATCAGTTGGATCATAGTAAGGTTCTTGATAAAGACGTTACTAGTAGTTATAATGGTGATATTTTAAGTCCTTCTACAGGTGGGTCTTTACTTCAGACGGGTGCTTATTATGTAGTATCTAAAGAAAGAGAGGCGAAACTTATTGGAGAAAGAAATATTGGAGATTTAAAGTCTAAAGATTGGATGAATACAGTAAGCTTAGGTCTTACTTATTCTTTCGGAAGACCACCATGTTATTGTGATTAATTAATTATGTCGTTGATTAAAGATAAAATAGATTCTGAGAATTTACCACAACACGTTGCTATCATCATGGATGGTAATGGAAGATGGGCAAAATCTCGAGGCGAAGAAAGGACCTTTGGTCATAAAAATGCCATCGATGCAGTAAGAAATGCTATTAATGCATGTAATGAGATACACATTCCATACTTAACGCTATACACGTTTTCTTCGGAAAACTGGAAACGTCCTACGGATGAAGTAGATACTTTAATGAATCTGCTTGCAGAAACTTTATTGCTGGAAGCCGAAGAAATTTTCACGAAAGGGTTAAGAATGCATGTTATTGGTAATTTGGAAAAATTGCCGCTACTAGTGAAGGATCAGTTACTTCGCGTGGTAGAGCTTACAAAAGAAAACACAAAAGGTAATTTAGTATTAGCGATAAGCTACGGCTCACAAAATGAGATACTGAATGCCGTTAAGAATATTAGTGCTGATGTAAAGGAAGGTAAGGTAGATGTTGAAAATATTGATGAAAAATTATTCGAAAACTATCTCTATACTAAAGATTTCCCACCTGTAGACTTATTAATAAGAACAAGTGGCGAAACTAGAATAAGTAATTTCCTCCTCTGGCAGATCGCCTATGCAGAACTGCAGTTTTTAAATGTTCTGTGGCCGGATTTTTCTAAAGATATTTTCTTTCAGTGCATTGTAGATTATCAAAGCAAAGAAAGGAGATACGGCCTAACTGGTGAACAAATAAAGATTCAGTAAAATTTAAGAAAAGAAAGACTACGATAAAATGAAGTTTAGACTATTACCCATCATTATGTTTGTTGCTTCTGCACATTTTTATGGACAGGTAACGCCACAGGACAGCACCAAAGTGAATAATCCTGTGCATGCAGACAGCCAAATTGGCTCTTACATGCTTAAAGACATCGTTGTAGATGGGGTTAAAAAATACACACCTGCACAGATCTTAAGATTTACAGGATTGTCAAAAGGAGAAAATGTAGATATCCCCGGGCAAAAAATCAGCAATGCTATCAAAAAGCTTTGGGATACTCAATCTTTTTCGGAAGTAGAGGTCTATGTACAAAGTATTGAAGGCGAAACTGTAGTTTTGAAATTCTATTTACAGGACTTAAAGGAACTTGGAGAAGTTAAATTTAAGGGTAAAGGAATCGGGAAATCGAAAAACGAAAAACTGGCAAAAGACAACAATCTGAAGCCGGGAACGAAAATTACCCAGAATTTAGTTTCAAGCCTTAAAACGAATATTCCTAAAGATTACATCAAAAAAGGATTTGCAGATGCTAAGATCACAATCGAGGATAAAGTAAATGCGAACGATCCTGCTTTGGTAGATTGGACTATTAACGTAGACAAAGGCAAGAAAGTAAAGATCAATCACATCGAATTCGAAGGAAATGAGACTGTGACAGATTCTAAACTTAGAAACAAAGCTTTCAAAGAAACTAAACAAAGAAGATTTAGTATTGGAGGTATTTTGAAGCCTTCAAAATTCATTGAAGAAAAATATCAGGAAGATAAACAAAGCCTTGTTAGTTATTATAACTCTTTAGGATATAGAGACGCAGCTATCGTTTCTGATTCTGTATGGAGAGGTAAGAACAATAACTACGAGATCAACGTAAAGCTTAAAGAGGGTAAACAATATTACATTGGTGATATTACATTTACCGGAAATACAGTGTATCCTACAGATTATTTACAGAGACTTCTAGGATATAAGAAAGGTGATATTTACGATGCAGTAGGATTCAACAAAAAAGTTGGAGAAGACGGAGGTAAAGAAGATGACTCTGATATTAAGTCAGTTTACATGAACAATGGTTACCTTTTCTCTAACGTTACACCTGTTGAAAAATCGGTTGATGGAGACAAGATTAATCTTGAGATCCGTATCAACGAAGGTGAAAAAGCAACTTGGAATAAAGTTACTTGGCAAGGGAATACAACAACGCATGACCACGTTATTCTTCGTGCTTTAAGAACAAAGCCGGGAAATCTTTTTGCTAAAAGTGATATTAAAAGAACATATTTTGATTTAGCGGGAATGTCATTCTTTGATCCACAGCAGGTAGGTCAGGACATCCAGCCAAATCAACAGGATAACACAGTAGACATCAACTGGAAATTGGTTGAAAAAGGTTCTTCTCAGGTTCAGTTACAGGCAGGTTACGGTGGTAACAGCTTTATTGGAACTTTAGGATTAACGTTCAACAACTTCTCTTTGAAGAACTTCCTTAAGTTTAAAGACTTTAGACCAGTTCCTCAAGGTGATGGACAAACATTATCTATTCAGGCACAGGCAGGACAATATTTCCAAAACTACGGGGTATCTTTCACAGAGCCTTGGTTATTCGGAACAAGACCAACTGCACTTTCTGTAAGTTTGAATACTTCAAGAGTAAAATATTCTGATGCTTCGGGTAATGCTCAGAAGTTAAATATATTCTCTGCTTCAGTAGGTCTAAACAGATTATTGAAGTGGCCGGATGATTACTTCTCATTATACACAGGTATTCAGTATCAGAAATATGACTTTAGTAACTATCCATTTGAATTCGGTGATACTACTGAATATTATGGAACAGCAAATAACTTAAGTCTAAATATAGGATTAAGCAGAAACTCTGCGGGTATTGACCCAATTTTCCCGACAACGGGTTCTAATATTGAACTTACCGGAAAATTCACTTTACCATATTCATTGTTTAGCAATAAAGACTATTCAACAATGAGTCCTACTGAAAAGTATAAGTGGATGGAATTCTATAAAATCAAGTTCAAAGCTGACGTTTATAACGAAATTGCAGGAAAACTGGTTTTAAGATCTTCTGCTGAAATGGGATTCATGGACGGATACAACAAACAATTGGGAGCTCCGCCATTTGAAAGATTCTATGTAGGAGGAACAGGACTTTTCGGAGGTAGATATGACGGTAGAGAACTAATTCCTTTAAGAGGTTACGAAAATGCTTCTACTTATGGTGGAACATCAGAAGATATTACTCAAAAAGGAGGAGGTACAATCTATAACAGATTTACTTTAGAACTAAGATATCCAATTTCAATGAGCCAGACTGCTAAGATTTATGCATTAACATTTGCTGAAGGTGGTAACGTATGGAACTCATGGGGTAGCTATAATCCATTCCAGTTAAAAAGATCAGTTGGTGTTGGGGTAAGAGTTTACATGGGTGCATTTGGATTGATCGGGTTTGATTTTGCTTACGGATTTGATAAAACAGTTACTGGAACTGAGCCTTCAGGATGGAAGACACACTTCTTGATGAACCAATCATTATAATTCGCAATATGAAAAATTTTAAATTTGCTTTCACATTTGTATTATTCTTGCTTTTCGGATTAAGCAATGCGCAGAAGGTAGGTGTAGTAGATACAGAATATATTTTGGATAAATTACCTCAATATAAAGAAGCGGAAGCCAGATTAAATTCACAAATTGATACTTGGCAATCAGAACTTCAGACCTTACAGTCTGAGTTTGAAAAGAAAAGATCAGCTTTTGAGAACGAAAAAGTATTATTAGTTGGAGACCAATTAAAACTTAGAGAAAAAGAGGTGATGGATTTGGATAAAAACATCAAAACTACTACTAGTTTAAGGTTTGGAGCTAATGGTGAGATCACTAAACTAAGAACAAGTTTGGTTGTACCGTTCCAGGATCAGATCTGGAATGCCATCAAAACCATGTCTGAGAAGAATGGCTTGGGCATAGTTCTTGATAAAGCCAATAACGTTAATGTTATTTTCCTTCAAAAAAGATTCGATTATACTGACAAAGTATTGGATGTTTTATTAAAAGGTTCATCTGGATCTGATAAAAAGGAAAAAACAAGTACGAAAGGTAAAAAGTAATTATCATAATTAACTTTTACCTATATTTAAAATCTAAAAACAAATTAAATTATTTATTTACCAATTATGAAAAAATTAAGTGTATTATTTGCAGCAGTAATGATGGTTGTATCTGTAGGTATGGCAAAAGCTCAAAAAATTGCTACTTTAGATGTTATGGGTGTTCTTGAAGCAATGCCTGAAAAGAAAAAAGCAGATGCTGACTTAAAAACTTTCTTAGATGCTAAACAAGCTGAAATCAAAAAGAAAGCTGACGCTGGACAAGCTAAATTAAAGCAATATACTGAAGAAGCTCCTAAGAAAACTGCTGAGGAAAACAAAGCAAGAGAAGCTGAATTATCTAAAATGAATGACGAGATCAACCAAATGCAAGATAAAGCTCAAAAAGATTTCGTTGCTAAAAGAGATGCAGCTTACGAGCCGGTTGAAAAGAAATTAAACGATGTTGTAACTAAAGTTTCTAAAGCTAACGGTTATGATTACGTAATGGATGCTAACTCTTCTGCGTTTGTTTACAAAGCAGGTGTTGATGCTACTCCAGCTGTAAAAAAAGAATTAGGTCTTTAATTGTAAGAAATTAACAAAGATTTATAAAACTAACCATCTCTTTTAGAGGTGGTTTTTTTATTTTTGCCAAATGGAAAAAGAAGTATCAACTACGGTTAAAGTTAGATTTAGTGATTGTGATCCGATCGGGCATTTAAATAATGTGAAATATCTGGATTATATGTTTAATGCAAGAGAAGATCATGTAGAGACATTCTACGGTTTTACTTATGAAGAATACACTAAAAAGACGGGCTGTACTTGGATAGCGATTCAAAACGAAATAGCATATTTAAAAGAAGTAAGATATAATACGCAGGTTGTCATCAGCAGCAAAACGATCGAGATACAGGATAGAACTGCAAAAGTGGAGATTTTAATGAAAAGTTTGGACGAGAAAACAGTTCATGCCGTTTTATGGGTTACAATAATATATTTTAATATTAAAACCAGAAAATCGGAAGTTCACCCGGAAGATATCAAAGATACATTTCATAAATTCTACGTAGATTTAGACCAGAAAGATTTCCAGTCGAGAGTTAAATTTTTAAGATCACAAAACGCGAAAAATTCATAATAAATGAAAAAAATAATAGTAATAGGAAGCAACGGTCAATTGGGAAACTGCATAAGAAAAATTGCTCCCGATTTTGAACTTGATTATGAATTTGTTTTCACAGACTCACAGACCCTGGATATTACAGACGAAACTCAGGTAAACACATTTTTTAATAATGAAAAACCGGATTTCTGTATCAATGCATCGGCTTACACGGCGGTAGATCTTGCCGAAAAAGAAAGTGAAAAAGCCTTTGCTGTAAATGCAGACGGTGTAGCACATCTTGCTCAGGCTTGTCTGGATAATAAAACAATATTAATTCATGTTTCCACAGATTACGTTTTTGATGGAGAAACAAATCTTGATTATTCTGAAGACGATTTCACAAATCCGATCGGCGTTTATGGAGAATCAAAATTAAAAGGAGAAGAATTGGCTTTAGAAATTAATCCTAAAACTATTATCCTAAGAACATCTTGGTTATATTCAGAGTTCAACAAAAACTTTGTGAAAACGATGTTGAACCTATTTTCGCAAAAAGACGAACTTGGAATTGTTGCAGATCAATATGGTCAGCCTACAAATGCAAATGATCTAGCCGAAGCGATCATGAATATCATTGATGCTCCAACGAAAACTTTCGGTGTCTTCCATTTTTCAAATTACCCCGAAACAACTTGGTTTGAATTTGCTAAAAAAATCGCTGAATTTTCAAAATCTTCAGTAAAATTAAATGCGTTAACAACCGAACAATATCCAACTCCGGCAAAACGTCCAAAGAGAAGTACAATGTGTTTAGACAAAATTGAAGAGACGTATAAAGTCGAACCAAAACATTGGGAAAATAGTCTTGAAGAATGCGTCGAAATCCTTTCACAATAATATAATAGATAGATGAAAAATTTAGGAATTATCATTTTTGTTTTTTTTGTTCAGTTTTTCAGTGCTCAGAATGTTTATTTAACCAAGGTTGAAAAAACACACGAGAACACAGATAAATTTTTATACAAAATAGGCGAAGAAGTAAAACAGGCCGAACTATTGGGCGAAGTAGAAGTTCAGGGGTTCTCAAAAAATGATGCTGAAGTTTTTTCTTTAATATATAAGAAAGCAAAAGAAATTGGCGCCAACTCTTTTTCGTTAAAACCATTTGAAAATATTGATGGCTCTTCACAGACTTTCAATCCTTCAAATTATAAACTCGCTTTATATTATATCTCAAAGGAGAAATTTTTAAACCAAAAAGGGAATATCTATTTATTTGCTTCATCAGAAAAAGATCAAAAAATAAGCATAAATAAAAAAGACTATACCTTGTCTCCACGATCATATACAATAATTAAGACCGTGCCGGGAGAAGTTTATGCAATTTCTACAAAGAAACTATTAGGTTCAACAATAAAACTGCAACATAAAGCCGAAGAAGGAAACCAATATTTTCAGATCTCCGCCACAAAAATAAAATCCGACCAAACAGGAGTTGGAGGATTAAATTTAAAATCCGGCGATATCATAGGCTTAGAGAAATCTTACGCAGAATTTCTAAGCGCCATATATAATAAAGAAAAGCAGAGTCATTAAACTCTGCTTTTTTCTTTCCCAAATTGTCATTGTGAGAAGCAAAGCGACGAAGCAATCTCCTTCTCAAATACTCTCATACCCTCCAATTCTCAAACCCATCCCCCCCAACTCAAAATTTTTCAGGAGCTTCATCCGGCTTTCCGCTGTATCTTTTTGTTGACGGCCTTCGCTTCGCTCCGGCCGCCCCCAAAAAGGATGCCGCTGCAATCCGGGCTAGGGTAGCACACGTTCCTATTATATTTTCTCGTAGTAAAATTACCTAGGCATAATTTCATTGAACGCTAATCTTTTCCATGGCTGCAAAAGCGACCTAGGAAGTTGCAGCGTTAAGAAAATGAATTCTGCGAACGTTAAAAAAATTCTACTGTTTGAAGCGCGAGACCAATCCTGAATCGAATAACCAATTCTGAATTCGCGCAAGTTTTAGAATTTTTAGAGAACAGAATTTATTTTTAGCTTGCAGCTTCCAGTCTTGAATTTTTGGTCCGTTTGCTTCAAGGCAAAAGGACATTATAATATATAAGCCTCAATGCGATTTCTCCAACCCTAATTTTAAGATCTGTGTAAATCTGCGAAAATCTGTGGGAGATAAAAAAGCATCCTCAAGCGTAGTTTCTCACGAATTCAAACCTCATAGGTTTTGAAAACCTATGAGGTTTAATTAGAACATACCTTATATATAGTATACCTATTATATAATAAGGATATCTTTTTCAATTCCCATTACAAGCTCCAAAACCCTCCGAACGCTCATTCCCAGATCTTTTTACAAAGCAATCGAATACTGTGGATAAGTACCACTATCTATACAAACTAAAGTATATCAATAAATTACATTTGAAACTTCTCCACAATACGAGTTTTACATAAACATTATGTTAAATAGATTTGGAATGGTAGGGTATAATGGAGTACTTTTGCCCCACTGAAAAACGAGAGTGGATTGGTAGCGCAGAAGGAGGTAATAGAGTATAAAGACTACGAAACAGATTACAACAAACATTAAAATTTTTATTAAATAAAAGTTGTTAAAGTTAAAATAATTTGTATCTTTGCAGTCCGGTAAAACGGGAGCAGAGAAGTAGAAGATCAGGATACGAAAGAGGCGATTTAGGGTTAGTTAAAAAACTTTAAATTAAGTCAAAAATCTTTTGGTCAATTAGAAATAAATAATTACTTTTGCACACGCAAATCTATACTGAAAACGACAGAAAATTAGGTATAGTAAAAAGCGGAAGATACAAGAAGATCATTGAAAAATAGATATAACAACCAAGTAAGGAAAAGACTAGAACGTTAATAACTTTGAGTGAGTCAGACAAACATACAATGGAGAGTTTGATCCTGGCTCAGGATGAACGCTAGCGGGAGGCCTAACACATGCAAGCCGAGCGGTAGAGATCTTTCGGGATCTTGAGAGCGGCGTACGGGTGCGGAACACGTGTGCAACCTGCCTTTATCTGGGGGATAGCCTTTCGAAAGGAAGATTAATACCCCATAATATATTGATTGGCATCAATTGATATTGAAAACTCCGGTGGATAGAGATGGGCACGCGCAAGATTAGATAGTTGGTGAGGTAACGGCTCACCAAGT